>NZ_JBXAJX010000007.1:0-231677 GCF_058797695.1 Variovorax sp. GW823-FHT02B07
TTGCCGTCCATCACCAGGGTGTCGACACCCAGGCCGCCGTCGATGCGTGCGAAGTCGCCGCTGTTGACGCGGATGACATCGTCGCCCGCACCGCCGTGCACCGTGTCGCCCGTGCCCACCTTCGTGAAGGTGTCGTTGCCGGCGCCACCTTCGAGGCGGTCGGCATAACCGAGCCTGGCGATGATCGTGTCGTCGCTCTCGGTCCAGGCCTGGGTCGCGTGGTTGAGCACGTCTACGTCATGGCCTGCATGGACGACGTTGCTGCTGGTCGCCAGTTGACCCGTGGAATCAGTCTGATTGACGGCCGTGTTGTCGCGCTCGGTGTCGACCTGAGTCAGGCCACCCATAACCTCGCTGCTCCCCATCGCGACGTTGAAAGCTGAAGGTATTCCCAGCGGCTGGTCCCAATTGCCATTGACGATGCCATCCTTGATGGCCGGACTAAATCCGGTCATATTCCCCAGTGCATCGGCGAATGCGAAATACAGCGGCCCATTAAAGGGGAAGTAGACTTCGAAAAATAGGGTCTTAACAGGCTCTTTTGGGTTCGCCACTTGCAGGTGATGCGGCTGAACCGGATAGAAAGTGGTTCCTGCCCCGTTCCGGATCACAATGAAATCCCCTGCTCGAAGAGTGACGTCGTCGTAGCTGCGTATTTGAACAGCCGACGAGCCATAGTAGTTTTGGTGCTGTACCAAGGTTCCGGTCGGACTACTCCACGGCGGCGTCGTATCCACGGTCAGGTCGAACGCACCCGATTGCGCACTTGTGTTGCCCGCCTTGTCCGCCCCCGCCACCGTGATGCTGTGCGCACCGTCGACCAGCGCCGTGGCCGGCGTGTACGTCCAGTCGCCCAAGGCATTGACCGTTACGCTGTCGATCTCGACACCCTTGTCGTAGACGATCACGATGCTGTTCGCCTCGGCCTTGCCGCTGAGGGTCGGCTTGGCGTCGTCGGTGGCGCCGCCGCTGGCCACGTTGCCTTGGATGGCGCCTACATCGTCATACACGCTGGTGATCGTCGGCTTGGCCGGCGCCGTCGTGTCCACCGTGAACCCGAACGCCGCCGAAGGCACGCTGGACACGCCCGCCTTGTTGATCACGATCGCACTGATGCTGTGGCCGCCGTCGGCCAGCGGGGTCGCCGGCATGTAGGTCCATTTGCCCGAGGCATCGGACTGCACGCGCGTCACCTCCACACCGTTGTTGAAGACGATGACGGTGCTGTTGGCCTCGGCCTTGCCCGTGACCAGGGGCTGGGTGTCGTCGGTGAAGTCACCACTGTGCAGGTCGCCCTGCTGGCCGCCCACGTCGTCGAACACGCTGTCGATCACGGGCGCGTTCGGCTTGTCGGTGCTGACGGTCACCTTGTAGCGCCCGGTCGGCATGGTCTCGTTGCCGGCGGCATCGCGCTCCACGAGCATGAAGGTGTTCAGGCCAGGGGCCAGCGGGGTGTCGACCTGGAAGGTCCACTGGCCGTTTTCGCCGATGGTGGCCTGGCCCAGTTCATGGGTGCCGGTGGCGTCTTTCACCATCACGGTGACGGTGTGGCCGGGCGTGCCGTTGCTGATGCCGCTGAGCAGCGGGCGCGTTTCATCGGTGGTGCCGCCCGAGATCACGTTGCCGGTGACCCCGCCCACGTTGTCCGTGAAGCCGCTGACGTTCAGCCGGCTGGCGTCGGGCGGGGTCACGTCGATCTCGAAATTGAACGCGGGCGAAGGCGCGCTCTCGTTGCCACTGCTGTCGCGCGCGACGATGGTGATGGCGTGCAGGCCTTCGAGCAGGTCGGTCGAGGGCGTGAAGGTCCAGGTGCCGTCTTCGGCGACTTCGGTGGTGCCGATCTCGGTGCCGTTGTCACGGATGACGATGGTGTCGCCCAGCGTGCCCTGGCCGCGGAATTCGGGTTGGCGGTCGTCGGTGACGCCACCGGGGGCGATGCTGCCCAGGATGTCGCCGGCGTCGTCGGCGGCGCCGCCCACCGAAGGAGGAAGGGGCGCGAAGGTCGATGCGCCTGCGCTCATGGCGGGGGCGATGGTCGCGTGGGGGGTGACGTTCGTCTGTTCGAATGTCATGGGATTCCTATGCTCTGAAATGGGAAAGGAAGACCGGATCGGCACGCGAAACAAGCGCAGCGCGATCCAGCGTTTTGAGGGGTGGCCTACTCTAGAAATCGCCGTCGGGCCGGGCCATCGGACGAATCTGAAAGCCGGGTACGAAGGCGTAGGTCGGTGCCGAAATCGCGCACAAAGTCGTCGACAACGGCACAAGTCCAAAAGAAACGCGGCAGCCGCACCGGCAGCTGCCGCGTCATGCGCGGCGCTGTGGTTGCGCCGCGTTGCCGATCTACGGCCTTACAGGATGGTCACGTGGACCTTGTCCTCGACCAGCAGCTCGGCCGTGCCGGCCAGGTTGGTGTAGACGCCGTACGTCACACCGCCCACCGTGGCGTTGCCGCCCTGCGTCCAGCCGTCGTCGCCGTGGGTGCCGCCGAGCAGGTCGACTTCGCCGTTGGCGCCGTTGACCAGCATCTGCACCTTGCCGTCGGCCACGACCATGTCGCGCGCGCCGCCGGCCAGCACGTCGTGCGTGCTCAGCGCCAGCGTGTTGCCGCCCGCGCCCAGGTCGAACTTCTCCACGCCCTGCACCTTCAGGCCGAGGGCCGACAGGTCGATGTGCATCGCCTTGCCGTCCATCACCAGGGTGTCGACACCCAGGCCGCCGTCGATGTGGGCGAAGTCGCCGCTGTGGACGCGGATGACGTCGTCGCCCGCACCGCCATGCACCGTGTCGCCCGTGCCCACCTTCGCGAAGGTGTCGTTGCCGGCGCCGCCTTCGAGGCGGTCGGCAAAGCCGAGCCTGGCGATGATCATGTCGTCGCTCTCGGTGAGCGCTTGGTCAGGCACGTCGGCACCGTAGCCCGCATGCACGATCACCTCTTCCGCCCCCTCGATGGAGCTGCTCACCGAGGAAGAGAAGGCACTTGCAGATTCGGACCAGACAATGTTGTCTACGAACAGACCATTTCCCTCTTGGATCGTGGTCACTCTGAAGCCATCGATTGCCTCTCCGGCCGGAGCAGTAAACGAATAATTCACAACCTGCGAATTCACCGGAAAGTCAGTCCTTCCAATGACCTTTCCGCTCCCATTTATGAATTCAACATAGTTGCCGGCATTTTCCGAGGTGACGATATCAAACGAGACTTTCCTTGCCAGCCCGGGCACATCAAACAGAACCTGAGAGGCAGGACTGTCCATGTACAAGGTTTTTCCGACACCCCAATTCACTTGATCGTGCACATGCACGCTTCCCGACAACACCTTCACAGTCAAACCGGAAGACATGGTTCTGCTTGAAGAAATAAGTCCGGTTGCTTCCGATGCGAAATCCTCCGTTCCGCTTGTATACGGAGAAACAGTGAAATTGAAACCATTGGACGAAGCACTGGTATTTCCTGCCTTATCCATGGCGACGACGCTAATGCTGTGCGCGCTGTTGCTCAGCGCCGTTGCTGGCGTGAAGGTCCAGTCGCCATTGGCATCGGCTTGCACACGTTCGATTTCCACACCGTTGTCCTTGATGATCACGGTGCTGTTCGCTTCGGCCTTGCCCTTGAAGTCGGGCTTTCCGTCATCGGTAGTTCCGCCATTGACCACGTTGCCGGTCGCGCCGACGTCGTCGTAGACCGTCTCGATGGTCGGCGCAGCCGGCGCCGTCGCATCCACCGTGAACCCGAACGCCGCCGAAGGCACGCTGGACACGCCCGCCTTGTTGATCACGATCGCGCTGATGCTGTGGCCACCGTCGGCCAGCGGCGCGGCCGGCGTGTACGTCCATTTGCCCGAGGCATCGGACTCCACGCGCGTCACCTCCACACCGTTGTTGAAGACGATGACGGTGCTGTTGGCCTCGGCCTTGCCCGTGACCAGGGGCTGGGTGTCGTCGGTGAAGTCGCCGCTGTACAGGTCGCCCTGCTCGCCGCCCACGTCGTCGTACACCGACACGATGACCGGCTTGGGCGGCGGCACGGTGGACACCGTGAAGCCGAAGGCATCCGACGGCGCGCTGAGGTTGCCCGCCTGGTCGACGGCCTTCACGGTGATGGTGTGCACGCCGTTGTTCAGCGCCGTCGTCGGCGTCCAGGTCCAGTTGCCCGACGCATCGACAGGCACGCGCTTGACCTCCACACCCTTGTCATAGATGACCACAGTGCTGTTGGGCTCGGCCTTGCCCGAGAAGTCAGGGCGCGGGTCGTCGATGACGCCGTTCAGCGTCACTTCGCCCTGGATGCTGCCCACGTCGTCGACCACCGACACGATGGTCGGCTTGGCCGGCGGCGTCGCGTCGACGGTGAAGTCGAAGGCGGCCGACGGCGCACTCAGGTTGCCGGCCTTGTCGATGGCGGTGGCCGTGACGTTGTGCGCGCCGTTGACCAGCGGCGTGGTCGGCGTGACGCTCCAGTCGCCCGCGGCGTTGGCCGTGGTCTCGCCCAGCAGCGTGCCGCCGTCGTAGACCTTCACGGTGCTGCCCGGCTCGGCCTTGCCCTTGAACTGCGGCCGGGTGTCGTCGGTGACGCCGCCCTGCACCACGTTGACGGTGATGCTGCCCACGTCGTCGAGCACCGCCACGATGGTCGGCGCGCCCGGCGCGGTGAAGTCGACGGTGAAGTCGAACACCGCCGTCTTCGCGCTCTCGCCGTGCGCCGCCGTGGTCACGGTGGCGCTCAGTTCGTACGCGCCTTCGCGCAGCGCGGTGGCCGGCGTGAGGCTCCAGTCTCCGTTGGCGTCGGCCACGACCGAGCCCAGCACGGTGGTGCCGTCGTAGACCTTCACGGTGCCGCCCGGGGTGGCCTTGCCGTGCAGGGTCGGGGTGGCGTCGTCGGTGACGCCGCCCTTGGCGATCTCGCCGAGGATGTCGCCGGTGTTGTCGGTCGCGCCGGCGATGCTGATGGTCGCGGGTTGCACATCAACGGTGAAGTCGATGGCCGCGCCCGGCTGGCTCACGTTGCCGGCCACGTCGATCACGGCGTTGCTGAAGCTGTGCGCGCCCGGTGCCAGCGGCGTGGACGGCGTGAAGCTCCAGTCGCCCGTGGCATTGGCCTGCACCCTGTCGATTTCCTTGCCGTCGTCATAGATGACCACGGTGGCGTTCGGCTCGGTCTTGCCCGCATAGGTCGGGGTGTCGTCGTCGGTGACGGTACCGCTGGTGATCGGCCCCTTGATCTCGCCGGCGTCGTCGCTCAGCGTCGCAGCCGACGCCGGGGGCGGCGTGTAGTCGGTGGTCAGCACGAACTCGGCCGAAGGCGCGCTCGTGTTGCCCGCCTTGTCGGTGGCGGTGACGGTGAACTTGTGCTCGCCCTCTGCCAGCGGCGTGGTCGGCGTGTAGCTCCAGTTGCCTTCGGCGTCGGCCACGACCTTGCCCAGCCAGGTTCCGTTGTCGTACACGACCACGGTGCTGCCGGCTTCGGCCTTGCCCGAGAGCGTGGGCGACGGGTCGTCCGTCACGCCGCCGCTGACCAGCGCACCCTGCTTGGCGCCCACGTCGTCTGCTGCCGCGTCGATGCTCGGCGCGGTCGGCGGCACGGTGTCCACGGTGAAGTTGAACGGCTTGGTCGGCTCGCTCACGTTGCCCGCCAGGTCGGTGGCGACGGCGGTGATGGCGTGCGCGCCTTCACCCAGGCCGGCCGTGGGCGTGACGCTCCACGTGCCGTCGGCCTTGACCACGGTCTCGCCCAGCAGGGTCGAACCGTCGTACACCTTCACGGTGCTGCCGGCCTTGCCCGTGCCCTGGATTTCAGGGCGGGTGTCGTCAGTGGTTCCGTTGAGCGCGATGCTGCCCTTGTTGGTGCCCTGGTCGTCCAGCAGCGTGTCGATCGACACCGTCACGCCCGAGTTGTCGACCACGATGTTCAGGGGCGCGCCCTGTCCGCTGCTGTTGCCCGCCGGGTCCACCACCTCGGTGGTGAGCGCGTGCGGCCCGTTCGCCAGCGGCGCGTTCGGCGTGAAGCTCCAGTCGCCGTTGCCATCGACCGGCGCGCTGCCCAGCAGCGTGCCGTTGTCGTAGACCTTCACGGTCGCGCCCGGCTCGGCCTTGCCGTTGAAGGTGGGCTTGGTGTCGTCGGTGGTGTCGCCATTGGCGAGCGGACCCGTCTTGGCACCCACGTCGTCCAGCACCTCGAGGCCCGTCACCGGACCCGGAGGCGCGGTGTCGACCACGAAGTTCCAGATGCCGGTGGCGTCGCTGGTCTGGCCCACGGAGTTCGTGGCCGTCGCGGTGATGTTGTGCGTGCCGTCGGCCAGGTTGGCTTCAGGCGTGACGCTCCACTTGCCGTTGGCGTCGGCCACGACTTCACCGATCTGGGTGCCGTTGTCGTAGACCTTCACGGTGGTGCCGGCCTGCGCCGTGCCGATGATGGTCGGCCGGGCGTCGTCGGTGACTTCGCCCTTTTGCAGCATGCCCGTCTTCGGGCCTGCATCGTCCTGCACGTTCTGGATCACGGGCACGCTCGGCGGCACGCTGTCCAGGATCACGGTGTACGACGCGCTCGGTGCGGTCGCATTGCCTGCGGGGTCCACTTCGATCGCGGTGAACTCGTTGCTGCCTTCCAGCAGCGGCGTGGTCAGCTGCAGCGTCCACTTGCCATCGGGGCCCACGGGCGCTTCGCCCAGCTTGTGGGTGCCCGTGCTGTCCTTGACCATCACGATGATGGTGTCGCCGGCCGTGCCGGTGCCGCTGATGACCGGGCGGCTGTCGTCCGTCGTCGCGCCCGAGGCCACGTTGCCCGTGATGCCGCCCACGTCGTCTTCCACGCCCGTGATGGCCAGCTTGCTGGCGTCCGGCGGCGAGTAGTCGGTGGTCACCACGAACTCGGCCGAAGGCGCGCTCGTGTTGCCCGCCTTGTCGGTGGCGGTGACGGTGAATTTGTGTTCGCCTTCTGCCAGCGGCGTGGTGGGCGTGTACACCCAGTTGCCGTTGGCGTCGGCCACGACCTTGCCCAGGAAGGCGCCGTTGTCATTGATGGTCACGGTGCTGCCCGCTTCGGCCTTGCCCGACAGCGTGGGCGACGGATCGTCCGTCAAGCCGCCGTTGACCAATGCACCTTGCTTGGACCCCACGTCGTCCGTGACCGACTCGATGCTCGGTGCGGTCGGCGCGACGGTGTCCACAGTGAAGTTGAACGCAGCCGTCGGCTCGCTCGTGTTGCCGGCCTTGTCGGTGGCCGTGGCGGTGATGGCGTGCGCGCCTTCACCCAGGTCGGCCGTGGGCGTGACGCTCCACGTGCCGTCGGCCTTGACCACGGTCTCGCCCACCAGGGTCGAACCGTCGTACACCTTGATGGTGCTGCCGGCCTTGCCCGTGCCCTGGATCTCGGGACGCTTGTCATCGGTCGTGCCGTTGGCGGCAATGGCGCCCGTCACGGTGCCCTGGTCGTCCACCAGCTTGCTGATCGAGACTTCCACCTTCGAGATGTCCAGGATGATGTTCATCACCGGGCCCTTGCCGCTGCTGTTGCCAGCGGAATCCACGACCTCGGTGCTCAGGGCGTGTTCACCGTCGCTCAGTGGGACGCTGGGCGTGAAGCTCCAGTTGCCGTCCGGGTCGGCCACGACGTCACCGATCTTGATGTCGCCGTCATACAGATTGACCGTGCTTCCAGGCTCGGCCTTGCCACTGAAGGTGGGCCTGTTGTCGTCAGTTGTGTCGCCGTCCTTCAGTGGACCCTGCTTACCGCCCACGTCGTCGGTGACCACGAAGTCGGTCACCTGGCCCGGAGGCGCGGTGTCGACCACGAAGTTCCAGATGCCGGTGGCGTCGCTGGTCTGGCCCACCAGGTTGGTGGCCGTGGCGGTGATGTTGTGCGTGCCGTCGGCCAGGTCGGCCGTCGGCGTGACGCTCCACTTGCCGTTGGCGTCGGCCACAGTCTCGCCCAGCAGCTTCGTGCCGTCGTAGACCTTGATGGTGTTGCCCGCTTGCGCGGTGCCGATGATGGTCGGCCGCGCGTCGTCGGTGACCTGGCCCTTTTGCAGCATGCCCTGGAGCACGCCCACGTCGTCCTGCACGTTCTGGATCACGGGCACGCTCGGCGGCACGCTGTCCAGGATCACGATGTACGACGCGCTCGGTGCGGTCGCGTTGCCTGCGGGGTCCACTTCGATGGCGGCGAACTCGTTGCTGCCTTGCAGCAGCGGCGTGGTCACCTGCAGCGTCCACTTGCCGTTGGCCTCCACGATCGTGCGGCCGAGCTCGCGGCTGCCCGTGCTGTCCTTGACCATCACGATGATGGTGTCGCCGGCCGTGCCGGTGCCGCTGATCGCGGGACGGCTGTCGTCGGTCTTCTCGCCCGAGGCCACGTTGCCCGTGATGCCGCCCACGTCGTCTTCCACGCCGGTGATCGCCAGCTTGCTGGGGTCCGGCGGCGTGTAGTCGGTGGTCAGCACGAACTCGGCCGAAGGCGCGCTCGTGTTGCCTGCCTTGTCGGTGGCGCTGACGGTGAATTTGTGCTCGCCTTCGTTGAGCGGCGTGGTGGGCGTGTAGCTCCAGTTGCCTTCGGCGTCGGCCACGACCTTGCCCAGGAAGGCGCCGTTGTCATTGATGGTCACGGTGCTGCCCGCTTCGGCCTTGCCCGACAGCGTGGGCGACGGGTCGTCCGTCATGCCGCCGTTGGCCAGCGCGCCTTGCTTGGCGCCCACGTCGTCCAGCGCCGATTCGATGCTCGGCGTGGTCGGAGGCACGGTGTCCACCGTGAAGTTGAACGCCTGGGTCGGTTCGCTCACATTGCCGGCCTTGTCGGTCGCGGTCACGGTGATGCTGTGCGCGCCGTCGGCCAATGCCGTCTCGGGCGTGACGCTCCACGTGCCGTCGGGCTTGACCGTCGTCTCGCCCAGCAGGGTCGCGCCGTCGTACACCTTGACGGTGCTGCCGGGCTTGCCCGTGCCCTGGATTTCGGGGCGCGCGTCGTCAGTGCTTCCGTTGGGGGCGATGGCGCCCTGGATCGTGCCCTGGTCGTCGATCAGCTTGCCGAGGGTCACGACGCCAGGAATGGCGTCCACCACCACATTCAGCGCATCGCCCTGGCCGCTGCTGTTGCCGGCTTGGTCGACCACTTCGGTGGTGAAGGCGTGCTCGCCGCTGGTCAGCGGGGCGGTGGGCGTGAAGCTCCAGTCGCCGTTCTCGTCCACCGGCGCTTCGCCGATCTTGGTGCCGTTGTCGTACACGTTCACGGTGGTGCCCGGCTCGGCCTTGCCGCTGAAGGTGGGACGGTCGTCGTCGGTGGTCTCGCCTTCCTTCAGCGCGCCCACCTTGCCACCCACGTCGTCGGTCACGACGAGGTCGGTGACCTGGCCCGGCGGCGTGGCGTCGACCACGAAGTTCCAGATGCCGGTGGCGTCGCTGGTCTGGCCCACCGGGTTGGTGGCCGTGGCGGTGATGTTGTGCGTGCCGTCGGCCAGGTCGGCTTCAGGCGTGATGCTCCACTTGCCGTTGGCGTCGGCCACGGTCTGGCCCAGCAGCTTCGTGCCGTCGTAGACCTTGATGGTGTTGCCCGCTTGCGCGGTGCCGATGATGGTCGGCCGGGCGTCGTCGGTGACCTGGCCCTTCTGCAGCATGCCCGTTTGCGGGCCCACGTCGTCCTGCACGTTCTGGATCACCGGCACGCTCGGCGGCACGCTGTCCAGGATCACGGTGTAGGGCGCGGTGGGCGCGGTGTGGTTGCCCGTGGGGTCCATCTCGATGGCGGTGAACTCGTTCTTGCCTTGCAGGAGCGGCGTGCTCACTCGCAGCGTCCACTTGCCGTCGGCCTCCACGATCGCGCGGCCGAGCTCGCGGCTGCCCGTGCTGTCCTTGACGGTCACGATGATGGTGTCGCCGGCCGTGCCGGTGCCGCTGAGCAGCGGACGGCTGTCGTCGGTCTTGCCGCCCGAAGCCACGTTGCCCGTGACTTCGCCCACGTCGTCGGCCACGCCCGTGATGGCCAGCTTGCTGGCATCGGGCGGGGTCACGTCGATCTCGAAATCGAAGGGGTCGGAGGGCTTGCTCTCGTTGCCGGCCGGGTCGCGCGCGATGACGGTGATGGAGTGGTCGCCCTCCTTCAGGTCGGTCGAGGGCGTGAAGGTCCAGGCACCGTTCTCGTCCACGTCGGTGGTGCCGATCACGGTGTCACCGTCCTTGATGACGATGGTGTCGCCCGGCGTGCCTTCGCCATGGAACTCGGGCTGGCGGTCGTCGGTGACGCCACCCGGGGTGATGGGGCCCTGGTACTCGCCCATGTTGTCGTTGGCGCCGCCCACCTGGGGCTGCGCGGGCGGGGTGATGTCGACGACGAAATCGAACGGGTCGGAGGGCTCGCTCTCGTTGCCCGCGGGGTCGCGCTCGACGATGGTGATGGAGTGCTCGCCCTCGCTCAGGTCGGTCGGCGGCGTGAAGGTCCACACGCCGTCCCCGTCCACTTCGACGCGGCCGATTTCCTTGCCGTGGTCCTGCACGATGATGGTGTCGCCCGGGGTGCCCTGGCCGTTGAACTCGGGACGCTGGTCGTCCGTCGCGCCGCCCGGGGGCACGCGGCCCTTGATGGGGCCCACGTCGTCGATGACGGCGCCGGGGCCTTCGCTGCTGCCGCCGTCCCACTCGGGCTTGGGCGGCGGGGTGGTGTCGACGGCGAACTCGAACGGATCCGAAGGCTCGCCTTCACGGCCGGCTGGATCGCTCTCGGTGATGGTGATGGAATGGTTGCCCTCGCTCAGGTCCTTCGGTGGCGTGAAGTGCCACGCGCCGTTGCCGTCCACAAGGGTCTTGCCGATTTCTTTGCCGTTGTCGTACATGGTGATGGTATTGCCGGGGGTGCCGGTTCCGAAAAAATCAGGTCGTGTGTCGTCGGTCTGGCCGCCGGGTTGGATCTGGCCCTTGATGGGGCCGACGTCGTCGTAGGCACCGCCAATGCCGTCGAAGCCGGGCTTGCCGGGGGGACGCACGTCGGGCGGAGGCAGCACGGGGGGAAGGCTCGGCGCGGTTTCACCATCGCTGCCGCTGGCCGCGGCAATGGCGCCGAGGCCGAGCGCGGCCAGGCCGCCAGTCATCAGCAGGGGCAACATGCCGCCGAAGAAGTCGTTGCCGGCGGCCGCTTCGGTGCCGGCCAGGTACGGCGCACCCGCGCCGTACGAATCGCCGCCCAGCGCCACGGGCGCCGACTGGCCTTCGGCCAGCGCGTAGATGTCGCCCGCGCCATCGGTGCGCGCGTAGGCGTACAGCTGGCCGTCCTCGGCCACGCCGTACAGGCCCACGGGTTCCGATTGCGCGTAGTAGCCCTCGAGCACCAGGCCCGGGCTCGTCTCGCCTTCGAGCGTGATCTGCAGGTCGTTGCCCACGCGCGTGAGCGTCACGTTCTCGGGCGCAAAACCGTCGTCGCCCTTGAGCAGGTACTTCGCGCCCTTCTGGACCTTGATGCGGACCGGCGCCTTGCCGTTCGCTGCCGCTTCCACCGTGTGATCGATGTTCCTGCCGTTGCTGTTGACGACGACCTTCGTCTTCTTCGTTGCCATGTAATTCCTAGTGCTTGCTGAATGAAAAACGGGACCGCAGCGGCACGCGCACGCGCGGCGCCAGCTCATACGGTTTGTTGACCGATGACTTTAGGAAGACGGTCCCGTCCCATCCATCGGACGAGTCCGAAAGCGGGTGCGGCAGACATAGGCACAGGGCGAAACTGTGAACAAAGCCCCCAGGAGTTCGTACAAAGCACAAGGCCCTCGCGAGTCAGCGACTCGCAAGGGCCTTGAAGAAGACAGCGCCGCAGCGCGAAGCGGTCAGCGTCCGAGGTCTTTGGCGGACACGCCGCCGATGCCCCAGTTTTCCTTGGGCATGTCGTGCAGCCACACGCGCACGTTCTCCTTCGGCGCGTCGACGGCCTCGACGATGGCGCGGGTCACTTTCTCGATCAGCACGCGCTTCTGTTCTTCGGTGCGGCCTTCGATGAGGTAGATCTGTGCAAAGGGCATCGTGTACTCCTGTTCGGTTCTTCAGTGCTTGATGCAGATCAGACGAAGCGCAGGCCCACGCAGCCCATGCCCTGCACCTTCAGCGTGACGGCATCGCCCGCCTGCACGGCCACGGCCTCGGTGATGCCACCCGAAAGAATCAGCGTGCCCGCCGGAATCTCCTCGCCGCGCGCGCCCAGGTGGTTGGCCAGCATCGCAATCGCCGCGGCCGGGTGGCCGAGCACCGCGGCGCCCGCGCCGAAGGCCACGGGTTGGCCGTTCTTCTCGAGCACGATGCCCACGGTGCGCAGGTCGACCTCGCTCGCGGGCACGGCGCGTCCGCCCACCACGAAGCGCGAGGCCGAGGTGTTGTCGGCCACCACGCTCTTCAAGTCGAACTTGAAGTCGCGGTAGCGGCTGTCGATCACCTCGATGCCCGGCAGCACGAAGTCGGTGGCCGCGAGCACGGCGCCGATGTGGCAGCCCGGGCCGCTGAGCGCGCGCTTGGTGACGAACGCGATCTCGGGCTCGACCTTCGGATGGATGAGCTCGCTCACCTTGCATTCGCCGCCTTCGGGCAGCGCGTAGTTGTCAGCCATGAAGCCGAAGACCGGCGTGGTCACGCCCATCTGCTTCATCTTGGCGTGCGAGGTGAGCCCGGCCTTCAGCCCGATGATGCGGTGGCCGCGCGCGAGCTTGCGGCGGCGGATCTCGTTCTGGATGGCGTAGGCGTCGTCCCAGTCCATCTCGGGATGTTCGTCGGTGATCTTGGGCGTGTCGCGCGCTTCGAGTTCGCAGGTCTCCAGGTGCTCGGCGAGCGCGGCGATGGTGTTCTTGTCGAGCTTCATGCCGCGACTCCTTCCTGTGGTTGCTGCACGGCCTGGCGTGCGCGGGCCAGCGTGATGGCCGTGTCTTCGATCATGTCTTCCTGGCCGCCGACCATGCCGCGCCGCCCCAGCTCCACCAGGATCTCGCGCGCGGGCACGCCGTACTTCTTCTCGGCGCGCTTGGCGAACAGCAGGAAGCTCGAGTACACGCCCGCGTAGCCCAGCGTGAGCGAGTCGCGGTCGACACGGATCATGTGGTCCATGATCGGCACCACGCGGTCCTCGGCCACGTCCTGGATGCGGAACACATCGACGCCGGTCTCGATGCCCATGCGGTCGCACACCGCCACGAACACCTCCATCGGCGTGTTGCCCGCGCCCGCGCCCAGGCCTGCGGCGGCGGCGTCGATGCGGCTGGCGCCGGCCGCAACGGCCGCGACCGAATTGGCCACGCCCATCGCGAGGTTGTGATGGCCATGAAAGCCCAGCTCGGTGTCGGGCTGGAGCGCCGCGCGCACCGCGCCGACGCGCGCCGTGACATCGTCCGGCAGCATGTGGCCCGCCGAGTCGGTCACGTAGATGCAGTTGGCGCCGTAGCCTTCCATGAGCAACGCCTGGCGCACCAGCATCTCGGGCGAGGCCATGTGGGCCATCATGAGAAAGCCCACCGTGTCCATGCCGAGCCGGCGCGCCATGGTGATGTGCTGCTCGGACACGTCGGCCTCGGTGCAGTGCGTGGCCACGCGCACGGTGTGCACGCCCAGACCGTGCGCCATGCGCAGGTGGTCCACGGTGCCGATGCCGGGAATCAGAAGCGCCGACACCTTCGCCTGCTTCATCAGCGGGATCACGGCGCCTAAATACTCCTCGTCGGAATGCGCGGGAAAGCCGTAGTTGACCGAGCTGCCGCCCAGGCCGTCGCCGTGCGTCACCTCGATCAGCGGCACGCCCGCTTCGTCGAGCCCGCAGGCGATGTGCGTCATCTGTTCGAGCGTCATCAGGTGGCGCTTGGGGTGCATGCCGTCGCGCAGCGTCATGTCGTGCAGGGTGACGCGGCGGCCCTTCAGATTCGTGTTCGTCGTGGTGGTCATGGGGGTGCTCCTAGGCCACGGCGGGCTCGGGTTGCGGGAGGCTGGCGAGCATCGCTTCGGCGAACATTTCGGCCGTGCGCGCCGCGGCGGCGGTCATGATGTCGAGGTTGCCGGCGTACTTGGGCAGGTAGTCGCCCAGGCCTTCCACCTCCAGGTAGATCGACACGCGGTTGCCGTCGAAGACGGGTCCGTTCACGAGCTTATAGCCCGGCACGTACTTGCGCACCTCGGCAATCATTTCGTGCACCGAGGCCGTGATGCGCGCCTCGTCGGGTGGGCCTTCGGTGAGGCAGTGCACCGTGTCGCGCATGATCAGCGGCGGCTCGGCCGGGTTGACGATGATGATCGCCTTGCCCTTGGCCGCGCCGCCCACGCGCTCGACCGCACCGGCCGTGGTGCGCGTGAATTCGTCGATGTTCTTGCGCGTGCCCGGGCCGACCGAACGGCTCGACACGGTGGCCACGATCTCGCCGTAGGCCACGGGCTGCACGCGCGACACGGCCGCCACCATCGGGATGGTGGCCTGCCCGCCGCAGGTGACCATGTTGACGTTGGCCGGCCGCGCGCCGCCTTCCATCAGCAGGCTCTTCAAGTTGACCGGCGGCACGCAGAACGGACCGATGGCCGCGGGCGTGAGGTCGATCATGAGCACACCGAGCGCGTTGAGCTTGGCGCTGTTCTCGGCATGCACGTAGGCGCTGGTGGCGTCGAACGCAATCTGCACGCCGTCGGCCTGCACATGTGGCAGCAGGCCGTCCACGCCCTCGGCCGTGGTCTTCAGGCCCATCTCGCGGGCACGCTTGAGGCCGTCGGATTCGGGGTCGATGCCCACCATCCACACGGGTTCGAGCACCGGGCTGCGCTGCAGCTTGGCGAGCAGGTCGGTGCCGATGTTGCCGGGGCCGATCAGCGCGCACTTGATCTTGGTTGTTGTCGTCATGAGGTTGTCTCCTTCAGTGGAAGCGCACCGAGCAGCCGCCGAGGCCGCCGATCGAGACGCGGAAGTTGTCGCCGGCCTTGGCGGGGAACATCGCGGCGAGCGCGCCCGACAGGATCACCTCGCCCGCCTTGAGCCCGATGCCCAGCGCACCGAGCGTGTTGGCCAGCCACGCGACCGCGTTCACCGGCGAGCCGAGCGCGGCGGCGCCCGCGCCGGTGGCGATGATTTCGCCGTTCTTCTCCAGCACCATGCCGCAGGTGGCCAGGTCGATGCGGCGCGGGTCGACCGCGTGGTCGCCGAGCACGAACACGCCGCAGGAGGCGTTGTCGGCCACGGTGTCGGCGATCTGGATCTTCCAGTCGCGGATGCGCGAATCGACGATCTCGAAACAGGGCATCACGCACTCGGTGGCGGCCAGCACGTCGGCGTTGCCGATGCCGGGGCCCATGAGGTCGCGCTTGAGCAGAAAGGCGATCTCGCCCTCGGCCTTGGGCTGGATGAGCGTGGTGCTGTCGATCGACTCGCCCTCGCCGACGACCATGCCGTCGAGCAGGTAGCCGAAGTCGGGCTGGAACACGCCCAGCATGTTCATCACGGCGCGCGAGGTGACGCCGATCTTCTTGCCGACGACGCGCTCGCCGGCGTCGAGGCGGCGCGCGATCATGCGTTGCTGGATGCCGTAGGCGTCGGCGATGGTGATGCCTTCGTGCCGGCTGGTGAGCGGCTCCACGACGCTGCGCTCGCGCAGTGCGTCGTAGAGCTCGTCGCCGAGCCGCTGGATGAGGGTGGGGTCCATGGTGGGTTCTGTCCTTTGCTCTGTCTCGGGTGAATCAATCAATCGGTCGATCGGCTTCGTTCAGGAAGTCGCCGACCAGGCGGGCGAAGCGCGCGCTGTGCTCGATCTGCGTCCAGTGGCCGCAGCGGCCGAACACGTGCAGCTGGCTGCGGGGAATCCACTGGCTCAGCGTGAGCGAGGTGGCCAGCGGAATCACCTGGTCTTCGCGGCCGTGGATCAGCAGCGTTTCGTGCGGCAGCGCGCGAATGTCGGCTTCCGGGCTCGCCATGGCATCGACCCAGCGCTGGCGCGGCGCCGGGAACATCGCGCCGAAGGTCTCCTGGAAACCGGGCCGCGTGCTGGCCTCGTAGCGCAGCTGCGCGAGCTCGTCGGTGACGAGGGCACGGTCGAACGCGAACACGTCCATGATCCGGCGCATGTTCGCGAACGAGGGCGTGTAGCCCCACACGGCGTCGAGCCCCGGCGTGATCGCGAACGGAACGCCCACGCTGCCCATGAGCACCAGCCGGCGCACGCGGTGCGGCGCGCGGATGGCCAGGGCCAATGCCAGCGCACCGCCGAAGGAGTTGCCCACCACGTCGGCGCGTTCGATGTCGAGCGCGTCGAGCAGGTCGAGCGCCTGCTGCACCCACGCGTCCATCGTGTAGGCCGCGCCGGGCACGCGCTCGGTGAAGCCGAAGCCGGCCATGTCGGGCGCGATCACGCGGCGCGTCTGCGCGAGCACCGGCAGCACCAGCCGCCAGTTGGCCCACGCGCTCACGCCCGGGCCCGAGCCGTGGATGAAGAGCACCGGCGCGCCCTCGCCCAGGTCGTGCACGTTGGTGTGGAAGGCGCCGGTGCGCACGCTGTTCGCGATTTCGGGGTTGCTCACCGCCGGGCCCTCACAGCTTGATGCAGACGTTGCGCAGCTCGGTATAGAACTCGAGCGAATGCACACCGCCTTCGCGGCCGATGCCCGACGACTTGGCGCCGCCGAAGGCCGTGCGCAAATCGCGCAGGAACCAGCTGTTGACCCAGCAGATGCCGACCTGCACCTGCCTGGCCACGCGGTGCGCGCGGCCCAGGTTCTCGGTCCACACGGTGGTCGCCAGGCCGTAGTCGGTGGCGTTGGCCAACGCGATGGCTTCTTCCTCGGTGTCGAAGGGCGCGATGTGGCAGCAGGGGCCGAAGATTTCCTCGCGGATCACCGAGGCCGTCTCGGGCAGGCCGGTCCAGATGGTGGGCTGCACCCAGTGGCCCTCGGCCAGCGCGCCGGGCATCGACGGAACGCCGCCGCCGGTGATGACGGTGGCGCCTTCCTTCACGGCCTTCGCGTAGTACGACAGCACCTTCTGCTGGTGCTCGCGCGAGATCAGCGGGCCGATGCCCACGCCGGCCTCTTCCGACGGCCCCGGCTTCAGCGTCTCGGCCCTGGCCTTGAGCGCCGCGACGAACTTGTCGAAGATCGGCCGCTGCACGTAGACGCGCTCGGTGCCCAGGCACACCTGGCCGCAGTTCTCGAAGGCCGAGCGCGTGATGCCGGCCACGGCCTTGTCGAAATCGGCGTCGGCGAACACGATGCCGGCGTTCTTGCCGCCCAGTTCGAAGGACACGGGCCGCACGCCCTTGGCGGCCGCACCCATGATGGCCTCGCCGGTGCGCGTCTCGCCCGTGAAGGTGATGCCGTCCACGCCCGGGTGCGTGGTGAGGAACTCGCCGGCCGAGTCGGGCCCGAAGCCGTGCACCACGTTGTAGACGCCCGGCGGGATGCCGACCGCGTTCATCACCTCGCCCAGCAGCGTGGCGGTGGCCGGCGTTTCTTCCGAGGGCTTGACCACCACCGTGTTGCCGCAGGCCAGCGCGGGGCCGACCTTCCAGGTCATGAGCAGCAGCGGCAGGTTCCACGGGCACACGACACCGATCACGCCCAGCGGCGAGCGCACGGCGTAGTTCAGCGCCTGCCCACCGTCGGGCGTGGCCATCTCGAAGCTCTCGGTGGGCACGTTCTTCACGATGTCGGCAAACACCTTGAAGTTGGCCGCGCCGCGCGGGATGTCGACGTGCGAGGCCAGCGCGTGCGGCTTGCCGGTGTCGGCCATCTCGGCCGCCAGGAAGTCGTCGAAGCGCCGGTTGATCTCGTCGGCCACGGCGTGCAGCAGCTCCGTGCGGCGCGCGACGCTCATGCGGCCCCACTCGCCGTTCAGTGCCGCGCGTGCGGCGCGCACGGCCGCATCGACCTCGCCGCGGCCGGCCTCGTGCACCTTGCCGATGACGCGGTTGTCCACGGGCGCGCGGTTGTCGAAGGTCTTCGTCGTGGCGACGAACTCGCCGCCGATGAAGTTCATGAACTGTTTCATCGCACCGTCTCCTTCAGGTCACCACGCTCAGGAAGTTCTCGTTGAGCTTGCGGTCGTGATAGAAGATCGCGCGCCCGAGTTCGTCGTCGGTCCACACCAGCGGCGGCTTGTCGGGGTAGAAGATGTAGCCGCCCGAGAACACCTCGTTGCGGTTGCCGCTCGGGTCGAAGAAGTAGATGGTTTCGCCGCGCGTGATGCCGTGGCGCGTGGGGCCGATGTCCAGCGACACGCGCTTCTTGGTGATGATGTCGGCCGCCTTGAGCACCTCGCCCCAGTTGTCGAGCAGGAACGACGCGTGGTGGAACTTGTTCTTCTCGGGGTGGCGGATGAACGCGATGTCGTGCGGCTTGGTCGAGCAGGTGAGAAAGGCCGCGATGTACATGCGCTCGGGGCCCGCCACCACGCTCTCGGCCAGCTGGAAGCCCAGCACCTCGGTGAACAGTTTCATGGTGCCGTCCAGGTCGTCGCCGTACAGCAGGCAGTGGTCGAAGCGCGAGGGCGCCATGCCCTTGAGGTCATCGGGATAGACCTCGGGGTTTTCATACGGCATGCCGTTGCCGACCTTCTCCTTCTCGGCGAAGAGCTCGATGGCGTGGCCGGTGGGCACGGTGAAGCGAAAACGCTGGCCGGTGCGCAGGTGCTCGCCGGCTTCGATCCACTGCATGTCGGTGGCCAGGCCGCTGGCCTTCAGGTCGGCGGCGAGCCGGTCGAGCGTGGCGGGCGAATCGACGCGAAAGCCCATGAAGTCCATGCCGGCCTCGTCGGCTTCGCGCAGCACGACGCTGTGGTGGTCGTGCTCGTCCCAGGCCTTGAGGTAGATGCGGCCCTGCGCATCGCGCCCGGTTTCGATCAGGCCCAGCACGTCGCGGTAGTGCGTGAGGGCGGCCCCGAGGTCGAGCACGCGCAGTTGCACGTGTCCGGGGCGAATGACGCCAGTGAGTGCCATGGAAGTCTCCTTTGGTGGGTGAGGGAAAAGTTCAGGTGGGGGAACGGGGAACGGCGGGCTGCGACGCGAGCAGTCGCCGCTCGATGCAGCGCGCCAGCTTCTCGACAGCGCGCAGGGCCAGGTCGCTCTGCGGGTACGCGCGGCACGCCAGCACGTAGCCCTGGGCTTCTTCTTCGGCGCTGACGTGGCAGCGGCTCATGCGCTCGCGGCGCACGGCGCCCGACTCGATGCGCACCTTGCACACGCCGCAGCCGCCGCCACGGCAGCCGACCGGGATGCCCTTGCGGCCGAGCTGCTCCATGCCGCCGAGCAGGGTCTGGTCGGCGCGGCACACGTAGTGCTCGTGGGTGTTGCCGATGGCGACGGAAAAGCGCATGACCGGCTCCACGTCACAGCGCCTTGAACAGCGGGCTACGCGGCGCCGCGGACGCCGCGTCGGCAGCGGTGAAGAATTTCTCGGTGTAGATGTCGCGCTCGAACAGGCGCCCCTGCATCAGCGTGGCGATGCAGGCCTCGGTCATCGGCGGCGGCCCACACAGGTAGGCCTTGTGGCCGCGGAAGTCGTTGGCGAAGTGGGCCTTCAGCGCCTCGTGCGCGAAGCCGCGCGCGCCGGGCCAGTCACTGTCGGCCGGCAGGTCGGACAGCACGGGCACGTAGGTGAAGTTCGGGTGCTGCTCGGCGAGCTGCTCGAAGAGCGCGCGGTAGTACAGCTCTTCGGTGTTGCGTGCGCCCTGCACCAGCGTGATCGGCAGGGTGCAGCCTTCGGCGAGCAGATCGAGCACCATCGACTTCGGGCTCGACAGGCCCGAGCCGCCGGCCACGAAGATCATCGGCAGCCCCGCCGACTTGCGCACGAAAAAGCGGCCGTTGGGCGCGGTGAAGCGCAGGCGCTGGCCCACCTGCAGTTCGTCGTGCAGCCAGCCGGTGGCGCGGCCGTTCGGCACGCGGCGGATGTGCAGCTCGACGAGGTGGTCGTCGGGTGCGTTGGCGATCGAGAAGGCGCGTGCGCCCTCCACGCCCGGCACGTGCAGCATCACGTACTGGCCGGCCTGGAACGGCGCCGGCCGGTCGGTGCGCAGCCACAGGCCGCGGATGGTGGGCGTGAGCATGCGGGCCTCGACCAGCTCGGCGTCGAAGTCTTCCAGCGGCAGGAACTGCGCGTCGGGGTCTTCGTCGATCTCGGCCTCGATGACCAGGTCGGCCTGCGCCATCGCGCAGCACGCGAGGATCTTGCCGTCGTCGCGCTCGAAGTCCATGAGCGCGAAGTTGGACGCGTCGCCATGCTCGCACTCGCCTTCGAGCACCTGCACCTTGCAGGTGCCGCACACGCCGTGGCCGCAGGCGTGCGGCAGCCACACGCCGGCGCGCAGGCAGGCGTCGAGCACGGTCTGTCCGTCGCGCGCCGCCACGGCCTGGCCGAGCGGCTCGATCATGATCTGGAAGCTCATGGCAAGGCCCTCCTTCCTCTGCTCAGCTGAACGAGCCGCCGATGCCCGTGAGCCCGGGCGTGCGAAAGCGCAGCGCCGACTTGTGGACCAGGCCGTTGTCGGCCAGCGACTTCGACGCGTCGGGCGCGAAGGGCTTGCCGGAGTCGAACCATTCGACCTTCGACCAGTCGACCTTCGCGAAGTCGGGGTGGCTGCCGTACACGCCGGGCAGCACGTCGCTGACGAGCGCGCCGAAGGGCATGGCCGCGGGCAGCGGCAGGCACACGGGGGCGCAGAAGAGCAGGTGGTCTTCCCAGCCGATGTAGAGCAGGCGGTTGCCGTGGAAGCGGTCTTCGCTGTCCATGACGGTGCCGGTGTAGCCGGGGGCGAGTGCAACAACAGACATGTCGGTCTCCTTTTTTGGGGTGAGCGCCGCCCGCGCCGTGCGTGGGGCACGGCGGGAGCGCGGGGGTCGATGAGGGGTGGTGGGGCCTGGGTGCTCAGGCCACCTTGGGCTCGGCCGTCGACAGGTCCTGCCCTGTCCAGCGTTCCCAGTTGGCCTTGTCGGGCGAGGTGTTGAACTCGCCGTTGTCGGCGCCGACGTTGATGTGGTAGTAGTCGAGCACGGCCGCCAGCGGGTTGAAGCCTTCCACCGTCGGGTCGGTGCCCTCGGGGAAGCAGTTGCCCTGGTAGATCTGGTGCACCGGCAGCCAGGCCTGCACGTACTTCTCGGGCTCGCCGTCGAACACGTCCTTGCAGCCGTCGGAGCAGAAGTGGTACTTCATGCCGTGGTAGCTGCTCTCGCGGTAGCAGATCTTGGTGGGATCGTCGGGTTCGGTGAAGGCCATCGGGATCTGGCAGGTCTGGCACAGCATGGGCAGCGTGTTGTTGAACCAGCGCTTGCCCTGCTTCTCCTGCTCGGCCAGCCACTCGAAGCGCGGGCGGTACAGGCTGTCGAAGGTCTCGGGGTACTTCTCGGCCAGCCAGGTCATCTCGTCTTGCTTGGGTGCCCAGACGTTGAAGTTGGCGGCATGGCCGTAGTTGTTGAAGATGGCCCAGGCCTCGTGCGAGATGCGGCTCTTTTCCTTCGAGGCCACCTCGTGGTACTTGGGCATGCGGATGCCGTAGCGCGCGAGGTCCTCGAACAGCGCGCCGCCGTTCTTCTCGAAATACATCTCCCAGGCCTCGGACCAGCTCATGACGCGCTTGGGCAGCATGTAGTCCATCATCATCGCCACCAGCGTGAGCAGGCGGTAGCCGCGCCAGAACCACTTGTCGACCCACTTCTGCACGATGGGCACGTTGTCGGGGTCCTGCTCGAGGATGAACTTCACCACCTCCAGGCCCAGCGTCATGTGGCGCGACTCGTCGCTCTGCGCCGAGAAGCCGAAGGTGACGGTGGCCATGTCGCCGTTGTAGGCGGCGCCGCTCATGAAGGGCATGAACAGCAGGTTGGTCAGCACGTACTCGAAGGAGAACGAGATGGCGGTGATGAACTCGAAGGGCCCCGCGCTCATCGCATCTTCGAAGTAGCTCTTGGGCACCGACAGGTACCACACGCGGTCGTGCATGTGCTGCGGGTCGTGCAGGCCGTGGAAGTACTTGTTGAAGTGGCTGATGGTGTGGAACTGCGTCTGCGCATGGCGCAGCTCGTCGATCGACTGCATCTGGCAGGCCACGCGCGCGCCCACGCCGCGCAGCGAACGCCCGGCCATGGCATAGCCGCGGTGCGCCGCGTACTCCAGCGGCGAGACGCCGGTGAGGAACAGCTTGAGCGTGTTCAGGTAGCGCGGATCGCTGATGTTGAACTGGCCGTTGTTCTGCTGGAACGCATCGATGATGGCGTAGAGCTTCTTCTCCTTCTCGCCCTGGAACTTCCAGTAGGCGTCCATCGTGAGGCGGAACGGGTCTTCCCACTTATCCCAGTCGTGGATCTTGATGCCCTCGAACTTGTCGAACGGGAACACGTCGTCCATCGACTGGTAGGTGGTCTCCCAGCCGAGGCCGCGCGTCATCATGGCGTAGCGTTCCTTCAGGCCGAGGCGCGGGGTCGTGGGGGTCTTTGCTGCTGCTTGGGTGGTCATGGCGTGGTCCTTGGTCGTGGTCCGGTGAGGCCTGGGCTCAGGCGCCCCAATGGAGGGTGAATTCGTCGTCGGTTTCTTCGATGCTTCCGGACAGCGAGATCAGGCTCAGGTGCAGTTCCTGCAGGTCCCAGCGGCGCCCGACCAGGGCTTCGACGCTCTCGCGGCGGATCACGAGGCGGCCGGGCGCATCGATCTTCACCATCGCGGGGTACTCGGTGACGGTGGCCCCGGGGTTGTCGGCCACGATGGCCTCGACGATGGCGCGCGCAGCCTCGCCGGTCTGCAGCGCGATGAAGACGGGCGGTCGGGACACTTCGGCGGTGGCGGTGGTCATGGGGTGGTCTCCTTGGTTCGATCGATTCGGTCGTCAGGCGGCAGCGCCGGTGCGCACCAGGCGGGCCACGCGCGCGTCGAGCGCGGCGTGCAGCGTCTTGAGCACCTCGGCGCCTTGTGCGCCGAGCGCCAGCGCGGCCAGCGGCGCCAGCGCCTGCACGGCCTGGTCGCGCCAGCTCGCGTACCACTGCGCGAGCAGTTCGGCGTTGGCGGGCGACTCGTCGGCGGCGGTCTTCAGCGTGGCGTCGACCCAGCGCACGTTCTCGTCGAACCACTCGTTCATGAACTCGGTCAGCATCGCCAGCGCGTTGCCGGTGGCGGCGCTGTGCGCGTTCACGTAGTGGCGGTAGACCAGCGGGTACAGCAGGCCGTCGAGCACGAGGTTCTGGGCCACGAACACCTCGAACCAGTCTTTGGTGACGAAGAGGTTTTCCATCAGGCGGCGCACGCCCTGCCAGGCCGGGTGCGCGAGCCAGGCTTCCTTGCCGGCGTCCAGCGCGCGGCCCGAGTTGCCGTCGATCTGCAGGCCGACGCGCGAGAGGTACTGCGCGATGCCCAGGCGGTCCATGGCCGCGTAGATGAAGGGCTGCGTGATGGCCGTGCCGTAGCCATAGCCGCAGCAGTAGCTGTGGTTCATGTTGGCGCCCCACTCGTAGTGGCGCAGCGGCACCAGCACCTGCTGCAGCGACTCGCGCACGCCCGCATCGGCCTGGGCCAGCAGCTGGCGCTTCTCGGCGAACTCGAACTGGCGGTCGGCGCCTTCACCCTGGCGCGCGCGGGTCATCGTGTACACGCCGTAGTAATAGTGGCGCGGGTCCTTGAAGCTGTACCAGTCGGCCATCACGAGCGCCGTGCGGCGCTTGTCGTACAGCGCGTGCTGCGGGTCCCACAGCGGCCGGTAGTGGAAGTTGGCGGTGGGCTGCATGTCCAGCGTGGCCTCCTGGTAGCGCGAGGCCGGCTTGTCGCCGAGCCGCCGCGCCACATGCGAGAAGGTCTGCCGGATCGGCCGGATGTCCGAGGTCTTGATGTCGACTTGCACGGGGTGTCTCCTTGGTTGTCGCGGGAAAAAATGCGGGGGCGTGTCAGTGGTCGATGCCGGGCGCGCCGAAGCGCCACTTCATGCGCTCGAAGTCCAGCCGCGCGCCCTCTTCGGTGCTCAGGTGGCGCACCGCGTGGCGCGCGCAGAACTCGCGGAACTGGTCGAACTGCAGCACCAGCTCCACGGCCAGCTCGGGGTCGCCGATGGCGAACTCGAACTCCACGAAGCGCGCGCCGCGCGTGCCGGTGACGCGCACGAAACACGGCTGGCCGGTCATCTGTGCGGCGCTGCCGCTGCGGGGGTCGGGCTGCATCGAGGGCATCACTTGTTCAATCCATCAACAGGTGGACGGCACCAGCGCCGCCCGGCCTGATAAGGGCAACGGGCGTGCCAGCGTGGCTAAGTGATTGATTTGCATGGGCCCGCTGCGCCTGCGGGCCCGAAGCACCGGGAAGTCCCGGATGCTGGTTTGATCATTTGCTGCGGTGCAGCTTGATCAAATGGTGAAAACCGGAAAACGCCGGCCGGCGTCCGCTCAGGACGTCGGCAGGCCTTCTTTCTTGAGCCGGTAGGCCAGCTGCGGGCGCGTGATGCCCAGGATGCGCGCGGCCTGCGACAGGTTGCCCTTGGCGCGCTGCATCGCGGTCTGCATGAGGCGCTGCTCGAGCGAGGCGATGTCGATGTTCTGCTCGAGCACGCGCTGGCACAGTGCGTCCAACTCGCTCGCGTCGGCGCCCGACGCCGAGGCACCCGTGGCGACCTTGCCGCTGGCGTCGAGCTGGTTGTCGGGCGGCGCGCCCGGCGGCTGCATCCACAGGTGGCAGGCCTCGATGTCGCCGTGGTCGGGCGCCAGCAGCACGGCGCGCTCGATCACGTTCTCGAGCTCGCGGATGTTGCCGGGCCAGGCGTGCTTGTGCACGTCGAGCGCGGCCTTGTCGGTGAGGCCGCGCAGCTTCTTGCCGTACAGCGCGCTGTACTTCTCGACGAAGCGCGCCACCAGCGCCGGGATGTCGGCGGTGCGCTCGCGCAGCGGCGGAATCTGGATCGGGAAGGTGTTGAGCCGGTAGAACAGGTCGGTGCGGAACTTGCCCGCCTGCATGGCCTGCTGCAGGTTGACGTTGGTGGCGGCCACGATGCGAACGTCGACCTTCGTCGGCTGCTCGGCGCCCAGGCGCTCGACCTCGCCGGTCTGCAGCACGCGCAGCAGCTTGACCTGTGCGGCCAGCGGCAGGTCGCCCACCTCGTCCAGGAACAGGGTGCCACCGTGGGCGCGCTCGAAGCGCCCGGCGCGCGCATGGTGGGCGCCGGTGTAGGCGCCCTTTTCCACGCCGAACAGCTCGGCCTCGATCAGGTCGGCCGGGATCGCCGCGCAGTTGACGGCAATGAAGGGCTGCTTGCCGCGCGGCCCGTTGTCGTGCAGCCAGCGAGCGAACACTTCCTTGCCCACGCCGGTCTCGCCGAGCAGCAGCACGGTGATGGCGCTGTCGACCGCGCTGCGCATGAGCTCGAAGGCGGCGCGAAAACCCGGCGACACGCCGACCAGCTTCTGGTCGTACTCGCGGCGCGGCTGCAGGCGGCGCAGGTGCTGCAGGCCGAGGTTGAAGTCGATGAGCTTCTCGGCCACATGGTGCTGGCGGAAGTACTCCAGGTAGTGCTCGTCGTTCCACGCCTCGGCGGCCTGGCCGACGATGCGGCAGCGGCTGTCGCCCATGCTGGTGCATTCGACTTCCTTGAACACCACGAGCCGCCCCATGAAGGCGGTGGTGTAGCCCGAGGCGTAGCCGATCTGCGACCAGCACTGCGGGTCTTCTCCGTAGCCGAAGTCGGCCACGTGGGCTTCGCATTCCCAGGAGTTCTCCCAGAGGAATTCGCCGTAGAAATGCTTGGTGGCCACGTCGAGGTCGACCTGCACCTTCTGCACCGAGACGATGCCCTCGATGGAATGCAGGCGCGGCCCGAGCATGAAGGCGTCTTCGGCGCGCATGCCGGCAAGGCGCTCGCGCACGGCCACCTCGCCGTCGCGCAGGCCGGAAGCAAAACCCATGCGCACCAGCAGGCCGCGCGCACGCTCGATGCCCAGCGAGTCGAGCAGTTCGCGGCGCAGTTCGGCGAAGGCCCGGGCATGCATGAGCAGCATGCGCTGCTCGTCCAGCCAGATGTGGCCCGAGCCGGCGCTGAAGCGCAGGAGAGAAAGAAGTTCTCCCACCATGTCCCCTTTACTTGTCTGGAATCCGTTCCTCCTACATTCTCCTGCAAGGACGGACGACAAGGCTGCTCAATCAACAGGCAACGTGGTGCGAAGCCGCGCCAATGCTCGCTTTGCCTTCCGACTTCCTCAGGCAACCCACAGAGTTATGCACAGAAAGCCGGAACAACTGTCATCAAGTTGACTTGGCCGCGACGTAGCCCTTGAACTGCTCGCGCAGCTTGGTCTTCAGCAGCTTGCCGGTGGCTGTATGCGGCAGGCTGTCGACGAAAGCCACGTCGTCGGGCAGCCACCACTTGGCCACGCGCTGCGAAAGAAAAGTGAGCAGTTCCTCGCCCGTGACCTCTGCGCCTGCACGCTTCACGACGATCAGCAGGGGCCGCTCCTGCCACTTCGGATGCGCGATGCCGATCACCGCGGCCTCGGCCACGGCCGGGTGTGCGCTGGCGGCGTTCTCCAGGTCGATCGACGAGATCCACTCGCCGCCCGACTTGATCACGTCCTTCGCGCGGTCGACCAGCTGCACATAACCGTCGGCGTCGATGTTGGCCACGTCGCCGGTCGGAAAGAAGCCCTCGGCATCGAGCACGTCGCCGCCTTCGCTGCGGAAGTAACCGCTCGCAATCCACGGGCCGCGCACATGCAGGTGGCCGAAGGCCACGCCGTCGTGCGGCAGGCGCTGGCCGTTCTCGTCGACGATCTTGAGCTCCACGCCCCACACGCCGCGGCCCTGGCGCATCTTGACCGTGGTCTGCTCATCTTTCGGGAGCGCGAGGTGCTTGGGCAGCAGGTTGCCGATCACGCCGATGGGGCTGGTCTCGGTCATGCCCCAGCCTTGCACGAAGTCGGCGCCGAAGTCGCGCTCGAAGCGTTCGATCATGGCGCGCGGCGTGGCGGCGCCGCCCACGCCGATGCGCTTCAGGCCGATGGCGCGGGTGTCGATCTCGGGGTGGGCGTCGAAGTACTGGAACAGCATCAGCCACACGGTGGGCACCGCCTGCGAGAAGCTCACCTTCTCGTCGCGCATGAGCTCGTACAGGCTCTGGCCATCCAGGTGCGGGCCGGGCATGACGAGCTTGGCGCCCACCATCGGCGCCGAGTACGGCATGCCCCACGCGTTGGCGTGGAACATGGGCACGGCCAGCAGCAACGTCATCTGCGAGCACACGCCGAAGGTGTCGGGCGCGCATTCCATCAGCGAATGCAGCACGGTGGAACGGTGCGAATACAGCACGCCCTTGGGATTGCCCGTGGTGCCTGACGTGTAGCACAGCGAGGAGGCGGTGCGCTCGTCGAACTCGGGCCAGGTGTAGTCCTCGCTCTGCGCGCCGATGAGCTCGTCGTAGCACAGCAGGTTGGGCACATCGATGGCCGGCATGTGGACGCGGTCGGTCATGGCGACGAAGGCGCGCACGCTCTTGAGCTTGGGCGCGAGCTTCTCGACCAGCGGCGCGAAGCTGGTGTCGAAGAACAGCACCTTGTCTTCGGCGTGGTTGACGATGTAGTCGATCTGCTCCGGAAAGAGCCGCGGGTTCACCGTGTGCAGCACCGCGCCCGAACCCGACACGCCGTAGTACAGCGCCAGGTGCCGGTAGGTGTTCCACGCCAGCGTGCCCACGCGATCACCGGGCGCCACGCCCAGCGCCTTCATCGCATTGGCCACCTGCTTGGAACGCCGCTGCACCTCGCGGTAGTTGGTGCGGTGCACCGGGCCTTCGACGGTGCGCCCGACGATCTCGACGTGGGGGTGGAAGGTGGCCGCGTGATCGATCAGCGACGAGATCAGCAGCGGGCGGTCCTGCATCAGTCCGAACATGGTGTGTGTCTCCTGTGGTTCTTTTGAGCGTGCGTCTGCGAAGGCTACTTCACGGCAATCGAATCGCCCATGGGCTCGAACTCCTTGCCGTTGAACTGCACCAGCTGCAGCGTGTTGAACGGAAAGTAGTCGGTGGCCGAGGTGTTCAGCGCAATGCCCGGCAGCAGCATGCCGGTGCGCATGTTCTTGAGCGTGGTGGCCTGCTTGAGCACGTTCTCGCGCGTGAGGTTGTCGCCCGAGGCCTTGAGCACGGTCTCCATGGCCTGCGCCACGCCGTAGCCGTACACGCCGGCGGCGTTGTTCACGTCTTCGTTCGGCGCGTACTTCTTCATGAAGGCCAGGAACTCCTGCGTGGCCGGGTCGTTGGCCCAGCGCGGCTGCGCGGCGTCCTTGAAGAAGGCCATGGCCATGATGCCCTTCGACTTCTCCAGGCCCGCGGGCTCCAGCGTCATCTTCACGTAGGCCGACACGTAGGTGAGGTACTGCTGCTTCGGCTTCCAGCCGATGTCCCAGGCCTTGCGGATGGCCTGCGCGGCAAAGCGCGCGGTGGCGAAGTTGACGAACACGTCGGCGCCCGACGACTGCAGCTTGATGATCTGCGAATCGACCGTCGGGTCGGCCACTTCGAACGAGGCCTCGGCCACCACCATCGAGGCCTTGTCGCCCAGGCCCTTCTTCAGGCCCTTGAGCAGGTCCTTGCCGAAGTCGTCGTTCTGGTAGAGCACGGCGATCTTCGCGTTCGGCATCGTCTTCAGGATGTTCTTCGCGTACAGGCTGCCCTCGCCCTCGTAGCTGGGCATGTAGGGCGTGGTCCAGGGGTAGGCCTTGGGGTCGTTGAAGCGGTCGGCGCCCACGCCCAGGAACAGGTGCGGCACCTTCTTGGCGTTCATGTAGCGCTGGATCGCGGCGTTGGAGGCCGAGCCCAGGTTGCCGTACACCGCGAGCACCTCGTCCTGCTCGACCAGCTTGCGCACCACCTCGGTGGTGCGCGGCGGCGTGTACTGGTCGTCGTAGCTGATGAGCTTCACCTTGCGGCCGTTGATGCCGCCCTTGTCGTTCACCATCTTGAAGTAGGCCTCGTTGACCTTGCCGACGATGCCGTACGACGACACCGGGCCGCTGTAGGGCATGGCCATGCCGAGCTTGATCTCGGTGTCGGAGGCGCCGGTGTCGTACTTCTTCTGCGCGAGGGCTGCGCCGGCGGTGAACAGGAGGGCCGCGCCGCCCAGGGCGGCGGCCAGTCGAACGATGGAGGTCATGGAAGCTTCAGTGGAAAACAAAAAGGGGAAATGAATAGCGGGCCGACAGCGCGGCCCGCGTGACGTCGATCAATCGCCGAGCACCTTGCCGAACGGCTCGTAGCGCGTGCCGTTGAAGCGCACCAGCTGCATGCGCTCGATCGGGTAGAAGTCGGTCGGCGAGGTCTTCACCTCGATGCCCGGGTAGAGCATGGGCGGGCTGTACTGCAGGTTGGCCGCCACCTTCATGATGTTGGCGCGCGTGAGGTCGTCGCCCGCCTTGCGCAGCACCTGCTCCAGCGTCTGGGCCGACGAGTAGCCCAGCACGTTGAGCGAATCGCTCAGATCGCCCGAGGGGTAGTACTTGCTGAACCAGGTCTTGTAGTCCTCGTACTCCTTGGCGCCCTTCCACATGTCGTCGGCCGGGTCGCGCAGGTAGGTGGCCGAGATCACGCCCACCGCGTTCTCGGGGCCCGCCGGCTTGATCACCGCCGACACCGACACCGACACGCTCGACAGGTACTGCGAGGGCTTCCAGCCGATGTCGGCCGCCTTGCGGATCGCCTGCGCCGCGAACTTGGGCGTGGTGATGCTGAAGAAGGTGTCGGCACCCGAGGCCTTCAGGTTGACCATCTGGCTGTCGATGGTCGGGTCGGTCACCTCGTAGGTCGACTGCGCCACGATCATCGTCTTGGCCTTGTCGCCCAGCGCTTCGAGAAAGCCCTTCAAAAAGTCCTTGCCGAAGTCGTCGTTCTGCATGAGCACGGCGATCTTCGCGTTGGGCTTCGTGCTCAGGATGTGCTGCGCGTAGATCTTGCCTTCGGTCTGGTACGTGGGCTGCCAGCCCATGGTCCAGGGGAAGGCCTTCGGATCGCCGAAGCGCGTGGCGCCCGTGGCCACGAACAGCTGCGGCACCTTCTTGGCGTTCATGTAGCGCTGGATCGCCAGGTTGTGCGCCGTGCCCAGCGGGCCGAAGAGCACCAGCACCTCGTCCTGCTCGACCAGCTTGCGCGCCTGCTCCACCGTCTTGGAGGGGTTGTAGGCATCGTCCAGCGAGATGAACGTGACCTTGCGGCCGTTGATGCCGCCTTCGGCATTGAGCTTGGCGAAGTAGCCCGCCGCCGCCTTGCCGATGGTGCCGTAGGCCGACACCGGGCCCGAGTACGGGACGATGTGGCCGATCTTGATCTCGGTGTCGCTCGCGCCCGGGTCGTAGCGCTTCTGGGCCTGCGCCGTGAAGGCGACAGTCAAACCGAGCGTGGCCGCCAGGCCGGCGCCCAGCAGGCGGCGGCGCGTGCCGGGGCGGGCGGAAATGAGGGAACGTGTCATGGTGTTGTCTCCGTCGTTCTCGTGAAAAAGAAGCTGCGGCCGCGGGCCTCTCACCGGCCTCGTGTCGGTCTCTTGCGGACCTCGTGCGGCGTTCGGGCTGGATGGTAGGCAGCGCCTCCTGCGCGTCACATCGTCGGAACGGACGATTGAGAGCGGCTGAGGGTTGCCCCTAGCATGGGCCTCGACACGGAGACACACCCACCGCCGCGCAACGCGGCGGGCACCGAAGGCAAGCACCGCATGGACCTCACGCTCAATCCCCGCTACGAAGCCTTTCGCGACGAGCTGCGCGCGTTCCTGGCCACGCACGGCCACCGCTCGGCCTTCGCGCGCACCGCCGAACGCCCCGACGCCGACGCCCTCGCGTGGCAGCGCCTGCTGCTGGACCACGGCTACGCCGGGCGCACCGTGCCGCGCGACTACGGCGGCCACGGCGCGGCGCCCGACGTCATGGAGTCGCACCTCATCACCGAGGAGTTCGCGCGCGCCGGCGTGGCGCCGCCGCTGGGCAACCAGGGCATCTCGATGCTGGTGCCCACCCTGCTCGAGCTGGGCACCGAGGCGCAGCGGCGCGAATGGATCGGCCCCACCTTGCGTGGCGAGGTGGTCTGGTGCCAGGGCTACTCCGAGCCCGGCGCGGGCTCCGACCTGGCCTCGCTGCAGACGCGCGCCACCGAAGACGGCGGCGACTTCGTCATCAACGGCCAGAAGATCTGGACCTCGACCGCGCACGTGGCCGACATGATCTTCTGCCTCGTGCGCACCGAGCCCGGCGCCGCGAAGCACGCCGGCATCAGCTACCTGCTGTTCTCCATGAAGACGCCCGGCATCGAGGTGCGCCCGCTCAAGACCATGACGGGCCACGCCGAGTTCAACGAGGTCTTCTTCACCGACGTGCGCGTGCCGCAGCACCAGATCGTGGGCCAGCGCGGCGAGGGCTGGAAGGTGGCCAACGCCACGCTCAAGCACGAGCGCGGCTCGCTGGGCAACCCCAACCTCACGACCCAGCGCTACCAGGAACTCGCCACGCTGATGCAGGCCGAGACCGTCGACGGCACGCGCCTCATCGACCAGCCCGTGCTGCGCGACCGCCTGATGCGGCTGCAGGGCCAGGTGCTGGCGCAGAAGTGCCACGGCCTGCGGCTGCTCACGGCCGCGGCCACCGGCGAAGACCCGGGCCTGGCCGCGCTGGTCGTGAAGCTGCAGGGCTGCGAGCTGCGCCACCAGCTGGCCGCGCTCGCCATCGACGCGCTGGGCGAACTGGGCCTCTTGATGCCCGGCAGCGCGCACCTGCGCGCGCAGGCGCTCTGGCAGGAGCGCTACATGTTCGACCTGGGTTTGATCATCGGCGGCGGCACCGCGCAGATCCAGAAAAACATCATCGCGGAGCGCGGGCTGGACATGCCGCGTGAACCGCGTCTTGCCTGATCGGTTGAAAGAAAGCACCCCATGGAATTCGCCCTCTCCGCCGACCAGAAGCTGCTGCAGGACAGCCTGCGCCGCGCGCTCGAACGCGCCTGCCCGCTCGACCGTGTGCGCCGTGTCGCGGCCGACGACCTGCCGCTGGACCGCGAGGTCTGGCGCACGCTGTGCGAGGTCGGCGTGCCGGCCCTGCTCGTGCCCGAGGCCTTCGGCGGGCTCGGCCTGTCGCTGCTCGACGCCGCGCTGGCCGCCGAAGAACTGGGCCGCCATGTCGCGCCCACGCCTTTTCTCGGCACCGCCGTGCTCGCACCGCTGGCGCTGCGCGAGGCCGGCAGCGCCGCGCAGCAGGATGAATGGCTGCCGCGCCTGGCGGCTGGCGAATGCATCGCCGGCGTGGCCATCGCCGAGGCCGTGGCCGGCGCGCGCGATGGCGCCGGCGTGACGGCCAACACCAATGGCACGCTCGACGGCAGCGCGCTCTTCGTGCTTGACGCCGGCGCGGCCGATGTGTTCATCGTGGCCGACCGCGCGGGCGGCCTGCACCTCGTGCGCGCCGATGCACAGGGCCTCACGCGCGGCGCGCTGCGCAGCATCGACGCCACGCGCCCACTCGGCGAGCTGCACTTCGCGCAGGTGAAGGCCGAGCGGCTTCCCAACGCCAGCCCCGCCACGCTCGCGCGCCTGCGCAGCGCGGGCTGGGCCCTGCTCGCCGCCGACACGCTCGGCGCGGGCGAAGCCATGATCGGCCAGGCCGTGGCCTACGCCAAGGAGCGCCGCCAGTTCGGCCGCGTGATCGGCTCCTTCCAGGCCGTGAAGCACCTGTGCGCCGAAATGGCCGCCGCGCTGGAACCCGGCCGCGCGCTCGTCTGGTACGCAGCCCATGCCTTCGACGCACTGCCCGACGAAGCCGCGCTGCTCGCCGCGCACGCCAAGTCGCACCTGAGCGAAACCGGCACCTTCGTCGCCCGCACCGCCACCGAGGTGCATGGCGGCATGGGCATCACCGACCTGCTGGGCCTGCATTACTGGTTCAAGCGCATCGGCTTCAACCGCCAGCTGCTCGGCGGGCCCGAGCGCGTGCGCCACCTCGCCGCCGAGATGCAGGGCCTCGTCGCCGCATGACCTCCCATCCCATGACCACACCATCCACCGCCCCCCGCATGCTCGAAGGCCTGCGCATCGTCGACCTCACCACGGTGATCTTCGGCCCCTACTGCACGCAGATCCTCGCGGACCTCGGCGCCGAGGTGGTCAAGGTCGAGCCGCCCGAGGGCGACAGCATCCGCATCATCGGCACGCCGTCCGTCACGCCGCTGATGAGCCCCGTGCACCTGCGGCTGAACCGCGGCAAGCGCTCGGTCGACTGGGACCTGAAGAGCGAGGACGGCCGCGCCGCGATGCGCCGCCTCATCGAGACCAGCGACATCTTCATCCACAACGTGCGCAGCGACGCCATCGCGCGCGCGGGCCTGTCGTACGACGACGTGCGCGCCATCCGCCCCGACATCGTCTACGTGCACTGCACCGGCTTCGACCAGCGCGGGCCGTACGCCGCGCTGCAGGCCTACGACGACATCATCCAGGCCGCCTCGGGCATCGCCTCGTTGCCGCCCAAGGTCGACGGCAACCCGCAGCCGCGCTACGTGCCGATGACCATGGCCGACAAGGTCTCCGGCCTGCACGCGGCGTATGCCGTGCTCGCCGCCGTGGTGCACCGGCTGCGCACCGGCGAGGGCCAGCAGGTGGAGGTGCCGATGTTCGAATCGCTCGCCAGCTTCAACCTCGTGGAGCACCTGTGCGACAAGACCTTCGTGCCGCCCACCGGCCCCGCGCTGTACCCGCGCCAGATCGACCCCATGCGCCAGCCCATGCGCACGCGCGACGGCTACATCGCCATTGCGCCCTACCTGGACGACCGCTGGCTGCGCTTCTTCGAGGCCGCCGGCCACCCCGAGGTGCTCGAGGCGCCCGAGCTGGCCGACAAGGCGCTGCGCCGCAAGCACATGAGCCGCATGTACGAGGCCGCCGCCGCCATCCTGCCCGAGCGCACCACGGCCGAGTGGCTCGACATCCTGAAGAAGGCCAACGTGCCCGCGATGCGCGTGAACGACATCGCCGACCTGCCCGACGACCCGCAGCTGCAGGCCGCCGGCCTTTTCCGACAGCGCACGCATCCGACCGAAGGCGCGTATCTTGAGGTGCGCCCACCGGTGCGCTTCTCGGGCTATGCCTACGCCGACCTGTCGCACGCCGCGACGCCCGGCCAGCACAGCGCCGAAGTGGCACGCGAGCTGGGCGTGACCCTCACGAACGAACGAAAGAACGCCGCATGACCATGACTGTCTACGACGCCGTTGCAAGCCGCCGCTCGGTGCGCGAATTTCTCGACCGCCCCGTGCCGGCCGACACCCTCCGCCGCGTGCTGCAGGCCGCGCTGCGCGCCCCCTCGGGCGGCAACCTGCAACCGTGGCACCTGCACGTGGTGGGCGGCGAGCGCCTGGACGAACTCAAGGCCCTCATGCGCACCCGCGTGCAGGAAACGCCCGGCGGCGAAGGCAGCGAGTACGACATCTACCCGCGCGAGCTGGTGGCGCCTTACCGCGACCGCCGCTTTGCCGTGGGTGAAGCGATGTACGCACGCCTGGGCATTCCGCGCGAGGACAAGGCCGCGCGTTTGAAATGGTTTGCGCGCAACTTCCAGTTCTTCGGCGCGCCGCTCGCGCTCTTCTGCACCGTCGACCGCCGCATGGGCCCGCCGCAGTGGTCCGACCTGGGCATGATGTTGCAGAACGTGATGCTGCTGCTGCGCGCCGAGGGCCTGGACAGCTGCCCGCAGGAATGCTGGGCCATCTACCCGCAGACCATTGGCCGCTTCATCGACCTGCCGCCCGAACGCATGCTCTTCACCGGCATGGCCATCGGCTACGCCGACCGCGACAAGCCCATCGACGCCCTCGAGACCGAGCGCGCGCCGCTCGCCGACGTGGCCGAGTTCATCGGCATCTAGGAAGGCAATCACCGATGGACGATTGGGAAAGCGCCTGGGCGCCGATGGTGGCGCGCGTGGGCGAGGACTTTGCGAACGGTGTGATCCGCTGGGGCGCCGACGTGATCGAGGCCGGCGCCGTGCGCCGCTATGTCGAGGTGCTGGAGTTCGACTGCCCGCTGCACCACGGGCCCGGCGCCGTCGCGCCATCGACCAGCCTCGCCAGCCTCACGCTGCCGCCCATGTGGGCCCCGGGCCAGCCGCCCGTGTTCACCAGCGACGCACGCAACGCCGAACCTGAGCGCAGCCCGCTCAAGGGCACGCGCCCCGAAGGCATGCCGCCCACCACCGCCTACATGGCGACCGACTACGAGGTCGATTACCTGCAACCCGCGCGCCTGGGCGACCGGCTGGGCCGGCGCGGCAACCGGCTCGTGCGCTGCGAGCCCAAAGCGACCAAGGTCGGGCGCGGTGCGTTCACGACGTGGGAGTACGACATCGTGAATCAGCGCGAAGAGGTCGTGGCCCGCTGCCGCTTCGGCATGTACCACTACCTGCCGCACTAGGTTGCTGATGCAGCAGCCCTTGGCGCTCTGGCGCACTCACGCCGACGGGGTACCTTGCTCCGCGAATGTCCTCCGGCCTTCGGCCTCCCCCTTAATTTCGCTGCGCAAGGCACCCCATCGACGTGAGCGTTGTCAGCGGCGGTCGTTGATCCGCCGCACACCAGCGCTGCCACCCGTGCACAGGGCACTGGGTGCTTCCCGCAGCGAAATCAAGGAGGAGGCCGCAGGCCGGGGGACATTCGCGGAGGGAAGTACCCGGTGACCTGTGCACGCGCCCTGAACAACGAAAGCAGAGCAACATGAACTGGCAAGAACAACGCCACTGGAACGAAGTCAACGAGGGCGACACCCTGGCCCCCGTGCCCTTCCCCCTCACCGTCTACCGCCTCGTGATGGCCGCCGGCGCCAACCGCGACTTCAACGCCATCCACCACAACACCGAGCACGCCCAATCGACCGGCGCCCCGGAGATGTACGCCAACGTCATGTTGCTGCAGGGCATGTGGGAGCGCGCGATTCGCGAGTACATCGGCACGGCCGGCGTGCTGCATGCCATCCGCGGCTTTCGCATGAAGTCGTTCAACACCGCGGGCGACACCGTCACCGTGCGCGGCCAGGTCGAACGCAAGTGGATCGACGACAGCGCCGACGCCGCGCACCGCCATCGCCTCGACCTGCGCCTGTGGAGCGAGAACCGCCACGGCGTGTCCGTCGGCCCCGGCCTGGCCGTCGTGAGCCTGCCGCCCTGACATCGCGCCCACATAGAAAAACCATCGGAGACAAGACAGACATGCACAGCAGACTCACCCGCCGCCACGCCCTCGCGCTGGCCGCCGCCCTGGCCACCGGCAGCAGCGCCTTCGCGCAGCAGCCAACCTGGCCCGACAAGCCCATCCGCATGATCGTGCCCTACGCGGCAGGCGGCGGCACCGACGTGTTCGCGCGCATCGTCGCCGAGGGCCTGGGCAAGCGGCTCGGCCAGAGCGTCATCGTCGACAACCGCCCCGGCGGCAACGGGCAGATCGGCATCACCGCCGTGCAGCGCGCACCGGCCGACGGCTACACCGTGCTGTTCTCGCTCACCTCGATCATCCAGAACCCGCTGCTGTACCCCAACGCCGGCTTCGATCCGTTCAAGGACTTCGTGCCCGTGTCGGAAGCGGGCCGTCTGCCCATCGTCTTCACCGTGAGCAACAAGCTCGGCGTCGACACCCTCGACGGCTTCGTCAAGCTCGCGCGCGCCGCGCCCGGCAAGTACTCGTACGGCTCCTACGGCAACGGATCGAGCGCGCACCTGTACGCCGAGGTGCTGCAGGACGCCGCGGGCATCCAGCTGCTGCACGTGCCCTACAAGGGCGAGGCGCCGGCCATCACCGACCTGCTCGGCGGCACCGTCGACGCCGTGTTCGTCTCGGCCAAGGGCGTGGGCCCGCACGTGGCGGCCGGCAAGGCGAAGTCGATCGCCGTGGTCGGCACCGCACGCGCCCCGCTCGCGGCCGGCGTGCCCACCTTCAAGGAACAGGGCTTCGCCGGCATGGAGTCGGTCGGCTGGTTCGGCATCTACCTGCCCGCCGGCACGCCGCAGCCCATCGCGCAGCGCCTGTCGACCGAGGTGGCCCAGGTGGTGCAAAGCCCCGAGCAGGCCGCGCGCATCGAGGGCCTGGGCGTGATCCCGGTCGGCAGCACACCCGCGCAGCTCACCGCCACCATGCGCGCGGACCATGCGCGGTGGAAGCAGGTGATTCAGGCCAAGAACATCCGGCTCGATTAAGGCGGATGCCCTGCGGCCCGGTTCACTCCAGCCGCAGGTTCATGTCCTTGATGAGCCGCGACCACAGCAGGTTCTCTCTGCGCACCGCCGCCATCAGTTCACCCGGCCCTTCACCCGAAGGCTCCAGCCCCAGCCCGATCATGCGTTCCTGCAGATCAGGCTGCGCCACGGCCTGGCGCACGGCGCCGGCCAGCTTGTCGATGGCCGGTTGCGGCGTGCCGGTGGGCGCGAAGAAGCCCCAGAAGCCGCCGTGCTCGTAGCCCTTGAAGCCCTGCTCGGTGAAAGTGGGAATCTGCGGCGCGAGCGGCATGCGGCGCGTGCCGAACACGCCCAGCAATTTCGCGCGGCCCGACTTCGCGTGCGGCAGCGCCTCGCCCATGGTGACGAAGCCGCCCTGCACCTGGCCGCCGAGGATGTCGATCATCAGCGGCGCGCCGCCCTTGTAGGGCACGTGCGTCATCTGCAGGCCCTCGTCGCGCATGAGCTTCTCGCCGTAGAGGTGGCCCGACGAGCCCTGCCCCGCCGAGCCGAAGCTCAGCTTGCCGGGCTGCGCCTTGGCCATGGCGACGAACTCGCGCATGCTTTTCGCGGGCACGCCCTCGCCCACCGCGAACACGAGCAGGCCGTAGTTCGACAGCGACACGGGCGCGAAGTCCTTGAACACGTCGTAGCCGGGCTTGGCCATCAGCAGCGGCGCGAGCACGAAGGAGTTGACGGCGAACAGCAGCGTGTGGCCATCGGCCGGCGCCTTGGCCACGAAGGACGCGGCAATGGCACCGTTCGCACCGGGCTTGGGGTCGATGAGCACCGGCTGGCCCAGCGGCTTGGCGATGCGTTCGCCGATGGTGCGCGCGATGCCGTCGACCAGCCCGCCGGCCGCCGACGACACGATCACCTTGATCGGCTGGGTCGGGTAGGCGTCGGCCGCCTGCGCCTTCGGCAGGGCACCGAGCGCGGGGGCGAGCAGCCCGCTCGCGCCCCATTGCGCGAATCGACGTCGTTGCAGCATGAAGATGTCTCCTGTTGATTCTTTTGAAGATGAAGTTCTGCTCAGCCGGCGGCGCCCCACACGGCCAGCGCATCGAGCGCCTCGACCGTGCCTCCGTCCACCCGCAGCGGGTTGACTTCGAGCGAGACCAGTTCGGGGCCGAGCGCGAGCGCCGCGTTGCCGATGGCGGCCACGGCTTCGGCGATGGCATCGCGGTCGGCCGCGGGCGCGCCGCGCCAGCCGTCGAGCAGGCGCGCACCGCGCAGCTCGGCCAGCATGTCCTTCACCTCGGCGGGCGTCACGGGCAGCAGGCGCAGGCTGGTGTCGCGCAGCGCCTCGACCCAGATGCCGCCGAGCCCCACGGCCAGCGCCGGGCCCCACTGCGGATCGCGCACGGTGCCGACGAAGAGTTCGAGCCCGCCCTGGCGCATCGGCGCGACGAGGATGCCGTCGATCTCGGCCTCGGGCCGCGCGGCGCGCACGCGCGCATCCATCGCCTGCCAGGCAGCGCGCACCGCGTCGGCGCCCTGCAGGTTGAGGGCCACGCCGCCGACCTCGGTCTTGTGCGCGATCTGCGCCGAGGCGATCTTCAGCACGACCGGGCCGCCGAGTTCCTGTGCAATGCGCGCGGCCTCGTCGGCGCTGCGCGACAGCCGCACGGGCACGACCGGCACGCCGCGCTGCGAGAGCCAGTCGAGCGTCTCGCGCTCGGAACGCAGAGGCTGCGCGGGCGGCGTGGCCGGCACTGCAGCGGCGACACCTTGCGCGCCCTGACGCCGGCGCAGGGTTTCCGACCAGCGACGCACCGCACCCGCCGCGCTCATCGCATGGTGGATGCCGCAGGCGATGTGGCGGATGCCGGTCTCGGCGATGAGCTCGCGCGACCGCTCGCTCACCTGCATCACGTAGTGGCTGCAGACGATGGCCGGCACCGGGCTGGCGGCCAGGCCGCGCGCCACCTGCGCCAGCACGGAGCGGTTCAGCGGCGTGTCGTTGGCCGGCGCGTTGGGCACGTCGGCCACGACGATGGCAGCCCCCAGCGCGGGGTCGCGCACCAGCGCCTCGAGCGCGTTGCCGAACAGCTCGGGCTGCAGCATGGCGGCGCCGGTCACGTCCAGCGGGTTCTGCGGCGTGCCGTAGCCCGGCAGCACCTCGCGCAGCGCGGCCTCGGTGGCGGGCGCGAGCGGCGTGAGCGCCAGGCCTTCTTCCTCGGCGCGCTCGGCAAAGATCTCGCACATGCCGCCCGACATCGACACCGCCGCCAACCCGCCGGCCGCGAAGGGCCCGGTCATGCTGGCGAAGGCGGCGGTGAACACCAGGTCTTCGATGGAGCGCACGCGCATCAGGCCCAGGCGCTGGCACATGGCGTCGAACACGCGGTCGTCGCCCACCAACGAGCCGGTGTGGGCCTGCGCGGCCTGCGCCGTGATCTCGCTGCTGCCCATCTTCAGCACCACGATGGGCTTGGCCACGGCCAGCGCGCGCTCGGCCGCGGCGGCAAAGCGCTGCGGGTCGCGCACGGTCTCGGCGAACACGGCGATGGAACGCGTGTGCTCGTCGTCCACCAGGTAGTCGATGACCTCGGCGATGTCGATGTCCGACTCGTTGCCGGTCGACACCATGCGGCTCAGGCCGATGCCGTGCACCTGCGCCATGAACGACAGCTGCCCCGCCAGCGCGCCGCTTTGCGACACGATGCCCAGCGTGCCCGCCGGCAGCGGCTCGCGCAGCGAGGCGGTCCACACGGCCGAGCGGTCGACGAAGTTGACGAAGCCCAGGCAGTTCGGCCCGAGGATGCGCAGGCCGCGCGATCGCGCCTTGGCCGTGAGCTGGCGCTGGCGCTCGCGGCCTTCCTCGCCGGCTTCGGCGAAGCCCGAGCTCAGCAGCACCGCGTTGCCGATGCCCGCGCGCTGCAGGTCGGCCAGCGCGTCGTCGAGCGCGTCGGCCGGCACCATGAGCAGCGCCGTGTCGACCGGCTCGCCGATGGCCTCGGCCGAGGTGGCCGCTGCCATGCCATGAAAGCTGCCGCCGCGCCGGTTGACCGGGTAGAGCTGGCCCGCGTAGCCCAGCGTGCGCAGGCTGGCGAGCGCCGCGTTGGACCACACCGAGCGCTCGGTGGCGCCGACGAAGGCGATGGCCTTGGGGTGGAGGAAGCAGTGAAGAGAAGAAGAGGAAGAGGAAGTCATGGCAGCAGGAAGGAAGGTCGGGTTCAGTCGTCGAGCTTGATGCGCAGGTCGCTCACGAAGCGCTTCTCGTCGGCATAGGTCTTGTGCGCCCAGGCCGTGTAGGCGGGGCTGTCCATGTAGAACCTGACGTAGTCGTTGAGGTCGAGCGTGCGCAGGAACTCGGGGTCGTCCACGGCCTTGCGGAAGGCCTCCTGCAGCGCCTGCACCACCTTCGGGTCCATGCCGCGCGGGCCGGCGATGCCCCACGAGCCGTTGGCCACCACGTCGTAGCCCAGTTCCTTCACGGTCGGCACGTTCAGCCGCGTGGGCGAGCGCGCTTCGTTGAAGGTGGCCAGCAAACGCACGCGCCCGCCCGCCACGGCGGCGCCGAAGCCGGCCTCGGAGACCGCGTCCACATGGCCGCCCATGAGCGCGTTGTACAGCTCGGCCGCGCCCTTGAAGGGAATGAAGTTGAACTTCACGCCGGCCAGCGCGGCCAGCCGCTCCATCGACACGTGCGAGGTGCCGCCGCGCCCGGTGGTGCCGTACGACACCTCGCCCGGCTTGGCCTTGGCCGCGGCCAGCAGCGCGTTCAGGTCTTTCCACGGCGCGTCCTGGCGCACCGTGATGCCCAGCGTGGCGGCCGTCACGTTGGCCACGTAGGTGAAGTCGGTGGCCGGGTCGTAGCTCACCTTCTGCAGGTGCGGCAACCGGTACAGCGAACTCAGCATGAGCGACAGCGTGTAGCCGTCGGGCGCGGCCTTGCGCGCCATGGTGGTCGGCGCCAGCGTGGCGGCCACGCCGGGCTGGTTGAGGATCACGATCTGCTGCTTCAGCTCGCGCGAGGCGGCCAGCGCCAGCGCGCGCGCCTGCACGTCGGTGGCGCCGCCCGCGGGGTACGGCACCAGCAGCGTGATCGGCTGCTTGCCGAACAGGCCCTGGGCGCGTGCCAGGAAGGGCAGCGCGGTGCCCGCGGCGGCGAGCGCCGCGCCGTGGATCAGGCGGCGGCGCGCCGGGTCGGTCGGGAAGGAATGCATGGCTTGTCTCCGGTCGGTCGAACAGTCGAATCGTTCGTTCTTCGGCGATGGTCGCGCGCAGCCCTGTGCCGGTCACCGTCGCTTCGGACGACTTTGGCCGCCGCAGCGCTTTCGATCCCGTCGCTTCCGACGATGCCGGCGCGGCGCGTCCCTTCCATACTCGGCGCACAACAACGAACCGACCGACGGAGACCGCAGTCCATGGACCTCACCCAGCCCCTGCACAAGGCCCTGCAGGAACGCCCCGGCGCCACCGCCCTCGTGTGCGGCGAGCGCCGCAGCACCTTCGCCCAGTTCGTCGACCGCGTGGCGCGGTTGGCGGCCGTGCTGCAGTCGCTGGGCCTGCAACCCGGCGACCGCGTGGGCCTGCTGGCGCTGAACTCCGACCGCTACGTGGAGTACATCTATGCCACCTGGTGGGCGGGCGGCGTGATCAACCCCGTCAACATCCGCTGGAGCGCGCGCGAGGTCGCGTACTCGATGGACGACTGCGACACGCGCATCCTGCTGTCCGATGCGCACTTCGGCGCCGTGGCGCAGCAGCAGCGTGAACTCTCGCGCTCGCTGAAGACGCTGGTGCACTTCGGCGACGGCCCCGCGCCCGACGGCATGGCCGATGCCGAAGCCCTCATGGCGCAGGCGCAGCCCGTGCCCGACGCGCGGCGCGGCGGCGCCGACCTGGCCGCCGTGATGTACACCGGCGGCACCACCGGCCTGCCCAAGGGCGTGATGCTCACGCACGGCAACCTCTACACCGGCCAGCTCTCGGCCAACATGGCGGCCACGCGCCCCGCCGAAGCCGTGGGCCTGAACATGGCGCCCATGTTCCACGTGGGCGGAACCGGCCTCACGCTGCAGCTGATGATGCGGCTGTGCACGCAGGTCATCATTCCGGCCTTCGACGAAGTGAAGGTGCTCGAGGCCATCCAGAACGAGCGCGCCAGCGAGACCTTCATGGTGCCCACCATGCTCAAGCGGCTCATCGAGCACCCGCGCTTCGCCGAGTTCGACACCACGCCGCTGCAGCTGGTGCTGTACGGCGCCGCGCCCATCGACGACGCGCTGCTGCTGCAGGCCATCGACAAGCTGCCGCGCGCGGGCTTCTGCCAGCTCTACGGCATGACCGAGCTGTCGCCCGTGGTCACCGTGCTGCCCACGTGGTGCCACCAGCCCGACCAGCCCGCCGCGCGCCGCCGCTCGGCCGGGCGGCCCGTGCTCATCGCCGAAGTGCGCATCGTCGATGCCGAAGGCCGCCCCGTGCCAAACGGTACCGTCGGCGAGATCGCCGCGCGCGGGCCGATGGTGATGGCCGGCTACTGGAACAAGCCCGAGCAGACCGCCGAGGTTCTCCGCGATGGCTGGATGCACACCGGCGACGGCGGCGTGATGGACGCCGACGGTTTCGTCTACGTGGTCGACCGGCTCAAGGACATGATCGTGAGCGGCGGCGAGAACATCTACTCGGCCGAGGTCGAGAACGCCATCACGCAGCTGCCGCAGGTCTCGATGTGCGCCGTGGTCGGCGTGCCCGACGACCAGTGGGGCGAGCGCGTGCATGCCGTGGTCGTGCTGCGCGCCGGCGAAGCCCTGAGCGCCGAGGCGCTGGTGGCGCACTGCAAGACGCTGATCGCCGGCTACAAGTGCCCGCGCAGCGTGGAGTTTCGCGAAGAGATTCCGCTGTCGCCGGCGGGGAAGATGCTCAAGTACAAGCTGCGCGAGCCGCACTGGGAAGGGCGCGCGCGCAAGGTGGGGTGACGCGCCGACGGGTGTGTCTGGGTGTGTACGGGTGTGTTTCACCTGCTTGGGGTATGGTGGCGGGCCGCCACCTGCACCCACTGCGACATGCACCGCCGCCTCCTCGCTCTCGCCCTGCCCTGCTTTCTGCTCCTTGGCCTGTCGCCCGCCTTTGCGAACGGCAGCCTGCAGTGCGACGGCCGGCCGTACGCGGTCGAGATCCAGTTCAGCCTCTCGACCGGCCAGCTGACCGAGCTGATCGTGGCGAACACCGCCTCCGGTGCCGACGAGACCGAGCGCTTCAGCCTGCAGCAGCGCTTCGTCGACCATCGCCGCCAGTTCATGCGCGCGCGCGGCACCGGCCTGGACCGTCCGCAGGTGGCCGTGGCGCTGCGCGTGGCCGGCGCGACCGGCACGCTCAGCTACCGCGGCACGCAGTACGAGCTACGCTGCAACTGGACCGCGCTGGGCTGACCCACCCTGTCGTGCGTTCACGCCTCGCATGCCGCAAGACCGCACCCTTCTCTATGCCGGACGCGGGTTCGAGGTGGCGCATGTGCGCCTGCACGCGCCGCAGGGACCAACCTGGAGCGACCTGTACACCGTGGCTTCGCCGCGCGTGGTCTTCCCCATCGGGCGCACGCGGCTCGACGTGCGCTCGGGCGAGCACACCTGGCTGACCGACGCACTCACCGCCATCCGCTTCGGCGACGCCACCGCCTACCGGCTGCGGCCCGAGACCGCGACCGTGCGGCACAGCCTCGTGGTCAGCGGCCGGGCGTCGGTGAGCCCGGCCCACGGTGAAAGCGCGGCGGGCGTGAGCGTCTGCCTGCTGACCCCGCAGGCGCTGTACCGCATGCACGCGGCACGGCGCCAGTTGCCGGACACCGACGGCGCACAGGCCGCGGCCCTGGTGGCCGCGCTCGTCGCCGAGCTGGGCAGCGCGCCGCACCAGGCGCCCTGGCACGGCGCCGTCGCGCGTGCACGGCAGCTGCTGCTGTCCGAAGGCAGCGGCCCGGGCGCGCGGCCTTCGCTCTCGCTGGACGAGCTGGCCGAGGCCGTGTCGCGCTCGCCCTTTCACCTGGCGCGGCGCTTTCGCCAGCAGACCGGCCTGAGCCTGCACCAGTACCGCCAGCACCTGCGGCTGGCCTCGGCGATGGAGCGGCTGGCCGACGGCGAGCGCGACCTGGCCGGCCTCGCGCACGACCTGGGCTACTGCAGCCAGAGCCACCTGGGTGCCGTGTTCCGGCGCGCAGTGGGCGTCACGCTCGGCGAGGCCCGCCGCGTGCTCGGGCCGGCCGGCGCAGCAGGCGCACGAATCTGATAGCTTTCGCGCCGCCCGGGCCACAGACTGGCCCGATGACGACATCGCCTCGCACCCTCTGGACCGGCGCGCTCGCCGCGCTAGCCGCCGCCCTCATCGGCAGCGCCTGGCAGCTGCTGTCGCGCCACGGCGTGACCGCCACCGCGCTCGGGCCGATGGACCTCGCCCTGCTGCGTTACGGCATTCCCGCGCTGCTGCTCAGCCCGCTGTGGCTGCGCGGCAGGCTCGTGCCGCCGGGTGCGTCGCGCGGCGCGCTCGTGCTGCTCGTCGTCGGCAGCGGCCTGCCCTTCGGCCTGCTGGTGCTGGCCGGCGCGCAGTGGGCGCCCGCCAGCCACATGGGCATCTTCATGGCCGGCAGCCTGCCGCTCTTCACCGCCCTGGGCGCGTGGGTCTACCGGGGCGAGCGCGTGCACGGCCTGCGCCTGCTCGGGCTGGTTGGCATCGCCGTCGGCATGGCCGTGTTCGCGGCGGGTAGTTTTGGCGAGGGCCTGCGTCAGCAGCACTGGCGCGGCGACCTGCTCTTTCTGCTGGCGGCCTTGCTGTGGACCGTCTACTCCCTGGCCTTCGGCCGCTGCGGCATGAGCGCGTGGCAGGGCGCGGCCTTCGTCAACGGCGCGTCGACCCTGCTGCTGTTGCCGCTGCTGTGGCTCGCCGGCCCGCCGCGACTGTTCGCCGCGCCATGGACCGACATCGCGATGCAGGCCGCAGGGCAAGGCGTGGTCGCCGGCCTGCTGGGGCTGGTCGTCTACGGCGTGGCGATCACGCGGCTGGGCGCCGCACGCGCCGCGCTGTCGTCCGCGCTCGTGCCCGTGCTGACCACGCTCGGCGCGGCGTGGTGGATGAACGAGCCCGTCACGCGCCCCGCGCTGCTGGCGCTGTCGTTCGTGGTGCCCGGCGTCGTGCTCGCGAGCAGCGCGCTGCGGTGGCGGGTGCCGGCGCCACGCGACAGCGAACGGCAGGCCCCGGGGCAGAATGCGGCGGCGTCCTTGCCCACTTCCGAAAGCACTCGCCCATGAAGAAAAAGATGAATCGCATTCGCACCGCCGCGCTCGTGGCCGCCTCGTTCGCGTCGCTCTTCGCCTTCTGCGGCACGGGCTGGGCGCAGCGACCGGAGCCGCAGCCACAGCCGCAAGTGCAGCAGCAGCTCCCGGCATCGCCGCCGCAACGCAGCGTCGTGCGCGTGCCCACGCCCTTCGTCGAGAACGGCGCGCCCGTCACGCTCGAGATGGTCATCTACAAGCCCGACGGCGCCGGCCCGTTCCCCACCGTCGTGTTCAACCACGGCTCCACCGGCATCGGCAACGACCCGGCCTTGTTCAAGCAGACCTGGGCCCCCGAGCGAACCGCCCGCTGGTTCACGCAGCGCGGCTGGCTCATCGCATATCCGCAGCGGCGCGGACGCGGCCAGTCGGACGGCCTGTACGACGAGGGCTTCACCGCCAAGCGCGAGCACTACAGCTGCGAGTCCGCCATCGCCCTGGCCGGCTTCGACCGCGCCGTGGCCGACCTTGACGCCGCCGTCGCGTGGCTGCAGCGCGACCCCGACGTCGACACCCGCCGCATGGAAATCGCAGGCCATTCGCGCGGCGGCATCCTTGCCGTAGCCTACGCGGGCCTGCACCCCGACATGTTCCAGGGCGTCATCAACTTCGTCGGCGGCTGGATGGGCGACAAGTGCCCCGGCAACGCCGCCGACGCCATCAACCCCGCCACCTTCCGCCGCGGCGCGGCCTTTGCAAAACCCACGCTGTGGCTCTACGGCGAGAACGACCCGTTCTATGCGATGTCGCACAGCCGCAAGAACTTCGAAGCCTTTCGCGACGCGGGCGGCAAGGGGCGCTTCGAGAGCTTCACGCTGGAGGGCGGCGCGAGCGGGCACGGGCTGCTCGGGCAGCAGGGGCTGTGGGGGAAGGCGGTGGAGGCGTATCTGGCGGCGCCGTGAGGTGGTGCGGCGCCTTCGTGCGCTAACGGCGCAGGTCGGCTGCCGCGGCGTTCAACTGCGCGATGAAGTCGGGCAGCGGAATCCGTGGGCCCAGGCTTCCGTCCTTCGCGGGGAACGCAACGCAGAGGTGCTCCCGGCCTTCCTCGCGGTCGAGCAGCAACAGGAACTGGCCATCGAAACTCAGTTCCGCGACGAGGTGCTCGTACGCCGTGTCGCTCAGGATGGTGGTTTCCCATTTCTCGTTGTTCATGTCTGCTCTGCGGATGGAAGATGACGCTGCCGTGCGCTGCGGGTTGAGGTTCAGCAGGGCCGGATGATAGGCCTGCAGGTCTGCAAATCCACCCTCGCACGAGCAGAACTGGCCATGGCTATACTGCGCCGGTCACGTCCACACAGGGCGTGATCGGGATTGGCGTCCCGATGAAATCACTGCGACGTAAAAGCCGCAGCCACCCCGCAGGGTCTGCGGCTTTGTCGTTCGTGCTTCCTGTTTAGGCGGCTCGATGGGCGGGCGCGAGCCCGGCCGGTTTCACGCAAGTGGTTTCCCGGTACGCCAACCCGTCGAGCTGCCGCCCTCAATTGGCGTTGGGTGCGTCGGTTTCAGCAAACCGAAACCCTTGGAGGCCATTCATGGCTGCATCTGCATCTCCTCGCGCGTGCGCGCACGCGTCTTCGCTTCCTGCATCTTCTGAAACCGCCAGTGCCGAATCGCTTGCGCTGCAGGCGTGTGATGACGTCGACAGTCTTCATGCAGTGCAACGCGCCTACGCGTGCATCGAGAAGCTCATCGTTCCGCAGCGTGTGGGGGATACGGAAGAAGTCTTTCCGACGCGTACGGAGTTGGGGGCGTTGGTACGGTTGGTGAATGAGGAACTGCAGCGGCGGATCGAGGCCGCCGATGTCACGACGCAGTCGCTGCGTGCGGCGCTTGGTGAAGATGATGTGCAATGAGCGCGTACCGTCACGACTGCCCCTCCAAGTGGGCATCGATCCATGCGTCAAGCGCGGGACCGCTCCGCACAGTTCCACGCTCCGTATGCACGTGCAGGCCTGATTCAAACCTCCACGGTTGGCCCCGGCCTCCGTTCTGCTGCAGCCATGCCGCCACGACGCCAGGGTCGTCCGAGCCGAAAAGGCACTTGTCTATCAGCCAGTGCGCCTGAATGACGCGAAACTTCGCGACAGGCTGCCGCGCGAATTTGAAGAACGACAACATCGACAGGCCTTCTACCGTTGGCACGCGTGCTCGGCGCCGAATACGTCAACACAACCCCTCACTTTGCACCGATGGGCGGGGCTGCGTAGATGGCGTCGCGTGCCCATTGCATCACCACTTCGAGGTCCTCGGGAACCGGTCGGTCGTCAGGCCGTTCGCGGCAGTCCACATAGGGCGCAAGGGTGTGAACATTCATTGTGATTCTCCGGCCGATGTAGACCCTCACGCGGGGTTGATGCACGCTGAGTTCCATCTTCGATGGACCGATGGGTCGCAGGGACAAGACAAAGTTCGAGGATATCGCCGCCGGCTTGCCGTTCACCGTGTACGCGCTTGTTTGCCAGTGCGCCAATGTGGCCACGCCCGTATTCGTATGCGTATACGGCTCCAGCCCGTACTGGCGCTCGCCCGGCTCGAGCGGGCGCTGGATCGGTTCATCGTCAGGCGATGCCCCAACGTTGCCACCACGACGTGTGGCTGCGCGCTCCCTGATCGCGGTTTTATCTTTCAGCGAAAACTGACCGCGCTCCGGGACCAGGACATTCCCGACAGCATAGGGACCGTCGTACCGTCCCTTGGTTGCCGAAGCGCGCAGCCCTCGCTCTGCGTCTGCAACCGAAACCGGCAATTGGGCGACGAGAAATTTCGAACCGTCCGTCGGGTGATATTGCACAGCAAGGCTTCCTCGCATGGGAAGCCCTTCGCACGGGGCCGTTGGCGTGTCGCCTCTTCTTGCATGGCTTGCGCCCCAAGCGCTTGCAGCCATCGCGCAACCGACGAGCAATGCAATGCAGCCGCGCTGGAGGGCGCGAGGGGGCAGGTCAAACCCCGTCAGGCTTGCCAGCACGACGCCGCCTCCATATCACAGCGTCCGCCAAGTAGTGATGGAAGTTCAGGACGAAGTGCGCAATAAGAATGGTCGGAAGTCCCAGCCAAAGAAGGCTCTCTCCCACATGATCGGCGGCCACGAACAAGGCAGCTCCTCCGATTGAACACGTCAGAAAAAATGTCGCTGGCGATTTCAGAACCCCAACCAACGACTTGCGACGCACCGAAGCACCACCTGATTCTTCGCTGCTTTGCCCTGTCATGACTTCGGGCCGCCGTTGGCGATAGACGAATATCAGGTACTGGATGTTGTGCCAGACGTTGACCACCAACCAGCCTACCGTGATGTCGCTGATCCAGACATAGCCAACCAGCGAAATCACCAGGTGCGAGAGCACGAAGCTGTTGAAGGGCTCATTCGCCGGCTTCTCGCTCCTGGCATGCATCATCAGGCGAGCGAACCAGAACAATGCACCGGCGATGGCTGCGACGCCCACCGCAAAGGCCAACTCCTGCGGAATGGGAGGAAACCAGATGGGGTACCCCAGGAAGCTTTGGGGCGCCTGCGCGCTGCGATGCAGGTACCCCCACGCGGGAAACAAATAGACCAGCAAGTAGGGCAGGTTTCGATAGGGCACCTGAAGCCGGCGGTCATGGCGTCTGGCGATTCCATAGCTCTGGCGAGCAACATGAAACGTCTGAAGCACGAAATACAGGGCAAGCAACCCGGCCGCTTCATAGGCAAGCGCAACGACCGTCAAAGCCGCCAATATCAAGAGAGGTGCGACAACGATCAGGACCCAGCGCAGGCGAAGGCGCGAATAGATGGCGCCGATGCGCGTGTAGGTCGCAACCAGATGAGGGTTCGCCAGCAGCCATACATTGATATAGAGAATGGCCAGCATCATCGGCGCGGACCACAATGCCAGTGCTCCGGCTGACAGCGCCACGAACAGGTTTCCAAAGATGAACCAATGCTCCTGGCGCATCGCGGCGTTGGTACCGCTCCCCGCCGCAAGCTGCACGTGGGCGGTCATGTCGCCGCAACCGGCATGGGCGGAGGACGTGGCGACCCGAGGGGCGCTGGTTTGGGCGGCACCGAGAACACAGAGCGAGATCGCAGATAACGTTCGAGGTCGGTACGCATGCTTTCGTATGCCGCATTCCGCGCTGCCGTGAATCTCGACTCGAGGCTCGCACGGCTCACGACGCCAGACAGACCCGCCGGGGGAAGTTGCTGGTGCGGATCGAAGTATTCAATGACCTCGCAGGGGTAGCAATGGCCGTCCGCGTCGTACTGGCTGAGGACCTTCACCTTGTAGACCACCCCGCCCTCCTTGGCCGGATCCACGGGAAAGCTGAAAGCCAGAGTGAGCTCGGGGGCCTTCGGAGAAGCCTCACCTTCAATGGGCAGGAAGCCAGCGCCCTGGTAAGCGCGAACAATGTTCTCCTTGAGACTGGGCAAACTGAGGCCAACGAAGGCGTTGCCGAACAAGGTCTTTTCCCCTTCCCATTGCCGCTTGTAGTCGAACCGAAACGCAGGGTCGATATGTTCGCGCCCGACAGACTCGATCGTCGCGTACGCGTTATCGATCGCCGGTAAGAACCGCGCGCTCAGGTCGTACTGAGCCATCCACGGAAGCGCCTTGACCTCTGGCGCGTTTTTTATCTCGAAAAATCTCAAGTAGCATGGATTGCACTTCTTCTTTCCATCGAGCAACTCCTCGGCAGATACGAGAACTGTCGGCACGAACCGCCACTTTGGATCGGCATTGAATTTGAACTCGAAGATCGTCGACTTGTTCTTCTGCTGGCCCACAGCCACAAGAGAGAAGTCCGACTTCTGGAACGCCTTGCTCACCATCGACCTGAATTCCGCCCCGCTGATATTTCGGTAGGCGGCGACCGGAAGAGCGGGCCTTGCGCTCTTGTAGCTGAGATCCAGAACGCTTCGATACAGCTCCGGCTGGGCGAATGCGGTCAGCCCGACCAGCAAGAAGCATCCGCCAAGCAAAGCTTTTCGAATGCCGGAAGTAAATACCATGTGTGCTCCCTGTAACAGCGCCCGTGTGTGCGTGGACTCGCCATTGGCGCCAATTGATTTTTTGACGAATGTCCAATACCGGCCGATAACGCGGCCCCGAATCGTCGCATGGAACCTCTCTGCGAGATAGGCACGGCCTTGGTTAAACGCCCCAGACAAGCATCCATCGGCACGATGGAATTCGGCGTTTAGCGAAAAAGTTCCGAGACCCATTGGGGGCTCAAACACCTGTTGCCCGCAAACGACGGCTTCCGCCTACAGAACGCCCCCTCCATTTGTGTCCCCAAATTGAGCACAATCCCCCCATGCCAAACATCGCCTCCATCCTCAAAGCCGAAATCTCCCGTGTCGCTCGCAAGGAAGTGCGAGCGGAAATCGAAACACTCAAGAAAGCCTCCGTCGCGCACCGGGCATCGATTGCCGACTTGCGCCGTCAGGTGAGCGCGCTTGAAAAGGAACTGCGCAAGGTTGCCAAGGGCTCCGCGCGTCAGGCATCGGCCGCAGCCGGTGCTGCGGGCGATGACGCCGACGCAGGCGGCCCCAAGCGCCGCTTCAGCGCCAACCGGCTGGCCGCGCACCGCGCCAAGCTCGGGCTGTCCGCGGCGATCTATGGGCAGCTGGTCGGCGTGTCGGGCCAGACGATCTATCACTGGGAACAAGGCAAGGCACGCCCGCGTGCGGCGCAGCTGGAGCGACTGGCCACGGTGCGGGAACTCGGGGCGCGCGAGATTGCAGAGCGGCTGGAAGCGCAGTAAGCAAGTCACCCGCCGCGCACCATGAAACTCGGCTACACCATCGTCTACGTTCCCGACGTCGCCCAGTCGCTGAAGTTCTTCGAGCAAGCTTTCGGACTGCCCACGCGCTTCCTACATGAATCGGGCACTTATGGCGAACTCGAAACTGGCGAGACCACGCTGGCGTTCGCCGCGCACGCGCTTGGCGATTCCAACTTTCCGGGTGGGCATGTCGCCGCCTCGGAATCCGCGCAACCGCTGGGCATGGAGCTGGGCCTCGTGACGCCCGACGTGCCTGCCGCGCACAGCCGCGCGCTCGCAGCCGGCGCCACGCAGCTGTCGGCGCCGGCGACCAAGCCCTGGGGGCAGGTGGTCTCGTACGTGCGCTGTCCCGACGGCACGCTGGTCGAGCTGTGCTCGCCCATCGGCGGCTGACGGGCGCCCTGCCCGCTCGCCAGTTCGCTGGCGGCTAGTCGATCAACGCCACCGCCCGCCGCGCAAACCCCGCGGCCTGCGCGCCCACCTGCACCGCATCGGCCGCCGCCGCGCTGCCGCTCCTGGCGCGCGCCGCGATGCCTTCGAGGATCACGGCGAAGCGGAACAGAGAGAACGCCAGGTGGAAGTTCGTCACCGGCTCGGCGCAGCCGCCGGCCTGCTGGTAGTGGGCGATGTACTCCGCTTGTGTCGGAATACCCTCGGCCGCGAGGTCGATGCCCTGCATGCCTTCGAACTCGTCGGCGCCGGTGTGCCAGGCCATGCAGTTGTAGGCCACGTCGGCCAGCGGGTGGCCCAGGGTGGACAGCTCCCAGTCGAGCACGGCGATCACGCGCGGCTCGGTGGGGTGGAACATGAGGTTGCCGAAACGGAAGTCGCCGTGCGCGATGGTGGTCTGGTCGCCCGGTGGCAGGTTGGCGGGCAGCCAGGCGATGAGGCGGTCGATGTTCGCGTCTTCGCGGGTGCGCGAGGCTTCCCACTGGCGGGTCCAGCGCGCGATCTGGCGCTGGAAGAAGTTGCCGGGGCGGCCGTAGTCGGTGAGGCCGACGGCGGCCAAGTCGACCGCGTGCAGGCGCGCCAGGGTCTCGGCCATCGCGAAGTAGTACGCGCGGCGCTCGGCGGGTGCGATGCCGGGCAGCGCGTAGTTCGACAGCACGCGGCCTTCGAGCTTCTCCATGACGTAGAAGGGCGTGCCCACCACGGCGCGGTCGTCGCAGTACAGCACGGTGCGCGGCACGGGCACGTCGGTGGCGGCCAGCGCGCGCAGCACGCGGTACTCGCGGTCGACCGCGTGGGCCGAGGGCAGCAGCTCGCCGGGCGGCTGCTTGCGCAGCACGAGCGCGCGGTTGTCGAAGTCGACGAAGAAGGTGGGGTTTGACTGACCGCCGCCGATGCGCGCCAGGCGCATCGGGCCTTCGAGCTCGGGCAGCGCCTGTCGCAGGTGGCGCTGCAGGCGGTCGGCGTCGAACTCGATGCCTGCTGGGGTGGCGATGTCTGCAGCTGCGCTCATGGCCGGCGGAACACGGGCTCGCGTTTCTCCAGGAAGGCTTTCACGCCTTCGGCGAAGTCGGGCCGGTCGATCAGCTCGCGCTGGCGCTCGGCCTCGTGGCGCATCTGGCCGACGAGCGACTGGCTCGCGGCCGATTCGTACACGGCGCGGATCTCGTGCGCCGCATGTGCGGGCAGGCGCGCGAGCCGCTGCGCGACGGCCACGGCCTGGGCGCGCAGTTCGGCGTCGTCCACGCAGGCCCACACGAGGCCCCATTGCGCGGCCTGCTCGCCCGACAGGCGCTCGCCGAGCAGCGACATGCCGACGGCACGCGCGCGGCCCACGAGCCGCTCGAGGAACCAGGTGGTGCCCAGGTCGGGCACGATGCCCAGGCGCGGCATGAAGGGCAGGTAGAAGTAGGCCGATCGCGCCACCAGCACGACATCGGCGGCCAGCGCCACACCCACGCCGGCGCCCGCGGCGGGGCCGTTGACGGCATTCACCACGGGGAAGGGCATGCTGCGCAGGTCTTCGATGAGGCGGTTCGACATCGCCTCCATCGCGTCGGCCGTGCGCTGGCCCAGGCTGCCGGGCGCAGTTGCGTCCATGCTGCCCAGGTCGGCGCCCACGCAGAACGATTTGCCGACGCCGGTGAGCACCACGGCGCGCACCTCGCCTTCGTCGCGCAGTTGTGCGAGCCGTTGGCGCAGGGCCTCCTGCAGCGGCACAGTGAGCGGGTTGAGCCGCTTGGGAATGTTGAAGCTGAGGATGGCGACGTCGCCGTCGCGCTCGTACAGAAGGGGGTCCTGGTCGTCAGGCTGGCTCATGGGTGGGCTCCGAAGGGCGTGGATGGATCAAAGGGGGTTCACTTCATGTTCAGCGCGGGCCCGACCGGGTCGAGGTCCACGCCGTTGAAGCGCACGGGCTGCATCGACGCATAGGCGTGCAGGTCGGCGGCCGAATTGGCCATGGCCACGCCGGGCAGCAGCATCGAGATGCGCGGGCTCTTGAGGGTGCTGGCGGCCACGCGCACGCTCTCGCGCGTGGGGTTGGCGCCGGCCTCGCGCAGCACGTGGGCCATGAGCTGCGCCACGATGTAGCCCGACACGCCGCTGCCGTTGCTCGGGTCGACGCCGCTGGCGTGGGTCTTGAGCAGTTCGAGGTACTCGAGCACCTCGGGGTCGCGGCTCCAGCGCGGGCTCATGGGTTCCTTGTAGACGGCGAGTGCGACCACGCCCTTGGCCTTGTCGGCGCCCGCGGGCTCGAAGGCCATCTTCACGGAGGCGGCGGCAAAGTTGAGGTAGCGGTCGGGCGTCCAGCCGACGTCGGCGACCTTGCGGATGGCCTGCGCGGCGGTGCGCGCGGTGGCGGCCATCACGAGCACGTCGGCGCCGGACGACTTGAGCTGCACCACCTGCGAATCGACGGTGGGGTCGGTCACCTCGAAGGTGGCCTGCGCCACGATCTTCGCCTTGCCCTGCTTCGAGAGGCCTTCCTGCAGGCCCTTGAGCACCTCGCGCCCGAGGTCGTCGTTCTGCATGAGCACGGCAATCTTCGCGTCGGGGCGGTTGTCGATGATGTGGCGCGCGAACACGCGGCCCTCGCCCTGGTAGCTGCCGAGAAAGGGCACGGTCCACGGGTATTTGGCGGCGTCGTCGAACTGCGAGGCGCCCGACTGCACGAACAGCTGCGGCACCTTCTTGGCGTTCATGTAGCGCTGGATCGCCATGTTGGGCGCGGTGCCCAGGTTGCCGAAGATGGCGAGCACCTGGTCTTCCTCGACGAGGCGGCGCGCCACCTCGACGGTCTTGGGCGGCGAGTACTGGTCGTCGTAGATCAACAGGCGCACCTTGCGCCCGTGGATGCCGCCCTGCTCGTTGAGCTTCTTGAAGTAGGCCTCGGCCACCTTGCCGACCACCGAGTAGCCCGACACGGGCCCCGACAGCGGCATGGGCATGCCCAGCACGATCTCGGCGTCGCTCACGCCGGCTTCGGGCTTCTTCTGGGCCAGGGCCGGCAGGCTGATGCAGAGCGTGGCAAGGCCAGCCACCAGGGCGGTGCGGCGGGAAAGCAAATGAACCATGTCGCGTGTCTCCTTCTGTGTTGCTGCGTGGCCGGGTGGCCTGCGTCGTCAGTCGTCGTCGGAAAGCGGTTCAGGCGGCGGTCGCCCGGTTCGGCCCCATGTAGCCGAAGAGGTGGCCCGCCACCTTGCGCATCTGGATCTCTTCGGAGCCCTCGGTGATGCGGTAGCGGCGGTGGTGGCGGTAGATGTGTTCGAAGGGCTTGTGGCGCGAGTAGCCGATGCCGCCGTGCACCTGCATCGCGCGGTCGGCGGCCTCGCACACGAGGCGGTTGGCCCAGTAGTTGCACATCGAGACCTTGTCGGACAGTTGCTTCTCGACCTGCGGCTTGGGCATCTGGTCCATCTGCCACGCGGTCTTGCGGATCAACAGGCGCAGCATCTCGACCTGCGTGGCCAGTTCGACCAGCGGAAACTGGATGCCCTGGTTGCGCGCCAGTTCTTCGCCGAAGGGCTTGCGCTCGCGCGCGTACTTGACGCTCTCGCGCACGCAGTAGTCGGCGGCGCCCAGGCTCGACGCGGCCTGGCGGATGCGGTTCTCGTGCACGAAGTGCTGGGCAATGGCCAGGCCGCCGTCGAGCGGGCCGAGCACGGCATCTTCGGGCACCCACACGTTCGTGAAGCTCACGCGCGGGTGGTCGGTGGGCATGTTGAAGGTCCAGAGGTACTCCTCGATCTTCACGCCCTCGGCCTTCGCGGGCACGAGCAAGGCGCTGATGCCGCGCGCGTCGCCGTCGCGCCCGCTCGTGCGTGCGAACAGCACGCAGTGGGTCGCCGTGTGCATGCCGGTGGTCCACATCTTTTCGCCGTCGATGCGAAAGCCGGCGCGGCCGTGGCGTGCTTCGGGCACGGCGCGCGTTTCCATGTGGGTGGCATCGGAGCCATGCTGCGGCTCGGTGAGACCGAAGGTCAGGCGCACGCGCTCGTCGAGCATGCCCTGGATGAGTTCGTCGCACTGCGCGGGCGTGCCGAAGTCGCGGATGGCGAGCACGAAGGGGTTGTTGGCGACGATCGAATGTTCGTTCTGCAGGTCGTTGTGCAGCCCCAGGCCGCGCGCGGCAAAGTGCTCGCGGATCACGGCCATCCAGAGGTTGCTGCCGTCGCGTCCGCCGAACTCGCTGGGCAAGGCGAAGCGCAGATAGCCAGCCTTATCGGCGCGGCGGCGCGCCTCGGCCAGCAACGCTTCCCACTCGGGGCGCGGCAGCCCGCCGTTCTCGAAATCGGTGCGGGCCCATTCGCGGCGGTGGTCGAAGAAGCGCTCGTTGTCGTCCTGCGCCTGCAGTGGTGCGATCTCGCGGTCGATGAAGGCGTCGAGCTCGGCGAGGTAATCGACGAGGTCGCGGGGCAGATCGAAGTCCATGGCTCAGTCTTCCTTCTTCTTCGTGCCGGCGGCATAGCCGGGCTGGTCGATGGCGAGCTTGTCGCGCGTGGTCTGGCGCAGGTGGTCGATCAGGCCGGGGGTGGCGGCGTCGAGTTCGCCCGAGGCGATGCGGGTGCAGAGCAGGCGGTTGGCTTCGGCCAGGTCGGTGGGTGCGCCGGGGCCCAGCAGCGTGTGCAGGCGCGCCCGTTCACTGGCCTGTGCGACGGGGCCGAACTGCACTTCGCGCCGCGCGATGTCGAGCGTGTTCGCCGCCACGCGCGCGTGGAAGGCGACCTGCCCTTCGGTGGCCGGCACCACCTGCTCGCGCAGGAAGGCGGCGACGGCCTCGAGCAGCTCGGCGATGTCGGGGCGGTCCTGCATCAGGCGGCCTCTTCTTCGGGAGCGAGCAGCGCCAGCAGGTCCGACTCGGCCTCCGAGGCGCGACGGCCGATGGCGGCCTTCTCCACATCGCGCTCGCGGCCGCTGAGCCAGGCATGCACCATGGCCTCGCAGACGATGCCCCACTTGAGCGTGCCCAGCACCTCCCACCAGCGCACGCGCCCGGCATCGACCTGCCCGCCTTCGGCCGTGTAGCCCTCGAACAGTTGCTCGCGGGTGCCGAAGCCGCCCACGGGCAGCGCGCCGTGGCCGAAGCGCCAGGAGCGCACGCACATCCAGCCGAGGTCCTCCATCGGATCGCCGAGGTGCGCCAGCTCCCAGTCGAGCACGGCGCGCAGGCCCTCCTCGCCGACCATCAGGTTGCCGTTGCGGAAGTCGCCGTGCACGAGCACCGGCGCGGGCACGTCGGCCGGTGCGTGCGCGCGCAGCCAGCGGAACGCGAGTTCGAACACCGGGCGCGCGGTGCCGTGGCTGCGGTGCAGGCCGAGCTGGAAGTCGAGTTCCGCGCGTGCGGCGGCCGTGCGCAGCGGCGGCAGGTGCTGCGCGGGCAGGCGGTGGATGCGCGCCATGGCGGCGCCGCACTGGTGCGCCAACACGCGGCGTGCGCCGGCCAGGCGTTCGTCGCGCACGATGCGCCGGCCCAGAGTTTCGCCCTCGATGCGGTCCATGACGAAGCCTTCGCCGAGCCCGTCGGCCGGTTGCAGCACATGGCGCACGCCAGGCACGGGCACGCCGCCTGCGCGTGCGGCCTCGATGAGCTGTGCTTCCGCAGCGAGGCCCGCGGTGCCCAGGGCGCGCGCGCCGCTGGCATCGGCCGCGCGGCGCAGCACCAGCGGCAGGGCCTGGCCCGCGCCGCCGGTCGCCACATCGAAAGCCCAGGTCTGCTGGCTGGCGCCGCCCGAGAGCCGGCGCACGGCCTGCACCACATGGCCGCCGGGCACGAGCCGCCCGGCCAGCCGCCGCAGTGCGTTCGCGATCAGCGTCGCGTCATCGTGCACGGGCGACGCGTGCCTGGAGCTTGCGCAGCAGCCCGACCACGCCGCCGGGCATCGCGAACATGAAGGCGATCAGCACCACGCCGTACACCGCCCAGGGCGCGGCCTTGGAGACCTTCTCGGCCAGCGAGGGCACGAACATGATGAAGATGGCGCCGAAGATCGCGCCGTACAGCGTGCCCACGCCGCCCACCACGATGCCCACCAGCAGCGAGATCGACAGGAACAGCGTGAACGAATCGGGCGCCACGAACTGCACCGCAATGGCCGACAGCGCGCCGCCCACGCCGGTGTACGCGGCCGACACGCCGAAGGTCATCGCCTTGTAGTGGCTGTTGTCCACGCCCATCGCCTCCGAGGCCATGGCGTGGTCGCGGATGGCGCGCATGGCCCGGCCGCTGCCGCTTTGCAGCAGGTTGTGGGCAATGAAGAACATCACGACCGCGACGAACAGCGAGAACAGGTAGAGCCACTGGTCTTCGTTCAGCGGCAGGCCGAAGGGCGCGGCGGGCTTCATGAGCACGATGCCCTGCACGCCGCCGGTCCAAGCCTCGAGGTGCTTGTACTTGAGCAGCTGCGGCATCGCCACGCCGAGCGCGAAGGTGGCCAGCGCCAGGTACAGCCCTTCGAGCTTGAGCGCGGGCCGCCCGAACAGGTAGCCGACGATCAGGCACACCACGGCCGCCGCCGGCACCGTGAGCCAGTACGGCACGCCCGCATGCTCCATGAGGATGCCGGTGGTGTAGGCGCCAATGGCATAGAAGGCGCCGTGGCCCAGCGAGATCTGGCCGTTGTAGCCCGTGAGGATGTTCAGGCCCAGCAGCGCAATGGCGTACGAGATCACCATGGTCGCCTGGAACAACTGGTAGCCGCGCGCCACGAAGGTGATGCCGATGGCCAGCACGATCAGCAGGCCGACCCACATGAGTGGGGAGCGCGAAGGCTTGGCGGCGGTGCGTGCATCGGCCGACCCGGCGAGCGGTGCCATGGCGGTCGGCAAGGAGGAGGCTTGAGGGGAGTTCATACGATCAGACCCGGGTGACCAACTTGCGGCCCATGAGGCCGGAAGGCTTGACGATGAGCACGCCGACGATCAGCACCAGCGCCACCGACAGCTTGAGTTCGGTGCCCACCACGTAGGTGCCGATGAGGTTCTCGAGCACGCCGACGATGAAGCCGCCGAGCACCGCGCCCACGGGGCTGTCGATGCCGCCGATGAGCGCGCCGGCAAAGGCGTAGAGCAGCACGCCGGTCATCATGTGCGGGTCGAGGAAGACCACGGGTGCGACCATCATCCCGGCCACCGCGCCGATGGCGCCGGCCAGGCCCCAGCCCAGCATCAGCATGCGCCCGACGTTGATGCCCACCAGCCGCGACGAGGCCGCGTTCTGCGCCGCGGCGCGCATCGCCAGGCCCAGCGGCGTGAAGCGGAAGAACGCGAACAGCAACAGCACCACCAGCAGCGTGACGCCGATGGCGCCCATCTCGTGCGCCGACATCATGGCGCTGCCGAACCACGCGTCCGACGGGAACGGGCTCGGGAACTGCTTGATGGTGTAGCCGAAGAGCCAGCCCGCCAGGCTGTGGAAGATCACCAGCAGGCCGATGAACACCACCACCACCGACAGCGCGGGCTTGTCGTGCATGGGCCGGATGACGGTGAACTCCACCACGGCCGCGAGCACGAAGGACAGCGCCACGGTCGCGACGAAGGCGGCCCAGTACGGCAGGCCCGCCTGCATGAGGCTCCAGGCGATGAAGGTCGAGAACATCGCCATCTCGCCCTGCGCGAAGTTGATGTGGTGCGTGGCCTGGTAGATCATCACCAGCGCCAGCGCAACGCTGGCGTAGATGCCGCCGGTGGCCAGGCCCGCCAGCAGTTGGTGCAGGAATGCGTTCATCGGTGTGAGGCCCTTATTCGCCGAGGTACGCTTTGCGCACGGCGTCGTTGCGGCGGATTTCGGCGGCCGTGCCCGAGAGCACGATGCGGCCGGTTTCCAGGAGGTAGGCCGAGTCGGCCAGGTCGAGCGCGAGCTTGGCGTTCTGCTCCACCAGCAGGATCGACACGCGCTCTTCCTTGTTGATGCGCCGCATGATCGAGAAGATGTCTTTCACGATGAGCGGCGCGAGCCCGAAGGAGGGCTCGTCGAGCAGCAGCAGGCGCGGCTTGCCCATGAGCGCGCGGCCGATGGCCAGCATCTGCTGCTCGCCGCCCGAGAGCGTGCCGGCCTGCTGGGCACGGCGCTCGCGCAGGCGCGGGAAGTAGTCGAACACGCGCTCCATGTCGGCGTCGATGCCGTCCCTGCTCGCGCGGGCGTAGGCGCCCAACCGCAGGTTCTCTTCGGTCGTGAGGCCCAGGAAGGTGCCGCGTCCGTCGGGCACGTGACCCACGCCGGCCTTGGCGATCTGCTCGGTGGAGCGGCCGTCGATGCGCTGGCCGGCCAGCATGATGCGGCCCTCGGTGCTCACCATCATCTGGCACAGCGCGCGCAGCGTGGTGGTCTTGCCGGCGCCGTTGGCACCCAGCAGCGCCACGACCTGGCCGGAGGGAATGTCGAGGTCGATGCCTTGCAGCACGCGCGTCGGGCCGTAGGCCGCGTGCAAGCCGCGCACTTCGAGGATGTTGGTCGTCATGCCATCGCCTCCGCTTCTGCTTCCTCGCCCAGGTAGGCGCGGATCACCTCGGGGTGCGCACGCACCTCGGCCGGCGTGCCCTCGGCGATCTTCTTGCCGAAGTTCAGCGCCACCACCTTGTCCGACACGCCCATCACGAGGCTCATGTGGTGCTCGACCAGCAGCACCGTCACGTTCAGGCGGTCGCGGATGTCGCGGATCAGCGTGCCCAGGCTTTCGAGTTCTTCGTGGTTGAGGCCGCAGGCCGGCTCGTCGAGCAGCAGCAGCTGCGGCTCGGCCGCCAGCGCACGCGCCAGCTCGACGCGCTTCTGTGTGCCGAACGGCAGGTCGGCCACTTCGCGTTCGGCCACGGCCTCGAGGTCGAGAAAGTGGATCAGCTGGTCGGCCCGCGCCCGCGCCTGCGACTCGATGGCCGCCACGCCGGGCAGCCGGAAGGCGTTGCGAAGGAAGCCCGCGTGGTGCTTGCTGTGGCAGCCCACCAGCACGTTGTCGCGCACGGTCATCGTGCGAAACAGCGCCAGGTTCTGGAAGGTGCGCCCGATGCCCAGGCCCGCCATGCGGTGGCGCGGCAGGCGCGTGAGCGGATGGCCGTCGAACTCGATGCGGCCGGCGCTGCACTCGTACAGGCGCGAGAGACAGTTGAACAGCGTGCTCTTCCCCGCCCCGTTCGGCCCGATGAGGCCGCAGATCTGGCCCCGCCGCACGTCGAACGAGACGCCGTCGAGCGCCACGATGCCGCCGAAACGCACCGACACCGCGTCGATGCGCAACAGGGGGGTGTTCGTCTTGTCTCCGCGATCGGTGTCATGAATCATGCGTCGATCTCTTTTTTTGAGGGAACGGAAAAGGTCAGCGCCGCCCCCGCGGGCGCTGCCAGGTTGGCGGCGCAAGGGCCGCCCGGCTTCGTCAGAGCCGTTCGATGATGGTCACATTCGCCATGCCGCCGCCTTCGCACATGGTCTGCAGGCCGTAGCGCTTGCCGCGCTGGCCCAGGGCGTTGACCAGCGTGGTCATCAGCTTGGTGCCCGAGGCGCCCAGCGGGTGGCCCAGCGCAATGGCACCGCCGTTCACGTTGATGCGGGCCGGGTCGGCGCCCAGCGCCTTCAGCCAGGCGATGGGCACGGGCGCGAAGGCTTCGTTGACTTCGTACAGGTCGATGTCCTCGATCTTCATGCCGGCCTTTTGCAGTGCGCGCTGCGTGGCGGGCAGCGGGGCCTCGAGCATGATGACCGGGTCGTGGCCCAGCACGCTCATGTGGTGGATGCGCGCCAGCGGCTTCACGCCCAGCGTCTTCAGGCCGCGCTCGTTCACGACCATGAGGCCGCTGGCGCCGTCGCAGATCTGGCTGGCGGTGGCCGCCGTGCAGCGCCCGCCTTCGGCGATGAGCTTGACGCCGGCGATGCTCTCCAGCGTGGCGTCGTAGCGGATGCCTTCGTCGGTGGTGTGCAGCTCGCCGGTCTCGGTGCCGTCGGCCATGCGCACGGCCACGGGCACGATCTCGCGCTCGAAGTGGCCGGCCTTCGTGGCGGCGATGGCACGGTGGTGGCTTTCGAGCGCGTAGCGGTCGAGCGCGTCTTTCTCGATGCCGTAGTTGCGCGCAATCATCTCGGCGCCCGTGAACTGGCTGAACTGGATGCCGGGGTAGCGCTTTTCCATGCCGGGGCTCACGTAGAAGCCCAGGTTGTTCTTCAGCGGCAGCGTGGTGGGCAGGCCCATGGGCACGCGGCTCATGCTCTCGACGCCGGCGGCGATGACGATGTCCATCGTGCCCGACATCACGGCCTGCGCCGCGAAGTGCAGCGCCTGCTGCGACGAGCCGCACTGGCGATCGACCGAGGTGGCGGGCACCGACTCGGGCAGGCGCGAGGCCAGCACCGCGTTGCGCGCCACGTTGGAGGCCTGCTCGCCGGCCTGGCCGACGCAGCCCATGATGACGTCCTCGATCAGGGCGGGGTCGGCGTCGGTGCGCTCCACGAGGGCGTTGAGCACCTGTGCGGCCAGGTCGGCCGGGTGCCATCCGGCGAGGCGGCCGTTGCGGCGGCCGCCGGCGGTGCGCGCGGCGGCGACGATATAGGCTTCGGGCATGTGAAATCTCCGGTGATGGGTTCGGTTCGACAGTCCAGCGCATTGTTGGCGCCGCGCCGCCGCACAGCGTCGTCGGAACCGACGATTTTGGGCGGCGGCGCCTTGCGCCCCTACGCTCTCAGGCCTTGGCCAGGCGCTTGGCCATGCTCCAGCGGTGCACCTCCGACGGGCCGTCATAGATCCGGAAGGCCCGCATGTCGCGGAAGATGCGCGCGGCCACGGTCTCGTCCGATACGCCGCTCGCGCCCAGGATCTGCACCGAACGGTCGACCACGCGCCACTCGGCCTCCGAGCACAGCACCTTGGCCACGCTCGACTCGTGGCGGCCCTTGCCGCCCTGGTCGAGCACCCACGCGCAATGCCAGATGGTCAGGCGCGAGACGTGCAGGTCCATCTCGTTGTCGGCCAGCATGAAGCCCACGCCCTCGTGCTCCACCAGCGCATGGCCGAAGGCCTGGCGGCGGCGGGCGTAGTCGGCGGCGAGTTCGTGCACGCGGCGCGCGGCGCCGAGCCAGCGCATGCAGTGCGTGAGGCGTGCGGGCGCCAGCCGCACCTGCGCGTAGCGAAAGCCCTCGCCGATGGCGCCCAGCACGTCGGTGGCTGGCACGCGCAGGCCGTCGAAGCGCACCACGCCGTGGCCGCCGGTGAAGCAGCTGTCGAGCGCGTCGATCTGCCGTTCGATCACGATCTCGGGCTGGTCCATGTCGGCCAGGAACATGGTCGACGAGCCGTCTTCCATGCGCGCCATGATGATCGCGAAGCCCGCGCCGGTGGCGCCGGTGATGAACCACTTGCGCCCGGTGATCACGTAATGGTCGCCGTCGCGCACGGCCACGGTCTGCATCATCGACGGGTCGGAGCCGGCGCCGGGCGGCGGCTCGGTCATGCAGAAACACGAGCGCACGTGGCCGTCGATGAGCGGCTGCAGCCAGCGCGCCTTCTGCGCCGGCGTGGCCACCACTTCCATCAGGTGCACGTTGCCTTCGTCGGGCGCGTGGATGTTGAGCGCCACCGGGCCGAGCGGCGAGTAGCCCGCCTCCTCGAACACGATGGCCTTGTCGACGTGCGACAGGCCCAGCCCGCCGTGTTCCTTCGACGCGTGCGGCGTGAGCAGGCCGGCGCGGCGCGCGCGCGCCACCAGCTCGTCGCGCAGCGCCTCGGCGGGGCCGTGCGAATCCTGCCGGGGGTCGGATTCGAGCGGAATCACCTCCTCGGCGATGAAGCGGCGCGTTCGTTCCTGCAGGTCGAGCTGGGCCGGGGTGAGGCTGAAATCCATGGTGGGACGCTCCTTCTTTCTCTCAGTGGATTCAAGGACGGATTGAAGACAATGCGGCGCATGGTGCCGACGCGGGCGCGGGTTTCGAGTCGTGAGCGGGACAAGCCCGCCGGATTCGTCCGTTCCGACGATGCCGCGGCCCGGCCTGCGCCCAACACTGACACGCCATGAACACACCTGCAACCGACAACGACGACACCATCCTCCTGCTCACCCGTCCGCAGGACGGCTGCGCCTGCCTCACGCTGAACCGCCCGCAGGCGATGAACGCCCTGTCGCTCGCGCTGCGGCGCGCGCTGGTGCGCACGCTCGACACGCTCGCGCAGGACGACAGCGTGCGCGTGCTCATCCTCACCGGCGCGGGCCGCGCCTTCTGCGCCGGCCTCGATCTGCGCGAGATCGACCCCGGCGCCATCACCGGCGACGCCGGCACCGACGTGGCCACCGCGCTCGCGAACTTTCCGCGCCCGGTGATCGGCGCCGTGAACGGCGCGGCCATCACGGGCGGCCTCGAGGTGGCGCTGGCCTGCGACCTGCTGATCGCGTCGAGCGAGGCGCGCTTTGCCGACACCCACGCGCGCATCGGCGTGATCCCGGGCTGGGGGCTGTCGCAGCGGCTGTCACGGCTCATCGGCATCGCACGGGCCAAGGAGATGGCCTTCAGCGGCAACTTCGTCGGTGCCGAGCAGGCCGAGCGCTGGGGGCTGGTCAACCGCGTGACCACACCCGAGCAGCTGATGCCCCAGGCGCTGGCGCTGGCCGCCGACATCGCGAGCTCGCTGCCCGAGATGCTGCCGGTCTACAAGCGCCTGATCGACGACGGCCATGCGCGCAGCTTCGCCGAAGGCATGGCACTGGAGCAGGCCGCCACGCGCGACTGGGCCGCGTCGCTCACGCCCGAGGTGCTGCGGGCGCGGCGCGAGGCGGTGCAGGCGCGCGGGCGGGCGCAGAAGGGCTGACGACAGCCCTTCTGCCCTGGCGTCAGCGCGGCGCCATCCGGATCGCGCCGTCCAGCCGCACGCTCTCGCCGTTGAAGTAGCCGTTGGTGATCATCAGCTCGGCCAGCGTCGCATACTCGGCCGGGTTGCCCAGGCGCTTGGGGAAGGGCACCGAGGCGGCCAGTGCGGCCTTCACGTTGTCGGGTGCGCCCTGCAGCAGCGGCGTGTTGAAGATGCCCGGCAGGATGGTGTTCACGCGGATGCCCTCGCCCATGAGGTCGCGCGCGATGGGCAACGTCATGCCGACCACGCCGGCCTTCGAGGCGGTGTAGGCGGCCTGACCCATCTGGCCGTCTTGTGCCGCGACCGAGGCGGTGTTGACGATGGCGCCGCGCTCGCCGTCTTCCAGCGCATCGAGCGTGAGCATGCCGGCCGCCGACTTGGCGATGCAGCGGAAGGTGCCCACGAGGTTGATCTGAATGATGCGGTCGAAGTTGGCGAGCGGAAAGTGCTTGATCTCGCCCGAGGCCTTGTCGCGGCTCGCGGTCTTCACCGCATTGCCGGTGCCGGCGCAGTTGACCAGCACGCGCTCCTGGCCGTGCGCTGCGCGGGCCTTGGCGAAGGCCGCGTCGACCTGCTCTTCCGACGTGACATCGACCTTGCAGAACACGCCGCCCAGCTCCTTGGCCAGGGCCTCGCCCTGCTCCACGTTGAGGTCGAACAGCGCGACCTTCACGCCGTGGCTGGCCAGGCGGCGCGCGGTGGCGGCCCCGAGGCCCGAGGCGCCGCCCGTGACGACGGCGGCAATGCTGGAATCGAGTTGCATCTCTTGTTGTCCTTGGATAGAGAGAGAAAGGAAGAAAGAAAGAAAGAAAACCGAAAACGCCTGCCGTTCAGACCGGGTAGTAGCGCAGCTTGCGCGCCGCCATCTCGCGCATGCGCGCCGTGGGCACATACGGCGCGCCGAGCGCCGCATGCTTGTCGCACAGCGCGACCACGCGGTCCAGCCCCAGCCAGTCGGCGTACTTGAGCGCGCCACCCGCATAGGCCGGAAAGCCCACGCCGAGCAGCAGCGCCATGTCGAGCTCGGCCGGCGTGGCGACCACGCCGTCTTCGAGCGCGTGCGCGGCCTCGACCACCATCGGCAGCATCATGCGTTCGACGATCTCCGTGTCCGCGAAGTCGCGCCGCCCTTGCGGCTGCAGCGTGGCGACCAGCACATGCGCCTCGGGCGCGGCCGACTTGCGCGGGCGGCCCGTGGGGTCGTTCTCGTAGCGGTAGAAGCCCGCGCCGTTCTTCTGGCCGTAGCGCTTGTTCGCCACCATGAGCTTCACGGCGTTGCGTTCGAGGGCCGGCATGCGCTGCGGGTAGCCCGCGGCGATCACGTCGCCCACGTGCGCGCCCACGTCCATGCCCACCACGTCCTGCAGGTAGGCCGGGCCCATGGGCCAGCCGAAGGCTTCCATCGCGCGGTCGACCGCTTCGAAGTCGGCGCCATCGGCCACCAGCTGCACGAAGGCGTTGATGTACGGCGTGAGGATGCGGTTGACCAGGAAGCCCGGGCAATCCTTCACCACGATGGGCGTCTTGCCCATGGCCACGGCATAGCCCACGGCGGTGGACACGGCGGCATTGCTGGTCTTCGCGCCCTGGATCACTTCCACCAGCTGCATCACCGGCACGGGGTTGAAGAAGTGCATGCCGACAAAGTCCTCGGGCCGCGCGAGCGGCTGGGCGATGTCGTCGATGCGCAGGCTCGAGGTGTTCGAGGCGATCACGGTGCCGGGCTTGACGCTGCCTTCCAGCGCGGCCAGCACCTTGCGCTTGACCTCGAGGTTCTCGACCACGGCCTCGACCACGCAGTCCACCGTGTCGAAGCCGGCCTCGTCGAGCTGCGGCACGATGGACGCTTGAATGGCATCGGCTTTTGCCTGCGCGAGCCGGCCGTTCTTCACCTGCTTGGCGAGCTGCTTGCCGGCCTCGGCCATGCCCAGGTCGAGCTGCGGCTGCGCGATGTCCTTCATGCGCACCGGCGTGCCGCGCAGTGCGCTGGTGTAGGCGATGCCACCACCCATGATGCCCGCGCCGAGCACGGCTGCCTGCTTCACCGGACGGCCTTCGCGCGCGTGGCGCTTGTAGAGCTTCTTGAGCGCCTGGTCGTTGAGAAAGGCCTGCACCAGCGAGGCGGCGGCCTGCGTCTTCGCGACGCGGCCGAAGGCGGCCGATTCGAGGTCGAGCGCGCCGGCGCGGTCGCGGCCGGCGGCCTCGGCCATCATTTCGAGCGCGATGAGGGCTGCGGGCTGGTGCTTGCCGCTGCGCGCCGCCACCTGCGTGCGCGCGGTCTCGAGCAGCGCACCGGCCTCTTGCTTCGACAGCGCCAGCGGCGCGCGCTTGCGTTGCTGCGCCGCCTGCCAGTCGATCTCGCCGCGCACCGCGCGCTGCAGCAGCGCGAGCGCACGGTCACGCAGGGCCTCGGGCGCGGCGACCTCGTCGGTCACACCCGCGGCCAGCGCGGCCGGCGCCTTGGCCGGCTTGCCGCTCGCCACCCAGTCGATGGCCGTGGCCAGGCCCGCCAGGCGCGACAACCGCACCGTGCCGCCGAAGCCGGGGAACAGGCCCAGCTTCACCTCGGGCACGCCGACCTGCGCCGTGTCGGCCATCACGCGCAGCGGCGCGAGCATCGCCAGCTCCAGCCCGCCGCCGAGCGCGAAGCCGTTGATGGCCACCACGCTGGGCACGCTCAGGTCCTCGAAGGCGTTGAACAGCTCGTTGCTGGCGCGCACGCCGCGCGCGATGTCGGCCTCGGCCTGCTGGAAGGTGGCACCGAACTCGGTGATGTCGGCGCCGACGATGAACACGCCTTTCGCGCTCGTCACGAGCACGCCGCGCACATCGGACGAGGCCGCGATGCGTTCGGTGGCCTGGCGGAACTCGTCGACGGTGCGTGCGTCGAGCTTGTTGATGGCCTCGCCGCGCCGGTCGAAGCGCAGCTCCACCAGACCGTCCTGCAACGGCAGGACTTCGATACTTTCGCCTTGGAACAAAGGGGGTCTCCTCGCGGCCGGCGACGCGCCAGCCTGTGGGAAAAAGTTTAGGGACGCGCCCTGCGCGCAGGCATCGTCCGAAGCGACGATTACAGGCGGCCGCGCGCCTGCAGGTAGTCGCGCACCGCCTCGGCGGCGGGGTCGCCGACCACGGCGAACTCGTCGGTGAAGAAGATCGGCGAGGCGGTCAGGTCGATGAAGCGGCGCTCGTCCGCGAGCAGCTCGGCACTCGCGCGGCGGGCTTCTTCGCGCCGCGCGCCGGTGCGCGCTTCGAGGCTGTCCCACCACAGCTCGGCCACGCCGTCGAAGGGCGCGGGGCTGCCGCGCGGCACGGCCAGCGGCTGCACCAGCGCATCGTCGAGCGTGTGCGACTGCACGTAGCGGCGCAGGCCCAGCACCTCGGCACGTTCGGCAACGAGCGGTGCATGCACGTGGCGCCAGTGGTGCTGGAACTGCGCGCGGTCCAGGTGCGGCAAGCGCCGCAGGCAGAAGACGAGCTTGATCATCGACGCACCCGGATCAGCCCTTCCTGCGCGACCGAGGCCACGAGCCTGCCGGCACGGTCGAACAGCCCGCCGCGGCAAAAGCCCCGCGCATGCTCGGCCGAGGGCGAGTCGGCGTCGTACAGCAACCAGTCGTCGCAGCGGAAATCACGATGGAACCACATCGCGTGGTCCAGGCTCACGCCCTGCACGCCGGGCTGCTGAAACGCCAGGCCGTGCGGCTGCATCGCCACGCCCATGAAGCTGTAGTCGGAGGCATAGGCCAGCAGGGCCTGGTGCAGCAGCGGGTCGTCGGGCAGCACGTCGGCGGTGCGCAACCAGAGCTGGCTGCGCGGCGGGCGCGGGCCGGCCGTGACCGGATCGCGCGGATCGACATAACGGAACTCGATCGGTCCTTCGACGCGCACGCGCGGGCCGGCGCGCGGCGTGAGTTCTTCCGGTGGCGGCGCCTCGGGCATCGCGCACTGGTGCGACACGCCCGCCTCGCGCCGGTGGAACGAGGCCGACATGTGGAAGATCGGCTCGCCGTGCTGGATGGCGACCACGCGCCGCGTGGTGAAGCTCGCGCCGTCGCGGATGCGGTCCACGTCGTAGACGATGGGCGCGCCCTTGTCGCCCGCGCGCAGGAAGTAGCCGTGCAGCGAATGCGCCGCATGCCCGTCGACCGTGCGGGCCGCGGCCATCAGCGCCTGCCCGAGCACCTGGCCGCCGAAGACGGCGGGCGCGCCGATGTCGGTGCTGGTGCCGCGAAACAGGTTCTTCTCGAGCTGTTCGAGTTGCAGCTGCGCGACCAGCGACTGCAGCGCCTGCGCGCGGCCTGCGCTCACGCGGCGTGCTCCGTGGAATAGAACGGCGTGTTCGATTGCGCGCGCTGGCGCAGTGCGGCTGTGGGCTTGAAGCGCTCGCCGTGGCGCTGTGCGAGTGCATCGCAGCGCGCGACGAAAGCAGCGAGGCCGACGGTCTCGATGTACGAGAGCGTGCCGCCGGTCCAGTCGGGGTAGCCCAGCGCGAGCACGGCGCCGAGGTCGGCCTCGACCGGCTGCTTCAGCACGCCTTCTTCGAGGCAGCGCGCCGCTTCGAGCGCGAGCAGCGACAGCAGGCGCTCGCCGACAGCGCGTGCGTCGGGCTGCGATGCAGCGGCTTGTTCCGCCGTTGCATCGGCGGTCAACGGACTCTCGCCCAACCCGGCCTGCCGCGCGGCATTCGCAATGAGCGCGGGCGACACGCCTTCACTCAACAGCGCCGCACCTTCACTGCGATACAGCTGCCGCAGCCGTTCGACATACGCAGCATTGACTGCACTCAAGTCGCCCTTGCGCCGCAGCGCCGCGCCCCGGTTCACGAACAGCGTGCGCATCAGGTTGCGCGCCACCGGGCCGGCCAACAAGGGGCCGAAGCACTGCACCTCGACCGCCAGGCCCGCGTCCATCGGCAGCTGCGTGCCTTCGTACACGGCCGACAGGATGGCCAGCGGCGCCGGCAGGTTGCCGTGCGTGTCGCGCCGCACCTGCGCCAGCGTGGCGCCGAAGCTGGCGCCCGCGTGCGGTGCGAGCGCGCCCGCGCCGCCCGGCACCTGGAAGCCCTTCACGTCCCACGGCTGCTGGCCGGCGTCGGGATGGTCGAGCACCCAGCGACGGGCCACGGCCACGAGCTGGTCGGCCGGCGCGAGCGCATCGACCATGCCCAGCGCCTGCGCCTCGGCCGGCGCCACATGCCGGCCCGACAGCAGCAGCGGCAGCGCGCGCGCAATGCCGACGAGGCGCGGCAGCCGCTGCGTGCCACCGCCCACGGGCAGCAGGCCGACCGTGACCTCGGGCAGCCCGACCACCGCGCGCGCTTCGTCGAGCAGCACGCGGTGGTGGCAGGCCAGCGCGAGCTCGAAGCCGCCGCCCAGCGCCACGCCGTTGATGGCCGCCGCCACGGGCTTGCCGCAGCGCTCCAGCTCGCGCAACGCGCGCCCGCCGGGTGCGATCGCCTCGATGGCCTCGGCCGCGCCGCCGCCCGTGGCATGAAAGCCCACGAGGTCCTTCAGGTCGGCCCCGGCCATGAAGCCGCTGGCCTTGCCCGAGGTGATGACGGCGCCGCGCACGTCGGCGCGCTGCGCGATCTGCGCCACGGCCTCGCGCAGCGCGGCCGTGAAGCCGGGCGTGAACACGTTCATCGGCCGCTCGGGCACGTCGAGGGTGAGGAGCGCGACGCCGTCGGCATCGACCTCGAATCGGATGTGGGAAGGCATAGGAAAAAATGGAAGAGAAGACGTGCTGCTCAGACGCGCTCGATCACCAGCGCGGTCGATTGCCCCGCCGCGGCGCACAGCGTGACCAGGCCCAGGCCCGCATCGCGCCGCTCCAGCTCGTCGAGCAGCGTGCCCGTGAGGATCGCGCCGGTCGCGCCCAGCGGGTGGCCCAGCGCGATGGCGCCGCCGTTCACGTTGATGCGCGCGGGGTCGATGTCGAAGTGGCGCGCATAGCGCATCGGCACCACCGAGAAGGCCTCGTTCACTTCGAACAAATCGATGTCGCCGATGGCCAGGCCGCAGCGCGCCAGCAGGCGTTCGGTGGCGGGCATCGGGCCGCCCAGGCTCAGCAGCGGCTCGTCGGCGCACGAGGCGCTGCCGACGATGCGCGCGCGCGGCTTCAAGCCGTTGCGCGTGCCGTAGTCGCGGTTGCCCAGCAGCACCGCGCAGGCGCCGTCGACGATGCCACTCGAATTGCCGCCGGTGTGGATCGGCGCGATGTGTGAGAGCTGCGGGTAGCGCTGCAGCAGGATCGCTTCGTAGCCCTGCGCGGCCACGCCGGCGAAGGCGGGCTTGAGCTTGGCGAGGTCGGCCATCGTGGTGCCGGGGCGGTTGGCCTCGTCTTTCGCAAGCACGGTGCGGCCGAGCCGGTCGCGCACGGGCACGAGCGAGCGGTCGAAGCGGCCCTCGGCCTGTGCCACGGCGGCGCGGCGCTGGCTTTCCACGGCGTAGGCATCGACCGCCTCGCGGTCCACGCCGTCGAGCATGGCCATGAGGTCGGCCGCCACGCCGTTGGGGATGTAGGGGTAGCGCTGGCCCACGGCGGGGTCGGTGTAGACCGCGCCGCCGTCGCTGCCGATGGTCACGCGCGACATCGACTCCACGCCGCCGCCGATCACCGCGTCGGCCTGGCCCGAGGCCACGAGGCCGAAGCCCATCTTCAGCGTGTCGAGTGCCGAGGTGCAGAAGCGGTTGAGCTGGAAGCCCACCACGCTGTCGCCGTAGCCCGCCGACAGCAGCGCGACGCGCGCAATGTCGGCGCCCTGCTCGCCCACGGGCATCACCACGCCCAGGCCCACGTCCTCGATCTGCGCGGGGTCCAGCGCATGGCGTTCGCGCAGCGCCTGCAGCACCTGCGTGGCCAGCTGCACCGGCGTGATGGGGTGCAGCGCACCGTCGGCGCGGCCCTTGCCGCGCGGCGTTCGCACGTGGTCGTAGATGAAAACGTCGTGGGTCATGGGCAGGGCGCTGCCCGGGTGCGCAAGGCCACCGGATGCAGGGGAATTCAGTTTGTCTGCGGCCAGTTTAGGAAGCAGAATCGGTTGCCGGAATCGTCGGAAGCGACGGAATTTCCAGGCACTCACTCCCCCTTCGCGATGCCTGCTCCAGCCCCCGTTCCCCCTTCTTCGCTCCGGATTCTCGAGACCAAGCTGAACCCGCCGGCCTTCGTGGCCACGCAGGTGCCGCGCACCGCCATCAGCGAAGAAATCGCCGCCGCCACCGTCAAGCTCGTGCTGGTGCGCGCGCCCGCCGGCTTCGGCAAGACCACCGCCATGGCGCAGATCCGCGAGCGCATGGACGCGCAGGGCATCGCCACCGCCTGGCTCACGCTCGACCGCGCCGACAACGACGTGTCGCGCTTTCTCAACTGCCTGGCCGAGGCCGTGCAGCGCATCGGCGTGGACGAGCCCGCGGGCCACGCGCCCTTCGACGCCGTGGCCGCGCTGGCCGCGCACGACTCGCCCTTCACGCTGTTCCTCGATGACTTCGAGGTGGTGCAGGAGCCCGCCGTGCTGGGCCTCGTGCGCGAGCTGGTGGAGCACCTGCCGCGGCGCGGGCAGATCGTGATCGGCTCGCGCAGCCTGCCCGACCTGGGCCTGGGCCGGCTGCGCGCGCGCGGCCAGCTCATCGAGATCGACACCGACCGCCTGCGCTTCTCGCTGGAAGAAACCAGCGCCTTCATCGGCCTGCGCCAGGCGCATGCGCCGCACGCCGCCGCGCAGCCGCCGCAGGCGCTGCCGGCCGACCTGCTCTCGCAGCTGCACCGCAAGACCGAAGGCTGGGTGGCGGCCATCTGGCTGGCGTCGATGGCGCTGGAGCGGCACGGCATCGAGACCGGCTTCATCGAGCGTTTTTCGGGCTCTGACCGCGCCGTGGCCGACTACCTGGCCGAAGACGTGCTCGCGCACCAGCCGCCCGAGATCCACGACTTTCTGCTGCGCACCAGCATCCTGCGCCAGCTCGACGCCTCGGTGTGCCAGGCGCTCAACCCGCGCGGCGACAGCGCCGTCATCCTCGAGCAGCTGGCCGCCGCCAACCTGTTCCTCACGCCCGTGAGCGGCGATGCCGGCGGCGAGGTGCGCGCGTGGCGCTACCACAGCCTCTTTGCCGATTTCTTGCGTGCGCAGCTGGCGCGCGAGCGGCCGGGCGAGCTCGCTCGGCTGCACCTCGCGGCTTCGGGCTGGTACGAGTCGCACGGCCGGCCCGTGCCCGCCATCGACCACGCCATCGAGGGCGGCGACCACCCGCACGCGCTCACGCTGCTCGACAGCTACGCCGAGCAGTTCCTCGAGCAGGGCCGCATGCGCATGCTGGCGCGCTGGTTCTCGGCCATTCCCGAGCACCAGCTGCGCGAGCATCCGTTCCTGCAGCTCATCGCGCTGTGGGCCACCTGCTTCACGCACGGCCCGTGGGACGCCATGCGGCTGCTCGAACAGTCGGGCTGCCTCGACAGCCCCATTCCCGAGGTGCGCGCCAACGCCCACACGCTCATTCCGCTGCTGCTGGCCATGGAAGACCAGCACGACGCCGCGTATGAAGCCGGCCGCGAAAGCCTCGCGCGCCTGCCCACCGGGCTGGCCTTTGCCGAGGGCGTGCTGCTCAATGCCATGGCCCACATCCTTGCGGTGCGCGGCGACCAGCGCGAGGCGCAGCGCCTGCTCGAGGCCGCACGGCGCGAGCAGGGCAACAGCACCTTCAACCGCATGTACACCGAGTCGCTGGCGGGCCTGTTCGACCTCACCGAAGGCCGGCTGCGCCAGGCCACCGCGCGGCTGCGCATGGCGGTCGATTCGACGCATGCCGTGTCGTACAACCACAGCCACGGCAACGCCTGGGCCGGCGTGCTGTACGCGGGCGCCGTGTACGAGACCAACCAGCTGGTGCAGGCCGAGCACCTGCTGAACGTGTACCTGCCGCTGGCGCGCGACGTGGGCCTGCCCGACCACATGATCCTGAGCCACGTCATGCGCTCGCGCATCGCCTTCCACGCGGGCGACATCGACGCCGCGTTCCAGGCGCTCACCGAACTCGAGTACCTGGGCCACCACCGCCAGCTGCCGCGCGTGGTCGCGGGCGCCAAGCTGGAGCGTGCCCACATGCTGCTGCTGCAGGGCAACGGCCCCGCCTCGCGCGACGAGCTGCAGCGCGCCGACGACCCCGAGCTGTGGGAGCGCGAGCGCCGCCAGCGCCTGCCCGCGCACGACCTCGACTACCTCGCGCTCGCGCGGGCGCGCTGGGACATCGCCTTCGGCGACGCGCGCGCGGCCCTCACCGTGCTCGACGCCGAACTGCACGCGGCCGTGGCCGCCAACCGCAACCGCCGCGCGCTCAAGCTGCGCGTGCTGCGCGCGCTTGCACTGCAGCGCGCGGGCGACCTCGCCACCGCCATCGAGGAGATCGGCGCCGTGCTGCAGGCCGCGAGCCAGGAAGGCTTCGTGCGGCTGATCCTCGACGAAGGCCCGGCCGTGGGCACGCTGGTGCACCGCTATGCCGCCGCGATGCAGCAAGAAGCGGGCGCCGTGGCGCCCGTGCTGCGCAGCGACCCGATCCTGGCCGACTACCTGCAGCGGCTGCTGCAGGTGCTGGGCCCGCCGCCCTCGCCGATCGATGCCGAGACGCCCTCGGGCGACGCCACCAAGGAGCCGCTCACGCGCAAGGAGATCCGCGTGCTGCAGCTGCTGGCCGAGGGCTACTCGAACAATGCGATGGGCGAGAAGCTGTTCGTGTCGGAGAGCACGGTGCGCACGCACCTGCGCAACATCCACATGAAGCTCGGTGCGAAGCGGCGCACGGAGGCGGTGGCGATTGCGCGCAAGCTGGGTGTGATCCGCTAGCCCCCAAAAAAAGGGCCCGCCCGCCGACACATGGCAGACGGGCCCAAACCCTCGCCTTTCGTCAGAACGACACGTTCAGATTCGCCTTCACCGACTGGTCGCGCGCCTTGCCGCCGAACTGGCCGCCGTACGACACGCCGAAGGTCGCGCGCGGCGAGAACGCGAAGTCCATGCCGAGTTGCAGCACCGCCGCGTTCTTCGCCACCGCCACGCCCGCAATGTCAGAGAAGCCCGTGGCGCCCGGCAATGCGACGCTGCTGAACGGCGTCAGGTCGCCGTAGGCGCGGCGCCAGCCGACCATGCCCTTGAGCGTGGCGTCGACATTGCCCAGGCGCACCGCGGTCGATGCGCGCAGGCCCAGCGTCGACAGGCCGACGTTCGCGCTGCCGCTGCGCGCCTGCAGCGCCGCCCACGTGCCGCGCTCCGAGAACGCGTCGGTGTGCAGCGTGACGTGTGCCAGGTTGGCGAAGGGCTCCAGTGCCACGTCACCGGCCGCCAGGCTGTAGCCCACTTCGCCGAAGACCTGCGTGGTCGATGCGTCGTGGTTGCTCTTGAGCGAATCCGCCAAGCCCGCCACGCGCGCCTGGCGCGTGGTGTCCACGTCGTGCCGCGCATAAGCTGCGCCGGCGCGCAGGGCCCACGGGCCGAGCCTGGTGCCGCCATACAGGCCCAGGTGGTAACTGGTGGCATCGCCCGAGGACGAACGCGCGTCCACGTCGACCTTGCTGCGGCTGTAGCCGCCGGTCACGCCCAGGCGCGCGTTGTCGCCCACGCGGGTGTCGCCGCCCATCAGCAGGCCGTCGACCGAGCGATCGAGTCGTGCGGCGTTGCCGTCGCCGCGCGCACGGCCGGTCGAGTGCAGGGCCTGGCTCCAGAAGACCGTCTCGCCCGTGGTCGGTGCGGCCATGTGCGACTGGCCGGCGCGGTCGTTGATCTTGACTGGCGCCGTGGACGCGCCCGCCGTGCCGGCCGAGGCACGCAGGCGCTCCATCGCGGCCTCGCGCACGAAGCGGCTGTCTTCGATGAGCGCCGTCTTCGCGGAGGCATGCACCTCACCCGACAGGCTGTCGAAGGCCGCGCGTGCGGCCGGCACGCTCTCCAGCTGCAGCGCGGCGGCCAGCGCCGGGCTCCATGCGGCCGCGCCATCGAGATTGCCACCGATCGCACGCTGGTTGCCCGACTGCGCGACCGACGCGAACGACACGCTGTTGCGCATGGCCTCGGTATAGACCTGCGTCGCGGTGTAGCCCAGCTTCGGTGAGAGAAAGAGGTAGTCCTTGGCCACGCTGAAGTCGGCGAAGGTGCCGCTCACGCCGCCCTCGGCGTTCAGCAGCGTGTAGCGCGCGCCCAGAACGTAGCCGCCGAGCACGCGCACCGTGCCGCCTTCGAGCGTGGCGTGGCCGCTGACGTCGAGCCGGTCGGCCTGTGCGTCGGTGCCGCTCAGTTCGGCCTCGAAGGTCGCGCCCGGCGCGAAGCGTGCGTTGCCGGCCACGTGCAGCGTGCCGATGGAATTGCCCGGCGCCACAACACCGCCCGCGGCGATGGTGGTGCTGCCGACCGTGCCGCTGCCCTGCAAACGCCCGCCCGACAGCACGGCCATCTCGCCGCCCAGCGTGCCGTTCACCGACAACATGCCCTGCGCCACCGAGGTCTTGCCCGTGAAGGCGCCGGAGTCGCCGGTGAGCTCGAAGCTGCCCGCGCCCGCCTTGACGAGGCCGCCGCTGCCACTGAAGCGGCCCGCGAACTGCGTCGAACGGTCGTTGCCGCCGGTGGTCAGCGTGCCGGTGCCCACGGCCACGTCGCCCGCGCCGGCCAGCGAGCCGATGGTGGCGTCGAAGCCGTTGAGGTCGAGCTTCGCCTTGCCGGCCACCGTGAACGCGCTGGCGTTCGACAGGCCGGTGGCCGAGCCCGCGCGCAGCGTGCCGCCCTGCACCCAGGTCGCACCGCTGTAGCTGTTGGCGCCGCTCAAGGTGGTGACGCCTTCGCCGGTCGTGCCGCCCGTGGTGCGCAGGTCGCCCGCGCCGGTGATGTTGTAGGTGAAGTCGTAGGCGTCGCTTCGGTCGATGGCGAAGCTGGCGCCCGCGTCGATGGCCACGTGGCTGGTGATGGAGCCGGTGGCGCCGCCCTCGCCCAGCGCGAGCTCGCCGGCCTGGATGTGCGTGTCGCCCGAGTAGGTGTTGGTGCCCGTGAGCACCAGCCGCCCGGCGCCGGCCTTCACGAGGCTGCCGCGGTAGTCCTCGTCGGTCTTGCTGCGCAGGTGGGTCAGGCGGTCCCAGTCGACGTTGACCGTCCTCGCCTTGTCCTCGACAGCCGTCATGATTTCCTCCACCGGGATGCTCAAGGCCAACGGAAGATCGCCCCACTGGGGACTTCCCGGCCCAAAGAGATTGCGCATTAGTTCGAACACCTCGGCGCTGGATTTCGCAAGCGAATTCGCCTTCGCGGCCGCCAGGGCATCAGCGTAGTCACCGCCGGAAAGCATGGCGGCGCGCAATGCATTGAGTAATGCAATGGCCTCCTCGCCCAGAGGTTTGAAGGAGTCCAGGGCCACCGGCCCCTTCACGAGCGCACCCAGGCGCACGATCTCGGCGGCTTCTTCCTGCTTGCGCTGGACCAGCCCCGTCTCCAAGATGTCGTTGCGCCACGTGTCGGCCGTGCCGCCAGGCATGTCGATGACCGTGCGCTTGAGCAGCTGGCCCGGCCCCTTCATGGCGTTCTCGAGGTTGACGAGGCCCCAGCCGATCACCGCATCGGGCGCCGCCTGGCGCGAGCCGTCGAGCCTGGTGGCCGTGGTGAGCAGCACCTGCAGCGCCTGCTCGTTGGTCATGTACGGAAAGCGCTCCATGATGACGCCCAGGGCCCCCGTGGCATGCGGCGCCGCCATCGAGGTGCCGGTGTAGGTCCCGTAGGCCCCGTCGAACACGGTGCTCGTGATACCGGCCCCGGGGGTGGCCACGCACCAGTACTTGGCGATGCCGCACTTGTTGAGGGAGCTGTGCTGCTGGTAGCCCGTTTTTGTCTGACTGGCCCCCGTCACCGTCAACCAATGCCCCTCCACGTCGGGCCTGAAATAAGGAAGCGCCCCGCGCGCCGCCGGATTGGCCTGCCCCTGGTTGTCGGCGGCGAACACCTGGATGACCCCTTCCTTGCCATCGGCCTGGGGCTTCGTGGCGTCGATCGCGGCGTCGACCCAGGACGGCCCGCGCAGGTACTGCAGGTAGTCGGCGGTGACCGCGTTCTGTGTGCTGAAATTCCGATTGCTCGGATTGCCCCAGCTGTTGTTGATGACCCGCACGCCCGCGTCGCGCATGCCCTGGTAGAGATTGCGGAAGTTCTCGGTGGTGGCGTGGCGGTAGCTGTCCGGACTCAACCCGGCACTCGACTTCAGCGCGTCGGGCGCATTGGTGTTGCCCACGAACACGTTGGCATTGAATGCCACGCCGTGCATGTTGTTCTTGATGTCCTGCCCGTCCCGGCTGGCGCCCACGGTGCCGGACACGTGGGTGCCGTGGAAACCGTAACCCGCGTCCTTGCCATTGAGCACGGAGCCATCCGCCGCGAACTCGCTGTACGCCCCGTTGGACGTCGCCGTCACCAGCGCCGTGAAGCGCGTGAGTGGCAGCTCGCGTGTGTGGCGCACATCGAACCCCGAGTCGATCACGCCCAGCTTCACGCCCTTGCCGGTGAAGCCCGCCGCGTAGGCGTACTCGGTCTTCATCGCCCCGAGCCCCCAGTCGGCCAGGAACTCCTTCGTGCGCCAGCTGGCCGGGTCGCCGATCATGCCGGGGTCGCCCGGATAGGCCTGTGCACCGGCCGCGGTGGCCAGCATCGAACCCAGCACGCACACGGCGGCGCGGGCCACGGCCCTGCGCTTGAACTTCGGTGATCTCGTCATGACGGAACGAACCCTCTCTGTCTTGGTATGGAATGAAAAGACCGTCGCCCTGCCGGTGAAGCCACGTCGTGAAGACGTCGCGCACGGGCCGGTTAACGGTCGTTAAATTCTGGAAAGAGGGGTCGTTCTTTGTGATCTCGTCGGTGCTTGTTCCGATACTTTGGAATCCGGTCGCGGAAGTTTTTCCCTAGGTTGCGGCGCTTTCAGGCCGCCAGCCGCTGCCGCTTGTCCTGCGCGTCGCGCCCCGCGATGTGCTCGCGCGCGCGTTTCCAGTCTTCGTCCTGCCACTGCGACATGCGCGAGAAATTCCCGCCCGTGGCCTGGAACTGCGCGCCGTCGATGGCGATGGTCTGGCCGTTGACGTACTCCGAGCCCGGGCCGAGCAGGTAGGCCGCGAGGTTGGCCAGCTCGGGCATGCGGCCGTTGCGCTCCATGGGGTTGCGCTCGGCCTTGTGCTCGCCGCCGCCGGGGTTCAGGCGCGCGCTCATTCCCTCGGTGGGAAACAGGCCCGGCGCGATGGCGTTGAAGCGGATGCCGCGCCCGGCCCACTCGACCGCGAGCGACTGCGTCATGGCGTGCAGCCCGGCTTTCGACATGGCCGAAGGCACGGTGAAGGGCGAGCCGTTCCACACCCAGGTGGTGAGGATCGACAGCACCGACGCGGCCTTGCCTTCGGCCAGCCAGCGCTTGCCGCATTCGAGCGTCATGCAGAAGCTGCCGCGAAAGACGATGCTCGAAATGGCGTCGAAGGCGCGCGGCGACAGGTCTTCGGTGCGGCTCACGAAGTTGCCCGCGGCGTTGTTGACCAGGCCGTCGAGCGCGCCGCCGTCGGCCCAGATTTCATCGAGCATCTCGGTGATCTGCGCGTCGTGGCGGATGTCGCAGGTCTTGGGCGTCACGCGCCCGCCGTGCAGGTGCATCAGCTCGGCCGCCGTTTCTTCGAGCACGGGCGCGCGGCGCCCGCAGATGTACACGTGGGCGCCGAGCAGCAGCAGCGCCTCGCTCATCACGCGGCCCAGGCCGCTGCCGCCGCCGGTCACGAGGTAGCGGCGGCCGGCCAGCAGGCCGGGCTTGAACATCAGGTCGTCGAGGGTCATGGAAATCCTTGTGTGCGGTCCGTTGAAATTCGGAATGAAGCTCAGCGCCCCGTGTAGACGGGCGCGCGCTTCTCGAGGAAGGCGCTCATGCCTTCGCGGAAATCGCGGGTCTGGGTGCACAGCACCTGGTTGCGGTCTTCCATGGCAATCACCGCTTCCATGCTGCCGGCGTCCACGGCAATGCCGAGCGCCTCCTTGGTCAGGCGCAGCGCCACGGGCGTCGCATGGAGCATGTCGTCGGCCAGCGCCTGCGCCTCGGCCTGCAACGCGGGCAGCGCATCGACGCGGCTCACGAGGCCCAGCGCGCAGGCGCGCTGCGCGTCCATGAAGCGGCCGGTGAGCATGTACTCGGCCGCGACCGAGCTGCCCACCATGCGCGGCAGGAAGTAGCTCACGCCCACGTCGCAGGCCGACAGGCCGATGCGGATGAAGGCGGCGTTCATGCGCGCGTCGGGCGTGGCCAGGCGCACGTCGGAGGCCAGCGCGAGCGCAAAGCCGCCGCCGCTGGCTGCGCCCTGCACCACGCTGACGATGGGCTGCGGGCAGCGGCGCATGGCGAGCATGATGTCGCGAATGCCCTTCTGCTGTTCGAGCATGTCGGCCACGCCGAGGTCTTCGCCGCCCACCTGTTCCTTCAGGTCGAGCCCGGCGCAGAAGGCACGGCCCGCGCCCTGCAGCACGACCACGCGCTCGGGGCTGCGTGCGTTCAGCCCTTCGAAATACTCGCGCAGCGCGCGCACCAGCGCCGGGTCGAGCGCGTTCAGGCGTTCGGGGCGGTTCAGCGTGAGCCAGGCGACCTCGCCGCGCCGCTCGACCTGCAGCACCTCGTTCATCGCCGTCACAGCGCGCGCGAGATCACTTCTTTCATGATCTCGTTGGTGCCGCCGTAGATGCGCTGCACGCGCCCGTCGGCGTACATGCGCGCGACCATGTACTCGGTCATGAAGCCGTAACCGCCAAAGAGCTGCAGGCACTCGTCGACCACGCGGCCCTGCGTCTCGGAGGCCCAGAGCTTGGCCATGGAGGCGGTGGCGGTGTCGAGCCGGCCAGCCACGAGGTCTTCCACGCAGCGGTCGATGAAGGCGCGGCCGACCTTGATCTGCGTGGCGATCTCGGCCAGCTTGAACTTGGTGTTCTGGAACTCGGCGATCGGCTTGCCGAAGGCCTTGCGGTCGCGCACGTAGTCGAGCGTGGCCTGGTAGGCGCCTTCCATGGTGGCCAGTGCGTTCACGCCGATGATGGTGCGCTCGTACGGCAGGTCGCTCATGAGCTGGAAGAAGCCCTGCCCTTCCTGGCCGCCGAGCAGCGCGTCGGCCGGCACGTGCACGTCGTCGAAGAAGAGCTCCGAGGTGTCCTGCGCCTTCATGCCGATCTTGTCGAGCACGCGGCCCACGCGGTAGCCCTCGCAGCCCTCGGTCTCGACGATGAGGATCGAGGTGCCCTTGGCGCCCTGCGTCGGGTCGGTCTTGGCCACGACCAGCACCACGCCCGCAAGAAAGCCGTTGGTGATGAAGGTCTTGGAGCCGCGGATGCGGTAGCTGCCGTCGGGCTGCTTCTCGGCGCGCGTGCGCACGCCCTGCAGGTCGGAGCCGGCGCCGGGCTCGGTCATGGCGATGGCGCCGACCAGCTCGCCGCGCGCCATGCGCGGCAGGTAACGTTGCTTCTGTTCCTCGGTGCCGTGGTTCAGGAAGTAGTGCGCCACGATGGTGTGCACCGAGCTGGCCATGCCGCTGAGCGCGCGGCGCGCCTTCTCTTCGTAGAACACGGCCTCGTGGCGGAAGTCGCCGCCCGCGCCGCCGTAGGCCTCGGGGATGTCGGAGCACAGCAGGCCGAGGGCGCCGGCCTTGCGCCACACCTCGTGGCCGACATGGCCGCGCTTGCGCGCCTCTTCGTCGTGCGGCACGACTTCGGTCTCGACGAAACGCACGACGTTGTCGCGGTACAGCTCCAGTTCTTCGTCGCTCCACGAGCGGCGGAAATCGATGGGCATGGGGTGTCCTTCAGTGTCTTGAAATAAGGGAAATGGGTTCAACCCACGCGGCGTTCTTTACCCGCCCAGAAAGGTTCGCGCAGCTGGAACTTCTGCAGCTTGCCGGCGGCCGACAGCGGCAGCGCATCGCGGAACTCCACACTGCGCGGGCACTTGTAGTTGGCGATCTGGTCGCGGCAATGGGCGATGACGTCGTCGGCGGTGAGCGGCATGCCCTCGCGCAGAACGATCACCGCATGCACGCGCTCGCCCCACTTGTCGTCGGGCACGCCGATGACGGCGGACATCAGCACCTGCGGCATCTGGGCGATGGCGTTCTCGACCTCGGCCGAGTACACGTTCTCGCCGCCGCTCACGATCATGTCCTTCATGCGGTCGACCACGAACAGCAGGCCGTGTTCGTCCATGTAGCCGCCATCGCCGGTGTGCATCCAGCCGCCGCGCAGCGCGGCCTCGGTCTCGGCGGGCTTGTTCCAGTAGCCCTTCATGACCATCGGGCCGCGTGCGACGATCTCGCCGACCTGGCCGGGGGGCAGCTCGTTGTCCTCGCCGTCGACGATGCGGATCTCGGCCACGGGCACCGGCGTGCCGGCCGCGCGCAGCAGGCGGTTGCGGTCGGGGCCGGGCAGGTGGAAGTGCGGCATCAACACGGCCACGGTGGGCGACAGCTCGGTCATGCCGTAGGCCTGCGAGAAACTCGTGGCGGGCAGCGCGGCCATGGCCTGCTCGAGCAGCGCCACGTCGATGGGCGCGGCGCCGTACAGCAGCATCTGCAGGCTCGACAGGTCGAACTCGGCAAAGCGCGGGTGCTCGATCACGCGCTTGATCATGGTGGGCACGAGGAACATCTCGGTGGCGCGCGCGGCCTGGATGGCCTGCAGGATCGCCACCTCGTCGAACATCGGCACCACGTGCTGCGGCACCAGCCGCAGGATGCTCTGCAGCGACAGCCCGCAGCCGGCCACGTGGAACATGGGCACGGCGATGACCACGGCGGCGTTGCGCGTCTCGCGCGGCACCGCGGCCACCGAGCTCAGCGCGTTGATGTAGAGGCTGCCGTGGGTGAGCATCACGCCCTTGGGCCGGCCGGTGGTGCCGCCGGTGTACATGATGGCGGCCAGCTCGTCGGCGCTGTGCGGCGCGTCGTCGATGGGTTGCGCGTCGGCCAGCAGCGCCTCGTAGCCGACCATGCCCTCGGGCACGGGGCCGTCGCCGCAATACACCACGGTCCGCAGCGAGGTCGAAAGCTTGCGCAGCTCGCCGGCCATGGGCGCGAACAGGTCGTCCACCAGCAGGATGCGCGTGTCGCAGTCGTCCAGCGAGTAGGCGACCTCCTTCGGGTTCCAGCGGATGTTCACCGGGTTGATGACGCCGCCGCCCCACCAGGTGCCGAAGAAGAACTCGACGAAGCGGTGCGAGTTCAGGCTCATCATGCCGACGCGGTCGCCGCGCGCCATGCCGAGCTGCTGCAGCACGGCGCCCAGGCGCGCCACGCGGTCGGTGAGGGTCGCGAAGTCCAGGCGGTGGTTGCCGCAGACCACGGCGGTCTCGCGGGCCTTCTCGCGGCGGCCCTTGTGCAGGGGCTGGGTGAGGAACATGGTGTCGTCTCCTAGGTGGTTTTTTTGTCAGGCAACCCGGCGTGCGTGGCCGGCCCAGTGCGGCTCGCGCAGGCGGTACTTCATGACCTTGCCGGCGCCCGAGATCGGCAGCGCGTCGACGAACGCCACGCTGCGCGGGCACTTGTAGCCGGCGATCAGTTCGCGGCAATGGGCGATGAGCGCCTCGGCATCGGCATCGCTGCCGGGCTTGCGCACCACCACCGCATGCACGGCCTCGCCCCAGCGCTCGTCGGGCACGCCGATGACGGCGGCGGCGGCCACGGCGGGGTGGCGCGCGAGCGCGCCCTCGACCTCGGCGCAGTAGATGTTCTCGCCGCCGCTCACGATCATGTCCTTGTAGCGGTCGACGATGAAGACGAAGCCGTCGTCGTCCATGCGCGCGGCGTCGCCGGTGTGCATCCAGCCGCCCTGTAACGCGGCGGCCGTCTGCTCGGGCAGGTTCCAGTAGCCCTGCATCACGCACGGGCTGCGCACCGTGAGTTCGCCCACGGTGCCGCGCGGCACCTCGCGGCCGTCGCCGTCGCACACGCGCAGGTCGATGCCCGAGAGCGCCTGCCCGGCCGAGGCCAGCTTGCCGAGCTTGCGGCCTTCGGGCGAGTGGTAGTGGCGCGTGAGGTAGCTCACGCCGGCCGACAGCTCGGTCATGCCGTAGCCCTGCGCGAACTCGGCCTGCGGGAAGGTGGCGAAGGCGCGCTCCAGCAGCGCCTCGGTGATGGGCGAGGCGCCGTAGCCGACGAAGCGCACGCTCGACAGGTCGGCCTGCGCCGTGCGCGGGTCGTCCACCAGCATCTGCAGCATCGCGGGCACGGCCATGAGGTTGGTGGCGCGGTCCCGCTCGATGGCGGCGAGCATGCCGTCCACCGAGAAGCCCGGCAGGATGATCTGCGCGCAGCCCATCAGCACGCCGCGCAGCAGGAACGACAGCCCCGCCAGGTGAAAGAGCGGCGCCACCTGCAACAGCCGCGCGCTGTCGTCGAAGAAGGCGCCGAGCATCGACACCTGCGCATTGATCACCAGCGCCGCGTGGCTGAGCATCACGCCCTTGGGCCGGCCGGTGGTGCCGCCGGTGTAGAACACGCCGGCCAGGTCGTCGCCGCCGCGCAGCGCGTCGGGCACGGGCTCGCTCTCGCGGACCAGCGCTTCGTATTCCGTCATGCCCGCGGGCGCCTGGCGCTCGCCCATGTAGACCCAGGTGGTGACGGCGCGCGCGGCGGCGCGCAGCGCGTCCGCCGTCGCCAGGAACTGGTCGTCCACGAACAGGATGTGCGTCGCGCAGTCGTCGAGCGAGTGCGCCATCTCGGCCACGCTCCAGCGCGTGTTGACCGGGTTGACCACGCCGCCGGCCCACCACACGGCCAGGTAGTACTCCAGCGTGCGGTCGGCGTTGAGCGCGAGCACGCCCACGCGGTCGCCGGGCTGCACGCCCAGGCGGCGCAGCCCGCCCGCCAGGCGCGCGACGCGATCGCCGAGTTCGCCGTACGTGCGCGTGCGGCCCTGGAACACGGTGGCGACGGCGCGCGGGCTGCACTGCATGGCGCGGTGCAGGGCCTGCGTGAGGTACAGCGGCGGAGGCGTGGTGGGCATGGACAAGGCTCCTGTCGGTGCGGTGCGGAAATGCCATGCATGCGCGAACGCGCATGCCCGGAAAACGAGGACGTCAGCGGGCTTCGGCCACGGGCGCTGCCGCGCCCCAGCGCTTCAGCAGCGCAGGCCCGTCGTCCGGCGACACGGCCGGTGGCACGACCGGCGCGGTGCGGCTGAAGCGCGGCGCGGGCGCGGGCTGCACCACGCCGCCCACGGTGGCGAAGGTGCCGCGCGCCACGTTGTGCGGGTGCTGCGGGGCCTCGTCCCAGTCGAGCACGGGGGCGAAGCAGGCGTCGCTCCCTTCGAGCAGCACGCACCACTCGTCGCGCGTGCGGGTGCGGAACACGTCGGCCAGGCGCAGCTTGAGCAGCGGCCAGCGGTCGGCGTCCATCTGGGCGTCGAAGGCGGGGTCGTCGACCAGGCCGCAGCGCTCGCGCAGCAGGGCGTAGAACTGCGGCTCGATGGAACCGATGGCCACGTACTTGCCGTCGGCGCAGGCGTAGGTGTCGTAGAAGTGGGCGCCGCCGTCGAGCAGGTTCTCGCCGCGCTGGTTGCTCCACTGGCCGGCCGACTTGAAGCCGTACATCATGGCCGACAGCAGGGCGGCGCCGTCGGTCATGGCGGCGTCGACCACCTGCCCCTGGCCCGAGGCCTTGACCTCGTGCAGCGCGGCCAGCAGGCCGAAGGCCAGCAGCATGGCGCCGCCGCCGAAGTCGCCCACGTAGTTCAGCGGCGGCACGGGCGCCTCGCCCGAGCGGCCGATGGCGTGCAGCGCGCCGCTGATGGCGATGTAGTTGATGTCGTGGCCCGCCGCGTGCGCCAGCGGCCCGTGCTGGCCCCAGCCGGTCATGCGGCCGTAGACCAGGCGCGGGTTGCGCGCGAGGCATTCGGCCGGGCCCAGGCCCAGGCGTTCCATCACGCCGGGGCGGAAGCCCTCGATGAGGATGTCGGCGCGCGCGATGGCGTCGAGCACCGGCGCGGCGGCGTCGGGGGCGCGCAGGTCGACCTCCCAGGTGCTGCGCCCGCGCGCCAGGATGTCGTGGGGGTCGCGCCGCGTGCCGGGGCGCGTGATGCGCAGCACCTCCGCGCCCATGTCGGCGAACAGCATCGCGCAAAAGGGGCCGGGGCCGATGCCGGCCATCTCGACGACCCGAAGTCCTTTCAGGGGTCCTGCCATGTGTGTCTCCTCTGGCGCGCACCCGGCGGCCTGTTGTGTGAAGGCATCTTGGCGCGCGGGCGCCGGCGTCGCATCGTCGGAAGCGACGAAAGCGCGGAAAGACGGTTCAGCGCCCCGTGAAGACGGGCGCGCGCTTGGCCGCGAAGGCGGCGGCGGCCTCGCGGAAATCCTCGGTTTTCAGCGCCAGAACCTGGGCGCGGTTTTCCACTTCGAGCGCGGCGTCGAGGCTCGGGGCTTCGAGGTTGGCCCACATGAGCTGCTTGGTGTGGCGCGTGGCGTAGGGGCTGTTGCGCAGCACGTCGGCGGCCAGGGCGAGCGCGCGCGGCAGCAGGGCCTCGTCGTCCACCAGCGCGGCGACGAGGCCGATGCGCTCGGCCTCGTCGGCCGGCACGGGTCGGCCCGTGAGCATGAGCTCGAAGGCGCGCGAGGCGCCCACCAGCCGCGGCAGGTGGTAGCTGATGCCGCACTCGCCGGCCGTGAGGCCGATGCGCACCGCGCCCACATGGAACGATGCGGAGCGCGCGGCCACGCGGATGTCGGCGCCCAGCGTGAGCGCAAAGCCCGCGCCCACGGCCACGCCGTTGACGGCGGCGATCACCACCTTGTCGAGCGCGCGCAGCCGCCGCACCATGCCGGCGAACAGCTCCTGCCCCGCCATCAGGTCGGCCACCGAAGGCTCGCCGTCGAGCGGCTGGTCGTCGCGGCGCGTGAGCGGCGTGGTGAGGTCCCAGCCGGCGCAGAAGCCGCGCCCGGCGCCGGTGAGCACCAGCACGCGCACGCTGTCGTCCTGCGCCAGTGCGTCGAGCGCGGCGCACAGGCGCCGCACGGTGGGCTGGCTCAGCGCGTTCAGGCGCGCCGGGCGGTTCAGCGTGAGCAGTGCGATGCCGGCGCGGCTGCGGTCGATGAGGATGTCGTCTGCTTCGCTGTCGGGCATGGCTGTCTCTTTCTTGTTCAGCGACCGGTCCAGCGCGGCGCGCGTTTTTCGATGAAGGCGCGCGGGCCTTCCTTGAAGTCTTCGCTCGCGGCCACGCGTTCGAAGGCATCGCGCGTGAGGGCGCGCAGCGCGGCCTCGTCGAGCCCGCTGTTCGCCTCGCGCGCCACGCGCAGGCTCTGGCGCACTGCCACCGGAGCGTTGCGTGCGATCTCGGCGGCCAGCGCCAGCGCGGCCTCGCGCAGCCCCTCGACGTCGGGCACGAGGCGGTTGACCAAGCCGAAGCCGTGCGCGCGCTCGGCATCGAGCTGGCCCGCCGTGAGGATCAGTTCGAGCGCGATGTTCGGCGGAATGGCGCGCGGCAGCCGGTACAGCCCGCCCGCCGCGGCGATCAGCCCGCGCAGCACCTCGGGCAGGCCGAAGGCGGCCTGCCGCACGGCCACGACGAGGTCGCAGGCCAGCACGAGTTCGGTGCCGCCGGCCAGCGCCTTGCCGTTGACGGCGGCGATCCACGGCTTGCTGCGCTCGCGGTACACGAAGCCCGCGAAGCCGCCGCGCTCGGTGCGCAGCGCACTGCCGCGGCCGGCCGACACCTCCTTCAGGTCGGCGCCCGCGCAGAAGGCCTCGCGGCCGGCGCCGGTGAGCACCACGGCGCGGATGTCGTCGTCGGCCTCGGTGGCATCGACGGCGGCTTCGAGGCCCGACGCCACGTCGCCGTTGACGGCGTTGCGCGCCTCGGGGCGGTCGATGGTGACGAGGGCGACGTTGCCCGGCAGACGTTCGACGGTGACTGCGCTCATGACACGCTCCAGTTCAAAAGATCGTCCGCACCGGCCGTCACCGTGCCGCTGCAACCGACGGGGCTGCGGTCCAGGTCGGTCAGCACCTTCAGCGAGGCCGTGTCCGTGGCCTCGACGCGCGCCATGAGCCGTTCGCCGGCCGGCGTGCGCGCGATCACGATGCCCTGCGAAGGCTGGCCGTCGCGGCCGTAGACCACGGTGAAGGTCTCCAGCGTGGCGGCGCCCGCGTACTGCAGCACCAGCGGCGGCACCGGGCCGCGCCGCGCATCGGCGGCGGCCTGCACGTCGTAGTCGGGCTTCGGAAGCCCCTGCGGCGGCGGGCTGGAGCCCAGCACCAGCGCGTGGTGCTTGGTGACGTACTCGCCCTGCCCGTAGAGCAGCGCCGCCTTGCCCTTCGGCGCGGCGCGCAGTGCGCGCACCAGGCCGGCGGCGGCGTGCGTCATGTAGTCGTTGAGCGGCGCGCCGAAGAAGCTCAGGCCGCCGGTGGAGGTCATGCGCGCCTCGGGTGCCAGGCCCAGCGTGCGGCGCGCCATCTTGGGCACGATGGGGAAGCAGCTGTACAACTCCAGCATCTCGAAGGTCGAGGCGTCGCCGCCGACCTGCGCGAGCACGGTTTCCATCACCAGGTCCTGCGCGTGCGAGCGGTGGTACTGGTCGCGCTGCAGGTAGTCGCGTGGCTCGCGCGCGGCGGCGCCGTCCCACACGTAGACCCAGCGGTCTTCGGGAATGCCGAGTTCGCGCGCATGGCCCACGCTGGTGAGCAGCACGGCCGCGCCCATGTTGACCAGCGGGTTGGCCACCATGTGCTTGGTGTAGGGCCAGGCGATGAGGCGGTTGGCCCCATCGATGCGCGCGATGTCTTCGGGCGTGAAGGGCTTGCGCAGCCAGGCGTAGGGGTTGGCGGCGGCCACCTCGGAGTAGCGCGCCCACAGGCGCGACGACTCGTCCTGCGCCTGGCGCGGCGTCTGGCCCCAGTGGGCGAGCGCGGCGTTCTCGTAGAAGGGGTAGATGGTGGTCGGCATGGCCGCGCCGAGCTGGATCGCCACGGGGTGGCAGATGTCGGTGCCGCGCACCAGCTTCACGCTGTCGTCGCGCGGGGTCCAGTCCAGCGCGATGCCGAGCTTGGCGGCGGCATCGACCGTGTAGCGCGCCTCGGCGCCAGTGATGGCGGCCACTTTGCTCTCGCCGCGCGCGATGCGCAGCGCGGCCTCGTGGATGTAGCGCACCGGCGATTCGCCACCGGTGACGCCGTAGACGCTGCGCGCCGGGCTGCAGCCCAGCCGCGCGTTGAGCAGCGCGGGCGCGTCGGTGTAGGGCCACGAGTACTCGCAGACGACGTCGAGCGAGTCGAGGCCGGCCAGCAGCGCGGCGGCGCCGCTGTCCTGTGCGGCAGCGCGCATGGCGCGCGCCATCAGCTCGATGGGTTCGAGGCCTTCGGCGGCCTCTTTGGTGCGGTGCGTGATCTCGCCGACGCCGACGATGACCGTCGTGCGGTCGTCCAGTGCTGTCATGGGGTTAGTGCTGTGAGAAGGGTTGTTGTTGCTGCAGCTGCGCCACGCGGCGCAGGTGCCACGCGGGCGGGCCGAACTGGCCTTCGATGAGGGTGGCGCGGCGCACGTAGTGGCCGACGGCGAGTTCTTCCGTCATGCCCATGCCACCGTGCAGCTGCACCGCGCCCTGCCCCACGGCGCGGCAGGCCTTGGCGACCGCGACCTTGGCGGACGACACGGCGCGTGCGCGCGAGGCCGCATCGGCCCCCGCGGCCAGTGCTTCGCCCACGCTGGCGGTGAGCGCGTCGGCCTGCTCGAGTGCCATGTGCATGTCGGCCAGCCGGTGCTGCAGCACCTGGAAGCTGGAGATCGGCACGCCGAACTGCTTGCGCTGGCGCACGTAGTCGAGCGTGTCGCGCATCAGCCGGCGCAGGATGCCGATGGACTCGGCGCAGACCGCGAGCGTGGCCTCGTCGAGCGCCTGCTCGATCTGCGGCAGTGCTGCGCCTTCCTCGCCGAGCAAGGCATCGGCATTCAGGCGCACCGCGTCGAAGGCGATGTCGGCCGCGCGGCCGCCGTCGCGCGTGCGGTAGGCGCGCAGCTGCACGCCGGGCGCGTCCTTGGGCACGACCAGCAACGACAAGCCCTTGTCGCTGCGTGCCGTGACGATGAAATGGCTGGCCCATGGCGCGGCCTGCACCACGGCCTTGCGGCCGTCGAGCTTCAGCCGGCCGTCGGCCTCGCGCACGAGCGTCGTGCGCACGTCGTCGCGTGCGTGGCGGCTGTGCGGCTCATCGTGCGCGAAGGCCAGCACGGCCTGCCCGGCGACGACGCGCGCGAGCAGCGCATCGGCCTGCGCGCCCGGCTGGCGCTGCAGCAGGCCGGCGCCGATCACCAGCGTCGAAAGATACGGCTCGGCCGCGAGCGCGCCGCCCAGCGTGGGCAGCAACGCGAGGTGCGCGGCCAGGCCGAGGCCCAGTCCGCCCTGCGATTCGGGCAGGGCCGCGCCCAGCAGGCCGAGGTCACTTGCCAGGCCTTGCCAGAACGGCGGCGGTGCATCGTCTGCGGCGGCCAGCGCATGGAGGCGCTGCTCGAAGCCGTGCTGGTCGTCGAGGTAGCGCGCGAGGCTGTCGCGCAGCATCGCGAGGGTGTCGTCTTGGTCGGCGAGGGTGGTCATGAAAAACGGGCCTCAGCGTGATTGCAGCAACTGCGCCGCGATGATGTTGCGCTGCACTTCGTTCGAGCCCGCGTAGATCGACGCGGCGCGGTCGTTGAGGTAGGCGGACATCGAGAACACCGCCTCCTCGGGCACGGCGAGCGCGCCCTGCAGGCCGTCGTCCAGCGGCAAATCAGCCGCCGCGTAGTGCGCGGCGATCTCCACGCCGAGCTCGGTCAGGCGCTGGCGCAGCTCGGAGCCCATCACCTTGCCCATCGACGGCCGGATGCCGTGCGGCTCGCCGCGTGCCTGGGCGCGCAGCGACTGCAACTCGGTGGCTTCGACCGCATCGATGGCGCAGTCCATCTCGGCCAGGCGCAGCGCCATCTCGCGCGCCTCGTCGGCGGCGGTGTCGCCCGCGGCGGCGAAGGCGCTGTTGGCGGCGGCGCGCAGCCGGCGCAGGCGCGCGCGCAGCATCGGCGCCCAGGCCCCGCCGCGCTCGTGCTGCAGCAGGTACTTGGCCACCGTCCAGCCCTGGTTCTCCTCGCCGATGAGGCCGCTGGCGGGCACGCGCACGTCGTCGAAGAACACCTGGTTGAGCTCGTGGTCGCCCGAGATGCTGATGATCGGGCGGATGGTCAGGCCGGCCTGGGGGATGTCGAAGCACAGGAAGCTGATGCCCTGCTGCGCCTTGCCGCCCGAGGCCGTGCGCACAAGGCAGAACATGCGGTTGGCGTACTGCGCGTGGGTGGTCCAGATCTTGGTGCCGTTGATGACGTAGTCGTCGCCGTCACGCACCGCCTTGCACTGCAGCGAGGCCAGGTCGGAGCCCGACTGCGGCTCGGAGTAGCCCTGGCACCAGTAGTCCTCGCCCGAGCGGATGCCCGGCAGCCAGGCCTGCTTCTGCGCCTCGGTGCCGAAGGCGATGATCACCGGCGCGACCATGCCGGGCCCCATGGGGGCGCGCGGCGGCGCGTCGGCCGCGGCCAGCTCGCTGGCGAAGAGGTAGTGCTGCATCGGCGTCCAGCCGGTGCCGCCGTGTTCCACCGGCCAGTGCGGCACGCTCCAGCCGCGCCGGGCCAGCACGCGGTGCCAGCGGTTGCCGTCGGCGTAGTCGGTGAAGATGCCGGAGCAGCGACGCCCTGCGGCGCGCAGCTCAGGCGTCAGCTCGCGCGCGAGAAAGTCGCGAACCTCGTCGCGAAACGCGGTCTCCGCCGCGCTGAGGGTCCAGGCCATGGTGTTGTCTCACAGGGTTCACACCCGGCAAGTGTGCGGCGCGCGCGCCGGCGCGGCATCGTCGGATCGGACGAACGTGGGCGCCCCGCCGCGGCGGTGAGCGCTTTTTTCTTCAGTTCTTCGATCAAGGCCCGCGCGGGGCCGGACGTTCAGGCCGCGACCGCTTCGCGCGCCGGCACCGCTTGCGTCCCGACGGGCATGTGCTGCACCCAGTCGATGATCTCGAGCGTGCCGTCGGCATGCTCGGCCAGCGCGGTGAGGCTTTCCACCCAGTCGCCGTCGTTGCAGTACAGGATGCCGTCGATATCGCGCATCTCGGCGTGGTGGATGTGGCCGCACACCACGCCCTGCGCGCCGCGGTTGCGGGCCTCGCGGGCCACGGCGTTCTCGAAGTCGCCCACGTAGCTCACGGCGCGCTTGACCTTGCCCTTGAGGTACTTCGAGAGCGACCAGTACGGCAGCCCCATGCGCGCGCGCAGCGAGTTGAGGTGGCGGTTGAGCTTGAGCGTGAACTCGTAGAGCGAGTCGCCCACGTAGGCGAGCCACTTGGCGCACTGGATCACGCCGTCGAACAGGTCGCCGTGGATGATCCACAGCTTGCGGCCGTCCGCGGTTTCGTGGATCCACTCGTCGGCCACGTCGATGCCGCCGAAGTTGTGGTTCAGGTACTTGCGGGCAAACTCGTCGTGGTTGCCCGGAATGAAGATCACGCGCGTGCCCTTGCGCGCCTTGCGCAACAACTTCTGGATCACGTCGTTGTGCGCCTGCGGCCAGTACCAGTGGCGCTTGAGCTGCCAGCCGTCGATGATGTCGCCGACCAGGAACAGGGTCTCGCACTCGGTGTGCTTGAGAAAGTCGAGCAGCGCCCTGGCCTGGCAGCCGGGCGTGCCCAGGTGCAGGTCGGAGATCCAGAGGGTGCGATAGCGCAGCGCCGGACGCGCCGCATCGTCGTCCTCCGGCTCGGGAGGCTGGATCGCGGTGTCGCGCCAGGCGCGAAGGAAGGCGTCGTCGCGTTGCATGGTCCGGCAGGTTCGCATCCGCGCATGACCGCGCGATGGCGACTCCGTGACATCCCGGTGACGCGTGGCACCGGGGCAACGCCACAATCGGACGATGCGCTCTGGCCAGATCATCGTTCTCGTGTCCCCCGTGTTCTTTCTGCTGATCGCGATCGAGTTCGCGGTCGGCCGCGCGCGCGCCCGGCGCGGCACCGGGCAGGACACCTACCGCCTGGCCGACGCCGTGAACAGCATCGGGCTGGGCATGCTGAGCCAGATCAGCGCGGTGCTCACGGGTCTTCTGCGCATCGGCATCTACACGGCCGTGTATTCGGCGGTGGCGCTCTTTCCGCAAGAGGCGGCGCGCGAGTTCTGGACCACCTGGTACGGCTGGCTGCTGGCGCTGGTGTTCTACGACTTCTGCTACTACTGGCTGCACCGCATGGGCCACGAGTCGGCCGTGCTGTGGGCCGCGCACGTGGTGCACCACCAGAGCCAGCACTACAACCTGTCGACCGCGCTGCGCCAGACCTCGAGCGGCGCGCTGCTGGGCTGGCTCTTCTACCTGCCGATGGCCGTGGCCGGCGTGCCACCGCTGGTGTTCGTCGTGGTGGCGCTCATCGACCTGCTCTACCAGTTCTGGGTCCACACCGAACAAGTCGGCAAGCTGGGCTGGTTCGACCGCTGGTTCTGCTCGCCCTCGAACCACCGCGTGCACCACGCGGTGAACGACACGTATCTGGACCGCAACTACGGCGGCGTGCTGATCGTGTGGGACCGCCTCTTCGGCACCTTCCGCGAGGAGGACGAGCGCTGCGTGTACGGCACGCGCGGCGAGCTGAAAAGCTGGGACCCGCTGTGGGCCAACGCCGAGGTCTACTGGGCGCTTGCCAGGGATTCATGGCATGCGCGCCGCTGGTCCGACAAGCTGCGCGTGTGGTTCAAGCCGCCCGGCTGGCGACCGGCCGACGTGGCGGCGCGCTACCCGAAGCCCGCTTTCGACATCGCGAAGGTCACGCGCTACGAGCCCGTGGTAAGCCGGGGTGTGCAATGGTTCGCGGGCCTGCAATTTCTCGCGCTGCTGGCCGGCGTGACGGTGTTCCTCTGGTACTCCGACGCCGTGCCGCTGCCGCAGGCCGCCGTCTGGCTGGCCGCGCTCACGGCCGGGCTGTGGGCCGTGGGTGCGGTGCTGCAGGGGCGGCTGTCGGTCACCGAGGTGCTGCTGGTCGAGGCCGCCGCGCTGGCCACGGCGAGTGCGGCCCTGGGCATCGGCTGGCTGCACCTCCTCTTCAAGCCATTGGCGCTGGCGATCGCCATCGCCTTCGCGGCCCGCCGCGCGCAACGCCAGCCCGGCGGCATGACGCGCTTCGATGCGCTGTTGCTGACCGGACTGGTCTTCTCGCTCGCAGGCGACGTGCTGCTGATGGGGCCGGCGAACCTCTTCGTGCCCGGGCTGGTGTGCTTCCTGCTCGCGCACCTGGCCTACATCGCGCTGTTCCGCATCGGCGTCGGGCTGTTCCCGCGTCCGCGCGCGCTGGCGGCCACCTTGCTGATCGGCGCGGGCATGTACGCCTTCCTGTGGCAGGGCGGCCTGCCGGTGGCGCTGCGCATCCCGGTCGGGTTCTACGTGGTGGTGATCGCCTGCATGGCGGCCCAGGCTATCGGGCGTGCGGCGGTGCTGCGTTCCAGCGACCCGGCCGCGCTGTGGGTGGCGGTGGGCGCCTGCTTCTTCATGCTGAGCGATGCGCTGCTGGCGATCAACCGGTTCGTGTCGCCGCTGCCGCTGGCGTCGCTGTGGGTTCTGGCGACGTACTACACGGCGCAGATGCTGATCGTGCGGCACGTCCGGCGGCCGACGGCCTGACTTTCTTTTTTTCTCCCTCACCCAAAGGGGAAGGAGCAGGCCCCCGACCTAGTCAGCGCAGCGCTGGATTTCCACCGTCGAGTGCCGGATCTCCTCGTGCATCGAGAAGCACGCCCGCACCTGGTCGGCCGTGAGCGTGGCCGAATGCGTCACCACCGTGAGCGCACAGGCGTACGCATCGCGGCCGACGCGCCAGACGTGCAGGTCGGCCACGCGGGTTTCGGAATCGGCCAGCATCGTCTCGACGCCTTCGCGGATTTCGGCGGTGACGGGGTGGTCCATCTCGCGGTCGAGCAGGACCTTGCCGGTTTCCTTCAGCAGGCCCTTGGCCCAGACGGCGACGAGCACGGCGCCGACGATGCCCATGGCCGGGTCGAGCCAGGACCAGCCGTAGAACCAGCCGCCCAGCAGCGCCGCGATGGCGAGCACCGAGGTGGCAGCGTCGGCCACCACGTGCAGGTAGGCGGAGCGCAGGTTGAGGTCGTGGCCATGCGCGTGATCGTGATCGTGGTGGTCGTGCGCGTGCCCGTGGTCATGGCCGTGATGGTCATGCGAATGCCCCAGGAGCCGCGCGCAGACCAGGTTCACCACCAGGCCCAGCACCGCGATCGAGATGGCTTCGGGGTAGTGGATGGCCACGGGCGACCACAGCCGCTCCAGCGAGCCCACCACCATGAGCGCGGCGACGCCGAGCAGCAGCAGCGCGCTCGCGAAGCCGCCGAGCACCTCGATCTTCCAGGTGCCGAAGGCAAAGCGCGGGTCGCGGGCGTAGCGCCGCGCGGCGGCGTAGGCAAAGGCGCTCAGGCCGATGGCCAGCGCGTGCGAGCTCATGTGCCAGCCGTCGGCCAGGAGCGCCATGGAGTTGAACCACCAGCCGGCACCGATCTCGACCACCATCATCGCGGCGGTGATCCACATCACGAGGCGGGTACTTCGTTCGGCGGCGGCATTGCCGGCGCCGAAATGGTGGTCGTGCTGCCAGGCGCTCAGGTCGTGGGTGTGCATGGAATTCTCTTCAGGCGCCGAACAGGTCCGGGCCGTCGGCGCGGCCCGAGGGCGGCACCACGCCCAGGTGGCGGTAGGCCGCGAGCGTGGCGATGCGCCCGCGCGGCGTGCGTTGCAGGTAGCCCTGCTGGATGAGGTAGGGCTCGATCACGTCCTCGATGGTGTCGCGCTCTTCGCCGATGCTGGCGGCCACGTTGTCCAGGCCGACCGGGCCGCCGTCGAAACGGTGGATGACGGCCTCGAGCAGCTTGCGGTCCATGAGGTCGAAGCCCTGCGGGTCGACGTCGAGCATGGCCAGCGCCTTGTGCGCGATGTCCTCGGTGATGCGGCCGTTGCCCTTGACCTCGGCGTAGTCGCGCACGCGGCGCAGCAGGCGGTTGGCGATGCGGGGCGTGCCGCGCGAACGGCGCGCGATCTCGAAGCCGCCGGCGGCGTCGGTCTCGACCTTGAGCAGGCCGGCGCTGCGGCGCACGATGAGCGCCAGCTCCTCGGGCGTGTAGAACTCCAGCCGCGCCACGATGCCGAAGCGGTCGCGCAGCGGGTTGGTCAGCATGCCGGCGCGGGTGGTGGCGCCCACCAGCGTGAAGGGCTGCAGGTCGAGCTTGATGCTGCGCGCTGCGGGGCCCTCGCCGATCATGATGTCGATCTGGTAGTCCTCCAGCGCGGGGTACAGGATTTCCTCGACGACCGGGCTCAGGCGGTGGATCTCGTCGATGAAGAGCACGTCGTTGGGCTCGAGGTTGGTCAAGAGCGCCGCCAGGTCCTTGGGCTTTTCGAGCACGGGGCCCGAGGTCTGGCGCAGGTTGACGCCCAGTTCGGCCGCGATGATGTGCGACAGCGTGGTCTTGCCCAGGCCCGGCGGGCCGAACAGCAGCACGTGGTCGAGCGCCTCTTTGCGCTTGCGCGCCGCGCCGATGAAGATCTCGAGCTGCTCGCGCACCTTGGCCTGGCCGACGTACTCGTCGAGCAGCTTGGGCCGCAGCGCCCGCTCGATCGCCTCCTCGTTGGGCGAGGCGGGGGCGGCGGACACCACGCGTTGCGGGGCGGGGGCGAAATCGTCGGTCTGGATGGTCATTGGAGGTGGGTCTTCGGCGATGAGTTTAGTCCTTGGCCACACTGGCAGAATGTTCGGCCATACAACAAGACGAGGGGAAGGTCAGGCGTGTCCATCTACGAACTGAAACCGCGTTTCCAGGCACTGCTGCGACCGCTCGTGGTCCGGCTGCATGCGATGGGCGTGACGGCCAACCAGGTGACGCTGGCGGCCTGCACGGTGTCGGTCGTGCTCGGGCTCTGGCTGTTCTTCGCCGCGCCCTCGCTGGCGGCCTTCGGACTGATCCCCGCCTGGATGTTCCTGCGCATGGCCTTCAACGCCATCGACGGCATGCTGGCACGCGAGCACCACCAGCAAAGCCGGCTGGGCGCCTTCCTCAACGAACTCACCGACGTGGTCTCCGACGCCGCGCTCTACCTGCCCTTCGCGCTGGTGGCGCCGTTCGCGCCGTTCTGGGTCGGCACGGTCATCGTGCTGGCCGGTCTGAGCGAATTCGCCGGCGCGCTGGGCCCGACGGTGGGCGCCTCGCGCCGCTACGACGGGCCGATGGGCAAGAGCGACCGGGCCTTCGTGTTCGGCGCGCTCGGGTTGTATGTCGCCCTCGGCGGGCCGCTGCCGGGCTGGACCGCCCTGCTGATGCCGCTCGTGGCCGCGCTGGTGGCCTGGACGGTCGTCAACCGCATCCGCCGCGCCCTGGCCGAGGCCGAGGCGCCTGCCGCCTGAAACACCCCCATACAAATAAATAAAGAAGACCCTTCTTCATGACCCTTTCCACACCCCGCGTCGCCGCCGAACACCACTTCCGCACGCACGACGGCGAATCGCTGTTCTACCGCCACTGGCCGGCCACGGGCGCCGCGCGGCGCGGCGCCGTGCTGCTGTTCCATCGCGGCCACGAGCACGGCGCGCGCATGGCGCACCTGGTGGACGAGCTGGACCTGCCCGATTTCGACTTCTTCGCCTGGGATGCGCGCGGCCACGGCCTGTCGCCGGGCCAGCGCGGCTACAGCCCCAGCTTCGGCACCTCGGTGCGCGACGTGCAGACCTTCGTGCAGCACATCGCCGCCGCCCACGGCGTGCCCGAGCACGACATCCACGTGGTGGCGCAGAGCGTGGGCGCGGTGCTGATCGCCACCTGGGCGCACGACTACGCCCCCAAGGTGCGCGGCCTCACGCTGGCCTCGCCGGCCTTCAAGGTCAAGCTCTACGTGCCGTTCGCGCGGCCGGGGCTGGCGCTCATGCACAAGCTGCGCGGGCTGTTCTTCGTGAACAGCTACGTGAAGCCGAAGTTCCTCACGCACGACCCCGCGCGCATCGAGAGCTACAAGAACGACCCGCTGATCTCGCGCCCGATCGCCGTCAACATCCTGCTGGGCCTGTACGAGGCGGCCGACCGCGTGGTGGCCGACGCCAACGCGATCACGCTGCCGGTGCAGCTGCTCATCTCGGGCGCCGACTGGGTGGTGCACCACAAGCCGCAGCACCAGTTCTTCGAGCGGCTGGGCAGCGCCGTGAAGACGAAGACGGTGCTGCCGGGCTTCTTCCACGACACGCTGGGCGAAAAAGACCGGGCGCCCACGGTGGCGTCGATCCGCGAATTCATCCTGCAGCGCTTCGACGAGCCGGCCGTGCCGGTCGACCTGCGCGAGGCGCACCTGAACGGCAACACGGCCGACGAATCGCGCGCGCTGGCCGAACCGCTCTCGCCCCTGTCGCCGCGCGGCGCCTACTGGGCGATCACGCGCGGCGGGCTGCGCGTGGGCGGCGCGCTCTCCAGCGGCATCGCGCTGGGCCACGCCACCGGCTTCGACTCGGGCAGCACGCTCGACTACGTCTACCGCAACCAGCCGCAGGGCAAGGGCGCGCTGGGCCGCTCGGTCGACCGCACCTACCTGGACTCCATCGGCTGGCGCGGCATCCGCCAGCGCAAGGTCCACGTCGAGGAGCTGCTGCGCATCGCGATGGAGCGGCTGGTCGAGATGCACCGCGAGGTGCGGCTCATGGACATCGCGGCCGGCCACGGCCGCTACGTGCTCGACGCGGTGCTGGCCAGCCCGGTGAAGGCCAGCTCGATCCTGCTGCGCGACTACAGCGACATCAACGTGCGCGACGGCACGACCCTGATCGCCGAGAAGGGCCTGGAAGACGTCGCCCAGTTCGTGCAGGCCGACGCCTTCGATCGCATCAGCCTGGCGAGCGTGACGCCGCGGCCCACGCTGGCCGTGGTGTCGGGCCTGTACGAGCTGTTCCCCGACAACGAAATGGTGCGCCGCTCGCTCGCGGGCGTGGGCGACGCGGTGGAAGACCGGGGCTACCTGGTCTACACCGGCCAGCCCTGGCACCCGCAGCTCGAAATGATCGCCCGCGCGCTCACCAGCCACCGCCAGGGCGAAGCCTGGGTGATGCGCCGGCGCACGCAGGCCGAGATGGACCAGCTGGTCGAAGAAGCGGGCTTCCGCAAGATCGACCAGCGGGTGGACGAGTGGGGCATCTTCACGGTGTCGCTGGCGGTGCGCGTCGCGCAATGACCGCCCGGCGCGCGCCCCGGCCGTGGAAACGCGCCGCCGCGTGGCTGGTGTTTCTGGGGCCGCTGTTCTACGCCACGTATGGCTTCGCCAACTGGTGGGCCACCACGCGCGCCAGCGTGCCCTCGATGGCCTTCGACTGGGAGCGGCAGGTGCCCTTCTGGGCCTGGACGATCTTTCCGTACTGGACCATCAACGTCTTCTACGCACTGTCGCTGTTCCTGGCGCGTGACCGCCACACGCTCGACCGGCATGCGCTGCGGCTGGTGAGCGCCACGCTCATCGCCTGCACCTGCTTCATCCTCTGGCCGCTGCACTTCAGCTTCGGCCAGCCGCCGGTGGAGGGTGCGCCGGCCTTCCTGTTCAACGCGCTGCGCGGCTTCGACCAGCCCTACAACCAGGCGCCCTCGCTGCACATCGCGCTGGCCGTGATCCTGTGGGACTGGTACCGGCGCTTCATCCGGCCGCTGTGGGCGCGGCTCGTGCTGCATGTGTGGGCCTTCGCGATCTGCGCCTCGGTGCTCACGACCTGGCAGCACCACTTCATCGACATCCCGACCGGCGCGCTGCTGGGCATCTTCTGCGTGTGGCTGTGGCCGATGGCGCGCCGGGTGTCGATGCTGCGCGCATGGCGCCTGGCGCGCGATCCGCAGCGGCTGAAGCTCGCGGGCTTCTATGCCGTGGGCGCAGCGCTGTGCCTGTTCGCGGCGTTGGCAACGGGCGGCGTGGTGCTGTGGCTGGCCTGGCCGGCCGCGGCGCTCGCGCTGGTGGCGCTCAACTACCTCGGCTTCGGCGCGCGCGGCTTCCAAATGGACGGCCACGGCCGCATGGGCTGGGCGGCGCGCTGGCTGTTCGCGCCCTACCGTCTGGCCGCGGCCTTCAATGTGTGGCTCTGGACGCGCAAGCTGCCGGCCTCGGTCGAGGTGGTGCCCGGCCTGCGCCTGGGCCGTCGCCCCACGCAGGCCGAATGGCTCGCCGCCGGCCAGCCCCGGCTCGTGAGCCTGTGCGCCGAGCTGCAACTGCCGGCCGGCGTGCCGCCCGCCCGTGCGCGCTGCGTGCCGCTGCTCGACCTCGTGGTGCCGCCGCCCGTGCGCCTGCGCCGCGCCGCAGCCGTCATCGAAGGCCAGCGCCGCGCGGCGGTGGCCGACGGTTCGGCCGTGTGGGTCTGCTGCGCGCTGGGCTTCTCGCGCAGCGCCGCCGCCGTGGTCGCCTGGCTGGGCCGCGACCACGGCCTGGCACAGGCCGAAGACGCCGTGCGCCGCGCCCGCCCGCAGATCGTGCTGCACGCCGCCTGGCGTGCCGCGCTCGCCCCCACCCCCGACACAGCCCCTTCCCGCCATGACTGACAACGAACGCGCCACCTGCACCACCCTGGCCGGCCTGCTGCGCGCGGCGGCCATGCTCGCCCTCTGGGGCTTCGCGCTCACCTGCATCGCCGCCCTGGTGCTGGCGCTCACGCTGCGCGGGCTCTCGAACACCGCCATCCTGGCCTTTGCCGCGGTGATGGTGCTGGGCGTGCTCGAACGCTACTTCGCCTTCCGGCTGCGGCTGGACCAGGCGCTGTTCGAAGGCCTGGCCAACGGCCAGATCGCCTCGCTGGGCGCGATGGACAACGCCCTTTCGGTGCTCGGGCTGCGCGACCCGCCGCCGCAGCCCAACGCCCGCGCGCTCGCCGACCGCGTGCAGGGAACCCGCCAACTGATGCAGCGCCACGCCATCGTGATCGCCTGCCAGAACGCGCTCTTCCTGCTCGCCCTCATGACACAGGAACTCGCTTGAACAACGACAACGGCAACAACAAGAACGACAGCAGCAGCAATGGCGACGGCAACGACAGCGCCCGCCCCGGCGCCATCGTGCGCCGCGGGCTCGCGGTGGTGGCGGGCCAGCTCATCATCGGCGCGGCCGGCCTCCTGACCGGCGTGCGCGCCATCTGGGCGGGTACCACGCCCAAGGCCGAGCAGACGCTGTACTTCGCCAACCACACCAGCCACGGCGACTTCGTGCTGCTGTGGGCCACGCTGCCCTCCGACCTGCGCGCGCTCACGCGGCCCGTGGCGGGCCAGGACTACTGGGAGGCCTCGAAGCTGCGCAACTTCATCGGCAAGGACGTGTTCAACGCGCTCATGATCCGCCGCGACGGCTCGGGCCAGGGCGGCAACCCGGTCGACCAGATGAAGGAGGCGCTGGAAGGCGGCGACTCGCTCATCATGTTCCCCGAGGGCACGCGCAACACGGGCGACGACATCCTGCTGCCGCTGAAAAGCGGCCTCTTCCACCTGGCACGCGCCTGCCCCACCGTGCGGCTGGTGCCGGTGTGGATCGAGAACCTCAAGCGCGTGCTGCCCAAGGGCACGCTGGTGCCGATCCCGCTGGCCTGCACGGTGCGCTTCGGCGCGCCGATCCAGCTCGAGGAAGGCGAAGACAAGGTCGCCTTCCTCGCCCGCGCACGCACGGCCATGCTCGACTTGCGCCCGGAGTACGACCGCATCGAACAAAACGGAGGGACCGCCTCGTGATCGAAATGTCCCCCTTCGCCTGGACCACCTTCAAGCTCTTCGGCGGCGTCTTCGGCGTGCTCGTGCTGGCCTCGGCCATCGGCGCGCTGCTCAAGTGGCGCGTGGCGCACGGCCAGCCGCACTCGGTGATCGACAACCTCAACTCGCGCGTCAACGCGTGGTGGGTGATGGTGGCGGTGATCGGCCTGGCCTTTGCCTTCGGCAAGGGCGGCGTGATCGTGCTGTTCTACCTGATCTCGTTCTATGCGCTGCGCGAGTTCATCAGCCTGGCCTACACGCGGCGCGGCGACCACGGCGCGATCGCGCTGGCCTTCTTCGTGGCGCTGCCGGGCCAGTACTTCCTGATCTGGATCGACTGGTACGGGCTGTATTCGATCTACATCCCGGTCTACGCCTTCCTGCTGCTGCCCATCCTGGCGGCGGTGGGCGGCGACACGCAGCGCTTCCTGGAGCGCACCTCGAAGATCCAGTGGGGCCTGATGGTGTGCGTGTTCTGCATCAGCCACGTGCCGGCACTGCTCACGCTGCAGATTCCGGGCTTCGAGGGCCGCAACCTGCTGCTGATCGCCTTCCTGGTCATCGTGGTGCAGGGCAGCGACGTGCTGCAGTACGTGTGGGGCAAGCTCTTCGGCAAGCGCAAAGTGGCGCCCGAGCTCTCGCCCTCCAAGACCTGGGAAGGCCTGATCGGCGGCGTGGCCAGCGCCACCGCGATGGGTGCCGCGCTGTACTGGGCCACGCCCTTCAACCCGTGGCAGGCGGCGCTCATGGCCTTCATGATCTGCCTCCTGGGCTTCTTCGGCGGGCTGGTGATGTCGGCCATCAAGCGCGACCGCGGCGTGAAGGACTGGGGCTCCATGATCGAAGGCCACGGCGGCATGCTCGACCGGCTCGACTCGGTGATCTTCGCGGCGCCGATCTACTTCCACGCGCTGCGCTACTGGTGGGTGCCATGAGCCCGGCGGCGAAGAAGACCGCGGTCAAGGTGGACCGCATCGTCGACGACACGCCGCTGGAATGCGCCGACGCCGCCGCGCTGCTGCGTTGGTACAAGAAACACCATGCGAGCCACGCCGGCGTCTGGCTGCGCATCGCGAAGAAGGCCAGCGGCATCGCCTCCGTCGACCACCCCGAGGCGCTGGAGATCGCGCTGTGCTTCGGCTGGATCGACGGCCAGCGCAAGAGCCAGGACGCGCAGTTCTTTTTGCAGCGCTTCACGCCGCGCACCGCGCGCAGCATCTGGTCGAAGATCAACCGCGACAAGGCCCTGAAGCTCATCGACGAGGGCCGCATGCAGCCCGGCGGCCTGGCCGAGGTGGCGCGCGCCCGCGCCGACGGCCGCTGGGAGGCGGCCTACGACGCCCCGAGCGTGGCCACCGTGCCGCCCGACCTGCAGGCCGCGCTCGACGCCAACCGCAAGGCCAAGGCCTTCTTCGCCACGCTCGACGCGCGCAACCGCTTCGCCGTGCTGTTCCGCACGCAGGGCGCGAAGAAGCCCGAGACGCGCGCCCGGCGCATCGCGCAGTTCGTCGAGATGCTCGCCAAGGGCGAGAAGATCCACCCCTGAGCCTGCGCGCTGCGGTGCGCGCCGCTCAATGCGGCCCGGTGCCCGTCGCGATGACCGCGAGCTGGTCGGGGTCCACGATGCGGATGCGCTTGTAGCTCATGTCGATCACGCCTTCCGCGACCAGCCGCCCCAGCTCCTTGTTGATGGTCTGGCGCGACAGCCCCAGCATCGCCGCGAGGTCGTTCTGCGACAGCCGCACCGGCAGGCTCGCGGCGGCCTCCACCTGCATGCCGTAGAAGTGGATCACGCTCATCAGCGTGGCGGCCACGCGCCCGCGCACCGAGTTCAGCATCTGGTTCTGCAGCAGCACCACGCTCAACCGCTGGCGCTTCAGGCCCAGCCGGGCCACGCCGCGCCACAGCGCGGGCTCGGCGTCGAGCACCGCGATCACGGCGTCGCTGGGCAGGTGGACGATCACCGAGTCTTCGTGCGCGTGGTAGTCGTAGGGCAGCGGCACGTCCTCGAGCAGGCGCACCAGCGGCGCCACCTGGCCGGGCCCGAGCAGCGCGTTGACGTACTTGCGCCCCTGCGGGCTCATGCTGCTGATTTCCAGGCAGCCTGACACCACCGCCAGCAGCTCGCGCTTGTGGCGGTCGCGCGCCAGCACCTGCGTGCGGCGGCGGTAGCGCACCAGCCGCGCCGACTTCATGAGCTCGGCGCGGCGCGCGTCGGGCCATTGGGAGAACAGCTCGTTCCAGCGCAGCGCGCGGTCGAGCAGCTCGGCGCTGTCTTCGGCGTCGGGAGGGGTGGTTGCAGGTGGTCGGGTCAGCGGGTTCTCCCTGCCCTGGTGTTCACGAATCTGTCAAAGCGTTGACAGATTCGGGGGCCCTTCATTTCTATCGTAAGCCCCGGACATCGACAAGCACACAGGCGGCACCGCCCTGCACCCGCAGGCGACCGGCCACACCGGAGACAACCCAAATGAAGAAGACGGCCACCGCAGCCCTCGCGCTCGCGGCCTGCGCCCTTGCGTCCGCGCAAAGCACCGTGACCGTCTACGGCACGCTCGACCTGTACGTGGCGCACGCCAGGTCGGGCCCCGCCTCCTCCACGCGGCTGGAGGACGGCGGCCAGACCGCCTCGCGCATCGGCTTTCGCGGCACCGAGGACCTGGGCGGCGGCCTGGGCGCGCACTTCACGCTGGAGAGCGGCTTTGCGCCCGACACCGGCAACGGCACGCTGCCCGGCCCCGCGATGTCGTTCAGCCGGCAGTCCTTCGTCGGGTTCTCGGCGCCGTGGGGGCAGATCGACGCGGGCCGCATGTACACGCCGATGTTCTACGCGCTGTTCAAGGCCGACCCCTACGGCCTGAACTCGGTGTTCTCGCCCATCAACCTGGTGGCGGCCACCGACGCGCAACCGGGCCTCACGCCCTTCGCGGCCCGCGCCAGCAACATGATTCGCTACCGCACGCCGGCCAGCATGGAGTTCTTCGCCGACCTGGCCTACGCGCCCGGCGAATCGAGCGCGCCGAGCCACCAGAGCGGCAACGTCTACGGCGGCAACATCGGCTGGGCGCGCAAGCCCTACTACATCGCCTACGCCTTCCAGCGCGCGCGCTCGGGCACCGGCGCGGCGCCGGTGGCCTCGCCCAGCACCACGACCTACCAGGCGCTGACCGGCTCCTACGAGCTGCCCTCCATCGGCCTGCAGCTGTACGCCAGCTACGTGCGCAACGCCTCGAGCCTGCCCCACGTGCCGACCGCGAAGCTCGTGAACCTGGGCGCCACCTACAACGTGACGCCGGCCTCGAACCTGATCTTCGGCGCCACGCAGCGCAAGGTGGCCGAGAGCGAACGCTCGCAGCTGGCGTGGACGCTGGGCTACGACTACTACCTGAGCAAGCGCACCGTGGTCTACGCGCGCTGGCTGCGCCTGCTGAACCGGCACGGCGCCTCGGCCTCGCTCGGGACCATTCCGGTGATCGCCAACAGCGGCAACGACGTGCGCGTGCTCGCCACCGGCATCCGCCACAACTTCTGACTTCCGAACCCTTCGCCATGCCCATGGACTTCTTCTCTTCGCAAGCCGAATCCCTGTCGGCGCTGTTCGCGCCGCGCGCCATCGCGGTGGTCGGCGCCTCGTCCAACGCGCAGAAGATCGGCGGCATTCCCGTCGACTACCAGCGCCGCTTCGGCTTCGAGGGCGCGCTCTACCCGGTCAACCCGAACGCCGACCGCATCCAGGACCTGCCGGCCTACCCCAGCCTGCGCGCCATCGGCCAGCCGGTGGACCTGGCCATCCTCGCGGTGCCATCGGCGCTGGTCGACGGCGCGCTCGACGACGCCATCGCGGCGGGCGTGAAGGGCGTGGTGCTGTTCTCCTCGGGCTTTGCCGAAGTGGGCGCCGAGGGCGCGGCGGCGCAGGCGCGGCTGGGCGACAAGGCGCGTGCCGCCGGCGTGCGGCTGGTCGGCCCCAACTGCCTGGGCTTCATGAACATCGCGCGCCACGTGTACGCCACCTTCTCGCCGGCGCCCGGCGTGGGCCGCGTGATGCCGGGGCGCATCGGGCTGGTGAGCCAGTCGGGCGCGTTCGGTGCCTACGCCTACGCGATGGCGCGGGCGCGCGGCGTCGGCCTGTCGCTGTGGGCCACCACCGGCAACGAGGCCGACGTGCAGGTCGCCGACTGCCTGGCCTGGCTCGCGCAGGACCCCGACACCGACGTGATCATGGCCTACATGGAAGGCTGCCGCGACGGCCCCCGCCTGCGCGCCGCGCTGGCCCTGGCGCAGGCCAACGGCAAGCCGGTGGTGATGGTCAAGGTCGGGCGCACCGCGCTGGGCGCCGAGGCCGCGGCCTCGCACACCGCCGCGCTGGCGGGCGACGACGCGGTGTACGACGCCGTGTTCCGCCAGTACGGCGTGCTGCGCGCGCGCAACCTCACGGAGTTCTTCGACCTGGCCCACAGCGCCGCCGTGGCAGGCCGCCCGCGCGACCGCTCGATCGGCCTGTTCACGCTCTCGGGCGGCGTCGGCGCGCTGATGGCCGACGAGGCCTCGGCCCAGGGCCTCGATGCCCGGCCGCTGAGCGAAGCCGCGCAGGACACGCTGCGCCGCTGGGTGCCCTTCGCGGCGCCGCGCAACCCGGTCGACATCACGGGCCAGGTCACCAACGACATGACGCTGATCGATCGCACGGCGCGCGTGATGCTGGACGACCAGGGCTTCGCCTCGTGGATGGGCTTCCTGGCCGCCGCGGGCGCGTCGGACGCGTTCTGGCCGGTACTGCGCTCGTTGGTGAGCTCGCTGCGCGAGGCCTATCCCGACACGCTGCTGGCGGTGAGCACGCTGCTGACGCCCGAGCGCCGCGCTGAACTCGAGGCCATGCGCTGCCTGGTGTTCGCCGACCCGTCGGACGGCATCCGCACGATCGCCGCGCTGGCGGGGCTGAAGCCTGCGGCGGCGGTGGCTGCGGCGCCCGCGCCGATCGAGGCGCCCTTGACGCTCGCGCCCGGCACGATGTCCGAGCCCGACGCGCTCGCGCTGCTGGCCGACGCCGGCGTGCCCGTGGTCGCGCACCGCGTGGTGCGCAGCGCCGACGAGGCCGCGGCCGCCGCCGAGGCGCTCGGCGAGGCGGTGGTGGTGAAGATCGTCAGCGCCGACATCCCGCACAAGTCGGACGTGGGCGGCGTGGCGCTCGGGCTGCGCGGCGCGGCGCAGGCGCGCGCGGCCTTCGAGCGCACGCGCGACCTCGCGCGCACCGCACGGCCCGAGGCGCGGCTCGACGGCGCGCTGGTGGCGCGCATGCTGACGGGCGGCGTCGAGTGCATCGCGGGCGTGCACCGCGACCCGGTGTTCGGGCCGGTGCTGATGTTCGGCCTGGGCGGCATCCACGTCGAGACGCTGCGCGACGTGTCGCTGCGCGCACTGCCCATCACACGCGACGACGCGCTGGCCATGGTGCGCGAGCTGCGCGCCTTCGCGATCCTGAATGGCGCGCGCGGCCGACCGCCGGTCGACCTCGATTCGATCGCCGACGCGCTGTGCGCGCTGGCCGACTTCGCGCAGCGCGCGGGCGACTCGCTCGACTGCGCCGAGATCAACCCGCTGATCGCGCGCCCGCAGGCCGAGGGCGGCTGCGTGGCGGTCGATGCGCTGGTCGTCGGCCGCGCGCCCTGAAGCACAACAACCACCGGAGACATCGCATGACGACGACATCGAAGAACGGACTCGGGCGCACACTCGGCGCGGGCGCGGCACTGGTGCTCGCCGCAAGCACGGCGGCGGCAGCCACGGAGGCCCCCTTCCCCTCCAAGCCCGTGCGCATCATCGTGCAGTACCAGGCGGGCGGCTCGACCGACATCCTCGCGCGGCTCGTGGCCGAGGGCCTGTCCAAGCGGCTGGGCCAGCCGGTGGTGGTCGAGAACCGCAGCGGCGCGGGCGGCATCATCGGCACCGACTACGTCGCCAAGAGCCCGCCCGACGGCCACACGCTGCTGCTCACGGTGCCGGGGCCCGTCACGGCGAACCTGGTGCTCTACAGCAAGCTGCCCTACGACCCGCGCACCGACCTGCGCATGGTGTCGGACATCGCCACCACGCGCACCGTGCTGGCGGTGCACCCTTCGGTGCCGGCCACCGACTTCAAGAGCCTGATCGCCGCCGCCAAGGCCGCGCCCGGCAAGTACTCGATGGGCTCGTGGGGCCCGGGCACGCAGCCGCACCAGGTGCAGGTCTACATGGACAAGGCCTACGGCCTGCAGACGATGCACGTGCCCTACAAGGGCGAGAGCCCGATGGCGATCGACCTGATCGGCGGCGTGATCCAGATGACCGTGGGCTCGGTCACCACGCTGCAGCCGTACATCAAGGCCGGCAAGCTGCGCCCGCTGGCCGTGGCCGGCCCCCGGCGCGCCCGCGCGCTGCCCGACGTGCCCACCTTCGCCGAGCAGGGCTATGCCGACGAGGTCTACGCCATGACCGGCCCGACCTCGCTGATGGCGCCGGCCAGGACGCCCGACGCCATCGTCGAGCGCCTGGGCCGCGAGGTCAGCGCGGTGGTGCGCCAGCCCGAGGTGAGCCGGCGCATCGAGGAGCTCGGCGCCGAGCCCGTGGGCAACCTGCCGCCCGAGGCCGCCGCGGCCTACAAGGCCTTCCTGCCCGTGACGCTGAAGCTCACGCAGGCCACGGGCGTGAAGCTCGACTGAACCGTCCTCCCCTTCCCCTTTTCCGAACCCCGAGGTCTTTCCCATGAACGCTCCCGCTCCCGTGCCCGACATCGCCGCCGCCCGCAAGGCGCTCGCCCGCTCCATCGGCCTGGCCGCCTTCGTCTACGGCTATCCGCTCACCGAGACCTACCGCACCTGCGCCCTGCAGACCGCGCCGCGCGCCGAACGCCGCAGCGGCGCCTCGGCCGGCTCCGACGTGCGCGCGCCGCTGAACACGCTGCACCACGCGCCGCGCCCGTCCACCCACGAAGACCGCGACGTGGTCACGCCCGCCAACGACCTGCTCTACACCATGGCCTGGCTGCACCTGGCGCACGGGCCAATGCTGCTCACGGTGCCCGCGTCGGCACGGCACCCGGGGCGCTACTTCGTGCTGCCGCTGTACGACGCCTACACCGAGAACTTCGAGAACCTGGGCCCGCGCAACTGCAACCCCGAGGGCGAGACCGTGGTGCTCGTGGGCCCCGGCGGCACGGTGCCGGAATCGCTCGCCGCCGGCCACCGCGTGGTGCGCTGCCCGACCGACCTGGTCTGGCTCATCGGCCGCATCCTGGTGGGCGACGAGAGCGACTGGCCGGCCGCGCGCGCGCTGCAGTCGGAGATCCAGCTGACACCCGCGCCCGGCACCGTGCTGCAGGGCCGCCCGGCCGCCATCGAACAGTGGGCCGGCCCGCACGAGGACGCCATGGCCGCCGCCTTCGAGCACGGCGAGCCGGCCGCAGAAGTGGCGCCGCGCTTCTTCACCAACGTGTGCCACGCGCTGGCCGAGGCGCCGGGCCGCGTGGAAGACCGCGGCCTCGTGGCGTGGTTCGGCCAGGGCGGGCTGCTGGCGAACGCCGCGTTCTCGTGGGACGCACTCGAAGCACCGCTGCGCGAAGGCCTGATCGAAGGCTTCGCCGAGGGCGTGCAGCTGGTCGGCGCGGTGGGCCGCAACCGCCGGCCCAAGCCCTGGTCGATGACGCCGGCCACCGGCCGCTACGGCAACGAGTTCCTCGGCCGCGCGCGCACCGCCTACCTGGGCCTGGGCGCGCTGGCCACCAGCGAGGCGGTGTACGCCGCCGCGCACCACGACGCCACGCAGGAGCCGCTGGACGGCCAGCGCCGCTACACGATGCGCTTCGAGGCCGGCGACCTGCCGCCCGCGGACGCCTTCTGGTCGGTCACGCTGTACGACAGCGACCGTTTTCTCTACCCCAACGACATCCGCCGCCACGCCATCGGCGACCGCACGCCCGGGCTGAAGCGCAACGCCGACGGCAGCCTCGAACTGGTGGTGGGCCACGCGCGCCCCGCCGACGCCGCCAACTGGCTGCCCGCGCCGGCCGGGCGCTTCTACCTGATCCTGCGCATGTACTACCCGCGCGAGGGCGTGCAGAGCTGGCGCATCCCGGCCCTGCAGGCACAAGAGGGCTGAGCACGATGCAGCCGCACACCGACTCCCTTCACGCCCTGGCCGAAGAGGCCGTGGTCTACGCCTACCCGCTGTACGAGATGAGCCGCATGCGCGCGGCCACCTCGCCGCACCGCACCGACGCCGCCGGCGAGGCGCCCAAGCCGCTGCGCTGGTGCAACGTGTTCACGCACGCGCGCCAGCTGCTGGGCGCGGGCAAGAGCCGCGTCGTCACGCCGAACAACGACACGCTCTACACCAACGCCTGGCTCGACCTGGGCGAGGGCCCGCTCGTGATCGACGTGCCCGACACCGCCGGGCGCTACTACGTGCTGGGCCTGCTCGACTTCTTCACCAACCCCTTCGCCCACCTGGGCCAGCGCCTCACGGGCACGGCGGCGCGCGCCTTCGCGATCACGCCACCGGGATGGCGCGGCACGCTGCCCGCCGCCTTCGATGCGCCGGGCGCGCGCATCGAAGCGCCCACGCGCTGGCTGTGGATCATCGGGCGCCTGCTGGTCGACGGCCCGCAGGACGTGCCGGCCGTCAACGCGCTGCAGGACGGTTTTCTCGTGCGCACGCTGGCCGACTGGGAGGCCGGCCGCGCCTCGGCGCCGCGCGCCTTCGATCCGGCCTGCGACCCGAAGGCGCCGCTCACGGCCGCGCACTTCGCCGCGCAGGTGAATGCGGCGCTGCGCGACAACGCACCGCCGGCTGGTGATGCCGCGCAGCTCGCGCGCTATGCATCGCTCGGCATCGGGCCTGCTGCAGGGGCACTCGACGACAGCCAGCGCGCCGCGCTGCAGGCCGCGCTCGACACCGTGCTGCCGCGGCTGCGCGAGGCGCAGTCGGGCCGCACCACGGCCTCGGGCTGGGTGCAGATGCCGCTGGTGGAAGGCTCCTTCGGCGACGACCACCTGGCGCGCGCGCTGATCGCGCTCAAGTACATCGGCATGCTCGAAAGCCGCGAGGCCACCTACCCCATGGCCTGGCACGACGCCACCGGCGAAGCCCTCACCGGCCAGCGTCGCTACACGCTGCGCTTCGCGCCCGACGCGCTGCCGCCGGTCGACGCCTTCTGGTCGCTCACGATGTACGACACGCGCGACTACATGCTGGTCGACAACCCGATCGACCGCTACGCCGTCGGCGACCGCACGCCGGGGCTGCGGCGCGACGCGGACGGCGGGCTCACGCTGCACATCCAGCACGCACGCCCCGAAGGCGAGGCCGCATTCGCCAACTGGCTGCCGGCGCCCGAAGGCAGCTTCTACCTGTGCCTGCGCGCCTACGTGCCGCGCGCCGAACTGCTCGACGGCCGCTACCAGCTGCCGCCCCTCACCGTCACCAAGGATTCCGCATGAGTGCCACCGCTGAAAAACCCCAAGCCACAGAAGAAGAAAAGCCCTTCCTCATCGTCGGCACCGGCACCGAAACCGTCGCGCCGGGCCTGCACATCCTGCGCGGGCAGGGGCAGTCCTTCGTGGCCGAGACCAACGTGGGCCTGGTCGTCGTCGACGCCGGCCCGGGCGGCTCGGTGACGCAGGGCATGATCGACGCGCTGCGCCAGCTCAGCGACGCGCCAGTGCATGCGCTGTGCTTCAGCCACGGCCACATCGGCTACAACGCCGGCGTGCCGATGTGGCTGGCCCATGCCGCCGCGCGCGGCGATGCGCCGCCGCGCATCATTGCGCACCGCAACGTGCCGCGCCGCCTGGCGCGCTACCGCGAGACGCTGGCCCTGCAGCACCGCATGGCCGAGATCCAGTTCAACCGCCCCGCCGGCTTCTTCGACCACCGGCTGGTGACGCACCCGCCCACCGAGACCTTCGACGACGTGCTGCAGATCGGCAGCGGCGAGCGCCGCATCGAGCTGCGCTGGGCGCCCTCGGAAACCGACGACGCGATCGCGCTGTGGAGCCCGGCGCAGCGCGTGCTGTACGGCGGCGCGGCGCTGATCGATTCGATTCCCAACATCGGCACGCCCTTTCGCACGATGCGCGACACGGTGCGCTGGGCCGACACGCTGGAGGCGCTGGCGGCATTGAAGCCGCGCAAGGCGGTGCGCGAATTCGGCGCCACGCTCGAGGGCGAAGACCAGGTGCAGCACGTGCTCGTGCACACGGCCCGCGCGCTGCGCTGGGTGCGCGCCGAGGTGGTGCGGCTCATGAACGAGGGGCTCAACGAGCGCGACATCCTGGCGCGCATCCGCTTTCCCGACGAGCTGTTCGCGGTCGAGTGGATGAAACCCACCTACGGCGACCCGGGCTACATCGTGCGCGACATCTACCGCTCGGAGAACGGCTGGTGGGACCGCAACCCGACCTCGCTGCACCCGGCCGCGCCCGAGGCCATCGGCCGCGTGGTGGCCGACGCCATCACCGACAAGCGCGGCGTGATCGACCAGGCACGTGCGCTGGCGGCGGCCAAGCAGTGGCAGCTCGCGCTGCACGTGATCGACCTGCTGGCCACCGCCGAGGGCGAGGCCAGCGAGATCGCCGAGGCGCGCTCGCTCAAGGCCGAATGGCTGCGCGAGCGGGCCCGCGAAGTGCCCAGTTACGTCTCGCGCAACCTGTATCGCGTGGGCGCGGACATGATCGAACAAGGCACGCAGGCGCGCTTCGGCATCCGCTGAAGCCTTTCCATCGGAGACACGGACCATGACAACGACAACACCATTCCGCTTCGGCCTGCGCACGCTCGCCGCCTGTTCCCTGGCCGCACTGGCAACGGCCAGCCACGCACAACAGACCGACAGCTACCCCGACAAGCCCGTGACGCTGGTCGTGCCCACCGCGGCGGCCGGCGGCACCGACACCATCGCGCGACTGATCGGCGACGGCCTCGGCAAGATCCTGAAGCAGCCCTTCGTGGTCGACAACCGCCCGGGCGCCAACGGCATCCTCGGCAGCGAGGTGGTGGCGCGTTCCACGCCCGACGGCTACCGGCTGCTGTTCACCTACGCCGCGACGATGGTGGTGAACCCCAGCCTCTACAAGAAGCTGCCCTACGACCCGCTGAAGGACTTCATGCCCATCGCCCAGGTCGGGCGCGGCGGCAACCTGCTGCTGGTGCGCAAGGACCTGCCGGTGAAGACGATCCAGGAGTTCGTCGCCTACGCCAAGGCGCGCCCCGACAAGCTCAGCTACTGCTCGTGGGGCAACGGCTCGGGCGGCCACCTGGCGATGGAAAGCCTCAAGAAACAGGCCGGCCTCGTCATGACGCACGTGCCCTACAAGGGCAGCGGCCCCTGCGTGCAGGACCTCGTGGGCGGGCAGGTCGATGCGGCCTTCGCCGACATCTCCTCGACCGTGGAGATCGTGCGCGCCGGGCGCATCCGCGCGCTGGCCAACAGCGGCCCCTCGCGCATCCCGATGCTGCCCGACGTGCCGACCATGACCGAGAGCGGCTACCCCTTCACCACCTACGCCTGGTACGGCCTGCTGGCGCCGGCCAAGACGCCGCCGGCGATCGTGAAGAAGCTCAACGAGGCCGTGAACCAGGTGCTGCGCGACCCCGCGGTGGTGCGCCGCATGTACGAGCTGAACTTCAACGACCTGCCGCAGAACACGCCCGAGCAGTTCACCGCCACCATCCGCAGCGACCTGCGCGACTGGGGCGCGCTGGTGAAGGACATCGGCCTGACGCTCGAATGAACACCCTGGCCGGCCTGACCAAGGGTAAGCAACATGGTCGGCCGGCGGCGCTTCCCACACACTGCGCCGTGACAGGCACGGTTTCTGCTCATCGGTGGGGCGATGGCAACTGCGCCAGCGCGCACCATGACCGAGCTTCTTCACTTCAGCCGACAACTCACCGCCGAAGCCCAGGCCCAAGCCTCGGGCGTGGGCACCTGGAAGCAGCACTACGAGCAGTTGTCGAACGGCCGCTTCGAGGGGCTGTCCGAAGACCTGCACCTGGATTTCGTGCAGGTGTTCCACGAACACGCCAACCAGACGGTGCTGCAGCACGGCCACGGCCGCCCGGGCGCCCTGTGCCTGGCCGTGATCGACGTGACGGCCCCGGGCAGCTGGTACTGCGGCCACGACCTCGACGGGCGGCGGCTCATCGCGCTGTCGCCGCAGCGCGAGTTCGAGCTGCTGGCCGGCGCCGGCATGGACCTGATGGCCGTGTGCGTCGACACCGAACCGCTGGCGAAGCTGGCCACCACCCTGTTCGGCCCCGACTTCGCGCTGCGCATGCCCGCGCCCGCGCCGGTGCAGCACCCCGGCTTCGACGAAACCGCCTTCACCCGCCTGCTGGGCGCCGCCCTGTCGCTGGCGCGCGACAACCTCGCGCAGCTCGAACAGCCGGCCGCGCGCCACATGCTGTCGCTGTCGCTGGCCGACGCGGTGCTGCAGTGCATGGGCTCGAAGGCCTTCGAGGCCCGGCTGCCCGCCAGCACGGCGGCGCGCCGCCACATCGTGGCCAAGGCGCGCGAGTACATGCAGGCGCACGCCGACGAGCCCATCAGCGTGCCCGACCTGTGCGCGGCCACGGGCGTGTCGCGCCGCTCGCTGCAGTACGCCTTCGAGGACGTGCTGCACCTGAGCCCCGTCACCTACCTGCGCGTGATGCGCCTGAACCGCGTGCGCTGCGAGATGCAGGCCTGCCGCGAGGACACCATCGGCGACATCGCCGCGCGCTGGGGCTTCTGGCACCTGTCGCGCTTCGCCATCGACTACGCGCGCCTGTTCGGCGAGCTGCCGTCCGCCACGCGCGCGCGGTGGTTTGCCAAATCTTGATAACGCCCGCGCCGGCGGCGCTCTTACCTTCGCGGTTGTCCACCACAACACGCGAAGAAGGATGCAGCCATGCGCAGCAGCTACCACCGAACGCCCGGCCGCGGCGCCGCACGGCGTCTCCTGGGCACCGCCCTGGCCTCTGCCCTGGCGCTCGCCCTCGGCCCCCTGAGCACTGAGCCGGCCCTGGCCCACGGCGGCGCGGCCCACATGGTGCCGCTGAAGAAGACGGTGGAAGACTTCGGCGGCACGCTGCGCTGGGACAGCTTTGCCAACGTGTTCACCGTGGCGCGCAACGGCACGCTGGTGCGCCTGAAGCCCAGCTCGAAGACGGCGCTGGTCAACGGCCAGCCGATGCAGCTGGACGTGCCCGTCGTCATGCGCAAGGGCGCGGCCTACGTGCCGCACGACTTCGTGAACCAGGTGTTCCAGTCCAGCCTGGACAAGACCTTCGTGGTCGAGCGCGTGCCCAACCCGTTGAACCCGCTCACCGAGGCCGAGATCCAGGCCACGCTCGAGGTGCTGAAGGCCTCGGGGCGCCACAAGGCCGGCCTGCGCTTCACCGAGATCAGCGTGAAGCGCCCGCCCAAGGACGAGGTCTGGAACTTCGCGCTCACCGGCCAGCCCGTGCGCGCGCCGCGCCAGGCGGCCTTCGTGGCGCTGGACGGCAAGAAGGTCATCGAGGGCACGGTCGACCTCGCGGCGCGCACGCTCACCGCATGGAAACCCATCGAGGGCGCGCACGGCATGGTGCTGCTGGACGACTTTGCCACCGTGCAGAGCGCCATCGAGGCCAGCCCCGACTACGCCAAGGCGCTCGCCACGCGCGGCATCGCCGACGTGAAGAAGGTGGTGGCCACGCCGCTCACCGTGGGCTACTTCGACGGCAAGGATTCGCTGCGCCAGGAAGACCGCCTGCTGAAGGTCGTGAGCTACCTGGACGTGGGCGACGGCAACTACTGGGCCCACCCCATCGAGGGCCTGGTGGCGGTGGTCGATCTGGAGCAGAAGAAGGTCATCAAGATCGAGGACGGCGGCCTGGTGCCCGTGCCGCTCAAGCCCACGCCCTACGACGGTCGCGACCGCGCGGCCACGCCCGCGCCCAAGCCGCTGGAGATCACCGAGCCCGAGGGCAAGAACTACACGATCACCGGCCACACGATGCACTGGCGCAACTGGGACTTCCATGTGCGGCTCGACTCGCGCGTGGGCCTGGTGCTGTCCACCGTCACCTACAACGACAAGGGCACGAAGCGCAAGGTGATGTACGAAGGCTCGCTGGGCGGCATGATCGTGCCCTACGGCGACCCCGACACCGGCTGGTACTTCAAGGCGTATCTCGACTCGGGCGAGTACGGCATGGGCACGCTCACCTCGCCCATCGAGCCGAACAAGGACGCGCCGCAGAACGCCGTGCTGCTGGACGCCACGCTGGCCGACTACACCGGCGCCCCCACCAAGGTGCCGCGCGCCATCGCCGTCTTCGAGCGCTATGCCGACCCCGAGTTCAAGCACCAGGAAATGGGCAAGCCCAACATCAGCACCGAGCGGCGCGAGCTGGTGGTGCGCTGGATCAGCACGGTGGGCAACTACGACTACCTGTTCGACTGGGTGTTCGCCGAGAACGGCACCATCGGCATCCACGCCGGCGCCACCGGCATCGAGGCCGTGAAGGGCGTGAAGGCGCGCACCATGCAGGACCCCACGGCCGCCGAGGACACGCGCTACGGCACGCTGCTGGACCACCACATCGTCGGCACCACGCACCAGCACATCTACAACTTCCGCCTCGACTTGGACGTGGACGGCGAGCAGAACACGCTCACCGAGGTCGACCCCGTGGTGCTGCCCAACACGCGCGGCGGCCCGCGCACCAGCACCATGCAGACGGTGCAGCGCACGGTGCGCACCGAGCAGCAGGCGGCGCAGAAGTTCGACCCCTCGACCATCCGCCTGCTGAGCAACCCGTCGCGCAACAACAAGGTCGGCAACCCGGTGTCGTACCAGCTGGTGCCGTACGCGGGCGGCACGCACCCGATTGCCAAGGGCGCCAACTTCGCGAAGGACGAGTGGATCAACCACCGCTTGAGCTTCATGGACCGCCAACTGTGGGTGACGCGCTACGACCCCGAGGAGCTGTTCCCCGAAGGCAAGTACCCGAACCGCTCGAACAAGGACACGGGCCTGGGCCAGTTCACGGCCGACAACCAGGAGATCGTGAACACCGACAACGTGGTGTGGCTCACCACCGGCACCACGCACGTCGCGCGCGCCGAAGAGTGGCCGATCATGCCGACCGAGTGGGTGCATGCGCTGCTCAAGCCCTGGAACTTCTTCGACGAGACGCCGACGCTGGGGCTGAACCGGCCTGCCGCGAAATGACAGCGAACGACGAGGCCATCGGCCGCTACGAAGACCTGATGACGCTGCCGCCTGCGCTGCAGGCGCCGACCTACCGCCAGATGGACCGGCTCTACGCGACGCGCGCGATCCGGCGCGGCACGCAGGTGCATCCGCTGCCCGAGGGCACGCCCGTCGACGCGCAGCGCTTCGGCATCGACGGCTTCATGGCGCGCAACCACACGGCCGGGCTGCTGGTGATCAAGGACGGCCACGTCGTGCTCGAGCGCTACGCCATGGGCAACGACGCGGCGACGAAGTGGCTGTCGTTCTCGGTCGCGAAGTCGCTGACCTCCACACTGGTCGGCGCGGCCGTGAAAGATGGCCACATCGCCAGCCTCGACGACCCGGTGGTGCGCTACCTGCCCGCGCTGCGCGGCTCGGCGTACGACGACGTGACGGTGAAGCAGGTGCTGCAGATGAGCTCGGGCGTGGCCTGGAACGAGGACTACCTCGACGCCGACTCCGACCGGCGGCAGCTGATGCGCGTGCAGCTCACGCGCGAAAAAGGCGCGGTGCTGGCGTTCATGGCGAAGCGCCCGCGCGTGGCACCGGCGGGCACGCGCTTCAACTACAGCACAGGCGAGACCTGCCTGGTCGGCGAGATCCTGGCCAGCGCGATCCGCCGGCCGATCAGCGACTACCTCTCGGAAAAAATCTGGGCGCCCTTCGGCATGGAGGCCGATGCGTACTGGCAGCTCGATGCGGTCGATGGCCAGGAGTTCACCGGCAGCGGCGTGAACGCCACGCTGCGCGACTTCGGGCGCTTCGGCCTGTTCGTGCTCGGCGGTGGCATGGCCGGCGGCCAGCAGGTGCTGCCCGACGGCTGGGTGGCCGATGCCACGCGCGTCGATGCGGCCAGCCACCTTGCGCCCGGCACGCTCGCGGGCTTCGAACCGATGGGGTACGGCTACCAATGGTGGACCTTCCCGACCGGCGAGAAGGCGCTGCCCGAACTCGACGGCGGCCTGTTCGCCGCGCTCGGCATCTTCGGCCAGCAGGTCTACATCCATCCGAAGGAACGGCTCGTGGTCGCGATCCACAGCACGTGGCCGGCGCCGATCCATCCGCCGAGCCTGGTCGAGACCGATGCGCTGCTCGGCGCACTGACCGCCGCGCTGCGCACCTGAACAGAGCGTGGCGCACGCCACGCTCTGCAACGCGTCAGGAGAAGATCACCTGCGCGTCGGTGTACTCCTTCAGCCCTTCTTCCGCGAACTCCACGCCGAGCCCCGAGGCCTTCACGCCGCCGAAGGGCGCGTTGGGCTGGATGGCGCCGTGCTTGTTGATCCACACCGAGCCGCACTCCAGGCGCGAGGCGATGCGCCTGGCATGTTCGATGTCCTTGGACCACACGGAACCGCCGAGGCCGTTCTCGCTGTCGTTGGCGGCGCGGATGGCCTCTTCGACGTCGGTGTAGCGAATGACGGGCAGCGCGGGCCCGAACTGTTCTTCGTCGACCAGCGCATCGCCGTTCTTCAGGCCCGCGACGATGGTCGCGGGGAAGAACAGGCCCTCGCCCGGTTCGCCGCCCGTGAGCACCTGGCCCTTCTTTTTCGCATCGGCCACGAGCCGCGCGACCTTGTCGAACTGCATGCGGTTCTGCACCGGGCCGAGCACGTTCTTCTCGTCCATGCCGTCGCCCATCGGCACCTGCTTCGCAAAGGCCGCGAGGTGCTCGCACACCTCGTCGTGGATGCTGGCGTGCACGTACAGGCGCTTCATGGCCGCGCAGGTCTGGCCGTTGTTGAGGAACGCGCCCCAGAACAGGCCTTCGGCAATGGCCTTGGGGTCGGCGTCGGGCAGCACGATGCCGGCGTCGTTGCCGCCGAGTTCGAGCGTGAGCCGCTTCATGGTGCTGGCGGCCGACTGCATCACCTTCTTGCCGGTGGCGCAGGAGCCGGTGAACACGATCTTGCGGATGACGGGGTCGCTCGCCATGTCGGCGCCGAGGTTGGAGGTGCGGTCGTCGCAGCTCACGCTGTTGACGACGCCTTCGGGCAGCACTTCGTTGAGCAGCTCGACAAAACGCAGCGTGGCCAGCGGCGTGTAGGGCGAGGGCTTGATGACGACCGTGTTGCCCGTGCGCAGCGCCGGCAGCACGTGCCACACGGCGATCAGCACGGGGAAGTTCCACGGCGTGATCGAGCCGACCACGCCCACGGGCTTGCGGAAGATCTCGACGTGGCCCTGCGCGTTGTCCTGCAGCACGCGCGGCGGCAGCGACAGCGCCGCGGTGGCGCCGGCCCAGGCCGCGGCGCCGCCCAGCTCCCAGCGCGACCCCAGGCCGTTGAGCGGCTTGCCCTGCTCCAGCGTGAGCAGGCGCGCCAGCTCTTCGGCATGCGCGCCGATCTTCTCGGTGACGGCGCGGCAGGCCGCGGCCAGTTCGTCGTCGGACTTTCGCGACCAGCTCGTGAAGGCCTTTTGCGCGGCGGCCACGGCGGCGGCGAGGTCGTCGCGCGAACCGTTCGGCGCGGTGCCGATCACCTGGCCGTTGGCGGGGTTGCGCACTTCGAAGGAGGCCGTGCCTGGCACCGCGCGACCGCCGATCGTCATTCTTGTCTCTTGCATTGCTTTGTCCTGGTTGGGTTGACGCTGGCGCGCGCCGCCGCAGGGCGGGCGCGCCAGGCCAATGTAGGAAAAGCAGGGGCCGGCGTCTTGGAGCCAGGCGTCAGCGAATGGACTCAGGCGTCAGTCAGTGCGCAAGCGGCCCGAGGGCGAGGCGTCCCGGCGGCACGCCGTAGCGCTTGCGGAACTCGCGGTAGAAGAACGACAGGTCGTTGAAGCCGCAGTCGTAGGCGACCACCGCGATGGCCGGCGCGGGGCCGCCCTGCCGGGCCGCCGCATCGAGCGCGGCACGCGCCGCCGCCAGCCGGGTGTCGAGGATGTGGCGGCTCGGCGAAACGCCCAGCGCCTCGAAGGCCCGCTGCAGCAGCCGCGGCGACACGCCCAGGTGCCGCGCCAGTTCGCCCGCGTGAAAGGCCGGGTCGTGGAACTGCAGCGCCACGTGGTCCATCGCGCGGCGCAGCACGCCCTCGCCCGCGTTGCGCGACAGCAGCGCCGGCGCCTGCCGCGCGCGCTCGACCAGCACCGAGCCGAACACGCCGAGAAAGGCTTCGACCAGGTGCGCGTCATCGGACTGCCCGCTGTCGAGCAGGCGCGCGAGGATGGCGCGCATCGCGAAGCCCAGCGCATCGCCGCGCCGCACGCACACGCCGCCCTGCAGCGTGGGGCCGAAGCGCGCGAGCATGTCGGCGCGCGGCAGGTGCACCGACACCTGCTGCGAGCTGGCGCCGTCGTAGACGAACTCCGAGGGCCGCGCCGAATCGATCAGCACGATGTCGCCGGCCTGCACCGCGATCTGCTGCGCGCCCTGGCACATGAGCGCACCGCCGTGGTCCTGGAACACGAGGAAGAAATGCTCGCGGTCGTCGCGCCGGATGGCCTGCGCATCGCGGTGCACGCGCTGCAGGTTCTGGCCGATGAGCGCCACGTCGACCCCGCCGGCGCGCCGCACCTCGATGCCGCCCGAGACGGTCTGCTGGCGCGGCATGGGCACGGGCGTGAAGTTGCCGCACACGGCCTGCAGGCGCGGGCCGACGAGCTCGAACGGCATCTCGGCGCGCATCCGCGGCGTCAGCGGGCCGCCGCTCAGGTGCGCGGGCGAATCGAAGAAAGAAGCGCTCACAGAGGGTGTCTCCTTGCAGGGCGCCGGGCCAGCGCTCAGTCCTCGTCCATGACCCGCGAGCGGCCGAACCAGAAGCCGAGCACCAGGCCGACCGTGGCGGCACCGATGCCGCCCCACAGGCTCAGGAAAGTGTAGACGTTGTAGCGCCCCGGATGCTGCGCGAGCGCACTCGCCAGTGCGGGTTCATTGAGGCCGCCGAGCCCGCGCGCGGCGGCGTAGTCGAAGCCCGCGGCACCCAGGAAATGCGGTGCCACGAGGATCGGCAGCGCCGTGAAGAACGGAAACCACGCGCCGCGCATCCGGCGCCAACGCATGAAGATCGCCGCGACGAGCAGCACCGCGCCGACCGCGACGGTGCCGAGCGCGAAGGGCTGGCGCGCGAGCGGCAGCAGCCAGGGCCAGATCCACGGCAGCGGGTACAGCGGCCATTCGGCGCGCGGCGCCAACCCACCCGGCCGCGCGACGACCGACCAGCCCAGCGTGTCGAGGCCGCTGAACACCAGCGCCGACACGCAGGCCACGGCCGCGACGAGCAGGCACACGCTGCGAAACGGAGACGCGCTGCCTTGCAGAAAGCCGGGCGATGGCTCCGGTGGCAACGCCGGCGACCGGGGCCAGCCCGACTGCCAGTGCCGCACGACGATCGACGGCGGCACCGGCGGCGGTGCCACGTCACCGCGCACCAGCCAGTCGATGAACAGGATGCCGACCGCGAAAGCCATGACCGCCGTGAGCCATGCGCAGACGCCCGGCATGTCGACGAAGCCGGCCGGCGTCAGCATCGGCAACTGGCCGTAGGCCACGCCCGCGAAGCCGTAGAGCCAGATGATCGGCACCGACAAGGCCATGGCCGTGTGCATGAGCACGGCGTCGGTTTCGGCCGACTCGTGGCGCAGCGCCTGCGCGCGCGACCACGCCTCGCGCCAACTCACTTCGCCAGGGCTTTCAGTGCCATCTTGATGCCGTCGCTCACGCTCGCGTCCTTCGGCAGCGCCTTCAGCGCGAGCGCGGCTTCCTTGTCGCTGTAGCCCAGCGCCACCAGCGCCTGCAGGATGTCGGCCTGCGCGTCGGACGCGGCATGCGCCGGCAGGCCGATGTCGGCGCCCAGCTTGCCCTTGAGCTCCAGCAGCAGCCGCTCGGCGGTCTTCTTGCCGATGCCCGGGATCTTCACGAGCCGGCCCAGCTCCTGCGTGGTGATGGCCTGCGCCAGCTCGCCCACGCTCATGCCCGAGAGCAGGCCCAGCGCGGTGCGCGGGCCCACGCCGGTGATCTTGATGAGCTGGCGGAAAGCCGCCCGCTCCTCGGCGGTGCCGAAGCCGTAGAGAATCTGCGCGTCCTCGCGCACGACGAAGTGCGTGAGCAGCGACACCTTCGCGCCGACGTTGGGCAGGTTGTAGAACGTGCTCATCGGCACGTCGACCTCGTAGCCGACGCCGTTGCAGTCCACCACCACCTGCGGGGGGTTGCGCTCTGCGAGCGTGCCGGTCAGTTTGCCTATCATTGGCTCCCCCCCGTTGCTTGCTCACTTCGTGTAGCCGCGTCCCCCCTCAAGGGGGCAACACCGGCGGCCCGGCAAAGCCGGTTCCGCGGTGTTACCCGCCTTGGATTGCGTTTTTTCGAGCGTGGCTGGTCTTGCATGGGCTGCCAATTAGATGGAAATGGATACCGCGTGATTCTGCGACACACCTTTACCCCCCTGAACAATTCGCGCCTCGGCCACCTGTGCGGCCCGCTGGATGCGCACCTGCGCCGCATCGAGGACGCCCTGGGCGTGAAGATCGCGCACCGCCACGAGCAGTTCAAGGTCGACGGCCCCAAGGCCCCGGCGCAGCGCGCCATGGAGGTGCTGCAGGCGCTGTACGAGATCGCCCAGCGCGCCATCGACCCGGCCGTGGTGCAGCTCACGCTGGCCGGCGACGGCTCGATGAGCGACGAGGACGCGGCCATGCTCGTCACGCGCCGCGCCGACCTTCGCGCGCGCACGCCCACGCAGGCGCTGTACCTGGACAACATCGCCAAGCACGACATCACCTTCGGCATCGGCCCGGCCGGCACCGGCAAGACCTACCTGGCGGTGGCTTGCGCGGTCGATGCGCTGGAGCGCGCGGCGGTGCAGCGCATCGTGCTCACGCGCCCCGCCGTGGAAGCCGGCGAGCGGCTGGGCTTTCTGCCGGGCGACCTGACGCAGAAGGTCGACCCCTACCTGCGCCCGTTGTACGACGCGCTGTACGACCTCATGGGCTACGAGAAGGTGCAGAAGGCCTTCGAGCGCAACGTGCTCGAGATTGCGCCGCTGGCCTTCATGCGCGGGCGCACGCTGAACAACGCCTTCGTGATCCTCGACGAGGCGCAGAACACCTCGGTGGAGCAGATGAAGATGTTCCTCACGCGCATCGGCTTCGGTGCCAAGGCGGTGGTGACGGGCGACGTGAGCCAGATCGACCTGCCCAAGCAGCAGCTCAGCGGCCTGATCGACGCCGAGCGCGTGCTCAAGCGCGTGGCCGGCATCGCGACCACGCACTTCACGAGCGCCGACGTGGTGCGCCACCCACTGGTGGCGAAGATCGTCGATGCCTACGACGGCCAGCGCAAGCGCTCGGGAGGCCACTGACATGGCGGCCTCTCTGCTTCCGGCCCTGTCGCTGTCGCTGCAGTTCGGGCGCTTCAAGGGCGTGGAGCGGCACCGCGCCGCGCTGCCGCGCCACAGCGTGACGCGCTGGATCCGCCACGCGCTGGACATCGACGGCGAGATCACCGTGCGCATCGTCGATGCCGAGGAGGGCCAGCGCCTGAACCGCGAGTTCCGCGGCAAGGACTACGCCACCAACGTGCTCACCTTCGACTATGCGCAGGGCCCGGTCGTGATGGCCGACCTGGTGCTGTGCGCGCCCGTGGTGGCACGCGAGGCCAAGGAAAACCGCAAGACGCTCGCCGCGCACTACGCGCACCTGCTGGTGCACGGCACGCTGCACGCGCAGGGCTGGGACCACGAAACGAGCGAGGCCGACGCGGACGAGATGGAAGCGTACGAAATCGAGATCCTCGCGGGCCTGGGCATCCGCAGCCCGTACGGGCGCTGAGCGGAGGTCGCGATGGCGTCGGGCACCGATCCCTGGCTGCCGCGCTGGCTGCCGCTGCTGCGCGCATGCGCCGGCGACGGGCCGGTGCTCGAACTGGGGTGTGCAGCGGGTCGCGACACCGCCACGCTGGTCGACGCCGGCTTGCGGGTGGTGGCGGTCGAGCTGTCGTCCGACGCCCTGGCGCAGGCGCGGCAACGCGTGCCCGCAGGGGCCGAGTTCCATTGCGGCGATTTCCGCGACGCATGGCCGCTCGCGGAGGGCGCCACGGTCGGCGCCGTGCTCGCGAGCCTGTCGCTGCACTACTTCGCGTGGGACGAGACGCTGGCACTGGTGCGGCGCATCCACCGCGTGCTGCAGCCCGGCGGCGTGCTGCTGTGCCGCCTCAACTCGGTCAACGACCGGCATCACGGCGCGCGCGGCCCGTCGACCAGCGGGCGGGACGAAGACTTTTTCTACACGGTGGACGGCGTCCCCAAGCGCTTCTTCGACCGCGCCGCGGTCGAGCGGCTGTTTGCCGACGGCTGGCAACTGCAGCACCTCGAGGAGGTGCGCGTGCTGCGCTACGACGAACCGAAGGTGGCGTGGGAAGCGGTGATCCGGCCTACGCCGTCATCTGCAGCGGGATCGTGACCGGCCCGTCGTTCAGCAGGTGCACCTGCATGTCGGCACCGAACTCGCCCGTTGCCACCACCGGGTGCGCGCCGCGCGCCTGCGCCACGAAGTACTCGTAGAGCCGGCGGCCCTCGTCGGGCGGCGCCGCGAGCGTGAAGCTGGGGCGGTTGCCGCCGCTCACGTCGGCGGCCAGCGTGAACTGGCTCACGACCAGCAGGCCGCCGCCGATGTCCTGCACGCTGCGGTTCATCTTGCCGGCCTCGTCCGAGAAGATGCGCAGCTTGAGGATCTTGGCGAGCAGGCGGTCGGCCACATTGTCGGCGTCGCCGCGTTCGGCGCACAGCAGCACCAGCAGGCCGGCCTCGATGGCGCCGACGGTCTGGCCGGCAATGTCGACGCGGGCGTGGGCGACGCGCTGGAGCACGGCTTTCATGAATGGTGGTCCTCGAGTCGGGTGGCGCGCGCTTCCATGGTGAGCGGCAGCAGTTGGATGGTCACGCGCAGGCCGGGCACGGCGTCCATGAGCGCCTGCTCCAGCTCGTCGCGCAGGTTGGCGGCGCGCTGCAGGGTCCAGTCGCCGGGCACGTGCATGTGCAGGTCGGCAAAGCGGCGCTGGCCGGCGCCGCGCGTCACCATGTCGTCGAAGCGCAGGCGGTCGCCCTCGGCATGGTTGGCGGCGAACGCGTCGAGCGTGGCGCGCACGGTGGCGAGCGTCTCGGCATCGAGCGCCTCGTCCATCAGGCCCTGCGACGAGCGCCACACGAGCTTGAAGCCCTCGCGCACGATGTTGAGCGCCACGCCGATGGCGATCAGCGGGTCGAGCCAGAGCCAGCCGCTGAAATGCACGGCCACGATGCCGACCAGCACGCCGACCGAGGTCCACACGTCGGTCATCAGGTGGCGCCCGTCGGCCTCCAGCGCGATGGAGCGGTGCGCGCGCGCCGCGCGGAACAGCACGAACGCCAGCGCCGCGTTGAAGCCCGAGCTGATCACCGACAGCGCCAGGCCCCAGCCCAGCTGCTCCAGCGGCTGCGGCGACAGCAGCCGCAGCACCGACACCCACAGGATGGCGACGGCGGCAGCCACGATCAGCAGGCCCTCGAAGCCCGACGAGAAGTACTCGGCCTTGTGGTGGCCGTAGGGATGGTCCTCGTCGGCCGGGCGCTCGGCGATGGTCACCATGGCCAGCGCGAACATGGCGCTGGCGAGGTTGACGCAGGACTCCATGGCGTCCGAGATCAGGCCCATCGAGTTCGTCAGGTAGCCGGCCCATCCCTTCAGGAGGATGGTGATCAGGGCCACCGCGACAGAGACGCGAAGCAGCGTTTTAGGGGTCAACGTCATGCAGAAAGAACAAGATCAGGTAAAAAGGGCCTGTGCGGGCGGGCATTACGTCGCAGGAATCGGCTGAATTATCAGCCGCGTGACCATATGTAACGCCTTCGCCTTAATATTTGCGCTCATTGCGAAGCAATCAGTCACAGAGAGGCAAATGATGAAGAAATTTTTGACCGCCGCCCTCGGGCTCGCCATCGTCGGCGCAGCCACCCTGGCCCAGGCCCAGGCACCCGCCGCAGCAGCGGCCGCGCCCCAGCAGGCCGGCTTCGTGAAGACGGTCCGCGGCAACGTCCAGCTGCTCGACAGCGCCGGCGCCACGCGCACGGCCGCCCCCGGCGACGCGCTGGGCGCGGTCGATCGCATCGTGACCGGCCCGGATTCGTCGGCGGCCGTCGTGCTGCGCGACAACACCACGCTGATGGTCGGCCCGTCCTCGCGCATGGACCTGAAGGAATTCCACTTCGACGGCACCACCCGCGACGGCGGCATGCTCGTGTCGCTGCTGCGCGGCTCGATGCGCATGATCACGGGCCTCATCGGCAAGACCAACCCCGACGCCGTGCGCGTCGAAACCCAGACCGCCACCATCGGCATTCGGGGCACGGACTTCATCGTGCAGACCAACGGCCAACCCTGAAAAGATGCAGACACCGCCACGCCGCTCCCCCCTTCTTCCTGCGACCGCGCTGGTCGCCCTTTTATTGGCCGCCTGCTCCTCGCCGGGCACGCGCGTGGTGCTCCTGCCCCAAGCTGACGGCACGCCCTCCGCCGTGGTGGTGCGCGCCAAGGACGGCGAAGAAGTGCTCTCCAAGCCCTACCAGCGCGCCACGGCCGCAGTAGGCGCGAGCGGTGCGCCGGTGGTCGATCAGGCCGACGCGGCCAAGGTCCAGGCCGAGAACAAGCCCCTGTTCGACATGCGCCCGCCGCTTCCGCAGCGCTACACGGTGTTCTTCGAAGTGGGCACCACCACGCTGACGGCGGCGTCGCAGCAGATCATGACCGAGGCGCTGGCCGCCGCGCTGGCCCGCAGCGGCGGCGACATCGTGGTGACCGGCCACACCGACACCAAGGGTGCCGGCGAGCAGAACGACCAGCTGTCGCGCCGCCGCGCGCAGGAAGTGGTGCAGTTGTTCGTGGAGCGCCAGTTCCCGGCGAACCGCATCGAGGCCGTCGGCCGCGGCGAACGCGACCTGGCCGTGCCGACCGCCGACGAGGTGGACGAGCCGCGCAACCGGCGCGTGACCATCGAGGTCCGCTGACACCGCCGCCCTGCCCCCATTGAAAAAGGCCCCGAAGGGCCTTTTTTTGCGATCAGCTCAGGGTCACCCGCGCAAACTTGCGCTTGCCGACCTGCACCACGTAGCTGCCCGCGGGCAGCTTCAGGCCCTTGTCGGACACCACGACCGAGTCGATGCGCACGCCGCCGCCGTCGATCAGGCGGTTGCCCTCGCCCGACGACGACGCCAGGTTGGCCTGCTTGAGCAGCTGGCCGATGCCCAGCGGGGCACCGCTGAGCGCCACCTCGGGAATCTCGTCGGGCACGCCGCCCTTGCTGCGGTTGATGAAGTCCTGCTCCGCCGCGTCGGCTGCCGCCGCGCTGTGGAAGCGCGCGGTGATTTCCTTGGCCAGCGCCACCTTGGCGTCCTTCGGGTTGCGCCCGGCCGCGATCTCGGCCTTCAGCGCCTCGATCTGCGCCACCGACTGGAAGCTCAGCAGCGTGTACCAGCGCCACATCAGCGTGTCGGAGATCGACAGCACCTTGGCGAACATGCTGTTGGCGTCCTCGCTGATGCCGATGTAGTTGCCCTTGCTCTTGGACATTTTCTCGACGCCATCGAGCCCTTCGAGCAGCGGCATAGTGAGTATGCACTGCGGCTCTTGGCCGTATTCCTGCTGGAGATGGCGGCCGACGAGCAGGTTGAACTTCTGGTCGGTGCCGCCCAGCTCGAGGTCGCTTTCGAGCGCCACCGAGTCGTAGCCCTGCATCAGCGGGTACAGGAACTCGTGCACCGAGATCGACTGGCCGGCCTTGAAGCGCTTGTTGAAGTCGTCGCGCTCCATCATGCGCGCCACCGTGTATTTGGCCGCCAGCTGGATCATGCCGCGCGCGCCCAGCGGGTCGCTCCACTCCGAGTTGTAGCGGATCTCGGTCTTGGACTCGTCCAGCACCAGCTTGGCCTGGGCGAAGTAGGTCTCGGCGTTGGCGCGGATCTGCTCGGCCGTGAGCGGCGGGCGGGTGCTGTTGCGGCCCGAGGGGTCGCCGATCAGCGAGGTGAAGTCGCCGATCAGGAAGATCACGCGGTGCCCCAGGTCCTGGAGCTGGCGCATCTTGTTGAGCACCACCGTGTGTCCGATATGAATATCCGGGGCGGTCGGGTCCAGGCCCAGCTTGATGCGCAGCGGCTTGCCGCTGGCTTCCGCCTTCTGGAGCTTCTTGACCCACTCGTCCTGCGGCAGCAGTTCGTCAGCGCCGCGGAGGGAGATTTCGAGGGCTTGTCTTACACCATCGGAGAGGCTGGTGGATGTAACAGATTCGGCGTTCATGGGCTTTTTTGGCGGTTTTTCCGGTGGCCGAAGCTATACTCAGCCCGACTTTTCAAGCGCCGGATTCTAAGCGGCGCTTTTTTCCGCACCGTCTCCTGCCGCCCTGAACGCACTGGGCCTTGCAGCACGGACCTGCAGAACCTGAGTTGGAATCCACAGTTTGATCAACGGCATCCTTGCCGCCGAGGAGCTTCTCGCTTCCCGCGTGGCGTACACATTCCGGACGTACCCCAAGCAGATCACCGCAGCGATCGCTGCGATGCTGCTCAGCGCCGGCACCCTCGCGGTCGCCTCGCTCGGTCCCGACGCGTCCGACCTCCCCATCCAGCAAGTGCTCGAAGCCACCGCGCCGGTGTCTTTCGCCGACCAGTCGGCGTCGCTCGAGAACTTCAGCTTCACGCTGTTCCGCACCGACGTCTCGCGTTCGAGCGACACGGCCGACACGCTGATGAAGCGCCTGGGCATTTCCGACCCCGCCGCCACCGCCTTCGTGCGCGGCAACGCCGAAGCGCGCATGGCGCTGTTCGCGCGCGTGGGCCGCACCGTGACGGCCGAAGCCACGCAGGAAAACCAGCTGCAAAAACTGAGCGCCCGCTGGATTCCCGACGCCGACGGCGGCTTCAAGCGTTTCGTCGTCGAGCGCACGCCCACCGGCTTCGTGGCCCGCACCGAGCGCGACATGCTGACGCCGGGCACGCGCCTGGCCAGCGGCACCATCCGCAGCTCGCTGTTCGCCGCCACCGACGACTCGCGCATTCCCGACGCCGTGGCGAGCCAGCTGGCCGACATCTTCGCGGGCGACGTCGACGTGCGCTCGCTGCGCAAGGGCGACCGCTTCGCCGTGGTCTACGAGACCTTCGAAGCCGACGGCCAGGCGCTGCGCAGCGGCCGCGTGCTCTCGGCCGAGTTCGAGAACAACGGCAAGGTCCACCAGGCCGTCTGGTTCCAGCCCCCGGGCGCGGGCCAGAAGGGCAGCTACTACCGCCCGAACGGCGACAGCCTGCGCAAGGCCTACCTGGCTTCGCCGGTCGAGTTCTCGCGCGTGTCCAGCGGCTTCGCGATGCGCATGCATCCGATTTTGAACAGCTGGCGCCAGCACAACGGCATCGACTACGCGGCGCCCACGGGCACCGCAGTGCGCACGGTCGGTGATGGCACGGTCGATTTCGCCGGCACGCAAAGCGGCTACGGCAACATCGTCATCATCAACCACCGCAACAACCAGCAGACGGCTTACGCTCACCTGAGCCGCATCAACGTGAAGGCCGGCGAGAGCGTGAGCCAGGGCCAGACCATCGGCGCCGTCGGCTCGACCGGCTGGGCCACCGGCCCGCACCTGCATTTCGAATACCGCGTCGCCGGGGCCTACCAGGACCCGACCACGATCGCGCAAGAAGGCGGCGCCCCGATCACCGCGGCCCTGCGCCCGGCCTTCGAACGCATCGCCGTGGGCGCCCGCACCGAGCTGGCTGCCGCCTTCTCGGTGATCCAGGCCAGCGCCGACTGAGCCTCGCTCCCCAAGGCATGGCCGCCGCACCGCAGCAGCCGCAGCAACGCTTCATCGGCCTGATGTCGGGCACCTCGCTCGACGGGGTCGACGGCGTCATTGCCGATTTCTCCGACGACGGCCACCTCGCGGTGATCGGCCACGCCAGCGCCGACTTTCCCGCCCCGCTGCGTGCCGAGCTGATGGCGCTCAACACCCCCGGCGACAACGAACTGCATCGCGCGGCCCTGGCCGGCAACGGCCTGGCACGGGTGTATGCCGACGTGGTCGCGCAGCTGCTGGCCAGCACCGGCACGGCACCCCGCGCCGTCACCGCCATCGGCGCCCACGGCCAGACCGTGCGCCACCGGCCGCTCGAATTCGACGGCACGGGCTACACGCTGCAGGTCAACAACCCCTCGCTGCTGGCCGAGCTGTGCGGCATCGACGTGGTCGCCGACTTCCGCAGCCGCGACCTCGCGGCCGGCGGTCAGGGCGCCCCGCTGGTGCCGGCCTTTCACCGGGCGCTGTTCGCCCGGCCCGACGCGCCCGTCGCCGTGCTGAACCTCGGCGGCATCTCCAACCTGAGCCTGCTGCCCGCCACGAACGCGCCGGCGGGTACTGCGCCCCTGCTGGGCTTCGATTGCGGCCCCGCCAACGCGCTGATGGACCACTGGTGCCAGCGCCACCTCGGCCAGCCCTTCGACCGGGGCGGCCAGTGGGCGGCCAGCGGGCGCGTGCTGCCCGAGCTGCTGGCCCGGCTGCAGGCCGAACCGTATTTCGCCAAGGCGCCGCCGAAGAGCACGGGGCGCGATTTATTCCACCCGGACTGGCTTACGGGCCATCTGGGTACGGCCACCTGGGCGCCTGTCGACGTGCAGGCCACGCTGGCGGAGCTGACCGCGAGCACCTGCGCGGCAGCACTACGCAGCTATCAAAAAGAGAGCGCCTTGCTGATCGTCTGCGGCGGCGGCGCGCTCAACGACCACCTCATGGGCCGCCTGCGCGCCCTGCTGCCAGGCGTGCAGGTGCAGGCGTCGTCGGAACACGGCCTGCCGCCCCAGCAGGTCGAAGCCGCCGCCTTCGCGTGGCTGGCCCGCCGCACCGTCCGGCGCGAACCCGGCAACCTCGCAAGCGTGACCGGCGCGCGCGGGGCGCGGGTGCTCGGGGCGATCTACCCCGCCTGAATTGCGTCAGCCCTGGCCGGAAACCTCCGGCTGCGCAGGCTGCGCCGCCCGCACTTCTGCGGGCAAATGCCAGAAGATCAACGCAGAAGCCACCGTGATGAGCCCCATGGTCGCGAACGTGGCCTGGAACGCATCGAGCGTCTGCACCGCCGTCGTGGTACCGAAAACGCCGTTGTAGCCCGCCAGCACCGCGCCGGCCGCGGCCACGCCCAGGCTCATCGCCAGCATCTGCACCATCGACAGCAGGCTGTTGCCGCTGCTGGCCATGCCGCCGTCGAGGTCCTTCAGGGTGATGGTATTCATCGCCGTGAACTGCAGCGAGTTGACCGCGCCGAACACCAGCAGCTGCAGCAGGTGCAGCGCCACCGGCTGCCCCGGCGCCGTGAGGCCGAAGCTGGCCATGGTGCAGCCGACCAGCACCGTGTTGGCCACCAGCACGCGGCGGTAGCCATGGCGCGTGATCAGCGGCGTGGCAAAGCGCTTCATCGCCATGCCGGCCAGCGCGACCGGCAGCATCATCAGCCCGGCGCGCACCGGCGAATAGCCCATCGACACCTGCAGCAGCAGCGGCACCAGGAAGGGCATGCAGCTGCTGCCCAGGCGCGAGAACAGGTTGCCCAGCAGGCCGATGCTCAGCGTCGGAATGCCGAACAGCGCGGGCGAGAACAGCGGCTCGGGCGTGCGGGCCGCGCGCAGCCAGTAGGCGACCACGCTGGCGAAGCCGAAGATCAGCACCGCCATCACCCCGCCCTGGCGCAGCCCGAGCCCCGAGACGCCATCGACCGCCAGCGAGATCGCCACCATGCCGAAGGCCAGCAGCGCGTAGCCCACGCCGTCGAAGCGCTTCTGGAGCGCGCCGCGCAGGTCCGGCATGTAGCGCAGCGTGGCGATGCAGCCCGCCAGCCCCACCGGCACGTTGATCAGGAAGATCCAGTGCCAGGAGGCGTATTGCACCAGCCAGCCGCCCAGCGTGGGCCCCAGCAGCGGCCCGATGAGCCCCGGAATGGCCACGAAGCTCATCGCCTGCAGGAACTCGCCGCGCGGCACCGTGCGCAGCAGCGCCAGGCGCCCCACAGGCAGCAGCAGCGCCCCGCCCAGGCCCTGCACCACCCGCGCCGCCACGAGCTGCCCCAGCCCCTGCGAGAGCGCGCACAGCACCGAGCCGGCGGCAAACAGCACGATGGCGCAGAAGAAGATGCGCCGCGTGCCAAAGCGGTCGGCGATCCAGCCCGAGGCCGGGATCAGCATCGCCATCGTGAGCGCGTAGGCCACCACCACCGACTGCATGCGCAGCGGGCTCTCGCCCAGGCTGGCGGCCATCGCGGGCAGCGCCGTGTTGATGATGGTGGCGTCCAGCGTCTGCATGAAGAAGCCCACGGCCACGAGCCACAACAGGCTCTTGCGGGAGGGATCGACGGGGGCGGCGGTTTCGGAGCTCATCGGGAAGGCGCGGATTCAGAAGGAAAAACGACAGGCAGCAAAAAGCCGCCCGGAGGCGGCTTTTTCGAGGGGGCTGGTCAGCAGCATCCAGGCATCAGGCCGAGAAGCTGGAACCGCAGCCGCAGGTGCTGGTGGCGTTCGGGTTCTTGATGACGAACTGGGCGCCCTGCAGGTCTTCCTTGTAGTCGATCTCGGCGCCGAGCAGGTACTGGTAGCTCATGGCATCGATCAGCAGCGACACACCATTCTTGGTCATGGTGGTGTCGTCTTCGTTGGTGATCTCGTCGAAGGTGAAACCGTACTGGAAACCCGAGCACCCGCCGCCCTGCACGAACACGCGCAGCTTCAGGTCGGGATTGCCCTCTTCGGCGATCAGGTCGGCGACCTTGGCGGCCGCGCTGTCGGTGAAGACGATCGGCTCGGGCATCTGGGTCTGGATGTTTTCGGCAACAGCGCTCATGGGGTGAAACTCCTTGGGGGGCCGCTTGGGCGGCCAATGGGACGGATGCTACTGCAATGCCGCAATCTCGGCAGGCCGACTGTGGCGAGCACCCATCGCAAGTGGGGTCGGGCGCCGCATCCGCCAAGAGCACCTGGGGGACGCGGCCACGAAAAAGCCGCCCGAGGGCGGCTTCTTGTCTCGCAACGAGCAGGGGATCAGCGCTTGCTGAACTGCTTGCGGCGACGGGCGGAGTGCAGACCGACCTTCTTACGTTCGACTTCACGTGCGTCACGCGTCACGAAGCCGGCTTGGCTCAGGACGGGCTTCAGCGAAGCGTCGTAGTCGATCAGGGCACGGGTGATGCCGTGGCGCGTGGCGCCGGCTTGACCCGATTCGCCGCCGCCGTTCACGTTGACCATCACGTCGAAAGCTTCGAGGTTGTTGGTCAGCGCCAGGGGCTGCTTGGCGATCATGATCGAGGTTTCACGGCCGAAGAACGCTTGGATGTCCTTGCCGTTGACCGTGATCTTGCCGGTGCCTTTTTTCAGAAACACACGGGCGACGCTGGATTTGCGACGGCCGGTGCCATTGTTCCATTCACCAATCATTCTCAAGGCTCCTTACAGTTCCAGCACTTTGGGCTGTTGGGCGGTATGCGGGTGCTCAGCACCACCGTACACCTTGAGTTTCTTGATCATCGCGTAACCAAGCGGGCCCTTGGGCAGCATGCCCTTGACAGCCTTTTCCAGGGCACGGCCCGGGAACTTGTTCTGCATGTCGCGGAAGTTCGTCGCCGTGATACCGCCCGGGTAGCCCGAGTGACGGTAGTACACCTTGTCGATCGACTTGGCGCCGGTGACGCGCAGTTGCGCGGCGTTGATGATGACGATGTAGTCACCGGTATCGACGTGAGGCGTGTAAATGGCCTTGTGTTTGCCGCGCAAACGGAGAGCAACTTCGCTGGCTACTCGTCCGAGGACCTTGTCGGTCGCGTCAATCACAAACCACTCGTGCGTCACGTCAGCGGGCTTGGCGCTGAACGTTTTGGTCATGAGTTTTTCTCTTGAAAGAGGGTTTGGCGAGCCCTTTTCCACGGTCGGCGTTCCTCTGCTGGGAATCTCTTAGGTGGGTTTTCACGCCTGCCTGCCCAGTGATGAGCAGGTGAACATGCCTTCGCCGCGGGGCTACAAAAACGCTGCGAAGCCCGCGATTATATGAAGAAATGGCCAAACGGCCAATTTCCGGGCTTCCGGGGGCCTCAGCGCTGGATGCGGACGAGTTCCAGGGTCTCGCTGGTCACGGCGGCATAACCGCGTCGGTACATGGCCTCGAAGTTGACGATCCGCCTCAGGTCGGGGCTATACAAGACGGTTGCCTTGAACGGCGTGCCCACGGGTGAAGCGCCGGTGCCATAGGAGACGTAGATCCAGCCGTCATAGCTGATATGAACCACATTGAGCTCCACGCCGTCCACGCGCGCCGTGTGTTCAGCGCCCACCGAGGCGTTGAGTTCATGCCGCAGCCGATCCTCGGTGGTCGCCACATAGTCGAGGTGCCAGCGCATGCCCGGCTGGACGTCGTCCTTCGGCGCCCAGCCGCCCGGCGGCGATGCGCTGTCGAACAGGCCGCCAACCGACGAAGTGAGGGTCACCACCTGCCCGTTGGCCTTCTCGATCCGGCTGCCGGCGTTGAACGACACCTCGTCGCCGCTGACCCGGTCCACCCGGTAGATCACCGGCGCCCGGTTGCCCGTCAGCCGGTCGGTGCGCAGGTACTCGAGCGCGTCGCCGGCGCGCAGCGGCTCGGTCAGCGGGATGCCCGCCCCACCGGCGTCGGCCACCCGGCGGGCGGCAGCGCCCGCAGGCTCCCGCGCGCGCGCCGCCAGCTGCGCCTGGGCGCGGGCCGGCAGCTCCGCCAGGAACTCGGCCGGCATCGCGAAATTCAGGTTGCCGCCGTCGCGGGCGGCGAAGGTGGTGATGCCCAGCAGGCGGCCGTCGCTGTCGAACAGCCCGCCGCCACTCGATCCGGGGGCGATGGCGGCCGTGGTCTGCAGCAGCCGGGCCTCGCCGTCGCCGCCGCGCAGGCCCGACAGCAGGCCTTCGCTGAGCGTGTTTTCCAGCCCGCGCGGGTTGCCGATGGCGTACACGCGCTGCCCCACCCGCGCGGTGCCAGCAGGCGCCAGCGCCACCGGCGGCGCCGTGAAGTTGGCGACCTTGATCTGGCACAGGTCGCGCCCCGGGTCCGGGTACTCGAGCGTGGCGCCGTAAGTGACGTTGTCGCGCTTGACCACGAAATTGCTGGCCTTGGCGAGCACGTGGCAGTTGGTGACGAGGCGACCGGGCGCGATCACCACGGCGCTGCCGGCGCGCAGCGGGCGCTCCTGCGCGTCGAAGGTGCGCACGGCCCAGACGCTGCCCGTCAGCTTGGCGAACAGGGCGTCGGGCTCCAGCGCGGCGGCTTGGCCGGCGGCCAGCAAGGCGCCTGCGGCACACAGCCACGGCGCGGGGTTCGTCCAGACCGGCTTCACGGCTTGGCAGGCAGCAGGCCGCGCAGGTCGTCCATCGAGACCCGGGCGTCGGGCGCCGCGGACGGCGCTGCAGGCGCGGGGCGCGCTGGAGCGGGCGGTGCGACCGCCACGGGAGGAGAAGGAGGTGGAGGAGGCGCCACCACGGCCGGCGCGGGCACAGGGGCTGCGGCGGTCTTCGGCGCCGGCGCGGCCGCCATCTCGGTCGTGCCGATCTTCATGCCGACCGTCGCCTCGTCGCCGGTCTGCGCGCTGCGGTCGAAACTGCGCACCTCGCCGAAGATCAGCCGGATCCAGCTCGGGTAGTTGAAGCCCGCCCCGGTGCCGGTGTCGATCGCCACGCCGATCAGGCCGCCGATCATCACGTTGCCGACCAGGCCGACGTTGGCGCGCGAGATCGCCTGGCCGCGAGCCGGCGGCTGGCCGGCCTGGGTGCATTCGATGCTCAGGTTCTCGCCCGAGCGCCGCACCGGCAGGGTCAGGCCGGAGCGCACCACCGCATCATTGCGGTCGTTCGAAACCCGGCAGCGGGCGCCGTCGACCACCTTGCCCTCGGGTGAAAGGGTCTCGATCTTCACGTTCTGCGTGGTGCCGTGGGTGACCGAGGCGCAGCCCGTCAAAATAGACAAAACGCCCGCGCCGACGCACAGGCCCCAAAATCGCCATCCGGCTCCTCGCATTGCTGCCCCTCGTTGTGTTTTGTAAATCAATGTAGCGCCGCGCGAGTCTAGCGCTCCCCTTTTCACTTTTTCAGGCCTCATTCCATGTTCAGTTACCGCCACGCGTTCCATGCCGGCAACCACGCCGACGTGCTCAAGCACACGGTCCTGATTGCCACCCTCGACCACCTGCTTGAAAAAGACGCCGCGCTGACCGTCGTCGACACCCACGCCGGCGCCGGCCTGTACCGGCTCGACGGCGACTACGCCGGCACCAGCGGCGAAGCGGCCGACGGCGTGCTGCGCTTCTTCCCCGCGCCGACAAAAGCGGCCGAAACGCCCGCGCCAGCCGCGAAAACGGCTGGCAAGAAAGCGGCAGCCCCCGCCGAGGAAAAGCCGGTCGCCGAAGCCATCGCCCGCTACCTCAGCGTGATCCACGACTTCAACCCCAAGGGCGGCGCCCGCGTCTACCCTGGCTCGCCGTTCATCGTGCAGCACCTGCTGCGCGACCACGACAAGCTCAAGCTGTTCGAGCTGCACCCGACCGATTCGCGCACGCTCGGCGCCAACATCGCGCAGCTCGAAGCCGGCCGGCAGATCGCCGTGTTGACCGAAGACGGCTTCGGCAGCGCCACCAAGTTCCTGCCGCCGCCCTCGCGCCGCGCGCTGGTGCTGATGGACCCGAGCTACGAAATGAAGACCGACTACGGCCGCGTGCTCGACTTCGCGGCCGAGGCGCTCAAGCGCTTCGCCACGGGCACGTATGCGGTCTGGTACCCGATCATTCCGCGCCCCGAGGCGCACGACCTGCCGCGCCGCCTGAAGACGATGGCGACCAAGGCCGGCAAGTCGTGGCTGCACGCCACGCTGACCGTCAAGTCGAGCAAGATCACGAAGGACGCCGCCTCGGGCGAAACGCAGCGTCCGGGCCTGCCGGCGAGCGGGATGTTCCTGATCAACCCGCCCTACACGCTGAAGGCGCAACTGGCCGAGGCACTGCCCCAGCTGGCCGAGCGCCTGGCGCAAGACCGCAACGCCGCCTACTCGCTCGAGAGCGGCGGCTGAGGCCGGCCGCTCAGCGGCGCTTGCGCGGCGGCACGATCACCCGCTTGCGCGCGGGTGCCGGCGCGCGAACGCGCGACGTCGGCGCCTCGGGCAACAGCGCGGGCTGCAGATCTTCCGCCGCCACGGCCTGGCCGCCGCAGCGCATGCCCTCGCGGTCGATGACCGACAGCGCCACCTGCTTGATGCCCATGCTCGTGAGACCGATGCGGTCGGCCGCGGCGCGGCTCAGGTCGATGATGCGGCCCGGCGTGAAGGGCCCGCGGTCGTTGACGCGCACCAGCACCTCGCTGCCATTGACCAGGCTGCGCACGCACACGCGGGTGTTGAAGGGCAGGCTCTTGTGGGCCGCCGTCATGGCGCCCATGTCGAAGCGCTCGCCGTTGGCGGTCTTGCGCTGATGGAACTGGATGCCGTACCACGAAGCCCCACCGCGCTCGAAGATCTCGCGCGGCTCATCGCCGGGCACGCCGTCGTCCAGCGCCTCGCCGGTGCCCGACACCGCGAGGTCGTAGCGCACCGACGGCACGGCCGAGCGCGGCGCGGCGCCGGGCGGCACGGCCAGGCCGCGTCCCAGCGGCTGCAGCCGCTTGCCGGACGCCCCCGGCGCGGCGGCGGTGTCCGCGTCTTTCTCCTGCGTGGCAGGCGGCATGGTGCACCCTGCGAGCACGCAGGAGACCGCGACGGCGACCGCGCGCAGCCCTCTCAATCCAGGCGCTCCAGAATGGCCAGCGTGGCCGCCGACTGGTTCATCGTGTAGAAGTGGATCGCGGGTGCGCCGCCCTTTTGCAGGCGCTCGCACAGGTCGGTCACCACGTCCAGGCCGAAGGCCTTGATCGAGGCCGTGTCGTCGCCGAAGCCCTGCAGGCGCAGGCGAATCCAGCGCGGGATCTCGGCGCCGCAGGCGTCCGAGAAACGCATGAGCTGCGTCGAGCTCGTGATGGGCATGATGCCCGGCACGATCGGCGTGTCGAGCCCCAGCTTGCGCGCGTCGTCGACGAAGCGGAAGTAGGCCTCGGGGCTGAAGAAATACTGCGTGATGGCCGAGTCGGCCCCCGCCTTCACCTTGGTCGCGAAGGCCTGCAGGTCGGCTTCGGGCGAGCGCGCCTGCGGGTGAATTTCGGGGTAGCAGGCCACCTCGATGTGGAAGTCGCGGCCGGTCTCCTCGCGGATGAAGGCGACCAGGTCGCTCGCGTACTGGAACTCGCCGCCGATGCCGTAGCCGCTGGGCAGGTCGCCACGCAGCGCGACGAGGCGCTTCACGCCCATGGCCTTCAGCTCGGCCAGCTGCTCGCGCACGGTGGCGCGCGTGGCGCCGATGCACGAGAAGTGGCTGGCGGCGTCCACGCCCTCGGCCAGGATCTCCTGCACCGCACCGAAAGTGCCCTGGTGCGTGGAGCCGCCCGCGCCGTAGGTGACCGAGCAGAACTGCGGCTTGCGCACATACAGCTGCTGGCGCACGGCGCGCAGCTTGACCGCGCCTTCGGGCGTCTTGGTCGGGAAGAATTCGAAACTCAGCGGAAGGCGCACCTGCGTCTCCTTAGGAACCGTCGCCCGCCTTGGCAGCAGCACGAACGGCGTGAATGAAAAACTCGCGGTTGCCGTCGCCCCCGGCGATCGGGCTGTCGAACCAGCGCAGCACCTTCAGGTCGAGCGCCACGCAGGCGTCGTGCAGGCGCTTCTCGACCACAGGGTACATCGCCTCGTCGCGCACGATGCCGCCCTTGCCGACCTGGCCGGGCTGCAGCTCGAACTGCGGCTTGACCAGCATCAGCAACTGGCCGTCGTCGGCCAGGAACTGCACCACGGCCGGCAGCACCAGCGTGAGCGAGATGAACGACAGGTCGCCGACGATGAGGTCGAAGCGCGGTTCGGCCGGGGCTTCGACAACTTCGACCGCCTCGCCAGTTTCTGCGCCTTCTTCATCGTCCACCTGAAGATCGGCCGGCGACAACGCCCGCGCATTGACGCCTTCGATGGCGACCACGCGTGCGTCCTCGCGCATGCGCGGATGCAGCTGCCCGTGGCCCACATCGATGCCCACCACCTTGGCGGCACCGTGCTGCAACAGGCAGTCGGTGAAGCCGCCGGTCGACTGGCCGACGTCCAGGCACAGCGTGCCCGTCGGGTCCACGCCGCTGGCTTTCAGCGCACCTTCGAGCTTGAGGCCGCCGCGCGACACGTAGCGTGCCTCGGCGGCGTCGGCGAGCTCGAGCTCGGCCGACTCGGGCACTTCGTCCTTGTTCTTGACGACATTGCGCCACGCGTCGCTCGTGCCCGCGTCACGCCAGCGCATGCCGCCGGCGATGAGCCGGACAGCTTGCGAACGCGAGGCGGCCATGCCGCGCTCTACCAACAGTTGATCGGCGCGCACGCGGATCAGTAGCGGTAGGTGTCCGGCTTGTAAGGGCCGTTCTTGCTCACGCCGATGTAGGCGGCCTGGGCGTCGGTCAGCTCGGTGAGCATGGCGCCGACCTTCTTCAGGTGCAGGCGCGCGACCTTCTCGTCCAGGTGCTTGGGCAGCACGTAGACCTTGCCGGCTTGATACGCATCGGGCTTGGTGAACAGCTCGATCTGGGCGATGGTCTGGTTGGCGAACGACGACGACATCACGAAGCTCGGGTGGCCCGTGCCGCAGCCCAGGTTCACGAGGCGGCCCTTGGCCAGCAGGATGATCTTCTTGCCGTCCGGGAAGGTGATGTGGTCCACCTGCGGCTTGATCTCTTCCCATTCGTACTTCTCGATCGACGCGACGTCGATCTCGTTGTCGAAGTGGCCGATGTTGCAGACGATGGCCTGGTCCTTCATCTTGACCATGGTGTCGTGCGTGATGACGTCCTTGTTGCCGGTGGTGGTCACGAAGATGTCGGCCTTGTCGGCGGCGTACTCCATGGTCACGACCTTGTAGCCTTCCATCGCGGCCTGCAGGGCGTTGATCGGGTCGATTTCGGTGACCCACACCTGGGCGCTCAGGGCGCGCAGGGCCTGGGCCGAGCCCTTGCCCACGTCGCCGTAGCCGGCCACGCAAGCCACCTTGCCGGCGATCATCACGTCGGTCGCGCGCTTGATGCCGTCGACCAGCGATTCGCGGCAGCCGTACAGGTTGTCGAACTTGCTCTTGGTGACCGAGTCGTTCACGTTGATGGCGCGGAACAGCAGCGTGCCCTTGGCGCTCATCTCGTTGAGGCGGTGCACGCCGGTGGTGGTCTCTTCGGTCACGCCGATGATCTCGGCCGACTTGCGGGTGTACCAGGTGTCGTCCACGGCCAGCTTGGCCTTGATGGCGGCGTAAAGAATGCGTTCTTCTTCGCTGGTCGGGTTGGCGAGCACGCCCAGGTCTTTTTCGGCGCGCTGGCCCAGGTGCATGAGCAGCGTGGCGTCGCCGCCGTCGTCCAGGATCATGTTCGGGCCTTCGCCCTTCGAGCCCTTGGGACCGAAGTCGAAGATGGCGTGGGTGTAGTCCCAGTAGTCCTTCAGCGACTCGCCCTTGATGGCGAACACCGGCGTGCCGGCGGCGGCGATGGCGGCGGCGGCGTGGTCCTGCGTCGAGAAGATGTTGCACGAGGCCCAGCGCACTTCGGCGCCCAGGGCTTGCAGCGTCTCGATGAGCACGGCCGTCTGGATGGTCATGTGCAGCGAGCCCGTGATGCGCGCGCCCTTCAGGGCCTGGCCCTTCGAGAACTCTTCACGGATGGCCATCAGGCCGGGCATCTCGGTTTCGGCGATCTTGATTTCCTTGCGGCCCCAGGCGGCAAGGGACAGGTCGGCAATCGCCTGGTCGGCGGTCGAGACGGGGGTGGGCTTGAGTACAGCGCTCATGTGAACTCCAAAACTGGTTTGAAAGATGCCACTGCGTACGGGGAAGAAAGACTCACCGCGAGAACAGCGGGTGAGCGTGGTTGCGATGTGGTCCGAGCCTCACGCCTGACGGCGCTGCAACGCTCCTCGGAGCGCCGGATTGTAGTCGCGGCCGCCCGGCCCGCCAATCGACCGGGGCATCCCACATCACGGAAAGCGCGGACGCCCGCCAGGCCGGGCCGTGCGGCGCGGGCCACCCCGGGAAACTCCGCAGGCAAATCCGCGCTTGGAGCGCCCTGAGCCGCGCCGGCCCGGCGTATCGTGGCGGCGGGCCCCGGCCGCCCGGCCGCTGCCTGCATCCACCCGTTCGATTGTTTTCATCACCCGACACAGGAGATTCCGCACCATGGCCATTGCCAAGAAAGCCGCCGCGAAAAAAACCACCGCCAGCAGCGCCGGCGCGAAGCAGGCGGCGCCGTCCGCCGCGGACATGCTCGATCCGATGAAGAACCTCAAGGGCATGGCCGAGCGCCTGCAGAACCTGAACCTGACCGGCGGCGCCGGCAAGCTGCTCGACAGCGGCCGCAAGGACCTGCAGGCACTGATGCAGGCCAACGAAAAGTCCTACCAGGGCCTGCAGACCGTGGTGCAGCGACAGACCGAAATGATCAAGACGGCCATCGCCGAGTGGCAGACCGCCGCCAAGGCGATGCCGGGCAAGGACCCGAAGGAAAACCTCGCCAAGCTCGACGAGCTGGGCCGCCAGTCGTTCCAGCGCGCCGTCGACGACATCAAGGAACTGGCCACCCTGGCCGCCAAGTCGCAGGCCGACGCCTTCGACGTGGTGCGCCAACGCATCCAGGCCAACGTGGACGAGGTCACGAAGCTGCTGCAGCGCAAGTAACAAGAAGCAAAGAAAGGCCCGCATGACCGCCGTCGCGCCCCGCACCGAACGGCGCACCCGCGCCAACGGCATCGAACTGGCCTGGGACAGCTTCGGCGACCCCGAGGCGCCGCCGCTGTTGCTGGTCATAGGCCTCGGCGCCCAGATGGTCGCCTGGGACGACGCGTTCTGCGCCGCCCTGGCGCAGGCCGGCGGCCACCACGTGATCCGCTTCGACAACCGCGACATCGGCCACTCCACCCACCTGCCGCACGCCGGCGTGCCCGACATCCAGGCGCTGATGCTGCAGGCCATGGCCGGGCGCCCGCTGCAGGTGCCCTACACGCTGCGCGACATGGCCGACGACTGCGCCGGCCTGCTCGACGCGCTGGGCATCGCGCGCGCCCACGTCGTAGGCGCGTCGATGGGCGGCGCCATCGGGCAGGAGATGTCCATCCATCACCCGGGGCGGATGCGCTCGCTCACCAGCATCATGTCGAGCACCGGCGACCCGGCCCTGCCGCCGCCCACGCCCGAGGCGCTGGCGGTGCTGTTCGCGCCCGCGCCGACCAGCTTCGAGGCCTACCTGCCGCACCACGCCAAGCTGTGGCGCGTGCTGCGCGGGCCCGACGCCTTTCCGCTCGACGAGGCGCGCGACGCTGAACGCGCGCAGCTGGCCTTCCTGCGCGGCCTCAACCCAGGCGGCGTGGCGCGCCAGCTGGCAGCCGTGTTCGCGTCGGGCAACCGCAAGCCGGCGCTGCGCGCGGTGCAGGTGCCCACGCTGGTGATCCACGGCGACGTCGATCCGCTGGTGCCCGTGGCCTGCGGCATCGACGTGGCCGAGGCCATTCCCGGCGCGACGCTGCTGCGCATTCCGCGCATGGGCCATGCGCTGCCGATCGCGATGTGGCCGCAGATCATCGAGGCCATCGCCGCGCACACCGCACGGGCGGCGCGGCGCGACGATCACTGAAAGAAAAAAAGAGACAACGACAAACCCAGACGGAGGTGTTTTCATGAGCCAGTTTCCGTCCCTCGATCCCATGGCCCTGTGGCGCGAGCTCACGGCCCAGTGGGAAAAAAGCACCAACGAATTCGCCAACGAAGCCATGGCCTCGGACCCGTTCCGCCAGGGCATGCACGGCGGCATGAACGCCTCGCTCACCGCGCAGAAAGCGGTGGGCGACCTGATGGCGCGCTACCTCACGCTGCTGAACCTGCCCACGCGCGCCGACTTGCAGGCGCTGGGCGAGCAGCTGCACCGCATCGACGACCACCTGGCGGGCATCCGCCGCGCGCTGGAAGGCGGGGCCGGCCCTGCCGCGCGAACCGCCGATACGGCCACTGCGCCGCCCCGGCCGCGTCGGACCAAGCAACCGCCCGCAGCGGCGGCGGCGCCTGCCGCCAAGACCGCCGCCGCAAAGAAACGCCCCGCTGGAAAGCGCCGCTCATGAGCGCGCCGCCCGACACCTTCCAACTGCCCGACATCCGCGGCGAGATCGAGCGCACGATCCAGCGCAACATCAAGGGGCTGGACTTCCTGACCTCGACCGCGCCCGCCGTCGGCCTCACGCCCAAGGACGAGATCCACCGGCGCGGCACGCTGAGCCTGTACCACTACCGCCCGATGGTCGACGAGATCTACCGCGTGCCGGTGCTCATGGTGATGGCCACCACCAACCGCGCCTACATCTTCGACCTCGCGCCGGGCCAGAGCATGGTCGAGTACCTGCTGCTCAAGGGCTACGACGTCTACGTGATGGACTGGAACGCGCCGCGCCCCGACGAGAAGCGCCTGCGCATCGAGGACTACGTGCTCGACTTCATTCCCGATTCGATCCGCCGCGTGCAGGAAGACTCGGGCGAGGACGACGTGACCATCGCCGGCTACTGCATGGGCGGCGTGCTCTCCACGCTGTACGCGGCGCTGCACCCCGGCGGGCCGATGAAGAACCTGGCGCTCTTCACCACGCCGATCGACTTCAGCCGCATGAAGCTCTTTCATGCGTGGTCCGACCGGCGCTACTTCGACGTCGACCGCCTCATCGACACCGTGGGCAACGTGCCGCCCGAGATGCTGTTCGCCTCCTTCGACATGCTGCGCCCCGCCGGGCGCGGCGCCGGGCTGGTGCAGCTGTGGGACAACATGGCCAACGACGAGTTCGTCAAGTCGTACCGCATGTTCGACCGCTGGGGCGCCGAGATGCTGCCGCTGGCCGGCGAGTACTTCCGCCAGACGGTGAAGGAGCTCATGTGGGACAACAAGCTGCACAAGGGCGAGCTGGTGCTCGGCGGGCGCCCCGTGCTGCTGAAGAACATCACCGTGCCGGTGCTGCACGCGCTGGCGCAGCACGACCACATCGTGCCCTACGAGGCGGGGCAGCCGCTGATCGCCGGCATCGGCTCCACCGACAAGGAAGAGGTGGTGCTCAAGGGCGGCCACGTGAGCCTGGCGGCCGGCACCAACGCCGTGCGGCGGCTGTGGCCCAAGCTCGACGAGTGGCTGGGCGTGCGCTCCACCTGACGAAGACAACCATCGAACACCTTCCCATGACCGCATCTTCTTCTCGCACCTACCCGCGCACCGTCACCCACGCGGACGGCGACATCGCCCTGCGCCTGATGACCGGCGCCGACGCCCCCGCCGTGCTGGCCTTCGCGCAGGCGCTGCCGGCGCACGACCTGCTCTTTCTGCCGCGCGACATCACCGAGCCCAAGGTGATGGCCGCCTGGGTCCGCGCCATCGAGCGCGGCGACATCGACAGCGTGCTCGCCGTGCGCGACGGCGCCGTGCTGGGCTGCGCCGCCGTCATCCGCGACCCGCACTCGTGGTCGGGCCATGTCGCCGAGCTGCGCGTGCTGGTCTCGCCCACGCTGCGCGGCGGCGGGCTGGGCCAGCAGCTCGCGCAGGAGGGCTGCGCGCTGGCCTTCGCGCACGGCCAGGAAAAGATCGTCGCCCAGATGACCGTCGACCAACGCGGCGCCATCGCCGTCTTCCAGGCCCTGGGCTTCCGGCCCGAGGCCCTGCTCACGCGCCACGTGAAGGACCGCGAGGGCAAGGCGCACGACCTCGTGGTGCTGAGCCAGGACGCGGCGCAGGTCGAGGCGCAGATGCGGGCGTACGGGGTGACGGAGGCGTTTTAGGCCTACAGCCCGGGGTTGGCGGGGCGGCCTCCTAAAATCGGGGGATTCCCCTGCAGATTGCCCACCTTGTCTTTTCTCGCCGAAACCCGCCGCCGTCGCACCTTCGCGATCATTTCCCACCCTGACGCCGGCAAGACCACGCTGACCGAAAAACTGCTGCTGTTCTCGGGCGCGATCCAGATCGCCGGCTCGGTGAAGGCCCGCAAGGCCTCGCGCCACGCCACCTCCGACTGGATGGAAATCGAGAAGCAGCGCGGCATCTCTGTGGCCTCGTCGGTGATGCAGATGGTGTACCGCGAGCACGTGATCAACCTGCTCGACACGCCCGGCCACAAGGACTTCTCGGAAGACACCTACCGCGTGCTCACCGCCGTCGACTCGGCGCTGATGGTGATCGACGCGGCCAACGGCGTGGAAGCGCAGACGCGCCGGCTGATCGAGGTCTGCCGCCAGCGCGACACGCCCATCATCACCTTCGTCAACAAGATGGACCGTGAAGTGCGCGAGCCGCTGGACATCCTGGACGAGGTGGAGCGCGAACTCGGCATGCCCTGCGTGCCCATGACCTGGCCCGTGGGCCAGGGCAAGAGCTTCCGCGGCATCATGAACCTGCGCACCCAGGCGATGACGGTGTTCGAGTCGGGCAGCGAGCGGCTGCCGCACGACTTCGAGACCATCCCGCTGAGCGAGCGCGACACGCTCGTCAAGCGCTTCGGTGCCGACTTCGAGCACGCCATGGAAAGCATGGAACTGGCCACTGGCGCCTCGCCCACCTGGGACCGCGAGGCCTTCCTGGCCGGCAAGCAGACGCCGGTGTTCTTCGGCTCCGGCGTGAACAACTTCGGCGTGATGGAGGTGCTCGACGCGCTGGTCGACCTGGCGCCCTCGCCGCAGTCGCGCACCAGTACCACGCTGGTCAACCGCCAGCCGGTGGTGAAAGAGATCCAGCCCGAGGACAAGGACTTCGCGGGCGTGGTCTTCAAGGTGCAGGCCAACATGGACGCCAACCACCGCGACCGCATTGCCTTCGTGCGCATGGCCTCGGGCAAGTACACGCCGGGCATGAAGCTCAAGGTGCAGCGCACGTCGAAAGAGCTGCGCCCCACCAGCGTCGTGACGTTCATGAGCCAGCGCCGCGAGGCGGTGGAAGAGGCCTACGCCGGCGACATCGTGGGCTTCACCACGCACGGCGGCGTGCAGCTGGGCGACACCATCACCGACGGCGCGAACCTGCAGTTCACCGGGCTGCCCTTCTTCGCGCCCGAGCTGTTCATGACCGTGATTTTGAAGAACCCGCTGCGCACCAAGCAGCTGCAGCAGGGCCTGGCCCAGCTGGGCGAGGAAGGCGCGATCCAGGTGTTCCGCCCCGAGGTCGGCGGCCCGATGCTGCTGGGCGCCGTCGGCCAGCTGCAGTTCGAAGTGGTGCAGCACCGCCTGAAGGCCGAGTACGACGCCGACGTGCGGCTCGAGGGCTGCCAGTACACGGGCGCGCGCTGGATCACGGCGGACACGCCGGCCGAGCTGCGCGAGTTCGTCCACGCCTACCCGGTGCGCATGGCCAAGGACGCGGCCGACACGCTGGCCTTTTTGTGCACGTCGCCGTACGACGTGCGGCTGGCGCAGGAGCGTTTTCCGAAGATCCACTTCCATCCGCTGCGCGAGCACGCGGGCCTGGCGCTGCAGAGCGCCGGCTGATCGGCTAGCTGCCCGACGAGGTGTAGTGGCGCAGCCCGAGGCGCCACGCACCGAACGCCGCCGCGAGGAACACGAAGCCCGCGAGCGGCGACACCCACCCCACCCAGGCCGGTGCGCCCAGCGGATCGGGCTTGCCCAGGATCGCCAGCACCGGGTAGTACGCCACGCAGGCCAGCGGCACGATGAAGGTCAGCACGCGGCGGAACCACTGCGCATAGAGCGCCAGCGGGTACTGCGCGGCCTGCACGCCGCCGTAGGTGAGCACGTTGGCGATCTCCAGGCTCTCGACGGTCCAGAACGACAGCGTGCCCTGCAGCACGAGGATGCCGAGGAACAGCGCGATGCCACCGGCCAGGGCGAACAGCGCGACGGCCACGGCGCTGGGCGTCCATGCGATGTCGGCCTGCACGGTCGCAAAGGCCAGCACGAGCAGGCCCTGCAGCAGACGGCCCAAGCGGCTGATGCGCACGTCGTGGCCCATGAGCTGCAGCGCAAGCGGGCGCGGGCGCAGCAGCAGCCGGTCGAAGGTGCCGGTGCGCAGGAACTCGGTGCCCAGCACGTCGAAGCCGCGGCCCAGCGCATCGGCAAGGGCGAACATGCAGTTCACGAGGCCGTAGAACAACGCGACTTCGCCGATGCCCCAGCCCTGCACCTCGCCGAAGCGATGGAACAGCGCCCAGACGGCGACGACCTCGATGCCTGTGCCGAGGAACTGGCCGAGGGTCAGCAGCAGTGCGGACGCGGGGTACCTGGCCTGGCCGCTGATGGAAGCGGCCATGAGGCGGAGGAAAAGGGGAAGTGCGCCCATCTTCAGTGGCCCTCGCCGCTGTTCAGGGCGCGTGCACAGGCCACCGGGTACTTCCCTCCGCGAATGTCCCCCGGGCTTCGCCCTCCTCCTTGATTTCGCTGCGGGAAGCACCCAGTGTCCTGCGCACACCGAGCGCGGTCGTGGTGCGGGTCGATCCACCGCCGTGCGGATTGCGTCATGCCACTCATTGCTCGTAGCAGATGTCGAGCCTGATCAATGCGCCGCGCGCATCGATGCGATCGGCGCGGAAATAGAAGCGGCCGCGGTAGCTGTCGAGGTGAAGGGGCACGGTGACCGGGTCGCCCCAGCTCGTCACCGAGAAGCCCTGCCCTTGCAGCCATCGCAGCAGGGCGTCCAGGCGCTGCGGGTCGGCGTCGACGCGGATGTCGGCGTCTGCGGGCGGCGTGCCCTGTGGGTCCTGCTGCCAGCGCGCGAAGCTGCCGAACAGCGTGAAGACGTGTCCTTCTTCGCGCATCGCATGGAGCAGCGCGGCCGTGGCCGGCAGGTCGATGCGCTCGCGCTGCTTGCGAAAGACCAGCGCGTGTTCGTGGCGCCGGTCGGTGCGGGCATCGGTGTCGTTGTCTGCCGCGTCGTGCGGATAGACCAGCACGCGCTCCTCCTCCATCGTGAAGAGCGAACCCAGGATGCGGGCGAGATCGAAGGCCAGCGGCAGCACGCGATCGCCGAGCCGCAGGTTCTCCACCATCGCGATGCAGGCACCGCCCTCGCGCAATCCGGCGCGCACGCGGTGGAAGACGTTGCGCAGGCCATCGAGGTGCTGCGCGTAGCTCGGGCTGTCGTAAAGCTGGGACGTTGCCTGCGCACCGGTCCAGCGGCAACCGAAGTAGGGGACGTTCGTCAGGCACAGGTCGAAGGGCGGCAGCGCGGCGTCTTCGAGCGCATCGCACGAGGCGTGCAGGAGCGTCGTGCCGTGGGCGAGGCCGTGGCGTGCCAGCCGCTCGCGGATGAGGTCGATGCGGCCTGCATCGACTTCGCAGCCCAAGGCCCGTCGGTCCTCGAGGCGTGCCGCGAGCAGCGTCGTTCCGAAACCGGCGAACGGGTCGAACACCGTGTCCCCCGGTTGCGAGAACCGGCGCACGAAGGGCAGCATCTGCTCGACCCATCCGCAATCGCGCCCGCCCATCGGGTCCCGCGCGCGCAGGTCGTCCGGCAGCCGGTAGCGCGGCGATTCATGGTCGAGCATCAGCCAGCTGTGACTGCTCATAGGCAGGCCTTCGCGGTGCGCGTGTCGAGCAGCACGTCGTGCCCCGGCTCCCAGCCAGCGCACAGCTGTCCGTCGGCAAAGTAGACGAGCTTGTAGACATCGCCGGTCGCGTGGCGCGCGTGCATGGCGCCGTAGTCGGCGCTTTCGAAGACGACCTTCAGGCCGCTGTCGGCGCGCAGGCGCAGGTTCCAGAAGTAGTAGCCCTCGGTGAGGCTTTCGAGGGTCCACCCGCGCGAGATGTCGGGAGCGTCGAGGCAGGCCGTCAGCAGCGCGTCCATCGAGACCCGCTGCGTGCGCAGATAGCGCGCGGTGGCGTTGTCGCGATAGCCCTCGTCGAGCCGCGAGAACTCCCGGAAGACGACGGTGCCGGCGCCGCATTGCCGTGCCCACGCGAGGTACGCGGCCACGTCGGTCGGCTGCGCGACGCCGCCGCGCTGGAGGATGCACACGAGCCGCAGCGCCACCGCATCGGCGAGCTGGCGCGCGGTGCGCTCGAACACGACGGGATCGCCGATGGCCACCTCGGGCCGGAATCGCATGATGGCCTGGTTGACCGCGCCGTCGTGGTGGTGGCGGGACAGCTCCAGCCAGCTCATTCCGAAGCCTTGCAGCGCGCGCCGCAGCACCTCGCCCTGCGGGCCGGCAAAGCCTGCGCCGTTGGTGTAGAGCACACGGTCTTCGACCACCGGGCCTTCGCTTTCGCCCGCGGCCAGCGTGTGCAGCAGCCGGAGCATCCAGTCGGCGTCGTCGCTCGTTTCCAGGCCCGAGAGCGACCACGACAGCGGCACGCCGCGCAAGGCCCGCAGCGCACGGGACAGGCCGTCGAAGTAGTCGGGCGCCGGACGCAGCCGGGACGCCGAGGTTCCGCCGTCGGTCTTGCGCAGGTTTTCCGAGCAGAAGCCGCAACGTGCCGAGCAAGGCTTCACGGACGCGTACGGCGTGAACGTGAGGGGCAGCGCAAAGCGTCGCTCAATGCCGCCGATCGTGTGCGTGTGCCAGCGCGCGGCCTCGTTCGAAGGCGGCGTGCGAAGGGTCACCCCGCGCACGGAGCGGTGAAGGCGTTCGAAGAGCGGGGAACTCGCGCTGCGCGGCAGATCGGCCACGGCGATCTGGTCGATCGCGCAGGTCACGGTCCGCGCAACGAGGGACACCGGCGTATCGGCTTCAACGGGAATGACGGGACGCATGGCAGGGGTGGGGTTGTCGCACCCGCCACCATACGACAGCGCTGCCTCCGAGGGCGGGAGTGGCTCCCTGCGCGCGCCCGTCACCCTAGCCACCTTGCACCTGCAGACTGCGCATCGTGCGCCCCATCGCCATCCGCCCGAACGCGACCAGCGCGACGATCCAGAAGCACTGCAGCCCCAGCGCGGCCAGCGCATGCCAGCCGCTCAGGTGCCCGAAGTACAGCCGCGCCGGAATGTCGAACAGCCCCGCCAGCGGCTGCACCAGCAGCGCGGTCTGCCAGGCGTCCGGCAGCAGCGCCAGCGGCAGCAGGTTGCCCGAGAACACGATGACCACGGGCGTCGCCACCGCCTGGATGCCGCGTTCGTTGAGCGCCGCCGTGGTCGCCACGTTGAGCAGCATCACCATCGCGGTCGAAAGCAACAGGCCCAGCCCCACCGACAGCAGGAACGCCGCGCCGGCCAGCGCGTTCGCAGGCAGCTGCCAGGCCCAGTCGCCCAGCCCCACCAGCGGCAATGCGACCGCGGCGAAGGCCGCCATCAGTGCCACGCGCGGCAGCAGGCGCGCCGCGATCCAGCCTGCGGTGCGCGCGAACCACAGCGCGTAGGCGTCCACCGGGCGCAGCCGGTCGTAGGCGACGGCGCCGGTGCGCGCGGCCTGCGCCACTTCGGGGTCGCCGAGCCAGGGCATGAGCACCAGCAGGCCCTGCGCGAGCCAGGTGTAGGTGATGGCCTGGGCCAGCGACATCGACGAGGCCGCGCCCGCGATGGCGCTGCCGCTGTAGAACGCGGCGAACACCATCACCTTGATGCCGCCCCACCAGCACTGCGTGGCAAAGCCCGCGAGCGCCGCCGTGCGGTACTGCAGCATCTGCAAAAAGCGTGAGACGAACGCCGCGACATACGGCCGGGCGAGGTCGCGCGGGCCCAGGGCCGGCCTCACGCCTCGGCCGCTCCGTGCATGGCGTAGAAGCGCGCGATCACGGCTTCGATCGCGAGGCCTTCGAGGCGGATGTCTTCCACGGCGTGCGCGCCGGCGATGCGCGCGATGAGCGCGGGCGCGGGGGTCTGCTTGGGGTCGAAGTCGAGCACCAGCGTCTGGCCGTCGCGCGAATGCACGGTGGCGCCGTCGACCTGCGCGGGCAGCGTGGCGCCCTGTGCAAAGTCGACCACCAGCCGGCGCTCGGCCATCACCTGCGCGCGCAGCGCCTCGACCGGGCTGTCGGCCAGCACGCGGCCGTGGCCGATGACGATCACGCGCTGGGCCAGGGCCTCGATGTCGTGCATGTCGTGCGTGGTCAGCAGCACGGTGGTGCCGCGCTCGCGGTTGGCGCGGCGCACGAAGTCGCGCACGGCGAGCTTCGAAGGCGCGTCGAGGCCGATGGTCGGCTCATCGAGGAACAGGATGTCGGGCTCGTGCAGCAGCGCCGCCGCGATCTCGGCGCGCATGCGCTGGCCCAGCGACAGCTGTCGCACCGGCTGGTCGAGCACGCGCTCCAGGTGCAGCAGCGCGACCAGCTCGTCGCGCGTGCGGCGGTAGCGTTGCGGATCGACGCGGTAGATGTCGCGCAGCAGGTCGAAGCCGTCGCCCACGGGCAGGTCCCACCACAGCTGCGTGCGCTGGCCGAAGACCACGCCGATGCGCGCCACGTGCCGTTCGCGGTCGGCAAAGGGGTCGCGGCCGTCGACTTCCACGCGCCCGCCGTCGGGCCGCAGGATGCCCGAGAGGATCTTGATGGTGGTCGACTTGCCCGCGCCGTTGGGCCCGATGAAGCCCAGCAGCTCGCCGCGCTCCAGCGCGAACGACACGCCCGACAGCGCCTCCACCGTGCGGTGACGGCGCTGCAGCAGGCCTCGCAGCGCACCGCGCAGACCGGGGTCGCGCTCGGACACCCGGTAGGTCTTGCGCAGGTTGTCGACGAGGATGTGAGGCATGGTGGAAGGTGCCGCGCCGGCCTGAAAGCGCGGCGGGGGCGGGATGCTACACGAAAGCGCCGGTACGATCACGGGCCCTTTCGAGAATCCTGTCCATGTCTTCGCCTCCCCTGCCCGCCTCGCCCCACCACCTGCTGCCGCTCACGCGCTGGCCCGCCGACGCGCGCGCCGCGCTGGTCGGCGTGTTCACTGACATCGACGACACGCTCACCACCGATGGCGCGATCACGCCCGACGCGTTGAAGGCGCTGGCCGACCTGAAGGCCGCGGGCCTCGCGGTGGTCGCGATCACCGGCCGGCCCGTGGGCTGGAGCCTGCCTTTCGTGAACAGCTGGCCGGTCGATGCGATCGTGGCCGAGAACGGCGCGGTGGCGCTGCGCCCGGCAGCCGATGGCGGTGTCGAGAAGCGCTACCAGCAGGACGCCGCCACGCGCGCCGCCAACTTCGCGCGCATGCAGGCCGTGCTGACGCGCATCGAGCGCGAGATTCCGGGCGCCGCCCGCGCCACCGATTCGCCGGGGCGCGAGACCGACATCGCCATCGACCACAGCGAGTTCGTGACGCTCGACGACGACACCATCGCACGCGTCGTCGCGCTGATGCGCGGCGAGGGCATGCACGCCACCGTGAGCAGCATCCACATCAACGGCTGGTACGGCGACAACGACAAGCTCGAGGGCGCACGCTGGATCGTGCGCGAGCTCTGGGGCCGCACGCTCGACGACGAGATGGACCGCTGGGCCTACGTGGGCGACTCCACCAACGACCAGCTGATGTTCCGCAGCTTCGCGCACAGCATCGGCGTGGCGAACGTCGCGCGCTTCGTGCCGCAGCTGGAGCACCTGCCGCGCTACGTGACGCAGGGCGAGCGCGGCGCGGGCTTCGCGCAGGCCGCGCAGGCGGTGCTGTCGGCGCGCTGAGCCACGCACGCCGCGCGGGCGTCGCGCACGAAAAAAAGGCCCGCGCAGGGCGGGCCGAATGGACCGGTTGAACGACCCTTGGAGAAACTTGCAGTGGTGAGGGTCGCGCGGTGCGCGACCCTTCAGGACATCAGAACGTGTGGCGGATGCCGAACTCGTAGCCCATCGAGCTCTTGGCCTGCAGCGCGGTGCGGTTGAACGTGGTGGCGTACGACGGGCCGGCACCCACCGTGAGCGCCGCGCCGTTCTTGTTGCTGACGCGCGCGACCGTGCCGTACAGCGCGGTGCGCTTGGACAGGTTGTGCACGTAGCCCAGCGCGAGCTTGTTGGCCTTCGGATCGGCGTTGTTCACGCCGAACACGGGCACGCGGTTGAAGTCGTACTTGACCTGCGAATACGACGCGCGGATCACGCCCGGGCCGACCGGCACGGTCACGCCCAGCAGGTAGCCGGTGAGGTCCACGTCCTGGCCGGGCGTGAAGATGTTCAGCGCGTTGCGCTCGTCCTTCGAACGCGAGATCTCGCCGAACAGCTTGGCCACGCCGAAGTCGTAGGTCGCACCGAGGTTGAAGGTCTTGACCTTGCCCGGGCGCGCCACGGCGGCGGCGCCGCTGCCGGTCGTGAAGCTGGTGTCGTTCTGCGCGTAGCTGGCGGCGATGTCGAACGGGCCCGTCGTGTAGCCCAGGCGACCGCCGATGTGGCGGCCGGTGTTGGTGCTGGCGGCGGTGTCGGGCGACAGGCGCGTCTGCTCGGCCAGGCCGTAGGCCACGTTGCCGTAGAAGCCGCCCAGGCGCGGCAGGAAGTACTGCACCATGTTGCTGGCGCGCTTGTAGGTGCCGTTGCTGCCGTAGCCGCTGCCCGGCACGCTGGCTTCGTTGGCGTCGATGATCAGCGAGCCGCCGATGCCGGTGTCGCCGAACGGGTCGAACTGTTCTTCGTTCATCACCGTCGCGGTCTTGTCGCGGCCCAGGCGCAGTTCGCCGAAGCTGCCTGCCAGGCTCAGGGTCGAACGGCGGGTGAAGTTCGAGACGCCGGTGGCGCCGTCGTCGTTGGTGATCGGGGCTTCGAGCCAGAAGCTGGCCGACAGGCCGCCGCCCAGGTCTTCCACGCCGCGAAAGCCGAGGCGGCTCGAGCTCAGGCCCGAATTCGCCAGCTCGCTGCGGCTGGCCTTCACGCTGTAGGCGGGACCGAAGGGGGTGGTCGAAACGCTCTTGTTCGCTACGTTGCGGTAGGCGGCATCGACCACGCCGAACAGGGTCACGGTCGATTGCGCCGACGCGGCGCCGCAGGCTGCGATGGCAGCCAGAACAAGCAGGGATTTTTTCATTGGTGTCACTCCAGGAGGGGGATGTCGCTGCGCCGAGACCGGGCGCGACTTTGGGACGTCCGGGCCTTGTTGCCGCGAGACTGGGTCCGAGTTTTCCCTCACTGGAAGACAAAGGGATTACATAGGGTTAACGCCTAGATTACGGAGGGATATAGGGGGTGAGTTCAGGACAGCGGTCGCGGATCGGGGTAGGCGCCGCGCACGCCTCCCCTTTTCCGGCGGCGCTTACTTCTCCTTCGCCAACCCCAGCTTGTCGATGATCACCTTCTCGCGCACCACCGTGTCCTGCGCGAACTTGGTGTACGTGGCCGAGCTCATGTAGTTGGGCAGCATGTCGTAGCGCCCGAGCGAAGCCACGTAGCTGGGCTCTTCCATCGCCTGCTTGAAGGCGTCATGCAGCTTCTTCACGACCTCGGGCGGGGTGCCCTTGGGGGCGCCGATGCCGAAGGGCGAGTTCTGCACCACGTCGTAGCCCAGCTCTTTCAGCGTGGGCGCGTCGGGGAACTTGGCCAGGCGCTTCTCGCCCCAGGTGTTGAGCACGCGCAGCTTGCCGGCCTCGACCTGCGGCGCGAAGCCGGTGCTGTCGGCCGCGGCCATCAGCTGGCCACTGACCACGGCCAGCATCAGGTCGGCGCTGCCCTTGTAGGGCACGTGCTGCAGCTGGATGCCGGCCTTCTGCGCCACGATCTCGGTCGTGAGGTGCGGGCTGGTCAGGTTGCCGGTCGAGCCGTAGGTGAGCTTGCCGGGGTTGGCCTTGGCGTAGGCAACGAAGTCGGCCCAGGTCTTGAAGGGGCTGTCGGCCGGCACGACGATGCCGAAGGCATAGCCGGTGACGTTCAGCACGTAGCTGATGTCCTTGAGCGGGTCCCAGTTGATCTTGGTGGTGTAGCCCAGGCGGAACACACCCAGCGGAATCTGCGCGACGGTGTAGCCGTCGGGCTGCGCGGTCTGCAGCGCCTGCGCGGGCAGCGTGCCGCCGGCGCCGGGCTTGTTGTCGATGATCACGGGCTGGCCCAGGATCTTGCTGGCGTTGTCGGCCAGTTGGCGCATGGTGATGTCGGTCGGGCCGCCCGCGGGAAAGGCGATCACGAGCTTGATGGGCTTCGCGGGAAAGGCCTGTGCAAGCACCGCCAGCGGCGCGGCGAGGCCGCAGGCGGCCAGCGTGGCGGCACGGAGAAGGGAACGGCGAAACATGACGGAAGGCTCCTGAAGCGTGGATCGAGCCGCGCATTGGGCCCTGCCCCGCCCGGTGCAGCAATCGGGGCTCACCCGACTGCTGTCGCCGAAGCAACTCCGCCTTCAGCCCGCGGCCTGCGCGAAGCCTTCGAGAACGTTGACCGCGTTCACACCCACCTCGGCGACCGCGTAACCGCCCTCGAACACGAACACGGTGGGCAGGCCCGCGCGCGCGAGGTCTTCGCCCATGCGCAGGTAGTCGTCGCTCTTCAGCTTGAAGCCCGAGATCGGGTCACCCTCGAAGGTGTCGACGCCCAGCGAAACCACGAGCGCGCCGGCCTTCACCTTCGCGATGCCGTCGAGTGCCGTCTTGAGCGCCGCGCGCCAGGCCGTGAAGTCGGTGCCGCGCGGCAGCGGCAGGTTGTGGTTGAAGCCCTCGCCCGCGCCCGCGCCGCGCTCGTCGGCATGGCCCAGGTAGTACGGGTAGTCGGTCAGCGGGTCGCCGTGCAGGCTCGCGAAGTGCACGTCGCTGCGTTCGTAGAAGATGGCCTGCGTTCCGTTGCCGTGGTGGTAGTCGACATCGAGCACGGCCACGCGTTCGACGCCCGCATCGCGCAGCGCCTGCGCGGCCACGGCGGCGTTGTTGACGAAGCAGTAGCCGCCGAAGAAGTCGGCGCCCGCATGGTGGCCGGGCGGGCGCGTGAGCGCGAAGGCGCTTCGCTCGCCGCCGACGACGCGCTGCGTCGCCGTCCACGCGCAGGCGGCGCCGTGGCGCGCGGCGGCCCAGCTGCCGGCCATCAGCGGCGTGCCGGCGTCGAACGCAAAGAGGCCCAGGCGCGCGGGAAAACTCTTCGGCAGCACGTCGGTGCGCATGCCGCGCGTGGGCCAGTACGAGGGCAGCGCGTCGCGCGTGGCGTTGGCGGCGTCGAGCGCCACCCACTCGTCCCAGGCATGGGCGATGAAGTCGAGGTAACGCGGCGCATGCACCTTCGCCAGCAGCGCGTCATCGAACGCGTCGGGCACCTGCAGCGGGCCGAGGCCGCGCCGCTCCAGTTCATGCCTCACATGGTCGACGCGGGCGGGCACCTCGAAGCAGGGCACCAGCTCGCCCCGGAACATTTCGACTTGGCCTTGGTGCAGTGCGTGCTGGTCGTTGTAGATGGTGAGCATGAAGCGGCGAAGGGCGTGACGACAGGGCCTGCCATCATGCCGCACGCCGCAGCACCGCCCGGCGCCGCCCCGAGGCGGTGAGGCCGAACAGGTCCTTCGGGTCGTCGAGCTCGGGCACCAGCGCGATCTGCCGGCCCACGCCGCGCTCCAGCGCCAGCTGCTGGATGCAGCGCAGCGCCGTGTAGTCCTCCAGCGCGAAGCCGACCGAGTCGAACACCGTCACCTGCTCCGGCCGCTCGCGGCCCGGCACTTCGCCCAGCAGCACGCGCCACAGCTCGTGCACCGGGAAGTCGGGCGCCAGCTGCTGGATCTCGCCCTCGATGCGGGTCTGCGGCTCGTACTCGACGAACACGCGCGCGCCGCGCAGCACGTCGGGGTGCAGCTCGGTCTTGCCGGGCGAATCGCCGCCCACGGCGTTGATGTGCATGCCGGGCTCGATCATGTCGGGCGTGAGCACGGTCGCGTGGCCCTGGTAGGCGGTGATGGTGGTCACGATGTCGGCGCCGCGCACCGCCTCGGCGGTGGAGTCGGCGCGCACGATCTCCATCGGCGTGCAGGCCGCGAGGTGGCGCACCAGCTTGTCGGTGGCGCGCGGGTCGATGTCGAACACGCGCACCTGCTCGATGCCCAGCAGCGCATGGAAAGCCAGCGCCTGGAACTCGCTCTGCGAGCCGTTGCCGATGAGCGCCAGGCTGCGCGCATCGGGCCGCGCCAGCGCCTTGGCGGCCATGGCCGAGGTGGCGGCCGTGCGCAGCGCGGTGGTGAGCGTGAGTTCGGACAGCAGCACGGGGTAGCCCGTGTCGACCTCGGCCAGCACGCCGAAGGCCATGACCGTGGGCAGGCCGACCTGCGTGTTGTGCGGGTGGCCGTTGACGTACTTGAAGGCATAGGCGCCATCGTCGGCCACGGGCATGAGCTCGATCACGCCCAGGTGCGAATGGCTGGCCACGCGCGCCTTCTTGTCGAACTCGCGCCATCGCAGGAAGTCGTCGCGCAGCGCGTCGGCCAGCGTGACGAGGAATTCCGGGACGCCGGTCTCATCCACCAGGCGAACCAGGCTGTGAACATCGATGAAGCGGGTCATGGCGCGGCTCCTTGCGTAGCCCTGACACGGCGCTTCATCCGTTCACACGGTCTCCACCATGGCTGATTCAGGATGCGCCTGCGCCAAGGGTTCAAGCCATTGTGCGCCTGTGCGCGTCAACGTGCCAACACGGCCTTAAGAGCTACGCCAGTGTGCGTACCCAATCGCACCACCTCCTCCGGCGGCGCCGCCGCCACGATGCGCCCGCCGGCGTTGCCGCCCTCGGGTCCGAGGTCGAGAATCCAGTCGGCTTCGGCGATCAGGTCGAGGTCGTGCTCGATCACCACCACGCTGTGGCCGCCGTTCACCAGCCGGTGCAGCACGTGGATCAGCTTCTCGACGTCGGCCATGTGCAGGCCCACGGTCGGCTCGTCGAGCACGTACAGCGTGTGCGGCGCCTTCTGGCCGCGGCGGGTGATGTCGTCGCGCACCTTGCTCAGTTCGGTCACCAGCTTGATGCGCTGCGCCTCGCCGCCCGACAGCGTGGGCGACGGCTGCCCCAGCGTGAGGTAGCCCAGGCCCACGTCCTTCAGCAGCTGCAGCGGATGCGCGATGTTGGGCATGCTGGCGAAGAACTCGACCGCCTCGTCGACCTCCATCTTCAGCACGTCGCCGATGCTCTTGCCGCGCCAGCTCACGGCCAGCGTCTCGGGGTTGAAGCGCGCGCCGTGGCAGACCTCGCAGGGCACCTTCACGTCGGGCAGGAAGCTCATCTCGATGGTGCGCACGCCCGCGCCTTCGCAGCCCGGGCAGCGGCCTTCGCCGGTGTTGAAGCTGAAGCGCGCCGGGCCGTAGCCGCGCGCCTTGGCTTCGAGCGTGTCGGCGAAGAGTTTGCGGATGGTGTCCCAGAAACCGATGTAGGTGGCGGGGCAGCTGCGCGGCGTCTTGCCGATGGGGGTCTGGTCGACCTCGAGCACGCGGTCGATGACCTCGTAGCCGTCGACGCCGCGGCAGCCGACCCAGGCCGGGCGCTTGCCCGCGGCATCGGCGTCGCGGCCGGCCTTGGTCATGCGCTGCACCACGATGCCCTGCACGCTGGCCAGCAGCACGTCGCGCGCCAGCGTCGACTTGCCCGAGCCGCTCACGCCCGTGACCACCACGAGGCGGTGCAGCGGCAGCGTGGCGGTCACGTCCTGCAGGTTGTGCAGGTCGGCGCCATGCACGGTGAGCCAGTTGCCGCTGTCCTCGGCCTTCGGGTCGGGCGAGGGAATGAGGCGGCGCGCCTGCAGCGGGTGCTTGATGGCATCGCGCAGGTAGCGGCCGGTCTGCGAATCGCCGGCCTTCTGGATGTCGGCCACCGTGCCCTCGGCCACCAGCCGGCCGCCGCGCTTGCCGGCGCTGGGGCCGATGTCGATGATGTGGTCGGCGCGGCGGATGGTGTCTTCGTCGTGCTCCACCACCACCAGCGTGTTGCCCTTCTCGCCGAGCTTGTGCAGCGCGTTCAGCAGGATCTGGTTGTCGCGCGCGTGCAGGCCGATGGTCGGCTCGTCGAGCACGTAGCACACGCCCTGCAGGTTGCTGCCCAGCTGCGCCGCCAGGCGGATGCGCTGCGCCTCGCCGCCCGAGAGCGTGGGCGCGCCACGGTCGAGCGTGAGGTAGCCCAGGCCCACTTCTTCGAGGAATTCGAGGCGGCTCTTGATCTCGGGCACGAGGTCGCGTGCGATCTCGGCTTCGCGGCCGTTGAGCACCAGCCCTTCGAACCACTGGCGCACCTCGGTGACGCTCATGCGCGCGAGCTGCGTGATGCCGATGCCGCCCGAGCCGTCGGCCGCGGTGCCGAAGCCCACGGCGCGCGCGGTGGCGTTCAGGCGCGTGCCTTCGCAGGTCGGGCAGGCCACGTCGGCGAGGTCTTCCACCTCGGGCTCGGCGAAGGTCTGTTCGCGGCCCTTGCTGTCGTCGTCGCGGATCGAATCGTCGAAGACCTTGCGCTGGTCCTTGCTGAGCTTCACGCCCGTGCCCACGCAGTCGGGGCACCAGCCGTGCTTGCTGTTGTAGCTGAACAGGCGTGGATCGAGCTCGGCGTAGCTGGTGCTGCACACCGGGCAGGCGCGCAGCGTGGAGAACACCTGCACGCGGCCGATGCCCACGGCGGACACGCCGGCCATCATCGCGGCGCGCAGGCCGTCGAGTTCGCTCAGCACGTGCACCACGCCCTTGCCGTGCTCGAGCGCCTTGGTGAGCGCCGCGCGCAGTTCGTTCTCCTGCGAGGGCAGCACGTCGAGGCTGGCCACGGGCAGCTCGATGCTGTGTTCCTTGAAGCGGTCGATGCGCGGGAAGCCCGTGGTCGGCAAAAAGTCGCCGTCCACGCGCAGGTGCGTGAAGCCGCGCGGACGCGCCCAGTCGGCCAGCTCGGTGTACACGCCCTTGCGGTTGCTCACCAGCGGCGCGAGCAGGCCGATGTGCTGGCCCTTGAAGTTGCGCATCAGCTGCGCGGCGATGCTGTCGGGCGTCTGCGGCTGCACGGCGGCGCCGTCGTGAATGCAGTGCTGGATGCCCAGCTTCACGTACAGCAGGCGCAGGAAGTGCCACACCTCGGTGGTGGTGCCCACCGTGCTCTTGCGGCCGCCGCGCGACAGGCGCTGCTCGATGGCCACCGTGGGTGGAATGCCGTACACCGCGTCCACCTCGGGCCGGCCCGCGGGCTGCACGATGCTGCGCGCGTAGGCGTTGAGCGATTCGAGATACCGGCGCTGGCCTTCGTTGAAAAGAATGTCGAAGGCTAGCGTCGACTTGCCCGAGCCGCTCACGCCCGTCACCACGCTGAACTTGCCGCGCGGAATGTCGACGCTGAGGTTCTTCAGGTTGTGCTCGCGCGCATTGACGATCTCGATGGCGTTGCCGCCGGGCGCCGTCTTGGCGTTGGCGATGTACCGGCGCGCGGCGCGCTCGGCCACCTTGTAGGCACCGGGGCCGACGGCGAGTTCGTAGTCGGCCAGCGCCGCGCCGGTGAGCGAGGCGCGGTTCTCGCGCAGCTGCTCGGGCGTGCCCTCGGCCACCACCTGGCCGCCGGCATCGCCGCCTTCGGGGCCGAGGTCGATGAGCCAGTCGCTGGCGCGGATCACGTCGAGGTTGTGCTCGATGACGATGAGCGAATGGCCCGCGTCGAGCAGCTTGCGCAGCGCGCGCATGAGCCGCGCGATGTCGTCGAAGTGCAGGCCGGTGGTCGGCTCGTCGAACAGGAACAGCGTGCCCTTGCGCGCCACCATCTGGCGGCTCGCGGTCGCGCTCTTGGCGGCTTCGGCCAGGAAGCCCGCGAGCTTCAGGCGCTGCGCCTCGCCGCCCGACAGCGTGGGCACGGGCTGGCCGAGCTTCACGTAGTCCAGGCCCACGTCGACGATGGGCTGCAGCACGCGCAGCACGTCGCGGTCGGTGTCGAACAGCGCCGCGGCCTCGGCCACGGTGAGCTCCAGGATGTCGGCCACGTTGTAGCCCTTGCCCTTGCGCTCGATCTTCACTTCGAGGATCTCGGGCCGGTAGCGCTTGCCGTCGCAGTCGGGGCAGCGCAGGTACACGTCCGACAGGAACTGCATCTCGACGTGCTCGAAGCCCGAGCCGCCGCAGGTGGGGCAGCGCCCGTCGCCGGAGTTGAAGCTGAACTTGCTCGCGGTGTAGCCGCGCTGGCGCGACAGCGCCGCGGTGGCGAAGATCTCGCGGATGGCGTCCCACGCGCCCACGTAGCTCGCGGGGTTGGAGCGCGCGGTCTTGCCGATGGGCGACTGGTCGACGAACACCACGTCGCCCAGGTGGTCGGCGCCGAGCATGCGGTCGTGCGCGCCCGGCGTCTCGGTGGCCTTGCCGAAGTGGCGCATGAGCGCGGGCGCCAGCACGTCCTGGATGAGCGTGGACTTGCCCGAGCCGCTCACCCCGGTCACGCACACGAGGCGCGCGAGCGGAAAGTCGACCGTGATGTTCTTCAGGTTGTGCTCGCGCACGCCCTCGAGGATGAGCCGGTGCGTGTTCTCGCTCACGAGCCGCTTGAAGCCCATGCCGATCTTCTTGCGCCCGCCCAGGTACTGGCCGGTGAGCGTGTCGGCGTCGCGCAGCTGGTCGGTGCCGCCGTCGAACACGATCTGGCCGCCGCGCGCGCCGGGGCCGGGGCCCATGTCGATCACGCGGTCGGCCGCGAGCATCACGGCCGGGTCGTGCTCGACCACCACCAGCGTGTTGCCGGCATCGCGCAGGCGCAGCATGGCCTCGGTGATGCGGTTCATGTCGCGCGGGTGCAGGCCGATGCTGGGCTCGTCGAGCACGAACAGCGTGTTCACCAGCGAGGTGCCCAGCGCCGTCGTGAGGTTGATGCGCTGCACCTCGCCGCCGCTGAGCGTGCGGCTCTGGCGGTCGAGCGTGAGGTAGCCGATGCCCACGTCGTGCAGGTAGCGCAGGCGCGTGGTGATTTCCTCGAACAGCAGCTTCAGCGCCTGTGCCTCGCCTTCGCTGGCGGGGCTGCCGTTGCCGTGGTGCTCCACGCGGTCGAAGAACTTGCGCAGCCGCTCGATGGGCAACAGCATCAGGTCGTGCAGGCACAGGCCGGGCAGCGCCTCGAGCTGCGCGCGGCTCCACTTCGCGCCGGTGGGCAGGAAGCGCTTTTCAGGCGGCAGCACCGCGTCGGCGTCGTCCTTGCTGCCGATGCGCCACAGCAGCGGATCGAGCTTCAGGCGCGCGCCGCTGCACACGGGGCACGGCGTGTAGCTGCGGTACTTCGACAAGAGCACGCGGATGTGCATCTTGTAGGCCTTGCTCTCCAGGTAGCCGAAGAAGCGGCGCACGCCGTACCACTGCTTGTTCCAGTTGCCGTCCTTGTAATTGGGCGTGCCCTCGATCACCCAGTGTTTCTGCTCCTCGGTGAGCTTGTTCCACGGCGTGTCGCGCGGAATGCCGGCGGCCTCGGCGTGGCGCATGAGGTCGTCCTGCGCCTCTTTCCACGCGGGCGTCTGGATGGTCTTGATGGCACCGGCGCGCAGCGTGAGCTTGTCGTTCGGGATCACGAGCCCCAGGTCGACGCCGATCACGCGGCCGAAGCCGCGGCAGGTGTCGCAGGCGCCCACCGCCGAGTTGAACGAGAACATCGACGGGATGGGGTCGGTGTAGCGGATGTCGCTTTCCGGGCAATGCAGGCCGGTGGAGAACTTCCACACGTCGGTCGGTGCGTTTTCCTCGGCGCCCGTCGCATGCACGGTGACGCGCCCGCTGCCGCGCTTGAGCGCCACCTCGATCGCTTCGACCACGCGCGCGCGCTCCGCGCTCGAGATGCGGAAGCGGTCGGCCACCACGTCGAGCACCTTGCGCGGGCCGGTGGGCGTGGCCACCTCGCGCTCGGCCTGCACGCGCGTGAAGCCGCTGGCCGACAGCCACTGCGTCACTTCTTCGGCCGTGGTGCCGGCCGGCAGCTCGACCGGGAAGGTGATGACGATGCGCGGATCGCCCGCGGCGGCCGCCCGCTCGGCGATCTGCGCATAGATGCTGTCGGGCGAGTCGTGGCGCACCGGCAGCGCGGTCTCGCGGTCGAACAGCTGGGCCGCGCGCGCGTAGAGCAGCTTCAGGTGGTCGTTCAGCTCGGTCATCGTGCCGACCGTGGAGCGCGAGGAGCGCACCGGGTTGGTCTGGTCGATGGCGATGGCGGGCGGCACGCCCTCCACCTTGTCGACGGCGGGCTTGTCCATGCGGTCCAGGAACTGGCGCGCGTAGGCGGAAAAGGTCTCCACGTAGCGGCGCTGGCCTTCGGCGTAGAGGGTGTCGAACACGAGGCTCGACTTGCCCGAGCCACTGGGCCCGGTGACCACGGTCATCTCGCCGGTGCGGATGTCGAGGTCGAGGTTCTGGAGGTTGTGCTGGCGCGCGCCGCGAATCCGGATGGAGCCCTGTGTCATGAGTGCCTTGGGGGGTGGGGCAAACATTCTAGGGAGTGCTTCGTGACGCTTCGGCCCACGCCGGCGCATGGGCGGCGCCCGCGCAGGGGTTTGTCTGGATGCGTTCAAAGACACTTTATGAAACAAATGCGACATTTGTTTTCACAATTGTTCAGCGAGTCTCCCGAAGGCTCCGAAAGGCTTTCATGACGAAGAAGAAAGTGGCAGGTTCACGGCACGCGCTCGGCGTGGCCGCCCTGCTGGCGCTGTGCGCGATGGGCGCCTCGGCCCAGATCGTGATCGGCCAGACCGCGGGCATGACCGGCTCGGTGGCCGCCAGCGTGAACGAGACCATCGGCGGCGCGCAGCTGGTGATCGACGCGGCCAATGCCCAGGGCGGCATCCACGGCGAGAAGATCGAGGTGATCCGCATGGACGACGCCTTCGACGTCAAGCGCGCCGGCGATAACGCGCGCGTGCTGATCGAGGACAAGAAGGTGCTCGCGCTCTTCATGAGCCGCGGCACGCCGCACTCGCAGGCCATCATCCCGTACCTGGACAAGAACGAGGTGGCGCTCATCGGCCCCTCGACCGGCGCGATGGTGCTGCACAAGCCGCTGCAAAAGCATGTGTTCAACGTGCGCGCCACCTACCAGCGCGAGGCCGAGAAGGCGGTGCAGCACCTGCTGACCATCGGCCTCACGCGCATCGCCGTGGTCCACGTGACCGACTCGTTCGGTGCCGACGCGCTGCAGGGCGCGATGAACGGCTTCACCAAGGGCAAGGCCCAGCCGATCGCGACCGTGCCGGCCGACCGCGAGAAGCCCGACTACAAGACCATCGTGCCCGCCATCATGAAGGCCGATGCGCAGGCGGTGGTGTGGATCGGCTCGGGCGTGGCGGTGGTCGACGGCATCAAGGCGCTGCGCGCCGCGGGCTCGGCGGCGCAGGTGGTCACGCTGTCGAACAACGCCTCGTCGGGCTTCATCAAGCAGCTGGGCGACGCCAGCCGCGGCGTGATCGTGACGCAGGTGTTCCCCAGCGAACGCTCGATGGGCCAGCCGATGGTGAAGGAGGCGCTGACGCTGGCCCGCGCCAAGGGCCAGGGCGAGCTGTCACCGGCCGCGCTCGAAGGCTTCGCCTCGGCCAAGGTGCTGGTGGAGGCCTTGCGCCGCGCCGGCCCCAAGCCCACGCGCGCCAAGGTGCTGGCGGCGCTCGAAAGCCTCAAGGGCTACGACCTGGGCGGCGGGCTCGAGGTGAGCTACTCGCCGCAGGACCACAGCGGCATCGACTTCGCGGACCTCGCGATCATCAGCGAAGGCCGCTTCAAGCGCTGACGCGCGCCCCGTTGCGTTACTTCGCGGCGGAGGCCGCGGCGGCCGGTGCCGATGCGCCAGGCGCCGGCGTGGCCGCCGGTGCGGGGGCGTGCGTCGTGTCGCCGCCGTGCTTCTCGCCGGACATGTCGATCTTGTCGCCGCCCATCGAAATCACATACAGGGCAATGGCGGCGAAGATGACGAAGCCGACAACGATTTTCCACATGGGTACTGTCTCCTGAAAAGGTGAGGAAGAGGCAAGAAAGGGTTCAAGAAAAAGGCCTCATGCCGCGGGGCATGAAGCCTCTTTGTTGAACGGAGGGCAGCCGCCGCGCGGCCCCCTCCAGATGCCGCCGATCAGTCGTTGGCGTAGATGTCCACGTCCTTGGTCTCGCGGATGAACAGCGTGCCGATCACCAGCGTGATGCCCGCGATGATGATCGGGTACCACAAGCCGTTGTACATGTTGCCGGTCGAGGCCACGATGGCGAAGGCGGTGGTCGGCAGCAGGCCGCCGAACCAGCCGTTGCCGATGTGGTACGGCAGGCTCATCGAGGTGTAGCGGATGCGCGTGGGGAACATCTCGACCAGCATCGCGGCGATCGGGCCATAGACCATGGTCACCAGCAGCACCAGCCAGAACAGCAGCACGATGGTCAGCACCTTGTTGATCTTGCCGGGGTCGGCCTTGGACGGGTAGCCCGCGACCTTCAGGTCTTCGGCCACGCCCTTCTTGAAGGCGGCGATGGCCTTGACGCTGGTCTCGTCGAACTTGGAGTTCGCGACCACGCCGGTGGGCGCCTCGACGGTCTTGTCGCCGATCTTCACGACGGCCGCGGAGCCGGGCGCGCCGGCCACGTTCTCGTAGCTCACCGAGTTCTGCACGAGGTAGCGCTTGGCGATGTCGCACGAGCTCTTGAAGTCGATCTCGCGGGCCACCGGGTTGCCCTGGAACGAGCAGGTCTTCGGGTCGGCCGTCACGGTGACGCCGGCCGTGGCTTGTGCGCGGGCCAGGTCGGGGTTGGCGGCTTCGGTCAGCATCTTGAAGACCGGGAAGTAGGTGACCACGGCCAGCAGGCAACCGGCCATGATGATCGGCTTGCGGCCGATCTTGTCGGACAGCGTGCCGAACACCACGAAGAAGGGCGTACCCAGCAGCAGCGCGGCGGCGATCATCAGGTTGGCGGTGGTCGCATCGACCTTGAGCTGCTGCGTCAGGAAGAACAGCGCATAGAACTGGCCCGAGTACCAGACCACGGCCTGGCCGGCCGTGAGGCCGATCAGCGCCAGGATCACGATCTTCAGGTTCTTCCACTGACCGAAGGATTCGGCCAGCGGTGCCTTCGAGGTCTTGCCCTCGGCCTTCATCTTCTGGAAGGCGGGCGACTCCGACAGCGTCAGGCGGATCCACACCGAGATGGCCAAGAGCAGGATGGAGACCAGGAACGGAATGCGCCAGCCCCACTCGCCGAAGGCCTGCTCACCGAGCCAGGTGCGCACGCCCAGGATCACGATCAGGCTCAGGAACAGGCCGAGCGTGGCCGTGGTCTGGATCCACGAGGTGTAGGCACCGCGCTTGCCGTGCGGCGAGTGCTCGGCCACGTAGGTGGCAGCACCGCCGTACTCGCCGCCGAGCGCCAGGCCCTGCAGCATGCGCAGCGCGATCAGGATCACCGGCGCCGCGACGCCGATGGTCGCGTAGCTGGGCAAGAGGCCGACGATGAAGGTCGACAGGCCCATGATCAGGATCGTCACCAGGAAGGTGTACTTGCGCCCGATCATGTCGCCCAGGCGGCCGAACACGATGGCGCCGAACGGACGCACCAGGAAGCCGGCGGCAAACGCCAGCAGCGCGAAGATGAAGGCCGCGCCCGCATCCAGGCCGCTGAAGAACTGCTTCGCGATGATCGCGGCGAGCGAACCGTACAGATAGAAGTCGTACCACTCGAACACGGTGCCGAGCGAGGAGGCGAAGATGACCTTCTTCTCCTCCGCGGACATGGGCCGGGGGGCCGGATGCGGCACTCCCCTTGAATCTAGCGTGGCTGCCATCGTCGTCTCCTGGTGTGTATGTATGCGTCCATCGGTTCCCGGCATTCGGGACCGTGGGGCATTCTTGGAGGCGCGACTGACCCGAGGCTTTCGCGAAACTGAACGGGCGCTTACGGTTTAGGGTGAAACCCGCGCTGCTCGTTTCAGCTTGTAAGAAACAAGGACCCTGCGCGGGTTTGTCCTCAGTCCTTGCTGCGAAGCAGCAAAAAAGCCTCAACTCTTGCGCAGCAACGAGGGGCGCTGGTCGGCGCCGGTCCATTGCGGACCGTCGAACCAGGCATCGCCCTGCAGGTAGGCGCGCAGCATCGCCAGGCCGTCGAAACCCCAGAACAGGCGACCGTCGACCACGTAGCAGGGCACGCCGAACACGCCCTGCGCCACGGCCTCGTCGGTGTTGCGCTTGAGCAGGGCCTTGCTCTCGTCGCCGTTCACGTCGCGCTTGGGTTGCAGCTGCGCCGTGAGCGCGGCCAGCCGCGTGGCGTCGCCCGCTTCTTCGCCGCCGCGCCACACGTGGCGAAAGAGGGTCTCGGCCGCCAGGCGGCTGATGCTGCCGTCGTCGCCCGTGGCCACGGCCAGGCGCAGGTGCGGCAGCGGGTTGTAGGGGTGCGAGGCCGGCATCTCGATGGGGATGCCGTGCGCCTGGCCCAGCCACAGCACGTGGCGGTAGGTCCAGCTGCGCTTCGAAGGAATCTCGGCCGGCCCGAGCTGGCCGTGGTGCTTGAGCAGCGCGCCCAGCAGCACCGGCTTGTAGGCCACGCTCACGCTCAGGCCTTCGAGCGCCTCGGGCAGGTGCTCGAACGCCAGGTGCGCGTAGGGCGAGATGAAATCGAGATAGAAGTCGATGTGCTTCATGCGTCGTGGTCTCCTGTGGTGGGTTCGGGCACGCGCCAGATGCCGGCCTGGGCCCGCAGTTCGATCGCGCGCCACACCTGGCGGCGGCTGTCGTCTTCCATCTTGCTCCAGCCGGCGATCTCGGGAATGGTGCGCAGGCACCCTTCGCAGAAGCCGCTCAGGCGGTCCATGCGGCACACCGACGAGCACGGCGAAGGCACCTCGCCGTCCATGCGCTGCACGGTGCCTGCGCGCTCGGCGAGCGCATGCGCTTCGTCGAAGTTCACACCACGTCGGCCACCGGCGCGCCGGTGAGCTTCTCTAAATCGTTCGGGTGCAGCTGGAACACGGCGTGCGGATGGCCCGCGGCGGCCCAGATCTCCTCGAAGCGGAACAGCTCGCGGTCGATCAGCACCACCGGCTTGGTCACATGGCCCACCGGCGACACGCCGCCGATGGTGAAGCCGGTGCGCGCCTTCACGAAGTCGGCGTCGGCGCGGCCGGTCTTGCCGACGATGGCATCGACCTTCTTCTCGTCGACGCGCTTGTCGCCCGAGGTGATGACCAGCACCGCCGCCTCGTCGCTCTTGCGGCGGAAGATGATGCTCTTGGCGATCTGCCCGACCGAGATGCCGAGCGCGTCGGCGGCCTGCTGCGCGGTGCGGCAGGCGTCGTCGAGCATGCGGGGCGCATGGGGATGGCCGGCGTCCTGCAGCACGCGGGAAACGCGCTGGACACCTTCAGGGAGGGAATGGAGTTCGGAGCCGCACATGGCAAGTTCTTCGAGGTTCGTGGGGGCGTTCGCCCTGCGTTGCAAGGCCCCGAGCATACGGAAAAGCCCCGCGCACCGGCGCCGCCGCCCCCTTGCGCCCCTGCACCCCGGCGCACCAATGCGGAGAGCGCCGGCGCACGACGCCCGTGCGCGGCGTGCCGGCCCCGGTCCGCTTTCGGTGCGCCATCGGCCGACAAGGCCCGCCACACGGGCTTTTGAGCGCGGCACGCTTATTGCTGAACACGGTGGCGACCCACCGGCCTCTGCGGCGGGTTCGCAATGCCTCCGCTAACGACGGCGGGGTTCAAGCGCACCGATGGCCGCCCGCCGCCGGTTCGTCTGCTCCAACCCATTTCGCATCCGTTCCGTCGCGGGGGCCCCAACGACGCTGTCTGTTCGACAGCGGCTGCGGGGGCGCCTTCCAGGGCCGGTTGCGTGCAGGACCCCCAATGAAGATCGCAGTCATCGGCCACGGCATGGTCGGCCACAAGTTCCTCGAGCAACTCCACACGCTCGGCATTCCCGGCGCACAGGTCACCGTGCTGTGCGAGGAGCCGCGCCCGGCCTACGACCGGGTGCACCTGTCCGAATATTTCTCCGGCAAGACGGCCGACGACCTGTCGCTGGTCGAGCCCGGCTTCTTCGAGCGCAGCGGCTTCACACTGCGCCTGGCCGCGCGGGCCGTGGCCGTCGAACGGCGCAACAACACCGTGACCACGGCCGACGGCGAGGTGATCGCCTACGACAAGCTGGTGCTGGCCACCGGCTCCAACCCCTTCGTGCCGGCCGTGCCGGGCCGCGACCGACCGAACTGTTTTGTCTACCGCACCATCGAGGACCTCGACGCCATGAAGGCCTGCGGCGCCAAATCGCGCAGCGGCGTGGTGGTGGGCGGCGGCCTGCTGGGCCTGGAATGCGCCAAGGCGCTGCGCGACATGGGCCTGGAAACGCACGTGGTCGAGTTCGCACCGCGCCTGATGGCGGTGCAGGTCGACGAAGGCGGCGGCCGTGCATTGCGCGGCAGCATCGAGGCGCTGGGCCTGCACGTGCACACCGGCCGCAACACGGTGGAGATCGTCGACGGCGCGAGCGCGCGGCACCGCATGGTGTTCGCCGACGGCACACACCTGGAGACCGACATGATCGTGTTCTCCGCCGGCATCCGCCCGCGCGACGAACTGGCGCGCCAGAGCCTGCTGGCCGTGGGTCCGCGCGGCGGCGTGGCGATCGACAGCCACTGCCGCACCAGCGACCGCAATGTCTACGCCATCGGCGAATGCGCGTCGTGGAACGAACAGACCTTCGGCCTCGTCGCGCCGGGCTACGACATGGCGCGCGTGGCCGCCCGCCACATCGCCGGCCAGGACGACGCGGCCTTCACCGGCGCCGACCTGAGCACCAAGCTCAAGCTGATGGGCGTCGATGTGGCCAGCATCGGCGACGCGCACGGCAAGACGCCGAAGTCGCGCGCCTACCAGTACATCGACGAGCGCAAGCAGGTCTACAAGAAGATCGTGGTCAGCGAAGACGGCAAGCAGCTCTTGGGCGCGGTGCTGGTCGGCGACGCCGGCGAGTACGGCACGCTGCTGCAGCTGGCGCTCAACGGCATCGCGCTGCCCGACGAACCCGAGTTTTTGATCCTGCCGTCGAGCGACGGCAAGGCGAAACCGGGCCTGGGCGTCGAGGCCCTTCCCGACACCGCACAGATCTGCTCGTGCAACAGCGTCACCAAGGGCCAGATCTGCGAGGCCGTGGGCCAGGGCGTGTGCACGCCCGCCGAGATGAAGGCCTGCACCCAGGCCGGCGCCACCTGCGGCGGCTGCGTGCCGCTGGTCACGCAGGTCATGAAGATGGAAATGGCCAAGCGCGGCATGGCCGTGAACAACCACCTCTGCGAACACTTCCCCTACTCGCGCCAGGAGCTGTACCACCTCATCCGCGTGGGCGAGATCCGCAGCTTCGCCGACCTGCTGGCCAAGCACGGCAAGGGCCTGGGCTGCGACATCTGCAAGCCGACCGCCGCGAGCATCTTCGCCTCGTGCTGGAACGAGTTCGTGCTCAAGAAAGACCTGGCCGGCCTGCAGGACAGCAACGACTACTTCCTGGGCAACATCCAGAAGGACGGCACCTACTCCGTGGTGCCGCGCATGCCCGGCGGCGAGGTCACGCCCGAGGGCCTGATCGCCGTGGGCCAGGTCGCGAAGAAGTACGGCCTGTACACCAAGATCACCGGTGGGGCGCGCGTGGACATGTTCGGCGCGCGCGTCGAGCAGCTGCCGGCCATCTGGGAAGAACTCATCGCCGCCGGCTTCGAGTCGGGCCATGCCTACGGCAAGTCGCTGCGCACGGTGAAGAGCTGCGTGGGCTCGACCTGGTGCCGCTACGGCGTGGACGACAGCGTGGGCCTGGCCGTGGAACTGGAGAACCGCTACAAGGGCCTGCGCGCGCCGCACAAGATCAAGTTCGGCGTGTCGGGCTGCACCCGCGAATGCGCCGAGGCGCAGGGCAAGGACGTCGGCATCATCGCCACCGACAAGGGCTGGAACCTCTATGTGTGCGGCAACGGCGGCATGAAGCCGCGCCACGCCGAGCTGCTGGCGAGCGACCTGAGCAAGGCCGACCTCATCCGCATGATCGACCGCTTCCTGATGTTCTACGTGCGCACGGCCGACCGCCTGCAGCGCACCAGCACCTGGCGCGAGAACCTCGAGGGCGGCCTCGACTACCTCAAGGGCGTGCTGCTGCAGGACACGCTGGGCCTGGGCGCCGAGCTCGAGGCGCAGATGCAGCACGTGGTCGACACCTACCAGTGCGAATGGAAGACCGCGGTGAACGACCCCGCCACGCGCCAGCGCTTCCGCTCCTTCGTGAACAGCGAGAAGCCCGACGAGCACATCGTCTTCGTGCAGGAGCGCGGCCAGAACCGCCCTGCGCGCCCCGAAGAACGCCGCGAGACCAGCGCCGCCTGAGCCAACGACAAGGAAGAAAACCCGCCATGACCACCGACACCCTGAACTGGACCGCCGTGTGCGCCGCCGGCGACATCCTCCCCGACACCGGCGTGTGCGCGCTGGTCGACGGCGTGCATGTCGCGATCTTCCGCGTCGGCCAGGAGCCCTCGCTCTTCGCCATCGACAACGTCGACCCGAAGGCCGGCGCCAGCGTGCTCTCGCGCGGGCTGGTCGGCAGCCTGGGCGAGCGCATCGTCGTGGCCTCGCCGCTCTACAAGAACCACTTCGACCTGCGCAGCGGCGAATGCCTGGAGGCGCCCGAGCACTCGGTGCGCGCGCATGCGGTGCGCGTCGAGGACGGCCGCGTGCTCGTCGCCCTGGCCTGACGCCGCTTCGCCCTCTTCCGATTTTTTCAGCCTCTCTCCAAGGACCCCGAATGGCCTACCTCGCCCCTGCCGAATTCGTGACCAAGATGGTCGACGCCGGTGAATCCAAGCTGCTGATGTCCACGCGCGACACGCTGATCCGCTCGTACATGGCCGGCGCCATCCTCGCGCTGGCCGCGGCCTTCGCCGTGAGCATCACCGTGAACACCGGCAACGCGCTGGTGGGCGCGATGCTGTTCCCGGTCGGTTTCATCATGCTGTACCTGCTGGGCTTCGACCTGCTCACGGGCGTGTTCACGCTGGCACCGCTGGCCGTGCTCGACAAGCGCCCCGGCGCCACCTGGGGCGGCGTGATGCGCAACTGGAGCCTGGTGTTCGTGGGCAACTTCGCGGGCGCACTCACGGTCGCGGTGTTCATGGCGATCATCTTCACCTTCGGTTTCAGCGAGGCGCCCAACGCCATCGGCGAGAAGCTCGGCCACATCGGCGAAGGCCGCACCGTCGGCTATGCGGCGCACGGCGCGGCCGGCATGCTCACGCTGTTCATTCGCGGCGTGATGTGCAACTGGATGGTCTCGACCGGCGTGGTCGCGGCCATGATGTCGACCACCGTGTCGGGCAAGGCCATCGGCATGTGGATGCCCGTGATGGTCTTCTTCTACATGGGCTTCGAGCACTCGATCGTCAACATGTTCCTGTTCCCCGCCGGCCTGATGCTGGGCGGCAAGTTCACCTTCATGGACTACCTGATCTGGAACGAACTGCCCACCGTGATCGGCAACCTCGTCGGCGGCCTGACCTTCGTGGGCCTCACGCTGTACGCCACGCACTACAAGACGGCGGCCAAGCGCGTCGCCGGCTGAGCCACCGCATCGTTCGCATGCCCGCGCCGCCGCGCAAGCAGCTGCGCGTGACGCTCGGCCAGCATTCGCTGGCGGGGCTTCACGCGCCGGTCAACCAGGACTTCCACGGCGCCATGCTGCCCGAGGGCGCGCTGCTTCTTTCCAAGGGCATCGCCGTGGCGCTGGCCGACGGCATCGGCTCCAGCCGCGTGAGCCAGGTGGCGAGCGCGGCCGCCGTGCGCGGCTTTCTCGACGACTACTACGCCACCTCCGACACCTGGTCGGTGCAGCGCGCGGCGCAGCGCGTGCTGGGCGCCACCAACGCCTGGCTGCATGCGCAGACGATGCGCAGCGACGCGCGCTTCGACAAGGACAGCGGCTACGTCTGCACCTTCAGCGCGCTGATCCTCAAGGGCCGCGACGCGCACCTGCTGCACGTGGGCGACGCGCGCATCCACCGGCTGCATGCCGGCGCGCTCGAACAGCTCACCGAGGACCACCGCGTGCGCGTGTCGTCGGTGGAGTCGTACCTCGGGCGCGCGCTGGGCGCGGGCGCCCATGTGGAGATCGACCACCGCTGCTGGGAAGCCGAGGTGGGCGAGGTCTACCTGCTGGCCACCGACGGCGCCTACACGCACCTGGACGCCGCCGCCGTGCACGAGGCGCTGGCGCTGCATGCCGACGACTTCGACGAAGCAGCACGCTGGCTCGCGGAGGCCGCGCGCACCCGGGGCAGCACCGACGACATCACGGTGCAGCTGCTGCGCATCGACGAACTGCCCGACGCCGCCGCGCCGCCCGCGCAGCTGCAGCGCGAGGGCCTGGCGATGCCACCGGCGCTGGCGCCGCGGGCCCGCTTCGAGGGCTTCAGCCTCGTGCGTGAGCTGCACATGAGCGCGCGCAGCCACGTCTACCTGGCCACCGACGACGCCACCGGCCAGCCCGCCGTGCTGAAGCTGCCGTCGGTCGACCTGCGCGACGACCCCGGCTACCTCGACCGCTTCGTGCTCGAGGAGTGGGTGGCGCGGCGCATCGACAGCCCGCACGTGCTCAAGGCCAGCGCCATCGAGCGCCCGCGCGCGCACCTGTACGTGGCCATGGAATACGTCGACGGCCACACGCTCGCGCAGTGGATGGTCGACCACCCCCGGCCCGACCTGGACAGCGTGCGCGGCATCGTCGCGCAGCTGGTGCGCGGGCTGCAGGCGCTGCACGGCAAGGAGATGCTGCACCAGGACCTGCGGCCCGAGAACGTGATGATCGACCGCGCCGGCACCGTGAAGATCATCGACCTGGCCGCGACCCACGTGGCCGGCCTGGCCGACGGCAGCGGCGAAACCCGCGCGCTGGCCATCGAAGGCACGCTGCAGTACACCGCGCCCGAGTACTTCACCGGCCACGGCGGCAGCGCGCGCTCCGACCTGTTCTCGCTGGCCGCGATCGTCTACCAGATGCTGTGCGGCCAGCTGCCCTACGGCCTGCAGGTGTCGCGCATCCGCACGCAAGCCGACGTGGGGCGGCTGCGCTACGTGCCGGTGCGTCACCTGCGGCCTGAGCTGCCCGCCTGGGTCGATGCCGTGCTGCAGAAGGCGCTGCACCCGCAGGCCGCGAAACGGCAGCAGGCGGTGTCGGAGTTCGCGCACGACCTGCGCGCGCCGGGCCCGGAGTTCTGGAGTGCGCGGATGCCGCCGCTGATCGAGCGCCGCCCCGTGCTCTTCTGGCAGTGCACCACCGTGCTGCTGGCCGCGGCGGTGGTGGTGCTGCTGGGGCTGCGCGCCTTCGGGCGCTGAGAAGAAAGAAGGAAGGCTCAGCCCGCGCGCTTGGTGCGGATGGCCTTCGAGGCGCGCGAGTTCGGCTCGCGGCCCAGCGCTTCGCTGATGTACACGCCCGCGTCGATCAACTTGTCCAGGTCGATGCCGGTGGCGATGCCCATGCCGTGCAGCATGTAGACCACGTCCTCGGTCGCGACGTTGCCCGTTGCGCCCTTGGCGTAGGGGCAGCCGCCCAGGCCGGCCGAGGACGACTGGAAGTTCCACACGCCGAGTTCGAGCGCCGCCAGCGTGTTGACCAGCGCTTGCCCGTAGGTGTCGTGGAAGTGGCCGGAGATGGCATCGACATCGAAGTGCGCCAGCGTGGCCTCCATGGCCGCCTGCACCTTGCGCGGCGTGCCCACGCCGATGGTGTCGGCCACGTCCACGCGCTGCACGCCGATGCCCTTCATCAGTTGCGCGAGGTAGCCGACCTTGGCCGGCGCGATCTCGCCTTCGTAGGGGCAGCCCACGGTGCACGACATGGCGCCGCGCACGGCGATGCCCTTGGCGCGCGCCGCCTCGACCACGGGCGCGAAGCGCTCGATGCTCTCGGCGATCGAGCAGTTGATGTTCTTCTGGCTGAAGGCCTCGCTCGCGGCGCCGAACACCACGATCTCGTCGGGCCACTCTTCGCGCGGCGCGGCAATGGCGGCCTCGAAGCCCTTCATGTTGGGCGTGAGCACCGAGTAGAGAACGCCCGGCTTGCGCGTGATGCCGTGCATCACTTCGGCGTTGTCGGCCATCTGCGGCACCCACTTGGGCGAGACGAAGCTGGTGACCTCGATCTCTTTCAGGCCGGCGTCCTGCAGGCGGTGCACGAGGCCGATCTTGACCTCGGCGGAGACGGGTTGCTTTTCGTTCTGGAGGCCGTCGCGCGGACCGACGTCGACGAGCTTGACCTGGGTGGGGAGTTTCATGGGATGTCTCTGGTGTCGCTGTCGCGGGAGGGGGATGAAAAACCGGCTTCGATTGTCTGACACATGGGCTTGCGCTGCTTGGTACACAAGTCGCGGAAGGTAGCAATGCGCGCCTGTGGGGTTGCAAATGGTGCCAACCGGTCGGCCCCGCCGGAAAACAGCCGCTAGACGGTCTCGCGCTGCGCGAAGCCGTCGGGCAGATTGCTCGCGGCTTCGGCCTCGCTCACATCGACCGCCTCCACGCGCGCACCGGCCGGCCCCTGGCGCGCCCAGTGCACCAGCGCCTCGACCGCATCGGCCTTGCCGGCCACGAGCGCTTCGACCTTGCCGTCGCGCCGGTTGCGCACCCAGCCGCGCACGCCGAGCCGCTGCGCGGCCTGCACCATCGACCAGCGATAACCCACGCCCTGCACGAGGCCGTGGACGACGAGATGGCGGGTGATGGTGGCGTGTGGGTTCATGGGCAATGGTCAGTACGACTTCGGCAGCCCCAGTGCCTTCTCGGCGATGAAGTTCAGGATCATCTGCGGGCTGACCGGCGCGATGCGCGGGATGTAGCTCTCGCGCAGCAGGCGCTCGACATGGTATTCCTTCGCGTAACCCATGCCACCCAGCGTGAGCACGGCGTTCTGGCAGGCGTCGTGCGCCGCCTCGGCCGCGAGGTACTTGGCGGCGTTGGCCTCGATGCCGCAGGGCTCGCCCGCGTCGTAGAGCGTGGCGGCCTTGAGCATCATCAGGTCGGCCGCCTCCAGGTTGGCCCAGGCGCGCGCGAGCGGATGCGCCACACCCTGGTTCTGGCCGATGGGGCGGCCGAAGACGACGCGCTCCTGCGCGTACTGCGAAGCGATGCGCAGCGCGGCGCGGCCGATGCCGATGGCTTCCGCCGCGATCAGGATGCGCTCGGGGTTCAGGCCGTGCAGGATGTATTCGAAGCCCCGGCCCTCCTCGCCGATGCGGTCTTCCTCGGGCACTTCGAGGCCGTCGATGAAGAGCATGTTGGAGTCGACCGCCGCGCGGCCCAGCTTGTGGATCTCGCGCACCTCGACCTTGTTGCGGTCCAGCGCCGTGTAGAACAGCGTGAGGCCCTGCGTGGGCTTCTTCACCTGATCGAGCGGCGTGGTGCGCGTGAGGATCAGCATGCGATCGGCCACCTGCGCGGTCGAGATCCAGATCTTGCGGCCGTGCAGCAGGTAGCTGCCGTTCGGCTGGCGCACCGCCTGCGTCTTGAGGCTGGTGGTGTCGAGCCCCGCGTCGGGCTCGGTCACGGCGAAGCAGGCTTTCTCGGTGCCCGCGATCAGCGGCGGCAAAAAGCGCTGGCGCTGCGCCTCGGTGCCGAACACCACCACCGGGTTGAGGCCGAAGATGTTCATGTGCACCGACGACGCGCCCGACATGCCCGCGCCCGACGCGCTGATGGCACGCATCATCAGCGCCGCCTCGGTGATGCCCAGCCCCGCGCCGCCCTGCGCCTCGGGCATGGCGATGCCGAGCCAGCCGCTGTCGGCGACGGCGCGGTGGAATTCGTACGGGAACACGGCGCGGTCGTCGTGGTCGCGCCAGTAGTCGACGGGGAAGTCTTCGCACAGGCGCTCGATGGCCGCGACGAGCGAGCGCTGGTCTTCGTTCAGGGAGAAATTCATTCGCTGTTGTCTTTCAGGGGTTCCGGCTGCAGCGTGACGCCGCGCGCGAGCAGGCGGTCGATGGCGTCGTCCGCATAGCCCGCTTCGCGCAGCAGCTCCACGCTCTGCTCGCCGATGCGCGGCGCGGGCCGGCGGATGGCCGCGGGCGTGGCGCTGTAGCGGCCGACGGGCGCGAGCGTGCGGATGCGGCCTTCGCTCGGGTGGTCGAACTCGGGGAAGAAATCGACGGCGCGCAGGTGCGGGTCGTCGAGCAGGCTCTCGGTGGTGTGCAGGCGCGCGACCGGGATGTCGGCGGCTTCGAGCAGCGCCATCCATTCGTCGCTGCCGCGCGTGGCCATCACCTCGGCCACGAACGCATAGACCGCGCCGATGTTCGCGGCGCGCGCCGTGTGCGTGCCGAACATCGGCGAGCTGCGCAGCTCGGGCCGGCCGATCACGTCGAAGAAGGCCTGCCAGTGCTTGTCGTTGTAGATGAGCACGCCGAGGTAACCATCGGCCGTGGCGTAGGGCTTGCGGTGCTCCGCGAGCAGGCGCGCGTAGCCGGTGGGCCCGAGCGGCGGCTCGAAGCTGTGGCCGCCGAGGTGGTCGCCCATGACGAACTGCGAGAGCGCCTCGAACATCGGCACTTCCACGGCCTGGCCTTTGCCGGTGCGCTGCGCGCTGAGCACAGCCGCGAGCAGCGCGATGGCGGCCTGCAGGCCCACGGCGCGGTCGGCCAGCGTGACGGGCGCGTAGCGCGGTGCCCCGCCGCTTTGCTGCGCGAAGAGCGAGGCGACGCCGGCCGCGCCCTGGATGAGGTCGTCGTACGCGGGCTTGCCGGCATAGGGGCCTTCTTCGCCGTAGCCGAAGGCGCCGAGGTAGACGATCTTCGGATTGACCGCGGCCACGGCCTCGTAGCCGAGCCCCAGCCGCGCCATCGCCTGCGGGCGCGTGTTGTAGATGAGCGCATCGCAGCCCGCCGCGAGCCGCAGGCAGGCCTCGCGGCCTTCGGGTTGCTTGAGGTCGAGCACGATGGAGCGCTTGTTGCGGTTCAGGTGCATCGCCATCGCGCCCATGCCCGCATGACGCATCGGGCCGACGGCACGCAGGTTGTCGCCCGACGGCGGCTCGACCTTGATGACGTCGGCGCCGAGGTCGCCGAGGGTCTGCGTGGCGTAGGGGCCCATCACCACGGCCGTGAGGTCGAGGATGCGGATGCCTTCGAGAGGGCCGAGAGGTCCGGTCGTGCTCATTCGGGTTGGATGCCCGCGGCCTGGATGAGCTTCTTCCACTTCGCCAGCTCGGAGACGGTGAAGGCCCCGAGTTCTTCCGGCGTGCTGCCGAACGCATCGAAGCCCAGCTTCGTCACGCGCTCGCGGAAGGCAGCGCCGTTCGCCATCTCCGACAGCGCCTTGTTGAGCTTGAGCACGACATCGCGCGGCGTGCCGGCCGGCGCGAACACGCCGTTCCACGAAGTGATGTCGAAGCCCTTGAGCTCGGGCGTGTCGGCCAGCGGCGGCAGTTCGGGAAAGAGCTTGGTGCGCTCCTGCGTGGTGACCGCAATGGCGCGCATCTTGCCGGCCTTGACCGTGGCGAGCCCCGCGGCGAGATCGACCACCATCATCGACACCTGTCCGCCGATGAGGTCGGCGATGGCCGGCGGCGTGCTCTTGTAGGGCACGTGCAGCATCGGGATGCCGCTCATGCGCGACAGCGTGGCGCCGCTCACGATGCCGGTGCTGTTGCCGCTGGCGTAGGTCAGCTTGCCGGGATGCGCGCGGCCCCAGGCCAGCAGCTCGGCCACGCTCTTCACGGGCAGGTCGTTGTTCACCACCAGCATGAACGGCAGGTTGCCCATGCGGCTGACGGGCGCGAAGTCTTTCACCGGGTCGTAGGGCAGCGACTTCATCAGGCTCGGGTTGGCCGAGTGCGTGGTGTTGGTCGTCATGAAGAGCGTGTAACCATCGGGCGGCGCCTTGGCCACCAGCTCGGCCGCGATCACGCCGCTGGCGCCGGCCCGGTTGTCGACGATCACCGAGGCCTTGAGCGTCTCGCCCAGCATCTGCGCGGTGATGCGCGCCACCGCGTCGGTGCCGCTGCCGGCGGCGAAGGGCACGACGAGCTTGATCGGCTGCTTCGGGTAGCCACCGTCCTGCGCAAAGGCCCAGGGCGCGGCGCCCGCCAGGCCCGCGGCAGCGCCGATGGAAATGAAACGGCGGCGGCTTTCCACCGCGACTGTTTCTGTCGCGTTCTTCGTCTGCATGGTTGTGTCTCCGGGGTTGTCGTTCAGGGCCGGATCACGCGCTCCGGCGATTCCTCGTACGGCGGGCTGTAGATCACCAGCACGCGCACCGGCTCGTCGCTCACCACCGTGAAGGTGTGCATCGCGTCGGCCGGAAAAAAGCAGCTGTCGCCAGGGTGCAGCTCCTGCCGCTGGCCGCCCACCTCGGCGACCGCGCGGCCTTCGAGCATGTAGCAGACCTGTTCGATGCCCGGGTGCGCATGCGGCAGCGCGCCCTTACCCTTCTGGATATGGCCCACCAGCACCTCGAGCTGCTTGGCACCCACCGTCTCGGGGCCAATGAGCCGCTTGTTCAGCGTGCCGGTGTGGTTGGCGGGGTGGTAGCCGGTGATCTCGTCCTCGCGGACAAAGTAGCGTGCAGCGGTTGCGGTCATCGGGGGCTTTCTGTCTTGGGTTCGATCGCGAGGCACGCCGAGCGCAGCATCGCGGCGATGTCGTCGATGCGCGCTTCCATGCGGTAGCGCGGGCCGGCCACCGAGATCGCGTAGGCCTCGCCGCCGATGCGCAGCGGCCATGCCAGGCCGATCAGGTCGGGAATGCTTTCGCCGAGGTTGCCGTACCAGCCGCGCGCGGCGCCGCGCTGCAGCTCGGCTTCGATGGCATCGGCGGTGGTGAGCGTGGCGTCGGTGAGCGGCGCGAGCGTCATGCCCTCGAGCCGCTTGCGACGCGCCTCGGGCGCGAGCGTGGACAGCAGCGCGCGGCCCAGCGAGTTGGCGTACGCGGGGCGCGTTTCGCCCGACTCGGCCGTGTAGCGGATGCGCTGCGGTGCGCTCAACACGTCGAGGTAGACGACGTGCTCGGCATCGCGGAACTTGCCGAACACCACCGTTTCGCAGGCGGCGTCGCGCAGTTCTTCGAGCGTGGCCTTCACCCGGTCGAGCACGGGGTCGTGCGCGGCGATGACCTGCGCCATGGCCAGCAACCGCCCCGTCGGGTAGTAGCCCTGGCGGCGGCCGGTCTCGTACATGTAGCCCTGCTCTTCGAGCGTGCGGATCAGGCCCAGGCAGCTGGACACCGGCATGTCGAGCAGCCGCGCCATCTCGGACAGGGCCAGCGGCTGCTTCTCCCGGGCAAAGAGCTCGACGATCTCGATCACGCGAAACGCTGTTTTCACAACCATGAAGAAATTTTCTCGTATGTGAAAAACAAAAGCGTCGGGGTTTTCCCCCGCCGGCCGCGTGTCAGCCGGACCGTCGTCGTCGGCGCAGGGCCGTCAGTAGCCGCGGACGGGATCGACGATGCCGGCGATCGGCAGGCCCTGCTCCATCGCGCGGATCTTCCCGGCGATCTGGGCGATGGACTCCTCGCGCAGCGTGCGCGCCGAGCCGTGCGGCGTGACGGTGATCTTCGGATGCCGCCAGAAGGCATGGTCGGCCGGCAGCGGCTCGACCTGGAACACGTCGAGCGTGGCGCCCGCGAGCTGGCCGGCGTCGAGCATCGGGATCAGGTCGTCTTCGACCAGGTGGCCGCCGCGCGCGATGCTGATGAGGTAGCCCTCGGGCTTGAGCTTGCCCAACGTCGTGCGGTTCAGGATGCCGCGCGTGGACTCGGTCAGCGGCAGCAGGTTGACCAGCACGCGCGTGGAGGCCAGGAACTCGTCGAACTGCGCCTCGCCGCTGAACACCTGCACGCCGTCGATGGCCTTGGCAGAGCGGCTCCAGCCGAGCACCGGAAATTCGAACTGCGCCACGGCCTTGGCCACGCGCTCGCCGAGCACGCCCAGGCCCATGATGCCGACCGGAAAGTCGCGCCGCAGCTTCGGCTTGCGGTAGCTCCACTTGCCCTCGCGCGCATCCGCTTCGTACACGTCGAACTCGCGGAAGTGGCGGATGAGCGTGTGGCACACGTACTCGGCCATCTGCACCGACATGCCCGCGTCGTCCAGGCGCACGATGCGCGTGTGCGCCGGCACCTTGAGCTTGAGCAGCGCATCGACGCCCGCGCCGATGTTGAACAGGCCGCGCAGGTCGGGCTGCTCGTCGAGGAACTGCTGGGGCGGCGCCCACACCACGCCGTGGTCGGCCTGCGGCGCGCCGGGCGTCCAGGCTTCGATGGTGGCTTCGGGGAGTTCGGCCTTCAGGCCATCGATCCAGGGATCGGGACGGTTGTCGGTGAGGTAGACGGAGATTCGCATGGGCGCCATCTTAGAAGGCACCGGCTTGTTGCGTCGCGCGCCATCTCCTATGCTCGACCGCATTCAGCCACCCAGGAGACACCCCAAATGATCAAAGTCAGCGTGATGTACCCCCACACCCCCGGCGCGCGGTTCGACCACGACTACTACCGCGACCAGCACATGCCGATGCTCAAGGCCCGCATGGGCGACGCCTGCCTCTCGTACACCATCGACAAGGGCCTGGGCGGCGGCGCACCGGGCTCGCCGCCCACGTATGTCGGCATGTGCCACGTGTTCGCCGAATCGGTCGAGTCCTTCCAGAAGGCCTTCGGCCCGCACGTGAAGGAGATCATGGGCGACGTGAAGAACTACACCGACATCGCGCCGGTGATGCAGATCAGCGAAGTGGTGGTGGGCTGACGGGCTCCGGTCCCAGGTCCATCGGAACGCGGGCCATCAACCCCACGCCCGGCAAGTAACCCCGGTCCGCTTCGTCGAGCCGCGTCGGGTCGACACTCCACGCATCGGCAAGCGCCGTGACGTCCTCTTCGCCGGGCACGACGCTACGGCCAGTCGGACGGACCTGGCGGTCGGCGTCGCGCCGCGACATGCCTGAGGCGACCAGCGCTGCCTCCCGTGCGAATTCATCCTCGAGCAGGTCCGAGAGCCGATCGCGCGCATCGACCGGCGACAGTCCGCTGAGCACGGCAAAGCCCAGTGCGGCTTCCTCGGCGCTCTGGGCGCCCACGTTCGCATACACCTCGCCGCTGCTGCCTGCATAGCAGAACTGCCGCCCGGGCTCGCCGCGGCGTGCGCGCGCCCAGGTGACGAAGTCGGCGACACGGTGGCTGCCAAAGAATTGCGCTTCGCCGCAGTGGTCCTTCAGGCGCGTGAAGATCACGTCGAAGGCCTGCCCGATGCCTTCGAGGCGGTCCTCCGGGTACACGGCGGGATACGGCAGGCCGTCCCCCACGAGAAGCACCCAGCCCTCGACGGGCGGTGATGCGAACACCCAGGGGGCCTGTCCGCCAGACGTCCGGCGGTAGGCCGCCGCGATGCCGGTGTGCCAGTTGGCCGGCCCTTCGGACGCCCACCCGAGGGCATCGAGCACTTGTGCGGGGTCCGAGGCTCGCACGGCAAACCAGCAGACCTTGTAGCCGAAGGGCTCCGGCAGGTCCGGTGTCGCGTCGAACTGCGGCGGAGGTGCCTCGACGGGTGGCGCGGGCGGGTTCCGTGGTGGGCGCTTCAAGGGCTTCGGCGGCGTCGGGGGCGCCGAGGCCCATGGGGCGGCGATCAACCGCGCCATGGGCTGGGCGGGTTTGACGTCGAAGGTGTAGCGCAGTGCAGGGGGCGCTGCGGGCGGTGGCGCCGGTTCAGGCGCAGCCGGCACAGAGGCAGGCACCGCCCCATCGTCCTGCGCCTTCCCCAGGCCCAGTCCCGCAAGAAACTTCCGAAATCGACCCACCATGCGGCCCCTCCTTCTTGTCGTGCGGCCACCCTGCGTCGGGTGCGGCCGGCGCGCAGTGTCTCACGCCGACTTGGCGCGGCGGCGACGCCACAGCACCCGCACCAGCCACCCCACGGGCAGCACCACCAGCAGCAGCCACGGCAATGCAGCGGCCACGAAGGTGATGAGCGCGCCCACGCTTTCGGCCAGCACGTCGCCGGCGTTGCGCAGCGCGTGCGCCATCGGGCTGTAGCCGTCGCTGCCGCTGACCAGCGCGCGCTTGGGCGTGAACTGGATCTGGATGTGCTGCTTGCTGGTCTGCTGCGCCAGCACCTTGCGCTGGGTGGCGATGGCGTCGAGCTCGGCCTGGGTGTCCGACAGCGTGCGCTGGATCGCCAGCAGGTCGGCCATGGTGCGCTTGGTGACGGTGTCGCGCAGCATGACGCGCAGGCTGTCGCGGAACTCGGTGCGGTTCTTGATGCGGGCCTCGACGTCGATCACCTCGGAGGTCTTGTCCTCGCTGGTGGTGGTGTGCGAGACCACGTTCGCCACGCCGGCCAGGCCGCCGAGCAGCTTGTCGACGTCGGCGGGCTCCACGCGCATCTCGAGCAAGGCGTTGCCCGGCTGCTGCGGCGTCTCGCGCAGCAGCGAAGACGACAGCAGCTCGCACTTCAGCGTGCCGCACAGGTCGCGCACCTTGCCCCAGGCATCGGCCAGCTGTTCAGCCGGCACTTCGACATTCAGGTCCTGCCGCACGGCCAGAAAGCGCTGCAGCGCGGTCTCGCTACTGCCGCCCCGCGCCTCGTCGGACTGCGACGCGGCGATCTCGGCCTGCGGTGCGCTCGCCCGCTGTGCTTTCATGGCACCGCCATAGCCCATCGGCGGCGCCGGCATGGACGCGGAGGCCGGCGCGGCCGACTCGGCACTGCGCTGGCGGTCGCAGCCGGCCAGCGACAGGGCGGCCGCCAGGGCCAGCAGGACAGCGCCTGCGCGGTGGCGCACGGCGGCGCGAGGTGTCGACAGGGAAAGGGTGCGGCGGCTCATCAGGACTCCTTGAAAAGAATGACTACCACCGCTGATACGGGCGACGACCCGCAACGGGGTTAAGCCGCCGCAGCCATTCGCAACAATTCGTCGCCTTCCGCCACCTGCTCGCCCGGCGAGAACATCAGTTCTTCCACGGTACCGTCGGCCGGTGCGGCGATGGTGTGCTCCATCTTCATGGCTTCCATCACGGCCAGCGGCTGGCCGCGGCTGACCTTGTCGCCGGCCTTGACCGCGAAGGACACGACCTTCCCGGGCATCGGCGCCGTGAGGCGGCCGCCTTCGGCGTGGGTGTCGCCCGCATGGGCGAGGCGGTCGATGGCGGTGAGGCGCGTGGCGCCCTTCGCCGCGAACACGTGGGCGGTGGCGCCGTCCAGGTGCACGTCGAGGGTCTGGCGCGTGCCGGCGAACTCGAGCTCGAACTCGCCCGTGGGAAAGCGGCCGATGGTGAGCGGGCCTTCGACACCGCCCACGGCGAGGTTCAGGCCGCCGTCGCGGCGGTAGGTCAAGAGCGCGCTGTGCTCGGCGCCGCGGAACTCGAAGTCGAAGCGGCGCTTGTACTCGCCATGCGCGCGCCAACCGTCGCGGCGCTCGAAGGGGTCGGGCAGCTGCGTCGGCCACTCGGTGACCAGCGTGCGCGTGATGGCGGCGGCCGCGGCCAGCGGCAGGCCCAGCGGCTCGCGGTCGAACAGCACGGCGCGCTCGCGCTCGATGAGCGCGGTGTCGAGGTTGGCCTTCGAGAACGACTCGGTCGCCAGGATGCCGCGCAAAAACTGCACGTTGGTCGACACGCCCACGATCTGCACCTGCGCCAGCGCCGCGTCGAGCCGGGCCAGCGCCTCGGCGCGCGTGCTGCCGTGCACGATGAGCTTGGCGATCATCGAATCGTAGAAGGGCGAGATCTCGCCGCCCTCGCGCACGCCGTCGTCGATGCGCACGCGGCTGCGCTGGAAGGCCGTGGCCTGCGGCTTGCGGTACACGCGCAGGGTGCCGGTGGCGGGCAGGAAGTTGTTGTCGGGGTTCTCGGCGCAGATGCGCGCCTCGATGGCGTGGCCGTGGATCTGCAATTCCGATTGCTTGGCGGGCAGCGGCTCGCCCGAGGCCACGCGCAGTTGCCACTCGACCAGGTCGAGGCCCGTGATGGCTTCCGTCACCGGATGTTCGACTTGCAGGCGCGTGTTCATCTCCATGAAGAAGAAGTTCATCTCGCCGCCTTCGCGCTGCTCGACGATGAACTCCACCGTGCCCGCACCCACGTAGTTCACGGCGCGCGCCGCGGCCACGGCCGCTTCGCCCATCTGCTTGCGCATCGCCTCGGTCATGCCGGGCGCGGGCGCTTCCTCGAGCACCTTCTGGTGGCGGCGCTGCACCGAACAGTCGCGCTCGAACAGATAGACGTAGTTGCCCTGCGTGTCGCCGAACACCTGGATCTCGATGTGGCGCGGGCGCTGCACGTACTTCTCGATCAGCACCGCGTCGTCGCCGAAGCTGTTGATGGCTTCGCGCTTGCACGAGGCCAGCGCGGCCTCGAAGTCGGCGGCCTTGTCGACCGCGCGCATGCCCTTGCCACCGCCGCCGGCGCTGGCCTTGATGAGCACCGGGTAGCCGATGCGGTCGGCTTCGCGCTGCAGCAGCGCCGGGTCCTGGTCGCTGCCGTGGTAGCCGGGCACCAGCGGCACGCCGGCCTTTTCCATCAGCTGCTTCGACTCGGCCTTCAGGCCCATGGCCTTGATCGCCGAGGGCGGCGGGCCGATGAAGGCCAGGCCGGCGTCGGCGCAGGCCTGCGCGAACTCTTCGTTCTCGCTGAGGAAGCCGTAGCCCGGGTGCACCGCTTCGGCGCCCGTGGCCTTGGCGGCTTCGAGGATCTTTTCCCAGCGCAGGTAGCTGTCCTTCGGGGCGCTGCCGCCGAGGTACACCGACTCGTCGCAGGCGCGCACATGGTTGGCGTGCGCGTCGGCATCGGAGTACACCGCCACGGTGCGAACGGCCATGCGACGTGCGGTTGCTGCGACACGGCAGGCGATCTCGCCACGGTTGGCGATCAGGATCTTCTTAAACATTCGGAGTGTCTCCCGGAGGATTCTTTTTCAGTTGAAAGGCGGACGTGACACCCGGATCGGGCCGGCCACTGAAGATGCGTGCCACGCGGCTGAACAGCGCGCGCAGAAAACGCCAGCTCTTGCGGATGAGCCACACGCTGAGCACGAGCACGAAGACGAACAGCACGAGAAAGACCAGCGGATGCGCCACCGCGAGCCACAGCCCGGCCGGCACCATCGAGTCTTCGACCAGCGACGCACCGACGTTCGAGAACGGCTCGGGCGAGGTGTTGATGGCCGCGCGCGTGGTGGCCTTGGCCGCATGCGCCGTGGCCGCGAAGCCGCCACCCAGCAGCGCCGCGACGACGGCCATGGCGCCATGGTCGGCACCGAACACGCTGGCCGCGAGCGCCGCGCCGGCGGGGATGCGGATGGCGGTGTGCACCACGTCCCAGAGCGAGTCGAGGCCGGGGATCTTGTCGGCGAAGAACTCGACGAACACCATGAAGCCGCTGACCGCGAGCACGATCGGATGCGCGAGCATCTGCAGCCCCGAAGGCAGCGGCACCCAGCCGAAGTAACCGACCAGGCCGGTCAGCAGCACGACGAGGTACAGACGCACGCCGCTGGCCCAGCCGATGGCGGCGGCCAGTGCGAGCAGTTGCGGCATGTCGAGTGCGTTCATGGCGGTCCTTGGTGGGCTGTCAGCCGGCGAGCCAGGACGGCTTGCGCTTCTGCAGGAAAGCCTGCACGCCCTCGCGGCCTTCGTCGCTCGCGCGGATGTCGGCGATGCCTTCGACCGTCTTGGCGATGAGCGCGCTGTCGATCTCGCGGCCGGACACGTCGGCGATCAGCTGCTTGCAGGCGCGCACGGCGGCGGGGCTGGCGCCGGTGAGGGCCTTCAGCAGTTCGTCGACCTTGGCGTCGAGCGCGTCGGCAGCCACCACTTCATGCACGAAGCCGATGCGGTGCGCCTCGGCGGCGGTGAAGCGCTCGGCCGTGAGGAAGTAGCGCTGCGAGGCGCGCGGGCCCATCGCACGCAGCACGTACGGGCTGATGGTCGCGGGCACGAGGCCGATCTTCACTTCGCTGAGGCAGTACCACGCGGTGTCGACGCTCACGGCCATGTCGCAGGCCGCGACCAGCCCCATGCCGCCCGCGTACACGTCGCCCTGCACGCGCGCGATGGTGGGCTTGGGGCACTCGGCGATGGTGCGCAGCATGTCGGCCAGCTTGCCCGCGTCGGCGATGTTCTCGCCCCGCGTGTAGTCGGCCATGCGGCGCATCCAGTTGAGGTTCGCGCCCGCGCAGAAGGCCGGGCCGTTCGCGCCGAGCACGACGGCCTTGACCTGCGGCGCGGCGCCGGCTTCGAGGAAGGCCTGCGTCAGCTCGGCGATCACGACGTCGTCGAAGGCGTTGCGCGCGTCGGGCTGGTCGAGCCAGATGCGCGCGACCGCGCCGTCGATGGCGAGGTTCAGCTTGGTGAAGGTGCTGCTCATGCGGTGCCCCTGGTCACATGCGGAAGATGCCGAACTTGGGTTCGGGGATCGGCGCGTTGCGCGATGCGGCCAGGCCCAGTGCGAGCACGCGGCGCGTGTCGGCCGGGTCGATGATGCCGTCGTCCCACAGGCGCGCGGTGGCGTAGTAGGGGTGGCCCTGGTCTTCGTACTGCTGGCGGATCGGGGCCTTGAAGGCTTCTTCTTCGTCGGCGCTCCAGCTGCCGCCCTTCAGTTCGATGCCGTCGCGCTTCACGGTGGCCAGCACGCTCGCGGCCTGCTCGCCGCCCATCACGCTGATGCGCGCGTTGGGCCACATCCAGAGGAAGCGCGGGCTGTACGCGCGGCCGCACATGCCGTAGTTGCCGGCGCCGAAGCTGCCGCCGATGATGATCGTGAACTTGGGCACGTTGGCCGTGGCCACGGCCGTCACCATCTTGGCGCCGTGGCGCGCGATGCCTTCGTTCTCGTACTTGCGGCCCACCATGAAGCCGGTGATGTTCTGCAGGAACACCAGCGGGATCTTGCGCTGGCAGCACAGCTCGATGAAGTGCGCGCCCTTCTGCGCCGACTCGCTGAACAGGATGCCGTTGTTGGCGATGATGCCGACCGGCATGCCCTCGATCTCGGCGAAGCCGCAGACCAGCGTGGCGCCGAAGCGGGCCTTGAACTCGTGAAACTCGCTGCCGTCGACGATGCGCGCAATGATCTCGCGCACGTCGAAGGGCTTGCGCGTGTCGGTGGGGATCACGCCGTACAGCTCCTCGCGCGGGAAGTCGGGTGCGCGCACTGCGGCGCCTTCCGGCGTGTCGGCGGCCTTCGCGTTGAGGTTGGCCACCGCCGAGCGCGCCAGCGCCAGCGCGTGCAGGTCGTTCTGCGCCAGGTGGTCGACCACGCCCGACAGGCGCGTGTGCACGTCGCCGCCGCCCAGGTCTTCGGCCGACACGACCTCGCCGGTGGCCGCCTTCACGAGCGGCGGGCCGCCCAGGAAGATGGTGCCCTGGTTCTTCACGATGATCGATTCGTCGCTCATCGCCGGCACGTACGCGCCGCCGGCCGTGCACGAGCCCATGACCACCGCGATCTGCGGAATGCCCTGGGCGCTCATGTTGGCCTGGTTGTAGAAGATGCGGCCGAAGTGCTCGCGGTCGGGGAACACCTCGTCCTGGTTCGGCAGGTTGGCGCCGCCCGAGTCCACGAGGTAGATGCAGGGCAGGTGGTTCTGCTCGGCGATCTCCTGCGCGCGCAGGTGCTTCTTCACCGTCATCGGGTAGTAGGTGCCGCCCTTCACCGTGGCGTCGTTGCACACGATCATGCAGTCGACACCGTTCACGCGGCCGATGCCCGCGATGATGCCGGCGCCCGGTGCCGACTCGGCCCCCTTGGCATCGAGGTACATCGCATGCGCGGCCAGCGGCGCGATCTCGAGGAAGGGCGTGCCCGGGTCGAGCAGCTCGGCCACGCGGTCGCGCGGCAGCAGCTTGCCGCGTGCCGTGTGCTTGGCGCGCGCGGCCTCGCCGCCGCCCTGCTCCACCTTCGCGAACTGCTGCTGCAGGTCGTCGACCAGCGCGCGCATCGCGGCCGCATTGGCCTGGAAGTCGGCCGACCGTGCGTTGAGTTTGGTTTCGAGTTTGCTCATGCTGTCTTTTCTTGGCTGAGACCGAGCTGCTCGGTCATGGCGTCGCGGATCTTGAATTTCTGGATCTTGCCGGTCACCGTCATCGGGAACTCGGAGACGAACTGGATGTACCTGGGCACCTTGTAGTGCGCGATCTGCCCCTTGCAGAAATCGCGGATCTCGGCGTCGGTGGCGCTCTGGCCGGGCTTGACGATAATCCAGGCGCACAGCTCTTCGCCGTACTTCTTGTCGGGCAGGCCGACCACCTGTACGTCCTGCACCTTCGGGTGGCGGTACAGGAATTCTTCGATCTCGCGCGGGTAGATGTTCTCGCCGCCGCGGATCACGAGGTCCTTGATGCGCCCGACGATGTTCACGTAGCCCTCGGCGTCCATGGTGGCGAGGTCGCCGGTGTGCATCCAGCGCTCGGCGTCGATGGCCTCGCGCGTCTTGGGCTCGTCTTCCCAGTAGCCGTGCATCACCGAGTAGCCGCGCGTGCACAGCTCGCCCGATTGGCCCGGCGGCATGATCGCGCCGGTCTCAGGGTCGATGATCTTCACCTCGAGGTGCGGCTGCACGGTGCCCACGGTCGACACGCGGCGGTCCAGCGGCGTGTCGGTGCTGCTCTGGCAGCTCACGGGGCTGGTCTCGGTCATGCCGTAGGCGATGGTGATCTCGCCCAGGTGCATCTCGCTCACCACGCGCTTCATCACTTCGATGGGGCACGGCGAGCCGGCCATGATGCCGGTGCGCAGCGTCGACAGATCGAACTCCTTGAAGCGCGGATGGTCCAGCTCGGCGATGAACATCGTGGGCACGCCGTGCAGGCCCGTGCACTTCTCGGCCTGCACGGTCTCGAGCACCGTGAGCGGATCGAAACCGTCGTTCGGGTACACGATGGCCGAGCCGTGCGTGAGGCAGGCCAGGTTGCCCAGCACCATGCCGAAGCAGTGGTACAGCGGCACCGGAATGCACAGGCGGTCGGCCGGCGTGAGCTTCATGCACTCGCCGATGAAGAAGCCGTTGTTCAGGATGTTGCGGTGCGTGAGCGTCGCGCCCTTGGGAAAGCCCGTGGTGCCGCTGGTGAACTGGATGTTGATCGGGTCGGTGGCCTTCAGCGTCTTCTGCGTGGCGGCCACGCGCGCGTCGGCCGCATCGCCGCCGGCCAGCAGTTCGCTGAAGCGGCGCATGCCGGGCTGCTCGTCGCCCTGGCCGGGCTTGTCGATCCAGAAGGTGTGCTGCAGCAGCGGCAGCTTGGCCGGGCCCAGCTCGCGCAGCATGCCCAGGTAGTCGCTGGTCTTGAACTGCGCCATCGTCACCAGCGCCTTGCAGCCGACCTTGTTGAGCGCGTACTCGAGCTCGGAGGTGCGGTAGGCGGGGTTGATGTTCACGAGGATCAGGCCGACCTTGGCGGTGGCGATCTGCATCAGCACCCAGGGCACGTTGTTGTGCGACCAGATGCCCACGCGGTCGCCGGGCATGAGTCCCAGGCTCAGCAGTGCGCTGGCCAGCTTGTTCGACGCGGTCTGCAGCTCGCGGTAGGTGAAGCGCTGGCCTTCGTGGCGGCTGACGAGGGCTTCGCGGTCGGGCTGCTTCTCGACCATGTCGTCGAAGAAGTCGCCGATGGCTTGCTCGATGAGGGGGACGTCCGTGGCGCCTTGGGCCAGGCTCTGCGTCAGTGGCATCGTCTTGTCTCCTTGTCTGGCGCCCTCTCCCTGCGGGGAGAGGGTGGGGTGAGGGTGTGCAGCGCGGCTTATGCGGTTTCGGAGAACAGCTCGCGGCCAATGAGCATGCGGCGCACTTCGCTCGTGCCCGCGCCGATCTCGTACAGCTTGGCATCGCGCCACAACCGCTCGACCGGGAAGTCCTTGGTGTAGCCCACGCCGCCCAGCGTCTGGATCGCCTCGCCGGCCATCCAGGTCGCCTTCTCGGCCGAGTACAGGATGGCGCCGGCCGCGTCCTTGCGGAAGGTGCGCGCGTGGTCGTTGCGGTCGCAGGCCTTGCCCACGGCGTACACGTAGGCGCGGGTGGCCTGCCAGGTCGAGTACATGTCGGCGATCTTGCCCTGCATCAGCTGGAACTCGCCGATGCTCTGGCCGAACTGCTGGCGCTCGTGGATGTAGGGGATCACGGCGTCCATGCAGGCGGCCATGATGCCCAGCGGGCCGCCCGAGAGCACGGCGCGCTCGTAGTCCAGGCCGCTCATCAGCACCTTGGCGCCCATGCCTTCGCCGCCGAGCACGTTCTCTTCGGGCACTTCGCAGTTGTCGAAGAACAGCGGGAAGGTGTTGGAGCCGCGCATGCCGAGCTTGTCGAGCTTGGTGCCTGCCGAGAAGCCCTTGAAGTTCTTCTCGACGATGAAGGCCGTCATGCCGCGCGCGCCCATCTCGGGCTCGGTCTTGGCGTAGATGACCAGCGTGTCGGCGTCGCCGCCGTTGGTGATCCACATCTTGCCGCCGTTGAGCACGTAGTAGCCGTCCTTCTTGTCGGCCTTGAGCTTCATGCTCACCACGTCGGAGCCGGCGTTGGGCTCGCTCATGGCCAGCGCGCCCACGTGCTCGCCGCTCACCAGCTTGGGCAGGTATTTCTTCTTCTGCGCTTCGCTGCCGTTGCGGTGGATCTGGTTCACGCACAGGTTGGAGTGCGCGCCGTACGACAGGCCCACCGAGGCCGAGGCGCGCGAGACTTCTTCCATGGCCACGATGTGGGCCAGGTAACCCAGCTCGGTGCCGCCGAATTCTTCCTTCACCGTCATGCCGTGCAGGCCCAGCTCGCCGAGCTTTTGCCACAGGTCGTGCGGGAACAGGTTGTCGCGGTCGATCTCGGCGGCGCGGGGCGCGATTTCGTTGGCGGCGAAGTCCTGGATCGCGCTGCGCAGCGCGTCGATGTCGTCGCCCAGGTCGAAGTTGAGGCCGAAATCGTGCATGAGTCTTGTCTCCTCTGAAGGGGTCGGCGCGCAGGGCTGCCCGCGCGGATGGCGCTTGAAAAAACGCAGCTTACGCCTCGTGGCGCCGCAATTGGCGCCACAATGGTTGCAAATTGCGCCACGACCGATGCCCTCCACCACGTCGTCCCCCGCCTTCCTGCGACCCGCCCGCGCCGTCACGCCGATGGCCTTCGTGCGAGCCATCGTGCAAGGGTATGCCCGCTACGGCAAGGACCCGGCGCAGGCCCTGCAGGCGGCACAGATCGCGCCGCGCGAGCTGGCCCGTCCCGGCGCGCGGGTGACGGCCGCGCAGTTCGAGGCGCTGTCGGGCCACGCGATGCAGGAGCTGGACGACGAGGCGCTGGGCTGGTTCTCGCGCCGCCTGCCCTGGGGCAGCTACGGCATGCTGTGCCGCGCCTCGCTCACCTCGCCCGACCTGGGCGTGGCCATGAAGCGCTGGTGCCGCCACCACCGCCTGCTGACCGAGGACATCACGCTCGCGCTGGAGGTGACCGGCGGCGTGGCCACGCTGCGCATCACCGAGAACCGCCCGCTCGACCCGGCGTTCCGCGAGTTCTGCCTGGTGACCAGCCTGCGCTTCATGCACGGGTACGTGTGCTGGGCCATCGACTCGCGCATCTCGCTGCGCCAGGCCACCTTTCCGTTCGCTGCGCCGCCGCACCGCGACGCCTACCCGCTGATGTTCACGCCCGACGTGCACTTCGACGCGCCGCAGGCCAGCATCAGCTTCGACGAGCGCTACCTCGCGCTGCCGCTGCTGCGCGACGAGCGCGCGCTGCGCACCATGCTCAAGCGCGCCCTGCCGCTCACGGTGCTGCAGTACCGCCGCGATCGCCTGCTGGGCCAGCGCGTGCGCGAACTGCTGCGCGCGCGTGCCGGCGAGGCCACCACGGCGGAGGCGCTGGCGGGGCTGCTGAATGTGTCGGGGCGCACCTTGCACCGGCAGCTGCACGAAGAAGGCACCTCGCTGCAGGTGCTGAAGAACGAGGTGCGGCACGAACTCGCGGTGGAGCAGCTGCGCCGGACCACGCGGCCGATCAAGCAGGTGGCGCTGGCGGTGGGCTTTCGCAACGAGAAGAGCTTTTCGCGCGCGTTCCTGCAGTGGACGGGGCACGCGCCCAGGGACTTTCGGCAGCTGGGGTTGTAGCGAGTTTGTTCAGGGCGCGTGCACAGGCCACCGGGTACTTCCCTCCGCGAATGTCCCCCGGGCTTCGCCCTCCTCCTTGATTTCGCTGCGGGAAGCACCCAGTGTCCTGCGCACGGGAAACAGCGCTGGTGTGCGGCCGATCAACAACCGCACTGCCCCACGCTCACGCCGATGGGGTGCCTTGCGCAGCGAAATCAAGGAGGAGGGGCGAAGCCCCGGGGGACATTCGCGGAGCAAGGCTCCCCGTCGGCGGGAGCGTCGCCCTGAACAACGAAACTCAGGCCGGCAAATCGATCAACGCCAGCGCATCGGCGATCGACTGGCTGTCTTCCGGCCGCACCAGCTTCGCGACCTGTTGCCCGTCGCGCATGAACACCAGCGTGGGCCACAGCCGCACGTTGAACGAACGGCCCAGCGGGCGGCCGCTGCCGTCTTCCACCTTGATGCGGCGCACGTTCGGGTACTTGGCAAAGGCCTCGGCAATGTTCGGTTGCGCGGCCTTGCAGATGCCGCACCAGTTGGTGCCGAACTCCACCACGGCCGGGCCCTGGAGCGCGTCGATCTCGCTGCGGTCGGGTTGATCGGTCTGGTACTCGGAGGTCATGGGCAGGGTCCTTGCGAATTCGTGGGAAGGAGCGCGTGAAGGCGACGGGCGCGCCACGCGCTGACGGGCGTCATTGCACCAGAAACTCAGGCCGCCTGCAGGCCGTAGCCGGCCAGCAACGCGGGCAGTCCGGTCATGTCGCTGAACACGGCCACGGCGCCCGCGGCGCGCAGCGCGCCCGGGCCGCTGTGGCCCGACTCGCCCGTGCTGTAGCCGAACACCGTGGCACCCGCGGCCACGCCGGCCATCGCGCCGGTGACCGTGTCTTCGACCACCGCGCAGCGCCTCGGATCGACACCGAGCGCTTCCGCAGCGGCCAGGTACACGTCGGGATGCGGCTTGGAGCGCGGCATCTCGTGGCCGCTGAAGATGCGGCCCTCGAAGCAGTCGAGCAGGCCGACCTTGGCCAGCTGCAGCTCGACCTTGTGGCGGTCGGCGCCCGAGGCACAGGCGATGCGGCCCTTGAGCCGCGCATGGATCTCGCGGATGGCGGCGGGTGCATGGGGAATGGCGACGAGGTCGCGGTCCAGCGCCTCGTTGCGGCGGGCGCGGAAGCCGCGCAGCCAGTCGTCGGTGATCTTGAAGCCGGTCTTGGCCTCGATGAGCGCCGTCTCGTCCTTCACGGCCTTGCCGGTGAAGATGTTCATCGATTCCTCGGCCGTGAGCTGCCAGCCGAGCTCGCCGAGCATGTCGGCAAGCACGCGGTTGGTGATGGGTTCGGAATCGACGAGCACGCCGTCGCAATCGAAGAGAACGGCGGAAAAGGGGAAAGGGGTCATTGCGAGGCTGGAGTTCAGGGGTCTGGCCCCATGGTAGCAACGCCCCCTTTCCGCACGGGCAGACTCAGGCTATCGGGTCATTCACCACCTCAGACGACGGAGCGGATGGGGATGTAGATCTCGCCGCCGCCGGCCATGAATTCTTTCGACTTCTCTTCCATGCCCTCGGCCACGGCCTCGCGCTCCGCCACGCCCTTCTTGGCGGCGTACTCGCGCACTTCCTGCGTGATCTTCATCGAGCAGAACTTGGGGCCGCACATCGAGCAGAAGTGCGCCACCTTGCTCGAGTCCTTCGGCAGCGTCTCGTCGTGGAATTCGCGCGCCGTGTCGGGGTCCAGGCCCAGGTTGAACTGGTCTTGCCAGCGGAACTCGAAGCGCGCCTTGCTCAGCGCGTCGTCGCGCGAGCGCGCACCCGGGTGGCCCTTGGCCACGTCGGCCGCGTGCGCGGCGATCTTGTAGGCAATGATCCCCTGCTTCACGTCGTCGCGGTCGGGCAGGCCCAGGTGCTCCTTGGGCGTCACGTAGCAGAGCATGGCCGTGCCGGCCCAGCCGATCATGGCGGCGCCGATGGCGCTGGAGATGTGGTCGTAGCCCGGTGCGATGTCGATGGTCAGCGGGCCGAGCGTGTAGAACGGCGCTTCGTGGCAGTGCTTGATCTGCTCGTCCATGTTGGCCTGGATCATGTGCATCGGCACGTGGCCCGGGCCTTCGATCATGGTCTGCACGTCGTGCTTCCAGGCGATCTGCGTGAGCTCGCCCAGCGTGCGCAGCTCGGCGAACTGCGCCTCGTCGTTCGCATCCGCACCGCTGCCGGGACGCAGGCCGTCGCCGAGCGAGAAGCTCACGTCGTAGGCCTTCATGATGTCGCAGATGTCCTCGAAGTGCGTGTAGAGGAAGCTCTCCTTGTGGTGCGCGATGCACCACTTGGCCATGATCGAACCGCCGCGCGACACGATGCCCGTCATGCGGTCCGCCGTGAGGTGGATGAACGGCAGGCGCAGGCCCGCGTGGATGGTGAAGTAGTCGACGCCCTGCTCCGCCTGCTCGATGAGCGTGTCGCGGTAGATCTCCCACGTCAGGTCTTCGGCCACGCCGCCCACCTTTTCGAGCGCCTGGTAGATCGGCACCGTGCCGATGGGCACCGGCGAGTTGCGCACGATCCAGTCGCGCGTGGTGTGGATGTTCTTGCCGGTCGACAGGTCCATCACGTTGTCGGCGCCCCAGCGGATGGCCCACACCAGCTTTTCGACCTCTTCCTCGATGCTCGAGGTGACGGCCGAGTTGCCGATGTTGGCGTTGATCTTCACCTTGAAGTTGCGCCCGATGGCCATCGGTTCGACCTCGGGGTGGTTGATGTTCGCGGGAATGATCGCGCGGCCACGGGCCACCTCGTCGCGCACGAACTCGGGCGTGATGATGCGCGGAATGCTCGCGCCCATCGGGTTGCCCGCCACGCGCTTGGCGCGCTCCTCGTTGGCCAGGTACTCGGCCATCCACTCGCGCTTGCCGTTCTCGCGCAGCGCCACGTACTCCATCTCGGGCGTGACGATGCCGCGGCGCGCGTAGTGCATCTGCGTGACGTTGGCGCCCGATTTGGCGCGGCGCGGCGTGCGCTGCAGCGCCGAGGCACCGGCGCGCAGCTCGGCCAGGCGCTGCGCGTCGCGGTCTTCGTTCTTGGCGCCGTCGTCCAGTGCGTGGTGCGTGCGGCCTTCGTAGCTTTCAGTGTCGCCGCGCTCGATGACCCAGGCGCTGCGCACGTCGGGCAGGCCGCGGCGCACGTCGATCTCGACCTTCGGGTCGGTGTAGGGGCCCGAGGTGTCGTACAGGGAGACGGTTTCGCCGTTGGTCAGCGCCACGTCGCGCACGGGCACGAACAGGTCGGGCCGGCTGCCCGGAATGACGCACTTGTGCGAGGCGGGAAAGGGTTCGCGCGTCAGCGACAGCAGCGAAGTGAACTTGTCGGGGGCATTCATCGGGAGGCACTCCTTGTTGAGGGAAAGGGTGCTCCGCAATCGCTCGATGGACCTCGGGAGGCCCGCCACCAGAAAAGGGAGTGACGGACCGAAGTCAGGGAGTGCAGCTCTTCTTACGCCGGTATGACCCGGATCAAGTTCGCGGGTCGGCAGCTTTGCCATCTCAGCACACCACATGTGTGCACCCCGGAGCGGGGCCGATTGTGCGGGCCGAAGCCCGCCGCCGTCAACCCGGGGGCTGGTGCAGGTCGCCGTCGACGTAGAACCAGCGCTCGTCCTCGCGCACGAAGCGGCTGCGCTCGTGCAGGCGGAACGCCACGCCCGTCGCGCCGCGCTGGCGGGCGACGAACTCGACCTCGGCGTGGTCGGCATCGAGCACCGAGCGCGAGCGGATGTCCAGCCCCAGCCATTTGACGCCCGGCTCGAACTCCACCGACGCCGGCCGCTTCGACGCGTGCCAGGTGGCGAGCAGGTAGTCGGCACGCGCCAGCACGAAGGCCGAATAGCGCGAACGCATCAGCGATTCGGCGTCGGGCGCCGGCGTGTTCTCGAAATCGTCGAGGTAGCGCCCACAGCACAGGGCGTAGCCAATGGGCTTGTCGCGACGGTCGGTGCGGCCGCAGGGGCAGGGGCCGGGAGTGGGGTCGGTGGCGCTCATGAAGGGCTCTATTGGAACACTTGGCGCGGCGGGGGCTGAAGGTGGGGTGTGGGCGGCTTCCGGGCATGCCCGCTTTGCGGGGACCTGCCGGGGCCAAAGGCGCCGGGGCCTCTTGCGCCAATGGCTTGTGCCGCTAAAGTCGTCCGGCGTTTCGTTCCTTCAAGCTGAACACCAAAGCATGCTTTTGCGATTCCTCAAGCTGTTCTTCCTGCTCGCTGCGACCCTCTCCTTGGGCGCCTTCGCCTTTCTGCACGGATTCAATGCATGGCGCGCCGGACAAATCGTTGTCACGCGAAGGGGACGCGAACCCTTTGTCGCAGCCGCCGATGGTGCATTTCCCATCACGTTCAATATGGAAGTTTGGGGATTGATGATCATCGGGGGCGCCGTTGCCCTTTGCGGCATTGCAGGCGTCGTCAAGTTCCTCATCAACACGCCGGACCAGCGACGCACGATGCTGACCCGTATGGATGGCGTTTCGCGTCGCGAGCGCAGTGACATGGACATTCCGTGGTCGATTGGGCTTGCCATCGTCGGGGCGGTTGTGGCGTTTTTCTTGTACCTGGGATTCAGGGTCCACGCGCGATAGGCTTGTCTCGCCGCGGCCTATTTCGATCACACTTCACAGCTTGACAATTCGAGTCTGCTTTTGCTTCTTCTTGGACTCACGCCACACCTCCACGCGCAAGTGGAGGAACGGCCCCAAATCGGGTGGTGAAGGCTTCAAAGGCCGAGGTGAATGAGGGCGGGACTCCAACATCGCCTCGACTTCTTCGTCTTGCTCCAAGAATGGGAAGGGCTGCTGTTGGTGGTAGTGAGGGCAATTTCTTAAGGCGCTCGCAAGCGTGATCATGAATCCAGGTTCGGCATACGCATCATCTCCCAAGAGCGTTTCGGCGCGGATCATCGCTTCGTCAGGCGTTAGCTCGCCCCTCTGTACCTTGACGAAAAGACGTTGGAGGGCGGCCAGCGAGCCTCCGCGTTTCTTTGAAGATGCGCGGGACGGAGGGCAAGAGAACACCTGACTCGCCCGTTCAGTCAGATAGTCGCCGGTGGAGACAACCTGTTCGCCAATCGTCTTTACACCAGAAACAAAGTCGCCGTAGTTCCCGATAGCCAAATAGATCGCGCCAAGAGTTGCACCAATTTTGGCTAGGCCCTTTACTGACCCTTCTTCAACTTGCAGAAACAGCGAATAGTCGGGGACTGAAACGGACCTTTCGACAAAAGACTCCCAGGAATCGAAGAGCGCAGACGACAGTTGCTGGAGTTCCTGCTCGGGGACGCTCGGGACCGCGAGAACGAAGTTGGTTGAGCCGAGATCAAGCATGTCGCTTACAGGGCAGCTAAAGCGTTGCAGCACGAAGGAGCGTGCGCCCTACCATCGTCGGTCGTAGCCCGAGGTTTGATCGCTTGATGTGCCTTCATTTGCTCCTCCTTGCTGTGCGTTCGTACAGTACCAAGTTGCTCGGCAAGTCCGCCAAGCTGTTACAGACTGCATCCTGCCACTGCGACTCGAGTCCGCACCAGTTGTGCAGACCCTATGCAGCGTCATGTGTCGCCTTCGCGCCACTGATGCTGTCAGTCCAGCCGCATGCCCAAGCAAGCACTACATGCATTGAGACCGTCGCGGAGCAGACGCTGGCAATCGTCCGTAGTCGGCCAACTGAGAACTGCCACACACTGATAACTTCTGACACGGAAGGAGCGACCTGCCCTCACACTCGCGGACGCAGGAATTGCAAGTCTCTTTCAAGATGCAGACCTCCTTCAAGCGCAGCAACCTCTCTCTTCTGCCAGAAATACCTGCAGCTGCACCACCAGTCAAATCGTTCGCGACCCGACCAGCGCCTCGCACTGCATTTCAATCCGCGCATGCAGAAGCCCCAGCGAGACCGCAAGAAATCGCTGCAGCGAACTGCGCTGGCATGCATCGAAAAGCGGCGCGGCGCCTGCATCAGAAGAAGCGGCGTCGCGCCGATCCTCATCCCATTCGAGCAACTGAACCAACGTCTGCGCACCCTGCACCACATCGCGCGCCTCGTTGAGAAACGCCGCGTGGCTTTGCAGTGAAGGAGGGAGCCGTTCGCCTTGCACCCATTCGAAGGGTTTGAATTGAGCGTTGAAACGGGAAGACGCACAGGAACAACCGGCGTCGGTGACTGCGCTTGAAGCATTGGCCATAGGCCTCCAAGGATTGCTACGCAGGATGTCAGCGGGACGCCAATCCCGACCCCGCTCATCACGAGGGCGACGGCAATGTTCGCGGTCACCACGACGCCCGTCAAGCGCCCGCGACCACCACGCACCACCCTACCGGAACATCACCCACTCAGGCCGCATGTTGAACCGCACTGGCAGGATGCTCACGCCGAGCCCACTCGTCACGTACATCCGCTTGCCCTTGTGCGCAACCCAGCCGTAGGCCCATTCACGCGGCGCACGCCCAGGCACCACGAGTGCGCCATAGCCCGGCACGCTGATCTGCCCACCGTGCGTGTGCCCCGCCACCACGAGCCCCTGCGTGCGCGGCATGCCGGCGAAGCTGAAGGGGTCGTGCATCATGACCAGCGTGGCGGCGCCGGGTGGCACACCGGCCAGGGCCTTGTCGGGCTGCGAGTGGCCGGTGGAGTCGTCGCCGATGCCGACCACCCAGAGGTCGTGCCCGGGCAGGCGCACCGAGGCGTTCTCCAGCACGCGGATGCCCTGCGCGGACAAGGCCTTGGCGGTGCGTTCGCCGTCGTGCCACCAGTCGTGGTTGCCGAGCACCGCGTACACGCCCTGCGGCGCCTTCAGGCGGCCGAGCACGGCGGCCATGGCTTCGATGGAAAAGTCTTCGTCGTCGCCGGAGCCGGCAAGAAAGTCGCCGGGCAACAGGATCACGTCGGGCTGCGCCGCGTTGATCTGGTCGACGATGGCCGCGGCGCGGTCGGCGCTGGTCACGCGCCACAGCGAGCGCGTGCTGAGGTGCCAGTCGCTGGCCACGGCGACCTTCAGGCCGAGCGGAGGTTGCCACTGCGCCGAGCCCAAGGGCTCGACACGCGCGGCCACCCAGCGCGGCTCGATGACGACGCTCCAGGCGGCCAGCACCGCGAGCACGAGTGCCGCGGCGATCGAGCCCCAGGGTCGGCCGCCGCGCCGGCTCACGTGATCGATCAGGCGAGCGCGCGTTGAATCAACAGCTTCTGGATGTCCGACGTGCCTTCATAGATCTGGCACACGCGCACGTCGCGGTAGATGCGCTCCAGCGGAAAGTCGTTCACGTAGCCATAGCCGCCCAGGGTCTGGATGGCGGCGCTGCACACGCGCTCGGCCATCTCGCTGGCGAAGAGCTTGGCCATGGCGGCTTCTTTCAGGCAGGGCCGGCCGGCGTCGCGCAGGCTGGCGGCGTGCCAGATGAGCTGGCGTGCGGCTTCGATCTGCGTGGCGCATTCGGCCAGGCGAAAGCCCACGGCCTGTTGGTCGAAGATGGCGCCGCCGAAGGCCTGGCGTTCCTTGGCGTAGGCCACGGCCACGTCGAAGGCGCTGCGGGCCATGCCCACACTCTGCGCGGCGATGCCGATGCGCCCGCCTTCGAGCGCACCGAGGGCGATCTTGTAGCCCTCGCCTTCGGCGCCGATGAGGTTCTCGGCGGGGATGCGGCAGCTGTCGAAGTTGATCTGCGCGGTGTCGCTGCTGTGCTGGCCGAGCTTGTCTTCCAAGCGCGCCACGTTGTAGCCGGGCGCGTCGGTGGGCACGATGAACGCGCTCATGCCGCGCTTGCCGGCGCCCTTGTCGGTCACGGCGATGACGATGGCGACCTGGCCGTTCTTGCCGCTGGTGATGAACTGCTTCACGCCGTCGATCACGTAGCCGTCGCCGTCCTTGCGTGCGGTGGTGCGCAGGCTCGAGGCATCGCTGCCGGCCTGCGGTTCGGTGAGGCAGAAGGCGCCGAGCATCTGGCCCTGGGCCAGCGGCTCGAGCCATTTCTTCTTCTGCTGCGCGTTGCCGTAGCGCATGAGGATGGCGTTGACGGGGCAGTTGGTCACGCTGATGGCGGTGCTGGTGCCGCCGTCGCCGGCCGCGATTTCCTCGAGCACGAGTGCGAGCGTGAGGTAGTCGAGGCCCGCGCCGCCATGCTCCTCAGACACGCAGATGCCGTAGGCGCCCAGCGCAGCCAGGCCCTGGTGCACTTCCTTCGGAAAGCTGTGGTCGCGGTCCCACTGGGGGGCGTTGGGCCACAACTCGGCTTGCGAAAAATCGCGCACCGCGTCGCGGATGGCTTCCTGGTCTGCGCTGAGCAGCATGGCGTTGTCTCCAGTTCTTTCTTGTCGGTGGGTGCGAGGCTTACTTGCCAGCGCCCAGGTCCATGATCAGGCGCGCCGCCATGTACAGGCGGCGCGGAATGGCGCTGATGTCGACGTACTCGGCCTTGTCGCTGTGGTAGCCGAAGCCGGGCAGGCCCAGGCTTTCGATCACGGGCTTGCCCGAGAGCGCTGCGTAGGCCGCGTCGGTGCCGCCGCCGGTGCGCTCTTCAACGCCCACGGTGCCGCCGGCTTCCTTGTAGAAGACCACGGCCTTGTCGACCAGCTTCTTGCCGCCCTCGCCCGCATTGAAGGCCGGACGGCCGCGCGTGACGAGCACCTTGACGTCGGCCTCGGGCAGCTTCTTCTGCTGTGCCTTCTCTTCGAGGGTCTTCATGGCGGCGTCGAAGTCTTCGTTGCGTGCGTAGCGCACGTCGGCGTTCAGCGTGGCGCTGGCCGGGATGATGTTCGACACGTTGCCGGCCTTGGCGATGGTCCAGTTGAAGCGCAGGTTCTTCGACTTGTCGTCGATGCTCATGGTGCGCAGCACGAGGTCGGAGGCCTCGACCAGCGCGTTCACACCCAGCTCGGGCGCGGCGCCCGCGTGCGAGGCCTTGCCGGTGATGTTGACCTGCACGTAGGCGATGCCCGAGGTGCCGAGCGACATTTTTTCGTCGCCGGCGCTGGTGGGCTCGAAGGAGAGCACGTAGTCGGCCAGCTTGGCTTCTTCCTGGATCAGGTCGCGCGAGCCGAAGGAGCCTTTTTCTTCGTCGGTGTTGAACAGCACGGTGATGGTGCCGTAGTCGCGCACGCCGTAGTCCTTGAGCAGCTTGAGCGTGTGCAGGATGACGGCGTTGCCGCCCTTGTCGTCGGCGATGCCGGGGCCGTAGGCCTTGTCGCCTTCGATGCGGAACGGCGCCTTGGCGAGCGTGCCCTTGGTGTACACGGTGTCCATGTGCGACATGAGCAGCAGGTTCTTGCCGCCGCGGCCCTTGAGCTTGCCCACGATGTTGTCGCCGACCACAAGGCCGACCGACTTGCTGCGCGTGACGGTGAAGCCGAGGTTCTTCAGCTCGCCTTCGAGGTACGCGCCGGCGGCGGCCATGCCTTCGGCGTCACCGGTGCCGGTCTCGATGTTGACGAGCTTCTCGAGCGTCTTGATCACCGCCGGCTGCTCGTCGGTGGCGGCCTGGAACAGCACGTTGTCGCGCTTCTGGGCCCAGGCGCCACCTGCCACGAAGGCGGTAGCGAGCACGGCGGCAACGGCGGTACGGTGAAGGGATGGGCGCATGAAATCTCCTGCTCTACGCATGGTTTTGTTTGAAGTGTCCGGGGTGGAAACCGGCCGGCGCCCTCTCCCGGGCGCCGGCGGCTCCTGGCGTTATAGCAATTCGAGCGCGACGGCGGTGCCTTCGCCACCGCCGATGCACAGCGTGGCCACGCCGCGCTTCTTGCCGCGCGCCTTCAGCGCGTGCAGCAGCGTGACCATGATGCGCGCGCCGCTGGCGCCGATGGGGTGGCCCAGCGCGCAGGCGCCGCCATTCACGTTGACGATGTCGTGCGACACGTCGAGCTCGTGCATGAGGGCCATGGGCACGACGGCGAAGGCCTCGTTCACTTCCCACAGGTCGACGTCCTTCACGCTCCAGCCGGTCTTGGCGAAGAGCTTCTGCACGGCGCCGACCGGCGCGGTGGAGAACCACTCGGGCTGCTGTGCGTGCGTGGCGTGGCCGACGATGCGCGCCAGCGGCTTGGCGCCGATCTTCTTGGCGTGCGACTCGGTCATCATGACCAGCGCGGCGGCGCCGTCGTTGATCGACGAGCTCGAGGCGGCGGTGATGGTCCCGTTTTCTTTCTTGAACGCGGGCTTGAGCGTGGGAATCTTGTCGAGCTTGACCTTGCCCGGGCCTTCGTCGATGGAGATGACGGTGTCGCCGCCGCGGCCCTTCACGGTGACGGGCGTGATCTCGTCCTTGAAGGCGCCCGATTCGGTGGCGGCCTTGGCGCGCTGCACGCTGGCGATGGCGAAGGCGTCTTGCTGCTCGCGCGTGAAGTTGTACTTGGCGGCGCAGTCTTCGCCGAAGGTGCCCATGGAACGGCCGGGCTGGTAGGCGTCTTCGAGGCCGTCGAGCATCATGTGGTCATAGATCTTGTCGTGGCCCATGCGGTAGCCGCCACGGCCCTTGAGCATGAGGTAGGGCGCGTTGGTCATGCTTTCCATGCCGCCTGCCACGATGACGTCGTGCGTGCCGGCCAGCAGCAGGTCGTGCGCGAGCATCGCGGCCTTCATGGCCGAGCCGCACATCTTGCTGAGCGTGACGGCGCCCGCGCTGTCGGGCAGGCCGCCCTTGTAGGCCGCCTGGCGCGCCGGGGCCTGGCCCTGGCCGGCCATGAGGCAGTTGCCGAACAGCACTTCACCCACGCTCTCGGGCGCGATGCCGGCGCGCTCGACGGCCGCCTTGATGGCCGCGCCGCCCAGGTCGTGCGCGGAGAGGGACGAGAAGTCGCCCTGGAAGCCACCCATGGGGGTGCGGGCGGCGCCGACGATGACGATGGATTCGGACATGGGGGTCTCCTTCAGGAATGTGAAAGTGAAATCAAAGACAAAACGAAAACGGAATCGGGCGGTCAGAAATGCGTCGCATGGCCTTCGTGCTGGAAGCGTTGCGACTCTTCGTACGGGAACACATCGAGCATCTGGCCCGCCTGGATGCGTTCCTTGTGGTGCTGCCAGAAGGCGGCGTCGAGCAGGTCGGCGTGGTGCGCCATGAAGGCGGCGCGCACGTCCTTGTTGCCCAGCAGAAAGGGCTCGAAGGTCTCGGGGAACACGTCCTTCGGGCCGACCGAATACCAGACCTCGCCGCTCATCTCGTCTTCTTCGTTGCGCGGCGTGGGCACCTTGCGGAACTTGCAGTCGGTGACGTATTCGATTTCGTCGTAGTCGTAGAACACGACCTTGCCGCCGCGCGTGACGCCGAAGTTCTTCCACAGCATGTCGCCGGGGAAGATGTTGGCGGCCACCATGTCCTTGATGGCATTGCCGTACTCGATGACCGCATGCTCCAGCTGGTCCTTGGCGCGCCGGGCCTGGGCCGGGCTCTCGGGGTGGGCCAGCGTGTCGAAGGCTTCCTGCAGGTAGATGTTCAGCGGGATCATGCGGCGCTCGATGTAGACGTGCTTGAGCACGACCTCCATCTCCCCGTTGCCGTCGCGGTCGCCGATCTCGAGCTGGCTGGGCGCGAACTTGCGGATCTCCTCGATGAGCTCGGGCTCGAAGCGGTCGAGCGGAAAGCCCACGTTGCTGTACTCGAGCGTGTCGGCCATGCGGCCCACGCGGTCGTGCTGCTTCACGAGCATGTACTTGCCCTTGATCTGCTCGCGCGTGGTGTCCTTCTGCGGCGGATAAAAGTCCTTGATGACCTTGAACACGAAGGGGAACGAAGGCAGGTCGAACACCAGCATGACCATGCCCTTGATGCCGGGCGCGATGCGAAAGCGGTCGCTCGAGTAGTTCAGGTGCGACAAAAAGTCGCGGTAGAACAGCGTCTTGCCCTGCTTGGCCAGGCCGAGCGCGTTGTAGATTTCGGCGCGCGGCTTGCGCGGCATGAGCGAGCGCAGGAACTGCACCCAGGCCGAGGGCACTTCCATGTCGACCATGAAGTAGGCGCGCGCAAAGCTGAACAGCATCTGCAGGTCATCTTCGCCGAACAGCGCCGCGTCGATGTAAAACTTGCCGTGGGTGTCGTGCAGGATGGGCAGCGAGAACGGGATCTCGGTGAAGCCGTTCATGATCTTGCCGACCACGTAGGCGCCCTTGTTCCGGTAGAACAGGCCCGACAGCACCTGCAGCTGGAAGTTGGCGCGCAGCTTGACCTGGTGGAAGCGGTTCAGGATGACGTGCGCCACGCGCTCGGCGTCGCGCCGCTTGTTGGCGTAGCTGCCCTGCAGCGCGAAGTCGTCGAGCATCTGCTCGATGATGTCGGGTAGCGTCGCCTGCGAAGGGTAGTACGGCCGGTAGGTGGGTGCGCCGCGCGGCTCGATGTACTCGGTGCTGATGGCCGGGCGCACGAAGATGAAGTCGTTCTGGAAGTAGGCCCGGTGCAGGATCTTCGTGGTGACCGAGTTGAAGAAACTCTCGGCCAGCTCGGGCTGGTGGTGGTTCACCAAGAGGCCGATGAAGTGCAGCTTGACCTGGTGCCAGACCTCCATGGGCTGGTCGCCGGCCTTGAACTCTTTTTCGAGCCGGGCCACGGCCTCGTTCACGCGCAGGTCGTAGAACTCGATGCGCTCGCGCTGCGCGCGCTGCTGGCCGTGCCAGTCGGCGGTCTCGAAGCGGTGCTTGGCGCGCGCCGATTCGGCGCGGAACAGCCGGTAGTGCCGGTTGAACCCGTCGATCATCGCCTTCGCGATGTCGTAGGCCAGCGGGGAATCGAGGCGCTGCGGGAACATGGCGACAGGACCGGCGATGGCAGCGGCGGGTTCGCTCAGGCGGCTGGCGGGGTCTCGGTGCCTTCGGTGCCGTCGGCACCTGCCTGCGCCGACGGCGAGGCGCCTGCGGGCTTGCTCCACTTGTAGCGGATGCGCTGCACGGCGGCCTTGTAGATGGCGTCGAGCGGCTTGTCGCCCTCGACACTCAGGCCGAGGTCTTGCAGCAGGCCGTCGTGCACGCCGAAGGTCCAGCCGTGGATGCGCACCTTCTGGCCGCGCGCCCAGGCATCGACCATGACGGTGCTGACGGCCACGTTGACCACCTGCTCGGCCACGTTGAGCTCGCACAGCGCGTCGACGCGCACGTCTTCAGGCAGGCTGTCGAGCATCACGCTGTGGCGGTCGCGCACGTCCTGGATGTGGCGGATCCAGTTGTCGGCCAGGCCGATGCGCTTGCCGCTGAGCGCAGCTTTCACGCCGGCGCAGCCGTAGTGGCCGACGACCATGATGTGCTCGACCTTCAGGTGCTCGACCGCGAACTGGATCGCCGAGAGCGCGTTGAGGTCGGAGTGCACCACGATGTTGGCGACGTTGCGGTGCACGAACACTTCACCCGGCTCCAGGCCGGTGATCTGGTTGGCGGGCACGCGGCTGTCGGAACAGCCGATCCACATGTAGCGCGGCGTCTGCTGCTTGACAAGGCCGGTGAAGAAGCCGGGCCGGTCACGCTCCATCTGGGCGGACCAGGCACGGTTGTGGGCAAAGAGGTCGTCGAGGTTGTCGGAGGGCATGGTGGTCTATTGTCAGTGAGTCGTCGTGTCGGGCGTGTTTTCGCCACCTCGGGCATCCTGGACGGCCTTGGCGGCCTTCTGCGCCCTGGTCAGCGTGGCGCGGCCTTTTTTCTCGTGCTCGCGCACTTCGGCGAGATTGGCCTGCAATTCGGCCAGCTGCGCCTCGAGCTGCGCGCGGTGGGCGCCGAGCACGCCCAGGAATTTTTCCAGCTGCGGCACGGTGTCGCGCGGGCTGTCGTACATGTCGAGGATGTCTTTTGCCTCGACCAGCGTCAGGCCCAGGCGCTTGGCACGCAGCGTGAGCGTGAGCCGCGCCCGGTCGCGCGCGCTGTACACGCGCTGCAGGCCGGCCCGCTCCGGCGACAGCAGGCCCATGTCTTCATAGAAGCGGATGGCGCGCGTCGTGAGGTCGAACTCCTTGGCGAGCTGGCTGATGGTGAAGGTCTGCGCGGGCATGGGCGGCAAGGGTTGCGGGGGCGACAGCAGGTTGGCGGCGCATTCTCTACAATGTTGCCTCAACCCATGACGTTTACGTAAACGTCAATCATACATGAATCTCCTCGAACGCGAACTCCACTACCCCCTGGGCGACACCCTGCCCGCCGCCGGCGAAGCACTGGAAGTCGCGCCCGGCGTGCGCTGGATCCGCATGCGGCTGCCCTTTGCGCTGGACCACATCAACCTCTGGCTGCTGCGCGACACGATCGACGGCGTCGAGGGCTGGACGGTGGTCGACTGCTGCATCGCGCACGACGAGGCCCGCGCGCAGTGGGAGCAGATTTTCGAGACCCAGCTGCAGGGCCTGCCGATCCTGCGCGTGATCGTGACCCACATGCACCCCGACCACATCGGCCTGGCCGACTGGCTGTGCCAGCGCTGGAACGCGCCGCTGTGGATCAGCGCCACCGACTACCACGTGGCACGCGTGCTGTGCAGCGCCGGCGACACGCTCGCGGGCGGCGACGCGGCGGCCGACTTCTTCGCCTCGCACGGCCTGACCAACCCCGAGTCGATCGCCAAGATCCGCGCGCGCACCAGCTACTACACCAACATGGTGCCCAGCGTGCCCGCCCGCTACGTGCGCATGATGGACGGCGACATCGTCACCATCGGCGGACGCGACTGGCGCTGCATCAGCGGCTACGGCCATGCGCCCGAGCACATCGCGCTGTACTGCGCCGAGCCGAAGCTGCTGCTGGGCGGCGACATGATGCTGCCGCGCATCTCGACCAACGTGAGCGTGCACGCGGGCGAGCCCGAGGCCAATTCGCTGCGCCTGTTCCTGGACAGCATCGACAAGTTCAAGGCCCTGCCGGCCGACACGCTGGGCCTGCCCTCGCACGGCAAGCCCTTCACCGGCATCCACCGCCGCGTCGACCAGCTGCAGGAGCACCACCGCGACCGCCTGGCCGAGCTGCTCGAGGCCTGCCTCGCGCGCCCGATCACGGCGTCGGAGGGCCTGCCGATCCTGTTCAAGCGCGAGCTCGACCTGCACCAGATCACCTTCGCCATGGGCGAGACCGTGGCCCACCTGCACCTGCTGTGGTTCTCGGGGCAGGTGAAGCGCACGCTGGATGCCGACGGCATCTACCGCTTCGGCGCCAGGTAGCGTCGGCTGGGTAGACTTCCCGCATGGACACGCTGGCTGAGCTGCGCGCCGGCCGGCTGGCTGGCGCACGACGACTGGACCTCTCGTGCGGACTCACCGAGTTCCCGCGCGAGATTTTTGCGCTCGCCGACACCCTCGAAACGCTGAACCTCACGGGCAATGCGCTCAGTGCGCTGCCGGACGACCTCGGCCGGCTGCACAAGCTGCGCGTGCTGTTCGGCTCCGACAACCGGTTCACCGAACTGCCGGCCTCCATCGGCCAGTGCCGCCAGCTCGACATCGTGGGCTTCAAGGCCAACCGCATCGCGCACGTGCCCGCCGAGGCGTTGCCGCCCTCGCTGCGCTGGCTGATCCTGACCGACAACGCGATCGAAGAATTGCCCGACACCCTCGGCGACTGCACCCGCATGCAGAAGCTGATGCTGGCCGGCAACCGCCTGCGCGCCCTGCCGCCGTCGGTGGCGCGCTGCCGGCAGATCGAGCTGCTGCGCCTGTCGGCCAACCGTTTCGAGGCGCTGCCCGACTGGCTGCACACGCTGCCGCGCCTGGCCTGGCTGGCGTGCGCGGGCAACCCGTTCGACACCCCAGCCGAAGACGCCGCCATCGACGCGCCCACCGTGCCGCACGTCGACTGGCGCGACCTGACGCTCGGCCCGAAGCTCGGCGAAGGCGCTTCGGGCGTGATCCACCGCGCCACGCTCGCCACACCCGATGGCGCCGCGCAGCCCGTGGCGGTGAAGCTTTTCAAGGGTGCCGTCACCAGCGACGGCTGGCCGCACAGCGAGATGGCGGCCTGCATCGCGGCCGGCGCGCACCCGACGCTGATCGCCGCGCAGGGCCGCATCGACGGCCACCCCGACGGCACCGAAGGCCTGGTGATGGCGCTGGTGCCGCCCTCGTTCCGCACCCTGGCGGGCCCGCCAAGCCTGGCCTCGTGCACCCGCGACGTCTACGCCGACGACGCGCGCTGGACCACCCGCACCGCGCTGCGCATCGCGCGCGACATCGCGGCGGCCATGGCGCACCTGCATGCGCGCGGCCTGCTGCACGGCGACCTGTACGCCCATAACATCCTCTGGCATGCGCAGGACGGCGGACGGCTCGGCGATTTCGGCGCGGGTTGGATGACCGGCGCGCTCGACCCGGCACTGGCGAAGGCGCTGCAGGGCGTGGAGATGCGCGCGTTCGGTTGCCTGCTTGAGGAGCTGGCCGAGCGCTGCGACGATGCGGCTTCTTCTCCCTTGGCCACGCTCGCGGCGCGCTGCCTGCAACCCGAGGTGGCCGCACGGCCGTTGTTCGCCGAGGTGCTGTCGGTGCTGGACGCATCCGCACCATGACGCGCCCCCGCTTCGTCGTCCCCATGCCCACGCGCGACGGCGTGAGCCCGAGCTGCGTGGCGCTGTCGCACGGCCCCTGGCCGACCATCGCCGAGTTTCTGGTCGAGCGCTTTCCCGCCATCTCGCGCGAGGCCTGGCTCTCGCGCATTGAAGCGAACGACGTGTGCGACGAGCACGGCGTGCCCATCACCGCCACGCGGCGTTACGAGTCGCCGCTGCGCGTGTACTACTACCGCGCGCTCGACGCCGAGACGCCCATTCCTTTCGAAGAGTTGGTGCTGCACCAGGACGACGACCTCGTGGTGGTCGACAAGCCGCCCTTCGTGCCCGTCACGCCCACCGGCAAGTACGTGCAGCAGAGCCTGCTGGTGCGCCTGAAGCGCAAGCTCGGCCTGGACGACCTCGTGCCGCTGCACCGCATCGACCGCAACACCTCGGGGCTGGTGCTGTTCTCGGTGCGCCGCGAGACGCGCGGCGCCTACCAGGCGATGTTTCCCGAGCGGCGCATCGACAAGCACTACGAGGCCGTCGTGCCGTGGCACGAGGGCGTGTCGTCGGTACCCGCCGTGTACCGCAGCCGGCTGGTGGACGACGACCATTTCATGCGCATGCGCGAAGCGCCCGGCGAGCCGAACTCCGAGACCCGCATCGTGCTGCGGGAGGCGCGCGACGGCCATGCGCTGCTGGAACTCTCGCCCGTCACCGGCCGCAAGCACCAGCTGCGCGTGCACTGCCAGGCGCTGGGTTTGCCGATCGTGAACGACCCGTTCTATCCCACGCTGCAGCCTGCGGGGAACGACGACTTCGACAGGCCGCTGCAGCTGCTGGCGCGGTCGCTGGCTTTTGTCGACCCGCTGAGCGGCGCCTTGCGCACCTTCGAGAGCCCGCGCCGGCTGGCGCTGCCTTCTGCTCCTGCTGCCGCCTAGGTGACGCGGCGCGGGCGCGTCGCGGACTAAGCTTTCTCCTGACGGGAATTGAACTTCCTCTCTTCCACCACTCAGGAGACAACCGCACATGGACACCACCCAACTCTTCTCGCTGAAGGGCCGCAGCGCCTTGATCACCGGCGGCTCGCGCGGCATCGGCCGCATGATTGCCGAGGGCTTTCTGGCGCAGGGCGCGCGCGTGTACATCTCGGCGCGCAAGGCGGCGGCTTGCGATCAGACGGCGAAGGAGCTGTCGGCTTTTGGGCATTGCGTGTCGTTGCCTGCTGATGTTTCTACTGTGGAAGGGGCTCAGGCGCTGGTCGATGCTTATGCGAAGCATGAAGGGTCGCTCGATATCCTGGTCAACAACGCGGGGGCTGCCTGGGGGGCGCCTTATGAAGAGTTTCCGGAGAGTGGCTGGGACAAGGTTGTCGACCTGAACCTGAAGACGCCGTTCTTCCTGACGAAGGCGTTGACGCCGATGCTCAAGAAGGCGGCTACGGATCATCTGTCGAAGGTGATCAACATTGCTTCCATCGACGGGATTTCTGTGAATCCGCAGGAGACGTACTCCTATGCGGCCAGCAAGGCGGGGTTGATTCAGTTGACGCGGCGGATGGCGTTGCGGTTGGCGCAGGATCGGATCGTGGTCAGTGCGATTGCTCCCGGAGCGTTCGCTTCGGATATGAACAAGGATGCGCGGGATCATGGGGATGAGGTCAAGGGACGGATTCCTGCTGGGCGCATTGGTACGCCTGAGGACATGGCTGGTGCTGCTATCTACCTGGCTTCGCGGGCTGGGGACTATGTGATGGGGTCTACGTTGGTGGTGGACGGCGGGGTTACGCACGCTCGCTAGGTTTTTGGACTGCGTTGTGAGGTTGCTTCCCGGGGCCGGGTCTCGCCCCGGCGGGCGACCTACTTTTCTTTGCTTCGCCAAAGAAACGTAGGCAAAAGAAAGGCGACCCTACTGTCTGCGTCCCTCCGCTTCGCTGCGGGCAACCTGCGGTGCTCACGTTTCGCGGGGTCTCGCCCAAACTCGCTTCGCTCAAACAAGGGCGAGCCCTGATCCGCGAAACGCTCCGCTCCTCGGCGCATACAGAAGGGGTTTGGATACCAACGGGCCATCGCTTCGCTCGGCCAGTGGGCCGCAGCAGGCGCGTTGCGCCTGCTGCGGCTGGGGTTGGTAGCGGCGTTGGTTGGGGCGCGAACGCAGGCTCAGGCGCGAGCGAGTGCAGATGTGCCTACGAGTACCAGCACCAGCACGGGCACAGGCACGGGATTTGGCTGTTGGCAATTCCCGGGCCGAGCAAAGCGACGGCCCGCCCGGTATCAAAGCCCCTCTGGCTGCGCCGAGGAGCGCAGCGTTTCGCGGATCAGGGCTCGCAGCTGTTTGAGCGAAGCGAGTTCTGCGAGACCCCGCGAAACGCGAGCACCGCAGGTTGCCCGTAGCGAAGCGAAGGGTCGCAGACAGTGGGGTCGCCTTTTCTTTGCTTACTTTCTTTTGGCGAAGCAAAAGAAAGTGAGTCCGCCGCCGGGCGGAACTCCCGGCCTCGGGAAGCAAAAGAATCCCCTAGCCCCACCGAGGCACAGCCTCATCCTTCAACTGCTGCCTAAGCACCCCATAGTCAGGCACCACGCTTTCAACGGTCTCCCAGAACCGATGCGAGTGATCCATCACCCGCAGATGCGCCAACTCATGCGCAACAACGTAGTCGATCACCGGCAGGCGAAAGTGAATCAACCGCCAGTTCAGCCGAATCGACCCATCCGCACTCGCACTCCCCCACCGCGTAGCAGCGTTAGAGAGCGACAGCTTCTGCCATGACACCCCCAGCAGCGGCGCAAAGTGATCCAGCCGCTCGATGAACAGCTTGCGAGCCTGCCGCATCAACCAGGCCTGCGCCGCATCCCGAATCTGCGAGGGCGCCGCGTTCTGCGCCACAGCCAACCGCAGCGTCCGCGGGCCACCGCCTTCGACAGCGGGGTCGAGCGTGCCGCCAACGCTGGCAAAACCGTGCTTCGGATCGAGCCGGATCACCACCAGCTCGCCAAGAAAAGGAAACTCCGCCCCATCTTCCCAAGCAATCCGCGTCGCCTCGACCCGTGCATTGCGTTGCTGCGTCTCCGCCAGCTTGCGCAAAATCCAGTCGGCCTTCTCACGCACCGCCGCATCGACATCGCGCAAGGTGACCCACCGCGGCGCACGCACCGACAAGCCTTCGGCGCCGACCAGAAAACCGATGGTCTTGCGCTGCCCGCGCTTGAACTCGTAGGCCACCCGCGCCGACCCCAACACCACTTCACGCGTGGCCTGCGGATGTGTGAAATTCGCCAGCGTCAGCGTGTCAGCCAACGGCACCGCAGGACGCGGATCAACGGGTCCGACAGGTGAAGGCGCGACAGCCACCACCGGCGCGGGAGCAGCGGGTGGCACAGGCGCTGGCGCCTTCTTCCGCGGCCGCCGCGGCGGCGCAGCAGCAGGCGCCGGCGTGCTCCCCAGCCCCTCGAAGAGGTCCATCGTGAACTGCAGCATTCCCCGCATGTCGGGCCCGATTCAGAACAGTTGGCAGGCGCGTCAGCCCGCTTCGCGCGGCAACGTCTGCTGCGGCTGCGCCGGGGTGTCGCTGTACGCCTCAGGGTCGAGGCGGCGCATCTCGGCCTCGATCCAGGCTTCGACTTCGCGCATCAGCTCGTCGGGCTTGCGGCCCACGCTCGAGATCGCCGGGCCGATCGACACGTCGACCACGCCAGGGCGCTTGATGAAGGCCTTGCGCGGCCAGACCTTGGCCGAGGTGACGGCAATGGGGATCACGGGCACGCCGGTCTCGCAGGCCAGGCGCGTGCCGCCGCTCTTGTAGGTGCCCTTCTGGCCACGCGGAATGCGCGTGCCTTCGGGGAACATGATGATCCAGATGCCCTGCGCGAGCAGCTTGCGGCCCTGGTTCACCACCTTGTTGAACGCCTGCGCGCGCTGGCTCCGGTCGATGTGGATCATGTCCAGCCGCGCCATCGCCCAGCCGAAGAACGGCACGTAGATCAGTTCCTTCTTGAAAACGAAGGCCAGCGGATGCGGCATCAGCGTGGGCATGAGGAAAGTCTCGAGCGTGGACTGGTGCTTCACCAGCAGCACCGCGCCTGCGAGTTGGTCGGTCGGCAGGTTTTCCATGCCGGTCACGCGGGTCTTGATGCCCAGCAGCACGCGCGCGCCACCGATGGCCCAGCTGAGCCATTGCTCGGCCATCCAGTACAGCGGAATGCCACGCTTCCAGAGCGAGCTGACGCACATGATGATGCCCCAGGGCACCACGGTGACAAGCATCCACAGGGCGTGGAGAACGGAACGGAGAAACGCCATCAGACAGCCACCTGCAGTGCAGCCCGCGCTTCGCGCGCGAGCAAAAAGTCGACAAAGGCGGCGAGGTCTTCATGCACCCTCGTGTCCGCCGGATATTCGGGAGGCAGCGGGTGAACCCCGCGGCACGCCGCGCCCATGCCCGTGAGCAAGAGGTGCGGTTCGCAGCCGGCAGCAGCGCCGGCCTGCAGGTCGCGCAGGCTGTCGCCCGCGGTGGGCACGCCCTTCAGGTCGATGCCGAAGCGGTCGCCGATCTGAAGGAACAGCCCCTCCTTGGGCTTGCGGCAGTCGCAGCCTTCGTCGGGGCTGTGCGGGCAATAGAACACCGCATCCACCTTGCCGCCCACGGCCGCGAGCATCTTGTGCATCTTGGCGTGCATGGCGTTGAGCGAAGCCATGTCGAACAGCCCGCGGCCCAGGCCCGACTGGTTGGACGCGACCACCACATGCCAGCCCGCATGGTTGAGCCGCGCCACGGCCTCGAGCGCACCGGGCAGCGGCGTCCACTCGATGTCGCTCTTGACGAAATCTTCGCGGTGCACGTTGATCGTGCCGTTGCGGTCGAGGATGACGAGCTTCATGGCGGAACCGCTCCTGGTGGAGGGATGGGGCACGGGGTCAGACAGCCAGCCGCTCGAGCTGCGCCACGCGGTTCATCGCGCTGTGCAGCGACATCAGCAGGCCCAGACGGTTCAGCCGCAGGTCGGCCTGCTCGGCATTCACCATCACGTCCGTGAAGAACGCATCGACCGGTTCGCGCAGCGCGGCCAGCGTCTGCAGCGAGCCGGTGTAGTCGCCCGCGTCGAACTGGGCGTTGGCGGCGGGCACGACCTGCGCCATGGCGGCGTGCAGCGCCTTCTCGGCGGGCTCCTGCAGCAGGAGTTCGCTGACGTGCGCATCGGCCTCGGGCGCCTTCTTCAGGATGTTGCCGATGCGCTTGTTGGCGGCGGCCAGCGCGGCGGCGGCGGGCAGTGCGGCAAAGGCGCGCACGGCCGCCAGCAGCTTGGGCACTTCGCCCAGGCGCTGCGGCAGCGGGGCCAGCACGGCGTCGACTTCCTGGGCGCTGGCGCCCTGCTCGCGCAGGCTGCCGGCGAGGCGGTCGAGGATGAAGTCGCGCAGCTCGACCGTGGCCTTGCTGCTGTCGAAACCGTCGATGGCGCTGAACTGCGCGGCGGCGTCCTGCAGCAGGGCGTCGAGCCCCAGCGCGAGGTCTTTCTCGATCAGCATGCGGATCACGCCCAGCGCGTGGCGGCGCAGTGCGAACGGGTCGCGGTCGCCGGTGGGCAGGTTGCCGATGCCGAACATGCCGACCAGCGTCTCGAGCTTGTCGGCCAGCGCGACCACGAGACCCACGCTGTTGCGCGGCAGCTCGTCGCCGGCGAAGCGCGGCTTGTAATGGTCTTCGATGGCATCGGCCACGGCGGCGTCGAGGCCGTCGTGCAGTGCGTAGTAGCGGCCCATCGTGCCCTGCAACTCGGGGAACTCACCGACCATGTCGGTCACGAGGTCGGCCTTGGCCAGTTGCGCGGCCTGGGTGGCCTGAGCGGCCAGCGTCGCGTCGCCGAGCTTCTCGGCAATGCCGCGCGCGATGTGCATCACGCGCTGCACGCGTTCGCCCTGCGTGCCGAGCTTGTTGTGATAGACCACCTTGCCCAGCGATTCGACGCGCGAGGCCAGCGATTTCTTGCGGTCCTGGTCGAAGAAGAACTTGGCGTCGGCCAGGCGCGGGCGCACGACGCGCTCGTTGCCGCCGGTCACGGCGCTTGCATCCTCGGGGCTGATGTTGCTGACGACGAGGAACTTGTTGGTGAGCTTGGCTTGCGCGTCGAGCAGCGGGAAGTACTTCTGGTTGGCCTTCATCGTGAGGATGAGGCATTCCTGCGGCACTTCGAGGAACTCGCGCTCGAAGCTGCAGACCAGCACGTTGGGACGTTCGACCAGTGCCGTGACTTCGTCGAGCAGCGCGTCGTCGTGGATCGGCACGGAGCCGCCGCCCACCGTCACGGCGGCGGCCGCGAGCTGGCGTGCGATTTCGGCGCGGCGCGCTTCAAAGCTGGCGATGACGGCGCCGTCGTCCTGCAGCTGCAGGGCGTAGCTGTTGGCATCGCGCAGCACCACGGGGTCGACCGCCGCCTCGAAGCGGTGGCCGTGCGTCTCGCGGCCGGCCTTCAGGCCCAGCGCCTCGATGGGCACCACGGCGTCGGCGTGCAGCGCCACCAGGCCGTGCGCGGGGCGCACGAAGCTCACGCTGCTCCAGCCGGGCAGCTCGCAGCCGCTTTCGAGCTGGTAGCTCATCACCTTGGGAATCGGCAGCTTGGCGATGGCTTCGGCCAGCGCCTTCTGCAGGCCTTCGGCCAGCGTGGCGCCCTTGGCGGTGCTTTCGTAGAACAGGGCTTCGGCCTTGCCGTCCATGGCGCGCTTGAGGCCGGGCACGGCCGAGGCGTCGGCGCCGAGCGCGGCCAGGCGCTTGAGCAGCGCGGGCGTCGGTTGGCCCGAGGCGTCGAGCCCCACGGCCACGGGCATGAGCTTTTGCGACACGGCCTTGTCGGCGGCGCGCTCGGCCACGTGCGTGAGGTGGGCGGCCAGGCGGCGCGGCGACGCGTAGGGCGTGAGCACCGAGCCAGCCTCGGCCAGGCCTTGGGCCACGAGCTGGTCGCGCAGCACGCCCGCGAAAGCCTCGCCGAGCTTCTTCAGCGCCTTGGGCGGCAGCTCTTCGACAAACAGTTCAACCAGCAGGGAGTTCTTGTTGTTCATGGGGGTCGTCATCGCTCAGGCGGCTTTCTTCGGGGGCATCTGCGCAACCCATTCGCGCGGGGCCATCGGGAAGCCCAGGCGCTCGCGGCTGTCGTAGTAGCTCTGCGCCACGCTGCGCGCGAGGTTGCGGATGCGGCCGATGTAGGCCGCGCGCTCGGTCACGCTGATCGCGCCGCGCGCGTCGAGCAGGTTGAAGCTGTGGGCGGCCTTGAGCACCTGCTCGTAGGCCGGCAGCGCGAGCTGCTCGGTCATGAGGTGCTTGGCCTGCTTTTCGTGCGCGGCGAAGGCGGTGAAGAGGAACTCGGCGTCGCTGTGCTCGAAGTTGTAGGTCGACTGCTCGACCTCGTTCTGCTTGTAGACGTCGCCGTAGCTCAGGCCGTCGGTCCAGGTGAGGTTGTAGACGTTGTCCACGCCCTGCAAGTACATGGCCAGGCGCTCCAGGCCGTAGGTGATCTCGCCGGTGATGGGCTTGCAGTCGATGCCGCCGACCTGCTGGAAGTAGGTGAACTGCGTCACTTCCATGCCGTTGAGCCAGACTTCCCAGCCCAGGCCCCAGGCGCCGAGCGTGGGGTTCTCCCAATCGTCTTCCACGAAGCGGATGTCGTTCTTCTTCAGGTCGAAGCCCAGGGCTTCGAGGCTGCCGAGGTAGAGCTCGAGGATGTTGCTGGGCGCGGGCTTGAGCACGACCTGGTACTGGTAGTAGTGCTGCAGGCGGTTGGGGTTCTCGCCGTAGCGGCCGTCCTTGGGGCGGCGGCTGGGCTGCACGTAGGCGGCCTTCCAGGGCTCGGGGCCGAGCGCGCGCAGGAAGGTGGCGGTGTGCGAGGTGCCCGCGCCCACTTCCATGTCGTACGGTTGCAGCAGCGCACAGCCCTTGTCGGCCCAGTACGACTGCAGTTTGAGAATGATTTGCTGGAAGGTCAACATGAAGCTGGCCGGCATCGGGGGCCGGACATTGGACGGGACGGTGGCGCGGCACACGCCGCGAAAGGCGACGATTTTACGTTCGCGGGAGGGCATCTCTCCCACAGCCGCTCGGGATGCCGGCTGCCGCGACAGCCCGCGCGGCTGTGGGACAAAGCCCGCCCCCGCACGCTTTTTTGCGTTTCCCGCCGCTTTCGGCACTTTCCTGCGCTTTCCCCCTCTCTCACTGCATGGCATCGCCCCACATCGGCCCCGACACCCCGTTTTTCATCGTGCTCAATGCCGGCTCCGGCAGCGAAGACGCCGCGCAGGCCCGGCAGGTCATCGACGACGCCTTTGCCGCGGACGGCCGCCGGCACCGCGTGTTCCTCGTGGACGGCCCCGGCCGCGTGCAGGCGCTGGCGCGCGAAGCGGTCGAACGGGCCCGGGCCGTGGGCGGCGTGGTGGTGGCCGCAGGCGGCGACGGCACCATCAACGCCGTGGCCCAGGCCACGCTCGGCAGCGGCTGCCCCTTCGGCGTGCTGCCGCAGGGCACCTTCAACTACTTCAGCCGCACCCACGGCATCCCGCGCGACACGGCGCAGGCGCTGCAGGTGCTGCTCGCGCAGCAGCCCCGGGCCGTGCAGGTGGGGCTGGTGAACGACCGCGTGTTCCTGGTGAATGCCAGCATGGGCCTGTATGCCGACCTGCTGGAAGAACGCGAAAGCCACAAGGCACGCTTCGGCCGCCACCGCTGGATCGCCTTCTACTCGGGCCTGCTGACGGTGCTGCGCGGGCGGCATCGCCATTGGCAACTGCGCATCGCCTCGCACGGCCACGAGCGCGACATCCGCACGCCCACGCTGTTCGTGGGCAACAACCCGTTGCAGCTGATGCAGGCGGGCGTCGACCACGCCGAGGCGCCCGAGCAGGGCCGGCTGACCGCGGTGGCGCTCAAGCCGGTCGGCCTGCTGTCGATGCCGGGGCTGCTGGTGCGCGGCGCGCTCGGGCGGCTGGGCGATGCCGACGAGGTGCTGAGCTTTCCCTTCGAGTCGATGACGGTGAAGGCCGGCCGGCTGCGCACGCCACGCCGCGTGAAGATCGCCACCGACGGCGAGATCGACTGGGTCGACATGCCCCTGCTGTTCCGCGTGGCGCCCGACCCGCTGTGGCTGGTGCGGCCCGACAGCGCGCCCGAGCTGGAGGCGGCACGGCCATGAGCTGCCTGCTGCAAGTGTCCGACCCGCATTTCGGCACCGAGCAGCCCGAGGTGCTGCAGGCGCTCGAACGCCTGGCGCACGCGCTGGCGCCGCAGGCGGTGCTGCTGTCGGGCGACATCACGCAGCGCGCCACGCGCCGCCAGTTCGCGGCGGCGCGCGCCTTCGCCGACCGGCTGGCGGCGCCGGTGGTCGCGATTCCGGGCAACCACGACATCCCGCTGTTCCAGCTGGCGGCGCGCGTCTTCTCGCCCTACGGCCGCTACACCGAGGCCTTCGGCCCCGACCTGGAGCCAGTGTTCGCCTGCGACGACTGGCTGGTGGTCACGGTCAACACGACGCGCTGGTACCGGCACGAGGACGGCGAGGTGTCGCCCGCTCAGATTGAGCGTGTGGCGGCGCGGCTGGCACAGGCTTCGCCCCGGCAGGTGCGCGTGGTCGTGACGCACCAGCCGGTGCTGGTGACGCGGCCCGAAGACCGGCAGAACCGTCTGCACGGGCGCGAGGCGGCAGTGACGCACTGGACGGCGGCGGGCGCCGACCTGATCGTCGGCGGCCACATCCACCTGCCTTTCGTGCGCCCGCTGGACGAGCGTTTTCCGGGCTGCCCGCCCACGGCCTGGGCGGTACAGGCCGGCACCGCCGTGTCGACGCGCGTGCGCTGGGACGCGCCGAATTCGGTGAACGTGCTGCGCGCGGAGGCGTCCGGCGACGGCGCGCAGCGCGTGTGTGTGGTCGAGCGCTGGGACCATTCGGCGGCAGACAAAGCCTTCACGCGCGTCGACCTATTGCGGCTTCCGCTTGCCAGCCGCGCGACGGCCCCTTAGGGTTGCGCCGCATGCCTCCTGCGGACACTCTTCTTCTTTCTTCTTCAGCCCCCTTGGTTCTTCTTGCACAGCAGCTGGGCGAACACGCCCTGGCCTGGTTCGCGCTCGCGCTGACCGTGTCGGTGCTCGGCGCCGGCCTCGCCTGCCGGATGCTGCAACGGCGTCATCCTTTGCCCGACACGGGCGAGCCTGACGAATCGCGCCTGGCGCTCGGCCTGGGCCTGGGCTTCGTGCTGATCCTCGCGGCGGCTTTTCTGGTTGCATGGATCGCCTCGCACCTCGGCGACGGCCGCACCATGGGCCGCGCCGACCAGGCGCTGGCCGACGCCATCGCCGCCCATGTGCCGTGGGGCGCGCTCGTGAGCTTCAGCTGGCTCACGCACCTGGGCGATGCGCAACTGCTCGCGCCCGTGTGCGGGCTGGTCGCGCTGCTGCTGTGGCGCAACGCGCACCGCGGGCTGGCGCTGGGCTGGGTGACCGCACTCGGCGGCATCGTGGTGCTGAACCCCGCGCTCAAGCACATCTTTGCGCGGGCCCGGCCGGTGCACGACCACGGGCTGGCGCTGGAAACGAGCTTCAGCTTTCCCAGTGGCCACAGCGCGGGCGCGATCGTGAGCTACGGGATGCTGCTGTACCTGGCGCTGCGGCTGCTGCCGGCGCGCTGGCATGTGCCGGCCGCCATGGCCGCGGTGGCGGCCATCGTCACCATCGCCTGCAGCCGGATCTTCCTGCAGGTGCACTTCGCGAGCGATGTCGCGGCCGGCCTGCTGACCGGCCTGGGCTGGCTGCTGGTGTGCGTGAGCAGCCTGGAATACGCGCGGCACCGCAAGCGCCGCACCGCGCGCTAATCGTCGATCAGTACTCCCAGAAGATGCGCTGAAGCTCTTTGGTGTTGTTGGTCTTCGTGAGAGCCACCATCGCCAGGATGCGCGCCTTCTGCGGGCGCAGGTCGTGCGCCACCACCCAGTCGTACTTGTCGTCGGGCTGCTCGGCATTGCGGATCACGAAGCCGTCGGGCACGCGCGAGCTGCGGATGACGATCACGCCGTCGGTGCGTGCCTTCTGCAGGTTCGGCACGATCCGGTCGGCCACCGAGCCATTGCCCGTGCCGCCGTGGATCAGCGCCTTGGCGCCGCTCTTGGCGATCGCGTCGATGGCCACCGACGACACGCCTTCGTAGCCCATCGCGATCTCGACCGGCGGCAGCGCGGTGATGCTGTCGATGTTGAATTCCGAGTTCGTGGTGTGGCGCTTGACCGGCGCGCGGAACCAGTAGTTCTTGCCCTCGACGATCATGCCCAGCGGGCCCCACTGGCTGGAGAACGCGCTGGTCTTGATGTTGACGTTCTTGCTCACGTCGCGGCCGGTGTCGATGTTGTCGCCCATCGTCACGAGCACGCCCTTGCCCATCGCGTCCTTGCTGCCCGCCACGTTCACGGCGTCGTACAGGTTGAGCGCGCCGTCGGCCGACAGGGCCGTGCCCGGGCGCATCGAGCCGACCACCACGATCGGCTTGTTGGTGTGCACGGTGAGCGTCAGGAAGTAGGCGGTTTCTTCCAGCGTGTCGGTGCCGTGGGTGATGACGATGCCGTCGACGTCCGACTGCTTGGACAGCGCCGAGACGCGCTTGGCCAGCGTCATCAGGTTGTCGTTGGTGAGGCTTTCGGAGGCCACCTGGAACACCTGCTCGCCGCGCACGTTGGCGACCTTGGCCAGCTCGGGCAGGCCGGCGATCAGCTTCTCGACGCCGACCTTGGCGGCCGCGTAGGTCGCGCTGTTGACGGCCGAGGCGCCAGCGCCGGCGATGGTGCCGCCGGTCGCCAGGATCACCACGTTGGGCAGCGCCTGCTGGGCCTGCGCGAGCGCGCTGGCCGCGAGCAGTGCGGCACCGGCCGCAAAGGCACGGAAATGGGTAGAAAAATACATACGGACTCCTTGGTTTGAGGATGATTTCTCGAGGCGGCGAGGAAGATACATGAACCATGCCCGCATGCCATGCCGCTGCATGCCGGCATGGCATGCGGTCATGCGCCGGCCTTAGAGGGCCAGCAGCCAGCCCGCCACCGCCGCCAGTCCGACGACCCACACCGGCGACAGGCGCGCGTAGACCAACAAGCCGAACGCCGCCAGCGCCAGCCCGAAATCGGCCTTCGAGTGGATCGCGCTCGTCCACACCGGGTCGTAGAGCGCGGCGAGCAGCACGCCGACGACCGCCGCATTCACGCCCGCCATCGCGCGCTGGACGCCATCACGCTGGCGCAGCGTCTCCCAGAACGGCAGCGCGCCGGCCACCAGCAGGAAGGCGGGCAGGAAGATGGCCAGCAGTAGCGCCAAGCCACCCACCCAACCGCCGAACGGCCCCGGCATGGCGGCGCCGAGGAAGGCCGCGAAGGTGAACAAAGGCCCCGGCACGGCCTGCGCTGCGCCGTAACCCGCCAGGAACACGTCGTTCGAGACCAGGCCCGTCGGCACCACGCCCGCCTGCAGCAAGGGCAGCACGACGTGGCCGCCGCCGAACACCAGCGCGCCCGACCGGTAGAACGACGCAATGACGGAGAGCGGCGGCCAATCCGTCGCCGCGGCCAGCATCGGCAGTGCGACGAGCAGCGCGGCGAACAGGCCCAGCAGCGCGGCACCGGTCGCCCTGCTCACGCCGTGGTCGCGGTGCTGCGCGGCGGGCAGGTGGCCGGGCGGCAGCGCCCACCGGCCGACGAAGCCCCCGGCGACGATGGCGGCGATCTGCCCCATGGCCGAAGGCACCGCGAGCACCAGCAGCGCCGCGGCGATGGCGACGCCCGCACGCAGCCGGTCGGGGCACAGCGACTTCGCCATGCCCCACACCGCCTGCGCGACGACAGCCACCGCGACGACCTTCAGCCCGTGCACCGCGCCCGATTGCGCCAGGCCCGCCCAGTGCGTGACGCCGGCCGCAAAGAGGATGAGCGCCACGGCGGACGGCAGCGTGAACCCGAGCCACGCCGCCAGCGCCCCGCCCCAGCCCGCGCGGCCGAGCCCCAGCGCGATGCCGACCTGGCTGCTCGCGGGTCCGGGCAGGAACTGGCACAGCGCCACGAGGTCGGAATAGCGCTTGTCGTCGAGCCACTTGCGGCGCTCCACGAACTCCGTGCGGAAGTAGCCCAGGTGCGCCACCGGTCCGCCGAAGGAGGTCAGGCCGAGCTTCAGGAAAGCGAGAAAGACTTCGAGCACCGAGCCCCTGGCGCGAAGGTCGCCTGTGCCATCGACAACGGATGGCGCGGCGGGCTTGGGGCGGTGGTGGTGCTTCATGGACGACGACGTCGAATTTGCATCCGCCGGTACGCCTCAGCCCCGGGTGCGCCCGGGCCGGAAGAAGACCGCGCCCAGCGCGACGATCGCGAGCGCCGCGATCCACAGCGGCCACAGGCCGAAGGGCGCGACCCAGCGCGCGAAGGGCGTGAGCCCGCGCCGGCCCTCGACCGGCGCTTCGAGCACGCCGCGCGTGAGGCGCGGCAGCTGGTGCGTGACGCGGCCCGCGGCATCGATCACCACGGTGGCGCCGGTGTTGGTGGATCGCACCATCGGCCGCGCGAACTCGAGCGCGCGCATGCGCGAGATGGCCAGGTGCTGGTCGATGGCGACCGAGTCGCCGAACCAGGCGATGTTGCTGACGTTGAGCAGGATGGTCGGCGCCGTAGCCTCGTCGCGGAAGTTCGCGCCGATCTCGTCGCCGAACAAGTCTTCGTAGCAGATGTTGGGCGCGATGCGCTGGCCCTGCCAGACGAAGGGCGCCTGTGCGAGGCCGCCGCGCTCGAAGTCGCCCAGCGGGATGCTCATCATGCGGATGAACCAGCGAAAGCCCGGCGGAATGAATTCGCCGAAGGGCACGAGGTGGTGCTTGCTGTAGGCGTAGGGCTGCGCCGCGCCACCGGGCATGAAGCCGAGCACGGCGTTGCGGTAGGTGCCCGGCCCGTCGCCGAGCGGCAGGCCGACGATGGCGGCCTGCTGCGAGCCCGGCTGGCCGTAGCGTTCCTGGATGCTGTCGAGGTAGCCGGCGGGCAGCTGGCGCGGCAGCAGCGGCAGCGCCGTTTCGGGCGTGACCACGAGTTGGGCCTTGGCGTCGCGCAGCTGTTCGGCGTACCAGCGCAGCGCGGTTTCGATGCCGCCGCCGGGAATGAATTTCTCGTCCTGCGGGATGTTGCCCTGCAGCAGCGCGACCTGCAGCGTGCCGGTGGTGCCCTGCGCGCCGCGCGCGTCAGCGGGCAGCGGCGAGACAACGTTGGGCAGCACGAAGACCGCGGCGAGCAGCGCTGCAGCCAGCGCCGTCGGCACCACGCCGCGCAGCGGCAGGCGCCGCGCGACCAGCGCCACGGCCAGCGCCGCCGCGGCGCCGATGCCGTACACACCGACCCACGGCGCCAGCGCGGCCAGCGGGCCGTCGACATGGGCGTAGCCGCCCGCGCCCCAGGGAAAGCCGGTGAACCAGCTGCCGCGCACGAGCTCGGCCAGCGTCCACAGCGCGGCGAACACGAAGGCACCGGCGACGCGCCCCGCCGGCCCGCGCACCACGAACCAGGCGCAGGCCACGGCGTAGTAGAGCCCGAGCGCCGCCGCCAGCGCGAGCACGGCGATCACCGCCAGCGGCGCCGGCAGGCCGCCGTAGGTGTGCATCGAGATGAAGAGCCACCAGAAGCTGCCGGTGAGCCAGGCGGTCGCGAACACCCAGCCGTGCAGGCCGGCGCGGCGCCAGCCCGCGCCCTGCGCGCGCATGCCGTCGAGCAGCCAGACCAGCCCGGCCAGCGACAGCAGCTGCAGCCACCACAGCGGACGGCCGTCGCCCGGCCAGGCGATGGACAGGGCCTGCGCCACGCCCGCCAGGCCGAAGCCGAGCAGGCGAAGCAGCCCGGAGGCGGCGGAGGAAGGGGGAGAGGTGGGCGAGACGCGGGCCGGGGCCGCTGCTGCGGGCGCCGGCATCAGTCGGCCGCGTCGCCGCCGCGCGCCGGCGACACCCGGAACCAGCGCACCGCGCCGCCCTTGGTGTGCAGCACGACGAAGTCGAAGCCGCCGATGGCGTGGTGCTCGCCGCGCTTGGGCACGTGGCCCATCTCGTGCGCGATGAGTCCGCCGATGGTGTCGAAGTCTTCGCTGAGCTGTTCTTCGTTGAAGACGATGCCGAAGGCCTCCGCCACGCGCTCGATGGGCGTGTCGCCCGAGACGCGGTAGGTGTGGTCGGCCAGGCCGAAGATGTCGCCCTCGTCTTCGGCGATGTCGAACTCGTCCTCGATCTCGCCGACGATCTGCTCGAGCACGTCCTCGATGGTGATGAGGCCGGCCACGCGGCCGAACTCGTCGATGACGATGGCCAGGTGGTTGCGGTTGCCGCGGAACTCGCGCAGCAGGTCGTTCAGGCCCTTGCTCTCGGGCACGAAGGTGGCCGGGCGCAGCAAGGCGCGGATGTTCAGGCCCGGCGCGCGCTGCAGCTTGAGCAGGTCCTTCGCGAGCAGGATGCCGATGATGTTTTCTTTTTCGCCCTCGTAGACCGGAAAGCGCGAGTGCGCGGTCTGGATCACGGCGTGCAGCAGCGCGTCGAAGGGCGCGTCGATGTTCACGAGGTCCATGCGCGGCGCCGCGACCATCACGTCACCGGCCGTCATGTCGGCCATGCGCAGCACGCCTTCGAGCATCACGCGCGATTCGGCGCCGATCACCTCGTTGTCCTCGGCATCGGCGAGGGTTTCGATCAGCTCGTCGCGCGAATCGGGGCCGGGGTGGATGAATTCGGCGAGCTTCTGGAGAAAGCCACGCTTGTCTTCCCGTTCAACGGGAGCGCGTTCAGGGTGAGGGTCGGCCACTGCGGGAGGGCGGAGTTGAAGAGAGACAAGGATAACGGATTGCGCATGACAGGCTCTACCGTCCGGCCGGCATAGGCCGCCCTCGCCCGCTCAGGGTGCCGATTTGCTGCGCGCGTCGCGCATGCCGCTGCGCACTTCCTGCAGGCTCGCCAGGAAGGCCCAGAACTGCTTGGCGCGGCTCTTGAGCGCGAAATCGACGGCGGCGTAATGCTCCAGCGCGATCTCGCTCATGCGGCTGTCGAAGGTGGCGGTGGGCAGCTGCAGGTGCGCCTCCGACTCGGAGCCGCTGCGCACCACGGTGGCGCCGGCGTTGCGGGCGATCTTGAGCATGGCCGCGTTTTCGCTCAGCGCATGGATGAAGAGCATGCCCACGCCTTCGTTGCGCGCGGCAACCACGGCGCGTTCGAACAGGCGCGCACCATAACCGCGGCCGCGGGCGTGCGACGACACGGACACGCCGAATTCGGCGCAGTCGCTGTGCTGGTCGCCGGGTGCGTAGGCCACGTGCGCCATCGCGATCAGGTCGAGGCGGCGGTTGTAGATGCCGAACAGTTCGTCACGGTCGAAGTCCAGACCTTCGACATAGCGCAGGACCTGCTCGTCGGCCGCGGCGTAGCCGAAGCGCAGGTAGCGGTCGTGCGGCGTCAGGTCCAGCAGGTGGCGCGCGATGCGCTCGCGTTCGCGCGGGCCGATCGAGCGGATCGGCACCATGACGGGTGGGGGCGCGCTGACGGCGCGCGGTTGCGCCTCAACCATCGGCGCCTTCAGGAAAGAGCCGAGGCCGAGAGACGCTTTGAGGAGGGTCTTGGCGGTAAGCATGGCTCCAATGTAAGGGTTTTCCCTTAATCACCAAGCCCGCAAGGACACTTTCAGGACACATTCGTGACTCGATACCAGAGTCCGTGGTGTTTCCGCAACCAATTTGTGGTTAAACGGGCACAGATGTTGTGGCTTTGACACGATCGAGCACAAAGCTGGTCTTGCAGTCTTCGACGCTGGGGTGCTTCAGCAGGGTGTCCATGATGAAGCGGCTGTAGTGCGCCATGTCGGCCACCACCACGCGCAGCAGGTAGTCCATGTCGCCGGTGAGGGCCGCGCACTCGACCACCTCGGGCCAGGTCTGCACGCTGGCGCGGAACAGGTCCATGGGGTTGCGCTTGTGGGTTTCGGTGTGCTTTTCGAGCCGCACGTTCAGGTAGGCCGTGAGGCCCAGGCCGACCGCCTCGGGCTGGACCAGGGCCACGTAGCGGTCGATGACCTTGTGCTCTTCGAGCCGCTTGACCCGCCGCAGCACGGCGCTGGGCGACAGGCTGACCTGCTCCGCGATCTGGTCGTAGGTGGCGCGCCCGTCTGCTTGCAGCATGCGCAAAATGAGCCGATCTATCTTGTCGAGTGCTTCCATTTCGCCATTTTTGCAGTTTTACTGCGTCACGGCCACCCAGGGCGCCCAGAAACGCAGAAAACCTGAATGCCTTCCGACCTACAGTGCAGCACGGCCCGAATCCGGGCCTTTGTTTTCCTTTCTGCACAACTTTCCCCACTTTCCGGAGACAGCACCCATGAGCCACGCCGACGCCCCCGCCTTCACGCCTTGGGAGAACCCGATGGGCACCGACGGCTTCGAATTCATCGAGTACGCGGCACCCGATCCGGTCGCGATGGGCAAGGTGTTCGAGCGCATGGGCTTCGTGGCCATCGCCAAGCACCGCCACAAGAACGTGCTGCTGTACCGCCAGGGCACGATCAACTTCATCCTGAACGCCGAGCCCGATTCGTTCGCCCAGCGTTTTGCGCGCGAGCACGGCCCGAGCGTGTGCGCCATCGCCTTCCGCGTGCAGGACGCCAAGCAGGCCTACGAGCGCGCCACCGCGCTGGGCGCCTGGGGCTTCGCCGACAAGGCCGGCCCGGGCGAGCTGAACATTCCCGCCATCAAGGGCATCGGCGACAGCCTGATCTACCTGGTGGACCGCTGGCCGGGCAAGAACGGCGCGCAGCCGGGCGACATCGGCAACATCGGCTTCTACGACGTGGACTTCGAGGCGCTGCCGGGCGTGTCGTCGCAGGACGCGCTCGCGCGCAAGGGCAACGGCCTGACCTACATCGACCACCTGACGCACAACGTGTACCGCGGCCGCATGGACGTGTGGGCCAACTTCTACGAAAAGCTCTTCAACTTCCGCGAAGTGAAGTACTTCGACATCGAAGGTCAGGTGACGGGCGTGAAGAGCAAGGCCATGACCAGCCCCTGCGGCAAGATCCGCATCCCGATCAACGAAGAGGGCAAGGAACAGGCCGGCCAGATCCAGGAGTACCTGGACATGTACAAGGGCGAGGGCATCCAGCACATCGCCATGGGTTCGGACAACCTGTACGAGAGCGTCGACGCGCTGCGCGCCAACGGCGTGACGCTGCTGGACACCATCGACACCTACTACGAGCTGATCGACAAGCGCATTCCCGGCCACGGCGAAAGCGTGGCCGAGCTGAAGAGCCGCAAGATCCTGATCGACGGCAAGAAGGACGCGCTGCTGCTGCAGATCTTCAGCGAGAACCAGCTGGGCCCGATCTTCTTCGAGTTCATCCAGCGCAAGGGCGACGACGGCTTCGGCAACGGCAACTTCAAGGCGCTGTTCGAGAGCATCGAGCTCGACCAGATGCGCCGGGGCGTGCTGAGCGCCGCAAAATAAGGCGCTTCACCACTGCCCTGGAGCCCGGCATGCGCCACGCGTCTTCTTCGACTGTCGTCACTTCCTTTGTCGCGGCAGCCGCCGCTGCGGTCGTGCTCTCGGGCTGCGCCTCGGCGCCGCCCGCGGCCGGCCCGGGTGCCTCGCATCTGGACACGGTGCAGAAGGCGGCGGTGCTGCGCATCTGCACGCCGGGCGACTACCGGCCCTTCAGCTTCCAGAAGGCTGACGCCTCGTTCGAAGGCATCGACGTCGACCTGATGACGGGCTTCAGCGCCAGCCTGGGCGCCAAGCCCGAGTGGGTCAAGACGACGTGGGCCAACCTGCTGCCCGACCTGGCCGCGGGCAAGTGCGACATCGCCGTGGGCGGCGTGTCGGTGACCACCGACCGCCAGAAGCGCGCCTTCTTCAGCGCGCCGTACATGGTCAACGGCAAGACGCCCATCGCGCGCTGCGCCGACGTCGCCAAGTACCAGAGCGTGGCGGCCATCGACCAGCCGTCGACCCGCGTGATCTTCAACCCGGGCGGCAGCAACGAACGCTTCGCCCGCACCAACTTCAAGCAGGCCAAGCTCACGCTGCACGGCGAGAACGTCACGATCTTCGACGAGATCCTGGCCAACCGCGCCGACGTGTTCGTCACCGAATCGGCCGAGGCCATCACGCAGCAGAAGCTCAAGCCTGGGCTGTGCGCGGTGAACCCCGACAAGCCGCTGCAGTACGGCGAGATGGCCTGGATGCTGCCGCGCGACGACGTGGCTTTCAAATCGTATGTCGACCAATGGCTGCACCTGCAGCAAGCCGGCGGCGACTTCCAGCGCGTGATGGACCGCTGGCTCAAGTAACCCGAGAAACCGAACGCCCCATGGATTCCCCTGCCGCCGTTGTCACTCCCGCCGTCTATGGCGCCTCCGATCGCCCGCCGCGTGGCGACTACTCGCGCGGCGGTTCGGTGCAAGCCGACTACACCTGCCCGCAGGACTGGGCCAGCTACACGGCGGCCGACCACGACACCTACAAGCGACTGTACGAACGCCAGGCCGCGCAGCTGATGGGCCTGGCCTGCGACGCCTTCATCAAGTCGCTGCCGCTGCTCGGCGTGAAGGACCGCATCCCGCGCTTCGAGGAACTCAACGAGCGCCTGCACCGCGCCACCGGCTGGGAGATCGTCGCGGTGCCGGGGCTGATTCCCGAGCTGCCCTTCTTCACGCTGCTGGCGAACCGCAAGTTCCCGGTGACCGACTGGATCCGCAAGCCCGAAGAGTTCGACTACATCGTCGAGCCCGACGTGTTCCACGACCTGTTCGGCCACGTGCCGATGCTGTTCGACCCCACCTTCGCCGACTACGTGCAGCGCTACGGCCAGGGCGGCATCAAGGCGCACGAGCTGGGCGCGGGCGAGAAGCTGGCACGGCTGTACTGGTACACGGTCGAGTTCGGCCTGATCCGCCAGCCCGAGGGCCTGCGCGCCTACGGCGCCGGCATCCTGAGCTCGGTCGGCGAACTGCAGCACGCGGTGCGCAGCCCCGAGCCGCACCGCCTGCCGCTCGACCTGCTGCGCACCATGCGCACGCAATACAAGATCGACACTTACCAGGCCAACTACTTCGTGATCGAGAACTTCGCGCAGCTCTTCGATCTCACGGCCCCGGACTTCACGCCGCTGTACCGCGCGCTCGAGGTGCAGCCCGACATCCCGGCCGGCGTGCTGCTGCCGGGCGAATCCGGCAACGCCTGATCGCATCGCTGTGACCCGGGCGCGCACGGCGGCTATCGCCTGCGCGACACCGGGCATGCGCCCCTAGGACAAGCCCGCTGGCGGCTGGGAGGCATTGGCTCCCACAATCCGCGCCAAAGGAGCTTGCATGCAGACATCCGCGCGACAGAACTACCCGGCCGGCGTGCCGCACGAGATTCATCCGGAGCAGTACCGCTCCCTGCCTCACATGTTCGACGAGGCTTTCGGCCGCTACAAGGACCGGCCGTTCTCGGTCTGCATGGAGCGATGGATGTCGTATGGCGAGCTCGACACGCTCTCGAAGGCGATGGGTGCATGGCTGCAATCGCAGGGCCTCGCGCCCGGTGCGCGGGTGGCGATCATGCTGCCCAACGTGCCGCAGTTCGCGGTCACGATGTGCGCCGTGCTGCGCGCGGGCTACACCTGCGTCAACGTCAATCCGCTGTACACGGCGCGCGAGTTGGAGCACCAGCTCAAGGACTCCGGCGCCACCGCCATCGTCATCCTCGAGAACTTTGCCGCCACGCTCGAGCAGGTGATCGAGCGCACGCCGGTCAAGCACGTGGTGATGACTGCGATGGGCGACCTGCTCGGCGGGCTGTACGGCACGTGGATCACGGTGGCCGTGCGCCACCTGGCCAAGATGGTGCCGCCCTACAAGCTGCCACTGAGCGACGGCCGCACGGTCACGCCGTTCAAGCAGGCGATTGCCGAAGGCCGCGGACGCACGCTCGGGCCCGATCAGAGCACGCTCGATTCGATCGCCTTCCTGCAGTACACGGGTGGCACCACTGGCCTGTCGAAGGGCGCGGTACTGACCCACCGCAACATCGTGGCCGCCACGCTGCAGGCCGAGGCCTGGTTCACGCCTGCGCTGGCGCGGGCCGGCGACCTGGCGAAGGTCAACAGCATCGCCGCGCTGCCGCTGTATCACATCTTCGCGCTGACCCTGTGCCTGCTGGTGATCCGCCAGGGCTCGCACATGACGCTGATTCCGAACCCGCGCGACTTCAACAAGTTCGTCGCGGTGCTGAAGAAGCGGCCCTTCCACATGCTGCCGGCCGTGAACACCTTGTTCAATGCGCTGCTGATGCACCCGGAGTTCAAGACGGTCGACTTTTCGACGCTGTTCGTCTCGCAGGCCGGTGGCATGGCTGCCTCCGAAGGCACGGCGCGCAAGTGGTTCGAAGCCACCGGCTGCCCGATGATCGAAGGCTGGGGCATGAGCGAGACCTGCGCGATCGGCACCAACAACCCGGTGTCGAACACGAAGTTCACGGGCACCATCGGCCTGCCGTTGCCGAGCATTGAGATCGCGATCAAGGACGATGAAGGCCAATCACTGCCGATCGGCCAGGCGGGCGAGCTGTGCATCAAGGGGCCGAACGTGATGACCGGCTATTACAACCAGCCCGCCGAGACGGCCGCGGCCTTCACGGCCGACGGCTTCATGCGCACCGGCGACATCGCCGTGATGCAGGAAGACGGCTACAGCCGGATCGTCGACCGCAAGAAGGACATGATCCTCGTCAGCGGTTTCAACGTGTTCCCCAACGAGCTGGAGAACGTGATCTCGCTGTGCCCGGGCGTCGTCGAATGCGCGGCCGTGGGCGTGCCGGACGAGAAGCAAGGCGAAGCCATCAAAGTCTTTGTGGTCCGCAAGGACCCGACGCTGACGGAAGACGCCGTGCTCCAGTACTGCAACGGACAGCTCACCGGCTACAAGCGGCCGAAGCACATCGAGTTCCGCGAGTCGCTGCCCAAGACCAACGTGGGGAAGATCCTGCGGCGCGAGCTGCGCACCAGCGCCGGTGCCTGAGCGCGTGGGGCACCACGAGGAGGCCAGCGCCGGGCTGCCGGCGAATGTCGCCGTGTTCGAGCGGGGCTGGCTGTCTTCGAACAACATTCTCTTCGTCGGAGTCGAGGAAACGACGCTGGTCGACACCGGCTATGCCACGCATGCCGAGCAAACGTTGGCACTGGTCGAGTCGGTGCTGGGCGAACGTCCGCTTGATCGGGTGCTGAACACGCATCTGCACAGCGACCACTGCGGGGGGAACGCGGCGTTGCAGCAGCGTTATCCATTGTTGCGGACAGACATTCCGCCTGGAGAGGCGGCGCTGGTTGAGCGGTGGGATGCGCAGGGTCTGAGTTTTCTTGCGACGGGGCAAAGTTGTCCGCGTTTTGGTTTCACCGGACTGCTCGAGCCTGGCACTGAATGCCTATTGGGAGACAGTGCGTGGCAAGTGCATGGGGCTCCGGGTCACGATCCGCATTCGGTGATCCTCTTCGACCCGGTGTCGCGGACCCTGATTTCAGCGGATGCGCTCTGGGAGAACGGGTTTGGCATCGCTTTTCCGGAGCTGATGGGCGAGCCCTCGTTCGGAGACATTGCGGCGACGCTTGATCTGATCGAGAAATTGTCGCCGCGGCAGGTGATCCCGGGGCATGGAGGAGTCTTTGGCGATGTCGAGCGAGCTTTGCAGACGGCGCGCAAGCGTTTAGCTGGCTTGCAGCGAGACCCTGTGAAGCACGCGCGCCATGCGATGAAGGTGTTGATGAAGTTCAAGCTTCTGGAGCTGCACGCGGTG
>NZ_JBXAJX010000008.1:0-225870 GCF_058797695.1 Variovorax sp. GW823-FHT02B07
GCCGTGGTCAACGTGACCGATCGTGCCCACGTTCACGTGCGGCTTGGTGCGGGTGAATTTACCTTTTGCCATTTTTCAATCCTTGAAAGAGCATGTCCCGTGTGTTGGTTTTATGTCTGCATCCGATTGCTGGTTCGCCCCGCACGGGAACAGGGCGGCACCGGATCGCAGACAAGAAGGGCCGCGCACTGCGAGGCCCCACATTCTTGAAACTTACTTCGAGCGAGCGGCCACGATGGCTTCGGCGACGTTACGGGGAGCTTCAGCGTAGTGCTTGAACTCCATCGTGTACGTGGCGCGGCCTTGCGTGGCCGAGCGCAGCGTCGTCGAGTAGCCGAACATTTCCGACAGCGGGACTTCAGCCTTGATGAGCTTGCCGCCACCGATCATGTCGTCCATGCCCTGCACCATGCCGCGACGGCTGGACAGGTCGCCCATCACGTTGCCGGCGTAGTCTTCAGGCGTTTCGACTTCCACGGCCATCATCGGCTCGAGGATGACCGGGCTGGCCTTGCGGGCGCCTTCCTTGAAGCCGAAGATGGCGGCCATCTTGAACGCCATTTCGTTCGAGTCCACGTCGTGGTACGAACCGAAGTGCAGCGTGACCTTGACGTCGACGACGGGGTAGCCCGCCAGCACGCCTTGCGTCAGTGCTTCCACAACGCCCTTTTCCACGGCGGGGATGTATTCGCGAGGAACCACACCGCCCTTGATGGCGTCGACGAACTCGAAGCCCTTGCCGGCTTCCTGCGGCTCGATCTTCAGGATGACGTGACCGTACTGGCCCTTACCACCCGACTGGCGAACGAACTTGCCTTCGGCTTCTTCGACGGTCTTGCGGATCGTTTCGCGGTAAGCCACTTGCGGCTTGCCCACGTTGGCTTCCACGCCGAATTCGCGCTTCATGCGGTCCACGATGATTTCGAGGTGCAGTTCGCCCATGCCGGAGATGATGGTCTGGCCGGATTCTTCGTCGGTGCGCACGCGGAACGACGGATCTTCCGAAGCCAGGCGCTGCAGGGCGATGCCCATCTTTTCCTGGTCGGCCTTGGTCTTGGGCTCGACGGCCTGCGAGATCACGGGCTCGGGGAATTCCATGCGTTCCAGCGTGATCATGGCGTTCGGGTCGCACAGGGTTTCGCCGGTGGTGACGTCCTTCAGGCCCACGCAAGCGGCGATGTCGCCGGCACGGATTTCTTCGATTTCGAGACGTTCGTTGGCGTGCATCTGCACGATACGGCCGATACGCTCTTTCTTGCCCTTGACCGGGTTGTAGACGGTGTCGCCCTTGCTCAGAACGCCCGAGTACACGCGCACGAAGGTCAGCTGGCCGACGTAGGGGTCGGTCATGAGCTTGAATGCCAGCGCCGAGAACTTCTCGCCGTCGTCAGCCTTGCGGGTCACGTCTTGCTCGTCGTCGTCCGTGCCGTGCACCGGAGGAATGTCCAGCGGCGAAGGCATCAGTTCGATCACGGCGTCGAGCATGCGCTGCACGCCCTTGTTCTTGAACGCGCTGCCGCACAGCATCGGCTGGATTTCGCCGGCGATCGTGCGCGTGCGCAGACCGTGGGTGATTTCCTCGAGCGTCAGGTCACCTTCTTCAAGGTACTTGTTCATCAGCTCTTCCGAAGCTTCGGCCGCGCTTTCGACCATCTTCTCGCGCCATTCCTTGGCCAGCTCGACCAGCTCGGCGGGGATTTCGCGCGTTTCGAACTTCATGCCTTGCGAGGCTTCGTCCCAGAAGATCGCCTTCATCAGACGCAGGTCGACCACGCCCTGGAACTTGTCTTCGGCACCGATCGGGATCACGATCGGCACGGGGTTGGCCTTCAGGCGGTCGACCATCATCTGGCGAACGCGGAAGAAGTTGGCGCCGATGCGGTCCATCTTGTTGACGAACGCCAGACGCGGCACCTTGTACTTGTTGGCCTGGCGCCAGACGGTTTCCGATTGGGGCTGCACGCCGCCGACCGAGTCGTACACCATGACGGCGCCGTCCAGCACGCGCATCGAGCGCTCGACTTCAATGGTGAAGTCCACGTGGCCGGGGGTGTCGATGATGTTGATGCGGTGCTCGGGCAGCGAGTGGTCCATGCCCTTCCAGAAGCAGGTCACGGCAGCCGAGGTGATCGTGATGCCACGCTCTTGTTCCTGCTCCATCCAGTCGGTCGTTGCCGCGCCATCGTGCACTTCGCCGAGCTTGTGGGTCACGCCCGTATAGAACAGGATACGTTCGGTGGTGGTGGTCTTGCCGGCGTCGATGTGCGCGGAGATACCGATGTTGCGGTAGCGCTCGATGGGGGTCTTGCGGGACATGATGTACTTTCGGGTTTAAATGCGTTGAGCGCTGGGCGTCGAGCACGGGCGATTTCGCCCGGTACTCAACCCCCAACGCTCAAGAGACGTGTGTTTTTTAGAAGCGGAAGTGGCTGAAGGCGCGGTTGGCTTCTGCCATGCGGTGCACTTCGTCGCGCTTCTTCATGGCACCGCCACGGCCTTCCGTGGCTTCCATCAGTTCGTTGGCCAGACGCAGGGCCATCGACTTCTCACCGCGCTTGCGGGCAGCTTCCTTGATCCAGCGCATCGACAGGGCGAGGCGACGGACAGGGCGGACTTCGACCGGCACCTGGTAGTTCGCACCACCGACGCGGCGCGACTTCACTTCGACCATCGGCTTCACGTTGTTGATGGCAACGGTGAACGCTTCGAGGGGGTCCTTGTCCGGATTCTTCTTCTCGATGAAGTCGAGGGCACCGTAGATGATGCGCTCGGCAACAGCCTTCTTGCCGCCTTCCATGATCACGTTCATGAATTTGGACAGCTCGACATTGCCGTACTTGGGATCCGGCAGGATTTCACGTTTGGGGACTTCGCGACGACGTGGCATTTTTCTAACCTCTTTGCTTCAGTTGGCATCGTTTCCGATACCGCGAGAGCCAGTCAGGACTCTCACTTACTCGACCCGACATTGGGTCACTTCGTTCGACAAGCCCGCCAAGGCCATCGAACACCGCTTGTTTTCTGACAGGAAGGCTTAGGCCTTCTTGGGACGCTTCGCGCCGTACTTGGAACGCGACTGCTTGCGGTCTTTCACGCCTTGCAGGTCCAGCGAACCGCGCACGATGTGGTAACGCACACCGGGCAAGTCCTTGACACGACCGCCGCGAACCAGCACGACGCTGTGTTCTTGCAGGTTGTGGCCTTCGCCGCCGATGTAGGAAATGACTTCGAAGCCATTGGTCAGACGGACCTTGGCAACTTTACGAAGCGCCGAGTTGGGCTTCTTGGGCGTCGTGGTGTAGACGCGGGTGCAGACACCGCGACGTTGCGGCGAGTTCTGCATGGCAGGGCTCTTCGAATTGATCTTCTCGACCGTTCGACCCTGACGCACCAGTTGATTGATGGTTGGCATGAATGAATTAGTCCCAAAACAACCCAGCCTTGGTGGTGAAACCGCCCTTGGTCGTGACTCAAGGAAGCCGGGAATAACGAAAACGTGAAACCCTTCGGAAAATTCCGAAAAGCCCACGAGTATAGCAGGCAGGTCTGAAATGGCAATGTCAGGCGCCTGGAGCGCCCGCCACCGCCTGTTTCAAGGCCTCTTTTCCCTGTCTCTTACTTGATCCAGAGACGCACGGCGTCCCAGGCGCGGCCGAAGACGCCGGCCTGCTCGACCGGCTCCAGGGCGACCAGCGGCACGTCGGCCAGGGGCTGGTCGTCCAGCGTGACCTTGAGCGAGCCGACGGCCTGGTACTTGGTGAACGGCGCGACCAGCGGGTCGGGGCGCGACACCTGCGTCTTGATCTTGCTGGCGGAACCGGTCGGCACGGCGACCACGATGGCCTCGGGGCGGCCCAGCTTCAGCACGTTGGCCTTGCCCTTCCAGACGGCGGGCGTGGCAGCCGGCTGGCCGGCGTCGAACAGGCGCACGGCGTCGTAGGCCGTGTAACCCCAGTTCAGCAGCTTCTGCGACTCGTTGGCGCGCACGGCTTCGCTGCTGGCGCCCAGCACGATCGACAGCAGGCGGCGGCCGCCGGTCAGGTTCGGGAAGTCGCGCTTGGCGGTGGCGATCATGCAGTAGCCGGCGGCGTCGGTGTGGCCGGTCTTCAGGCCGTCGACGGTCGGGTCGCGGAACAGCAGCAGGTTGCGGTTGGTGTCGTTGGTCGACGGGGTGCCCGGGTAGCGGTACTTCTTGATGGCGTAGTACTTGGCTTCCTCGGGGAAGTCCCGCACCAGGCGCGTGGCCAGGATACTCAGATCGCGCGCCGTGGTCGTGTGGCCGGGCGCCGTGAGGCCTTCGGGGTTCTTGTAGGTGGTGTTCTTCATGCCCAGCACCTTGGCCTGGGCGTTCATCATCTCGACGAAGTGCTCCACCGTGCCGCCCACGCCTTCGGCCAGCGCCACCGTGGCGTCGTTGCCCGACTGCACGATCACGCCCTTGATCAGGTCTTCCACCGGCACCTGCATCTTGGGGTCGATGAACATGCGCGAACCGGGCATCTTCCAGGCGCGCGGGCTCACCGGCAGGGTCTGGGTCAGCGTGATCTTCTTGGCACGCAGCGCGTCGAACGCGACGTACGCGGTCATCAGCTTGGTGAGCGAGGCCGGCTCGACCGGGCTGTCGATGTCCTTCTGCGCCAGGATCTGGTTCGCGGTCACGTCGAGCAGCAGGTAGCTGCGCGCGGCGATTTCAGGCGGGGCCGGCATCTGGGCGGCGGCGATCACGCCAACCGAGGCAGCAGCGGTCAGCACCAGTGCGCGAAGCGCAGTGAAAAAACGATTCATGGGGAAGATAAGAAGAGACGAGGACAAGCCTGCAAGGCTTTCATTCGGTGCCCGCGCGCAGATGGCGGGCGACCAGGCTTTTGAGCAGCGGCAATTGTCCGTGAAAGAAATGGCCGCCCCCGGGAATAACCGTGACAGGGAGTGACTGGGGACGCGCCCAGTCCATCACGGCGGCGAGAGGCACGGTGTCGTCGGCTTCGCCATGGACCACCAGCGCGCGCTCGTGCGCCTCGGCCGGCAGCGTGGCCACCGAGAAACGCGAGGCGGCCGTGCCGACCAGCACCAGCTGCCGCACGTCGCGTGCGGCCCAGAGCTTCTCGGCCGCGCAGCTGGCCACGAAGGCACCGAAGGAGAAGCCGGCGATCGCCAACTGGCCCTCGGGCGCGAGCTGGCCGACGACATGCAGCATGTCCTCGAGCTCGCCACGCCCTTCGTCGTGGACGCCTTCGCTGGCACCCACGCCGCGGAAGTTGAAGCGCACGGCCGTCCAGCCGCAGGACACGAAGGCGCGGGCCAGGGTCTGCACGACCTTGTTGTCCATCGTTCCGCCGAACAGCGGGTGCGGATGGGCGATCACCGCGATGCCGCGCGCGTCGCCGGACGGCAGGTCGCGCTGCACCTCGATCACGCCCGCGGCCCCGTGGAGGCTGATTTTTTCGGTCTGGGAGTTCATGGCGCTGGGGTTGGCTGGGCCGGCGATGCCGGCAACGTGCACGGTACGAGCACGGGGTCCGCGGGAAAGTTCAGCGGCCGACGTCGGGCGGCAGCAGCAGCCGCTCGACGACCTGGCCGTTCTTCAGGTGCGACTCGACGATCTCGTCGATGTCCTCGGCGTCCACGAAGGTGTACCAGACCGCCTCCGGATAGACCACCGCGACGGGCCCGCCCGCGCAGCGGTCGAGGCAGCCGGCCTTGTTGACGCGCACCTTGCCGGGCCCGGCGAGCCCCTGCTCCTTCACCTTGGCCTTGCAGCGGTCGAAGCCTTCCTGCGCGTTGTGCAGGGCGCAGGAGTCTTCGCCATTCTTGCGTTCATTCAGGCAGAAGAAGATGTGGCGGCCGTAGTAGCCGGACGGCGCGGCGGGAGTGGTGCTGGGCATCGACCGATTTTATGAGCGTGCGTGCTCAGGCCGAGGGCGGCGCCGCGACAGCGCAGCCACCACGTACACCAGCACCGCGAAGGGCCAACCCCAGCCCAGCCACTGGGCCAGGCCGTGGAAGCGGATGAAGCGGCCCTGCTCCCAGGTGGCCAGGGTCTGTGCAAAGTAGGCGCTCTCGGGCGCCTGGTTCAGCAGGCTCAGCTGGAGCACGAGCCCCATGAGCAGCAGCGCGCCGCACAGCCGGCGCGGCGCAAAGAGCAGCAGCACGCCCGCGGACACCGCCGCGGCCAGCCCGACCTGCACCGGCAGATCGAGCCAGGCCCACGCATGCTCGGGGCCGTAGCTCATGGCCGCCGACAGCGCCGAGGCCGCGACGCCCGCGAGCAGGATGAGCGGCAGCAGCACCGCGCGCTGCACCACGTTGCGCGCCACCAGGTAGCCCAGCAGGCACGGCACCAGCGCCCCGAGCATCACGCACAGCAGTTCCACGGCCGGCACCAGCGGTTCCAGCTCGAACTGGCGCACCGGCAGCCAGTCGATGAAGGGCGTGTCGAGCAGCCACTCGGAAATCGTCGTCTCCAGCCGCTCGAAGACCTGGCCGAGGCCGAAGGTGACGGCGGCAGGGAACAGCAGCGCAAAGGGCCAGAGCGCGAGCAGCACGAGGCCGCCGCGCGCGTCTTCGACGAACCATTGCGAGCGCACGCGGCTCCAGTGCGCGATCGCACCTAGCCGCTCCAGCGCCGCGGCCAGCACAGCGCCGAGCACGGTTCCGGCGGTGTTCAGCCCCAGGTCGACATTGGAAGGAATGCGCGCTGGCAAATAGCTCTGCAGCGTCTCCATGGCAAAGGCGATCGCCGCGCCCGCCACCGTGGCGCGCAACAGCGCACGCCACACACTGTGACTGCTGCCCGTGCGCAGCACGCTCAGCGCGCACAGAAAACCGAAGGGCACGTAGCCCGCCACGTTCACCCCGAAATCGAACCCCGTCCAGTACTTGGGCCAGGGCGCCGACAGGTAGGCCCAGGGCGCGATCCCCTGGTCACGCCAGTCGGCGAAGGGGTACAGGCTGGCATAGACGATCAGCGCCGCATAGGCCAGCGCCAGGGGGAGCGCGGCAGACTTGTGCGGCATGTCTACCGTCGACACGGGCTCAGAAGGGCTTCACCACCACCAGGATCACGATGCCCAGCAGCAGCAGCACGGGCAACTCGTTGAACCAGCGGTACCAGCGGTCGCTGCGACGGTTGCCGCCCGCCGCGAAACGGCGCAGCAGCACGCCGCAGCCATGGTGGTAGCCGATGGCCACCAGCACCAGGGCGAGCTTGGCGTGCATCCAGCCGTTGCCGGGGCCGCGCCCGATGCCGTAGCCCAGCCAGAGCCAGGCGCCGAACACCAGCGCCGGCACCGCCAGGAAGGTCGTGAACCGCAGCAGCTTGCGCGCCATCAGCAGCAGGCGCTCGCGCTCCGCGACCGACTCGGGGGGCACCATCGCCAGGTTGACGAAGATGCGCGGCAGATAGAACAGCCCGGCAAACCAGCTGGCAATGAAAACAATGTGAAGAGATTTGACCCAGAGCATGGCGGCAGTTTAGTGGTGGCTGCACACTGACCCCTCTTCGGGGCCCTTTGCCAAGGTTTCGGGCAAAAAAAAGCCCGACGTCTTCACGTCGGGCTGGGAAGCCCTTTTGCTGTCACACATCAAGGCACCCGCTCAGGGAGGAAAAGCGGGGAGCGGCAAGCCGCCCGCTTCAGAATTTAACAAAGACGAAACAAGGTTTCAAGCGATTGAGGCAGTTTCTTTGACTTTTACAACAAAAATCTAGAACTTAAGTTCTATTAATTTCCGTAGTTGTCAGACAACTTGCCTCCAGCAGCGCTGGGCTGCGATTTCGCGCTTCAGGCACAATTTTAGATATATGACGTCACCATTTTCCCCGCTCGCGATGTTCCCCGCCGGCCGCCCGCGACGGCTGCGCCGCGATGCCTTCACCCGCAACCTCGTGCGCGAGCATGCACTGACGACGAACGACCTGATCTACCCGGTGTTCGTGCAGGAAGGCGAGAAGCGTCGCGACGCCGTGCCCTCGATGCCCGGCGTGGATCGCCTGAGCCTGGACCTGCTGCTGCCCGTGGCCGAGCAGTGCGTGCAGGCCGGCATCCCGGTGATGGCGCTGTTCCCGGTGATCGACGCCAGCCTCAAGACGCCCGCGGGCGACGAGGCCTTCAACCCCGACGGCCTGATTCCCCGCGTGGTGGCCGCGCTCAAGGCGCGCTTCCCCGAGCTGGGCGTGATGACCGACGTGGCGCTCGACCCCTACACCAGCCACGGCCAGGACGGCCTGTTGGACGAGACGGGCTACATCCTCAACGACGCCACCGTTGAAGTTCTGGTGAAGCAGGCACTCACACAATCGCAAGCTGGCGTCGATATTGTGGCGCCGAGCGACATGATGGACGGCCGCATCGGCGCGATCCGCACCGCGCTCGAAGCCCGCGGCGACATCCACACGCGCATCATGGCCTACAGCGCCAAGTACGCCAGCGCCTTCTACGGCCCCTTCCGCGACGCTGTCGGCTCATCCGCCACGCTCGGCAAGAGCAACAAGAAGGTCTACCAGATGGACCCCGGCAACAGCGACGAGGCGCTGCGCGAGGTCGCCATCGACATCGCCGAAGGCGCCGACATGGTCATGGTGAAGCCCGGCATGCCCTACCTGGACATCGTGCGCCGTGTGAAGGACGAGTTCCGCGTGCCGACCTTCGCCTACCAGGTGAGCGGCGAGTACGCCATGCTGAAGGCCGCGGCCCAGAACGGCTGGCTCGACCACGACGCCGTGGTGCTCGAAAGCCTGCTGGCCTTCAAGCGCGCCGGCGCCGACGGCGTGCTGACCTACTTCGCGCTTGACGCCGCCCGGTTGCTACAAAAATAATAGCTACTGCGGCATGCCTGCCGCACCTCCACGGCACTTCTGGCGTGGAAGAAGAACCACCGGGGGCGAGTGTCCATGCGCATCTTCGAAATCAGCCGCTCGCAGGTCAGCGAGCACGCCTCGCTGGCGCCGCTGGCCGTGCCGGGCGCCTGCGCCGCCGCCAGCTACCTCTGGATTTCGCTGACGCGCGACGAATTCCGCGCCGCCCAGTCCGAGGTGCAGCAGATCCTGCAGACGCTGTGCCAGACCCAGCTGGTCGACCTGCACGTGGCCGACCTGCTCAACGACCAGCTGCCCTCGCACTACGACTACACCTCGCTGTACGACGTGCTGGTGTTCCGCCGCCTGGCCACGGGCAACGGCGCTGAAACCGGCAACACCGGCGAGCCTTCGCTGCCGCAACGCCCGTCGCGCGGCGGCCCGCCGGTGCTGCGCCGCATCGACACCCGCCCCGTCGGCTTCGCGGTGTTCGACCGCGTGCTGCTCTCGGTCCACCCCGAAGACGGCACGGTGCGCGATGCCTTCGCCGCCCGGCTGCTGGCGGCCGCCTCGTCCGACGACCGCGGCACGCCCGCGCTCGACGTGCGCGCCACCTCGGCCCGCCTGCCGACCAGCCCGGCCGACCTGATGCTGCGCATCGTCAACCTGATCGTCGACGGCTACCTCGACATGCGGCGCGAGCTCACGAAGCAGCTCGACCACTGGCAGACCGAGCTCATCGACCCGCGCAGCCGCTTCACCAACTGGAGCGCGCTGATGGAGGCGCGCCAGTCACTGCACCGCCTGGACGAAATCTGCGAAGACCAGCGGGCCGCCATGCAGGACTGGATCGATTCGCTCGAAACCCTGCCCGTGCCGCAAGGCGAGACCGCGCAGCGCGAGCGCGACCTGATCATGGTGCGCAGCCGCGACGTGCTGGAGCACATCCAGCGCGTGGTGCACCACGTGCACCGGCTCGAGCAGAACGCCGAGACCGCCGTGCAGATGCACTTCAGCGTCCAGGGCCACCGGGCCAACGACATCATGCGGGTGCTGACCGTGCTCACCGCCATCTTCCTGCCACTCAACCTCATCGCGGGCATCTTCGGCATGAACTTCGAGTTCATCCCGCTGGTGCACAAGGCGGACGGCTTCTGGATCGCGATGTCGGCCATGCTGGTCATCGCGGTGCTGCTGGTCCTGATCTTCTGGCGCAAGCGCTACCTCGCCCGCACGCGCTGAGCGCCCATGAAAAAAGCCACGCGGATGCGTGGCTTTTCTGGTCAGCTCGGGCCGCCCCGGAAGGCGGCTGGCTTCGCGGCCAATTACTTGGCGACGGCGCCCGAACCTTGCTGGGCTTGAACGCGTGCGTCCATCGGGTTCACCATGGTCGAGATGACCTTGCTGTTGACGCGCGAACCCGAGGTCACGTTCTGGTCGGGAGCGTAGGCGGTGCGGATGGCTTCGGCTTCGACGATCGAACGGTCCTTCGACACGGCCACGGTTTCCGCGCCGCGCGAACCGCGCACGACGTTCTGGTTCGGGGCTGCGGCGGTGCGCTGGGCTTCGGCGTTGACTTCGTCGCGGCTCTTGGACGAGATCACTTGGGTCACGCCTTGGTACGTCTCGGCTTGGGCGCCGGTGGCGGCCAGGAGGGTCAGGGCGGCGGCTGCGAAAATGTGCGAGGTCTTCATGTCTGTTCCTTGTGTTCGGCTAGATGGGATGTCCACCAGGCTTGCACGTTGGCTCGCCTGTGCGGCGAGTGTCAGCCGGAATTCCTTCGGGAAAACACTCGGTTCAGAGACACGGTGTTTCCTGTAGCGAAACAATCAGTCAACAAAGTCGTGCACGCAAAAAAACCGGGCACAAGGCGCCTGACTGCTTCCGGCTTACACCAGAACCCCGCGCCGGTCCTATCCGGCAAAACCCCCGAGAATCGGCACACCGCGCTCCCTCGCGAAAAACAACGGGCTTCACTGACATGGACAGTCTCGATCTGATCAAAACCTTCCGGGAAGTCGCCTCGCACGGCAGCTTCTCCCAGGCCGCCAAGCGGCTCGACATGTCGAAGGCCACGGTCAGCAAGTACGTCGCCGAACTCGAGACCCGCTTCGGCGTGCGCCTGCTCAACCGCTCCACGCGTTCCGTCAGCCTCACCGACGCCGGCCAGCTGCTGCTCGAACGCAGCACCCCGATGCTCGAGATGGTCGAACTGACCCAGGCCGAACTGCAGGAGCGCGCCAGCCAGCCCGGCGGTCGGCTGCGCATCTCGGCGCCGCACGGCATGGGCAACGGCGAGTTCCCCGACCTGCTGGCCGACTTCATGCGCCACTACCCCGACGTGAGCATCAGCCTGCAGCTGACCAACCGCACCGTCGACCTCGCCGAGGAAGGCATCGACGTCGACATCCGCAGCGGCCCGGTGGAAGACGCCAACCTCATCGTGCGCAAGCTGCGGCTCATCCACATGGTGGTCTGCGCCTCGCCGATCTACTGGAAGAAGCACGGCAAGCCCGCGCACCCGCAGGAGCTCGCCCACCACGACGCACTGACCCATTCGCTGCTGGGCACGCAGCCCGCGTGGCGCTTCGATGACAACGGCCAGCCGCTGGACGTGCAGGTCAAGAGCCGCATGGACTGCACCGAAGGCGCGCCGCTGATCCGCGTCGCGATGCGCGGCTTCGGCGTGATCTACCTGCCCTCGCTGCTGGTGCAGTCGCACATCGACAGCGGCGAGCTGGTGCCGGTGCTCGAAGGCTATGCGCGCAAGGACATGTGGCTGTCGGCCGCCTACCTGCAGCGGCGCCACAACAGCGCGGCGCTGCGCGCGCTGCTCGACTTCCTGCAGACCCGGGTCGGCGCCAAGAAGTAGCAGATGAAATGAAAAAAGCCCGGCACTGCCGGGCTTTTGCTTGAAGCGTGACGGATCAGCCGACGTGCTTGGCAAAGAAGGCCAGCACGCGTTCACGCGCCGGCTTCGCCGCCGCGGCGTTGTACGAACCGCGCTGGTCGCAGTTGAAGCCGTGGTCGGCTTCGTAGACATGCACTTCCACCTCGGGGTGCGCCTTCTTGAAGGCCTCGATGGTGTCCAGCGGAATCCAGTGGTCGCGGTTGCCGAACTGCGCGAGCACCGGCACCTTCGGCTGGCGTGCGCTTTCTTCCGGCGTCGTCATGCCGCCACCGTAATAAGGTGCGGCAGCGGCCAGACCCGGCAGCAGGGCTGCGGCGCGCCAGACCAGCAGGCCGCCCCAGCAGTAACCGACGATGCCGACCTTGCCCGCCTTCGAGGCATAGGCGATCGCGGCTTCGAGGTCCTGCAGCACGCCGGGCGCAGGCAGCGCCTCGACCGCGGTCTTGTAGCCGAAGCCGGTCTTCATGTCGTCGTCGCTGTAGCCCAGCTCGACGCCGGGCTTGACGCGGTGGAAGGTCGACGGCGCCACGGCCAGGTAGCCGTCGGCCGCATAGCCGTCAGCCACCGAGCGGATGTGCGAGTTCACGCCGAAGATTTCCGGCACCACCACCACGGCGCCGCGCGGCGTGCCCGCGGGCTCGGCCACGTAGGCGGGAAAGGTGAAGCCATCCTTGGCGGTGAGGTCGATGAATTGGCCCATGGGGTTCTCCTGAAACGATGGAATGAAAAAAGAAAAGCGGGTCGGCTTGCGCGCGCCGTTACGCGCGCAGCGCCCGCTCGACGAAATCGAGCCGGTCCTGGCCCCAGAAGATCTCGCCGTCGATCACGTAGCTCGGCGCGCCGAACACCTGGATGTCGATCGCTTCCTGCGTGTAAGCCTCGTAACGCTCCTGCACCGCCTGGCTCTGCGATTGCTCGGCGCGCTTGGCCGGCAGGCCGCATTCCGCGACCAGGGCTTCGAGCAGGTTCGGGTCGCCGATGTTCCGCTCCTGAACCCACACGGCCGCGAACACCGCCGCGCAGATGCGCATCGCGGCCTCGGTGCCGTCGTGCAGGTCGACCGCGATGATCAACCGCGCGGCATCGTCGCCGGCCACCGGAAAGAACTTCGGCTTCGGGTTCAGCGGCAGGCCCAGGTGCTTGGAGAAGCGCGCCAGCTCGAGCAGCCGGTAGGCTTGGCGCTGCGGCGCGCGCTTGCCCAGCGGCAGCCCGCCCGACACGGGGAACACGCTACCCATGTCGATGGGCCGCACGCGCACGGTGGCGCCGGCGGCCGCGGCGATGGCGGCAAAGCGGGTATGCCCCAGATAGGTCCACGGGCTCTGTGGCGCAAAGTAATAGTCGATGGTCTTGTGCATTCAGTAACCTCCGTGCTGCGCACTGCGGTGCGAGCTGGCTTGGGGCGGCGCGGCGCTCACGCTCATGCGCCAGCCCTCGGTGATGTAATCCAGGCCGTCGGTTTTAACTGACGCACAGTTTCTCTGCAGGAGGTGGGATTTGGACCAGGTGCTCTTGATCACCGGCGGTGGGCGCGGCATTGGTGCCGCCACGGCCTTGCTCGCCGCGAAGCGTGGCTACGCCGTGGCCGTGAACTACGCCAGCAACTCGCTGGCCGCCGACGAGGTGGTGCGCACCATCCGCGCGGGCGGCGGCACCGCCATGGCGGTGCAGGCCGACGTGGGCGACGAGGCCCAGGTGCTCGCGATGTTCGCGAAGGTCGACGCCAAGCTGGGGCGCCTCACCGCGCTCGTGAACAACGCCGGCGTGGTCGACGTGCAGGCGCGCGTCGACGAGATGAGCGTGGCGCGCCTGGAGCGCATGTTCCGCATCAACGTGATCGGCAGCTTCGTCTGCGCCCGCGAGGCCGTGAAGCGCATGAGCACGAAGTACGGCGGCGCGGGCGGCGCCATCGTCAACATCTCCAGCGGCGCCGCGCGCATCGGCTCGCCCGGCCAGTACGTCGACTACGCGGCCAGCAAGGCAGCCATCGACACCTTCACCATCGGCCTGGCCAAGGAAGTGGCCGACGAAGGCATCCGCGTGAACGCGGTGCGCCCCGGCGTGATCGACACCGACATCCACGCCTCCGGCGGCCAGCCTGGCCGCGCCGCCGAGATGGGCCCAGGCGTGCCGATGAAGCGCAGCGGCACCGCCGAAGAAATTGCCGGTGCCGTCCTGTGGCTGCTCTCGCCCGAGGCCAGCTACACCACCATGGCCCTGCTCGACGTGACCGGAGGACGCTGAGCCATGAGCACTTCCATGGACCTCATCAAGCCGCTGGTCACGCTGGTGGCCATCGTCAACCCGCTGGCCATCGTGCCCTTCTTCATCCACTACACGCAGGATTACTCCGACGCCCAGCGCAAGCGCACGGTGCGCATGTCGGCCTTCAGCGCCTTCGTGGTCATTGCCGTGAGCGCGCTCATCGGGCTGCAGCTGCTGTCCTTCTTCGGCATCTCGATCGCGAGCTTCCAGGTCGGCGGCGGCCTGCTGCTGCTCATGAGCTCGATCTCGATGCTCAACGCGCAACCGGCCGAGAGCAAGACCAACGTCGATGAGTTGCGCGCCACCGAAGTGAAGGCGTCGATGGGCGCCTCCATCGCGGTGGTGCCGCTCACGATTCCGCTGCTCACCGGCCCGGCCGCCATCTCCACCGTGGTGATCTACGCCGACAAGACGCAGCACCTGTGGGAGCTGGGGCTGCTGGTCGGCTATGGCGTGGTCGTAGCGCTGGCGACCGCACTGGCCTTTTCGCTCGCGCAGCCGATCGCGCGGGTGCTCGGCAAGACCGGCATCAACATCATGACGCGGCTGATGGGCCTGATCCTCGCCGCGCTCGCGGTCGAGGTGATGGCCGACGGGCTCGGCAAGCTGTTCCCGATCCTGTCGAAAGTCGCCTGAACAGGTTCAGGCCAGCATCTTCTCGATGACCTTCCAGTGCGCCGGCTCCACCGGCGTGATCGACAGCCGGTTGCCCTTGCGCAGGATGACCAGGTCGGCCAGCTCGGGCTTGGCACGCAGCTCGGGCAGCGACAGCAGCCGCGTCTTGCGCAGCGCCTGCACGTCGACCAGCAACCAGCGCGGATCGTCCGGCTTCGCGCCGGCGTCGTAGTACGGCGACTTCGGGTCGAACTGCGTCGGATCAGGCTGGATGCCAGAGGCCACGCGCGCGATGCCGGCAATGCCGGGCTCGGGGCAGCTCGAGTGATAGAACAGCACGCCGTCGCCGACCTTCATGCCATCGCGCATGAAGTTGCGTGCCTGGTAGTTGCGCACGCCGGTCCACGCCACGGTGGCATCGGGCGCGGCGAGGGCATCGTCGATCGAGACCTCGTCGGGCTCGGATTTCATCAACCAGTACTGGGGCATGGCGGCAGTCTCGCGAAGGGGATTTCGCGGAATATAGCCGCTCGCCCCATTCCGGGGCGGCCCTCGCTTACGGCGTCACGTAGTCAGAGACGACCACCCACTTGCCGTCCTTGATCTGCGACAGCCGCGACTGGTCGTTGCCCAGGCGCTTGGTGGCGGTGTAGGTGCTCTTCGGGCTGCCGAACATGTCGGGCTCGAAGGTGATGCTGTCCATCGCCTTGATGAAGCTGTCGGTCGTCAGGTTCGGGCCGGCCTTGGTCGCGGCCTTGATGAACGAGTCGATGATCACGTAGCCGTACACCGAGAACACGGTCGGGTCTTCGTTGAACTTGGTCTTGTACTTGTTGGCCCAGAAGCGCAGCGGCTGCGACTGCTCGTCGGTGTAGGGGTTCTGCACCGTCATGGTGGCGTACACGCCGTCCATGGCCTTGCCGCCCAGCTTGTGGATCAGGTCGGTGTAGGCCGCGCTCGAACCCAGGAAGGTCGGGTTGAAGCCGGTCTTGCGCGACTCGCCCACCGTGCCGATGGTCTCGCGGATGATGGTGCCGAGCACCACGAGGTCGCAGTTGGCGGCCTTCATCTTGGCGACCTGCGAGCTGAAGTCGGTGGCGCCGCGCTTGAACGAGGTCTTCTCGGCCAGCTCCATGCCCGCGGCCTTCAGGCCGGCCTCGGCGCCGCGCTGCACTTCCAGGCCGAACTCGTCGTCCTGGTAGATCGTGCAGACCTTCTTGGCGCCCTTGTCCTTGATCATCTTGGGCAGTGCCAGGCGGATCTGGTCGTAGTAGGTGGCCGCGAACGAGTACTTCAGCCGGTTCAGTGGCTCGTACATTTCGCGCGCCGCCGTGATGGGCATGTAGTTGACGACGTTCTTGTCGAACTGCACCGGCATCGCCGCCATGTTCTGCGCCGTGCCGATGTGGCCGGCCATGATGAAGATCTTTTCCTGGTTGACCAGCTTCTGCGCCGCCAGCACGGCCTTCTTCGGGTCGTAGCCCGAGTCTTCCACGAAGAGCTTGAGCTTGCGGCCGTTGAGCGTGCCCTGCTCGTTGAGTTCGTCCACGCGCAGCTGCATGCCGTTGCGCGCCTGCTTGCCGAAGCCCGCCAGCGGACCCGACAGGTCCTGGATCGTGCCGATGCGGATCTCGTCCTTGCTCACGCCCTGCTGCTGCGCGGACGCGAGCGTCGCGATCAAGCCCAGCACGGCCAGCGTCGTCAATGTCTTGAGCTTCGTCATAGCGTTGTCTCCTCGGGTTGGCAAAAAAGAGGTCAGCGGTACATGGCGTCGATGCGCTGCGCGTACTTGGTCTGCACCAGCTTGCGCTTGAGCTTCATCGTGGGCGTGAGCTCCTCGTCCTCGGCGCTGAGCTGCGTCTCGAGCAGGAAGAACTTCTTGATCTGCTCGACGCGCGCGAACTTGGCGTTGACGCGATCGATCTCGCCCTGGATCAGGTCCTGCACTTCCTGCGTGCGTGTCAGGCTCTCGTAGTTGCTGAACGGCACGTCGTGGTCCTGCGCGAATTTCTCGACGTTCTCCTGGTCGATCATGACGATCACCGTGAGGTAGGGCCTCTTGTCGCCGATCACCACGGCATCGGTGATGTAGAGGCTGAACTTGAGCTCGTTCTCCAGCTCGCTCGGGGTCACGTTCTTGCCGCCTGCCGTGATGATGATGTCTTTCATCCGGTCGGTGATGCGGAAATACCCGTCCTCGTCCATCACGCCCACGTCGCCCGTGTGCAGCCAGCCGTCGGCGTCGATGGTCTCGGCGGTCTTCTCCGGCAGATTCAAATAGCCCATGAAGACATTGGGGCCGCGCACCAAAATTTCGCTGGTGGCCGGATCGATGCGCACCTCGTTGTAGCCGGTGGCCGGGCCGATGGAGCCAGGCTTGATGCGCGTGACGGGCACGGCCGTGGAAGCGCCGCACGACTCCGTCATGCCCCACACCTCGAGCATGGGCACGCCCAGCGCGAGGTACCACTTGACCAGCTCGGGCGAAATGGGCGCCGCGCCGGTCACGAGAAAGCGCGCGCGGTGGATGCCGATGAGCTTGCGCGCGTTGTCCAGCGCCAGCAGCCGCGCCAGCCGGAACTTCAGGCGCAGCCCCGTGCCGATCTCCTGCCCCGCGAGCACCTTGTTGGCGATGGTCTCGCCCACGCCGATGCTCCAGTGGTAGGCGGCCTGCTGCAGCGGGCTGGCCTCTTTCAGCGCGATCATCACGCCCGAATAGAACTTCTCCCACACGCGCGGCACGCCCGTGAACACCGTCGGCGCGATCTCGCGCACGTTCTCGGGCACCGTCTCGGGGTTCTCGACGAAGTTGAGGATCGAGCCGGTGTACATCGCGAAGTACTCGCCGCCCATGCGCTCGGCGATGTGGCACAGCGGCAGGAAGCACATGCGCTCGTCTTTCTCGTCCTGTGCGATGAGCGTGTTGTAGCCGCGCGCCGTGTACACCAGCCCCGCGTGGCTGTGCATAGCGCCCTTGGGCTTGCCGGTGGTGCCCGAGGTGTAGACAAGAATCGCGAGGTCTTCGGGCCGGCAGGCGGCCACGCTGCGCTCCACCGCCTGCGGGTCGCCCGCCAGGTGCGTACGACCGAGGGCGCGCAGCGCATCGAGGCTCATCACCGCCGGGTCGTCGAGCTCACGCAGGCCTTCCATGTCGAACACGACCACGCGGCGCAGGCCGGGCAGACGGGCGCGCACCTCGAGCGCCTTGTCGAGTTGCTCGTCGTCTTCCACGAACAGCACCGTGGTGCGCGAGTCTTCGCACAGGTACTCCACCTGCGAGGCGGCGTCGGTCGGGTAGATGCCGTTCGACACACCGCCGCAGCTCAGCACGGCCAGGTCGGCCAGCACCCACTCGATGACGGTGTTGGAAAGAATGGACGCGCACTCGCCGCGCGTGAAGCCGATGGCCTGCAGGCCGGCCGCGATCTCGCGCACGGCCTCGGCGGTCTGGCGCCAGCTCCAGGCGCGCCAGATGCCCAGCTCCTTCTGCCGCATCCAGATGTTGTCGCCGCGCTGGCGCACGGCGTTCCAGAACATGGCCGAGAGCGTGTCGCCGGGCACGAGGATGTCGTGGCCGGGTTCGATGGTTCGAAGATCCCAGAGTCCTTGCATGGCGACGGTTACCTCCAGGTCTTCTTCTTTTTCCAGCGCCGCTCGCCGCGCACGCCGTCGTCCTTGACACCGAGGTAGAACTCCTTGATGTCGTCCTTCTCGCGCAGGCGTTCGCACGAGTCTTCCATCACGATGCGGCCGTTCTCCAGCACGTAGCCGTGGTCGGCGGCATTGAGCGCCATGTTCGCGTTCTGCTCCACCAGCAGGATGGTGGTGCCGCGCTCGCGGTTGATGCGCACCACGATCTCGAAGATCTCCTTGGTGAGCTTGGGGCTCAGGCCCAGGCTGGGTTCATCGAGCAGGATGAGGTGCGGCGCCGCCATGATGGCGCGCGAGATGGCCAGCATCTGCTGCTGCCCGCCCGAGAGCAGCCCGGCGTCCTGCGTGGCGCGCTCACGCAGGATCGGGAAGTAGGTGAAGACGGTCTCGATGTCCCGCGCCACGCCGTCGCGGTCCTTGCGGGTGTAGGCGCCCATCAGCAGGTTGTCCTTCACCGACAGCAGCGGGAACACCTCGCGCCCTTCGGGCACGTGGCTCAGTCCCTGCTGCACGATGAAGGCCGGGTCTTTCGCCGTGATGTCCTGCCCCTGGAACTCGATGCTGCCCTTGCGCGGATCGATGATCCCCGAGATGGTCTTGAGGATCGTCGTCTTGCCCGCGCCGTTGGAGCCGAGCACGGTGGCGATCTCGCCCTTGCGCACCTTCAGGCTCACGCCGCGGATGGCCTTGATCGGGCCATAGGCGCTTTCGACGTTGAGCAGTTGAAGCACGACGTCGCTCATGCCACTGCTCCCTGATTCAAGGCGGAACATGCAGAGCCATCACGCCACGACGAAGCCCGGTGTGCGGTGCGGCGTGGGCGCCCCCTCTGTGCCGCCGAGGAGCGCAGCGTTTCGCGGATCAGGGCTCGCAGCTGTTTGAGCGCAGCGAGTTCTGCGAGACCCCGCGAAACGCGAGCACCGCAGGGGAGCCGCGAAGCGGCCGGCGCAGTGGGGGCGACCGCGCCGTGCCGCGCACCGGGCGCCTCCAAAGAGGTAACGAAGAAGCAAGTCACGCCACCGCCCTCCGCAAACTGCTCACGTCATCCACAGTCCCAAGGTAAGCCTCGATGACACGCGAATCCGCCTGCACCTCGCGAGGCGACCCCGTAGCCAGCACCTCGCCCTGATTCATGGCAAGCACGCGATCCGACACCTTGGAAACCAGCGACATGTCGTGCTCGACCATCAGCACCGACACCCCCAGCTCATGCTGGATGTCCTGAATCCAGAACGCCATGTCCGCCGTCTCCTCGACATTGAGCCCCGAAGAAGGCTCGTCGAGCAGCAGCAGCTTGGGCTCGGTGCACAGCGCGCGCGCCAGCTCCACCACCTTGCGAACGCCGTAGGGCAGCCCCGCCACCATCGAGTCGCGGTAGTGCTGCAGGTCGAGCAGGTCGATCACCTGCTCCGCCTTCTCGCGCGCCGCGATCTCGGCGCGGCGCGTGGCCGGCGTGAAGAACACCTCGCTCCAGAAGCCCGTCTGCCGATGCGTGTGGCGCCCGATCAGCAGGTTGTGCAGCACCGTCGCATGCTCGAACAGCTCGATGTTCTGGAAGGTGCGCGCAATGCCCAGCGCGGCAATCGCGTGCGGCGCCTGCTGCGTGAGCGCGATCGCCCCGCCCGCCTCGCCATGCCAGGTGATCTCGCCCGTGGTCGGCGTGTAGATGCGGCTGATCAGGTTGAACACCGTCGTCTTGCCCGCGCCGTTCGGGCCGATGAGCGTGAACACCTCGCCGCGCCGAACATCGAAGCTCACCTTGTTGACCGCGAGCACGCCGCCGAAGCGCACGCTCAGGTCTTTCGCAGACAGAAGGACGTCGTTGCTCATCTCAGCCGGTCCGATTTGGTGAACGACTTCTGCCGCTTGAACAGCCCCTTGCGGTAGAACGGGAAGAGCTGCAGCCAGGTGCGGATCTTGAGCCAGCGCCCGTACAGCCCCAGCGGCTCGAACAGCACGAAGGCGATCAGCACCAGCCCGTACACCAGCCCCTGCAGGCCGGGCGCCTGCCCGACCACCGCCGGCAGCCAGTCCTTGCCCATCGAGATCAGCTGCGGCATCGCGATGAGGAAGATCGCGCCGAGGAACGCGCCGTGCACCGAGCCCAACCCGCCGATCACCACCATCAGCAGCAGGTCGATCGACTGCAGGATGTTGAACTGGTCCGGCGAGATGAAGCTCAGCTTGTGCGCATACAGCGCGCCGCCCAAGCCAGCGAGCGCGGCCGAGATCGCGAACGACATCGTCTTGTAGCGCGCCAGATGAATGCCCATGCTCTGCGCCGAAATCTCCGAATCGCGGATCGCCACGAAGGCACGCCCCGTCGGCGAGCGCAGCAGGTTCAGGATGCCCAGCGTGGACACCACCGCGACCACCAGGCACAGAAAGTAGAAGCCTTCGCCCGAGCCCAGCGACCAGCCGAACAGCTGCGGCGACTTCACATGCAGGCCCGCATTGCCGCCCGTCACGCTTTCCCAGCGCGCGAACACCTCCTCGACGATGAAGCCGAAGGACAGCGTCGCGATGCCCAGGTAGATGCCCTTCACGCGCAGCGCCGGCATCGCCACCACCACGCCCACCGCCGCCGACAGCGCGGCCGACGCCAGCAGCGCGAGCGGGAACGGCACGCCCATGTTCGTCAGCACGCCCTGCGTGTACGCGCCCGTTCCGAGGAACGCCGCGTGCCCGATGGAGAACTGCCCCGTGAAGCCCGCCAGCAGCATCAGCCCCAGGCCGACGATGCCGTAGATCAGCACGAAGGTCAGCTGCGCGAGCCAGTACTCGTCGATGACCCACGGTGCGACGAGCAGGAAGGCCACGAGCAGGCTGTACCAGAGCACGTGGCCGCCGTGCCGCGCGAGGCGGATGTCCTGGTCGTAGCTGGTCTTGAAGATGAAGCGCATATGAGACTTACACCTTCTTGCGCAGCTTTTCGCCGAACAGGCCGTTCGGCTTGATCATGAGCATCAGCAGCACCACGATGTACGGCGCCGTGTCCTTGAAACCGTCGGGCAGGTAAAAGCCCGCGAACGACTCGACGATGCCGATCACCAGCCCGCCGACGATCGCGCCCGGCAGGCTGCCAAAGCCCCCCACCACCGCCGCCGGAAAGGCCTTCAGTCCGATGAAGCCCATGTTGGCGTGCACGAAGGTGATGGGCGCCAGCAGCATGCCGGCGATGGCGGCCACCGCAGCAGCAAGCCCCCACACCAGCCCGTTGAGCCGCTTCACCGGAATGCCCATGTAGTAGGCCGCGAGCTGGTTCTGCGACGAGGCCTGCATCGCGATGCCCAGCTTGCTGTAGCGGAACATCGCGTACAGCAGGCCGCACAGGATCGCGGTGGCCACGATGATCACGAACTGCTCCAGGTTCACCACCAGCTCGCCCAGCTTCCAGATCTGGTCCTTGTAGGGCACGGCCAGCGTGTGGGTGTCGGTGCCGATGCCCGGCACCATGGTGATGAGGCCGCGCGCCACGTAGGCGATGCCGATGGTCAGCATCACGATCGAGAACTGCGGCTGCCCGAGGATCGGGCGGATCACCACCAGCTCGAGCAGCACGCCGAAAGCCGCCATGGCCACCACGGCCAGCAGCGCCGCGAGCCAGAACGGCATGCCGAACAGCGACATGCCCGCGAAGGCACCGAACGCGCCCAGCATCATCAGGTCGCCCTGCGCGAAGCTCACCGTTTCGGTGGCCTTGTAGATCAGCACGAAGCCCAGCGCGATGAGGCCGTAGATGCACCCTTGCGCGATGCCCGAGAGCAGGAGTTGGAGGATCTGCATGCGATGCCGTCCCGCCTGCGCTTACTGCCGGAACCCGCCGGCCGCGTCATGCAGCGCGAGGCGGCGCGAGCCCGCCACGATGTCGCTGGGCTTGAGCCCGTAGACCTGGCGGATCGAATGGCTGAAGTGCGTGGAGTCGGGGTAGCCGGTGTCCAGCGCGATGTCGGTGAGCGTGCCGCTCTGGTGCACGTAGCGCAGCAGGCTGCGCGCACGCTTCCAGGCCCGGAAGCCGCGAAAGGCCATGCCCGTCTCCTGCTTGAACAGGTGCAAAAAGCGCGAGAACGACAGGTGCACCGAGGCCGCGCAGTCTTCCGCCGAAGCGGGCGCGGCCGGGTCAGCCACGAGCATGTCGACCACCTTGCGGATGCGCGCGTCGAGCGGGCGCGGCGTGAGCGGGCCGTCGAAGAACAGCGCGTCGAAATCGAAGCCGTCGAAGTCGATGCCGCGCGCCGAGGCCGCCAGCAGGTGAGCGTGGACCTCGCGCATGCGCTGCACGAAGGCCGGCGCATCGACCGGGCCGCAGTGCTGCAAGAAGGCCGGCATGCGCGCGGGATCGACCGACTCCGATTCGATCAGCAGGTTGAAGATCAGCGGGCAGGCGCTCTCGACCTGGTGCGGCACGTGCGGCGGCACCACGATGAACTCGCCGCTTTGCCAGGCCCCGCCGCCGATGCGGATGCGGTTGGGCGGCGCACCGGCGGGCGACACGTACACGCCGTGCCCGCCCATGGCGCGCTCGGCCGCGGCGCCGAGCAGCCCGGCGTAGAAGACGCGCTGCGGCGTGAGCCACATGAGGCGTTCGCCCTGCCGTGCATCGCCGCCCGAAGGCGTCGACGTCCTGGTTCGCTGCATGGTGTCTGTCTCCTGCATCGGTCGACGACGTCCGACCGGGGGGTGGCGTCGTGTTCGCTGGATCGTAGCGGCGGGGGCCTTGCGCGCGGCATCCATTTGCGCGGGGACTTTCCCTAGGCCGGCGCGAACGCGCGGCGCAGTTCCGCCGCGCACAACGCGACGGCGGTGTGAGCCTCGTCGAGCACCTCGCCCATGGTGATGAAGCCATGGATCTGGCGCTCGAAGCACACGTAGTTCGCGCGGTTGCCGGCGGCCGTGAGCGCCTCGGCGTAGGCCGCGCCTTCATCGCGCAGCGGGTCGTAGCCGGCCGTGAGCACGAGCGCCGGCGGCAGGCCCGACAGGTCGGCGTGCAGCAACGGCGAGGCACGCCAGTCAAGGTCGTGCTTCGCGTCGGTGATGTAGTGGTCGTGGAAGTAGGTCATCGTGTCGCGCGTGAGCAGGTAGCCCTGCCCGTTCGCCTGGTGCGACGGATGGCCGCGGCGCATGTCGGTGGCCGGGTAGATCAGGAGCTGGAACACGATCGGCAGGTCGCCCGCATCGCGCGCGGCGATCGACGCCACGGCGGCGAGGTTGCCGCCCGCGCTGTCGCCGCCCACGGCAAGGCGGCTCGCATCGAGCCCCAGCGCGGCGGCTTCGCGGCGCACCCAGCGGGTGGCGGCGAGCACGTCGTCCACGGCGGTGGGAAAGCGGTGCTCGGGGCCCATGCGGTAGTCGACCGCGACCACCGCGCAGCCCGCGCCGTTGGCCAGCTCGCGGCACAGCACGTCGTGCGTGTCGAGGTCGCCGATGACCCAGCCGCCGCCGTGGTAGTACACCAGCACCGGCAGCGGGCCCGGGCCTGCGCCGAGCGGCTTGTACAGCCGCACCGCAATGGTGCCGTGCGGCCCGTCGGCGGCGAGGTCGCGCACCTCGGCGACCTCGGGCGGCAGCGGCTGCGTGGCGGTGCGGCGCTCGCGGTAGTAGGCCCGCGCATCGGCGGGCGACAGCGTGTGGGTCGGCGGAATGCCGCGCGCTTCGATGAAATCCAGCAAGGCGCGCGCCTGGGGATGCAGCATGGTGTCTCCGGTGAATCGAACGGAGCGCTCAGTGTGGAGGGCGGGGCGCCTGCGGGGTATCCGCATGCACCCGCACCCGACCGGCGTCCTGGCGACAAGACCCGCACCATGCCCGCACCGCTGCGGGGTCGCTTGCGAAAACTGGCTACCGGGGCCCGGCTCGCGGGTTCACCCGGAGGGTTCGGTCGCTCAGGTCGTGCGGGGCTTCACGCGCGAGGCGGCTTCCTTGGCCAGCCGGCGAGCCGTGTCGGTGTCGGCCGCATGCACCAGCGCCACGCCCATGCGGCGCTTGACGAAGCTCTCGGGCTTGCCGAACAGGCGGATGTCGCTGCCCGGCACCTGCAGCGCCTCGGCCACGCCGTCGAAGGCGATGCCGGTGGCGTCCACGCCGCCGTAGATCACGGCGCTGGCGCCCGGGCTCTTGAGCGAGGTGTCGACCGGCAGGCCGAGGATGGCGCGCGCGTGCAGCTCGAACTCGTTCTGCCACTGTGTGGCCATGGTGACCATGCCGGTGTCGTGCGGGCGCGGGCTGACCTCGCTGAACCAGACCTCGTCGCCCTTCACGAACAGCTCGACGCCGAACAGGCCCTGGCCGCCCAGGTCGGCGGTGACGGCCTGCGCGATCTGCTGCGCCTTCTGCAGCGCGGTCGGTGCCATGGGATGCGGCTGCCAGCTTTCCACGTAGTCGCCGCTGACCTGCACGTGGCCGATGGGGTCGCAGAACTTCGTTTCGACGGCGCCGGCCGCATCCTTGGCGCGCACGGTCAGCAGCGTGATCTCGTAGTCGAAGTCGATGAAGCCCTCGACGATCACGCGGCCGTGGCTCACGCGGCCGCCGGCCATGGCGTAGTCCCAGGCCTTCTGCACGTCGGCCGGGCCGTCGATCTTGCTCTGGCCCTTGCCGGAGCTGCTCATCACGGGCTTGACGATGCAGGGGTAGCCGATGCCCGCGTCGATGGCGGCCTGCAGCTCGGCCAGCGAGTCGCAGAACTTGTAGGGGCTGGTGGGCACGCCCAGCGTCTCGGCCGCCAGGCGGCGGATGCCTTCGCGGTCCATCGTGAGGCGAGCGGCGCGGGCCGTGGGAATCACGCGCACCACGCCCGCGTCTTCCAGCTGCTGCAGCATGGGCGTGGCGATGGCCTCGATCTCGGGCACCACCAGCGTGGGCTTCTCGGCCTCGATCAGCGCCTTGAGCTGGTCGGGGTCGCTCATGGTGATGGTGCGCGCGTGGTGCGCCACCTGCTGGCCGGGCGCGTTCTCGTAGCGGTCGACGGCGATGGTCTCGACGCCCAGGCGCTGCAGGGCGATCAGCACCTCCTTGCCGAGCTCGCCGGAGCCGAGCAGCATCACGCGGGTGGCGGAAGGGGACAGGGGGGTGCCGAGGGTGGTCATGCGAGGGCTCGAAAAAATGGGGTTGAAAACAATCGCAGCACTGTAAGCCACCCCGGGCCGGTGTCGCCCACGGGAACGGCGGGCCCATCGGGCTGCTTCACAATTACCGCCATTGCGTGACGGCGGCCCCGCGGCCGCCCTCGCCTCCGATTTTCTTTTTTGTTTCAAGGAGCATTTTTCATGACGATTCAGACTGTGGGCATCATCGGCGCCGGCACCATGGGCAACGGCATCGCCCAGGCCTGCGCGGTGTCGGGGGTCAACGTGGTGATGATCGACGTGGCCCAGGCCGCCGTCGACAAGGGCATCGCCACCATCTCGGGCAGCCTCGACCGCCTGATCAAGAAGGAAAAGCTCACGGCCGAGCAGAAGGCCGCCGCGCTGGCGCTGATCAAGGGCTCGACCGACTACAACGACCTGAAGGGTGCGCAGCTGGTCATCGAGGCCGCCACCGAGAACCACGCGCTCAAGCTCAAGATCCTCAAGCAGGTGGACGAGCTGGTGGGCCCCGAGGTGATCATCGCGTCGAACACCTCGTCGATCTCGATCACGCAGCTGGCCGCCGCCACCTCGCGCGCCGACCGCTTCATCGGCATGCACTTCTTCAACCCGGTGCCGATGATGGCGCTGGTGGAGCTGATCCGCGGCTACCTCACGAGCGACGCCACGCACGACGCCGTGAAGGCGCTGGCCGAGAAGCTGGGCAAGTCGCCCATCACGGTGAAGAACGCGCCGGGCTTCGTGGTCAACCGCATCCTGGTGCCGATGATCAACGAGGCCTTCTTCGTGCTGGCCGAAGGCCTGGCCACGGCCGAGGACATCGACGCCGGCATGAAGCTGGGCTGCAACCAGCCCATCGGCCCGCTGGCGCTGGCCGACATGATCGGCCTCGATGTGTGCCTGGCCGTGATGGAGGTGTACCTCGAGCAGTTCGGCGATTCCAAGTACCGCCCCTGCCCGCTGCTGAAGGAAATGGTCGCCGCCGGCCAGCTCGGTCGCAAGACCGGCCGCGGCGTCTATACGTACTGATCCGGCATTCCATAAAAACAAGGAGACAAGCAACGCCATGACCGCCACCCCCACCACCCCGCCCGCCGAAGGCTGCATCGACACGCAGGTGCTCGACCACGTGCTGCTGATCGGCATCAACCGCCCCGCCAAGCGCAACGGCTGGACGCCGCCGATGTTCAAGCAGCTGGCCGAGGCCTACACGCGCCTGGACGACGACCCCAGCCTGCGCGTGGGCGTGCTGCATGCGTTCGGCGACCACTTCACGGCGGGCCTGGACCTGCCGGCGGTCACCGAGTACATGAAGCGCGGCGAAAAAGCGATCCCGGCGGGGCTGGTAGAGCCGCACGATTTCGGCCTGGAGGGCTACCGCCGCCGCACCAAGCCGATGGTGGCGGCCGTCAAGGGCATCTGCTTCACGGTGGGCATCGAGCTGATGCTGGGCGCCGACATCGTGGTGGCGGCCGACAACTGCCGCTTCTCGCAGATGGAAGTGCAGCGCGGCATCATGGCCACGGGCGGCGCCACGCTGCGCATGGCCGAGCGCGCGGGGCTGGGCAACGCGATGCTGCACCTGCTCACGGCCGACGAATTCGACAGCGCCGAGGCCTATCGCCTGAACTTCGTGCAGAAGGTGGTGCCGGCCGGCCAGGAGCTCGACGCGGCGCTGCAGATCGCGCAGCGCATCGCGGCCCAGGCGCCGCTGGCCGTGCAGGCCACGCGGCTCAACGTGCTCAAGGCGATCGAACACGGGCCGCTGGCGGCCGTGGCGGAATTCATCGAGACGCAGAAACGCCTGTCGAACAGCGAGGACGCGGCCGAGGGCGTGCGCTCCTTCATCGAGCGCCGGCCTGCGCGGTTCAGCGGCCGCTGAGGCTGTTGATTTCCGTTCCGTTTCTGTCGTCCACTGGAGCCCGTTGCATGCCCTCTTCTTCTGTGTCGTCGTTTCTCTTCTTTCAACGCACGGCGCTGGCCGCCGCTTTCACCCTTCTTGCCGTGAACACCAGCCTCGCCCAGACCCCGCCGGCGCCCGCGCTGCCCGATCCCGCCGCCACCTCGGTCGAGGCGCTGGGCTGGATGCAGGGCTTTCCGCCGCCGCCCGACAAGCAGATCACCTTCGACAACCCGGTCGGCGGCGTGTACCCGCGCATCCGCTGGAGCTTCTCGCACGTGCGCGAGACGGTGCCCACGGCCAACGTGTGGCGCGGCCCCGGCGCCGCCAGCCCGCTGCCGGCGGCCAAGCCCCGCTTCGACATCGAGGCCGTGCGCTTCCAGCCCATGGGCGGCGGCGAGGTGCAGACCTTCGGCCAGATGATCGCGCGCACCTACACCGACGGCATCCTGGTGCTGCACCGCGGCCAGGTGGTCTACGAGAAGTACTTCGGCGCGCTCACGCCCGAGCGGCCGCACCTGGCGATGTCGGTCACCAAGTCCTTCGTGGGCACGCTGGCGGCCATCCTCGCGCAGGAAGGCACGCTCGACCCCTCGGCGCCGGTCACCAAGTACCTGCCCGAGCTCAAGGACACGGCCTACGGCGACGCCACGGTGCGCCAGGTGATGGACATGACCATCGGCGTGCGCTACTCCGAGAACTACGCCGACCCGAAGGCCGAGGTCTGGGACTACGCACGCGCCGGCGGCATGCTCACGCAGGGCGCCAACTACGCGGGCCCGAAGTCGTTCTACGAATTCCTGGCCACGCTCAAGAAGGAAGGCACGCACGGCGACGCCTTTGCCTACAAGACGGTCAACGCCGAGGTGCTGGCCTGGATCGTGCGCCGCGCGTCCAACCGCTCGCTGGCCGACCTGCTGAGCGAGAAGATCTGGCGCCGCATCGGCGCCGAGCAGGACGCGTATTTCATGGTCGACCGCATCGGCACCGAGTCGGGCGGCGGCGGCCTGAACACGGTGCTGCGCGACATCGCGCGCTTCGGCGAGACGCTGCGCAACGGCGGGCGTGCGCCCAACGGGCAGCAGGCGATCGCCAAGGCGGTGGTCGACGACATCCAGCGCGGCGCCGATCCGGCGAAGTTCGCGAAGGCCGGCTACGCGCTGCTGCCGGGCTGGAGCTACCGGAACATGTGGTGGGTCTCGCACAACCCGCACGGCGCATACATGGCGCGCGGCATCCACGGCCAGAGCATCTACGTCGACCCGAAGGCCGAGATGGTGATCGTGCGCTACGCCGCGCACCCGATCGCCGCCAACGCGGGCAACGACCCGCTCACCCTGCCCGCCTTCCAGGCCATGGGCGAGGCGCTGATGAAGCCTGAGCCCTGATGAGGCGGTGAGAAGAAGGAAGACGGGTCAGCCGGCAGCCGCCGGGGCCCGTGCCTTCGCGATGACGAGCAGGCCGTCCATGATCAGGCTCTCGACCAGTTCGAAGTCCCCGTTCATGGCGGGCGCCATCTTCCAGCCCGCGCCGCCGGTCATGAAGCAGGCCGGCTCGGCGCCGCAGTGCGAGCGCACGTGCTGCACCATGCGCTCGACCGCCCCCGCGATGGCGTAGGTGCCGCCGCTGGTCAGCGCGTCGCTGGTGTTGGTGGGAAATTCGCGCACCTCGCCGGTGGGCACGTGCAGGCCCGCCGTGCCCGACTCGAGCGCGCGCAGCATGATGCCGTGGCCCGGCAGGATCAGGCCGCCCAGGAACTTGCCGCTGGCATCGATCGCCTCCACAGTGACGGCCGTGCCGATCAGCACCACCACCATCGGCCGCTCGGGCCCCTGCGACAGCATGCGGTGGCGCGCGCCGATCATGGCCACGAAGCGGTCGGCGCCCAGCCGCGTCGGATGGTCGTAGCCGTTGACGATGCCGGCCTCGCCCGCGCTCGACACCACCCAGCGCGGGGCGCAGTCGAAGCGTTCGGTGATCTGCTCTTCGGCGCGCCGCCGCAAGGTGTCACCGGCCACGACGCAGCCCAGCATGGAACCGGGCGCCGGCAGCTCGGCCCAGGGGCCATCGGCCAGGCGTTCGATGTGGTCGAGAAACTCGGCACCATGGGCCTGCAGTGCCGCACCGGGGAAGGCCCCCTCGTAAAGCGCCCACTTGAGCCGGGTGTTGCCGATGTCGATGGCGAGGAAGGGGGAAGACATGCGCGCGATTATTGCGACTTTGTTGTTATTCCTGCTGGCGCCTCTTTGACAGTCGCGGCGCGGGCCTACGCGGAGCGTCCCGGTTCCGCCGCTACATTCGCCTTTTCCATCCACCACGGCACAAGGAGAAAACCATGGGATTGCTCAGCTTCATCAAGGAAGCCGGTGAAAAACTGTTCGGCGGTTCGTCGGCCCAGGCGGCCACGCCCGATGCGAACACGGCAGCCGCCGCGGCCATCAAGACCTACATCGAGACCCAGAACCTCGGCCTCACCGGACTGGAAGTGACCTACACCGCCAGCAGCGGCGTCGTCACCCTCGCGGGCCAGGCGCCCTCGCAGGAAGCCAGCGAGAAAGCCGCGCTCGCCGCGGGCAACGTGGCCAACGTGACGAGCGTGGACAACAACCTCGTCGCCCCGGCCGCACCGCCGGCCCAGTACCACGACGTGGTGCGCGGCGACACGCTCTCGGCCATCTCGAAGAAGTACTACGGCGACGCCAACAAGTACAACGCGATCTTCGAGGCGAACAAGCCGATGCTGTCGCACCCCGACAAGATCTATCCGGGACAGAAGCTGCGCATTCCGGCACTCTGACCCCCGCAACGGCGCCTCGCTAGGCGCCGTTGTGCCGCCAGGCCCCTGGCGACACGCCGTACTCGCGCTTGAACGCGCGGTTGAAAGCGGCTTCCGATTCGTAGCCCACGCCTTCGGCGATGCGCGCCAGGTTGCCCTGGTCCTTGCGCAGCATGCCGGCGGCCAGGACCATGCGCCAGCGCGCCAGGTAATGCATGGGCGGCGCGCCCACCAGTTCGGTGAAGCGGTCCGCCAGCACGCTGCGCGAGACGTGGATTTCCTGCGCCAGCGCGTCGACCGTCCAGTTGCGCGCGGGCTCGGCGTGCATCAGCGCCAGGCAGCGGCTCACGTGCGGGTCGCGCAGGCCCGCCAGCCAGCCCGGGTTGTTGGCCGGCATGGATTCGATGTAGCCGCGCAGCACTTCGGTGAACAGCACTTCCGCCACCTTGGCGGCCACCATCTCCGAACCGGGCGTGTGCGAAGCCGCATCCCCCAGGACGAAGTTGACCGACTGCTCGATCCACGGGCCTGCCGGCCTGCTGCGCAAGGGCGTCGTGAAGAGGCGCGGAATGTTCGCCATGACGGGGTTGGGCGCGTCGCCTTCGTACGCGAACCAGCTGCAGACCAATAAGGTGCGCTCGCCCTGGCCGCCGTAGCGCACGCGCGCCAGCTCGGGCGCTCGCGGACTCACCACATGCGACATGTCCACCGCCGCATGCTGCAGGCCGCTGCCCAGCACATGCGAATCGCCATGCGGCGCGGCGATCACGTCGCCGGCATGCGCGCGCAGCGGCGCCTCGCCTTCGACCTGGGCCCAGCATTCGCCTTGCAGCACGAGGTGGCAGATGGCCAGGCGCTGCGCGCCGGGCCTGAGCACCTGCGCGATGTCCGCGCCCCTGGGTACCTTGAAGCACCAGGGTGCATACATGTCCCCGTTCAGGAACAGCGCGCCCTCCAGGCGGATGGTCCGCAGCACGTCCGACAAGACATCCATGGTCACCTCCCGGCTAGCGAGGGCGGGGTTCCGGACAACAAGTCCGGCGAGACGGGCAATACAGGACGGCTTCGCGTCGGCACCATAGGTCCTGGTCGCCTTCGACCGATTCTAGACAGGAGTACCGCCATGCCCAAGTTCGTCATCGAGCGAGAGATCCCCGGCGCCGGCCAGTTCACCGCGGCGGACCTGAAAGCCATCTCGCAAAAATCCTGCGGCGTGCTCAGCAGCATGGGCACCGACATCCAGTGGATCCACAGCTACGTGGCCGACGACCGGATCTACTGCGTCTACCAGGCCACCGACGAGGCCCTCGTGCGCCGGCACGCGGAGCTCGGTGGCTTCCCGGCCAACCGTGTGGACCGGGTGTACAGCGTGATCGACCCGGCCACGGCCGAGTGAGGCGGGCAGCGCGCTCTAGTTCTGGCGCCAGGGCAGCCCGCGCTTGCGCCAGCCGCCGATCAACCCGCGGTGCCCGTTCTCGTCCGGGTTGCCCTCGAAGCCTTCGAGGATGTTGTAGGCCTGCGCGCCCAGCTCGGTCGCGCGCTTGGCCGCGGCGATCGAGCGCACGCCGCTGCGGCACAGCAGCACCAGCTTCTTTCCGCCCTCTGCGGCGGCGCGCACGCCGTCGTCGAAGGCCGGGTTGATCGCCATGCCCGGCCACTGCTTCCAGGCCAGCGGCACGGCGCCGGGCACGTAGCCGACCCACTCGCGCTCGGCATCGGTGCGCACGTCCACCAGCACGGCCTCGCCGCTCGCCATCCACTGCGCCGCCTGCTCGGGCGTCACGTCGCCGGCGTAGCCTTTTTCTCCAACGGGTTCACTCATGGTTGCTTTCTCTCTCGAATCTCTAGGGTAAGCCCGAAGCCTTTGGCGGCTGCGGGCGATCGATCTGCACGCCGGATGATGGAATTTTTCACCGGTTCGTGAAAACCCTGTTTGTCACAAGGTGTGGCGCGCCAAAGATGGCGGTCGCGGCCAGTCGAAACCATAACGTGAAGACGACGGCCTGGGTGTTCCGGTCAGAGAACTATATGGAGAGACACATGACAGACAGCAAATCGCCCCGCCGTCGCAGCCTTCTCAAGGGCGCGGCGGTGGCCGCAGGCGCGATGTCCGCGCCGATGGTCAGCATGGCCCAAACCACGTCGCTGCGTTTCCAGAGCACCTGGCCGGCGAAGGACATCTTCCACGAGTACGCCAACGACTTCGCCAAGAAGGTGAACGACATGGCGGGCGGGCGCCTGAAGATCGAGGTGCTGCCCTCGGGCGCCGTCGTGCCCGCCTTCCAGCTGCTCGAGGCGGTGAACAAGGGCACGCTCGACGGCGGCCACGGCGTGGTGGCCTACCACTACGGCAAGAACTCGGCGCTGGCGCTGTGGGGTTCGGGCCCCGGCTTCGGCATGGACGCCAACACCGTGCTGGCCTGGCACAACTACGGCGGCGGCAAGGCGCTGCTCGACGAGATCTACAAGAGCCTGAACATGGAGGTGGTGTCGTACCTGTACGGCCCCATGCCCACGCAGCCGCTGGGCTGGTTCAAGAAGCCGGTGGCCAAGGTCGAGGACATGAAGGGCCTGAAGTTCCGCACCGTGGGCCTGGCCGTGGACATGTTCACCGAGATGGGCACCGCGGTGAACCCGCTGCCCGGCGGCGAGATCGTGCCCGCGCTGGACCGCGGCCTGATCGACGCGGCCGAGTTCAACAACGCCTCGAGCGACCGCGTGCTGGGCTTCCCCGACGTGGTGAAGAACTGCATGCTGCAAAGCTTTCACCAGTCGGGCGAGCAGTTCGAGGTGCTGTTCAACAAGGGCAAGTACGCCGCGATGCCGCAGGAGCTGCGCTCCATCATCGACTACGCCGTGCAGGCCGCCAGCGCCGACATGAGCTGGAAGGCGGTGCAGCGCAACTCGCAGGACTACGCCGACATGAAGAAGGCCGGCATCAAGTTCTACAAGACGCCCGACGCCGTGCTGCGCGCGCAGCTCGCGGCCTGGGACAAGACGGTGGAAAAGAAGGCCGGCGAGAACCCGCTCTTCAAGAAGGTGCTGGAGTCGCAGCGCGTGTTCGCCGAGCGTGCGCTGCAGTGGCAGAACGATTACGGCGTCGACTTCAAGATGGCCTACAACCACTACTTCGGGAAAAAGAAGAGCTGATGCTTCCCGTCGGCGCGCACGTCGTTCCTGCGCGCGCCTTCCCCCCGCACAGGGGGCAACACCGGTGGCCCGGCATCGCCGGCGCCACGGTGTTCCATGAACGGGCCTCGCCCATGCTGCTGCCGCCATGACCATCCAACGCTTCCTTCACGCCGTCGACCGGTTCAGCATGCTGGTGGGCAAGACCTTCTCGTGGCTCATCGTCGCGCTGATGCTGCTGGTGTGCGGCGAAGTGTTCAAGCGCTATGCGCTGAACGCGCCCACGGCCTGGATCTTCGATGCCAACAACATGCTGTACGGCACGCTCTTCATGATGGGCGGCGCCTACACGCTCTCGCAGGCCGGCCATGTGCGCGGCGATTTCTTCTACGGCAGCATGAAGCCGCGCACGCAGGCCGCGCTCGACCTCGTGCTGTTCGCGGTTTTCTTCCTGCCCGGCGTGGTGGCGCTCACCTGGTCGGGCTGGACCTACTTCGGTGAATCGCTCGCGATGCGCGAACAGACCTTCAACGCCGACCCGATTCCGGTGTACCCCTTCAAGTTCGTGATTCCCGTGGCCGGCGCGGTGCTGCTGGTGCAGGGCCTCGCCGAGATGGTGCGTTGCGTGCTGTGCCTGAAGACCGGCGTGTGGACGCCGCGCCTGAAAGACGCCGAAGAAATGGACGTGGTCGGCGACCAGCTTGCCAGCAGCAGCTACGTGAACGAGGCCGACAAGCGCGAGGTGATCGAAAAGGCCCACGCCATCGAGCAGGCCGCGCAGCAGCGCAAGAGCGACACGACGGGAGGTGCCGCATGAGCGAACCCGCACTCGGCCTGCTGATGCTGGGCCTGATCGTCTTCGTGATCATGCTCGGCTTTCCCACGGCGTTCACGCTGATGGGGCTGGGCATGTTCTTCGGCTTCATTGCCTTCTACGACCCCGCCTCGCCCTGGCTCGACAACAAGGTCTTCGACCTGATGGTGCAGCGCGCCTTCGGGGCCATGACCAACGAGACGCTGCTGTCCATCCCGCTCTTCGTGCTCATGGGCTATGTGATGGAGCGCGGCGCGCTGGTCGACAAGATGTTCCACAGCGTGCAGCTCGCGTTCCGCCGCGTGCCGGGCTCGCTGGCGGTGACCACGCTCATCGTGTGCACCTTCTGGGGCATTGCGAGCGGCCTGGTGGGCGCGGTGGTGGTGCTGATGGGCGTGATCGCGATGCGCCCCATGCTCAACGCGGGCTATGACACGCGGCTGGCGGCCGGCGTGATCACGGCCGGCGGCACGCTGGGCATTCTCATTCCGCCCTCGGTGATGATCATCGTGTACGCGGCCGTGGCCGGGCAGTCGGTGGTCAAGCTCTATGCGGCGGCGATGTTCCCGGGCTTCTTCCTCGCCCTGCTGTACCTGATCTACGTGATCGGCTGGGCCGTGCTGCAACCGAAGGTGGCGCCCAAGATGCCGATCGACCAGCAGCGTGCCCCCATCACGCCATGGGTGGCCCACCTCGCGGCCAGTTACTCCCCGCGCATGCTGCCCGCGCTCGCCGCGGCCGTGGTGGCGCCGGGTCGCGCCTTGCGCGGCGCGGTCGAGGGCGTGCGCCTGAGCTGGTGGATGCTGCTGCGAGGCCTGCTGAGCGCGCTGGTGCCGCTGGCGCTGGCCGCGGTCACGCTGGGCTCGGTGTGGTGGTACGTGACCATCTACTCGCAGAAGGACAACAACGCGGCCGCCCCGGTGGCCACGCAGCAGGCGACGCAGAAGACCGGCGAACCCACAGCCGCCGCGCCGGCTGCAGCCGAGCCGTCAGGCACCGGTCTGGCCGAGCCGCCGAGCACCGACGAACCCGCGAACACCACCGAAAGCAGCGGCCTGCAGGAGCCCCCCGGCGGCGTCGAGGAACCTCCGGGCAGCGAGCCGGCCGCCGCCCCTGCCAGTGAGGGTGGCCTGCAGCAGCTGGGCGACGCGGTCGAGGCACCCAAGACCGCCGCGGTGCCCGATGCCTTCTACACCGGCTTCTGGGTGGCCTGCCTCTTCACGCTGGCGCTGCTGGGCTGGTACTACTGGCGCATGGACGCGGAGCAGTTCGAAATCTTGCGCATGCTGGTGTCGTCGGTGATGCCGCTGGCCACGCTCACGCTGGTGGTGCTGGGCGTGATCCTGTTCGGCATCACCACGGCCACCGAGTCGGCGGCGGTCGGCGCGGCCGGCGCCTTCCTGATGGCGTGGCAGGCCGGCACGCTGAACTTCAAGAAGATCAAGGAGGCGGTGTTCCTCACGCTCAAGACCACCTCGATGGTCTGCTGGCTGTTCGTGGGCTCGGCGCTGTTCTCGGCGGTGTTCGCGCTGCTGGGCGGCCAGCGCATCGTCGAGGAGTGGGTGCTGAGCATGAACCTCAGCCCGCTGCAGTTCTTGCTGCTGTCGCAGGCGATCATCTTCGTGCTGGGCTGGCCGCTGGAGTGGACCGAGATCATCGTGATCTTCGTGCCCATCTTCCTGCCGCTGCTGGCGCACTTCCAGATCGATCCGCTGCTGTTCGGCGTGCTGGTGTTCGTGAACCTGCAGGCGGCGTTCCTGTCGCCGCCGGTGGCGATGTCGGCCTTCTATCTGAAGGGGGTGTCGCCGCCGCACGTGACGATCAACCAGATCTTCGCGGGGATGATGCCGTACATGCTGATCGTCATCCTGTGCATGGTGTTCATGTACATCTGGCCGGGGCTGACGCTGTGGCTGCCGCAGTACCTGTACGGCTGAACGCGCGCGCCTTCTCAGGCTGAGGCCGGGCGCCGCGCGAAGCGGCGGCGCTCGAGCAGCTCGAACAGGCCCATGCCCAGCAGCATGGCGCCCACGAAGACCAGCGCCTTGACCTCGCCCGTGCCGAGCGAGACCAGCGCGGGCCCGGGGCAAAAGCCCGCGATGCCCCAGCCGACGCCGAACAGCAGGCTGCCGCCGACCAGGCGGCGGTCGATGTGGCGCAGGCTGGGCAGCGTGAGCGGCCCGCCGAGCAGCGAGGCCTTGCGACGGCCCGCGAGCAGGAAGCCGACGGTGCTCACCGCCACCGCGCCGGCCATCACGAAGGCGAGCGACGGGTCCCAGGCCCCGCCCACGTCAAGAAAACCCAGGATCTTGGCCGGATTGGCCATGCCGGAGACGATGAGGCCGAGCCCGAAGACAAGGCCGGCGAGCAAGGAAGCAATGGCGGTCCACATGGCAGGTCTCCCGATTCAGAAGTTCAACAAGTGGCGCACCACGAACACCGTGGCGAACCCCGCGGCCATGAACGCCAGCGTGGCGACCAGCGAACGCGGCGAGCGCCGCGCCAGCCCGCACACGCCGTGGCCGCTGGTGCAGCCCGCGCCATAGCGCGTGCCCACGCCCACCAGCAGGCCGGCCAGCGCGAGCGTGCCGTAGCCCGCGTCGATCTGCGCCGCGGGCAGCACGGCGAAGAGCCCGTAGACGAGCGGCGCGCCGACCAGCCCGAGCACGAAGGCCGCGCGCCAGGCCATGTCGCCCTTCATGGGGCGCAGCAAGCCGCCCAGCACGCCGCTGACGCCGGCGATGCGGCCGTTGAGCAGCACGAACATCGCGGCGGAAAGTCCGATGAGCACGCCGCCGGCCAGTGCGGCCCAGGGCGTGAAATGAGGCCAGTCGATGGTGGGCATCTTCAGTTCTCCTTCGGGCAGTAGAGGCGGTACAGCACCGCCAGGATCTCGAGCAGGGCCGGGTCGGCCACGCGGTAGTAGATGTTCTTGCCCTCGCGGCGGGTGTCCACCACGCCTTCGGTGCGCAGCACCGACAGCTGCTGCGACAGGGTGGGCTGGCGGATGCCCAGCGTGCTTTCGAGGTCGCTCACGCACATCTCGCCCTGCGAGAGCTGGCACAGCAGCAGCAGCCGGGCCTCGTGGGCCAGCAGCTTGAGCACGGCGACAGCCTGGCCGGCGGCGCTGCGCAGCAGTTGGGGGTCGATGGCGTGGGTCGGGGTCTTCATGGGAGGATGACAGTTCGCGAAATAACATTATATGAATTCATATAATATTTGTCGCTTGATTGATTGAATGAGTGTCTGGCCTCCAGGCACCGCAGAAGGAGCGCCGATGACCCCGACCCCCATGCCCCCACGCGCCACCACCCAGGCCTTCTTCGATCCCGCGACGGGCACGGTGTCCTACGTGGTCTGGGACCATGCGACGAAGCGCGCCGCCGTCATCGACCCGGTGCTCGACTACGACTTCCGCTCCGGCCACACCGACACCGCCTCGGCCGACCGCCTGCTGACGTACGTTCACGCGCAGGCGCTGCAGGTCGACTGGATCCTGGAGACCCACGCGCACGCCGACCACCTCTCGGGCGCGCGCCATGTGCAGTCGCAGGCCGGCGGGCGCATCGCCATCGGCGAGCACATCCGCACGGTGCAGGCCACCTTCCGCCACCTCTACAACCTGGAGCGCGACTTCCTGCCCGACGGCAGCCAGTTCGACCACCTCTTCAAGGACGGCGAGCGCTTTCACATCGGCGAGATCGAGGCGCAGGCCCTGCGCGTGCCCGGCCACACGCCGGCCGACATGGCCTACCTCGTGGACGACGCGGTCTTCGTCGGCGACACGCTCTTCATGCCCGACCTGGGCAGCGCGCGCGCCGACTTTCCGGGCGGCGACGCGCGCGAGCTCTACCGCTCGATGCGGCGGCTGCTCGCGCTGCCGCCCGAGACCACGCTGTACGTCTGCCACGACTACCCGCCCGCCTCGCGCGAGCCGCGCTGGCAGAGCACGGTGGCGCAGCAGCGCGCCCACAACATCCACGTGCGCGACGGCATCGGCGAAGACGAGTTCGTGCGCATGCGCACCGCGCGCGACGCCACGCTCGAAGTGCCGACGCTGATCCTGCCGTCGATGCAGGTCAACGTGCGCGGCGGCCGCCTGCCGCCGCCCGACGACAACGGCGTGGCCTACCTGCGCATTCCGCTGAACACGCTGCCGGGCCACCGCCCGCGCACCACGGCGGGCTGAGGGCGCGGCGACCTAGCGCCGCCGCTCCACATACGGCCGCGCCTGCAGCAGCACGATCTTGTCGCCCACGGTCGCCCACTCGATGTCCTGGTCGACCGCGTTGAAGGTGCGCTTCACCGCCGCGCCCACGTTGGCGAGCCGCACCACCAGCTCGTCGGTCAGCACGTGGCGGCCCACTTCCACGGGCACTTCCTTCACGCCGCCGTCCTTGTCCAGCTGCAGCGCCGTCTCTTCGGCCGAGCGGCTGAGCACCTGGATGGCTTTCGACCAGCTCGAGTACATCACCTGCTCCGCCACGCGCTTGCCCTCGACCACGCGGATGCCGATGCCGCGCTTGGCCGAGATGTAGGTGACGTGCGGGTGGCCCGCGTCGAAGGGGTCGCGCGTGATCATCACGCCGGCGTTGGTCGAGTCGATGGCGGTCTGCACGAACACGCCCATCAGCACCGACTCGGCACCGAAGCCCGCGGCGCTGCGCGCCTCCCAGGCCTCGGGGTTGAACACCGAGGCCCACACTTTCTTCACCGCGAGCTCGAGCGCGTCGCCGGTCTTCACGTTGGGCACCGTCGTGTAGAGCCCCGCGCCGCTGAAGCCCGGCAGGTCTTCCGAGTTGGACGAGCTGCGCACGAACACGCCGCCCCCGCCCAGCTGCGCCTGCCACGCCGCGCGCCAGGCCGCCGCGGTGGCCGGCTCGACGGGCCATTGCACGATCTCGTCGCGCAGCTGCGCCAGCGCCTTCAGCCGCACCTGCGGGTCGCCCGCGAAGCCCGGCTGCTGCTGCATGCGCGCGATGCGCTCGGCCAGCCCGTTCGATCGCATGAAGCGGTCGTAGTGCGCGAACGGAATGCAGAAGCCGTCAGGCACGGTGGTCGAGGGAATGCGCGCGGCCAGCACCGCGCCGAGGTTGGCCGCCTTCGAGCCGCATTGCACGCTGTGGCGCGCACGCAGCGAGGCCAATGGCAGCAGTCGCGTTTCGCGCAGGTCCGGCTTCGCGGCCTTGCTGCCGGGCAGCGCGCCGGTGGCGGCCGCACGCACGGCGCGCGGCGGCAGCGCGGCGATTTCTTCCGGCGTGAGGCGGCGCAGCTGGTAACCCGAGGCCGCCACCTTCAGCGCCACCCACTGGCCCGCATGCGCCTTCAGCACCGTGGCGGCATCGCGCACGTAGGCGTTCGGAATGCCCCAGCCCTTGGCCAGCAGGTTGACGTGCGACAGCGCCGTGGACGGCCGCTCGGTGAGCACGCCGGCCACCGGCGGCAGGTTGATCGGCACCTCGCGCAGCACGGCGATGTCGTCGGGCAACAGCGCATTCAGGCCCGAGGCGTCGTTCACGATGCGCACGCGGCCGGTGGCGGTGCCCAGGTTCATCGGCAGGTAGGGCTGCTCGCGGATCAGCGCCTCCTGGCTCACGAAGTCGATGCCGGCTTCCTTCGCGATGCGCTCGTGCAGCGTGGAGTTGGTCTTGAACTTCACCGGCGCGAAGAAGCTGGCCTTGACCTGTGCCTCGGCCTCGCGCAGCAGCGGCACCGTGAGCCGGTCGCCTTCCCAGAACTCGTAGGTGAAGGTGCCGATGTTCTGCTGCCAGCTCAGCGTGCCGAACAGGAAGCGGCGGTCGGGCACGAGGTAGTTGCGGTCGATCTCGCGCTTGACCGTGTTCGGCGTGAGCCGCGTGTCGCGCAAAAATCGCACATGCAGCTGGAAGCGCGGCGTGTCGATGTAGTGCATGCGCGCCGGCTTCGCCTGCCGGTCGATCGCGAACAGCACATGGGCCAGCTGCATCGGCGTGCCGGCGTCGTAGACGCGCGCCAGCGTGTCGAAATCGCCCTGGCTGCGCAGCGCCGGCAGCGAGGCGGGCACGGCGGGGCGCGGCACCAGTTGCGCGGCCGGCCCTTCGTGCTGTGGCTGGTTCTGCTGCTGGTAATACGACGGCTTGCGCGCGAGCTGCGCGCCGGCCGGCGCGGGCGCGACGACCATCGCGCACAGCGCCAGGACCGGCAGCCACGCCAGTGCCGTGCCGTCCTTCTTCTTCCTGTTGGATTCGTTCTTCATGGGGCTCCCTGCCTTGTTGCCGACAACCGCGAATTCTCGCTGTCGGCCCGCCCCTTTTCACGGATCAGGTGCGGGGCGCGGCCTCCGTCGACTGGCCGCATTGCGCGCAGAACTTCGCGCCGGGCGCCATCGCCGTGCCGCACTGCCGGCAGGCCGCGGGCAGCATCGACGTGCCGCATTGCTGGCAGAAGCGCGCACCGGCGGCGTTCACCGCGCGGCAGGCCGGGCAGGCGCTGCCGCCGGGTGGCGGAGGCGGTGCGTCGCGGCCGTATCCATAACCGCCTTGCGAACCGTGGTGCCCGCCGCCGTGGCGCGCGCCGCCATGTCCACCGAAGAGTCGTTCCAGCATGCCCATGTGTTTCTCCCTTGCGTCGTGCAACAAACAGGCCGGTGGCAACGTCGCCGGTGGCGATGAATTCCCGCGGGCCTGCAGACAGTGGATTCCCTGAAGCAGCTTCAGGGTCAAGCGCCCCCCGGCAAAGACCCTCGCAGGCCGCGGTGCTTCACGGCCATGGCCCCGGCCGCAGCGCCGCCGCCGCCCCGCCGCTACAGTCGGCCGCAAGGAGCGTCTTTCTCATGCAATCATTCGATTTCGACCTCTTCGTCATTGGCGGCGGCAGCGGTGGCGTGCGTGCCGCGCGCATGGCGGCGCAGACCGGTGCGCGCGTCGCGCTGGCCGAGGCCGCCGAGCTCGGCGGCACCTGCGTCAACGTGGGCTGCATCCCGAAGAAGCTCTACAGCTATGCGGCCGGCTATGCCGAGTCGTTCGAGGAGGCCGAAGGCTACGGCTGGAAGCTCCCATCGGCGCCGCAGTTCGACTGGGCGCACCTCAAGGCCCAGCGCGCCAAGGAGATCAGCCGGCTCAACGGCATCTACGGCTCGCTGCTGAAGAACTCCGGCGTCACGCTCGTCACCGGCTGGGCCCAGCTGGTCGATGCGCACACGGTTGAAATCGAAGGCAGGCGCCACACCGCGCGCCACCTGCTGGTGGCCACCGGCGGCACGCCCTTCGTGCCCGAGATTCCAGGCCGCGAACACATCGTGACCTCCGACGCGATGTTCGACCTCGACCCGTTCCCCAAGCGCCTGCTGGTGGTGGGCGGCGGCTACATCGCCTGCGAGTTCGCCTCGATCTTCAACGGCCTGGGTTCCAAGGTGACGCAGCTGCACCGCCGCGCCCACCTGCTCACCGGCTTCGACGACGACGTGCGCCAGTTCCTCGCGAACGAGATGGGCAAGGCCGGCGTCGACGTGCGGCTGAACTGCGAAGCCTCGTCGATCGCACGCGGGCCCGACGGCCTCGTGGTCACGCTCGCGCGCGGCCAGCAGATCGAGGCCGACACCGTGCTCTTCGCCACCGGCCGCGTGCCCAACACGCAGGGCCTCGGCCTCGAGGCGGCGGGCGTGAAGCTCGACGACAAGGGTGCCATCGCGGTCGATGCGCACTACCGCACCTCGGTGCCGTCGATCTACGCGGTAGGCGACGTGTCGACCCGCGTGCAGCTCACGCCCGTGGCGTTGGCCGAGGCGATGGTGGTGGTCGATGCGCTGTTCGGCAAGGGAAAGCGCGGCATGGACTACGAGTTCATTCCCACCGCCGTGTTCACCCACCCCAACGTCGGCACCTGCGGCTACAGCGAGATCGACGCGCGCGCGAAGTTCGGCGAGGTCACCGTGTTCTCGAGTGAGTTCAAGTCGCTGCGCCACACCCTCTCGGGCCGCAGCGAGCGCACCTTCATGAAGCTCGTGGTCGACAAGAAGAGCGACCGCGTGGTGGGCCTGCACATGGTGGGCGCGGACGCGGGCGAGGTGGTGCAGGGCTTCGCGGTGGCGATGCGCGCGGGCGCGACGAAGGCGTTGTTCGACAGCACCATCGGCATCCACCCCACCGCTGCCGAAGAGTTCGTGACGATGCGCGAACCCATGCCCGGCTAGGCGCCGGCCTGGGGCTGCTTGCTTTCGAGCAGCTTCACCATCACGAACAACACCCGGTTCGCCGGCGTCGGCACACCCAGCGCCTCGCCACGCCGCACGACCAGCCCGTTGAGGTGGTCGATCTCGCTGCGCTTGCCGCGTGCGAGGTCTTGCGCGGTCGACGAATACTGCGAGGGCATCGACTGCGCGATGCCGCGCACCGCCGCGTCGACGTCGCCCGGAATCACCACGCCCTCGGCCTTCGCCACCGCGAGGCATTCGGCGACCACGTCGCGGATCACGTCGGTCACTCCCGTGCCCTGCACGAGCTCGCCATACGGCAGCTGCGACACGGCCGACAGCGCGTTGTAAGCGCAGTTGAGCACCAGCTTGGCCCACAGCGCGCCGCGCACGTTGTCGGAAATCTGCGTGGACACGCCGGCCGCGATCAGTGCCTGCGCGACCTCGTCGCTGCGGCGCGAGGGCGCGATCACCAGCTCGCCGCGGCCGTGGTGCTTCACGTGGCCCGGCCCCGCCATCTCGGTCGCCACGTAGACCACGGCGGCGGCCACGTCGTGCGACGGCAGCGCCGCGCGCACGCGCGCGTCGTTGTCGACGCCGTTCTGCAGCGTGAGCACCAGCGCGCCGGGCGCGAGGTGCGGCTGGATCTGCGCGGCGGCCGATTCGGTGTCGGTGGACTTGACGCAGAACAGCACGAGGTCGGCGCCCTGCACGGCGCCTGCCTCGGTACTGGCATCGAGGCGCACCTGTTCGTCGAAGGCCTTCGTCTCCAGCCGCAGCCCGTTCGCGCGCACCGCCTCCACATGCGGGGGCCGGCCGATCAGCACGACTTCGTGGCCCGCGCGCGCCAGCATGGCGCCGTAGTAACAGCCGACCGCGCCGGCACCCATGACTGCGACTTTCATCGATTCGATTCCTTGGTTGTTCCGTGGCCAGAGCGTAGCGAAGACGGCCGCTTCATGCCTCGGTCTCCACGCCGCGCGACTTCTGCCCTTCGTCCATGATCCATTCGCGAAACGCCGCGAAGGCCGGCAGGTCGAGGCGGTCGGGCCGGTAGCACAGGTAGTGGCCCTGGTCCACGCGCACCGGCGTGCCGCAGGGGCTCAGCAGCGCGCCTTCGGCCAGCTCTTCCTGCACCAGCAGTTTCGGCACGAGGCCGATGCCCAGCCCGTTGAGCGCCGCCTGGATCAGCGCCGAGTACTGCGCGAAGCGCGGGCCGGCCACGGTCTGCACCTCGGGCACGCCGTGCTGCGCGGCCCACTGGCGCCAGGCGGTGGGCGCGCCCTCGTGGTGCAGCAGCGTGTGGCCGACGATGTCGATGGGCTGCACGATGCGGTGGCGCCCCTCGACCAGCGCACGCGCCACGATCAGCACGAACTCGCGCCCCGCGATGTATTCGGACACCACGCCGGGCCAGCCGTCGGGACCGTAGCGGATGGCGGCATCGACGCCGGCCGGAATGCCGTCGCTGGGCTCCAGGTGGCGGCTGAAGCTCAGCATCACGTGGCGGCTCTTCTGGCTGAAGGCCGGCAGGCGCGGAATGAGCCACTTGGTGAGGAAGGTGGGCACGCTGGCCAGCGTGAGCAGGCCGGCGCCGGCATCGCCCGAGCGGGCCTCGAAGGTCGCGGTCTCGATGGCGCGCAGGCCGCCCGAGATCTTCTGCCAGTACACGCGCCCCTGCGGCGTGAGCTGCACGCCGCGGCCGTTCTTCTGCAGCAGCTCGCGGCCCAGGAAAGCCTCGAGCCCCGCGATCTGCTTGCTGACGGCGCTCACGGTGATGCACAGCGCACCGGCCGCGAGCGTGATGCTCTGCTGGCGCGCCACGGCGTCGAAGGCCAGCAGTTCCTGGATAGTGGGGCAGTCGCGTTTCATGCCTGGCTCCGGTTGATGAAAGTCGTGTGAAAAACACTTGCCGATTGCTCAAGTGTCGTCATCCAACTTTCACCCATAAGTGTGCATCTGCTTCCTAGAATTCGCTGGAACGCGGCAATCCGCCGTGGGCAAAAAGTAGAGCATCCGGAAAGTATGCCGGGTGCGCAAGACCTTCGGAGACACCCCCTTGATTCGCGGCATCTCGCTCGTCTACGGCCTGTACCTGCTGCTGCCCATCGCCCTGCTGGCGATCGGCAGCTTCGGCGGCAACTGGACCAACACGCTGCTGCCCACGGGCGTCACCGGGCGGTGGTATGTCGACCTGTGGCTGGACACCTCGTTCCGCAAGGCCTTCGTGAGCAGCCTCGTGGTGGCGATGGCGGCCTGCGCGATCAACACGGTGCTGGCGCTGCCGCTGGCCTATGCGCTGTACCACGGCGCGCGGCGCGGCAGCAGCATCGCGGCGCGCATCGTGAGCGCCACGCCGGTCGCGGTGCCGACCATCACGCTGGCCTTCGGCTACATGATCGTGTTCAACACCGACCTCGCGCCGTGGCTGGGCTCGATGCCGCTGCTGATCGCCGCGCACGCGATCCTCACGCTGCCCTACCTCACGAACACGCTGCTCACCGACCTGCGCCACCTGGACCTCGGGCGGCTCGAGCAGGCCGCGGCCACGCTCGGCGCCTCGGGCTGGCAGCAGTTCACCGGCATCGTGCTGCCCAGCCTGCGCCAGAGCCTGATCAGCGGGTTGGTGATGGTGGCGGCCATCTCGGTGGGCGAGTTCGGGCTGTCGAACCTGCTCACGAGCTTCCAGAACCGCACCTACCCGGTGGTGCTGCTGCAGGCCTTCTACGGCGCGACGGGCTTTGCCTGCGCGGCGACCGTCATCCTTCTCGTGCTGGCGAGCGCGTCGGCCCTTCTTTCCTCTTCTCTGGTGAAGCAGCGCGCATGAGCCTCTTACTCGACAACGTCAGCTACAACTACCCCGGCAGCACGCACGGCCTGCACGACGTGTCGCTCGACGTGCGCACGGGCGAGCTCGTCGCGGTGATCGGGCCCAGCGGCTCGGGCAAGTCGACGCTGCTCAAGCTGGTGGCGGGGCTGGAGACCGGCCACACGGGCCGCATCGTGCTCGGCGGCGACGACATGTCGCGCACACCGGTGCACCAGCGCCACATCGGCATGGTGTTCCAGAGCTATGCGCTGTTTCCGCACCTGAGCGTGCTGGACAACGTGGCCTACGGGCTCAAGCTGCGCAAGGTGGACACGGCCCCGCGCCGCCAGCGTGCGCAAGAGCTGCTCGACATCGTCGGGCTGGGCGACCACGCACAGCGCGCCGTGGCGCAGCTCTCGGGCGGCCAGCAGCAGCGTGTGGCCCTGGCCCGCGCGCTCGCCATCGATCCGCGTGCATTGCTGCTCGACGAGCCGCTGTCGGCGCTGGACGCCAGCGTGCGCGGCCATCTGCGCGACCAGATCCGCTCGATCCAGCAGCGCTTCAACGCGACCACGCTGCTGGTCACGCACGACCAGGAAGAAGCGCTGGTGATGGCCGACCGCGTGGCGATGCTCAAAGACGGCCGCCTGCTACAGATCGCCACGCCGCGCGAGATCTACGAGCACCCCGCGAGCCGCGCGGTGGCCGAGTTCGTCGGGCTCTCGACCATCCTGCCCGCCAAGGTGGCTTCGCCGGGCCGGCTCGACATGGGCTTTGCCGAGCTCTTCGCCGAGACCGGCAGCCGGCCCTTCGGCACCGCGGTGCACGTGCTGGTGCGGCCCGAACACATCCAGTCCGACCCGGCGCCGGACAGCGTCAACCGCCTGGCCGGCCGCACCGGCGCGCAGCGCTACCTGGGCGCGCTCACGCGCTACGACTTCGACGTGACGGGCGCGGGCAAGCCCTTCCTCGCCGAGTCGGCCGCGCCGGCGGCCGAAGCGATCGCCATCGCCCCCGAACACCTTCGCCTGCTCGACCACTGACCTTTCCTCTCAAGGAGCCACCATGCAACGCAGACATCTGATCCAGGCCGCCGGCGCACTGCCCGTGCTGTCGCTCGCCCGCACCGCCTTCGCTTTCGACGGCCCCGAGCTCTACGCGGGCGAGAAGGCGCTGTACGCCGAGGCGCAGAAGGAAGGCCTGTGCGTCTCCTTCGACACCGGCCCCGAGTGGGCCAACTGGAAGTCGCTGTTCCGCGACTTCAAGAAGCGCTACCCTGAGATCGAGCTGACCTACAACGACATCGGCTCGGCCGCCACCGTGGTCGCGCTCGAGAAGACCAAGCGCCGCCCACAGGCCGACACCGCCTACTACTTCGCCGCCTCGGCCGTCGACGCCGCGAAGAAGGACGTGGTCGCGCCCTTCAAGCCCGTCAACTTCGACAAGCTGCCCGCCGTGTTCCGCGAGGCCGAGGGCCGCTGGTTCACCATCCACACGCTCAACATCGCCTTCCTGGTGAACAAGAAGCTGGTGAAGAACGTGCCCACCGGCTGGGCCGACCTGCTCAAGCCCGAGTTCAAGAGCACGGTGGTCTACCTCGACCCGCGCTCCACCGGCATCGGCCAGGTGCTGACCTTTGCCGCGGCCTACGCCAACGGCGGCAGCGTCGACAACGTGCAGCCCGGCACCGACTACCTGGGCAAGCTGCATGCGGCCGGCAACGTGCTGCGCGTGGAAGGCACCACGCCGTATGCCAAGTTCCTCAAGGGCGAGATCCCGGTGTGGATCAGCTACGAGAACGACGGCCTCAAGGCCAAGCATGTCGACGGCATGGGCGATGCGGTGGAGGTCGTGATCCCGAAGGAGGCCAGCGTGGCCGCGCCCTATGCCATCAGCCTCGTGAAGAACGGCCCGAACCCGAACGCCGGCAAGCTGTGGCTCAACTTCATCATGAGCGAGGCGGGCCAGTCGCTGTTCGCGCAGGGCTTCGTGCGCCCTGCCGTGCCGGGCACGCCGCTCTCGGCCGATGTCGCGGCCAAGATGCCGGCCGCGCCGCAGATCAAGCCGCTCGACGTGGTGAAGGCCTCGGAGCGCAAGGCCGAGGTCGACAAGCTCTGGGCGCAGGCCGCGCTGGGCAAGTAAGGGGCCGTGATGCGACGCTTTGGCGCCTGGCCCGCCTGGGCCTTCATGGCGCTCTTCTTCGCAGTGCCGCTGGCGGCACTGCTGCCCGAGGCCTTCGGCGAGGGCGGCAGTGCCTTCGGGCGGCTGTTCGGCAACCCGCTGTTCCTGGGCGCGCTACGCAACACGCTGGGCCTGGGCCTGGCGGCGGGCGCGATCTCGGCGCTGGTGGGCACCTGCATCGCCATCGAACTGGCGCGCCAGCCCGAAGGCCGGCGCCAATGGATGATGACCCTGCTGGGCCTGCCGCTCGCGTTCTCGGGGCTGGTGATCGCCTACGGCTTCATCCTCGCGTTCGGCCGCGCGGGCTTCGTGACGCAGCTGCTCGCGGGCCTGGGCGCCGACCCGGCCGTGATCGGCAGCTGGATCTACAGCGTGTCGGGCCTGGGGCTGGCCTATGCCTACTACCTGATCCCGCGCGTGGCGCTGTCGCTGTACCCCGTGTTCGCCAACCTCGACCTGCGCCCGGCGCAGGCGGCGCGCACGCTGGGCGCCTCGAAGGCGCGCGCCTTCCGGGACACGGTGCTGCCCGAGGTGCTGCCCTCGGTGCTGTCGAACGCCTGCATGGTGGCCGCGATTGCCATGGGCACCTACGGCACGGCGCTGGCGCTGGTGGGCACGCAGCTGAACATCCTGCCGCTGATGCTGCTCGCGCAGGTGGGCGACGGCGGGTCCGATTTCGCGGTGGCGGCGGCCCTGTCGCTGGTGCTGATGGTGGTGTGTGTGGTCGTGATGGGAGTGGGCGATGTCTTTACACGAAGGCGCGAGCGCGGTGCTGTCGGCGCCGGTCACTGAGGCGCTGACGCGCCTGGCGCAACGGCAGTGGGGGCCGCAGCGCCACCGCCAGCCGGTGGCGATGCTCGGCCCGGGCGACGGCGGCCCGGCCGAATGCGAGGCCGCCTACGCGGTGGCGCATGCGCTGGCCGGCGCGGGCATGGCGGTGGTCTGCGGCGGGCGCGGCGGCGTGATGGCCGCGGCCTCGCGCGGCGCGGTGGAGGCCGGCGGCATCGCCGTGGGCATCCTGCCCGAGGACGACGACCGCCACGCCAACGAATGGCTCAGCGTGGCCATTCCCACCGGCATGGGCGAGATGCGCAACGGCATCATCGCGCGCAGTGGCGTGTGCCTGGTCGCCATCGGCGGCAACATGGGCACGCTGTCGGAGATGGCCATGGGCCTGAAATGGGGCAAGCCGGTGTTCGTGATGCACGGCGACGTCGCCCTGCCCGGCGCGGTGCAGGCCACGGACGTGGACGACATGCTGGCCAAGGTGCTGGCCTGCCTGCTGGACTGAGGTCCGCCCACCCTGTTTCCGGCCTCCCCATCGACACGGGCGCATTGCACAATGACGGCATGCCCTACATGCCCACCTTCGTCGCTCCCGCCCGCTTCACCGACGCCGCCGAGGCGCTCGACCAGGTCAAAGCCATCTACCAGGGCGGCCTGGCCCACCTGCGCGAATCGATGCTGCGCTTTGTCGCCGGCGAGGCGCTGCCGGGCCGGGTGCGGGCCTGCTACCCGTTCGTGCGGGTGCACACGCACACCGTCTCGCGCCACACGCCGCCGGCCAACGCCGGCCTGAGCTACGGCTTCGTGGCCGGCCCCGGCCGCTACGAGACCACGCTGACGCGGCCCGACCTGTTCTCGCGCTACTACCTCGACCAGTTCCGCCTGCTGCTGGAAAACCACCAGGTCGAGATCGAGGTGGGCACCAGCACGCAGCCCATTCCGATCCACTTCTCGTTCGCCGAGAACGACCACATCGAAGGCACGATGAGCGCCGAGCGCCGCGCCCTCATGCGCGACGTGTTCGACCTGCCCGACCTGGGCGCCATGGACGACGGCATTGCCAACGGCACCTTCGAGGCGCTGCCCGGCGAGCCGCAGCCGCTGTCGCTGTTCACGGCGGCGCGCGTCGACTACTCGCTGCACCGCCTGCGCCACTACACGGGCACGGCGCCCGAGTGGTTCCAGAACTTCGTGCTGTTCACCAACTACCAGTTCTACATCGACGAGTTCGTGCGCCTGGGCCACGAGGCCATGGCCGACGAGAACAGCGAGTACATCGCCTTCATCGAGCCCGGCAACGTGATCACGCGCCGGCGCGGGCTGGCCGCCGGCCACAGCGACACCTTCGCCCACCTGCTGGACGGCAGCCAGGGCACCGCGCCGCCGCGCCTGCCGCAGATGCCGGCCTACCACCTGGTGCGCGAGGACTACAGCGGCATCACCATGACCAACATCGGCGTCGGCCCGGCCAACGCCAAGACCATCACCGACCACATCGCCGTGCTGCGCCCGCACGCCTGGATGATGCTGGGCCACTGCGCCGGCCTGCGCAACACGCAGCAGCTGGGCGACTACGTGCTGGCCCACGCCTACGTGCGCGAGGACCACGTGCTCGACGAGGAGCTGCCGCTGTGGGTGCCGATTCCGGCGCTGTCGGAGATCCAGCTGGCGCTCGAACAGGCGGTGGCCGACGTCACGAAGTGCGAAGGCCCCGACCTGAAGACGATCATGCGCACCGGCACCGTGGCCAGCACCGACAACCGCAACTGGGAACTGCTGCCCGGCAACCAGCCGCAGCGCCGCTTCAGCCAGAGCCGCGCCGTGGCGCTGGACATGGAAAGCGCCACCATCGCGGCCAACGGCTTCCGCTTCCGGGTGCCCTACGGCACGCTGCTGTGCGTGAGCGACAAGCCGCTGCACGGCGAGATCAAGCTGCCCGGCATGGCCAACCACTTCTACCGCGAGCGCGTGGAGCAGCACCTGCGCATCGGCATGCGCGCCATCGAGATCCTGCGCCAGGAAGGCACGACCCGGCTGCACAGCCGCAAGCTGCGAAGCTTCGCGGAAGTGGCTTTCCAGTAGGCTCCGACGCCTTTCGCCCCTTTGTCCCCTCAGGGTTTCTCCCTGTGCGGGCGAGGGCGTGTTTGCCTTGTTTCGCGGACATCATTGGCTGTCACGTACACAACTGGAAACACGATGCGCCCGTCTTCGCCGCCTGCCGCCGCCCTTCCCCTGTCCCGCCGCCGCTTCGGCACCTGGCTGGCAGCCTCGGCCGCTGCCGCCGGTGCGGGCCAGGCCGCGCTGTGGGCCGGCAACGCCCGCGCGGCCGACGCGCCGCTGAGCAGCAAGCTGCGCATCGTCATTCCCGCCAACGAAGGCGGCGGCTGGGACCAGACCGGCCGCGCCCTCGGCGCCGCCCTGCTGGCCTCGGGCGCCGTGGGCACCGTCACCTACGAGAACATCGGCGGCAAGGGCGGCACCATCGGGCTGGCCAAGTACGTCGAGAAGTACGACGCCGACCCCGAGGCGCTGCTGGTCAGCGGCATGGTGATGGTCGGCGCGGTGGCGCTGCAAAAGCCCGCCGTCACGCTGGCGCATGTCTCGCCCGTGGCGCGGCTGACCAGCGACTACGAGGTGGTCGCCGTCAAGGCCGACTCGCCCATCAAGACCCCCAAGGACCTCGTCGCCCAGCTGCGCGCCGATGCCGCCAACACCGTCATCGCGGGCGGCTCGGCCGGCGGCGTGGACCACATGTTCGCCGGCATGCTGGCGCGCGTGGCCGGCGCCTCGGCGTCGCTGAACTACCAGCCGCACCCGGGTGGCGCGCAGGTGGTCGAGGCGCTCGAAACGGGCAAGGCGGCGGTCGGCATCTCGGGCTACAGCGAGTTCGCCGAGAACATCGCCAACGGCAAGCTGCGCGCCATCGGCGTGTCGTCCAAGCACCCGTTCCAGGGGATCGCCTCGGTGCGCCAGCAGGGCGTGGACGCCGACCTGGCCAACTGGCGCGGCGTGATGACCGGCAAGAAGGTGCCGCCCTACCGCCGCGGCCAGCTGCTCGAGGCGGTGCAGCGCGCCACCACGCACGACCTCTGGCAGAAGACCATCAAGCGCAACAACTGGGACCCGTACTGGATGGCGGGCAAGGACTTCGAGAGCTTTCTCGAACTCGACACGGCGATGGCCGGCCCGCTGATCTATCTGCTCAAGCTGAAGGCCTGAGCGGGGTCTTGGCACGGCGCCTGGGCGCCGTCCGCGGTCATCGGCAAAGCCACGTGCGCGTGCACTGGGTGGCAATCCGGAAGACGCGCTTTGCCGGCGTGCTGCCGCTCGCCGCAACGAAGGCGTACTGGGCTCCTCCCTTGGCGCCCTCGGTGTTGAGCTGTGCCAACCAATCCACATCGCTGCTCATCACCGCATCGACCACGTAGTAGTAATAGGTGGTCGAATCGTTGCTCACCTTGACGTAGTAGGTGCCACGCGAGGCCACGGAGGTGAACGGTACGAAGCCTCTGTCACCCATCGCGTTGAGCGTTTCGAGGCTGTCGCTCATTACGTCCCGCGGGAAAGCCTTGAACTCGTACGCACAGCGATCACTGGCGCCCTGCTGCCGAATCAGTGCCATCTTCGGCGCATCCCATTCGCCCGACTGCCGGCAATAGCCTTGCGCGCCCATCGCATTGAGCCGTGCCAGGACATCGTCGCTCGCGCCGAACCAGTCGGCATCGATCGGCATGCTCTCGTACGTTGCCGCTGTGGCCGGTCTTCCATAGAGGTATTGCACGCCCGCCCCGCCCTGACCGGGGAAGAACATCATCGGCAGGAAGCTCGCGGCGGCCTCACCATTCGGCGGCGCGGCCTTGTCGAAGGTCCACACATAGGACGACTCCAGCGACGACTTGGCGAAGATGCCATTGCCCGTCTGGGAGTTGAGAAAGCCGGAATAGTAGTAGCCCACGAACTCAGGACTGTTCAGCAGGCCGAGCACCGTTGCGGGCACGGTGCCGCCGAAGGGATTGCGCTCTTCTGCAATCTTGGCGAGCTTGTAGGTGTAGGTGACGACGGGGCCAGGCCGGGGCCCTGTTCCGCCCGGCTGCGGTTCAACCGGTCCGGGCCCTGAACCGGTTCCGGGTTCCGGATCGGTCGTTGTGTTTGGTGTGGTTTGTGTGTTCGTTGGCGGTGTCTGCGATGTACCTGTCACGGGTGGAACGAAGCCGGCAAAACCGCCGCCGCCTCCACCCCCACCACCGCCTCCCCCGCACGCGCCCAGAACGATGCAGCTCACGGCTGCCCATGTTTTCACAGTCACGGTCTCTCTCCCTTGGAAACCGAAGATCGTAGCCAGTTCGCAGCATCCCGTTCACTCGGGTTCGCCCGCAGGACAGAGGCTCAGGCGAACAGTTCCGGCATCTCCCGCTGCGCCTTCGGCGTGAGCGTGAGCGCACGCCCGTCGAGTTCCTGCCGCACCCAGCCGCGCCGCAGCGACAGCTGCAGCCACGCGGCCCCGAGCGCGCCGCCCAGGTGCGGGCGGCGTTCGCTCCAGTCGAGGCAGGCGCAGGCGAAGCGGCGGCGCGAGCGGCGCACGGCGTCGACCTCGACGCCCAGGCTCTCCAGTGCGATGGCGCCGTCGGACGTGAGTTCGTACGAGCCGCTCGCCAGGCCGCTGAGCCAGCCCTGCGCATGCAGCCGGTCGTGCAGCGCGACGCCCGCGGTGCCGGCCATGTGGTCATAACAGGTGCGGGCGCTGCGCAGTCGGCTCGGCGTGTTGGGCTGGAAGGCGGTGGCCGAGGGGCGCGGCGCGCCGGCCACGACCATGAGGCTTTCGAGCGCGGCGGCCACGTCGTCGCTGGCCAGGCGGAAGTAGCGGTGCTTGCCTTGCACGAGCACCTCGACCAGTCGCTCTTCCTTCAGGCGCGCGAGGTGCGCGCTCGCGGTCGAGGCGGCCACCTCGGCCACGGTGGCGAGCTCGGTCGCGGTGCGGGCGTGGCCGTCCATCAGGCAGTTCAGCATGCGGGCGCGGGCCGGCTCGGCGATGGCGCCGGCGAGGCGGGCGAGCTGGAAGTCGGAAGCGGTGGTGTCGTCCATGCGGGCATCCTAAGGCGATGCCGCATCCCACACTTCGTTCGCGACCGAAGTGTGCCGGCGGCGGCGAACGCACACTGCGCGCCATGACTACCGCCACGCTCACTCATCCCGCCGACCCGGTCGCCGCCGCCACGCATGCCGACCCGTACCCGTACTACGCCACGCTGCGCGACGGCCCGCCGCTCGCGTGGCACGCCGGCTTGCGCGTGTGGGTCGCGAGCCGTGCCGATGTCGTCATGCAGGTGCTGCAGGCGCACGGCCCGCTGCGCGTGCGCCCCGCCGCCGAGCCCGTGCCGCGCGCGATCGTGGGCAGCCCGGCGGGCGAGGTATTCGGGCACCTCGTGCGCATGAACGACGGCCCCGCGCACCAGGCGCATCGGCCGGCCTTGCAGCGCGCGCTGGCCGGGCTCGACCTGCACGCGGCGCACGCCGCCGCGCTCGACGTGGCGCGGCAGCTGCCTGCGCAGGCGCCGCTGTCCGAGGCGCTGTTCTCGCTGCCCGTGCGGGCGATGGCGCACCTGCTTGGTTTCGACGGTGCGACCTTGCCGCAGGTGGACCGCTGGATGCGCGATTTCGTCGCCTGCCTTTCTCCGCTGTCGAATGCCGACCAGCTGCAGGCGGCGAGCGTGGCGGCCGGCGCGCTGATGAACCGCTTCCAAACCCTGAGCGCGAACGCCTCGCCGCGCGACGGCACGCTGCTGGCGGCGGTGCTGGCCGAAAGCGCGGCAAGCGCGCCGCTCTCTCGCGCGCTGCTGGCGAACCTCGTCGGCCTGCTCTCGCAGACCTGCGACGCCACGGCGGGCCTGCTGGGCAACAGCCTCGTCGCACTGGTGCGCGAGCCCGCGCTGCGCCCGCTGGCGCGCACGCGCGACGGGTTGCTCGCCATCGTCGAGGAGACGTCGCGCCATGACCCGTCGGTGCAGAACACGCGCCGCTTCGCGATCGAGCCCGTCGAGATCGCCGGCACCTCGCTGGCGGCGGGCGACGCGGTGCTGGTGCTGCTGGCCTCGGCGCAGCGCGATCCGGCGTTCAACCCCGATCCCGACCGCTTCATGCCCGTGCGTGCGCAGCGGCGCGTGCTTGGCTTCGGCCATGGCATGCATGCGTGTCCGGGGCAGGCGCTGGCCTGCACGCTGGCTGCGGCGGGTCTTGAAGCGCTGTTGCGCTCGCAGCGCGCGCCCGACCTCGACGCACTCGACTGGCACTACCGCCCGTCAGTCAACGGACGCATTCCCGTCTTCGACTGAGTCAGTGCGCGGCCCAGCGCCCCGTGCCCGCCAGGTGCGGCGACAACGCGGCCTCGCCCCAGCGCAGCGGCAGCGCGGCCGGACGGCGCAGCGCGCGCGTGACGTGAAAGCGCATGAGCCGCTCCGCGCCCTCGAACGCTTCAACCTCAGGGCCGTCCGTGACGATCTCCGCCGTGGCGCTCAGGTGCAGCAGCTCGCCGGTGTCGAAATCGACGAACAGCAGGCCCGCGCGCGGGTGCGCCTGCAGGTTGCCCAGCGTGTTGAAGAAGCGGTTGCCGTTGAAGTCGGGCACCGTGAGCACGCCGCCCGCATCGACGCGCACGAAGCCCGGCCGACCGCCGCGGTGCGACACGTCGACGCCGTGCGAGCGCGCATCGGCCACGTCGCCCATCGCCACCGCGTCGGGATACGCCGTGGCGATGAACAGCGTGTCGGACGCGCCGATGAGCCGTTCGGCTGCGAGATCGAGCGTGTCGAGCCACTGCACGGCAGGCTCATTGGCCGGCGGCGCGGCGAACACCGGCTCGCGCGCCTGGATGTAGCGCGGGCAGTTGCCGAAGCTCTGCTGCACCTCGACCATGAAGCCCGCCGCATCGAGCGCCTCGACCGTGCCGTTCATGCGGTTGCGCCGCCGCGTGTGCGGCTGGATGCCCAGCAGCCCCAGCGTGGCACCGGCCGCGAGCTGGCCCGTGAGCGGATCGCCGGCGCCCGGCAGCGCATCGATGCGCAGGTGCGTCGCATCGGGCGAGTGCACGAAGCCCGCCGGTGCGGCGAGCATGCTGGCCCACGGCTGCAGGTCGGCGTCGAGACTGCCGACCACGAGGAACGGCAGCAGTGCGAAGAACTCGCGGTGCTGGTCGGGCATGTAGTCGCGGATCACGCGCGGGCCCACCGCCTCCATCTGCTCGCGCGAGCCCACGAGCGATTGCAGCGCGCGCTCGCCCGCGTGGAAGGGCGCGGCGATCATGACGCCACCGCCAGGCCGACCGGCGAACGCACCATCGGCACGAACCCGGGCAAGGCCTCCACGCGCGCCAGCCAGGCGCGCAGCTGCGGGTAGGCGTCGAGCGACACGCTGCCCTCGGGCGCATGGGCGACGTAGGCGTAGTTCGCGATGTCGGCCAGCGTGGCCGACGGGCCCGCGAGGAAGGGCTGCTCGGACAGGCAGGTCTCCATCACCGAGAGCAGCGCGTGCGAGCGCTTGACGGTCTCGGTGCGGTCGGCGTCCGCGCCGAACAGCACCATGATGCGCGCCGCCGCCGGGCCGTAGGCCAGCGGACCGGCCGCCACCGAGAACCAGCGCTGCACGCGCGCCGCGCCCACCGGGTCACGCGGCATCCAGCGCGCCGGGTCGGGGGCGTAGCGTTCGTTGAGGTACACGAGGATGGCGTTCGAGTCGGCCAGCGTGACCTCGCCGTCCTCGATCACCGGCACCTGACCGAAGGGGTTGCGCGCCAGGAACTCCGGCGTGCGGTGCTCGCGCTGGCGCAGGTTGAGCTCGACGATCTCGAAGGGCAGGCCCAGCACCGAAAGGAAGAAGCGCACGCGGTGCACGTGGCCCGAGATGGCGCTGCCGAAGAGCTGGATCGGCTGGGCGGGCTGGCGGGTGTTGGTGTTGTTCTCGGTCATGAAGAGTCCTTCGGGTGGGTATGGCTTCGATTCTTCTCTCTTCCATCAAATGAATGAATAGCCTTTGCCGGATTTGACTGCTGCGTTTTCCGGTTTAATCGCGCCATGGATCGCTTCAAAGCCATGCAGACCTTCGTGCAGATTGCCGACCAGGGCAGCCTGACCCGCGCCGCCGAGGCGCTCGGCAGTTCGCTGCCTGCCGTGGTGCGCGCGCTCGCCGCGCTCGAGGCGCACCTGGGCGTTCGCCTGTTTCACCGCACCACGCGGCGCCTGTCGCTCACCGAGGAGGGTCGTCACTACCTGCCGAGCGCGCGCGAGGTGCTGCTCGCAGCCGACGCCGCCGACCAGGCGCTGAAGGCCGAGGCGCGCGAGCCCGCCGGGCAGCTGGTCATCACCGCGCCGGTGCTGTTCGGCCACATGTACGTGGCGCCCGCCATCGTGCGCTTCATGCAGCGCCACGAGAAGGTGCGCTGCAGCGTGCGGCTGCACGACCGCACGGTGAATTTGCTCGAAGAAGGCATCGACGTCGGCATCCGCATCAGCCCGCTCGAAGACTCGTCGCTGGTGGCGCAGACGCTGGGCACCATCCGCCGCGTGGTGGTGGCCAGCCCCGCCTTCCTGGCGCAGCATGGCGTGCCGCGTCATCCGCGCGACCTGGCGGGCGCACCCTGCGTGCGCGGGCGCATCGATGCACCGTCGCAATGGGCGTTCCGCGATGGCGGCAAGACCGTGCACGTGACGCCCGACAACCGCCTCGAGTTCAACCACCTCGCGCCCGCCATCGAGGCCTGCGCCGCGGGCATGGGCTTCGGCACCTTCTTCTCCTACCAGGTGCTGCCGCACGTGGCGCAGGGCCGGTTGCAACTGGTGCTCGAAGACTACGAGCCTGCGCCCCGCCCCGTGAGCGTGATCTACCCGAACGCGCGGCTGTTGCCGGCGCGCACGCGGGCCTTCATCGACTGGATGAAAAGCGAGTTCAGCGGCTTGCGCATGTAGCTGCTGCGCCAATCGGCCGGCTGCGTCAGAATGGCCGCGTGCCATCCCACACCACCCCCTCCTCGCCTTCCTCTTCGTCCTCTTCCCCGTTGTTCCAGGTCCGTGGGCTGCGCAAGCGCTACGGCGAGACCACGGTCGTCGACGACCTCTCGTTCGAGATCGCGCCCGGCGAGTGCCTGGGCGTGATCGGGCCGAACGGCGCGGGCAAGACCACCACCATCCGCATGTGCCTGGGTCTCACCGCGCCCGATGGCGGCAGCATCGAGGCGCTGGGCCTGCAGATGCCGCGCGACGCGCTGGCGATCAAGGCGCAGCTGGGCGTGGTGTCGCAGTTCGACACCCTCGACCCCGACTTCAGCTGCGCCGAGAACCTCGTGGTGTACGGCCGCTATTTCGGCTTCAGCAAGGCGCATGTGCGTGCACGCGTGCCGCAGCTGCTGGAGTTCGCGGCGCTCTCGCACAAGGCCGACGCCAAGCCCGGCGAGTTGTCGGGCGGCATGCGCCGGCGCCTGTCGCTGGCGCGTGCGCTGGTGAACGACCCCAAGCTGTTGCTGCTCGACGAGCCCACCACCGGGCTTGACCCACAGGCGCGGCACCTGATGTGGGAGCGGTTGCAGGTGCTGTTGCAGCAGGGCAAGTCGATCCTGTTGACCACGCACTTCATGGACGAGGCCGAGCGCCTGTGTTCGCGTCTGCTGGTGCTCGACCATGGCCGCAAGATTGCCGAGGGCCGTCCGCGTGACCTGATTGCCGAGCATCTGGAGCCTGATGTGGTCGAGGTGTATGGCAATGGGGCGCTGTCGCTGGCCGGGTCGGCCGAGCTGCAGGCGCTGGCTGCGCGCGTGGAAGTGAGCGGTGAGACGGTGTTCTTCTATACGCAGGACGCGCGGCGTCTGCTCGACGCACTGACGCAGCATGGCGGGCTGCGCACCTTTCATCGGCCGGCCAATCTGGAAGATCTTTTCCTCAAGCTCACCGGTCGGCAGATTCGCCAGGATGGCTAGGCCTTCTTTCTATGAACACAACCACAGCTTCTTCTGCCGTTTCTCCCGACTCACCTGTGCCGCCTTCACCCTCCGTGTGGCGTGCGCCTGAGCTGTCGATGCGATGGTGGCCGGTGTTTTTGCGCAACCTGCTGGTGTGGCGCAAGCTGGCGCTGCCGAGCCTGATCGGGAACATCGCGGAGCCGCTGATCTGGCTTGTGGCGTTTGGCTACGGGATGGGCGCTTTGGTGGGGCAGGTGACGGTGGATGGCACGCAGGTGCCGTACATCCTGTTCCTGGCGAGTGGGTCGATCTGCATGAGCGCGATGAATGCGGCGAGCTTCGAGGCGCTGTATTCGGCGTTTTCTCGGATGCATGTGCAGAAGACTTGGGACGGGATCATGAATGCGCCGGTGGGGCTGGATGACATCGTGCTGGCGGAGATGCTGTGGGCGGCGTTCAAGTCGATTTTTACTGTGACTGCGATCTTGTTTGTGATGCTTGGACTTGGGATCAGTCACAGCCCGAAGTTGATCGTGGCCTGGATGGTGTTGATCGGGTGTGGGATCACGTTTTCTTCTGTGGCGTTGATCTTCAATGCGTTGGCGAAGGGGTATGACTTTTTTACCTACTACTTCACGTTGTTCATGACGCCGATGATGTTTTTGAGTGGGGTGTTTTTTCCGCTGGAGCAGTTGCCTTCTGTGGTGCGTGCTGTGGCTGCTTGGTTGCCTTTGACGAATGCTGTTGCTTTGGTGCGGCCGCTGTTTATGGATCGATGGCCTGAGGGGTGGTGGGTGCATGCGGGTGTTTTGGTTGTGTATGCGGTTGTTGCTTTCTGGATTGCACTGGCTTTGACTCGGAAGCGGTTTCGGGGGTAGTTCGTTGAGGTGTTGGCTTGGTTTGCTTCCCGAGGCCGGGTCTCGGCCCGGCGGCCGACCTACTTTTCTTTGCTTCGCCAAAGAAACGTAGGCAAAAGAAAGGCGACCCTACTGTCTGCGTCCCTCCGCTTCGCTACGGGCAACCTGCGGTGCTCACGTTCCGCGGGGTCTCGCCCAAACTCGCTTCGCTCAAACAAGGGCGAGCCCTGATCCGCGAAACGCTGCGCTCCTCGGCGCATACAGAAGGGCTTTGGATACCTAACGGGCCATCGCTTCGCTCGGCCAGTGGGCCGCAGCAGGCGCTTCGCGCCTGCTGCGGCGGGGATCGGTAGTGGCGTTGGTCGTTGCGTGAGCCGCTGGCGTGTGCGCTCATGCAGATGCAGATATGCCTGCGAGCACCAGCACCAGCATGAGTGCGGGCGGATGCGAGCACGAGCACGAGCACGAGCACGAGCACAAACGCAGGCTTCGGCTGTTGGTAGTTCCCGGGCCGAGCGAAGCGACGGCCCGCCCGGTATCAAAGCCCCTCTGGCTGCGCCGAGGAGCGCAGCGTTTCGCGGATCAGGGCTCGCAGCTGTTTGAGCGAAGCGAGTTCTGCGAGACCCCGCGAAACGCGAGCACCGCAGGTTGCCCGTAGCGAAGCGAAGGGTCGCAGACAGTGGGGTCGCCTTTTCTTTGCTTACTTTCTTTTGGCGAAGCAAAAGAAAGTGAGTCGCCCGCCGGGGCGAGACCCGGCCCCGGAAAGCAACCCCCAAAACCAATCCAAAACAACTACATTGCACACAATTGAATTGCGAACTACAATTCCCCCCATGCCAACGAAACCCAACACAGACGACCTGCTCAAGCTAGACAACCAGCTCTGCTTCGCCGTCTACTCCGCCTCCTTGGCAATGACCCGCCTCTACAAGCCGTTGCTAGAAAAGCTCCAGCTCACCTACCCCCAATACTTGGTGATGCTCGCCCTCTGGGAGCAAGACGGCCCCACCGTCTCCGCCCTCGGCGAGCGCCTCTCGCTGGATTCCGGCACCCTCACCCCGCTCCTCAAGCGCCTCGAAGCCAACGGCTACGTATCCCGAGTCCGCGACGTCGCAGACGAGCGCCGCGTCCACATCACGCTCACCACCGCAGGCCGCAAGCTCAAGTCCCGTGCCGCCAACGTCCCCGAGTGCCTCATGGCCGCCGCCGAATGCTCCGTCCCCGAGCTGATCGCCCTCACGCAGCAAATCCAGACCCTGCGCGACCGCATCCGCAAAGCCGCCTGACACACAACCCATCCAGAGTTCTCCCCGGCTTCGTGAGAAGAAGCCCTTTCATCACCACTCCCCTGACCAAAGGAAATCACCATGACCACCAAGCTCGACAAAGTTCTCTACACCGCAGAAGCCCACACCGTCGGCGGCCGTGACGGCGCCGGCAAGTCCAGCGATGGCGCCATCGACGTCAAGCTGAGCTCGCCCGGCTCGGGCAAGCCCGGCACCAACCCCGAGCAGCTGTTCGCGGTCGGCTACGCCGCCTGCTTCATCGGCGCCATGAAGGCCGTCGGCCCGAAGATCAGCGTCAAGGTGCCGGAAGAAGTCGCCATCGACTCCAAGGTCTCCCTCGGCCCGACGAACGGCGGCGCGGCCTACGGCATCTCGGTGCAGCTGGCGATCTCGCTGCCCGGCCTCGACGACGCACAGAAGAAGCTGCTGGTCGACACCGCCCACCAGGTCTGCCCGTACTCGAACGCCACCCGCGGCAACATCGACGTGGAACTCACCATCGTCTGATTCCGCTCTGACGGTTTCACGAAAAAAGCGCCCCGGCCCCAAGCCCGGGCGCTTTTTTCATGTCTGTCTCACGGGTGACGCCGAAACGCACGCCGAGATAGCGCCTTTCACCAAGCTTGGCTAATGTGGCCGCACGTCTCGCCCGTCCCGCCACCCGTCTTCAACACACACCCGTGGAGATCGACCCCATGAGCACCACCCACCTCCTGATCCGCAAAGACCAGCTGGCCACCGCGCGCCTGCACACCGACACCACCGAACGGCCGCTGGCCGACGGCCAGGTGCGCGTGCGCATCGACAGCTTTGCGCTCACCTCCAACAACATCACCTACGCCGCCTTCGGCGATGCGATGAGCTACTGGCAGTTCTTTCCCTCCGAGGAAGAAGGCTGGGGCAGCATCCCGGTGTGGGGATTCGCCAGCGTGGTGCAGTCGCAGCACCCGGGCGTGGCCGTGGGCGAGCGGATCTACGGTTACTGGCCGATGTCCACGAGCGCGGTGCTCAGCCCCGACCGGCTCTCGCCTTCGCGCTTCACCGACGCGGCGGCGCACCGCGCCGAGCTGCCCGCGGTCTACAACCAGTACTTCCGCTGCAACGCCGACCCGCTGTACACCACCGACACCGAAGACCTGCAGGCGCTGCTGCGCCCGCTGTTCATCACCTCGTGGCTCATCGACGACTTCATGGCCGACAACGACTTCTTCGGCGCCACCACCATGCTGCTGTCGAGCGCCTCGAGCAAGACGGCCTACGGCACGGCCTTCCAGCTGCACCAGCGCGACGGCATCGAGGTGGTCGGCCTCACCTCGCCCGCCAACGTGGCCTTCTGCCAGAGCCTGGGCTGCTACGACCGCGTGGTGATCTACGACGCGCTGGACACCATCGCGGCCGACACCCCGTGCGTGTACATCGACTTCGCCGGCAACGGCGAGCTGCGCACCGCGATCCACGAGCGCTTCACGAACCTGAAGTACAGCAGCTCGATCGGCGGCACGCACGTGGAGCAGCTCGCCGCCAAGGGCGCGGGCAAGAGCCTGACCGGCCCGCGCGCCACGCTGTTCTTCGCGCCGGCGCAGATAAAAAAGCGCACCACCGAATGGGGCGCCGACGAGTTCGGCCGGCGCATGGTGGCCGCGTGGCACCGCTTCCTGGCCACGGTGACCGACGCCAGCAACCCCTGGCTGCACACCGAGCACCACCACGGCGGCGAGGCGGTGCAGGCCGCCTACGCGCAGGTGCTGGCCGGCAAGGGCGACCCGCGCACCGGCCATATCCTTTCGCTTTACAAACAAGCGGGCGCTCGCTGACCCGCACGGGGCCCATGTGGCGACAATCGCCGCATGACCCCTTCTTCTGTCGCGCCCGCGAACACCCATCCTTACGAGAGCCTCACGCCCGACGTGGTGCTCGACGCGCTCGCGACACTCGGCCTGCACGGCGACGGCCGCCTCACCGGCCTGAACTCCTATGAAAACCGGGTCTACCAGGTCTACCTGGAAGACCCGAATCCCCATCCCGCGGTGGTGCTCAAGTTCTACCGCCCCGGCCGCTGGAGCGAGGCCGAGATCCTCGAAGAGCACGCCTTCTCGCTCGAACTGGCCGCCGGCGAGGTGCCGGCCGTGCCGCCGCTGGCCTTCGACGGCAAGACGCTGCACCACCACGCCGGCTTTGCCTTCAGCGTGAGCCCCTACCGCGGCGGGCGCGCGCCCGAGCTGGACAACTTCGAGGTGCTCGAATGGGTGGGCCGCTTCCTGGCGCGCATCCACACGGTGGGCAGCGCCAAGCCCTTCGAGGCCCGCCCCGCGCTCGACCTGCAGACCTTCGGCCTGGACTCGCGCGACTGGCTGCTGGAGAACGACAAGATCCCGCTCGACATGCAGCGCGACTGGGAAAAGACCTGCAACGAGGCGCTGGACATGGTCCGCGCCACCGCCCTGGCGCTGCAGCCGCCGGCCTCCGACTTCAAGCCCCGCAAGCTGCGCCTGCACGGCGACGTGCACCCCGGCAACATCCTGTGGACGCCCACCGACCGCCCCGGCGGCGGCCCGCACTTCGTCGACCTGGACGACGCGCGCACGGGCTTCGCGGTGCAAGACCTGTGGATGCTGCTGTCGGGCGACCGCGCGCAGCGCACGGCGCAGCTGTCGGGCCTGCTCGACGGCTACGAGCAGTTCCGCGAATTCGACCGCCGCGAGCTGGCACTCATCGAGCCGCTGCGCACGCTGCGGCTCATCCACTACAGCGCCTGGCTGGCGCGCCGCTGGGAAGACCCGATCTTCCCGATCAACTTCCCGTGGTTCGGCTCGAGCGACTACTGGAAGGGCCAGATCCTCGTGCTGGAAGACCAGTGCGAGCAGATGGCGGAAGAGCCCCTGTACGCGTGATCACCCGGCGGCGCTCGCGGCCAGGCTCTGCGCCACGCCGTCGAGCAGCCGCTCGACCAGCACATTGACCGGCCCGGCGCGCCACACGCCGTAAGCCTCCGACTGCGCCACCGCGCGGTCGAGCGGGCGGAACACCGCGCCGCGCAGCGCCGAGTGCCGCATCGCCTGCGGCACCAGCGCCACGCCCATGCCCTGCGACACCAGCGACACCACGGCCAGCCAGTGCCGCACCTCGTGGCGCACCTCGGGCAGGAAGTCCGCCTCGGCGCAGATCGACAGGATGCGCTCGTGGTAGTCGGGTGAGGCCTCGCGCGAGAACAGCACGAAGGGCTGATCGCGCAGGTCGGCCGGCGCCAGCACGCGCTTGCGCGCCAGCGCATGGCCCGCGGGCAGACAGGCCACGAAGGGCTCCGACAGCAGCAGCCGGTGCTGCAGCTCGGCCGGCATGCGGCTGGTGTGGACAAAGCCCAGGTCGAGCCGGTCGTGCAGCAGCTCGGCGATCTGCACGCCCGAATTGAGTTCGCTCAGCGTGATGCGCACCGCCGGATGCCGCGCCTGGAACGCGCGCAGCGCGGGCGGCAGGCCGCGGTAGAGCATGGCGCCCACGAAGCCGATGCGCAGCCGGCCCGCCGAACCGGTGGCCACGTCGCGCGCCTCCAGCGCGGCCTCCTCGGCCTGCAGCAGCACGCGCCGCGCCGACACGCGCAGCGCCTCGCCCGCGGGCGTGAGCCGCACTTCCTTGCTGTTGCGCTCGAACAGGCGCGCGCCCACCGAGTCTTCGAGCTGGCGGATCGCCACCGACAGCGGCGGCTGCGAAATGGCCAGCCGCCGCGCGGCGCGACCGAAGTGCAGCTCTTCGGCGAGCACGGAGAAGTAGCGCAGGTGCCGCAGTTCCATGAATAGCTAAATCAAATCGTACAAGACCAAATCAATATTAGACACGGATCATTGCCCATCCAACAATGCGGCGAACCAGGAGACGCCCGCATGCCCACACCCGCTGCTTCCGCTGCCACAGCCGCCGCGCACCCGATCCCCGATCGCCACGGCCAGAACCTCTTCACCACCGACACCGAGCTGCACACGCTGCTCGCGCTGTACCTGCCCGAAGCCCTGCGCACCCACATGCGCCCGCATTTCGAGCGCCTGGGCGGCCTGGCGGGCGGCCTGCTGGACGACCTGGCCGGCACCGCCGACCGCAACCCGCCCACGCTGAAGCAGCGCACGCGCACCGGCATCGACGAGCAGAAGGTCATCAAGCACCCGGCCTATGTCGAGATGGAGCGCCTGGCGCTCAGCGAATTCGGCCTGGCCGCCATCTCGCACCGCGACGAGACGCTGGGCTGGGCCGGCAAGATGCCGCCGCTGGTCAAGTACGTGCTGACCTACCTCTTCGTGCAGGCCGAGTTCGGCCTGTGCTGCCCGGTCTCGATGACCGACTCGCTCACGCGCACGCTGAAGAAGTTCGGCGCGCCCGAGCTGGTCGCCAAGTACCTGCCGCGCCTGACCTCGCTCGACTTCGACGAGCTGGCGCAGGGCGCGATGTTCATGACCGAGCAGGCCGCCGGCTCCGACATCGCCGCCACCGCCACCACCGCGCAGCGCCAGGCCGACGGCAGCTGGCGCCTGGCCGGCGACAAGTGGTTCTGCTCCAACCCCGACGCCGGCTTTGCGATGGTGCTGGCGCGCGCCGACGACGCGCCCGCGGGCATGAAGGGCGTGTCGCTGTTCCTGCTGCCGCGCGAACTCGACGACGGCAGCCTCAACCACTACCGCATCATCCGGCTCAAGGACAAGCTGGGCACGCGCTCGATGGCCAGCGGCGAGATCCGCCTCGAAGGCGCGGTGGCCTACCTCGTGGGCGAGGAAGGCCGCGGCTTCCAGCAGATGGCCGACATGGTCAACAACTCGCGCCTGTCCAACGGCGTGCGTTCCGCCGGCCTGATGCGCCGCGCGGTGGCCGAGGCCGAGTACATCGCCTCCGAGCGCCGCGCCTTCGGCCGCGCGCTCGAGCAGATGCCGCTGATGCAGCGCCAGCTCGACAAGCTGCGCGTGCCGTCCGAGCAGGCCCGCACCATGGTCTGCCAGACCGCGCAGGCGCTGGCACGCTCCGACGCCGGCGAGCCCGATGCGTACGCGCTGCTGCGCATCCTCACGCCGCTCATCAAGTTCCGCGCCTGCCGCGATGCGCGCCAGGTCACGGGCGACGCGATGGAGGTGCGCGGCGGCTGCGGCTACATCGAGGAATGGAGCGACCCGCGCCTCGTGCGCGACGCACACCTGGGCTCGATCTGGGAAGGCACCAGCAACATCGTGGCGCTCGACGTGATCCGCGCCGTGAAGCGCGAAGGCTCGCTGCCCGTGCTGCGCGCGCACGTCGAGTCACTGATCAGTAACGCCACCACGCTCACGCCGGCCTTTGCCGCCGCGCTGCGCGACACCATGGCGCGCGCCTGCGCCCTGGCCGAGACCGCCGCGCGCGAAGGCGGCGACGTGCTCGCGCGCCAGGCCGCCTCGGCGCTGTACCACTGCACCAGTGCCGCCGCGATGGCCTGGGAGGCCTCGGCCGGCGGCTCCGCCGCGCGCCTGCGCTGGGCGCAGCTGGTGCTGCTGCACCGCGTGCTGCCGCGCGATCCGCTGGCACCCGACGCGCTGCCCGCCGACTGGCATGCCGCCCTGGTGCGCACGGCCGCCTGAGCCCCTTTTTCGAGAACAACGGAGACAAGACCCCATGCGACAACGACTCAGCCTCCTCCTCGGCACCGCCTGCACCGCGCTGCTGCTGGCGGCCACGCCCGCCGCGCAGGCCCAGCCCGGCGCCTTCCCGACCAAGCCCATGACGCTGGTCGTGCCCTTCCCGCCCGGCGGCCCGACCGACGCGATGGCGCGCACGCTGGCCGCCGAGCTGCGCGACAAGCTCGGCCAGCCCATGATCGTGGAGAACCGCGCGGGCGCGGGCGGCAACATCGGCGCCGACTACGTGGCGCGCGCCGAGGCCGACGGCCACACGCTGCTGTTCGGCACCTCGGGCCCGCTGGCCATCAACGTGAGCCTGTACCGCAAGATCAGCTACGACCCGACCAGGAGCTTCGCGCCCGTGATCCAGGTCGGCTACCTGCCGAACATCCTGGTGGTGAACCCGGCCCTGCCGGTGAAGAACGTGGCCGAGCTGGTCGCCTACGCCAAGGCCAACCCGGGCAAGCTCAGCTACGCCTCGTCGGGCAACGGCGCCTCGTCGCACCTGGCGGGCGTGCTGTTCAACTCGGTGGCCGGCACCGACCTGCTGCACGTGCCCTACAAGGGCACGGGCCCGGCACTCAACGACCTGCTGGGCAACCAGGTCAGCATGACCTTCACCGACATCCTCACCGCGCTGCCCTACGTCAAGGCCGGCAAGCTGCGCGCACTCGGCGTGGCCACCTCGGCGCGCTCGCAGGCGCTGCCCGAGGTGCCGACCCTCACCGAACAGCTGCACAAGCCCTACGACGTGAGCGTGTTCTTCGGCATCGTCGCGCCCGCCGGCACGCCGGCCGACCGCGTGACCAAGCTCAACCACGCGTTCGCCGAGGTGCTCAATTCGCCGAAGGTCAAGCAGATGTTCGCCGCGCAGGGCCTGGAAGCCACGGCCGACACCTCGCCGCAGAAGCTCGCGCAGTTCATCGGCAGCGAAACGGCCAAGTGGAAGGACGTGGTGAAGAAGTCCGGCGCGCAGCTCGACTGATCGCCACGGCTCACAAGAAAAACAAGGAGACAAGAAGATGAAAACGCAACGGCTGTCACGCCTGCTCGCCCTCGCCGCGCTGTTCACCGCAGCCGGCGCCGCCACCGCAGAGACCTACCCGCAACGCCCCGTCACGCTGATCGTTCCGTATGCCGCGGGCGGGCCCACCGACCAGCACCTGCGCGCCGTCGCCGATGAGGCCGGCAAGGCCCTGGGCCAGCCCGTGGTGCTCGACAACCGCCCCGGCGCGAGCGGCACCAACGGCGCCGCCGCGCTCGTGCGCGCCGCGCCCGACGGCTACACGCTGGCGGTGCTGCCGGCCTCGGTGTACCGCGAGCCCTTCATCAACAAGGTGGCCTTCGACCCTGCGCGCAGCTTCTCGTACGTGGTGATGCTGTCCGACTACACCTTCGGCCTCGCGGTGAAGGCCGACGCGCCGTGGAAGACCTGGCAGGACTTCGCGGCCGATGCCGCGCGCCGCCCGGGCAAGCTCAACGTGGGCGCCACCGGCGCGGTGGGAACGCCGCGCATCGTGATAGACGAAGCCGCCGAGATGGCGAAGGTCCAGCTCAACATGGTGCCCTTCAAGGGCGACGCCGAAGTCACCAACGCCATCCTCGGCGGCCACATCGACGCCGCGCCGCTCTCGGGCGTGGCCGTGCCGCACATCGATGCCGGCAAGATGCGCTACCTCGTGATGCTCACGCCGCAGCGCGTCAAGCGCTACCCGCAAGTGCCCACGCTGCGCGAACAGGGCGTGGACGCGGTCATCGATTCGCCCTACGGCATCGCCGGCCCGGCCGGCATGGACCCGGCGCGCGTGAAGACCGTGCACGACGCCTTCCGCAAAGCCTTGGCATCGCCCGCCGGCCTGCGCGTGCTGGAGCAGCTGAACCAGCAGGCCAACGCGATGGACCCCGAGCAGTACCGCCGCTACGCGCTGGCCACCACCGCGCGCGAGAAGGAGCGCGTGGCGCGCCTGCGCCAGCGCGGCCTGCTCGACTGACCCCACGGTGCGCCGCATGCAGGACCCCGCTTTCACCAACGAGCCCGCCGGCGTGCTGTTCGGCCTGCCCATGCCGATGGCGCGCGCCTTCGCGCTGCGCGGCGAGGCCATCGGCGACGAGCGCGCGCGCGTGCGCATGCCCTACAGCGCCGACCACACCAACAGCCGCGGCGACGTGCACGGCGGCGCGATCGCCGTGCTGTTCGACTGCGCGCTCTCCAGTGCCGTGCGCTCGCACGCGCCCACGGCCTTCGGCGTGGTCACCGTCGACATCACGGTGCACTACACAGCGCCGTGCGCCGGCGACGTGATCGCCACCGCCGTGTGCGAGCGGCGCGGTCGCGCGATGTGCTTCGCGCGCGGCGAGGCGCGCAACGCCGACGGCGAGCTGCTCGCGCTGGCCACCGGCACCTTCAAGCTGGTGCCGCGCACCGCTCCCTCTTCTTCCGAGTCCACCCCATGACCACCGCCCCTTCTTCGACCGGCGCCCTCGCGGGCATCCGCGTGCTCGACATCTCGCGCATCCTCGGCGGCCCCTACTGCGGCCAGATCCTCGGCGACCACGGCGCCGACGTGCTCAAGGTCGAGCCGCCGCAGGGCGACGACACGCGCACCTGGGGCCCACCCTTCAAGGAGGGTGTGGCCTCGTACTACCACGGGCTGAACCGCAACAAGCGCGTGCAGCACCTGGACTTCTCGACCGAGGAAGGCCGCGAGGCGCTGCTGGCGCTGGTGGCCGAGGCCGACGTGCTGATCGAGAACTTCAAGACCGGCACGATGGAGCGCTGGGGCATCGGCTACGAGACGCTGTCGCAGCGCTTTCCGCGCCTGGTGTGGTGCCGCGTGTCGGGCTTCGGCGCCGACGGCCCGCTGGGCGCGCTGCCGGGCTACGACGCTGCCGTGCAGGCCATGACCGGCATCATGAGCATCAACGGCGAGGCCGACGGCGGCCCGCTGCGCGTGGGCCTGCCGGTGGTCGACATGGTGACGGGGCTCAACGCGGTGATCGGCGTGCTGCTCGCGCTGCAGGAGCGCCAGCGCAGCGGACGCGGCCAGTTCGTGGAGGCGGCGCTGTACGACAGCGGCCTCTCGCTGCTGCACCCGCACGCCGCCAACTGGTTCATGGACGGCACGGCGCCGCGCCGCACCGGCAACGCGCACCCCAACATCTACCCCTACGACGCACTGGCCACAGGCACCGACCCGATCTTCGTGGCCGTGGGCAACGACCGCCAGTTCGCGAGCTTCTGCCGCTGCATCGGCCTGCCCGCGCTGGCCGACGACCCGCTGTACCGCACCGCCGGCGCGCGCTCGGTGAACCGCGACGGCCTCAAGCAGCAGCTCGAAGCCGCGCTCGCCGCCTTCGACGGCCGCACGCTGGTCGACCAGCTGATGGCCGCCGGCGTGCCCGCCGCGCCGGTGCTGCCGGTGGCGGCCGCGCTGCAGCACCCGCACACGCTGCACCGCGAGATGGTGGTGGAAATGGAAGGCGGCTACCGCGGCATCGGCGCGCCCGTGAAGCTCAGCCGCACGCCGGCCAGCTACCGCCATGCGCCGCTGACGCCGGGCGACGCGTTCCTGCCCAACGACGACGCGGCGCGCTGACCTGTCGCGCGCTCAGTCGAGCGAGAGCTTGAGCGCGCGGATCAGCGGATGCCAGCGCGCCGACTCGCGCGCCAGCAGGGTCTCGAACTCGGCCGGCGTGCCGCCCACCGGCTCGACGCCGGCCTCGGCGAGGCGGCGCTGCACCGCCGGGTTGTGCAGCGCGCTGGCCACCGCACGCTGCAGCCGCGCCACCACCTCGGGCGGCGTGCCCGCGGGCGCCACGAGGCCGTGGAAGATCGCGGCCTCGACCTTCGGCAGGCCCAGCTCCGCGAAGGTCGGCACGCCCGGCCATTGCGCCAGGCGCGCGGGGTTCGCCACCGCCAGCACGCGCAGCCGGCCGCCCTGGATGAAGCGGCGCGCCGTGGCGAGCTCGCCCATCGCGAACGGCAACTGGCCGCCCGCCACCTCGACCAGCGCCGGCCCGGCGCTGCGGTACGGCACGTGCACCATCTCCAGCCCGGCCTCGCGCGCGAGCAGCGCCATCGCGAGGTGCTGCGCGCTGCCGTTGCCGGCCGACGCAAAACTGAAGCGGCCCGGAAAGGCGCGCGCGTCCTCGATGAAGGCACGTGCGTCGCGCACGCCGCTGGCCGGGCCGACCAGCAGCACCATCGGCAGCCGCACCAGCTGCGTGACCGGCGTGAAATCGCGCGACGGGCTGTAGCTCAGGCTGCGGTACAGCGCGGGGTTGAACACCCACATGCCGTTGTCGGCCGACAGCACGGTGTGGCCGTCGGCCGGTGCGCGCGCGGCCTCGAGGGCGGCGAGCGCGGTGTTGCCGCCGGGGCGGTTCTCGATCTGCACCGGTTGGCCCGTGTCGATGGTGAGCTGGGCGCCGATGGCGCGCGCGACGACGTCGGCGATCGCGCCCGTCGGGAAGGGCACGATCCAGCGGATCGGCCGCGCGGTGTCGTCGGGCTGCTGCGCCCAGGCCGTGCCGGCCACCAGACCCACCAGACCCAGCGACGCGGCCAGCCGCCGTCGCTTCAGGTCGGGCAGGCGGCGCTGCGTCACGGGGCGGCCCGGCTGGTCTTCAGGCCCTGCCCCGCGGCCCAGGTCGACACGTCCTCGCGCTTGATGGCCGCGGCCATGAGGCCGGGGAACGCATCGGGCGTGCACGCGAACGAGGGCACGCCCAGCGCCGCGAGCTTGGCGGCCAGGTCGCGGTCGTACGAGGGCGCGCCTTCGTCGCTGAGCGCCAGCAGCGCGATGAACTGCACGCCGGCCTCCACCAGCTGGTGGGCGCGGCGCAGCAGGCCGTCTTCCACGCCGCCTTCGTACAGGTCGGAGATGAGGATGAGGATGGTGTTGCGTGGCTCGCGCACCAGCGTCTGGCAGTAGCCCACGGCGCCGTTGATGTCGGTGCCGCCGCCCAGCTGCACGCCGAACAGCAGGTCGACCGGGTCCTGCAGCTGCTCGGTCATGTCGACCACGGCGGTGTCGAACACCACCAGCTTGGTCGACACCGCCGGCAGGCTCGCCATCACCGCGCCGAAGATGCTCGAATAGACCACCGACGCGGCCATGGAGCCGCTCTGGTCGATGCACAAGATCACTTCGCGCTGCGGCTGGCGCGCCTTGCGGCCGTAGCCCACCAGCGTCTGCGGCACCACCGTGCGGTACTCGGGCTGCCAGTGGCGCAGGTTGGCGCGGATGGTGCGGTGCCAGTCGATCTCCGAATGGCGCGGGCGGCGGTTGCGCTGGCTGCGGTTGAGCGCGCCGCTCACGGCGCTGCGCATCGGCTCCTCCAGCTTCTTCATGAGCTCGTCGACCACCTTGCGCACCACGGCGCGCGCCGTGTCCTTGGTGCCGGCCGGGATCACGCTCGCCAGCGCCACGAGGTTGGCCACCAGGTGCACGTCGGGCTGCGCGTTCTCGAGCATCTCGGGCTGCAGCAGCATCTGGCGCAGGTTCAGGCGCTCCATCGCGTCGCGCTGCATCACCTGCACCACCTGGCTCGGAAAGTACTTGCGGATGTCGCCGAGCCAGCGCGCCACGCTGGGCGCCGAATCGCCGCGGCCGCCGCGCTGCCCGCCCTGGCCCAGGCCGCGCCGGCCGTCGGCTTCGTAGAGCGCGGCCAGCGCCTGGTCGATCTCGCGCACGCGGCCTTCGATGGCGCCGCAGCTGGCGTTGGCTTCGCTGCCGAGCACGAGGCGCCAGCGCTGCAGGCGGTCGGTGGGCGGCAGGGTTTCTTCTTCGTCGATGGGTGTTGGATTCGCGCTCATGCCTTCACTCCCAGCAGTTCCCGCAGCAGCGGCAGCGCGAGCACCGCGCGTGATTCGTCCCAGTCGGTGGCGGCCACGGCGGACGGCAGCGTGCCGCCGACCGCACCGCGCTTGGCGCGCTCGCCGAGCGCGCGCCGGTCGGCGCCCGAGAAGTCCGCGAAGCTGCGCCGCACCAGCGGCAGCACCTGCACGAAGTGCGCCTCGCCGAGCCCCGCGAGCCAGCCGTCGACCAGCGACCACACGGCATCGTCGTGCAGCAGCACCATCGCGTTGCGGTTGAGAAAGCCTTCGAGCCAGGCCGCCGCATCGGTCGGCGGCGCGCCGGCCGAGAGGTTGCGCGCGAGTTGCTGCGAAGCGCCGTCGCTGTCGATCTGCGCGTCGTCGAGCAGCAGCCGACAGCTCACGCCGCGCAGCAGCGGCGCGCCGGTTTCGCCGAAGGCGATGGATCGCAATGCGTTGCGCCAGGCGGTGGTCGTTTCTTCGCCGTCGCGCAGGCGCACCGCGTCGTGCGCGCCGATGAGGCGGGTGCGCAGCGACTCGGCGGCTTCGGCGTCGAGCGCGCCGCAGGCGATCGGCAGGCCGATGGCGCCGCGCACGATGAGGCTGTCGAGCACGTGCGAGAGCAGCGCGCTGTCGGTCTGGCGCACGCTGCCGTAGCGGAACACGTTGGCCAGCGGCGGCACGGCGCCGATGAGCTGCACGGCGTCGCCGGTGAGCGCGGCGCGGTCTTCGAGCGCGCGGGTCACGGCCTGCACGGCCACGGGCAGGTCGGCCAGCAGCACGGTGTCGACCTGCTCGGCCAGTGCGGTGAGCGAGGTCTCGGCCGCGAGCCCTTCCATCACGCGCGCGCTGGCGGCATGCGCCACGGTGGCGCCGAAGCGGCTGGCCTCGATGACGCGCAGCGCGAACTCGGGCTGCCACTGCAGCTGCCACACCTCGTGGAAGGTGCCGCGGCTCGCGCGCTGGCCGGCGGTGACCTCGCCCCACGGCAGGTCGAGCAGGCGCAGGCGGTGCAGCAGGTGGCTGCGTGCCAGGTCGTTGGGCTGGCGCAGGTCGAGGTCGAGCGTCTTCGCGGTGGCCTCGGGCTTCAGGCGCAGGCTCTTCTGCGCCTGTTCGAGGTCGCGCTGCAGCGGCACGGTGGGCACGTCGGCCGGCACCTGGCCCATGCGGTCGCCGACCGTGAGGCGCTCGCGGATGAGCGTGAGCGGCGCCTGCTCGCCCATGCAGATCACGCTGCGCACGGCCTCGTCGAGCTCGGGCAGACCGGGCGCGGGGCGCTCGCGCAGCGCGGCCAGCGTGTCGGCCAGGCGCGTGGCCTCGATCAGGTGGGCGGAGGAGCAGTCGAGGTCGTGCTCGCGCAGCAGGCGCGCGACGCGGGCGAGCCAGCCGGTGCTGCGCCCCGCCACCTCGTGCCCCTGCTGCCACAGGTGTTCGTACCAGCCCGGCGAATCGATGCCCGCGCCGTAGCCGCTGGCGCTCGTGAGGTGCCGGTACGTCCACGGCACCCAGGTCGCGAGCACCTTGAGCTTGGGCAGGCCCTTGAGCAGCGCGGCATCGGCCTTGGCGGTGGCCGCGCCCTGCAGCGCGGGCACGTGCCAGGCACCGCAGACGACGGCGATGCGCTGGTGGCCGGCCTTGACGGCCTCGCGGATCGATTGCCGCATGAAGGCTTCGCGCCGCTGCTCGCGTTCCATCGCGCGCACGCCGCGCCGGTCTTCGGGCGTTTCGGCGCGCACGGCGGTCATGGCTTCGGCGATGGCGCCGAACAGGTCTTCGCCGTCGCCGCGCTCCTCGACCATGTGGTTCCACCAGCTCTCGCCATCGGCATAGCCGGCGGCGTGGGCGAGCCAGTCGAAGGGGTCGTCGGGCAGCGTGTGCGCCGCTTGTTCTTCCTCGGGGGCTTCGACCGTTTCGGCGACGGGCACCGTGTCGGTCTCGTCATCGCCGAGCGGTGTTTCTTCAGGCTCTGCGGCCTTGGCCTCATCGGCCGCGCGCGCAGCCTGCTCGATCGCCATGCGGTGCGCCTGCGGCAGGTCGATGAAGCGCGTGGGCACGCCGCGCGCGGCGCCCCACTGCAGCGCCTGCCATTCGGGCGAGAAGGTGGCGAAAGGATAGAACGCGGCCAGGCCGGTGTCCTCGCTCGCGTGGATCAGCACCGCCACCGGCGGTTGCAGGTCGGCATGCGCCAGGAAGGACAGCAGCGGTTCGGCCTCGGGCGGGCCCTCGACGAGGATGCAGTCGGGCTGCAGCGACTCGAAGGCGCGCAGCAGGCTGCGCGCACAGCCGGGGCCGTGGTGGCGGATGCCGAAGTAGTGCAGCGGCGAAGGCGCCGCGCTCGTGCTCATGCGCCGGCTCGCGTCAGAGTTGTTCGCGGCAGGCGCGGTACAGGTCCTTCCAGTCGGCCCGCTCCTTCACCACGGTCTCCAGGTATTCCTTCCACACCACCTGGTCCTGCACCGGGTCCTTGATGACCGCGCCGATCAGGCCCGAGGCCACGTCGGCCGAGCGCAGCACGCCGTCGCCGAAGTGGCCGGCCAGCGCCATGCCGCTGTTGATGACCGAGATGGCTTCGGCGGTCGAGAGCGTCGACGTGGGCGACTTGATGCGCGTCTTGCCGTCTTCGGTCTGGCCGTTGCGCAGCTCGCGGAAGATCTGCACCACGCGGCGCACTTCCTGCAGCGCGGGCGGCTCGGCCGGCAGCGCGAGCGCGCGGCCCAGTTCACCGACGCGCTTGACGACGATCTGCACTTCCTCGGCCTCGCTCGACGGCACGGGCAGCACCACGGTGTTGAAGCGGCGCTTGAGCGCGCTCGACAGTTCGTTCACGCCCTTGTCGCGGTTGTTGGCGGTGGCAATGACCGAGAAGCCGCGCGTGGCCTGCACCTCGGTGCCGAGCTCGGGCACGGGCAGGGTCTTTTCCGACAGCACGGTGATCAGCGAGTCCTGCACGTCGGCCGGGATGCGCGTGAGTTCTTCGACGCGCGCGATCTTGCCCAGGCGCATGGCGTGCACCAGCGGGCTCGGCACCAGCGCCTTTTCCGAAGGGCCATGGGCCAGCAGCTCGGCATAGTTCCAGCCGTAGCGCAGCTGTTCTTCGCTGGTGCCGGCGGTGCCCTGGATCAGCATCGTCGAGTCACCGCTCACGGCCGCGGCCAGGTGCTCCGACACCCACGACTTGGCGGTGCCCGGCACGCCGTACAGCAGCAGCGCGCGGTCGGTGGCGAGCGTGGACACGGCGATTTCCATCAGGCGCGAATTGCCGATGTACTTGGGGCTGACCTCGAAGCCGTTGGCCAGCTTGCCGCCCATCAGGTAGGTGAGCACGGCCCAGGGCGAGAGCTTCCAGTTGGCCGGGCGCTGGCGGTCGTCGACCTTCTGGAGCGCTTCGAGTTCTTCGGCGAATTGCTGTTCGGCATGCTGGCGCAGGACATTGCTCATGGACGGCCTTGGGAAGAGGTTGAAAGTGAGGAAGAGGAAGAAGACAAGGGAAGGGTCGCGACCAGCCGGCGCGCACGCACGATGCGCGCGGTGTCGGCCAGTGCGTTGGCGAGGCCGGGGCTTTCCTCGGCCGCGCGCGGCAGGTCGGCCAGCAGCGCCAGTGCATCGAGGTGCAGCAGCGCGGCGGCAGTGCCGAGCACCTGGCGCAGCACGTAGTCGTTGACGAGGTCGCCGCGCTCGACGCGCATGCGCAGCGCCTGTGCGATGCGCTGCGACAGCGCGGCCGACGGCGTGTCACCGGGTGCGCAGGCCTGGTCGGCAAAGGCAACGACGTCCTGCACGCCCTGACCGGCATCGCCGAGCTGCGTCGCCCAGTGGCGCTCGCGGCGCTCGCGCGGCAGCAGCGCCAGCAGCGGGCCCACGCCGCCGCGGTGGGCACGCGGGCGGTCGAGCAGCGCATCGCACCAGTCGAAATCGGGCGCGGCCAGCACGGCCTCGTTCCAGCCGCGCAGCAGCGCGTCGTGCCAGTCGCCCTTGGCGGCCCAGTCGAGCAATGCGGCGGGTGTCAGGCCGGTGCGCGCGGTCCACCAGGAAAGCGGCATCTGGCGCACGAGCTGGTAGAGCCACCAGGCGCGCTCGCCGAGGCTGTCGTGCGTGGGGCGCGCGGCGTCGATGGCGTCGTCCTTCCAGCGCGGGTCGGCGGCCTCGGGGGCGTTGAGTTGCCACGTCGCGCCTTGCGACGACAGCAGCGGCGCAAGGAAGGCTTCGACGCGCCGCACGTGCGCGCTGGCCGGCAGGCGCTGCAGCAGCTCGACCACGGTCTGGCGCACGTCGCGCGCACGGTCTTTCAGCTGGGCTTCGAGCAGCGCTTCGTCGTCGGGGCCGAGGTTTTCGGCCAGTGCGCCAAGCAGCACGGCGCGTTCCTTGGCGGGCAGCTGCGGCAGCTCGGCGGCGAGGCGTTCGCGCGCGCCGGCCGGGTCATCGCGGCGTTGCTCGGCCAGCACGGCGCGGCGCTGGTCGATGCTGCCTTCGTCCCAGCGGGTCTGCGAGTCGGCCTGCGCGCTGGCGCCGACGGCGTAGCGCCAGTCGTCGTTGCGCGCGGCCAGCCAGCGCCCGCGCTCGCCGAGTGCGAGCACCACGGCGGGCCGCAATGCGGTGTCGCGGCGGCCGGCATCGAGCGCGGCGGGCAGCAGGCTCGGTGGCAGGCGCCAGCCGGCGGTGGCGAGCATGGCCAGCACCTCGTGCTGCAGGCGCTGCGGACCGCTGGCAAGTGCGTCGGCGATCACGGCGAGCAAGGCGGGGTCGCCGAGCGCGGGGCAGGTGTCGTTGGCGGCGGGCGGTGCGTCATCGGCCGGCAGGCCCGGTGCGACGAAGCCCGCGCGGCGGCCGACGGCCACGGCGCCCGCGACGCGCAGCAACACGCCCTGCGCGGTGTCGGTGGGTTGTTGCAGCGCCTGGAGCAGCGCGCCGAAATCGCCGGCCATGCCGTCGGCGGCCGGCACGGGTTGGCGTGCGGTGCCGACGAGGGCCGTCTGCAGCAAGGTGTTCCAGTGGCTCATGCGCGTGCTCCACTCAAGGTCCAGACGGGTGCTCCACCCTCAGCCGCCCACGCGGTGAGCGGCGCGAACTGCTCGCCGTCCCATTCGCCGAAGACGCGCAGCGGCGCGCCGCCCGAATGCGCCAGCAGCTGCCAGGCTTCCGCCGCGGCCAGCTGCATCGGCAGCGCTTGCGACGCGGCGCCCAGGCGCAGCCACCACTGGTCGCCGTGCCGCGCGGGCACGGCATCGGCCCACACCAGCGGCAACAGCGGCTGCCACGGGTTGGCCGCGATCTGCTGGGCCATGCGTTGCCATTCACCGGCTTCGTCGGAGGCGGCGACCGGCGCGGCGGTCGCCGCGGCCTCGGCCGGCAGTTCGGCCACCACCGCGCGTTGCGAGGCGTGGCCGGGATAGAAGCACAGCACGGCCGCGCGTTCGCTGCCGCTGACCCAGCCGGTCTCGAAGCCGCGTCCGCCGTGCGAGTAGTCGAGCAGCAGCGCGCGGCGTCCGCTCGCGCGGCCCTGCAGCCACACATGGCGTTCGACCAGCTTGGTGTCGCGCTCGTCCAGGCACTGGCCCAGCACGAGCCAGTGGTCGCTCACGCGTTCGCCGTCGGCCAGCAGCGCCTCGCGGTCCTGCGGCCAGCCGAGCGCGGCGCGCAGGTCGGCGCGCGTGGCGGGCGACAGGCTGTCGCGGCGCGGCACCGCATCGACGATCAGTTGCAGCCGGCCCAGCCGGTCGAGCAGCCGCGCGGGCCAGCCTTCGCCGGCGCCGATCAGCTCGGCCGCCTGCGTGATGCGCTGGCCGAGCCCCGGCGCCTGCGCGTCGACCATGCGCGCGGCCATGGCGGCCCAGCCCTCGGCCTGCTCGCTGCCGAGCGCGGCCAGGCCGCGTTGGGTCTGGTCGTCGAGCCAGCGCGCGAGCTCCTGCACGCCGGCCTCGATGCGCTTCCAGCGCTGCGCGTCGCGCTTGGCGGCGGCAGCAGGATCGGGCGCGGCAGCGGGTTCGGCGGCGCGGGCTTCTTTCTTCTCGGCCTTGTCGCGGCGCGAGGCGAGCCAGTCGGCCACCCAGGGCGGCGGCGCGCCGGCGGTGAAGCTGGCTTCGCTCTGCGCGCGCAGCAGCATCAGCGCCAGGCCGTGCTTGCAGGGGAATTTGCGGCTCGGGCAGGAGCAGCGGAACACCGGGCCCGACAGGTCGACCTGCGTCTGGTACGGCTTGCTGCCGCTGCCCTGGCATTCGCCCCAGACGGCGTCGTCGGAATGCGCGAGCGTGGGCCACTTGGCGGGCGCGAGCAGGCCTTTGGCGGCCTTCGCGGAGGCGTCGTCCGGCGCGAGCGCGAGGACGGCTTCGGTACTGAGACTCATGGAAAGGGCAGCCTCGCGCCGGGCCGCGGCGCGGTCAGGGGTGGGAGGGGCGCGACCATCAGGGCGCGATGGGGTTGCCGGGCGTGCCTGCTTCGCCGGCCGCGACGGCGGTGGTCGCGGCAGGCGCGCGGTAGGACACGCGGGCCGCCGGCACGGGTGCGGCGGCGATCGGTGGCGACGGCGACATGGGCCGCGTGACGCCGGCCTTGGTGACGCTGACAGGCGCGGTGGCCGTTGCCGAAGCAGGCACCACCACGCCAGGCGTCGCCTGCCCAGGCGCTGCGGGCGCCGTCTCGTACGGGTTGTGCAGCACCACGCTCTTGCCGACGCCTACGCCGGTACCGATCGGGCCGACACCAACGCCCACGCCGACGCTGGCCGAGCCAGTGACGGCGCCGTTGTCGTGCAGCGCCACGCCCGCGCCGAGCGGGCCCCAGCCGGTGTTCAGGCCGACGGAGAAATTGCCGTCCTTCGTGGCACCGAGCCCGAGCGAGAGCCCGGGCACCAGCGGAATGCCGATGTGATAGTGCGAACAGCCGCCCACCAGAAGCAACAGCAGCAGCGCCGAGGTGGCAGCCGCTGCGCGACGAACGATGCGCGGCCGGGCGTTCACACCAGCAGCGCGTTGACGCGCCTCACGTAGGCAGCCGGGTCGGCCGGCAGGCCGCCTTCGGCCAGCAGGGCCTGGTCGAACAGGATGTTCGCGAGGTCGTCGAAATGCGCGGAGCCTTCGAGCTTCTTCACCAGCGGGTGCTCGGCGTTGACTTCGAGCACGGGCTTGAGGTCGGGCGCGGGCTGGCCGGCCTGCTTGAGCATGCGCGCGAGCTGCGTGCTCATGCCGCCGTCTTCCACCACGAGGCAGGCGGGCGAGTCGACCAGGCGCGTGGTCACGCGCACGTCTTCGGCCTTGTCCTTGAGCGCTTCCTTCAGCTTCTCGAGCAGCGGCTTGAACGACTCGGCGGCTTCCTCGGCGGCCTTCTTCTCGGCCTCGTCCTGCAGCTTGCCCAGGTCGACCGCGCCCTTGGCCACGCTCTGCAGCGGCGTGCCGTCGAACTCGTTCAGGTAGTTCAGCGCCCATTCGTCGACACGGTCGGTCATGAGCAGCACCTCGATGCCCTTCTTCTTGAAGACTTCGAGCTGCGGGCTGTTCTTGGCGGCAGCGAGGTTGTCGGCCGTGATGTAGTAGATGGCGTCCTGGCCTTCCTTCATGCGCGCCTTGTAGTCGGCGAAGCTCACGCTCGCGACGTCGCTCGTGGTGGAGGCAAAGCGCAGCAGCTTGGCGATGCGGTCGCGGTTGCCCATGTCCTCGCCCAGGCCTTCCTTCAGCACTGCGCCGAACTCGGCGTAGAACTTGGCGAACTTGCCCGATTCGTCGGCGGCTGCGGCGGCCGTTTCAGCGGCGGTGGGCGTGTTCTTGTCGACCACGTCGGTCACGCCTTCGGTCGGCTCGGGGGCCGGCACCGATTCGCCCGAACCCACATCGGTCTTGCCTTCGTTGCTGTCGGGCGCGGTCTTCTGCTTCTTCGCGAGGTCTTCGAGCATCGACAGCACGCGCTTGGTGCTGCCTTCGCGGATGGCCTTCACGTCGCGGCTTTCCTGCAGCAGCTCGCGGCTCACGTTCAGCGGCAGGTCGGCCGAGTCGATCACGCCCTTCACGAAGCGCAGGTAGTTGGGCAGCAGCGCCTCGGCGTCGTCCATGATGAAGACGCGCTTGACGTACAGCTTGACGCCCGCGCTCTTGTCGCGGTTCCACAGGTCGAACGGAGCCTTGGACGGGATGTACAGCAGCTGCGTGTACTCGGTGCTGCCTTCGACGCGGTTGTGGCTCCAGGCCAGCGGCGCCTCGAAGTCGTGGCTGATGCTCTTGTAGAACTCTTCGTACTGCTCGGCGGTGATGTCCTTCTTGGGGCGGCTCCACAGGGCGTTGGCCTTGTTCACCGTTTCCCACTCGCCGGTCTTCACCATGTCGCCGGGCTGGTCGTTCTCGCCGTCTTTCCACTCTTCCTTTTCCATCAGGATGGGCAGGGAGATGTGGTCGGAGTACTTGCCGACGATCTGCTTGAGCTTCCAGGCGTTGAGGTATTCGTCGGCGTCGTCGCGCAGGTGCAGCGTGATGCTGGTGCCGCGCGCGGCGCGCGTGATGTCGGCCACCTCGAAGTCGCCGGCGCCGCCGCTCACCCAGCGCACGCCCTGGTCGGCGGGCAGGCCCGCGCGGCGCGACTCGACCGTGATCTTGTCGGCCACGATGAAGCCCGAATAGAAGCCCACGCCGAACTGGCCGATGAGCTGCGCGTCGGCCTTCTGGTCACCGCTCAGGCGGCTCATGAAGTCTTTGGTACCACTCTTGGCGATGGTGCCCAGGTTGTCGATGGCTTCCTGGCGCGACAGGCCGATGCCCTTGTCGGTGATGGTGAGGGTGCGCGCGGCCTTGTCGAAGGTCAGGCGCACGTCCAGGTCGGGCTGGTCTTCGTACAGCGCGGGGTGGTCGAGCGCCTCGAAGCGCAGCTTGTCGCACGCGTCGGACGCGTTCGAGATCAGCTCGCGCAGGAAGATTTCCTTGTTGGAGTACAGCGCATGCGTGACGAGGTGCAGCAGTTGCGCGACTTCAGCCTGGAACGGGAGTTTGGTATTGGAGGAATCAGCCATGGGAAAGAAAGGGATCGAAGCCAAAAAATTCTAAGGCGAGCCGCCCATGGTGGGCGGCGGCCTTGCCAACTTTATGAACTGGGGTTGTCGCGCCAAAAAACAACGAGCGCAAGGCCGCGCGAACTTTGTCACACGGGTGTCGGCTACGCGCCGCGCTTTCAGCGAGGTTGGGATTCGACTTCGCGCGTCCAGCGGTCGATGAGCCGCTTGCGCTCGGCCGCCTTGCCGTACTTCTCGAAGTCGTACTTGATGAGCTTCACGCTCTCCATCGACGGAATGCGCGGATCGGGCTTGAAGGTCTTGTTGGCCGGCGACTGCAGGCTGCCGGCCTTGGCGCCGATGGACTGGCCCGCGGGGCTCATGAGCCAGTCGTAGTAGCGCTTGGCGTTCTCCTTGTTGCGCGCGCCCTTCACGAGCGCGATGCCGCCGATCTCGAAGCCCGTGCCCTCGCAGGGCGCGGCGGTCTTCACCGGAAATTTGTCGTGCCGCCAGCGCTCGAAGCCGAAGATGAAGCTCACGCCGATCGCCACCTCGCCCTTGGCCACGTTGGGCGCCTGGGCCTGGCCGCTGCGCGTGTAGCTGGTGACGTTCTTGTGCAGCTTCTTCAGGTAGTCGAACGCGGGCTCCTCGCCCATCTGCTGCACCAGGCCCGCGATGACGGTGTAGGCCGTGCCGCTGGTGGCGGGGTGCGAGATTTCGATCTCGCCCTTGTATTCGGGCTTGATGAGGTCGGCCCAGCACTTGGGTTCGGCGAGCTTCTTTTTCTTCAGCAGGTCGGTGTTGAAGCCGAAGCCCATCGCGCTCGTGTAGAAGCCGCCCACCATGTTCTGCGACATGGCGTACTGGCGCACCGACCAGTCGTGCAGGTCGTTGATGTAGGCCGGGCGGTAGGGCTCGAGCAGGCCCTGCTCGGCGGCCTGCAGGAAGGGGTCGCCGGTGCCGCCCCACCAGAGGTCGGTCTTGGGGTTGGCGGCTTCGGCGCGCAGCTGCGCACCGATTTCACCGGTGCCCTTGTGGGCCTGCTGCACCTTGATGCCAGTCTCGCGCGTGAAGGCCGTGGCGGCCGCCTCGCACCAGCCCGCGTCGGTGCTGCACAGCGCGTTGACGGTGCCCTGCGCGGCGGCCTGCGACGCCCCGAGCAGGAGCGCCGTGCCCAGGCAGGCGGTGGCAAGGGCACGCACGGTGTGCCGGGGAGCGAATGAAGGCATGAGCAGGTCTCCTCGTTGTTCGACGTTGTATGACAGCGCAGGATAGCGCCGGCTTGGGTGCTTGAGGTCAGCGCGCCGCCAGCAGCGGCGGCAGATGCGCCACCAGCCAGTCGATCACCACGCGCGTCTTCAGCGGCAGGTAGCGGCTCGGCGTGCGGATCACGTGCAGCGGAAAACCGAAAGGCTCGGGCTCGTCGAACACGCGCACCAGCGTGCCGGCCGCGAGCGCGTCGGCCGCCAGCCAGGCCGGCAACCGCGCCAGGCCCATGCCGCCGATGGCGGCCTCCAGCAGCACCTCGGCGCTGTCGCAGCGCAGCCGCGAGGGCAGCGCGGCCTCCACCTCCGCGTCGCCTTCGCGAAAACGCCAGGGCGAGACCTGCCCGTCGCGGGCGTAGTACACGGCCTCGTGCGGCGCGACCAGCGCGTGCAGGTCGCGCGGATGGCCACGCTCGGCCAGGTACGCGGGCGCGGCGCACAGCAACATCCACTGCACGCCGACCGGCCGCGCCACGAGCCCCGCGCTGTCGTCGAGTTCGCCGCTGCGGATGGCCAGGTCGAGCCCCTCTTCCACGAGGTCGACGCGCCGGTCGTTGAAGGCCAGCTCCAGCGACAGCTGCGGATGCTGGCGCGCCAATGCCAGCAGCAGCGGCCCGACCTTGAGCCGCCCCAGCATCGCCGGCATGCTCAGGCGCACGAGGCCGGCGGCCGTGTGGCGCGCGGCGTCGGTCAGCGCCTCGGCCGCCTCCAGCTCGGCCAGCGCACGGCGGCAGCGCTCGTAGTAGCCGTGCCCTTCCTCGGTGAGGCTCTGGCTGCGCGTGGTGCGCAAGAAAAGACGCGTGTCCAGCCGCGCCTCGAGCCGCGCGATGCTCTTGGCGACGGCCGAACGGGTGACGTGCAGGCGCTGCGCGGCGAGCGCGAAGCTGCCCGCCTCCACCGCTGCGACGAACTCCTCGATGCCTTGAAGGCGTTGGCTCATTGGATACTTTCAAGCACCATTCTTCGGAAAATTATCCACCACCGGATCGTTTTCATCGTCAATAGCATCGAGGCCGATCTTTTCCGATGGAGCCTTTTCCGATGCAAGAACCCGACGTGCTGCGCCGCTGGCAGCTTCCCCGACTGGGCCGCGCCCACCTCGCACAGGCCGAAGCGCCGATGCCCTCGCCGGGCGAGGGCCAGATCCTCGTGCGCGTGGGCGCAGTGGCGCTCAACTACCGCGACCTGCTCATGGTGCACGACGGCATGGGCATGGCGCTCGAGCTGCCCTTCACGCCCGGCTCGGACATGGCGGGCACCGTGGTGGCCGTGGGCCCCGGCGTGCGCCGCTTCGCCGTGGGCGACCGTGTGATCAACACCTTCTGGGGCGGCTGGACCGACAGCCACTGGCACGCCGACACCACGCTGCTCGGCGGCCCCGGGCCGGGCATGCTGGCCTCGCATGTGTGCATCGATGCGAACTGGGCCGTGGCCGCGCCGGCCACGCTGAGCCTCGAGGAAGCGAGCACGCTGCCGTGCGCCGGCCTCACGGCGTGGTTCGCGCTGGTGGAGACCGGCGCCCTGCGCGCGGGCGAGACGGTGCTGGTCCACGGCACCGGCGGTGTCGCGCTGTTCGGCCTGCAGCTCGCGCGGCTGCACGGCGCGCAGGCCATCGTGGTGACGGGCAGCGCCGACAAGCAGGCCGCGGCGCGCGCGCTCGGCGCCACGCATGTTCTGGCGCGCGACAGCGACTGGCCCGCCGAGGTGCGCCGGCTCACGCACGGCCGCGGCGCCGACCAGGTGCTCGAGCTCTCCAGCGGCCCCGACCTCGACCGCTCGCTGCAGGCCGTGAAGCAGGGCGGGCGCGTGTCGATCATCGGCATGCTCGGCGGCGACACGCTGAGCGCGTCGTTCTACGCGATGGTGCTCGGCCGCGTGACGGTGCAGGGTATCGGCGTCGGCCACCGGCGTGCGCTCGAAGAGCTGGTGCGCGCGGTCGATGCGAACGCGCTCAAGCCGGTGATCGCCGCGCGCTACGGCTTCGACGCACTGCCCGCCGCGCTCGACCACCTGGAACGCGGCGCGTTCGGCAAGGTCGTCGTGACGATGGCATGACGGCGATGTGACGCGGCCCCGCCCTCGCCCGACCATTTGCAAATGCTGCAGGGCACAAATCCACAGCATTCGTGAACAGTTGCCGCTAAGCGCGCCGGTTTGCTCGACGCCTCCAATTCCCGTTCCTAGAATGCGGCCCGCGTTCGGCTCCCGCCGTGCGTGCTTTCTCAACTTCAGGATGGAGCGTTATGGAACACAGTACCTACAAAAAGTGGTCTGCAGAATTCATTGGTACTTTCTGGCTCACGCTCGGAGGCTGCGGAAGCGCAGTTCTGGCCGCGGCCTTTCCGGGCGTCGGCATCGGCCTGCTCGGCGTCTCGCTGGCCTTCGGTTTGACCGTGGTCACGGGCGCCTATGCGCTCGGTCCGATCTCGGGCGGCCACTTCAACCCGGCCGTGTCGATCGGCCTCGCAGCCGCGGGCCGCTTCAAGGCCGGGCAGCTGCCGGGCTACATCGTGTCGCAGGTGCTGGGCGCCATCGCCGCAGCCGGCGTGCTGTACCTGATCGCCACCGGCAAGCCGGGCGCGGACATCGGCGGCTTTGCCACCAACGGCTACGGCGAGCACTCGCCCGGCAAGTACGGCATGACGGCCGCGCTCATCAGCGAAGTGGTGATGACCGCCGTGTTCCTGATCGTGATCCTGGGTGCCACCGCCAAGCGCGCGGCCGCAGGCTTCGCGGGCATGGCCATCGGCCTGTGCCTGACGCTGATCCACCTGGTGTCGATCCCCGTGACCAACACCTCGGTGAACCCGGCGCGCAGCACCGGCCCGGCGCTGTTCGGCCCGTCGTATGCGGTGTCGGAACTGTGGCTGTTCTGGGTCGCCCCGATCGTGGGCGCGATCATCGGCGCGGTGATCTACCGCGCACTGCTCAGCAGCAACGACGACTGAGCTTTCCGCAGCGGAGGCTAGCTCAGCTTCCGCTGCCCGACTTCACCATCGGCAGTGAAGTCGATTGCCCGATGGGCTCGGTGCCCGTCGGGTGCGATGCCGCATAGGCGCCGGCCTGGATGTCGGACACCGGGGTCATCCCGTTGATCGCCGGCGCCGACGTCGACTGCCCGATGGGCTCCGTGCCGCTCGGACGTGCCGCCGCCATCGCGCCGGCCTGCACCTCCGGGTTCTCCGGCGAATTCAACTGCAGCGGGTGGAAGTCCGAACCGTCGGTGGTTTCGGCGGAGGCGTTGACCGTGCCCAGGGCCGCGAACGCGGCGAAGGAAGCAACGGCGAGAAGCTTGAACGAAGTGCGCATGGTGTGTTCTCCTGAGGGCAGGTTGTCTCCGGTCCGGTGCCGTCGCGCGGACCGCGCGCAGCAGGACCTGCAGCCACTCTAGGCAGCCTGACTGAGGCCAGCGTGAGCGAAGAATGAGCCGGGAGTGAGCACCACGCGATGACTACGTCGGCAGCACCACCCGCGCCCTCAGCCCCGGCCCGTCGTCCCTGTTGCGCAGCTCGATGCGCAGGCCATGCCGCTCGGCCGCCGTGCGCGCGATCGCCAGGCCCAGCCCGCTGCCGCCCGCCGCCGCGCCCGGCACGCGAAAGAAGCGGTCGAACACGCGCTCCAGTTCGGCCGGCGGAATGCCCGGCCCGTTGTCGAGCACGTCGACCACCGCCTGCCCATCGACGCGGTGCAGCCGCACATCGACCACCCCGCCTTCGGGCGCGTAGCGCAGCGCGTTGTCGATGAGGTTGTCGAACACGCTGCGCAGTTCGGACGCGGGCGCAGTCACCACCGCACCGGTCAGGCCCTCGAAGCCCACGTCGATGCGCCGCGCATCGGCCAACACCATGCGCTGGCCCAGGCTTTCGCGCAGCAGCGCCTCGATGTCGACCCGCTCACCCGGCGCATCCGAGGGCGGTGCGTCCTGCCGCGACAGCTGCAGCAGCTGCTCGATGAGATGCTGCGCGCGCGTCACGCCGGCCTCGAGCTGGATGAAGCGCTCGGTGGCCTCGCCGGCCGGCACGTGCGCGCGCAGGTTCTCGATCTGCAGGCCGATGGCGGCCATCGGCGTGCGCAGCTCGTGCGCCGCGTCCTGCACGAAGCGCCGCTGCGTGGCGAAGGCGCTGCGCACGCGCGACAGCAGGTGGTTGAAGGCGCCCACCAGCGGCGTGATCTCGTCGGGCACGCGCGCCAGCGACAGCTCGGTGGGGCGGCGCTCGTCCTGCGAGGCCACGTCGCGCGCCACGCCGCGCAGCGAGCGCGAGGCAGCCGACACGATGAGCCACAGCACCAGCAGCGCCGCCGGCAGCAGCAGCGCGATCGGCAGGCCCTCGAGCAGGGCCCGGCGCAGCGCGCGGCGATGGCGGTAGTCCTCGTTCTGCAGCACCTGCACGCGCGGCGCGTCGGCATGCGGCGCGGGCTCGGCCGTGAACACGCGCCAGCGCGAATGCGCGGGCCCTTCGGCGTGCACGTCGCTGAAGCCGCTGCCCGGTTGCAGCGGCACCGACAGCGCGGGCCACGAGCTCGCGCGCAAGGTGGCGCCGTCGGCGCTCCAGATCTGCACCACGAAGGCGCCGCGCGAGAAGGCCGCCTCGCCGTCCATCGCGCGCGGGGTCTTGGGCGGGTCGTTGCCCGCGTACGACTCGGCCACCAGCCGCATCTGGTCGTCGAGTGCGTTGTGCACGAGGTTGCCGTAGGCCAGGAAAGAGAACCATGCCGTAAGCACCGCCGCCACCACATGCAGCGTGACCAGCCACAGCAGCAGCTGGGTGCGCAGCGAACGCGGTCGCCACCAGCGGCGGGCCGCATCGGTCATGCAGCCACTCGCCAGCCCAGACCGCGCACGTTGCGGATCGCGTCGGCGCCGAGCTTGCGGCGCATGCCGTGGATCAGCACGTCGATGGCGTTGCTGGTCACTTCGTCGCCCCAGCCGTAGATGCGGTTTTCGAGCTGCTCGCGCGAGAGGATGGCGCCGGGCCGCTCCAGCAACGCATGCAGCAATGCGAACTCGCGCGCGGTGAGCGCCTCGCGCACGCCGTTCACCGCCACCTCGCGCGTCGTGAGGTCCAGCTGCAGCGCGGCGGTGCCGATCAGCGAATGCGCGGCGCCGTCGCGGCGGCGCACCACGGCGCGCATGCGCGCGAGCAGCTCGCGGAACTCGAAGGGCTTGAGCAGGTAGTCGTCGGCGCCCAGGTCCAGGCTGTGGATGCGGTCGTCCAGCCCGTCGCGCGCGGTGAGCACCAGCACGGGCGTGGCGTCGCCGCGTTCGCGCGCGCGGCGCAGCACCTCGGTGCCGTCCTGGCGGGGCAGGCCCAGGTCGAGCAGCACGCAGGTGTAGCCGCCGTCGCCGAGCGCGCTGTGCGCCAGCTCGCCGTCGCGCACCCAGTCGGCCGACCAGCCCGCGCCCTCGAGCGCCTGCTTCAGGCTGCGCCCGATCATTTCGTCGTCTTCCACCAGCAGCACGCGCATCGCGGCGACTCCTTTGCGCGCAAGGTAGCACGCGACCGGAATGATCGTCTGGGGCCCTGCGCCTCGGCGCAGCGTAGACGCGAAGACTTAGGCGGGGCTTAGGGCCGCAGGACGCGGACGGCGTGCCGCTCGGCGTCGTAGTCCGTGGCAAAGGCCAGCAGGCGCAGCGCCTCTTCTTCCACGCCACGCCGGTCGGCCGCCGACCAGCGCGTGAAGGGTTCCAGCACCACGGTTGCTGTGCGCGTCGCGCGCTCGATCTTCCATGTGCCCGCCACGAAGCCGTCGAGCAGCACCGTGCCGCGCACGATGCCGTTGATGGTGAAGACGCGGGCGCGGTGCGCCTCGTCGAGCACGCGGCGGCGGTCGGCGTGCGAGAGCAGCAGGTTGTCCCATTCGGCGACCAGGCGCGGCGGCGCGGGCGTGTCGGGGTCGGGGCGCGGCGCGCGCGGCAGGTCGAAAAGCTCCTGGCCCTCGTCGCCGGTGAACACGCGCAGCTGCGGCCTCAGCCGTTCGGCCACGGCCTTCCAGCCCGTGAGGCCCGACCACGCGCCGGCATCGGCCAGTGTCGCGGGGCCGAAGGCGGCGAGGTAGCGCAGGAGCAGGTCGTCCTGCGTGGCGGTGGCGATCTCGGCGGTGGCGTCGCCCAGCCAGTCACCGAGCGGCTGCAGCAGCGCGTTCTGGTGCGAGTTCCAGCTGCCCGCGGGCGGCAGGTGGACCAGCGGCACGTTGTTGCGGATGAGCGCGGCGAGCGAGACCGGCGCGTGGTCTTTCCAGCGCGCGGCCAAAGCCTGGCCGAGGGCGGTGCCGGTGAGCGGCCCGTCATCCAGCAGCGCACGGCCCGCCGTCACGACAGCCGCGCGGTCGACGCCTTCGAGGGCCCGCGCATGCAGGCCCGACAGGCCGCGCTGGTGCACGGGTTCGAGCAGCGGCCGCCAGGCCCACGCGTCCGCAGCGGTCATCAGGTGCAGGGTGGCGCGCAGCGTCGACATGCGCACGATGCGGCGGCTTTTCAGCGCGTCGGTCAGCTGCGCGCGATGAAAGCCTTCGAGCCGGCTCCACAGGCCGACGTAGGGCGGGTTGGGCGCCTGCGCCTGGAGGCCCGCCAGCTTCTCGATGGCCTGCACGACGCTCGCCTTGCGCCGCGCCAGCAGCATCTGCCGGGCCAGCGTGGCCCGGTTCAGCGCACGCCGGCTCAGCACCACGGCCATGGGCAGGTCGTCAGAATTTCTCGTGCGGCGCCAGGTAGCGCCACTGCCCCACCGGCAGGTTGCCGAGCATCACCTTGCCGATGCGCACGCGCTTCAGGCCCACCACCTTCAGGCCGACCAGCTCGCACATGCGGCGGATCTGGCGCTTCTTGCCTTCGGTGAGCACGAAGCGCAGCTGCTCGGGGTTCTGCCACTCGACGCGCGCCGGCTTGAGCGCCTGGCCGTCCAGGCTCAGGCCGTGCCGCAGCCGGGCCAGCATGGCGGGCGGAAACACCGCCTGCACGTTGGTGGTGACCGGGTCGTCGTCGTCCAGGCGCACCAGCTGGCCGGTGGGCGCGGGCTGGTCCAGGCCGTGGTAGGCCACGCGCACCAGGTATTCCTTGTCCATCGTCGAGTCTTCGCCGATGAGCTGGCGCGCGATGCGGCCGTCCTGCGTCATCACGAGCAGGCCGGTGGAGTCGATGTCCAGCCGCCCGCACGGCGCCAGGCCGCGCAGCTGCTGCGGGCCGAAGAAGAAGCGCGCGTTGTCTTCCGACCAGCGGTTCTGCGGCGTGAACAGCGTGACCGCCGGCTCGTGGCCGTCCTCGGCCTGCCCGCTCACGTAGCCGATGGGCTTGTTGATGAGGATCGTGACCTGGTTCGCCTGCTGCCCCTTGGCGGCCTTGTCGACCTCGATGCGGTCGTTGGGCGTGACCTTCACGCCCATCTCGGCGGGCTTGCCGTTGACCCGCACCCAGCCCTGCGCGATCCAGTCGTCCGCCTCGCGGCGCGAGCACAGGCCGAGTTCGGCCATGCGTTTGTTGAGGCGGATCGGGGCGGGAGCGGTGTCGGTCATGGGAGCAATGGTTGCGGCTGGCGGGTGGCGATGCACAGCCCGCGGGACGGGGCGTCCCGTGACATTTTCGCCGATGGCGGGCGCCGCGCCATGCCCGGGGCCGATGTGTCGCAATGCGTGGCGATAATGCGCGCCAATCGGCACGCCGCCGGCACCCCTACTGCATGACCCACCTCCTGATCCTCAGTGTGAGCGCCGGCAACGGCCATGTGCGCGCCGCCCAGGCGCTCGAAGCCACCCTTGCCCGGTCGTTCGCACCGCACACCGCAGTGCATGTCGACGCCATGGCCCATGTGCCGGCGGGCTTTCGCAAGGTGTACACCGACTGGTACCTGCAGCTGGTGAACCGCGCGCCCGAGCTGTGGTCGTACCTGCACCAGCGCACCGACGTCACGCCGCACCACGCGCCCTCGCAGCGGCTGCGCCGCGGCATCGAGCGCCTGAGCACCGGGGCGCTGGTGCGCGAGATCCGCCGCGCCAAGCCCGACGCCGTGATCTGCACCCACTTCCTGCCGGCCGAGCTGCTGATGCGCGAGCGCAACCGGGGCCGCATCGAATGCCCCGTGTGGCTGCAGATCACCGACTACGACCTGCACAACATGTGGCTGGTGCCAGGCATGACGGGCTACCTCGCGGCCACGGAAGAAGTCGCCTTCCGGCTGCGCGCGCGCGGCATTCCGCCCGAGCGCGTGCATGTCACGGGCATTCCAGTGATGCCGGCTTTTTCCGAGCCCGATGCGCCCGAGCTCGCGCACGCGGCCTGCGCGAGTGCGCTGGGCCTGGACCCTGCGCGCCCGGTGCTGCTGATGGCGTCGGGCGGTGCCGGCGTGGGCGACCTGCCGAGCATGGTGGAGCGCGTGCTGGCGCTGGGCGGCGACACGCCCTTCCAGGTCATCGCGGTGGCCGGCCGTAACGCCGAGGCCCATGCACGGCTGGAGGCGCTGTCGCAGCGCCATCCGGGCCGCGTGGTGGCCGTCGGCTTCACGAACGAGATGCACAAGATGATGGCCGCGGCCGACCTGGTCGTGACCAAGCCCGGCGGCCTCACGGTGTCCGAGTGCCTGGCGCTGGGCAAGCCGATGCTGCTGATCTCGCCGATTCCGGGGCAGGAAGAACACAACGCCGGCTTCCTCATGGAAGAAAGCGCCGCCTGGCTGGCCTACGACGCCATCGGCCTGGACTACAAGGTGGCGCGCCTCATGGCCGACCCCGCCAAGCTCGCGGCCATGGCCGCGCGCAGCCGCGCGCTGGGCAAGCCGCGGGCCGCGCGCGCGGTGCTGCAGCGCGTGCTGGGCCTGGGCGCATGAGCGGCGCAGCCGTGGAGCCGCGGCCCGGCATCGGCCGCACGCTGGTCTACCTCGCGTGGGTCGTGACGATGGCGTTCTTCTTCGCCAACGCCGAGATCCAGATCGAAGGCGGCGCCGGCTGGGCGACCTCGCTGCCCACCTGGCGCATCGAGAACAACATCTGGCTCGACCTGTTCTGGGGCGGCCGCGCGATGACGGGGTACCACGCCTGGGTGTTCACCTTCATGATGCTGGTGTTCTTCTCGCCGCTGGCCTTTCAGGGACGCTGGGCGCTGCGCGACTGGGGGCTGGCGCTCGCGGGGCTGATCGTGTTCTGGGTCTGCGAAGACTTCCTGTGGTTTCTCATCAACCCGGCCTTCGGCTTCGAGAACTTCAATCCCGTGAAGGCCTTCTGGCACAAGCACTGGCTGTGGGGCGCGCCGGTCGACTACTGGGGCGGGCTCGCGGTGGCGCTGCTGATCCTGGTGCGTCGCCACTGGCCGCGCCGCGCACGATGAAGCAAGACACCGCCGACCTGCGCCCCGGCCACTGGGCCGATCCGCTCGACGCCCTGCAGGTCGAGAACCTGCACCGCATCACGCCCACGCTGTACCGCAGCGCGCAGCCGCGGCGCGCCAACGTGGCGGCGCTGCAGTCGCTGGGCATCCGCACCGTCGTGAGCCTGCGCTCCTTCAACGACGACCGGAAGGTGTTTGCCGGCAGCGGCATCCGGCTGGTGCGCGTGCCGATCAACACCTGGTCGATCGACGACGCCAAGGTGCTGCGCGCGCTGGTCGCGATGCGCGAGGCCGAAAAGCAAGGGCCGGTGCTCATCCACTGCATGCACGGCGCCGACCGCACGGGCGTGGTGGCGGCCGTCTACCGCATGGCCGTGCAGGACTGGGACAAGGACAGCGCGCGTCAGGAGATGCTGCGCGGCGGCTATGGGTACCACACGCTGTGGCGCAACATCCCGCGCTACATCGAGCGGCTCGATCCGCTGCGGATGCGCCATGCGCTGGCCCATGCCCCGGTGATCCCCATGGTGTCTTGAAGGCGCCAGCAGGCGCGCGCACCCGCTCCTATACTGGCCGCCCCGTGGCCGATGGCCATCTCCGAACGACCTTTCACAGGGGCTTTCCCATGGCACTCCAACTGCGCTCCCTCGTCCGTTCCAACGGCGAACTCGAACTCTCCCTGCACGACGACCCGATCCCCGAACCGCAGGCCCACGAGGTGGTGATCCGCGTCGAGGCCTCGCCGATGAACCCGTCGGACCTGGGCCTGCTCTTCGGCGCCGCCGACATGAGCACCGCCGTGGCCTCCGGCACCGCCGATCGCCCCGTCGTCACCGCCACGGTGCCTGAACGCGCGCGCGCCTCGATGGCGGCGCGGCTCGGCCAGTCGATGCCGGTGGGCAACGAAGGTGCGGGCGTGGTGGTCAAGGCAGGCTCGTCGCCGGCCGCGCAGGCGCTGCTGGGCAAGACCGTGGCGGCCATCGGCGGTGCGATGTACTCGCAGTCCCGCGCGGTGCCCGTGGCGATGTGCCTCGAGCTGCCGGCGGGCACCACGCCGGCCGAGGGCGCGTCGTGCTTCGTGAACCCGCTGACCTCGCTGGGCATGGTCGAGACCATGAAGCGCGAAGGCCACAAGGCGCTGGTGCACACGGCGGCCGCGTCCAACCTGGGCCAGATGCTCAACAAGATCTGCCAGAAGGACGGCATCGACCTCGTCAACATCGTGCGCAAGCCCGAGCAGGAAGCGCTGCTGCGCGGCATCGGCGCGAAGTACGTGTGCAATGCCAGCTCGCCGGACTTCCTCGAGCAGCTGACCGACGCGCTGGTCGCCACCGGCGCCACACTGGCCTTCGACGCCACGGGCGGCGGCAAGCTGGCCGGCCAGATCCTCGGCTGCATGGAGGCGGCACTGAACCGCACGGCCAAGGAATACAGCCGCTACGGCTCGACCACGCACAAGCAGGTCTACATCTACGGTGGCCTGGACCGCAGCCCGACCGAGTTCGTGCGCAACTTCGGCATGGCCTGGGGCATGGGCGGCTGGCTGCTGTTTCCGTTCCTGCAGAAGCTGGGCGATGAAGGCACGCAGCGGCTGCGTTCGCGCGTGATCGCGGAACTGAAGACGACGTTTGCCAGCCACTACACGCGGGAGGTGTCGCTGGTCGAGGCGCTGCAGCTGGATGCGATCGGGGTGTATGGGAAGCAGGCGACGGGGGAGAAATTCCTGCTGAATCCGAACAAGGGGCTGGCGGGCTGACACCTGCCTGGGCGCAAGACCATCGGCCCGGCCCGCAACCCGGCGTTCGACTCGATTCAGCCGGCGTGGCGCCTCACCTCGGCCGCGAATTGCGGCTGCGGGGCCCCTGCCATGCGTCGGGGTCTTGCGCGAAGCTTTGAACAATCATCGTCGACAGCTCTTTTTGCACCGCGCGCAAATCGACCGTCGATTCTTTCAACAGCGCCTGCAGCATCACGCCACGCAGCGCCCCCAGCACGATGACGGCAGCCGTGGCGGGATCGACGCCCTTTCGCATTTCGCCTGCCGCGATGGCGGCCCGGAAGTGCAACGCCAGGAAGTCGATCACGCTCTGGTTGTAGCGCCCCAGGCTTTCGCCGGTTTCGGAATCGTCGGTGGTGGCCTCGGCCATCAGCACCAGCAAGGCGCGGGTGTTGGTCCATCCGCCATCGGCGCGCCCCAGGTACACGTCCACGAAGGAAAGCAACGATGCCATGCCCTCGTCGGCCGGAGGGCTGCGCTCGAGCTCGTGCATGAAGTTCTGGTTGATGTAGGCAGCCAGCGCACGCAGCAGCGCAGGCTTGCTTCCGAAATGATGCGCCGCCAGGCCCCGGCTGTAGCCGGCCGCCTCACCCACTTCGGCGAGCGTCATCCCGACCCACCCCTTGCGCGACACGATCTCGCGGGCCGCTTCGAGCAGGCGTGCCTCAGCGGCTGCGCGGCGCTCCATCTGCGTTCGGCGAGGGAGCGTGGTGTTCGGCGATTTGGCGGCGGTCCTCATGGGCCCGAAGTCTAACGACGCGATGCGGCATCCTTCACCACGCCGGCGCTGAGCAACCGGTCGATCCGGTCGCCGGCATAGCCCAGCTCCCCGAGGATCTCGTTCGAGTGCTGCCCGAGCAGTGGCGCACCGCTGCGGATCTGCGCCGGCGTCGCGCCAAACAGCGTGGCCGGCCGCGTGGTCCGCAGGGCGCCTTCCGAGGGATGGTCCATCGGCTGGAACATGCCGACCGCTTTCAGGTGCGGGTGCTCGGGCAGGTCGTCGATGCGCCAGATCTGCGTGGCGGGAATGTCGAGTTCTTCGCAGATCGCGACCCACTCGGCGGTGCTGCGCGTCGGTGTCAGGCTGTGGAGCTCGCGATAGAGCTCGCGAACGCTCGCGTTGAGCTTGTGCCGGTCCGACAGATCGTATGCACCCGCCAGGTCTTCCCGTCCCACGCGGCGGAACAGCGCGAGCCACTGCTGCGGGCTGTACGGCAGCATGGCGATGTAGCCGTCCGACGTCGGTGCCGGCTTGCGCCCGCCGCTCACCACGCGCCCATAGCCCGCGGGTGCGGTCGGCGGATCGAAGGCGAGCCCGCCCATGTGCTCCACCATGGTGAACTCGACCATCGTCTCGAGCATGGGCACTTCGACGTACTGGCCGTTTCCGGTGCGCTCGCGATGGAACAGTGCCGCGAGCACCGCATTGACGACCACGATGCCGGTGGTTTTGTCGGCCATCAGCGTGGGCACGTAGTCGGCCGTTCCCGTGGACTGCCACATCAGCCCCGCGACACCGCTGGCGGCCTGAATGATGTCGTCGAACGCCGGCTTGGCATGGTCCGGTCCGTCCTGGCCGAAGCCGGTGGCCGCGCAGTAGACGATGTCGGGACGTACCGCACGCAGCGCGTCGTAGCCCAGGCCCAGGCGTTCGATGGCGGGAACGCGCATGTTGTGCACGAAGACATCGGCGTCCGCCGCGAGTTCGAGCAGGATCTTCCGGCCTTCGGCGCTCTTGAGGTCGACCGCCAGGGAGCGCTTGTTGCGATTGATGGCCAGGAAGATCGAACTCATGCCGGCGTGGCGCGACACACCGTTGGCGCGCATCAGATCGCCTTCGATCGGCTCGACCTTGATGACGTCGGCGCCATAGTCGCCCAGGATCTGCGTGGCAACGGGTCCGAGCACGACCGAGGTCAGGTCGAGCACGCGAACGCCCTTGAGCGGTCCGCTCGCCGCTGGTGCCGTGGGGGGCCGTTTTTCCATGAAGGTTCTCTGCTGATGTGGTGAGGGTCATCTTATCAACTTGCTTGTCGATCAACAAGTAACTTCATAGAATCCGGCCTCCACCACAGGAGACACGTTCATGAACCCTTTGTCGAAGATGCTGCGCGCCGCGGCGTTCACGGCCGCGCTGGCATCCGCCGCGGCACCGTTCGCACAGGCCCAGCCACAACAGGCCGCCGCGACCTATCCGTCCAAGCCGATCCATTTCGTCGTGCCTTTTCCGCCCGGCTCCGGCACCGACGTCGGCGCACGCTTCTTCGCGCGAAAGCTGGGCGAGCTGGCAGGACAGCCGGTGATCGTCGAGAACCGCGCGGGCGCCAACGGTTTCATCGCCGTGAAGGCCGTGACCTCCGCGCCTGCCGACGGCTACACCCTGCTGATGGGCAGCAACTCGACGCTGGCCACCAACGTGGCGCTGTTCAAGCAACTGCCGTACGACCCGGTGAAGGACCTGGCCCCGGTCTCGACGCTCATGCGCTCGCCCATCGTGCTCATCGTGCCGGCCAACTCGCCCTACAAGACACTCAAGGACCTGATCGATGCGGCGCGCGCCAAGCCCGGGCAGCGCACCTATGCATCGGGGTCGGCCGCCTACCAGCTCATGGGCGAACTGTTCGCCGACAAGGCCGGCATCCAGCTGCTCAACGTGCCCTACAAGGGCGCGCCCGATGCAGTCAACGCCACCCTCTCCGGGCAGACCGATCTGGGCTTTTCCGACATCACCGCCACCATGGAGTTGCTGCGCGGCGGCAAGATCCGCGCACTCGCCATTGCGGCCGACCAGCGCCTTGCCGGCCTGCCCGATGTGCCCACCGCGCAGGAACAGGGCATCGGCGGCTTCAGCGCCGACACGTGGACGGGCGTCGCCGTGGCGGCCAACACGCCGAAGCCGGTGGTCGACAAGCTGTCGGACATGTTCGTGAAGATCCTCGCCATGCCCGAGACGCGAGAGTTCTACGCCAAGCAGAACGTGATCACGATGAAAGGCGGCCAGGACGAGCTGCGCGACTTCCAGCGCGAACAGATCGCCGTCTGGAAGCGCATCGCGGCGGCCGCAAGGATCGAACTCCAATGACCGATTCGCCCTCCATTTCCCAAAGCCGCGAGGCCCATGTCGTCACGCTGACCCTGCAGCGCGGCCCGCACAACTTTGTCGATGCCGGCACAATGCGCGACCTGGCCGACCGCCTGGCCGCACTCGACGACGATGCGGGCTGCCGCGCCATCGTGCTCGCGGCCGAAGGCAAGTCGTTCTGTGCCGGCGCCGACTTCTCGGGCGTTCCCTCGGGCGGCCAGGCCGTCGACCCCGCCGACTTCTACACCCATGCCATGCGGCTCTTCGACGCTCGAAAGCCGTTGGTCGCGGCGGTGCAAGGCGCGGCGGTGGGCGCGGGCGTCGGGCTTGCGCTGGTGGCTGACTTTCGCGTGACCTGCCCCGAAGCGCGGTTCAGCGTCAACTTCAACCGGCTGGGCTTTCACCCCGGCTTCGGTCTGAGCCACACATTACCTCGCCTGATCGGCATGCAGCAGGCCTCGATGCTGTTCTACACAGGCCGCCGCATCGACGGCAGCGAAGCGCTGGCCATCGGCCTGGTCGACGAACTGGTGACGGCCGACGAGGTGCTGGCCCGCGCGCAGGCGCTCGCCCAGGAGATCGCCGAGTCGGCGCCGCTCGCGGTCCAGAGCACGCGCGCCACCTTGCGCGCCGGCTGCGCGCAGGACGTGCGCGCAATCAACCAACGGGAGCTGGCCGAGCAACAGGTGCAATTCCTGAGCGATGACTTCCGTGAAGGCGTCAAGGCCATGGCCGAGCGCCGCACGCCGCGCTTCACCGGTCGCTGAGCGACCACTCGATCAGCTTTGCACAGACAACGACGGAGTACCTGAATGAATTTCGAACTCGACCCCGAACACCAGACGCTCAAGGAGCTCGTCGCCAGCTTCGTGCGCGAAGACCTGCTGCCGCTGGAACCGGCCCTGCTGCAACGGGAGGCCGCTGGCGAACCCTGGGAGCTCTCGGCCGATGAGCACGCGCGGCTGGACACCGTGTCGAAGGCTCGTGGCCTGTGGGGCCTCGATGCGCCCGCCGAAATGGAGGGCCTCGACCTGCCGGTGGTGGCGATGGTCGGGGTGAACGAGGAATTCGGCAAGACCATCACGCCCTACGAGCTGCCCCCCGACTCGCCCAACCTGCGGATGCTGCTGACCGCCGCCAACGACGCGCAGCGCGCCGCCTACCTGGCCCCTTACGCACGCGGAGAGACGGTTTCGGCCATCGCCATTTCGGAGCCCGGCGCGGGCGCCGACCCTTCGGCCATGTCGACGCGCGCCGTGCGCGACGGCGACGACTGGGTTCTCAATGGCCGCAAGATCTGGATCAGTCGCGCCGCGCGCGCGGACTGGACCATCGTCATGGCCGTCACGGACAAGACCAAGGTGGGGCGCCCAGCCATCTCGGCGTTCATCGTCGACCGCAACACCCCGGGCTTTCGCGTCGAGCGTCGCATCCCCATGATCGGCGGCGTCTCGACCTACGAGGTGCTGCTCGAAGACTGTCGCGTACCGCATGCACGCCTGCTCGGCCAGGAAGGCCAGGGGTTCGCGCCGATGCAGGCGCGCCTGTCGAGCCGGCGCCTGCAGATGGCCGCATGGTGCGTCGGCCGCGCCCAGCGCGCGCTCGACATGATGTGCGAGTACGCACCGCAGCGCAGCACCTTCGGCGCCTCGCTCGCCGAACGCCAGACGGTGCAATGGTGGATTGCCGACGCGGCCACGCGCATTCACGCCTGTCGACTCATGACCTACGAAGCAGCCGCGCGCATCGATCGTGGCGACGAGGCGCGCAGCCAGGTCTCCATGGTCAAGGTGTTCGCCACCGAGATGGCGGGGAAAGTGATCGACCACGCGATGCAGATGTTCGGCGCCATGGGCATGACCAAGGAAATGCCACTGCATCAGATGGCCAACGAGGCGCGCCTGATGCGGATCTACGAAGGTCCGAGCGAAGTGCACCGCTGGGTCGTGGCGCGCGAACTGCTCGGCTTGAAACGCTGACTAGACGACCAGCCGGTACCCCACCGCCGTCTCCGTCAACAGATGCTTCGGCTGCGCCGGATCGGCCTCCAGCTTCTGCCGCAGATGCCCCATGTAGATGCGCAGGTAGTGGCTCTGGTCCGTGTGCGACGGGCCCCACACCTCGCGCAACAGCTGCCGCTGTGTCAGCACCCGGCCGGCGTTGGCCACCAGCACCGACAGCAGCCGGTACTCGGTCGGCGTGAGGTGCACCTCGGCGCCGGCGCGGCGCACGATGCGTGCGGCGCGGTCCAGTTCGATCTCGCCGAAGCGGAACACGGCCTCGGCGGCCGGTTCGTCGCCGTTGCCACCGGCGGCGCGCGGTCGGCGCAGGTTGGCGCGCACGCGGGCGAGCAGTTCGCCGGTGCCGAAGGGCTTGGTGAGGTAGTCGTCGGCGCCGGCGTCGAGCGCGGCGATCTTGTCGGCTTCGTCGGTGCGGGCCGAGAGCACGATGATCGGCACCTGCGACCAGCCGCGCACATCGCGGATCAGCGACACGCCGTCGCCGTCGGGCAGGCCCAAATCAAGCACCAGCAGGTCGGGTTGCCGCGTGCCGGCGGCGGCCAGGCCGTCGCGCAGCGTGCCGGCCTCGTGCACCTGCCAGCCTTCGGCCTCGAGCGCGCCGCGCACGAAGCGGCGGATCTGCGGCTCGTCTTCGATCACGATGGCGGTGGGGGATGGCATGACTGGTTTCAGAGCTGGGCTTCAGCGGGTTCGGGTGGCTCGCGGCGCGGCAAGGTGACGGTGAATTCTGCACCGCCGTCGCGCGCATTCGCCGCGCTGATCTCGCCGCCGTGCGCGCTCACCACGGCGCGGCAGATGGCCAGGCCGAGGCCGACGCCGGGCGTGGCGGATTCGGCCTCGCCGCGCGTGAACTTGTCGAACAGGGTCTGCTCACGGCCGTGCAGCGCTGCGGGGAGGCCGGGGCCGTGGTCGCGCACGGTGAGCACCAGCGCGGCAGGCTCGGCGCGCGCGCCGACCTCGATGGGCGCGGCGCCGTACTTGGCGGCGTTCTCCAGCAGGTTGACGAGCACGCGCTCGATGAGCACGGCGTCGAACTCGACCAGCGGCAGCTCAGGGTCCCACGCGGTCTGCACGGTCATGCCGCGCAGCGCGGGGCGGGCGGCGCGAATGGCGGCGCCCACCACCTCTTCGACCGACTGCCAGTCGCGCCGCAGGTTGACCGCGCCGCCGGCCACGCCGCTTTCGAGGCGCGCCATGTCGAGCAGGTTGCTGACCAGCGCATGCAGCGCATGGGCCTGCGCGACGATGGCGCGCGCGGCCTCGCCGTGTTCTTCGGGCGGCAGGGTCTGCAGCGACTCGGCCAGCGCGATGAGCGCGGTGAGCGGCGTGCGCACGTCGTGCGAAATGGCGCCGAGCAGCGCGTTGCGCAGGCGCTCCGATTCCATCTCGACCACGGCGCGCTGCGCGACTTCGACGTAGTGCACGCGCTCCAGCGCGATGGCGATCTGTCGCGCCAGCGTGTCCAGCTGCTGCGCCTGCTCGGGAATGAGCAGCCAGCGCGGGCGGGCCGGGCACAGCGCGAGCACGCCGCGCACGCGCATGGGTGCGCGCAGCGGCACGTAGTGCCAGGGCTGCGCGGCGAGCGTGGCGGTGGCCAGGCCGGCGGGCTGGCCGTGGCGGAAGGCCCAGTCGGCCACCTGCGCGTCGAAACCGGGCGGCGGGTCGGCGGGGGGCACGAGCTGGTCGGCTGCGTCGGTGACCAGCACGCGCGCATGGCCGCCGAAATGGGCCTGCACGGCGGCGGCGCCGAGCGCGACGACCTGGGTGCTTTCGAGCGCGGCCGAGAGTTCGCGCGTGAGCTCGAACAGCGAACGCGCGCGGCGCTCGCGGCTGGTCGACACGCCGGCCGCGAAGCGCAGCCCGGCCGTGAGCTGGCCCACCAGCAGGCCCACGCCGAGCATCACGGCGAAGGTCAGCAGGTACTGCACGTCGCTGACCGCGAAGGACAGGCGTGGCGCGACGAAGAAGTAGTCGAAGGCCGCCACGTTGAGCATCGCCGCCAGCGCCGAAGGCCCGCGCCCGAAGCGCATCGCCACACCCACCACGCCGAGCAGGAACAGCATGACGATGTTGGACAGCTCCAGCACGCCCGTGAGCGGCGTGCACAGCAGCGTGAGCGCGATGCTGGTGGCCGCGGCCCAGGCGTAGCCGGGCCAGCGCGACTGCGCGCGCTCATCGTCGTCGTCGGCCTGCGTGGCGACCAGCGTCGCTTGCGACAGGCGGCGCGCGCTGTCGGCGCGGCCCACTTCGAGGATGTCGAGCGCCGGTGCCCGCTGCGCCAGCGCGCGGGCCAGCGGCACGGCCGACGCGCCCCACCAGCGCCGCCAATCGCGCACGGGCTCCGCGCGCCCGATGACCAGCGTCGCGCAGTTCAGGCGCCGCGCCTGCTCGGACAGTTGCTCCGCCACATCCGCACCGGTGAGCACGGCCGTGGCCGCGCCCAGTTCTTCGGCCAGCTTGAGCACGGCGAGGATGCGGTCGCGCTGCGCGGCATCGAGGCGCTGCAGCCGTGGCGTCTCGACGTACGCGGCATGCCAGCGCACGTTGAGCTGGCCCGCGAGCCGCGCGGCGGTGCGCACGGTCTGCGCCGCGCCCTCGTGCGGGCCGACGCAGGCGAGGATCGCACCCGAGGTGTTCCAGGCCTGCAGCGCCGCGCCGCCCTGCCCGTTGCCGCCGGGGCCCGACTGCTCGACGCGCCAGCCGCGCACGTCGTCCTCTACATGCTCGGCGGTGCGGCGCAGGGCGATCTCGCGCAGCGCGATCAGGTTGCCCTTGCGGAAGAAGTTCTGCGCGGCGCGCTCGGCCTGCTGCGGCAGGTAGACCTTGCCGGCCGCGAGCCGCGCCGTGAGCTCGTCGGGCGTGACGTCGACCAGCACCACCTCGTCGGCCTCGTCGAGCACGGTGTCGGGCACGGTCTCGTGCACGCGCACGCCGGTGATGGCGCCGACGGTGCCGTTGAGGCTTTCCAGGTGCTGCACGTTGAGCGCCGACCACACCTCGATGCCGGCGGCCAGCAGCTCCTGCACGTCCTGCCAGCGCTTGGCGTGGCGCGAGCCGGGCGCGTTCGTGTGGGCCAGTTCGTCGACCAGCAGCACGGCGGGCTTGCGCGCCAGCGCGGCGTCGAGGTCGAACTCCGCGAGCGTGCGGCCCCGGTAGGGCACCTCGCGCAGCGGCAGCGTGTCGAGCCCCGCGAGCAGCGCGGCGGTCTCGCTGCGGCCGTGCGTTTCGACCACGCCGATGAGCACGTCGCGCCCGGCCTCGCGCTCGCGCCGGGCGGCGCTGAGCATGGCCCAGGTCTTGCCCACGCCGGCGCTGGCGCCGAAGTAGATGCGCAGCTTGCCGCGCAGCGCGCGCGCCTCGTCGCTGCGCAGTTGCGCGAGCAGGGCGTCGGGGTCGGGGCGGGTCTCGGGCATGGGAGCGCGCAGATTAGCGCATTGGCGGTCCGTTCTTGCGCCGCCGTGAGTGTCGGCGCGCGGTGCGCGACAGCACCCACCAGGCGAAGCCCAGCGGCACGAACAGCGCCGCCATGGCCAGCAGCGCGTGCAGCAGGTCAGTGACCATGGCGCAGGCCGCAGCGCGCGAGGTGATCGCGCCAGCTCATGAGCCGGCCGATCTCGCCCGAAGGCACGCACTCGATGAGGCGGTGCAGCACCTCGGCGTAGCGCGCGGTCGGAAAACGGATCATCAGGCGCACGCAGGGCGCGTCGCTTTCCTGCGAGCTGCAGGCATGCAGCAGCGGCTCGCAGCGCACCACGCCGGCCTCGGCGCAGGCGGCGATGCTGCGGCGCACGCGCAGCGCGTCGGCGCAGCAGACGGTGACGTCGAGCACGTGGAACTGCGTCGTGCGCGGCGCGATCGGACTTCGCACGACGGCGACAGGATGTTCACGGTAGGCGGCATAGGCCATGGTTGTTTTCTCCTCAACGCACCGTCGAAGAAGCATCGAGCGCCAGGTTCAGCGCCAGCACGTTGACGCGCGATTCGCCCAGCACGCCCCACAGCGGCGACTGGGTGTTCTTCGCGATCAACGCGTTCACCTGATCGATCGGCACGCCGCGTTCGCGCGCCACGCGGGCGGCCTGGTAGTGCGCGGCGGCGGGGCTGATGTCGGGGTCGAGCCCGCTGGCCGACGCCGTGACGAGGTCCACCGGCACCGGCGCGGTGTTGCCCGGGTCGGCCGCGCGCAGCGCCTCGACGCGTGCCTTCACGGCATCGGCCAGCGCGGGGTTCAGCGGGCCCTGGTTGGAACCGCCCGAGGCGCTCGCGTTGTAGGGCTGCGGTGCGGTGGCCGACGGGCGGCCCCAGAAGTGCTTCGGGTCGCTGAAGTTCTGGCCGATGAGCGCGGAGCCGACGGGCTTGCCGTCGCGCATCACCAGGCTGCCCGCCGCCTGCGCGGGGAACAGCGCCTGCGCGGCGCCGGTGACGGCCGCCGGGTAGAGCAGGCCGGTGAATGCGCTCAGCAATGCGAAGAGCACGAGCGCGGGGCGGACGATGCTGCCGTTGTTGTTTTTCATGATGAAGAACTCCTCAGACCAGATGGACTGCAACCAGCAGCCAGTCGATCAACTTGATGCCGATGAAGGGAACGAGCAACCCGCCCAGGCCGTAGATGGCGAGGTTGCGGCGCAGCAGTGCGGCGGCGCCCACCGGCCGGTAGCGCACGCCCTTGAGCGCCAGCGGAATCAGGAACACGATGACGAGCGCGTTGAAGATCACCGCCGACAAAATGGCCGACGACGGGCTGGCCAGGCGCATCACGTTGAGCGCACCCAGCTGCGGGTAGGTCGACACGAAGATCGCCGGAATGATCGCGAAGTACTTCGCCACGTCGTTCGCGATCGAGAAGGTGGTGAGCGAGCCGCGCGTCATGAGCAGCGCCTTGCCGGTTTCCACCACCTCGAGCAACTTGGTCGGGTTGGAGTCGAGGTCGACCATGTTGCCGGCCTCCTTCGCGGCCTGCGTGCCGCTGCCCATGGCCACGGCCACGTCGGCCTGCGCGAGCGCGGGGGCGTCGTTGGTGCCGTCGCCGGTCATCGCGACCAGCCGGCCTTCGGCCTGGTACTTGCGGATCAGCGCGAGCTTGTCTTCGGGGGTGGCCTCGGCCAGGAAGTCGTCCACGCCAGCCTCGGCCGCGATGGCGGCGGCCGTGAGCTTGTTGTCGCCGGTGATCATCACGGTCTTGATGCCCATGCGGCGCAGCTCGGCAAAGCGGTCGCGGATGCCGGTCTTGACGATGTCCTTGAGCTCGACCACGCCGAGCACGCGGTTGCCTTCGGCCACGGCCAGCGGCGTGCTGCCGCGGCGTGCCGTTTCTTCGGCGGCGCGCAGCATCTCGGCCGGCACGCTGCCGCCCAGCGATTCGACATGGCGGCGCACCGCGTCGACCGCGCCCTTGCGCAGCACGATGGCGTCGACGTCCAGGCTGTTCGGCGCGGCCGGCAGGTCGACGCCGCTCATGCGGGTCTGCGCGGTGAAGGGCACGAAGCGCGCGCCGTCGACCGACGCCGCTTCGAGGCCGTCGCGGCGCGCGAGTTCGACGATGCTGCGGCCCTCGGGCGTCTCGTCGGCCAGCGAGGCCAGCATGGCGGCGCGTGCGAGGCGGCCCTTGGGCACGCCGGGCGCGGGCAGGAAGGCGCTGGCCTGGCGGTTGCCGTGCGTGATGGTGCCGGTCTTGTCCAGCAGCAGCACGTCGACGTCGCCGGCGGCTTCCACCGCGCGGCCCGAGGTGGCGATCACGTTGGCCTGCATCATGCGGCTCATGCCGGCCACGCCCACGGCCGACAGCAGGCCGCCGATGGTGGTCGGGATCAGGCACACGAGCAGCGCGACCAGTGCGGTGAGCGACACCACGGTGCCCGCGCCCGCCGCCTCGACGCTGAACACCGAGAACGGCAGCAGCGTGACGGTGACCATGAGGAACACGATCGTCAGCGCGACCAGCAGGATGGTCAGCGCGATCTCGTTCGGCGTCTTGTGACGCTTGGCCGCCTCGACCATGCCGATCATGCGGTCCAGGAAGGACTCGCCGGGGTTCACCGAGATGCGCACCACCAGCCAGTCGGACAGCACGCGGGTGCCGCCGGTGACGGCCGAGAAGTCGCCGCCCGATTCGCGCACCACGGGCGCCGATTCGCCGGTGATGGCGCTTTCGTCGACCGAGGCCACGCCTTCGATGACTTCACCGTCGAGCGGGATCACGTCGCCGGCTTCGACCAGCACGACGTCGCCCTTGCGCAGGTTGGGCGCCTGCTCGGGCAGCCACGGCGCGCCGTGGTGCGGCTGCTGCTGGTCCTTCAACTTCTTGGCCCAGGTGTCCTTGCGCAGGCCGCGCAGCGAGGCCGCCTGCGCCTTGCTGCGGCCTTCGGCCAGCGCTTCGGCGAAGTTGGCGAACAACACGGTGAACCACAGCCAGATGGTCACGGCCAGCACGAAGGCGGGTTGCATGCCGGTGTCGCCCGGGAAGCTCAGCGCATGCACCCAGAGCAGCGTCGTGAGGATGCTCCCGATGTAGACGATGAACATCACCGGGTTGCGCCACTGGGTGCGCGGGTTCAGCTTGGCGAAGGCGCCCCACAGCGCGGGCTTGACCAGCGCTGCGTCGAACAGCGAGAGGGAAGTTTTGGTTTTGGCAGTCATGGTGCGCTCCTTCTTATTTCCAGAGCACGAGGTGTTCGACGATCGGGCCCAGGGCCAGCGCCGGCACGTAGTTGAGCAAGCCGACCAGCAGCACGGTGCCGATCAGCAGGAAGACGAACAGCGGGCCGTGCGTGGGCAGCGTGCCGCTGGTGACGGGCAGGCGCTTCTTGGCGGCCAGCGCGCCGGCAATGGCGAGGACCGGCACGATCATCGCGAAGCGTCCGAGCCACATCGCCAGGCCGAGCAGGCCGTTGTAGAACGGTGTGTTGGCCGACAGGCCCGCGAAGGCGCTGCCGTTGTTGTTGGCGGCCGAGGTCAGCGCATACAGCACTTCCGAGAAGCCGTGCGCGCCGGGGTTCGCGATGCCGACCTTGCCCGCACCCGCGCTCACCGCCAGCGCCGTGCCCGCCAGCACCAGCACCGGCGTGACCAGGATGGCGATGGAGATCAGCTTCATCTCGCGCACCTCGATCTTCTTGCCGAGGTACTCGGGCGTGCGCCCGATCATCAGGCCCGCGATGAACACCGCGAGCATGGCGAACACCAGCATGCCGTACAGGCCGCTGCCGACGCCGCCGAAGACGACCTCGCCCAGCTGCATCAGCACCATGGGGACCATGCCGCCGATGGGCGTGAGCGAGTCGTGCATGGCGTTCACCGCGCCGCACGAGGCGGCGGTGGTCACGGCGGCGAAGAGGGCCGAGGCATCGATGCCGAAGCGCACTTCCTTGCCTTCCATGTTGCCGCCGCTTTGCAGCGCGCTGGCCACCTGGTCCACGCCCAGCGGGCCCAGCAGCGGGTTGCCGGCCTGCTCGGCGGGCGTGACGGCCAGCACCGCCACCACGAACAGCACCGTCATCGCCGCGAGCACGGCCCAGCCCTGGCGCAGGTCGCCGACCACGCGGCCGAAGGCGAAGCACAGCGCCGCCGGGATCAGGAAGATCGCCAGCATCTCCAGCAGGTTGCTGAACGCGGTCGGGTTCTCATACGGATGCGCCGAGTTGGCGTTGAAGAAGCCGCCACCGTTGGTGCCGAGCATCTTGATCGCTTCCTGCGAAGCGACCGGGCCCATGGCGAGCGTCTGCGTTTGGGTGGTGGCGTCTTCCATCACGGGGGCGCCCTTGTCGTCCTTCAGCGGCTGGCCGTCGGGGCCGTTCTTCGGTTGCTGGAAGGCCGTGGCCTCGATCGTCTGCACGCTCTTGTAGGCGTCGAAGTTCTGGATCACGCCCTGCCCCGCCAGGCACAGCGCGAGCACGAACGAGATCGGCAGCAGCACCCACAGCGTGACGCGCGTCACGTCAGCCCAGAAGTTGCCGACCAGGCCCTTGCCGTCACCCCGGCGCGCAAAGCCGCGCACCAAGGCGAAGGCGACCGCGATGCCGGTGGCGGCGGACAGGAAGTTCTGTACCGCCAGGCCGAGCATCTGCGTGAGATAGCTCATGGTCGACTCGCCACCGTAACCCTGCCAGTTGGTGTTGGCGACGAAGCTCACCGCCGTGTTGAAGGCCGAGTCGGGCGACACCGCGCCCATGCCGGCCGGGTTGAACGGCAGCCCGCCCTGCAGGCGCTGCAGGGCATAGAGAAAGATCGCGCCGATGGCGTTGAACGCCAGCAGCGCCAGCGCGTAGCGCAGCCAGTGCATCGACTGCTCGGGCTGCGTGCCCGCGAGCCGGTACAGCGGTGCTTCGACGCGCTGCATCCAGCGCGGCACGCGCTCGGCGCACAGCGCGGCCAGCAGCTTGCCCAGCGGCCAGGCCAGCACCAGCAGCGCGCCGAGAAAAAGGGTCAGCAAGACCCAGGCCGAGGTTTCCATGTCAGAACTCCTCGGCGCAGATCAGCGCGAACACCAGGTACGCGAACAGGACCACGGCGACCAGCGCGCCGAAGCCGTACAGGACTTCGAGGCCGATCACGATGCATCCCCCGGCGTGCGCGTTGCATCAACGCCCGCGTGCGGCTTTTGCGGCCCTTCGAGCCGGTTCAGCCCGACGACCATGGCCGCCACCACGACCCACAGCGCCAGCAAGGCGCCCATCCAGACGATGTCCATTCATCACTCCTGCAAACAAGATGAAACGAGTCTCGGCAGGCGTGCGTAAAACCGGGGGAAAGAGTGAGTGGGGGGGCGTAAAGAAAGCGTAAAAACGCCGGCAACGCAGAGGGTGAGGCCCGCCTGATGCGTCGCGTCGAATGTCTCGGCGAGCTCCAGCAAGGGAGCCGGGGCCATTCAAACAGCCGAGGCTCTCGCCGATGGCGCGGCCCTGTCAGTCCACCTGCCGGGGATACCCGATCTCGGCGATGTCATTTCCGAGCGACGCCATGTCGAGGTCAGGATTGAATCGCCGGACGAGCGCGTCGCTGAGCGGTTGGTGCCGATAGATCGCCTCGACATCGCCCAGGTCGAGGTCGCGTTCGTAGTAGTCAGCCGCGAATTCGACGTACTGCTCGGGCCGGCCGGCGAGGATGCCAAGCAACTCGGCGGAGCCATCCGGATCCTCCCCCGGCGGAAGCTCGACCGGTCCGCAAGTCCAGCGTTCTTCATTGCTCAGGCGCCAGAGACAGAAGGTGCTGTCGCTGGTTGTGAACGCCGGCTCTTCCAGCAGGTTGGTGCGGAACTCCGCCGGCAGCCGTTCGAAGATTCCGGGCCATGGCGTCCCCGGCCGGAATGCCGGAGCCTCGTGCGCAAGCCCGTGGAGCGCGACGCCGGCCTGGCAGAAGATGGCAAACCAATGATCGCCCGAACCATTGCGCATCGATGCCATCGCCGCCTCATCCGACCACGCGGCGTTGAACGCGTAGTACCGGTACTCCCACTCCGGCGAGAGCATGGCGTCGAGCATTGCAAGAGACTGGGTCAGTCGCTTCAACGTCGGAATGTCTGGAAGCGCCTTCAGGTTTCTCGTCGAGAGGGTCATGCGGGGGCGAAGTTGGTTGGGGGATGAACGCGCATGCTATCTGCCGATCGGGTCGGGTGCATGTCTGCCGCCCGAACGCTACAGCGCACAGGTTCAGTTCCGCTACACCCCGGACGGAGGCCCTGTCTATGACATCTACTACCCGGTGGTCATGGACGTGGTGCCCTGATTCGGGCGAGCGACAGGCTCAGTGCGCCATCCACCGCCCGTCGTCACGCCGGCTGACGAAGTAGCCGGCACTGGCGGCGCGCGGGTCGTCGATTGATTTCTCGTTGACGATGTCCATCTCGGCGCGCGCGATCAGCCAGGTGCCGCCCTGCTTGCCGTTGGACCATTGGAAGCGGTGGAAGCGCGCGTCGGAGCCGATGTAGAAGGTGTGCTGCAGCGGCGACGCGCCGTAGTTGCGGAACGCGGTGACGGGAATCTGCTGCGTCTCGCGGGCGCTGCCACAGCCTGCCGCCGCGAGAAGCGCCGCGACCGCAAGGGCCGCGACGCTGCCGCGCGAAAGAACCCGCGCGGTGCCCATGGCGGGGGTCAGCGGCCGAAGCCGCGGTTGTACGAACCCACGGCGGAGTTGTAGTAGCTCACGATGTTCTTGTACGTCGACGGGAACTTGCTGTCCTTGAACGTGCGCCATTGGCCGATCATGTTCAGCAGGCTGCCGTGCAGCGACTCGTAGTTGTAGTTGGGCGCCTTGCCTGCTTCCCCCTTGGCCTTGGCTGCGGCCTTGGCTTCTTCCAGCGCCTTGGAGAGTTCTTCCAGCGAAGCCTGCAACTCGCTGGCCGCCGCATCGACCTTGGCGACGGCGTCCTTGTTCTTCAGGCCGTCGATCTGGTCGAGACCGTTGACGAACTTCTTGGCCATCGCCATCGAGGCCAGCGTGTGGTAGTTGAGCATGTCGCCCTCGGCCTTGAGCTTGGCCATGCGTTCGGTGCGCGACGCCTCCTGCACGCGGTCCAGCTCGCTGCCCAGTTTGTCGATGCTGGCCAGCAGGCCCTTGAAGGCGGCGTTCATGTCGGCGTCGGCCGCGCGGCCCTTGACCCACTTGTCTTCGAGAAAGCTCTTGGACCGGTAGTACGGGTCCATCGGCGTCCAGACGGCGACGAGCTTCTCGCCCGTGGCCACGACGCCGTCGACGGCCGCGTCGAGCGCCGCGTCGCCCGAGCCGTCGGCGCGTGCCTTCTTCAGGTCGTCCACGATGGACTGCACATCGGAAGGGCTGCCATAGAACGAGTTCCCGCTTGGCGACTTGCCGTTCACGTTCATCTGCACGTAGCTCTTGTACTTGGCACCCACGCTGCGGTTGTCGTCGATGAGCCGGTTGTAGCCCTGGCTGTAGGTGGTGCGGGCCGCGGCCTGCACGCGGGCCGGGTCCTTGGCGGGCTGGGTCTTGCCCGATGCGGACGGCGATGGCGAGGCCGCCGCCGGCGTCGGCTTGTTGTCTTCCTTGCAGGCCGCGAGCACGGCGCAGAAGCAAAGGCTCAAGGCAAACAGGCGCGTGCGCGCCGATCGGTTGTTGTGCGCAGTCATGGCGCTCTCCCTCGGTTGTGGTTGTTCGGTGCCGCGCCCGTCGATGAAGGCCATCGTTCGCAGCGGCAACAGGTGCGAAAAATGATAGCCAGCGCCACCGCGTCCGATCGTCGCGAACGCGCGAAAAACGCCCCGCGCACCGAACTAAATTGTGAGGATTCGCTTCAAGGCGTGCCCTGGAAAGTCAGAGCGTGCGTTCGAGCTGCCAGGCTTGGTACTTCAGGCTTACCACCGCACCGATCACGATGCCCGCGATGGCCGGCAGGCTCGCGATGCTCAGTGTCGACAACGCACTCAGGCCCTGCCCGATGGTGCAGCCCATGGCCGTGACGCCGCCGATGCCCATGAGCACGGCGCCTGTCGCGTGGTGCGCGAGATCGCCGGTGCCGGCAAAGCCCTCCCAGCGGAATTCGCGCGACCACAGCGCATGCAGCGCGGCGCCCGCCACCACGCCGGCCACCGACACGATGCCCAGCGTGAGCCGCTTGTTGGCATCGCTGTAGAACATGAGCCAGTCGAGCGCGTAGGCCACCGGCGTGACGAAGCTCAGCGCTTCGGCGCGGCCGGAGTTGGTGGCGAGGAACACGTGCTCGAGCGTGAGCGGATGCTCCTCGACCACCGCCCAGTGGCCGCTGAGCCACCACGCACCGACGACCAGCGCGCCAATCAGCATGCCGCCGACGAGGCTGCGCACATCGCGCGTCTCGCGGCCCCAGGCGGCCCACACGAGCAGCGCGCCGCCGAGCACCAGGCCGAGCGCGAGGCGCAGCGACGATGCCTTCAGTTGGAAAGACGCCGCCAGCACATCGGGCAGCGACGCATTCATCGCCAGGTCGATGTGCACCGCATCGACGGTCGCGACGCGCAGCACCGCGGTGATGCCTTTCAGCGTGGCGAAGGCCGACACGCCCATGAGCACCAGCACCACCAGCGCCTTGAGGCTGCCGCCGCCCAGGCGCACCAGCGTCTTGTTGCCGCAGCCCGAGGACAGCACCATGCCGACGCCGAACAGCAGGCCGCCGACCAGCGCGGCGAGCCAGAGGATCTGGTGCGAGGCGTAGAGCGTGCGGTCGGCATCGACGAGCCCCGCGAACACGAGCGCCGAGAAGCCGATGAGCGCGACGCCGCCGGCCGCGGCCCACTGCTTCACGCGGGTCCAGTCGCCCAGCGCCACCACGTCGCTGATCGCGCCCATGGTGCAAAAGCGCGTGGCGCGCGCGACGGCGCCGAACACCGCCGACAGCACGAAGGCCGCCACGAGCGCGAGCGTGGTGAGAAGGGAAAGCTGCGCGATGGACATGCCCCGATTCTAGGGAGCGACCCCGCGCGTGCGGGGGCCCATTCAGCCCAGGCCGGGGTTCGGCGCGATGTTCTTCAGCACGGGTTCGTCGAGCCGGCGCGTGGTCACCACCTTGCGCGACTTCAGCCACGGCTCGATGACCTCCCACACCGGCTTGTTGCCGGCGGTGCGCGCCTCTTCGCTCACGGGCGCCCAGCCCGCGACCTTGTAGCTGCGGCTGGCGTCGATGGGCTTGCCGCCCAGGCGCATGTCCTGGATGCGCTGGCCCATGGCGGCCGTCGGGTCGCAGGTGTATTGCAGCCCGCCCACGCGCACCATGTCGCCGCCCTGCTGGTAGTAGGGGTCGGGGTTGAAGAGGTTGTCGCAGACGTCTTCGAGCACGGTCTTGAGCGTCTCGCCGGTCATCTGCGTCACCGTCGCGTACGAGTACGTGGTGGCCGTCATGTCCATCAGCCACTCGCGCGTGATCGCCTGGCCGGGCAGCAGCGAGGTGCCCCAGCGGAAGCCGGGCGAGAAGGCGATGGGCGCGTCCTGCACTTCCATGAGCGCGTCGAGCAGCAGCTGGTCGCCGGTGCCGTTGAAGTTGCCGCGCCGGTACAGCGCGCCGTCGGTGTGCGCGAGGGTTTCGGACAGCTTGGCCTCGTAGGGCGCACGCACGCGGGTGATGAGCGCGTCCATCTCCTTGTCGGCCGGAATCAGGTCGGAGAACACGGGCAGCAGGCGGTAGCGGAAGTCGCTCACCTTCTTGCCCTTGACGTCGAAGTCGATCACGCCGAGGAACTTGCCGTTGGAGCCGCCGTTGACCACGATGGTCTTGCCGCCCGCGTTGCTCACGAGCGTGGGCATGGGCGTGCCGTCGTGCGTGTGGCCGCCCAGGATGGCATCGATGCCGGTGACGCGGCTGGCCATCTTCAGGTCGACGTCCATGCCGTTGTGCGACAGCACCACCACCACCTGCGCGCCCTTGCCACGCGCCTCGTTCACCACGCGCTGCAGGTTGTCGTCCTGGATGCCGAAGGTCCAGTCGGCCACCATGTAGCGCGGGTTGGCGATGGGCGTGTACGGAAAGGCCTGGCCGATGATGGCGCAGGGCACGCCGTTGATCTCGCGCATCACGTACGGCTTGAACACCGGGTCGCCGAAGTCGGCGGTCTTGACGTTCTGCGCCACGAACTCGACCTTGCCGGCAAAGTCCTTCTCGATGATCTGCTGCACCCGCGCCATGCCGTAGGTGAACTCCCAGTGGCCGGTCATCACGTCGACGCCGAGCAGCTTGCAGGCATCGACCATGTCCTGCGCATCGGTCCACAGCGAGGTGGCCGAGCCCTGCCAGGTGTCACCACCGTCGAGCAGCAGCGCGCCGGGACGGCTGGCCTTGAGCTGTTTCACCAGCGTGGCCAGGTGCGCAAAGCCGCCGACCTTGCCGTAGCGCTGCGCGGCCTTGTCGAAGTCGAGGTAGGTGAGCGCGTGCGCCATGCGCGTGCCGGGCTTCACGCCCGCGGCTTTCAGCAGGTGCTCGCCCACGAGGTGCGGCACCTTGCCGCGCATGTTCCCCACGCCAATGTTGACGCCCGGCTCGCGGAAGTACAGCGGCTTGAGCTGCGCGTGGCAGTCGGTCATGTGCAGCATCGACACGTTGCCGAAGGCCGGCACGGTGTACATGCCGTCGAGGCCGGCGGCCATGCTGCTGCCGTGGCGGCCCAGGCCCAGCCCGGCGACAGCGCCGGCACCGAGCATCTGGACGAACTCGCGCTTGGAAAGGTTCATGAAGAAAGAAGCCGGGCGTTCAGCGGTTGACGGGAGACTGGGGGTCGAGCAGCAAGCCCATCACGTCGCGGATCTGCTTCTCGTTGAGGATGCCGGAATGGCCGACGCGCGGCATGTTCGAGCAGGCGTTGTAGGCGCGCGCGTTCCACAGCTTGCCCCAGGTGTATTCGACGATGGGCTTGGACGCGGCGCTGGTCGGGTCGCTCACGCCGCGCAGCTTGCCGTAGTGGTACAGGCTCGGGCCGAGCGTGCCGAAGGAGATTTCTTCCTTCGACATCTGATGGCAGTTGTAGCAATTGCCGCCGTTGGCCGCATTCGCAGCGTCGGTCCAGGTGAGGCCGCGGCCGTTCTGCGCGATCTTCTCGCCCTCGCGCCAGTCGCCGACGAACTTGCCGTCGGAAGGCCAGCGCACGGTCTTCATGTTGGCGGCCTCGATCTCCTTGGTGCGCTGCTCGTCCAGCGGCTTGCCGCTGGCCTCGGCCTCGCTGCACGCGAGGTTGGCGGGGTCTTGCACGAGGCGGTCGACCTTGGCGATGCCCTGGTCGCGGAAGGAGCGCTGCAGCGCGTCGGCGGTGAGCTTGTCGAGCTCGGCGGCACTGTCGACGGACGCGCAACCGAACACGGTGAGCGCGCAGGCCACGGCGGCCAGGCCGAAGAAGTGATCTGATTTCATGGGCGTGGCTCCTTCAGCGCTTGATGGCGGGCGCGGTGGTCTTGCCGCCCTTGCCGTTGACGCCCATGTACACGGCCAGCGCCACGGTCACGTCGCTGGCGTAGCCCGGGTACGGAAAGCGCTGCTGGCGGAAGCAGTCGTTGAGCCGCCGCTGCATGCCCCACAGCTCGCCGGACGACACGCGGTAGGCCGGCCAGGCGCCGAAGCCTTCACCGGCGCCGGGGTTCTTCGTGAGGTTGGGCAGGTCCTGCAGGCGGATGCGCTTGCCGTCGGCGCCGTGGCAGGTGGCGCAGGCAAAGTCGTGCGGGCCGGCGCGCAGGAAGAACAGGCGCTTGCCCACTTCGTACGCACGGCGTTCGCTCGCATGCGACTGCGGCAGGTTCAGCGGCAGGCCTTTCGATTCGGCCGAGATCCACGCCACCAGCCCCTCGAGGTTCTTCTGCTCGCCCTGGCCGAACGGCGTCTTGGCGATGGCGGCGGCGTCGAAGCCCTGCAAGGTTTCCATGCAGGTGAGCAGGCGCGACTCCATGTCCTGCACGCGGCCGGTGTCGGGAAAGTAGCGCGGCAGTTCGGCGAACGCGCCCTTCACCACGCCCGGACCCTTGCCGAGGTCGCACTTCTCCATCGACGCGGCCTTGGGGCCGCGCTTCTGTTTCCAGAGGTCTTCGCCCTTGGCCTCGAACAGTTCGGCGGGGTTGCCGTCCTGCAGCAGCGCGCGGTACTCGGCGATGCCTTCGGCCGTGGTCTTCTGCGCCGCGGCGGGCAGTGCGATGCTGCCGGCCAGCACCAGCAGGCTCAGGCATGTGGTTGTCCTCATGGGGCCGCCTTTTTTTCTCGTGGGGAACACAACACGCGAGCGAACGCCCGCGTGGGCGAAGAAAGCGTCAGCTGACGGTGGCTTCGTCGGTGCGGGTGTCGCCGCGGTTGTCCTTCCAGGTCACGGCGATCTTGTCGCCGGCCTTCGCGCCCTTCAGCGTGAACTGCATGAAGGGGTTCTTCGACACCGCGGGGCCCCAGTCGGCCGTGAGCACGGTCTTGCCGTTGAGCGAGGCCGTGACCTCCTGGATGAACCAGGCGGGGATGGTCTTGCCGGCGGCGTCCTTGCGCTGGCCGGTTTCCATTTCGTGCGCCATGAGGATGCGCACGGTCGTCTTGTCGCCCGCGGCCTGGGCGCGGATGCGCATGGGATCTGCCATGGTGGTCTCCTTCTTCTCGTCGTGTTCTGTGTGTGAAGCCGTCGTTCAGCCGCCGCAGCCGCCGAGCGTGACCTTGACTTCCTTCTTGGCGAAGAGCGCCTTGCCGTCGTTCATGACCGCGATCGCGTACACGTCGGACGACTGGCCCAGCTTGGCGCGCGTGGTGAAGTTCGACTCAACGAACTCCGAGGTGTTGAAGATCGCGACCACGGCGTTCGGGTTCTTCTCGACCAGCAGCATGAGCTGCTTCACGCCGGGCAAGGCGGTGGCCACGCTGAGCGGCACCACGGCGCCGTTCTCGGCGATGTCGGGGCCGGTGATGGTGACGTCCTTGCTCTCGGTGGGCGCGCCGGTGACACCGACGGCCTTGAGCGCGTCGGCCACGCTCTTGGCGTCGAAGGCGTCTTTCGAATACGCGAGGGCGGTGGCGGGAAGCCAGCCGGCGGTGGCCGCCAGGCCTGCGAGGGCGGCGGACTGCGTGAGCATCTGTCTGCGGTTTTTCATGGGGTTGTCTCCTGTCGAATCATGGTCCGGCGCTGTCGGCGAGCCAGCGTGCGATGGCCTTGGCATCATCGTCGGCCAGGGTCTGCGGCGGCATCGGGATCGCCCCCCAGACACCGGTGCTGCCCGCCTTGATCTTCTGCAGCAGGTGGTCGGTCTGGCCGGGGTACTTCTTCGCGATGTCCGAGAAGGCGGGGCCGACGAGCTTTTGCGTCATGCCGTGGCAGGCGGTGCAGCTGTTCTTCTCGAGCAGCGCCACGGGCACTTTCGGTGCGGCAGCCGGTGCGCTGGTCTTCACTGCAGCAGCGGGTGCGGCGGTGGCGATGCCGCGCTGCGCACCCACCAGCCGGTTCTGGTCGGCGAGGTTGCCGTGGCTGCCGCGCGCATGCGCCGGCAGTTGCGCGACGGACGACGCCGCCGGCACGCAGTCGCGCATGCAGGCCACGGCCGACACGTCGGGCTTCGTCGCGCGGCCGAACTCGCTGCCGGGCCACATCGCGTGCGCGGTGGTGCCGCCGTTGCGGTTGGGCATGCGGGCCTGCACCTCGCGGATGTTCTTGTCGGACAGCGTGAAGTCGTCGGGCACGATGCCGCCGAGGTTCAGCATGTAGGCGGTGACGGCGTACACGTCGTCGGGCGTCAGCGACTTGGGCTGGTTCCACGGCATGGCGCGGTACACGTAGTCCCACACGGTCGACAGGCTCGTGACCTTCATCAGCGTGGTGCGGCCCGGGAAGGCCGGGTCTTTCAGGCGCGCGACGTGGCCGCTCTTGATGTCCTCGGCCGTGGTGCCGCCGACGATGGGGCTGAACACCTGGTTCGATTCGCCGAACACGCCGTGGCACGAGGCGCACTTGCCTTCCCACAGGTCCTGCCCGCGCGTGACCGAGCCCGAGCCGGGCGGCAGGCCCTTGAAGTCGGGACGCACGTCGATGTCCCACGCGGCCACTTCCTTGGGCGTGGCGTCGCGGCCGATGCCGGCGTAGCCTGCCGTCTTGGGCTGTGCCCATGCGGCCGCGCCGCAAGCGAAGACCAGCAACAGCAGCGCGCGCTTAGGAAAGCTGGACATTCGCCACCTCCCCGTTCGCCTGCACCTGCCACGACTGGATGGCGTTGTTGTGATAGATCGAGCGCGTGCCGCGCACCGCGCGCAGCTGCTTGTAGCTGGGCTGCACGTAGCCGGTGTCGTCCATCGCGCGGCTCTGGATGATGGCGGGCGTGCCGTCCCACACCCAGTCGATGTTGAAGCGCGTGAGGCACTTCGAGAGCACGGGCGATTCGAGCCGCGCGGTGCGCCAGTTGCGCCCGCCGTCCACGCTCACGTCCACGCGCTTCACCTTGCCGCGGCCCGACCATGCGAGGCCGGTGATGTTGTAGAAGCCCTTGTCGAGCAGCATCTGCCCGCCCGAGGGCGTGGTCACGACGCTCTTGCATTCCTGGATGCTCGTGTACTGGCGGTGCTGGCCGTCGGGCATGAGGTCGACGTAGTGCACGGTCTCGTCCTTGGCGCCGTAGGGCTGGTCGCCGAGTTCGATGCGGCGCAGGTACTTGACCCAGCTCACGCCCTGCACGCCGGGCACCACGAGCCGCAGCGGGTAGCCCTGCTCGGGCCGCAGCATCTCGCCGTTCTGGCCATAGGCCACGAGCACTTCGCCCGAGCGGATGAGGCTCATGGGAATGGTGCGCGTCATCGACGAACCGTCGGCGCCTTCGGCGAGCACGAAGCGCTCGCCCTTCAGGTCGGCACCCGCCATCTCGAGCAGCGTGATCAGCGGCACGCCGGTGAACTCGCTGCACGACAGCATGCCGTGCGTGTACTGGGCCGTGGGCACGGCGACGTTGCCCCACTCCATGCCGGTGTTGGCGCCGCACTCGATGAAGTGAAAACGCGACACCGAGGGCAGGCGCATCAGCTCGTCGAGCGTGAAGACCTTCGGCGTCTTCACCATGCCATTGACCATCAGGCGGTGCTTGGACGGATCGATGTCCCACCAGCCCTGGTGGTGCCGCTCGAAGTGCAGGCCGCTGGGCGTGACGATGCCGAACAGCGACTGCAGCGGCGCGAACGACACCGAGGCCTGCGCGGTCGGCGTGAGCCCCGGGCTCTGGCGGCGCTGCACATTGGCTTCGTACTTGGAAGGCTTGCCGTAGCCGTCGGTGACCACCGGCTGGCCGAGGCCCGTGCTGTGCGCGGGCAGGTTCAATATGGCGGGGTCGCCGTCGCCCACCGCGGTGCGCGTTTGCGCGAGCGCGGAGGACGTGGCCGCCGTGCCTGCGACGGCCGCAGCGAAGGCGTTGCGGATGAAGTCGCGCCGCCCCTTGCCGGCTTCGGCGAAGACGGCGCGCACGCCCTGCGCGTCGAGAAAGTTCTCGGGTGCCTTGCGCACCTGCCCGGTCTGCTGGATGCTGCCGCTCATCGCGTCGCGTCCGTGGGCCTTACTTGGCGCCGCCCAACACCCAGGCGGCCAGCGCCTTGGCATCGGCCTCGCTCATCGCGGGCTGCGCAGGCATGGGCACGGCGCCCCACTTGCCGGTGCTGCCCTTCTGGATGCTCGCGGTGAGCGCGGCGAGCGCGTCGGCCTGGCCGGTGTACTTCTTCGCGACGTCGAGGTAGGCGGGGCCGACCAGCTTCTTGTCGACCGCATGGCAGGCGAGGCAGGCGTTCTTCTGGGCCAGTTCCTTGTTGGCAAGGGCCGGCGTCGACAGCAGGATGGCGGTGACAGCGACGGCGAGCGACGGCAGCAGCAACTTCAATTCGGTCTCCTCGAAACGCGCCCCGAAGCGGCCGGTTTCATCGTTAAATAAGTAAATCGTTATGTATTGATTTTAGGGACGATCGTGAACAAGGGAAGGGCTTTGCTCTTGGGGGAAACCCGTTCGGTTTCGCCATGCATAACGTCAGCTTCGGACGGCGGTGCGCGCTTGCTGCAGGCGTGCTTCGAGGTAGGCGCCGTAGAAGTCCGAGTCGCCGCCGGTCAGGCGCTCGGCGACCTCGCGGCCGTTGCGGCCGAAGAAGAGCACGGTCGGCGCGACGCTGACGTGCCACGCCTTGATGAGCGCGTCGTGCGTGCGCGTGGCGCCGTCGAAGTCGCGCACGGTGCGCGCGTCGCGAAAGTCGATCTGCACCACGGGCAGGCCTGCAGCGAGTTCGGGCACGAGGTAGTGCTCGCGCGCGATCTTGCAGAAGGGGCAGCCCTGCAGGCTGGCCATGACGACCAGCGGTTGCGCGCGGGCCAGCGCCGCGGCGAGCGCGCCGGCCAGCGAGGCAGGCGCGGGCAACTGCACATCGGCCGCATGCACGGCCACTGGCGCGACGCACCACGCGGCGAGGCTCGCAACGAGCTGCCGGCGCGTGCGGTCGCCGCTCATCGCGCCTCCTGCTCTAGCAGCAGGTAGGTGTTGTAGGCGTTCATGCGGTTGGCCACCTTGAACAGCGGCCAGGCCTCGAAGCGCGACCAGTCGGTGGCGGCGTAGGCCTCGTCGAAGGGCGTCATCTCGGTGGCGGCTTTTTGCATCGCGCCGCGCAGGAAGACGAGGTAGTCGCGCGTCTGCCGCAGGTCTTGCGCCGGGTCGTCCGACGCGGGGCCGTGGCCCGGCACGATGGTGCGCGCATCGAGGGCGAGCAGCGCGTCGAGCGACGCGATCCAGTGCCGGCTGTCGGCCGAGCCCACATACGGCGTGCGGTTGCGGAACACGATGTCGCCGGTGAACAGCACCTTCTGCTGCGGCAAAAAGATGGCGAGGTCTTCGGGTGTGTGCGCGGGGCCGGCGGGCTGGATCACGAAGCGCGTGCCGCCGATGGTGAGCTCGGTGCGCCCGTCGATCCACACGTCGGCCGGCACCAGCCGCGTGCGCTCGTCGATCCACGGTGCGAGTTCCTGGCGCGAGGCCTCGAGCCGCAGCCGCGCGGTGTCGGACGTGAGGTAGCTCTTGCCTCGCGCGTGCGCCACGATCTGCGCACCCAGCGCCTTGAACACCTGCAGGCCGTAGATGTGGTCGGCGTGGTAGTGCGTGAGGATGACGTGGCTGATCGGCTTGGGCGTGAGCTTGCGGATCTCTTCCACCATGCGCTCGGCGACGGCGGGCGAACCGAGCGCGTCGATCATCACGACGCTGTCGCGCGTGACGACGAAGCCGGCGTTGGAGATGAAGTTCTGGTTGTCCTTGGAGCCCAGCGCGGGGATGCCCTGCACGTAGTAGATGTCGGGCGCCACCGGCAGCGGGCGGATCTCGGGCGCGGCGAACGCGGCACTGGCGCTCAGCCAGAGCGCAGCGCACATCAGCAGCGCCTTCGCGCGAACGGCGGTGGGCCGGCACGGGAACATCGTGGGTCGTCTCCTGCGGGCTGGGCGGCGAGGGCCGCGGGCTTGCCCGGCTGTAAATATAAGCAGAAGATGATATTTTGCGGGCAACGACAACAGCCAGAGGGTTTCCCCATGAGACACGCATTCATCGCTTTCCTGCTCGCCATGGTCGCCACGTTCGCGGGCGCGCAGGAGACCAAGGTGGTCTACCACGTCAACACCGGCGTGGAGAACAGCGCCGCCATCCTCGCGAACATCACGAACCACCTGAACGCAGACCCGAAGGCGAAGATCGTCGTAGTCACGCACGGCCCCGGCATCGACTTCCTGCTGAGCGACGCCAAGGACAGCAAAGGCCGCGAGTTCAGCGGCCCGGTGAGCGCATTGGCGGGGCGCGGCGTGGAGTTCAAGGTGTGCAACAACACGCTCACCACTCGCAACATCGACGCGGGCAAGCTGCTGATGGAAACCAAGGTGGTGCCCTCGGGCGTGGCCGAGGTGGCACGGCTGCAGGCGAAGGAAGGCTACGTCTACCTGAAGCCCTGAGGCGCGAAAGCCGGCTGACGCCGGCCTTCTTCTCTTCTTCTTATTCCTGCTCGATGGCGATCTGCACGCAGATGCTGCGGCACAGCGCCACCACGGTCTCGTTCGCGATGCTGTAGTAGATGCTCACGCCGTCGCGGCGTCGGGCGAGCACGCCCGCCTGGTAGAGCGTGTTCAGGTGCTGCGACATGTTGGGCTGCGTGGTGTCGATCTGCGCGAGCAGCTCGCTCACGTTCTTCTCGCCGTTGCACAGCAGACTCACGATCTTCAGCCGCATGGGCGCGGCCATGGCCCGGAACAGGTCGGCGGCCATGTCGAAGACCTCGTCCTCGGTGACAGCCGCGGACTTCTTACGGGGTTTGGTGGCCATGCTGAATAGGTTCATGCGCAGGTCGCAATGTACATCGGCGCCTGGCGCAGCGAGCGATGTCCCGGCGGCCGTACGGCGATTGCGCACCGCCGCCGCGTCACAAAAGCGACGCGCCGCCCGTCTTCGGGGTGCGGGGATGTCCCCGCGCAACCACCCGGAGCACCCACCATGCACGCGACGCCAAAGATAGCCCTGTCCTATCGGGGCCATTGCCACGTCTTTCTCGACAGCGTTCGGACGCGATCTAATAATCAAAGTACTTTCTTTGATAAAAAAGCAGGTTGCGTATGAACAAACAATCCAGGACCTGGCTCGGCGCCGGTCTCACGGTCGCGGTGCTGGGCGCGGCGGGCTACGGGCTCGTGGCGAAGTTCCAGCCGGCCCATGCACAGGGCGGCGCCATGCCGCCGGCCAAGGTGGCGGTGGCCCCAGCGCGGCAGACCGAGATGGCGCGCTTTCTCGGCGGCATCGGCACGCTGGAGGCCAACCGGCAGGTCGAGGTGCCGGCCGAGGTGGAGGGACGGGTCGCGAAGATCCTTTTCACGCCGGGCGCGCAGGTGCGTGCCGGCCAGCTGCTGGTGCTGCTGAACGACGCGCCCGAGCAGGGCGACCTCGAACGGCTGCGCGCCCAGCAGGCCAATGCCAGGGCCCTGCTCGAGCGCACGCGCCGCCTGCTGCCGCAGCAGGCCGCCACGCAGGAGCAGATGGAGCAGGCGCAGGCCGCCTTCGACCAGGCCAGCGGCGAGCTGCGCCGCGTGCAGGCGCTCATCGAGCAGAAGCACATCCGGGCGCCGTTCGACGGCGTGCTGGGCATCCGCAAGGTCAACCTCGGCCAGTTCGTGCGCGCCGGCGATGCGCTGGTGTCGCTCACCGATGCGCGCACGCTGTTCGCCAACCTCACGCTGCCCGAGAACGCGCTGCCGGCGCTGCGGCGCAACCAGGCGGTGGCGCTCGCGGTCGATGCCTACCCGGGCCGCGTGTTCCCCGCCAAGCTCAGCGCCATCGAGCCCATGATCGGCAGCGACACGCGCACCGTGCGGCTGCAGGCCACGGTCGACAACGCCGATGGCGCGCTCACGCCCGGCATGTACGTCAACGCCAAGGTGGCGCTGCCCGCGCGCGCCGACGCCATCGCGGTGCCTGAAACCGCCATCACCTACAGCACGCACGGCGACTCGGTGTTCGTGGTGCGCGCCGGCGACAAGGGCGACGGCTTCTCGGTGCAGCAGGTGTTCGTGAAGACCGGCGAACGACAAGACGGCCTGGTCGTCGTCGAGCAAGGCCTGAAGGCCGGCGAGCAGGTCGTCACCTCGGGCCAGCTGCGCCTGTACAACGGCGCCGCCGTGGCCCCGGCCGCGAAGGACACACTGGCCCTGCAGGACGCGAAGTCATGAAGTTCACCGACCTCTTCGTGCGCCGGCCCGTGCTGGCGTTGGTGGTGAGCACGCTCATCCTGCTGCTCGGCGCGCGTGCGCTGGGCGACCTGCCGGTGCGCCAGTACCCGCTCACCGAGAGCACCACGCTCACCATCACCACGCAGTACCCCGGCGCCTCGCCGGAGCTGATGCAGGGCTTCGTCACGCAGCCGATCGCGCAGGCGGTGGCGACCATCGAGAACGTCGACTACCTGTCGTCGTCGTCCACGCTGGGCCGCAGCGTGATCAGCGTGCGCATGAAGCTCAACGCCGACGCCAACCAGGCGCTCACGCAGGCCATGGCGCAGGTCAGCCAGGTGAAGTACCGGCTGCCGGCCGAGGCCTTCGACCCGGTGATCCTCAAGTCGTCGGGCGAGGCCACGGCGGTTGCGTACGTGGGCTTCTCGAGCAAGACCATGCCGGTGCCGCAGCTCACCGACTACCTCTCGCGCGTGGTGCAGCCGCAGTTCGCGTCGATCGAGGGCGTCTCGGGCGTCGAGGTGTCGGGCGGGCAGACGCTCGCGATGCGCGTGTGGCTGGACGCCAACCGCATGGCCGCGCGCGGCATCTCGGCCGGCGAGCTGGCCGACGCGCTGCGCCAGAACAACGTGCAGGCCGCCCCCGGGCAGGTGAAGGGCCTGTACGTGGTGTCGAACATCCGCGTGAACACCGACCTGGTGAACGTGGCCGAGTTCCGCGACATGGTCATCAAGCGCGACGGTGACGCCATCGTGCGCCTGGGCGACGTGGCCACGGTGGAACTGGGCGCGGCCAGCGCCGACAGCAGCGCGACGATGGACGGCGACAAGGCCATCTACCTCGGCCTGCAAGCGGCGCCCAACGGCAACCCGCTGGTGATCGTGAAGCGCATCCGCGACCTGCTGCCCGGCATCAAGCAGAACCTCCCGCCGGGCGTGGAGGTGCAGCTGCCTTTCGAACTCGCGCGCTTCATCGAGGCCTCGATCGACGAGGTGCAGAAGACGCTGCTCGAAGCCATCGCCATCGTGGTGCTGGTGATCTTCCTGTGCCTGGGCTCGCTGCGCGCGGTGCTCATTCCGGTGGTGACGATTCCCTTGTCGATGCTCGGTGCCGCGGCGCTGATGCTGCTGTTCGGCTTCAGCATCAACCTGCTCACGCTGCTGGCGATGGTGCTGGCCATCGGCCTGGTGGTGGACGACGCGATCGTGGTGGTGGAGAACGTGCACCGCCACATCGAGGAAGGCAAGTCGCGCGTGCAGGCCGCGCTGATCGGCGCACGCGAAGTGGCCGGCCCGGTGATCGCGATGACGCTCACGCTGGCCGCGGTGTACGCGCCCATCGGCCTCATGGGCGGGCTCACGGGCTCGCTGTTCAAGGAGTTCGCCTTCACGCTGGCCGGCGCGGTGGTGGTGTCGGGCGTGATCGCGCTCACGCTGTCGCCGGTGATGAGCTCGTTCCTGCTGCCGCAGGACGCCACGGCGGGCCGCATGGCGCGTTATGCCGAGGCCTTCTTCCACAAGCTGGCCACGGCCTACGGGCGGCTGCTCGACGTGTCGCTGCACCACCGCTGGGTCACGGGCCTGCTGGCCGCGGCGGTGCTCGTGAGCCTGCCCTTCTTGTACAACGCGGCGCAGCGCGAGCTGGCGCCGGGCGAAGACCAGGCGATGGTGATGACCGTCATCAAGTCGCCGCAGCACGCCAACATCGACTACGTCGAGAAGTTCGGCCAGAAGTGGGACGAGGTGCTGGCCAAGCTGCCCGAGAACACTGGCCGCTGGCTCATCAACGGCTCGGACGGCGTCTCCAACAGCATCGGCGGCGTGCAGCTGTCCGACTGGAACGCTCGCCAGCGCAACGCCGACCAGATCCAGGGCGACGTGCAGGGCGGCATGAACGAGGTCGAGGGCAGCAGCGTGTTCGCCTTTCAGCTGCCGTCGCTTCCCGGTTCGACCGGTGGGCTTCCGGTGCAGATGGTGATCCGCAGCGCGGGCGACCACCGCAGCGTGTTCGAGGCGATGGAAACGCTGAAGAAGGCGGCGCGCGAGAGCGGCAAGTTCGCCGTGGTCGACAGCGACCTGGAGTTCAACAACCCCGTGACCGAGGTGCGCGTGGACCGCGCCAAGGCCAACAGCATGGGCGTGACCATGAAGGCCATCGGCGACACGCTGGCGGTGCTGGTAGGCGAGAACTACGTCAACCGCTTCGGCATGGACGGGCGCTCGTACGACGTGATCCCGCAGTCGCCGCGCGATCAGCGGCTCACGGCCGAGGCGCTCGCGCGCTACTTCGTGAAGAGCGCGAGCGGCCAGCCCGTGCCGCTGGCCAACCTGGTGCAGCTGTCGACCAGCGTGGGGCCCAACAAGCTCACGCAGTTCAACCAGCTCAACGCCGCCACCTTCCAGGCGATTCCGATGCCGGGCGTGACCATGGGCGACGCCGTGGCGTTCCTGAGCGAAGAGGCCAAGAAGCTGCCGGCCGGCTTCAGCTACGACTGGCAGTCGGACGCACGCCAGTTCACGCAGGAAGGCTCGGCGCTGGTGATGGCTTTCGTGTTCGCGATCGTGGTGATCTACCTGGTGCTGGCCGCGCAGTACGAGAGCCTGCGCGACCCGCTGATCATCCTGGTCAGCGTGCCGATGTCGATCTGCGGCGCGCTGGTGCCGCTGGCGCTGGGCTTTGCCACCATCAACATCTACACGCAGATCGGGCTGGTGACGCTCATCGGGCTCATCAGCAAGCACGGCATCCTGATGGTGGAGTTCGCCAACGAGATCCAGGAGCGCCTGAACCTGGATCGCCGCGCCGCCATCGAGCAGGCCGCGCGCATCCGGCTGCGCCCGATCCTGATGACCACGGCCGCGATGGTGGTGGGCCTGGTGCCGCTCTTGTTCGCCAGCGGCGCGGGCGCCAACAGCCGCTTCAGCATCGGCCTGGTGATCGTGGTCGGCATGCTGGTGGGCACGCTGTTCACGCTGTTCGTGCTGCCCACCATGTACACGCTGCTGGCGCGCGACCACCGCACGGTGGGCCGCTCGCAGCGCGCCGCCGAACTCGAGGCGCTCGTGGCGCGCGAGCCTGCCGGCGACACCGTCTGAGACACCGGGAGCATGACCATGACGACAAGAAGACCCTTCTCCTACGCCGCACCGTTCGCCCTCAGCCTGCTGGTGCTGGCCGGTTGCGCGGTGGGGCCGAAGTACGCCGCGCCGAACGATGCGCCGGTGGCCATCGCCGCCCCCGAGCGCGCGCTGTTCGCGCCCGACGCGGTGCAGCGCGACTGGTGGCGCCAGCTCGACGACCCGCAGCTCGACGCGCTCATCGAGCGTGCGCTGGCCGGCAACCACGACATCCGCATCGCCCACGCGCGGCTCTTGGAAGCGCGTGCGATGCAGACCGAGGCCGAGCTCGACCGCCTGCCCGTGGTGACGCTGGGCGCCAGCAAGACGCGCAGCATCGCGCAGGGCAACGGCGTGCCGGCCGATGCGCGCACGCTGGCCCAGAGCAGCCGCGCCGGCTTCGATGCCGGCTGGGAGATCGACCTCTTCGGCCGACTGCAGCGCCTGGACGAAGCCGCCACCGCGCGCGCCCAGGCCAGCGCGGCCGACCTCGCGCAGGTGCGCATCGTGGCCGTGGCCGAACTGGCGCGCAACTACTACGAGATGCGTGGCGCCGAGCAGCGCCTGGCCGTGACGCAGCGCACCCTCGAGAGCCTGCGCCAGAGCCTGCGCGTGACCGAGGCGCAGGTGCGCACCGGGCGCGGCCTCGAAGGCGACCTGGCAAGCGCGCAGGCCAACCTGGCCAGCACCGAGAGCCAGCTGCCCGCGCTCGAGACCACGCGCCGCCAGGCCGCGCACCGCGTCGCCGTGCTGGCGGGCCTGCGCCCGGCCGAGCTGACGCCGATGCTGCAGCCGCACCCGCTGCGCGTGCTCGACAAGCGCCTGCCCATCGGCGACCTGGGCGAGCTGCTGCGCCGCCGGCCCGACGTGCTGCGCGCCGAGCGCGGCCTGGCCGCCAGCACCGCCGACGTGGGCGCGGCCACGGCCGAGCTGTACCCGCGCGTCGACATCGGCGGCTTCCTGGGCTTCATCGCGCTGCGCGGTGCCGACCTGGGCAGTTCGTCGAGCCGCGCCTTCAGCGTCACGCCCGGCGTGAGCTGGCCTGCGCTGCGGCTGGGCTCGGTCAAGGCCCGCCTGCGCGGCGCCGAGGCGCGTGCCGAGGGCGAGCGCGCCGTCTACGAACAGACCGTGCTGCGCGCCATCGAGGACGTCGAAAGCGCCCTCACCGGCTACGGCCAGAACCAGCTGCGCCTGCAGCGGCTGCTCGAGGCCTCGACCCGCAGCGGCCGCGCCGCCGAGCTGGCCGAAGTGCGCTACCGCGAAGGCGCCGCGCCCTACCTGAGCGTGCTCGACGCGCAGCGCACCCTGCTGCGCGCGCAGGATGCCGTGGCCGAGGCTGAAACGGCCTCGTTCACCAGCCTCGTGGCGCTTTACAAGGCGCTCGGCGGGGGGTGGCAAGCGCCCACGGATGCGAGGGGAGGCCCAACCACCTGACAATGACGCTGTTTTCCCCCACGACCGAAGCCGCCATGTCCGCCCCCGATGCCACCAAGCCCACCTGGATGCCGCACCAGCCGGCAGACCGCATCCTCTCCACGCTGAAGACCCGCGGCGCGCTCGGCATCCCCGACATCGCCAAGGTGCTCCACGTGACGGTCGAGGCGGTGCGCCAGCAGATGTCCAAGCTCGAGACCGAAGGGCTGGTGGACGCCGAGAGCCGCTCCAGCGGCCGCGGCCGCCCGACCCAGATCTGGCGGCTCACCGGCGAAGGGCACAAGCGCTTTCCCGACACGCACGCCGAGATGACGGTGCAGATGATCAGCGCCGTGATCAGCGTGTTCGGCGAAAAGGGCATGGACCAGCTCATCGGCGCGCGCGAAGCCACCATGCGCGCCACCTACACCGAGGCCATGCGCGGCGCGCGCAACCTCGAGACGCGGCTCGAACGGCTGGCGGACATCCGCAGCCGCGAGGGCTACATGGCCGAGTACCGAGCCGAGGGCGACGGCTTTCTCTTCATCGAGAACCACTGCCCCATCTGCACCGCGGCGCAGGCCTGCACCGGCTTTTGCCGCAGCGAGCTGCAGCTCTTCGACGAGGTGCTGGGACCCGAGGCCGACGTGAGCCGTGTCGAGCACGTGCTCGCGGGCGCGCGGCGCTGCGCCTACCGCATCGTGCCCAAGGCCCGCGCCTGAAACGCCGACGCATCTTTTTGTTTTTATCCACCAACTAGAAAGAAAGACTCCACCATGGAACACACCCTTCCCCCGCTGCCGTACGCCATCGACGCGCTGGCCCCCGAGTACTCGCAGGAGACGCTCGAGTTCCACCACGGCAAGCACCACAACGCCTACGTGGTGAACCTGAACAACCTGCAAAAGGGCACCGAGTTCGAAGCGATGACGCTCGAAGAGATCGTCAAGAAGTCCAGCGGCGGCATCTACAACAACGCCGCGCAGATCTGGAACCACACCTTCTTCTGGAACTGCATGAAGCCGCAAGGCGGCGGCGCACCCACCGGCGCGCTGGCCAAGGCCATCGATGCCAAGTGGGGCAGCTACGACGCCTTCAAGGAAGCCTTCGTGAAGTCGGCCGTGGGCAACTTCGGCTCGGGCTGGACCTGGCTGGTGAAGAAGGCCGACGGTTCGGTGGACATCGTGAACACCGGCGCCGCCGGCACGCCGCTGACCACCGCCGACACCGCGCTGCTGACCGTGGACGTGTGGGAACACGCGTACTACATCGACTACCGCAACCTGCGCCCGAAGTTCGTCGAGACCTTCCTGGCCAAGCTGGCCAACTGGGACTTCGCAGCGAAGAACTTCGGCTGAAGCCCGCGCTGTCGGCATGAAGAAAAAGCCGGCCTGCGGGCCGGCTTTTTTCATGGGCGCGCCGTCACCATCCAGTCGATCCAGCGCGCCACGTGCGCCTGGTCGAGGTCGAAGTAGTGGGTGTGGGCTCCCAGGCCGAGGCAGGCCTCGTGCTCGGCCGCAACGCACCAGGCCGGCGGCGTCGTCACCTGCTCGTAGGGCTTGTCGTCCTCGCCCCAGAGCCAGCGGCCCACGTAGTCGCCCGCCGTGTAGAGGTTGACCCAGCGGGCCACGCCGACCTGGGCCGCGCTCGGCCCGCCGCCGTTCGCGTCTTCCGCCGTGACCCAGCCGTAGAGGTGCGGAAAACGCGCCGCATACAACTGGCGCAGCGGGCAGCCGGCGGTGAGCAGCAGCAGGCGGCTCTTGTTGAGCGCTGCCCAGAGGTCGGTCACCCGCGCATCGACCTGCTGCGCCGCGCGGAACTGCAGGTAGCGCAGCAGCTCGGTCGAGATCACCGTGCCCTGGCTGTGGGCCACGATCACGATGCGGTCGTAGCCCTGCGCCGCCACGTGCTCCAGCAGCGACACGTAGCGCGAGAAGATGCGCGCGCGCGGGATGGCGCGGCGCGGAAACTCGCGGAAGTGGCCGTCGACGTCCAGCGCCACGTCGAGCGGCATGCGCAGGCCCGGCACGGTGCGCGTGAGAAAACCGCCGAGCAGCGAGACGGCGGCGGCCAGCGTGGCGGCGGTGAAGATCAGCGGCTTGAGCCCGCTTTGCGACAGCGCCGACACCCAGATCACCGCATCGTCGATCCACCCGCCGACCGAGACATTGCACTGCTTGAGCACCAGCAACAGGGCCACCGCGAAGGCGACCACCACGCTGGCGCTGGTCAGCACGGCGACGAAACGGTCCAGCCGCCGGTAGCCCGCGCCGAGCCAGCGGCCCAGGCCCTGCGAGGTGCCGAAGGCCACCTTGAGCTCGGCGAACAGGCTGGGCACCAGCACCGCCACCAGGTAGGCCAGCAGCGACAGCGTGAGGCCGGCCGTCAAGGCGAAGGCCTGCGTGCTCCGTTCATAGCGGTCGTGCAGAAAGTTCGCACCGTCGCCCCAGCACATGTCCTTGGAAAACCAGAACGGCGCATAAGAAACGCCCCGTGCACCCAACTCCACCAGATTGGTCAGCACGGCCCAGGCCACCATCGTCAGTGCCACGAACGCCGCCAGCGACACGAACAGCCCCAGCCGCCCCGTGGCGATGCTGGCGCGCGCGGCGGCGTCGCGGTCGGGCACCGTCTCCCCGGCGAGCAGCCAGGCGATGAGCAGCACGCCGGCCACGCCCCACCAGGCCACGACGCCCAGCAGCAGGTACTCGACCACCCGCATGCCGGCGCGCACCCAGTGGCGCAGGTCGTCCGTGGCGCCCGCGGCCGAGGCGTTGATCGCCACGTGCACCAGCAGCGCCGCCGCGGTCAGCGCCATCAGCCCCAGCCCCCAGGTGCGCGCCGCCGGAAAGCGGTCGCGCGCGATGCGCAGGGCGCGGTCGGCCAACGCGGCGAGCAGCGCCAGCCAGGCCACGCCGACCACCCAGTGCGCGGGCACCAGCGCCCACAGGAACCAACCCGCCAGCAGCGCGTACAGGCCCACCACGATCCGCGAGGAGGCCTGGCTGCGCGCCTGGTAGCAGTACCACCAGATCGCCAGCACCGGCACGATCACCGCCAGCACCCGGCGCAGCAGTTCGGTGAGCGACAACGCATGGGGCGCGGGCTCGACCCGCGCCAGTCCGCCAAGCCCCGCGATCACCAGCCCGACCAGCAGCAGCTGCAGGAAGAGGTTCGCCAGCAGGTTGGCAAAGGCCCAGTCGAGCGCGGTCTGCAGCGAGGCCAGGCAGGCCCAGCGCCGCGCGCCCGGCGGCCGGGGCTTCCTGTTCACGCCGGCCGCCTCGGCGGCGCGGTCCACCGCGTCGCGGCCCAGCTGCGAGAGGCGGAACACGATGGTGAACAGCTCGGCGACGATGCGCGCCACCGAACCCGGCAGGCGCGACAGGTCGGCCCAGTACATCTCGTGCACATCGATGCGCTGCTGCACCGGCTGCCCGTGGGCATCGGTGGCGTCGCGCGTCATGCGCACGCGCGTGGCCTCGTAGGCCTCGTGGTCGGGCTCGGCGCGCTGCGACTTGAACAGCAGATAGTCGCTGAAGGCGATGTCGGGGTTGCTCCGCTTCAGCTCGCGCGGCGTGAGCGGCCCGCGCCCCTTGGCGGCGCGCACCACGCCCGCGTCGTCGGCCTCGGCGGTCGAGATCCAGTCGTCGGCGCTGAAGTCGGACGTCTTCGACTGCCGCATCGCCTTGCGCACGGGCGGCACGTAGGCCTTCTGCGCGGCGGCGCCTTCCGTGGCGGCCTTCTCGTTCTTGTCTTGATGCCCCGTGCGCTGCTGCACCATCGAGGTCAGCGGCGGCACCGGCAGGAGGTGGCTGTCGCAATCGGCCTGGCGGTAGGTGGCGTCGGGGCCGGGGTGGTTGAGCATCAGCGAGGCGATGGCGCGGGCCGTGTCGCCGGCCTTCTGGTCGGCCACGCCGTGGATGGCGATGACCGCGACGCGCTCGGGGCGTGCGGGTGGTTCAGGCGTTGACTGCTCGGGCGACGGTGCGCTCATGTGGAAACTCCTCCATGCCAGGCCGGCGCATGGCAGGAGGGATTGTCCGCAGCGCGTCGCCCTTGGCTTCCCCCAAACGGGGGATGCCGGATGGACAGGGGCCCCTCAGACGTTGATGAGGTTCAGGATGTTCCCGTCGGGGTCCTTGAACCACGCGACCTTCATCTCGCCCATGACGTGGATGTCGCCCGCGAGCGTGGTGTCGGGCATGTCGTAGTGCTCGAAGCGCACGCCCTTGGCCTTGAGCGCGGCCACGAGGCGCTCGATGTCGCCGTCGACCGACCAGGTCACGGCCGTGGCCTGGTTGGTGCCCGCGAAGGCCGAGCGGTAGACGTTGAGCCGCGTGTTGCCGCTGCGGTAGACGACGACCTCGTCGCCTTCGGCATCGACCTGCGCCAGGCCGAGCGTGTCTTCGTAGAAGCGTCGGGCCACGGCGAGGTCTTTCACCGCCAGGTTGGCCACTGCGTTGATGTGTCCGAGCATAGGTGCCTCCTGCAAAGAGGAATGGCGCCCGGAAGCCGCCAAGCGCCGGGCGAGCCAAAAATACTCAACCATTTGGTGGAGTATTCGACGCGCGATGGGCGGTGTCAAGGCGTCCGAAAGTACGCACCGCCCCGTGTTCTGCCCCCGCCAGCCGAGACGAGGGCCATCGCGAACCGCGAAAACCCCGCGCCGGCACTTCCGGCAGACTGCATCCCCCCTGCCCCCAGAACGAGACAATGCACCCCATGACCCGATCGACACTCATCCGTCCGCTGGCGTTCGCGCTGGCTTTTGCCGCCGTGGCGGCCACCGCCCCGGCCCACGCCCAGACCGCCGCCTACCCCGCCAAGCCCATCCGCATGGTCGTGCCCTTCCCGCCCGGCGGCGGCACCGACATCCTGGCGCGCCTGGTCGCGCAGAAGCTCACCGAGGCCAACCACTGGACCGTGGTGCCCGACAACCGCGCGGGCGCCGGCGGCACCATCGGCATCGCCGAGGCCGCGCGCGCCACGCCCACGGGCTACGACATCGTGATGGGCCAGAAGGACAACATGGTCGTCGCGCCCTGGCTCTACAAGAGCCTGAGCTACAGCCCGGTGAAGGACCTCACGGCCGTGGCCCACGTGGCCTACACGCCCGTGGTGATCGTCACGCAGGCCAACTCCAAGTTCAAGACGCTGGACGACGTGGTGAAGGCCGCGCGCGCCGCGCCCGACACCGTCACCTACGGCTCGCCGGGCAATGGCACCACCATCCACCTGGCCGGCGAGATCTTCAACGGCGCCGCCAAGATCAAGATGCGCCACGTGCCCTACAAGGGCTCCAACGCGGCCATGATGGACGTGCTCGCGGGCAACGTCGACCTGATGGTGTCGTCGGTGCCCTCGGCCATGGCGCAGATCAAGGCCGGCAAGCTGCGCCCGCTGGCCGTCACCTCCGCCAAGCGCAGCACCTCGCTGCCCGACACGCCCACCGTGGCCGAGCTGGGCTACAAGGACTTCGACGTGAGCACCTGGTACGGCGTGTTCGTGCCGGCCGGCACGCCCAAGGACGTGGTCGCCACGCTGAACGCGGCGATCAACAAGCTGCTGGCCACGCCCGAGATGAAGGCGGCCATCATTGCCCAGGGCGCCGAGCCGCAGAGCATGACGCCGGAGCAGTTCGCCGCGCTGCTGAAGACCGACTACGAGAAGTGGAAGGGGATCGTGCAGGCCTCGGGGGCGACGATCGAGTAAGGACAGCGATGCTGTCTTGCCCCTTCCCCTCCCGGGGGAAGGTGGGGATGGGGGCAGGCCTTCGATGAAGCGCTGCGCTTTTCAGGAGGCCGTCGTGCCCCCACCCCGGCCCTCCCCCAGCGGGGGAGGGAGAAATTTCCGAAGAACGCTCAATCAGGCACGAACTTCGCGTTGAAGATCTCGACGTCCGCCGCATCCTCGAACGTCGCCACCTGCCCCATCTTTCCGTCGCTCATGCGGCAGGCCGAGAACAGGCTGTAGCGGCCCTTGAAATAGAACTCGTCCATCACGATCAGCGCGTACGGGTACGGCACGAACACCTGGTGCTCGAAGACGATGCGGTGCACGTTCCTCGGCGACGGGAAGAGCTTGTATTCGACGGTGTCGATGGACTTTGCGGTGGCCATGATGTGGTCGCCGCGTTCAGGCCGGGTCGCGCACGTCGGCCACGGGGTTGCTGCCGAAGTCCGCGCGCGCCAGGTAGGCGAGCACCTTGGCCGCGGCGCTCTGGGGGCTGTCGAGCCGGCCTTCTTCCTTCATGCTCACGAAGCGCGTGCGGTCCGGGAACTGTTCGGCCGACGCGCCGCGCAGCTGCACCTGCATGTCGGTGTCGATGATGCCGGGCGCCAGCGACACGATGCGCGCGCCGTTCGGCGCATGCACCTCTTCGAGCGCCACGGCGCGCGAGAAATGGTCCATGCCGGCCTTGGCCGCGCAGTACGGCGCCTGGCTGCCCAGGGCGTTGCGGCCCAGGCCCGACGAGATGTTCAGCACCTTGCGCGCACCGCGCCATTCGCGCGTGCCGCCCAGGAAAGCAGCCGTGAGCAGCATCGGTGCCTCGAGCCCGATGCGCAGCGCCTGGGCCAGCTCGGCCGGCACGGCGCGCGACAGCGGCGCGGGGTTGCCGACGGTGCCGGCGTTGTTGATGAGCGTGACGCTGTCGAAGCGCTGGCCGTCCAGCGTGCGCAGCCAGTCCGACAGGCGCGCCGCGGCGGCGACCGGGTCGGACAGGTCCTGCTCCCATTGCGTCAGTTCGGCGCCGCCGATCTTGGGGGCTTCGGCCAGTTCGGGCGAGGACTTGCGCGCGATGCCGAGCACCGTGTGGCCGGCCTGCAGCAGCTGTTCGGCCATGGCACGGCCCAGGCCGCGCGAGGCGCCGGTGATGACGGTGAGGTGGGAAGAGGCGGAGGTGGTCATGGTTGTGTGGAGGCAGGAGAAGGCCGCAAGGCTAAGGGATATCGAAAAGCCGCGCGCGTCAGCCGGTACGGAACTGGGCGCGCAGGAAGTTGCGGTGGCGGGCGATGTGCTGCAGCTGCGCGGGCGCGATGGAGCCGCCGAGGTCGACCTCGTCCGCGCCGTTGAGCACCGCATTGGCGTTCGCCATGGCGCGCGCCACGACCTCTTCCTCGCTCACGCCGAGCTGCGCCGCCAGGTCGAGTGCGACGCGGCGCATGGCGCGCTGCGACAACATCCACATCGCGCCGAAGCGGTCCCAGGCCAGCGCGGCCTCTTCCGACTTCTCGCGGTCGGCCAGGATGTCCTTGAGCGGGCGCGCCAGGATCTCGTTGAGCGCGTCGATCTGTTCGCCCAAGGCCTCGGCGCGGTCGATCGCTTCTTCGAGTGTCGGGCCGTCGTCTTCCTCGTTGCGGGCCTGCGTGGCCTGTTGCTGCTGCGGCGGCAGAAAGCTCGCCTGTGCGTCGGCGGGCACGATCTGCAGGTGGTCGGAGAGGGCCATGTTTTTTCTTTCAGTTCGAAGTGCTGTTGTTCTTGCGGCTGGACATCGCGGTGGCGCGCAGGCCCGGCAGGTCGAGCACGCGCAGGCCACCGTACTCCACGCGGATCAGCCCCTGCGCCGACAGCGCATTGAGCGCCTCGTTCACGCGCTGGCGCGACAGGCCGACAAGGTACGCCAGTTCCTGCTGCGTGATGCGCAAGACCTCGCCCACGCCGGGGTACAGCACCGGGTTGAACAGCGACACCAGGTTGCGCGCCACGCGCGCGTCGGGGTTGTTGAGGCGGTCGATCTCCAGCGCCGCGATGAACTGGCCCAGCCGCTCGTTGAGCTGGTTCATCACGAAGCGGTTGAAGCCGATGGAGTGGTCCAGCAGCCAGTGGAAGCTCTCGATCGGCAGCCCCGCCACGAGGCTGCGGCGCAGCGCCTGGATGTTGTAGCGGTAGGGCTCGCGCTTCATCACCGTGCCCTCGCCGAACCAGCCGCCGGGCGGCACGCCGGTGTAGGTGACCGAGCCGCCGTCGGCGTTGTCGTTGCTCATCTTCAAGAGGCCCTCGACCACGCCGAACCAGTAGGTGGGCGAACGCCCGACGCGGCACACCAGGTCGCCGGGCTCGGCCTCGCCCACCACGAGCGTGGCCTCGGCGCGGCGGCGCTCGGCGGGCGTGAGCGTGGGCAGCCACGGAATGCCGTCGAGTTCAGCGGCATTGGCGGGGCGCACGCGGTCCTTGATGGAACCGCCGAGCACGTTCTGTGGGTTGAGGTTGCCAGGAGGCATCGGGAAACTCCGGGGAGTAGTGTCCCTAGGATTGTCGTTGGAACGACAACCGGGCGTCAAAGTGGGACCTACGATCCGGCCACTGTGCAAACCACCGCCCCCACCTTCCCCCGTCTGCTGCTCGCGCATGCCGAGGCCCGTCCCGAGGCTCCCGCCGTGCGCGAAAAAGACCTTGGCATCTGGCAAACCTGGACCTGGAACGCCGTGGCGCAGGAAGTGCGCGAGATGGCCTGCGGTCTGGCAAGCCTTGGCTTCAAGGCCTTCGACAACCTTGCGATCGTCGGTGCCAACCGGCCGCACCTGTACATGGCCGTGCTCGCCGCGCAGAGCCTGCGCGGCGTGCCCGTGCCGCTGTACCAGGACGCGGTCGCGAGCGAGATGGTCTTCATGCTGAACGACGCGAGCATCGAGTTCGTCATCGTCGAAGACCAGGAGCAGGTCGACAAGCTGCTCGAGTGCCGTGAACTGCAGCAAGGCCAGGAGGGCCAGCAGCAGGGCATCCGCCACATCATCTACGACGACCCCAAGGGCCTGCGCCATTACGAGCAGCCGGGGCTCATGAGCTACGAGCAGCTGCGCGAGCTGGGCCGGGCCTTCGACAAGGCCAACGCCGGCTACTACGACCGCGCCGTGGCCAGCGGCGAGGCGTCCGACGTCGGCGTGATCCTCTACACCTCGGGCACCACCGGCCGCCCCAAGGGCGTGTGCCAGACGCACGCCAGCTTCATCGCGGCGGGGCGCGGCGGCGTGGAGACCGACAAGCTCGGCCCCGGCGACAACATCATGAGCTACCTGCCGATGGCGTGGGTGGGCGACCACCTGTTCTCGGTGGCGCAGTGGCTGGTGGGCGGCTTCACGCTCAACTGCCCCGAGTCGGCCGAGACGGTGATGAACGACATGCGCGAGATCGGCCCGAGCTACTACTTCGGCCCGCCGCGCACCTTCGAAGGCCTGCTCACGGCCGTGTCGATCCGCATGGAAGACGCGGCCGCGCCCAAGCGCTGGCTGTATGCGAAGTTCATGGCGCTGGCGCAGCGCGTGGGCGCCGACATCCTGAACGGCGCACCCGTGAGCACCGGCGACCGCGTCATGTACAGCCTGGGCAACCTGCTCATCTACGGCCCGCTGCGCAACGTGCTGGGCATGAGCCGCATCCGCGTGGCCTACACGGCCGGCGCGGCCATCGGGCCCGACCTGTTCCGCTTCTACCGCTCGATCGGCGTGAACCTCAAACAGTTCTACGGCCAGACCGAGACCTGCGCCTATGTGTGCCTGCAGCAGGACGGCAAGGTCAAGCTGCAGACCGTGGGCACGGCGGCGCCGGGCATCGAACTGAAGATCGCCGACGACGGCGAGGTGCTGGTGCGCGGCGTGTCGGTGCTCAAGGAGTACTACAAGCGCCCCGACGCCACCGCCGAGGTGCTCGATGCCAACGGCTACTTCCACACCGGCGACGCCGGCGTGCTCGACAGCGAAGGCCACCTGCGCATCATCGACCGCGCCAAGGACGTGGGCCGGCTCGTGGGCGGCGCGATCTTTGCGCCCAACTACATCGAAAACAAGCTCAAGTTCTTCCCGCAGATCAAGGAGGCCGTGTGCTTCGGCAACGGCCGCGACGAGGTCTGCGCCTTCGTCAACATCGACTTCGAGGCGGTCGGCAACTGGGCCGAGCGCCGCGGCCTGGCCTACGGCGGCTATGTGGACCTGGCCGGCAAGCCCGAGGTGTTGACGCTGGTGGCCGAGTGCATCGCCAAGGTCAATGCCGACCTCGCGGCCGAGGACGGCATGGGCGAGACGCAGATCGCGCGCTTCCTCGTGCTGCACAAGGAACTCGACCCCGACGACGACGAGCTGACCCGCACGCGCAAGGTGCGCCGCGGCTTCATCGCCGAGAAATACGCCGTGCTGGTCGACGCGCTGTACGGCGGCAAGACCGCGCAGTACATCGAGACCCAGGTCAAGTTCGAGGACGGACGCACGGGGGTTGTCAGCGCCACGCTGAAGATCAACGACGCCAAGACCTTCCCCATCGTGAAGGCCGCCGCATGAGCAATCGGAAAATTGGCGACGTCATCCTCGACGTCCAGAACATCAGCCTGAGCTTCGGCGGCGTGAAGGCGCTGACCGACATCAGCTTCAACGTGCGCGAGCACGAGGTGCGGGCCATCATCGGCCCCAACGGCGCGGGCAAGAGCTCGATGCTGAACTGCATCAACGGCGTGTACTGGCCGCAGCAGGGCTCCATCACCTTCCGCGGCCAGACCTTCAAGCACATGAACTCGCGCCAGGTGGCCGAGATGGGCGTGGCGCGCACCTTCCAGAACCTGGCGCTGTTCAAGGGCATGAGCGTGCTCGACAACATCATGACCGGGCGCAACCTCAAGATGAAGAGCGGCCTGTTCGCACAGGCGCTGCGCTGGGGCCCGGCCGAACGCGAAGAGCTGCAGCACCGCGAGTTCGTCGAGCACATCATCGACTTCCTGGAAATCCAGGCGCACCGCAAGACGCCGGTGGGCCGCCTGCCCTACGGCCTGCAAAAGCGCGTCGACCTCGGCCGCGCGCTCGCGATGGAGCCGCAGGTGCTGCTCCTGGACGAGCCCATGGCCGGCATGAACGTGGAAGAGAAGCAGGACATGAGCCGCTTCATCCTCGACGTGAACGACGAGTTCGGCGCGACCATCGTGCTCATCGAGCACGACATGGGCGTGGTGATGGACATCTCCGACCGCGTGGTGGTGCTGGACTACGGCAAGAAGATCGGCGACGGCACGCCGGATGAAGTTCGGAACAACGAAGACGTGATCCGGGCATACCTCGGCGTGGAGCATTGACCATGGGATTTTTCCTCGAAACCCTTTTCGGCGGCCTCATGGTCGGCATGCTGTATTCGCTGATCGCGATCGGCTTCGTGCTGATCTACAAGGCCTCGGGCGTCTTCAACTTCGCGCAGGGCGCGATGGTGCTGTTCGCGGCGCTGGCCATGGCGCGCTTCGCCGAGTGGTTTCCGCAGTGGTTCGGCTTCCAGAGCCAGATCCTCGCGAACATCCTGGCCTTCATCGCGGCCATGGCGGTGATGATCGTGGTGGCCTGGCTCATCGAACGGCTGGCGCTGAGCAAGCTGGTGAACCAGGAAGGCATCACGCTGCTGATGGCCACGCTGGGCATCGCCTACTTCCTGGACGGCGTGGGCCAGACGATCTTCGGCAACGACATCTACAAGATCGACGTGGGCATGCCCAAGGAACCGCTGATGGTGCTCGAAGGCACCTTCCAGGGCGGCCTGCTGCTGAGCCAGGAAGACCTGATCGCCGCGCTGGTGTCCGCCGCGCTGGTGGTGGTGCTGGCGATCTTCTTCCAGAAGACCGCCACGGGCCGGGCGCTGCGCGCGGTGGCCGACGACCACCAGGCCGCGCAATCGATCGGCATTCCGCTGTCGCGCATCTGGGTGATCGTGTGGTCGGTGGCCGGTTTCTCGGCGCTGGTGGCCGGGATCATCTGGGGCTCCAAGCTCGGCGTGCAGTTCTCGCTCTCGCTGGTGGCGCTGAAGGCGCTGCCGGTGGTGATCCTGGGCGGGCTGACCTCGATCCCCGGCGCCATCATCGGCGGCCTGTTGATCGGCGTCGGCGAGAAGCTGTCTGAAATCTATCTCGGCCCCATGCTCGGTGGCGGCATCGAGATCTGGTTTGCCTATGTTCTAGCACTGGTCTTCCTGCTTGTGCGGCCCCAAGGGCTGTTCGGCGAAAAGATCATCGATCGGGTCTGAGAATGTTCTACAGAGAAAACGGCCAGTTCAAGTCGAGCTACCGCGCCGACCAACAGATCTTCCCGATCGCGCAGGACCGCCTGGCGATCCTGGTGCTGCTGCTCGTGGCGTTCGTCGTGGTGCCGATGGGCGTGTCCGACTACTGGATGCGCGCCATCCTCACGCCCTTTTTGATCCTGTCGCTGGCGGCGCTGGGCCTGAACATCCTGGTCGGCTACTGCGGCCAGATCTCGCTGGGCACCGGCGCCTTCATGGCGGTGGGCGCGTACGCGGCCTACAACTTCCAGGTGCGCATCGACGGCATGCCGCTCATCGCCTCGCTGCTGCTGGGCGGGCTGTGCGCCACGGTGATCGGCGTGCTGTTCGGCATTCCGAGCCTGCGCATCAAGGGCCTGTACCTGGCGGTGGCCACGCTGGCCGCGCAGTTCTTCACCGACTGGGCATTCCTGCGCATCCAGTGGTTCACCAACAACTCGTCGTCGGGTTCGGTGAGTGTGGCGGGGCTGAACGTGTTCGGCGTGCCGATCGAGTCGCCAGTGCAGAAGTATTTGTTCTGCCTGATCTTCGTGGTGGTGTTCGCACTGCTCGCCAAGAACCTCGTGCGCAGCGCCATCGGCCGCGAATGGATGGCGATGCGCGACATGGACGTGGCCGCCGCGGTGATCGGCATCCGCCCGGTGTACGCCAAGCTCACGGCCTTTGCGGTGAGCAGCTTCATCGTCGGCGTGGCCGGCGCGCTGTGGGGCTTCATTCACCTGGGTGCGTGGGAGCCGGCGGCGTTCAGCATCGACCGCTCGTTCCAGCTGCTGTTCATGGTGATCATCGGCGGGCTGGGCTCGATCATGGGCAGCTTCTTCGGCGCCGCCTTCATCGTGCTGCTGCCGCTCTTCCTGAACCAGCTGCCGGGCTGGCTGGGCTTCTCGATCTCGACCGCATTGGCCTCGCACCTGGAGACCATGATCTTCGGCGCGCTGATCGTGTTCTTCCTGATCGTGGAGCCGCACGGCCTGGCGCGGCTGTGGTCCACGGCCAAGGAAAAGCTGCGGCTGTGGCCCTTCCCGCACTGACAGGTTCTGGTTCGTTGTTGTTCGTTCGTAAAAACCCGGCACCGAGGTGCCCACAAAAGGAGACAGGCATGACACTGAAATCGCTCGCTCTGACCGCCGCCCTGGTGGCCAGCACCCTCGGCGCGGCCTTCGCGCCTTCGCTCGCGCAGGCCCAGGCCAAGGAACAGTTCTTCCCGCTGCTGGTGTACCGCACCGGCCCCTACGCGCCCAACGGCACGCCCTGGGCCAATGGCAAGCAGGACTACATCAAGTACATCAACGCCACCGGCGGCATCAACGGCGTGAAGATCACGTACGAGGAATGCGAAACCGGCTACGCCACCGACAAGGGCGTGGAATGCTACGAGCGCCTGAAGGGCCGCCCGGGCGTGACGCTGTTCGACCCGCAGGCCACCGGCATCACCTTCGCGCTGACCGACAAGGTGCCCACCGACAAGATCCCGCTCATCACGCTGGGCTACGGCCTGTCGGCCTCGCAAGATGGCGGCGTGTTCAAGTGGAACTTCCCGCTCATGGGCTCCTACTGGACCGCGGCCGACATCCTGATCCAGCACATCGGCAAAAAAGAAGGCGGCATGGACAAGCTCAAGGGCAAGAAGATCGCCCTCGTGTACCACGACTCGCCGTTCGGCAAGGAGCCGATTCCGCTGCTGCAGGAGCGTGCCAAGCAGAACGGCTTCGAGCTGTCGCTGATCCCCGTGACCGCGCCGGGCGTGGAACAGAAGTCGGCCTGGCTGCAGGTGCGCCAGTCGCGTCCCGACTTCGTGCTGCTGTGGGGCTGGGGCGTGATGAACTCCACCGCCCTGAAGGAAGCCGTGGCCACGGGCTACCCGCGCGAGAAGATGTACGGCGTGTGGTGGGCCGGCGCCGAACCCGACGTGAAGGACGTGGGCGCCAACGCCAAGGGCTACAACGCGCTGGCGCTGAACACCTCGGGCACGCAGCCCAAGGTGATCCAGGACATCCTCAAGCAGGTGCACGACAAGGGCCAGGGCACGGGTCCGAAGGACGAAGTGGGCTCGGTGCTCTACACGCGCGGCGTGATCATCCAGATGCTGACCATCGAGGCCGTTCGTCGTGCGCAGGAGCGCTTCGGCAAGGGCAAGGTCATGACCGGCGAGCAGGTGCGCTGGGGCATGGAAAACCTTGCACTCGACCAGAAGAAGCTGGACGCACTGGGCTTCTCGGGCGTGATGCGCCCGGTGAGCACCTCGTGCCAGGACCACATGGGCTCGACCTGGGCGCGCGTGCACACCTGGGACGGCGCGAAGTGGGGCGGCATGTCCGACTGGTACGAGGCCGACAGCCAGATCATCAAGCCGATGGTGAAGGCGGCTGCCGACAAGTACGCGGGCGAAAAGAAGCTCACCCGCCGCGAAGCAGCCGACTGCCAATCCTGATGCACTGAGTGCCGTGGCGGCTCGCAAGAGCCGCCATTCGCAAGGACGGCGATGTGCCGTTCTTGCGAATGCTTCGGACCACACCATGAGCGAACCCAAGATCCTTCTCAACGTCAACGGCATCGAGGTCATCTACAACCACGTGATCCTCGTGCTCAAGGGCGTGTCGCTGACCGTGCCCGAAAGCGGCATCGTCGCGCTGCTCGGCGGCAACGGCGCCGGCAAGACGACCACGCTGCGCGCCGTGAGCAACCTGCTCGCGGGCGAACGCGGCGCCGTGACCAAGGGCACCATCGAGCTGCGCGGCGAGCGCATCGAGGCGCTGTCGCCGGCCGAGCTGGTCAAGCGCGGGCTGATCCAGGTGATGGAAGGCCGCCATTGCTTCGCCCACCTGACCATCGAAGAGAACCTGATGACCGGCGCCTACACGCGCACCGACGGCAAGGCCTCGGTGCAGGAGACGCTGGAGAAGGTCTACGCGTATTTCCCGCGCCTGAAGACGCGCCGCACCTCGCAGGCGGCCTACACCTCGGGCGGCGAGCAGCAGATGTGCGCCATCGGCCGTGCGCTGATGGCCAACCCGACCATGGTGCTGCTGGACGAGCCCTCGATGGGCCTGGCGCCACAGATCGTGGAAGAGGTGTTCGAGATCGTGAAAGACCTGAATACCAAGGAAAAAGTGACCTTCCTGCTGGCCGAGCAGAACACCAACATGGCGCTGCGCTACGCCGACTACGGCTACATCCTGGAGAACGGCCGCATCGTGATGGACGGCGAGGCCAAGAGCCTGCGCGAGAACGAGGACGTGAAGGAGTTCTACCTCGGCGTGGGCGGCGCAGACCGCAAGAGTTTCCGCGATGTGAAGAGCTACAAGCGCCGCAAGCGCTGGTTGGCCTGAAGTACCCACCCCAGAGCGACCGAATCGATAGACGAAGGGTACGGACATGAACGACCACTACGACCAACTGGAAATCCGCGACCCCGCCGAACGCGAACGTGACCTGCTGGCCGCGCTGCCCAAGCAGATCGCCCAGGCACAGACTGCAACGTCCGCCTTCACGAAGATCCTCGACGGCGTGAAGCCCGCCGACGTCACCTCGCGCGAAGCGCTCGCCAAGCTGCCCGTCACCCGCAAGTCGGAACTGCTCGAGCTGCAGAAGGCACGCCGCGCCGACGACCCCTTCGGCGGCTTCGCATCGATCGTGCGCGGGCCGCGCATGCCGCGCATCTTCGCGAGCCCCGGCACCATCTACGAGCCCGAGGGCGAGGCGCGCGACTACTGGCGCACCGCGCGGGCCCTGCATGCGGCGGGCTTTCGCAGCGGCGAGCTGATCCACAACAGCTTCAGCTACCACATGACGCCGGCCGGCTCCATCATGGAAAGCGGCGCGCATGCCATGGGCTGCACCATCTTCGCGGGCGGCACGGGCCAGACCGAGCAGCAGCTCGAAGCCATCGTCGACCTCAAGCCCGACGGCTATGCGGGCACGCCGAGCTTCCTGAAGATCCTGCTGGAGAAGGCCGAAGAAAAAGGCCAGAAGCTGCCGTGGTTCACCAAGGCGCTGGTGTCCGGCGAGGCCTTTCCGCCCAGCCTGCACGACTGGATCGCCGCGCACGGCGTGCAGGGCATCCAGTGCTACGCGACCGCCGACCTGGGCCTCATCGCGTACGAAACCAGCGCGCGCCAGGGCCTGGTGATCGACGAGGGCGTGCTGGTCGAGATCGTGCGCCCCGGCACCGGCGACCCCGTGCCCGACGGCGAGGTGGGCGAGATCGTCGTCACCACCTTCAACCCCGACTACCCGCTGGTGCGCTTCGGCACCGGCGACCTCTCGGCCGTGCTCGCGGGCACCTGCCCCACGGGCCGCACCAACAAGCGCATCAAGGGCTGGCTCGGCCGCGCCGACCAGACCACCAAGGTGCGCGGCATGTTCGTGCATCCGTCGCAGGTCGCCGAGGTCGTGCGGCGCTTTCCCGAGATCGTGCGCGCGCGGCTCGTGGTGTCGGGCGAGATGGGCGACGACCAGATGACCTTCAAGCTGGAATGCGCCGGCGCCCCGGCCGGGCTCGACGCGCGCATTGCCGACGCGGTGCGCGAAGTGACCAAACTGCGCGGCACCATCGAGCTGGTGGCGCCGGGCACCTTGCCGAACGACGGCAAGGTGATCGAGGACGCGCGCAGCTACAAGTAGGGGCGGTACAGGCGACGCGTGATGAAGCGCGTGAGCAGCACGGTCAGTAAGGGGTAGAGCGGTACGAGCGCGGCCAGCAGGATGACCAGGTCGCCGACACCGGCCATGCTGGTCTGGGACGGCTCCAGCAACCCCAGTCCCGCGAGGATGACGGCAGCGCAGCCCGCCAGCACCAGCACAAAGGCCAGCACCGACGCGGCCACGGCCCGGAAGGGCCGGACCCGTGTGGGGAGCGGGCCACGGCCGATGCCGAGCCACGCGCCCCAGAACGCCAGAGCAAAGACCAACAACGGCGGCGCGACCCAGCTCAGGAAGGGCGCCACGCGGTCCATGGTCCTCATGGCCTCGTGCCACGGGTCCGTGACCATCGCGCACCAAATCTGGATCGACGCGGACACGGCGGCGATCAACAGCGCTACCGTGGCGCGACCCGGCGATGCGCTCGCGGGCGCCACGGCGTCGGCATCGCCCGCATCGAACGACGCGGCCGATGCCTGAGTGCCCTGCCTCAGCGCAAGCCAGGTTGCCAGCCACACGCTCAGCACCAGCATCGCCAGTTGCACCAGCCGACCGCCCGGCATGTAGAGCAACCCCAGCCCGTAGAGCCATGGGCTCAGCACGAAGTAGTCCAGCACCCGCACGATGAGATAGGCCCCGGCATGGCGCACACGCGGGCCGCGCAGCTGCGCCAGGCGCGCACCGCCACGCACCTCCAATGCCTGGCGCGCATGGCTCCAGGCCAGCGCCGCGGCCAGCACCCAGGCCATCGCGAGGTTGGCCGCCATGCCTGCCCACACGTCCAGGTCATAGCCTTCGTGCCCCGAGCCAGGCCATAGCTGCCTGCCGAAGCGGACCCCCACGATGGCCGCTTCGACCGCCACGGTGATGAGCGCGAAGTCGCGCGGCAGGCGCCACGCGTGTGCGATGGAAGCGGGGGACGTCATCAGGGCCAATGCCCGGCTACTTCTTGCAGCTCGCCGGCAACGCCTTGTCCTTCAACCCCTCCCCCGCGCTGCAATGCCACGCAATGCCCCGGTCGGTCGACGACGGCTCCATGCGCAGCGTGCCCTTGGTCGTGGCCACCTCCACCACCATGCTGTCGGGGTCGAGCGTGAGGGTCGCGCCGTTGGGCAGGTTCTCCGGCAGGCCGACGGCGGCCAGGGTGTCGGGGATCTCGGCCTTTTCCTCGTAGTGGCGCGTGAGCGCGTTGCGCACCGGCGCGCCCTCGGCCCAGGCCTGCGCGACGACGGCGCGGGTCTGGTACTCCTGGTAGGCGGGGATGGCTGCAGCCGCCATGACGCCGATGACAGCCACCACGATCAGCACACCCGCCGCGCCGCCGCCGGCCCGGCCGGCATACGGCACGAAGAGCGCGAGCAGGTAGGCCACCGGGTTGCGCTCGGGCAGCTTGGCGCCCGGGTCGATGGCGCGGGCGACGCGCTTGGTGAGCCAGGGGTAGCCGCCGATGAGTTCGTGGAACGAGCCCCAGAAGCCGCGGTTGCCGGCCGACTGGGCGGCGTAGCGCTGCAGGTTCACGTTGCGCCACTGCTGCGCGCCGGCGGCCAGCGCCACCAGCGCGCGCGGCGCGGAGTCGACCTCGCGGCAGCAGGCGGCGCCGTGCAGGTCGCAGGTGTATTCCTTGGCGCGCGCATAGGCCGCGCCCAGCAGCGGCAGCCAGAGCACGGGCGCGCGCCAGATGTGGCCCGTGAGGTGGCCGCGGCGGATGTGGCCCAGCTCGTGGCCCATGTAGAAGTGGATGCCGTCGGGCTGCGCCTCCATGGCGTCGACCACGTCGGACAGCAGCACCACGAAGTTGCGCCCGAAAAAGCGCGTGGCAAAGGCGTTGAACATGCCGTCGCCGTGCAGCAGGTAGGCCTCGGGCGGCTGCGCGATGCCCAGGCGGGTGCAGCAGTCGACGAAGCGCGCGTGCAGCTCGGGCAGCTGCTGGGGCGACAGCTTCACGCCCGTGCCCTTGATCCAGGCGATGACCGCCGACTGCGCGAACACGTAGCCGATGAAGCCCAGCAGCACGTACAGCAGCGCGATGCCCAGCGTGCCGACGACGATCAGCGTCCAGGCCAGCAGGCCCAGAACGAGCGTGAGTTTGCCGAGCCAACGCTCGCGCGGATAGACCCAGGGATCCATTGGTTTCTTCTCCTCGATGCCGCCCGTCGGGCTGGCCTGTTTGTGGTTGTGGTCACCCCGGCGCGGGTGCGCGGGACGGGCGTGATCATGCCCCAGCATGGGGCGAAAACGGTGACATTCCTAAGGGCTATTCGGTATGGGTCAGCCCCCGGTCAGCCGATAAGATCGCGACCCTTTCCATTTAAAAACTCCGTCGGAGACATCATGAAGAAACTGTTTGCCCTCGCGGCGATTGCCGCGGCCGCCGTCGGCGCACACGCCCAGGATTTCCCCGCAGGCAAGCCCGTGACGCTGGTGGTGCCTTTCTCGGCCGGCGGCCCGACCGACCGCGTGGCCCGCGACCTGGCCGAATCGCTGCAGAAGACGCTGGGCACGACGATCATCGTGGACAACACCGCCGGCGCCGGCAGCTCGATCGGCACCGCCAAGGTGGCGCGCGCCAACCCCGACGGCTACACGCTGCTGCTGAACCACATCGGCATGTCGACGATGCCGGCGCTGTACCGCAAGCTGCCGTTCAACGTCGAGAACGACTTCGAATACCTCGGCATGGTCAATGAAGTGCCGATGACGCTCATCGGCAAGCCCGGCCTGCCCGCCAACAACTACAAGGAACTGACGACCTGGATCAATGCCAACAAGGGCAAGATCAACCTGGGCAACGCCGGCCTGGGCGCCGCCTCGCACCTGTGCGGCCTGCTGTTCCAGAGCGCGCTGAAGATCGAGATGACGCCCGTGCCGTACAAGGGCACCGCGCCGGCCATCGCCGACCTGCTGGGCGGCCAGATCGACCTGCTGTGCGACCAGACCACCAACACCACGTCGCAGATCGAGGCCAAGAAGGTCAAGGCCTACGCCGTGACCACCGCCAAGCGCCTGACCACGCCCGCGCTGAAAGACCTGCCCACGCTCGACGAGTCGGGCCTGAAGGGCTTCGAAGTGTCGATCTGGCACGGCGTGTACGCCCCCAAGGGCACGCCCGCACCGGTTCTGAAGAAGATCAACGAAGCCATCAAGGCCGCCATGAAGGACCCGGCGTTCATCAAGCGCGAAGAAGGCCTGGGCGCCGTGATCACCACCGACAAGCGCGTCGAGCCGGCCGAGCACAAGAAGTTCGTCGCCGCCGAAATCGCCAAGTGGGGCCCGATCATCAAGGCCGCCGGCGTCTACGCCGACTGATCCTTTCGATCTCTCAGAGAAAAAGCCGCCGACCCGAAAGGGCCGGCGGCTTTTTTCATGCGGTGACAGCAGGAAAAGAATCAGGGAGGCGAGTAGGTCCACGCCTCGAAGTTCTTGCGCACATCGACCTGGCGCGCGGTGCGTGCCGTGAAGATGAAGCTGCTGACCGACGAGCCCTGCGCGTATTGGTAGGCGTTGTTGCCGACGCTCACGCAGTGGTTGTCGCTCGGCGAGTTCACCGGCTGGCAGTAGATGACGGCCTTGCGCGCCGAGGTGCGCACGGTGATCGAGTCGGTGAAGCGGTTGTTGTTCGGGCCACGGCCGGCCACCAGGAAGGTGGTCGGCGCGTAGGCGCCGCTGGGCACGGCCCAGCCGTCGAGGTTGCCCTCGGCGCTGAAGTCGATGTTGTTGGCACTGGGGTCGGACGGCACCGGCGCGCCGAACACGATGCCGCGCGGGACACCGTCGATTTCCTGCATCAGCTCGGCGCGCAGGGCCGGCGTCATTTCCACGGTCGGCAGTTGCACGGCCTCGGCAAGGGTCGGCGCGCGCGAGAAGGTGCGCACGTACTGCACCGGGTTGGTCCCGCCGGCCGCCAGGTAGAACTCGAGCTTCCAGACCGCCTGGTCGGGAATGGCGCTCAGCTGCGCGTCGTCGAACTGCGGCGCTGCGAAGAGATTGCCGGACTCGACGCTGCTCGGGTTGCCGCCTTGCGCCGGGTCCACGTAGCGCGCGGCCATGCGCCACAGCGAGGAGTTCAGCGCGCCGTTGGCGGTGCCGTCGGTGGTGAGCACCAGGGTGGTCAGCCCGGCCCGGGGCACGAGGACCAGCTCGCGGCCCGGCAGCGCCGACGAGGTCGCCACCACCTTCGTGAAGATCGAGTCGCCGTTGCCGTCGAGCACGTTGTCCACCGACACGTTGTAGCCCGCGGCGTGGTACTTCAGGTTCGCGTGCTTGAGGAAGTCCTTCAGCTCCTGCTGCGGACGCACGGCGGCGCGGTAGGCGTTGCTGTTGCCGGTGAGCTTGAGCGCGCCATTCACGATCTTGGCGTTGAACACGTCGTTGTCGGTGTTGCCCACGCTGTCGGTCCAGCGGTAGGTGAGCGCGATGTCGCCGCCCGGGTGGAAGTATTCGAAATTGCCGCGGTCGTGCTTCAGGTTCGTCGGGCCGAAGCGGAACAGGCTTTCGAAAGGCCGGCGCGGGCCGCTCGACGCGCGCCCGATGTGCAGGCCGGCCGCGACGAAGCTGGCCGGGTCGTCGCCCACGAACAGCGTGCGGCAGGCCGGTGCGACCACGTCGGCGGCTTCGCCGAAGGCGTTGCCGTCGGAGCCGATGGTGCTGTCCACGCGCTCGTTCAGCGGCAGCGCGTAGCAGGCGTTGAGGCGGTCCAGCAGGTCCTTGACCATCGCCGGCGTGGGCGGCTGCACGAGGGCCGCGGCATCGACCGCGGGCAGCGGCGCGATGCTGCTCTCGCCGGTGCGAAAGACGATGGACACCGGCGCGCTCTCTTCGCTCGCGGGCTGCGCCTTGACGGTGATCTCGATGTTGGCGGCCGTGCCGTCGGGGCGCACCGACACGTTCAGCGTGTCGAGCACGCGGTCCTGTCCCGTGCCGTTGGCCTGGAAGGTGCCGCTCATCGGGTCGATGCTGGTGTTGAGCGCGTCCAGCAGCGGCTTGAGCGCGGCCACGAGCTTGGCCACCTGGTCGCTGATGGCGCCCGGTGTGACGGCGCCGGCGTCGGCCTGCACCGCGGCGGCGAGCTTCGACGGATCGCCGTTGGGCGACAGCTGCGCCACCACGACGGTGGTCAGCGGCGTGACGTTGGTGGTGCCGGTGGCGGTGCTGGCGGTGGTGCTGTAGAGCGTGAGGTCGTCGCGCACGGCCTGGATCACCAGCGGCGCCTTGGTGCCGGCGGGCAGCACGCAGCTGTAGGTGCCTTCGGCCGGCACGGTCACTTCGCAGACCTTGGCGCCGGTCTGGTCGAACACGGTGAGCGCGGCGCCGGCAAAGGCCGCGCCGGTGGCCACGGTGCCGCTCAGCGTGCCGGGCGACTCGGCGGCGGGCGGCGTGCCGCCGTTGCCGCCCGTACCGACGGGAAATGCGAAACCACCGCCGCCTCCGCCACCCCCACCGCCGCCGCAGGCGCCGAGGATCAACAGGGTGGCAAGGGACAGGGCGTGGGGGATTCTGGAGGTGGGGTGGGGCATCGTGGGTCTCTCGAAAAGGGAAAGGGCCTGGTCAGCAACCGAGGGCGCTGCAAACAATAGCTTTCGCTTTTGGAAATCAAATGATGCAAATGCACCATTCTTGAAACCGCGCGGCCGAGCCCCGCGCGCGTCACCGGAACATGGGATGGGCATGCGGCGCCGGGGCTGGAAGACTCCCCGCATGACCTTCACGGCCGGTGTCCCGCGCGACTTCAGCGACCTCCTGTTGCGGCTGTACCGCCTCTCGCACGAGCTGCCCATCGACGCCTTCCAGGACGCCGCGCTCGACCTCCTCAAGCCCGTGCTGCCCTTCGACTCGTCGATGTGGGGTACCGCCACCCGCACCGACCACGGCATCGACATCCACACGATCCACCTGCACAACCAGCCGCTCGAGATGGTCACGGCCTACGAGCAGGTCAAGCACATGGACACGGCCGCCGGCGAGGTGGCCAAGCAGTCGAACGCCACGCTCGCCTTCAATGCGCAGGCGTGGTTCTGCCGCGACGACCAGGCCGAGCTGCGCGACTACGGCCGCCGCTTCGAGCAGGCCAACTTCTTCATCACCTCGGATTCGAACCCGCAGACGAGCTTCGTCCACTGGCTCAGCCTGTTCCGCGCCGACCCGGAAGCCCACGGCACGGAGGAAGAGCGGCAACTGCTCGCCAGCCTCGCGCCGCACGTGATGCAGGCGCTGGCGCTGAACCGCGTGATGCACCTGGACCGCCTCGAAGCGGGCAGCGCGTCGCCCGGCGGCTCGGCCATCGGCGACCTGCGCGGCGTGCTGTACCACGCCGACCGGCTGTTCGAGGCGATGCTGAAGGCCGAGTGGCCGGCCTGGCACGGCCGCACGCTGCCCGATGCGCTGCTGCAGCACTTTCTGCAGGGCCACGCGCGCTTCAACGGGCGCGAGATCGTGGTCACGCACCGCGTCGAGCAGCGCCTGCTGTTCCTCAAGTGCCGCCATCGCTGCCGCGCCGACAGCCTCACGCCGCGCGAGCACACCATCGCCGAACTGCTGGCGCGCGGCGACACTCACAAGGAAGTGGCCGCCATCCTGAACCGCTCGCCGGCCACGGTGCGCAACCACATCCAGTCGATCTACGACAAGCTGCAGGTGGGCAACGTGGCGGGGCTGATCCACGAGCTGCGCCTCGCAGGCTGACAACCGCCCTGCCCAAAAGAAAAGGCGCCATCGGCGCCTTTTCTGTTTGGTTGCGCGGGTGCGCCCTGCTTACTTCGGCCGGATCGCGTCCGCCGTGCCCTGGATGAAGGCCTTGATGCTCTCGATGTCGTCGCCCGAGAGCTTGCCCGTGAAGTCGGGCATGCCGCGCGACATGGCCGGGCCCTTGAGCACGAACTTGTCGAGGTTCTCGATGTAGGCCGGGTCGAGGTAGCCCAGGTTCGGGATGTTGCCGCCGCGGTCCACGCCCGGCACGCCGTGGCAGAACACGCAGTTGCTCACGTACAGCATGGTGCCGGCCTGGACCTTGGCGGGGTCGTACTTCACGCCCTGCACCAGCTTGGCCATGCGGTACTCGACGAACGCGGGCATCTTGGCCGTGCCGCCGACCGCGAAGGTGTAGACCGTGCCCGGCCCCTGCCGCTCGGTGGCGCGCTGCGCCAGGCCGTACACGCCGCCCCAGCCCACGGCCACCGACACGTACTGCTTGCCGTCCACCATGTAGGTCGCGGGCGCCGCCACCACGCCGGTGCCGGTGGGCGTTTCCCACAGCTTCTCGCCGGTCTTGGCGTGGTAGGCCACCAGGCGCCCGTCGGCCGTGCCCTGGAACACCAGGTCGCCGGCGGTGGTCAGCGTGCCGCCGTTCCACGGCGAGGCGTAGTCCACGCCCCAGGCTTCCTTCTGCTTGATGGGGTCCCAGGCCACGAGGCGGCCGAAGGGCTTGCTCGTGGGCGGCTCGACGTTGGCGAACTTGCCGAGGTTCCAGCCCAGCGCCGCGTGCGGCCGGCCGGGCGCGTTCTCGTCGAACTTCCAGGCCTTGTCGTCCATCAGGTTGATCGGCACGTGCTGGGCCGGCAGGTAAGCCAGGCCGGTCTGCGGGTTGTAGGACATCGGGTGCCAGTTGTGCGCGCCGAACGGGCCCGGGATGCTGTCGCCCGGCTTCTCGTTCTGCCGCGCGGCGGGGACCTCGATGGGCCGGCCGTTCTTGTCGTAGCCCGTGGCCCAGTTGACCGCGACGAAGTTCTTCGCCGAGATGAACTTGCCGTTGGTGCGGTCGATGACGAAGAAGAAGCCGTTCTTGGGCGCATGCAGCAGCACCTTGCGCGCCTTGCCGTTCAGCTTGACGTCGGCCAGGATCATCGACTGGGTCGAGGTGTAGTCCCAGTTGTCGCCGGGCGTCTCCTGGTAGTGCCACTTGTACTTGCCGGTGTCGGGGTCGAGCGCGACCACCGAGCCCAGGTACAGGTTGTCGCCGCCCTTGGGGCTGCGCGCCTTGGCCGCCCAGGGCGAGCCGTTGCCGGTGCCCACGTACATCAGGTTGAGCTCGGGGTCGAAGGCGAAGCTGTCCCACGCGGTGCCGCCGCCGCCGGCTTCCCAGTACTTGCCGCTCGGGTCCCAGGTCTTGGCGGCGCGCGCCATCGACTCGTCTTCGAAAGGCTTGCTCGGGTCGCCGGGCACCACGAACCAGCGCCACTTCTGGTCGCCGGTCTTCGCGTCGTAGGCGGTGACGTAGCCGCGCACGCCGTACTCGGCGCCGCCGTTGCCGATGATGACCTTGCCCTTGAACACGCGCGGCGCGCCGGTGATGGTGTAGCTGCCCTTCTGGCCCTCGATGGTGTTCTTCTCCCACACCTTCTGGCCGGTGGCGGCGTCGAGCGCGATCAGGCGGCCGTCGTAGGCGGCCACGTAGACGCGGCCTTCGTACAGCGCCACGCCGCGGTTGACCACGTCGCAGCAGCCCCTGAAGCCCTTCGTGCGGTCGACCTGCGGATCGAAGGTCCAGATCTTCTGCCCGGTGCGCGTGTCGATCGCATGCACGATGCTCCACGAGGCCGTGACGTACATGATGCCGTCGACCACCAGCGGCGTGGCTTCCACGCCGCGCGTCGATTCGAGGTTGTACGACCAGACCAGCCCGAGCTGCTTCACGTTGCCGGTGTTGACCTGGTCGAGTTTGCTGAAGCGCGACTCGGCGTAGTCCAGCCCGTAGCTGGGCCAGTCGGGCGTCTTCTTCGCCGCGTTGGCGCGCACGAAATTGCCGTCGACGCGCTTGACGGCCGCACCGGCGCGGTCCTGCGGGCTGGCGGCCGTCTGGGCCAGCGCCGGGGCTGCAAGGCCCAGGCACAGCAAGGCGCCCGCAAGCAGGCGCCGCCCGGAAAAAGGCTGTGTCGTTGTCGTCTTCATCGGGGTCTGTCTCCTTCTTCGTTCTGCCCCAAGGATCGTTCGCACGGCATCGGCCTTCACCCCCGGGATTTCCCCAATCAAGCCTTGTTCCATTGCGGAACACATTCGGGAGGGTCCCTGAACCCGGAAGAGGTGGCGAACCCATGGCGCTCGACAGGCTCGGCACGGCGGATGCGCCGCGCCAACTCTTTGCCAGCACGCCGGCGCAGCGCGTGGCGCTGGCGCGGCAGCAGTTTTTCGAAGAAGGCGTGCGCCCCTCGGGGCTGGTCGGCGAGGCGGTCATCCAGTCGTGGATGCGCTGCAGCCGCACCCACGCCGACCGGCAGCGCGTGGTGGCCTTCGACGCCGTCACGCCCAGCCGGCTGCACACCACGCTCGCGCGCAACCGCGAGCTGCTGGACGTGGCGCGGCACGAGCTCGTGCAGATGGAGCACATGCTCGCGGGCACCGACTGCCGCGTGATCCTCACCGACCGCGACGGCGTGGTGGTGCACGTCACGAGCCAGCCCGCCGGCACGCACCAGCCCGTGCTGCGCCAGACCGCGCGCCTGGGCGTGAACATTTCCGAGCGCGTGGTGGGCACCACGGCGCCGGGCATCGTGGCCAGCACCGGGCAGGCCTGCACCGTGGACGGCGCCGAGCACTACTACGACGTGCTGTGCCACATGCAATGCGCCGCGGCACCGATCCGCGACGTGAGCGGCCGGCTCGCGGGCGTGCTCGACCTCACGGTGGAAGCGCGGCGCTTCGGCTTCGACGCGGCCTCGATGGTGGCGCTGCACGCCACCATCATCGAGAACCGGCTGCTGCAGGCGCAGTCGCGCGACCACCTGATCCTGCGCTTCCAGGCCAGCCCCACGCTGCTGGGCACGCCGCTCGAGGCGCTCGCGGGCATCGCGCCCGACGGCACCATCGCGTGGCTCAACAACGCCGGCGCGCGGCTGCTGGGGCGGCTGCCCGAGGCCCCCGACGACCGCGACGTGGAATGCCTGCTGGGCCACGACCTCGCGAGCCTGCTGCGGCTGGGCCGGCGCGAGGCCGCGCAGCCGCTGCGGCTGGCCAGCGGGCTCGGCGTGTGGATGCAGGCGCAGCTCAAGGGCGCGGACGGCGCGGACTTCCGCCACGCGGTGGCGATGCCGGACATGGCGAGCGCACAAGCCGATGCGCCCGTGGCGATCGACGTGCAGGCGCAGCCGCCCGTGGCGCTTGCACCCGCCAGCGACATCGAGCCGGTGCCGCCCACCGAAACCCTGCGCGAGCACAGCCGCAAGCTGATCGAGGACACGCTCGCGGCGCACGGCGGCAACGTGTCGCAGGCGGCGCGGCAGCTGCGCGTGTCGCGCGGCACGCTGTACCGGCGGTTGCGCGGCTGGCGCGACGACGACAGCGGCGCAGCGGACTGACGACTCAGGCGCCGGCGCGCGCCAGTGCGCGCGCGCGGCGCGCCTTCGCATCGGGCTGCAGCGGCCGCAGGTAGTCGTGCAGCGCCAACGCCGCCGCCCCCACCGCGGGCGCAAGCGCTTCGTAGCGTGCCGTGCGCAGTTCCGGCGCGGGCATGCCGGCACGCTCCGCATGCCCCTTCACGCCTTCGAACGCCGCCTGCGCGAACTCCGGATGCTCGGCGCAGACCTTGCCCCCGAGCACGATCGCGCGCGGGTTGAAGGTGACCCACAGGTTCTGCAGCAGCACGCCGAAGAACGCAGCGGCGCGCGCCATGTCCGCGCCCTCGCGCGCCAGCACGCGCGAACCGAAGAAGGCCTCGGCGCAGCCGCGCCGGCCACACGAGCACAGCGGCCCGTCCAGCTGCAGGATGGTGTGGCCGATCTCGCCGGCCATGCCCTGCGCACCGGTGAAGAGGCGGTCGTTCAGCACCACGCCCGCGCCCACGCCCACGTCGCTGTTGACGAAGATCAGCGGGTCTTCGCCCTCGCCCGCCGCGAACTCGTACTCGCCGAGCGCGGCGGCATCGGCGTCGTTCTGCAGCTGCACGGTGACACCCGGCAGGCCCGCCGCGGCCAGCGCCTTTTCGAGCGCGGGCAGCAGGCTCACGTTGCGCCAGCCGAGGTTGGGCGCGAAGCGGACCACGCCCGTGCAGTCGTCCACCGCGCCGGGCACGCACACGCCGATGCTCGACAGGCGCAGGCCGCGCTCGTCGAGCTGCGCGTGTGCCGCCGCCGCCATGCGCGCAAGCTGCGCGCACACGCGGGCGGGCTCACCGTCGTCCAGCGGCTCGGCCTGCGCGTGCAGCACCTCGCCCTGCAGCGAGACGCACACCAGGCGCAGCGTTTCGACGGCGATCTCCACGCCCATCAGCGCGCGCACGCCGACGTTGATCCGCAGCGGCGTGGACGGCCGCCCGAGCCCGTCGGCCACGGCGGCGCCCGATTCGCTGAGCCAGCCCTCGTCGAGCAGCTCGCGCACCAGCAGGCTCACGGTCGACTTGGTGAGCCCGCTTTCGCTCGCGAGCCGCGCGCGCGACAAGCCCGGCTGCGCGCGCAGCAACCGCAGCAGCACGCTGCGGTTCAGGCGCTTGAGCAGCTGCTGGTCGCCGATGGTCTTCATGTCATGCCGCTGCAGTGGCCGCGGTTGCTGCGTGGTGCGCCTGCTCGCGCCCCTCGGGCCGCTTGCCGGCAATGATCATCCCGAGCACTTCGTCTTCGGTGACGTCGGCCGTGCGGTAGGTGCCCACGAGCTTGCCGTTCTTCATCACCGCGAGCCGATCGCTCAGCGAGAACACGTCGGGCATGTCATGCGTGATGAGGAAGATGCCGACGCCGTCGTCCTTCAGCTGCTTGACGAGGCGCCCGACCATCGCCGTCTCTTCGGGGCCGAGCGCGGCGCAGGGCTCGTCCATGATGAGGATGCGTGCGTTGAAGTACAGCGCGCGCGAGATCGCCACCACCTGCCGTTGCCCGCCCGACAGGCGCCGCACCGGGATGCGGATGTTGGTGAAGTTCTTGTTCAGGCGCTGGAACACCTTGCGCGCCTGCACTTCCATGAAGTGGTCGTCCAGCGTGTTCCACGCCGTCATCTTCTCGCGGCCCAGAAAGAGGTTCGCCACCGAGTCGAGGTTGTCGGCCAGCGCGAGCGTCTGGTAGATGGTCTCGATGCCCTGGGCCTGCGCTTCGGCAGGCGTGCGGATGTGGACCTTCTCGCCGGCGATGAGCGTGTCGCCCGAATCGATCGGGTAGGCGCCCGCGAGCATCTTCATCAGCGTGGACTTGCCGGCGCCGTTGTGGCCCAGGAGCGCGACCACCTCGCCGGGGTAGAGGTTGATGCTCACGCCGTCCACGGCCTTCACGCCGCCGAAGGCCTTGCGGATCTCGCGCAGCTCGACCAGGGGTTTTGTCTTGTCGATGTCGGCCATGTCAGTTCTCCCCGAACTTGCGGCGGTAGAGCACGTCGAACACCACGGCCACGATCAGCACCTGGCCGATGATCACCATGCGCTTGCCGATGGGCACGTCGAGCAGCAGCATGCCGCTGTCCAGCGACTGCATGATCAGCGCGCCCAGCACCGAGCCGAAGATCGAGCCGCTGCCGCCCGCCAGCGCCGTGCCGCCGATGACGGCCGCCGCGATCACGTACAGCTCCATGCCCGTGCCCAGCGAGTTGGTGCCCGCGTTGAGCCGCGCGATCGACACGATGGCCGCCACCGTCACCAGCACCGCCAGCAGCGCGAACAGCATCAGCGTGACGCGCTGCACCGGAATGCCCACCAGCGCCGCCGCGTCGGGGTTGCCGCCCATCGCGAACACGTAGCGGCCAAAGCGCGTGCGGTGCACGATGAACGACAGCACGATCGCCACCGCCGCCCAGATCAGCACCGGAATCGGAATGCCCTGCGGCTCGCTCTTGGACGAGATCTGGTAGCTGTTCATCACCCAGGCGAAGCCGACCACCACCGCCACCGGCACGGCCGTGAGCAGCACGTCGAGCCACAGCGCCTCGGTCGGCATGTCGTAGCGCTGGCGCGCGCGGCGCTTTTGCACCATGCGCCCGAACAGCACCAGCGCCACCAGCCCCGCGAGCACCCAGCTGGCCGTGACGCCGATGCCGCCGTCGTAGCCGCCACCCAGGCGCTGGAAGAACTCGTCGTTCACCGGCTGCGTCTTGCCGTCGGCCACCAGGAAGGCCGCGCCGCGAAACGACATCAACCCGCCCAGCGTGACCACGAACGACGGCACGCCCAGCACCGCCGTGAGCCAGCCCTGGTAGATCGACACCAGCAGCGCCACCGCGAGCCCCGCGAGGCAGGCCGTGGGCCACGACCAGCCCGAGGTGTATTGCAGGTAGGCAATGAGCACGCCGACGAAGCCCATCACCGAGCCCACCGACAGGTCGATGTGGCGCGCCACGATGATCAGCACCATCACCGTGGAGACGATGCCGACCACCGCCGTCTGCTGCGCGACGTTGTAGAGGTTCTCGGGCGAGAGGAACACGCCGCCCGACATGACGCTGAACGCCACCGCCATCACGGCCAGCAGCACGCACATCAGGAGCAGGCGCAGGTCGATGCCGGTGCGGCGCCACCAGCCGGGTGTTGGATCGCTCATTTTTCAGACCCCCTCGGGACGGACTACAGGTGCGCAACCGCCCACCGGCTGGCCCTTGCGGGTCGGCCGGAAGCCATGTTGCGAAGAGATGGAGGGCGCGTTCAGCGAGAAGCTGAACGCGCCGGTGGTTGCGGCGTTACTTGCAGGCCGCGGGCGCGTTCGCGCCCGAGACGCCCTTGCACAGCTCGTCCTTCTTGATCCAGCCGGCCTTGACGATCACGTCGAGGTTGTCGCGCGTGATCGGCACCGGCGTCAGCAGGCGCGAGGACAGCGAGAGCTTCTTGGCGCCGCCGGCCCAAGGCGCAGCCTTGTCGACCGGCTTGCCGGCCGCCAGCGAGACCGCCGCCGTGGCGGCTTCGCGGCCGAGCTCGCGCGAGTCCTTCCAGATGGTCGCGGTCTGCGTGCCCAGTGCCACGCGGTTCAGCGCGGCGAAGTCGGCGTCCTGGCCCGACACCGGAATGCCGCGCAGGCCCTTGGCCGTGAGCGCCGCGACCGCGCCGCCGGCGGTGCCGTCGTTGGCCGCCACCACCGCGTCGACCTTGTTGCCGTTCTTGGTGAGGATCTGCTCCATGTTCTTCTGCGCGACTTCGGGCTTCCAGCCTTCGGTGTACTCGTCGCCGACGATCTTGATGTCGCCCTTCTTGATGGAGGGCTCGAGCACCTCTTGCTGGCCCGCGCGCAGGAAGTCGGCGTTCGGGTCGCTCGGCGAGCCCTTGATGATCACGTAGTTGCCCTTGGGCTTGACCTTGAGCACCTCGCGCGCCTCCATGCGCCCGACCTCGACGTTGTCGAAGGTGATGTAGAACACGCCGGGCGCCTCGATCAGCCGGTCGTACGCCACCACCGGCACCTTCTGCCGCGTGGCCTTGGTCACGGCGGGCAGGATCGCGTCCTTGTCCATCGCCAGCACGATGAGCGCCTTCGCGCCCTTGGACATCAGCCCCTCGATGTCGCCCAGCTGCTTCTCGGGCGAGCCGCCCGCGTCGGCGCTGATGTACTTCGCGCCGAGCTTTTCCAGCTGCGCCTTGATCGCGGCCTCGTCGGTCTTCCAGCGTTCTTCCTGGAAGTTGGACCAGCTCACGCCGACCACGGTCTGCGCCATCGCGCCCACGGCCGTGAGACCGAACGCCAGGGCGGCCAGGGTGTGTTTCGTTGTCAGTTGCATCGGTGTCTCTCCTCAGAACGGTGGGCCGGGGTAGTTAGTTTGAGTGGCGAACTAACTATCCCATCGGCGGGGGGTTCCGGGCACCCGGGAATTCCCGGACGGCACCGCCGCTCCAGATACAAATGGAAAACTCTGGGGACAGTTTCCGGACAAGCCCCCTGTTATCCACAGCGGGAACGCCCGCGCCCAAGTTGTTCCTGTTTTGATAGCACCGCGAAAGCACAGGAGCACACAGTGTCCGGGGTGTGACAAGTTGTTGTCAGGCAAGAGAAAAAGTGCCCTGTCCACAGGGCGGGTTTACCCTTATCTACTACTACTAACTTAAATAAGAAGAATAAATAGAGAAGAGAACAGGAAGCCCGCGCCCGAAAAAGAGGCCGGGCGGGGGGTCGAAGGGTTAGCCCGGTAGGTCGAATCCGTCTCGGTTGATACGATTTTTCTCAAAGCGCCGATCCCCAGGGCGTTGGAGACAAGATGGACCCGAGCAACCCCCCAGGCGCCGGCGAGGCGCTGTACCGCGTCATGGTGCGCATCCGCGCCTTCGAGAACGCCGCCGAAGCCGCCAGCCAGGGCGGGGTCAGCGCCTACGGCCAGCAGGCGGGCGGCGCCGCCAAGGTGCGCGGGCCGCTGCACCTGTCGACCGGGCAGGAAGCGGTGCCGGCGGGCGTGTGCGCCCACCTGCGCGCGAGCGACTACCTCACCTCCACGCACCGCGGCCATGGCCACACGCTGGCCAAGGGCGCGGACCTCACGCGGATGATGTGCGAGCTGTTCGGCAAGGCCACGGGCTTCAACGGCGGCAAGGGCGGCTCGATGCACATCGCGGACTTCTCGGTGGGCATGCTGGGCGCCAACGGCGTGGTCGCGGCGGGCTTGCCGATCGCCGTCGGCGCGGCGCATGCGCAAAAACTCTTGAAGCGAGGCGACGACATCACGGTCTGCTTCTTCGGCGACGGCGCGATCAACCGCGGCCCGTTCCTCGAAGCGCTGAACTGGGCCCGCGTGTACGACCTGCCCGTGCTCTTCGTCTGCGAGGACAACCGCTGGAGCGCCACGACCGCGAGCGGCCCGATGACGGCCGGCGACGGCGCCTCGGCGCGCGCCGAGTCGATGGACATCGCGGCGACGCAGGTCGACGGCAACGACGTGTTCGCGGTGCATGCGGCCGCGGCACGGCTGGTGGCCGAGGTGCGCAGCGGCGCGGGGCCGCGCTTACTGCATGCGCTCACCTACCGCGTGAAGGGCCATGTGTCGGTCGATCTCGCGGCCTACCGCGATCCGGCCGAGCTGGCGGCCGCGCTGGAGACCGACCCGATCGCGCGCGCCCGCGGCCACCTGCTGGACACCGGCGTGGCCGCCGCGACGCTGGACGCCATCGAGAACGCCGCGCGCGACGAGGTGGACACGGCCCTGGCCGTGGCCGACGCGGCGCCCTGGCCCGAGGCGAGCGCCGCCTTCACCGACGTGCAGACCACGGGAGCAGGCCAATGGCTGTGACGACGCTGAGTTATTCCGAAGCCGCCCTGCGCGCGCTGCAGCAGGAGATGGACGCCGACCCGCGCGTGGTCGTGCTCGGCGAGGACGTGGGCCGCGGCGGCATCTTCGGCCAGTACAAGGGGCTGCAGCAGCAGTATGGCGCCGAACGCGTGATCGACACGCCGATCAGCGAGGCCGCGATCATGGGCGCCGGCGTGGGCATGGCGCTCGCGGGGCTGCGCCCCGTGGTCGAGATGCGCGTGGTCGACTTCGCGCTGTGCGGCATGGACGAGCTGGTGAACCAGGCCGCGAAGAACCGCTTCATGTTCGGCGGCCAGGGCCGCGTGCCGCTGTTGGCGCGCATGCCGGGCGGCATCTGGGACGCGTCGGCGGCGCAGCATTCGCAGTCGCTCGAGGCCTGGTTCGCGCACCTGCCGGGCGTGGTGGTGGTGAGCCCGTCGACGCCGCAGGACAACCACGGCCTGCTGCGCGCGGCGCTGCAGTGCGGCGACCCGGTGGTCTACATCGAGCACAAGACGCTGTGGGGCGTGCGCGGCGAGGTGGACGACACGCTGGTCGTGCCGCTGGGCAAGGCGGCGCGCGTGCGCGAGGGCAACGCGCTCACGCTGGTGAGTTGGAGCAAGCAGATGCAGCCTTGCGCCGCGGCCTGCGACGCGCTGGCGGCCGAGGGCATCGCGGTCGACCTGATCGACCTGCGCACGCTGTGGCCCTGGGACCGCGAGACGGTGCTGTCGTCGTGCGCGCGCACGGGGCGGCTGCTGGTGGTGCACGAGGCGGTGCAGGCCGCGGGTTTCGGCGCCGAGATCGCCGCGAGCGCGGCCGAGGCCACGGGCTGCCGCGTCGCGCGGCTGGGCGCGCCGCGCATTCCGGTCGGCTACGCGCCGGTGCTGGAGGCGCAGTCGCGCGTCGGCGTGGACGCGATCGTGGCGGCGGCGAAGAAGCTGGCCGGCTGACACGCGCGAACCCGAACGGCCATGGACCCGCTCTTCTTCAAGCTGGTGCGGGTCGTCAACCTCACGGCGCGGCCGTTCCATGAGCGCGTGGGGCGCGAGCACCAGCTCACGCTGAACGAGTGGCGCGCGATGGCCGTGCTGGCCGCGCAGCCGGGGCTCAGCGCCACGCAGGTCGCCGACCTCACCGGCCTGGACAAGATGGCCGTGAGCCGCGCGCTGGCGGGCCTGAAGCGCCACCAGCGCGTGCAGCGCCGCAGCGACCCGACCGACCAGCGCTGCAGCCGCCTGTACCTCACGGCCGCCGGCAAGGCGCTGCACGCCACCGTCGGCGCGCTGGGCCGGCAGCGCGAGGCCGAGCTGTTCGCGGGCGTCGATGCGAGCGAGCTGGCCCGTCTGAGCGACACGCTCGACACGCTGATCCGCGCGGTGGAGCGCGCGCCCGACTCAGGCACTGCCGGTCAGACCGTGTAGCCGCCGTCCACGCTCAGGTTGGCGCCGGTGACGAAGCCGCCGTCGGGGCCCACGAGATAGGCGACCATGCCGGCGATTTCTTCGGCGCGGCCGTGGCGCGGCAGCACCATCACGTCGTGCATCGAGGCGGCGCGCGGGCCGGTGGCGGGGTTCATGGCGGTGTCGATCGGGCCGGGCTGCACGTTGTTCACGGTGATGCCGCGCGCGCCGAGGTCGCGCGCCAGGCCGCGCGTGAGGCCGACGATGGCGGCCTTGCTCATCGCGTAGACGCTGGCGCCCGCGTCCAGCACGCGCTCGGCGTTGATGCTGCCGATGTTGACGATGCGGCCCGTGCCGTCGCCCATGTGGCGCGCGGCGGCCTGGACGGCCACGAAGGTCGCGCGCACGTTGACGTCGATGGTGCGGTCGAAGTCTTCGAGCGAGAAGGTGTCGAGCTCGCCGCCGAGGTACACGCCGGCGTTGTTCACCAGGATGTCGAGCCGCTCGAAGGCGCGCGCGCCCTGGGCAATGGCGGCCGTGAGCGCGGCGGCGTCGCCGGCGTCGGCACGGATGGCCAGCGCGCGGCCGCCGGCGGCCTGGATCTCGCCGGCGAGCTTGTCGGCCTCGGCCTGCGCGCTGACGTAGGTGAAGGCCACGGCCGCGCCGTCGCGCGCCAGCCGGCGCACGATGGCGGCGCCGATGCCGCGCGAACCGCCGGTGACGAAGGCGACCTTGCCGGCCAGGACGGGGGAAGAGGAGGAGGAAGACACAGAGGTGGAAGCCATGATTTTTCCGATCGGGTGGAGGAGGAAGGCCTTCAGTGTCGGAATTCCATTCCCTTTGCGGTAGCCATCAATCGGCCCGATCAGATTCAACCCAAAGTTGAAGATGAACGTCAGAATGGCGGCATGCAACCGCTCAATCACCTCGAATCCTTCGTGCAGAGCGCCGAGGGCGGCAGTTTCTCGGCGGCCGCGCGCCGCCTGGGGCTCACGCCGGCGGCGGTCAGCAAGAACGTGGCGCGGCTCGAGGCGCGGCTGGGCGTGCGGCTGTTCCAGCGCAGCACGCGGCGGCTCACGCTGACCGAAGCCGGGGAGCGCTTCCTGGCGCAGGTGGGCGGCGCGCTGGCCACGCTGCAGGACGCGGTGGCCGGCCTCGCGCAGGACGACGGCCAGCCCTCGGGCACGCTGAAGGTGAGCATGGGCCAGGCCTTCGGGCGGGAGCACGTGCTGCCGTTCATGGGCGACTTCCTGGCGCGCTACCCGGGCATCGTGCCCGACTGGCATTTCGACAACCAGCAGGTCGACCTGGTCGGCGAGGGCTTCGACGCGGCCATCGGCGGCGGCATTGCGCTGTCGCCCGGCGTGGTGGCGCGCGAGCTGGCGCGCATCCACGTGGTCGCGGTGGCCGCGCCGGCCTACCTGGCGGGGCGCACGCTGCCCGCGCACCCGTCCGAGCTGGCGCGCTTCGACGTGCTGCTGCGCCGCTCCTCGCCCACGGGCCGGCTGCGGCCCTGGACGCTGCGGCACGCGAACGGCGAGGAAACCATGGTCGACCTGCCGGCGCGCCCGCGCGCGATCTTCAACGACCCCGAGGCGATCGCGCAGGCGGCGCTGCTGGGGCTCGGCGTGGCGATGCTGCCGATGCCCTTCGTGGAGCGCGGCCTGCGCAGCGGCGCGCTGGTGCGGCTGCTGCCCGGGTGGTACCAGGATTCGGGCGCCGTGTGGATCTACTACCCGAGCAAGAAGCTGCTGCCGCCCAAGACGCGGGTGTTCGTCGACTTCGTGCTGGCGCGCTTTCGCGAAGCGCAGTTCGCGCAGCGGATGCAGGTGGGCTGAGCGGCGATGTCCATCGAAGGCCGGGGTTTTTACTCGCGACGCCTTTGGCGCCCCCCTGTACAAAGGCGCGCATGACTTCCATCTCCCGCTCTTCTTCTTCCGTCACTTCCTCCACCCGCCGCTTCGCGCTCGTCGCCACGGCGGCAGCCACCCTCGCGCTGCTGGGCGGCGCTGCGCACGCGCAGGCCACCTGGCCGACCAAGCCGGTGCGCATCGTCGTGCCCTTCGCGGCAGGCGGCACCACCGACATCCTGGCGCGCGCCGTGGCGCCCGAGCTCTCGAAGGCCTTCGGCCAGCAGTTCATCGTGGACAACCGCGCGGGCGCCGGCGGCAACGTGGGCGCCGAGATCGTCGCGCGCTCGCCCAACGACGGCTACACGCTGCTGATGGGCACGGTGGGCACGCACGGCATCAACCGCGCGCTGTACCCCAAGCTGCCCTTCGACCCGATCAAGGACTTCGTGCCGATCACCCTGGTGGCCGCCGTGCCGAACGTGATGGAGATGAACGCCGAGAAAGCCAAGTCGCTGAACATCCGCAACGTGCAGGACTTCCTCAAGTACGCCAAGGCCAACCCGGGCAAGCTCAACATGGCCTCGAGCGGCAGCGGCACGTCGATCCACCTGGCGGGCGAGCTGTTCAAGAGCATGACGGGCACCTTCATGACGCACATCCCGTACCGGGGCTCGGGCCCGGCGCTGCTCGACCTGGTGGGCGGCAGCGCCGACCTGATGTTCGACAACCTGCCTTCGTCGATGGCGCAGATCAAGGGCGGCAAGCTCACGCCGCTGGCCGTGACCAGCGCCCAGCGCTCGCCCGCGCTGCCCGATGTGCCGACGGTGGCAGAAGCCGGCGGCCCCGCGCTCAAGGGCTACGAGGCGAGCTCATGGTTCGGATTGCTGGCGCCGGCCGGCACGTCGCCCGAGATCGTGAACCGCATCCAGCAGGAAGTGGCCAAGTCGCTGGGCACGCCGGCGATCAAGGAAAAGATGCTGGCCCAGGGCGCGATCCCGAGCGGCAATTCGCCGGCGGACTTCACGAAGCTCATTGCGAGTGAGCACGTGAAGTGGGCGAAGGTCGTGAAAGACTCCGGCGCAAAGGTGGACTAACCCCCAGTCTTCGCGCACTTCGTGTCGCTACGCCAACCCCCTTGCAGGGGGCAACACCAGCGGCCCGGCAAAGCCGGCTCCGCGGTGTTCCTCGAAAAGACAGGGTGACTTGCTGAGGTCGGGGCTCAGGTCCCCCAGGTCACATCCTTGCTCTCGGCCTGCGAGTCCTTGAGCATGTGCAGCAGCGGCGCGGCGCGCTGGTGCAGGCCGACATGCTGCTTCTCGGCGTCGGCGTCGTGGCCTTCGACGACGTGTTCGTCGTGGTTGTGCGGCGCGGGCTTGCTGCTTTCGAGCGCCAGTGCGGCTTCGAGGGCGGCAATGGCGCCGGGGATCTGCTCGACCGTGATGATGCCCTGCGGCGCGGCCGGCTTGCCGACGATGTCGAGCAGCTGGCGCGCATGCACCTCGAGCATCACGAAGTCTGGGGCGGCCCGGGATTTGAAGCGGTAGAGCATGGTGTTGGGGTCCTCACTTATTTGTAGATGTAATCACGGGCAAAAGGGTACACCGATTGCGCACCGCGCAAGGCACCGTGTTCGACCTTGCCGTCGGGCTTGGTCGACAGCATCTGGTGCAGCGAGATCCAGCCCTGCTCGAAGCTCATCGCCGAGCCCGCGAGGTACAGGCGGTAGGCGCGAAGGATGCGCTCGGCGTTCTCGCCCTGGCGCCCGCCGCTGCGGCCCAGCACTTCGCGCGCGGCATCGAGCTGCGCCTCGAGTGCATCCGACCACGCCCACAGCGTGCGCGCGTAGTGCGGGCGCAGGCTCTCGGTGTCGACCATCTCCAGCCCGGCCGCCGCGGTCTCGCGCAGCACGTGCGTCACGTGCAGCAGCTCGCCACCGGGGAAGATGTACTTCTCGATGAAGTCGCCCATGCCCGCGCCGAGCTGGCGATAGTTCAGCTCGCCCGAGGTGATGCCGTGGTTGAGCACCAGCCCGCCCGGCTTGAGCAGCGTGTGGATCTTGTGGAAATAGGTCGGCATGTTGGCCGCGCCCACGTGCTCGAACATGCCCACCGACGAGATCTTGTCGAAGGGCTGGTCGTCGGGCAGCTCGCGGTAGTCGCGCAGCTCCACGCGCACGCGGCCCTGCAGGCCTTTTTCCTCGATGAGCCGCTGCACATGCGCGTGCTGGTTCTTCGACAACGTGATGCCGGTGGCGTCCACGCCGTAGTGTTCGGCCGCCCACAGCAGCAGCGCGCCCCAGCCCGAGCCGATGTCCAGGTAGCGCTCGCCGGGCTGCAGCATGAGCTTGCGGCAGATGTGGTCGAGCTTGGCCTCCTGCGCCTGCGCCAGCGTGAGCTCGGGCGTGCGGAAGTAGGCACATGAATAGACGCGGCGCGGGTCCAGCCACAGCGCGTAGAAATCATCGGAGACGTCGTAGTGGAACTCGATCTGCGCGGCGTCCTTGCGCAGCGAGTGCGAGCCGCGCGACTTGGCGCGGCGCTGCAGGCGGCTCCACCAGGTGGTGTCGGTCTCGGCCGGGTTGCCGGGCAACAGGCCGACGGTGGCGTCGATCAGGTCGCGCATGGCGCCCTCGATCTGCACCTTGCCCTCGACGTAGGCCTCGCCGATGGCCCCGACCTGCCGGCCGGCCAGCTTGGCCAGCACCGACCACTCCTTGAAAGCCAGCGTCACGCGTGAACCCGCCTGGGCGACCCGGCGCCCGTCGGGCAGCTCCAGTGCGATGGGCACGGGCAGCGAGGCCAGCTGCGACTCGATCTTGGGTATCAAGTGTTGCATGCGTCCATGGTATTGATTTTTCCAAGGATTTGCATGACATCGCGCAGCCGCGCGGGCCGGGAGCCTCTGCAGAGAAGCCCTCGTTGACAACAGATTGTTTATGCCTAAACTATTCAACCATGAACAGCTTGACCTCCCCCCGCCTCGCGCCCGCCTCGGACCTCCAGCGCATCCTGTGCATCGGTGGGGGTCCAGCCGGCCTGTATTTCGCCCTGCTGATGAAGGCCCGCAACCCGGCGCTGCAGATCACCGTGGTCGAACGCAACCGCCCCTTCGACACCTTCGGCTGGGGCGTGGTGCTCAGCGACCAGACGCTGGGCAACCTGCGCGAGGCCGACGGCCCCACGGCCGCGCTCATCGGCAACGAGTTCCACCACTGGGACGACATCCAGGTCTTCTTCAAGGGCCGCCAGGTGCGCTCGGGCGGCCACGGCTTCTGCGGCATCGGCCGCAAGCGCCTGCTGAACATCCTGCAGGAACGCTGCCTCGAGCTCGGCGTGGAGCTGGTGTTCGAGACCGACGCCACCGACGACCAGGCCATTGCCGCGCAGTACAAGGCCGACCTGGTCATTGCCAGCGACGGCCTCAACAGCCGCATCCGCCAGCGCTATGCCGACGTGTTCAAGCCCGACATCGACCTGCGCAACTGCCGCTTCGTCTGGCTGGGCACGCACCAGACCTTCGACGCCTTCACCTTCGCCTTCGAACAGACTGAGCACGGCTGGTTCCAGGCGCATGCCTATCAGTTCGACGACAAGACCTCGACCTTCATCGTCGAGACGCCCGAAGCCGTGTGGAAGGCCCACGGCCTCGACCAGATGGAGCAGCCCGAGGCCATCGCCTTCTGCGAGAAGCTGTTCGCCAAGTACCTGGGCGGCCACGCGCTCATCAGCAACGCCACGCACCTGCGCGGCTCGGCCAACTGGATCCGCTTTCCGCGCGTGGTGTGCGAGCGCTGGACGCACCGCATCGACGTCGAAGGCCGCTCGGTGCCCGTCGTGCTCATGGGCGACGCCGCGCACACGGCGCACTTCTCGATCGGCTCGGGCACCAAGCTCGCACTCGAGGACGCGATCGACCTGGCCAACGAATTCGCGCAGGGCGGCACCGTCGACCATGTGCTCGAAGGCTATGAAGCGCGTCGCAGCGTCGAGGTGCTGAAGATCCAGAACGCCGCGCGCAACTCCACCGAATGGTTCGAGAACGTGCCGCGCTACACGGGCATGGAGATCGAGCAGTTCGCCTACTCGCTGCTCACGCGCTCGCAGCGCATCAGCCACGAGAACCTGCGCGTGCGCGACACGCAATGGCTCGGCGGCTACGAGCAGTGGCTGGCGGGCGGCAAGGCCGTGGCGCCGATGCTGATGCCGCTGAAGGTGCGCGGCCTCGAGCTGAAGAACCGCATCGTGGTCTCACCGATGGCGACCTACAGCGCGGTCGACGGCGTGCCGCAAGACTTCCTGCTGGTGCACCTGGGCGCACGCGCGCTCGGCGGCGCCGCGATGGTGTGCGTCGAAATGACGAGCCCCACGCCCGAAGGCCGCATCACGCCGGCCTGCACGGGCCTGTACAACGACACGCAGCAGGCCGCGTTCAAGCGCATCGTCGACTTCGTACACACGCAGTCGAGCGCCAAGATCGCGATCCAGCTCGGCCACAGCGGCCCCAAGGGCTCGACGCGCGTGGGCTGGGAAGGCACCGACGAGCCGCTCGAAAGCGGCAACTGGCCCGTGCTCGGCGCGAGCGCCCTGCCCTACGGCGAACAGAACCAGCTGCCGGCCGCGATCACGCGCGCCGAGATGGACACGCTGCGCGACCAGTTCGTCGATTCCACGCGCCGCGCGGTCGAGTGCGGCTTCGACTGGCTCGAGCTGCACTGCGCGCACGGCTACCTGCTGTCGGCCTTCATCAGCCCGCTCACCAACCTGCGCACCGACGAGTACGGCGGCGACATCGAAGCGCGCTGCCGCTACCCGCTCGAAGTGTTCCGCGCGATGCGCGCCGTGTGGCCGGCCGACAAGCCGATGAGCGTGCGCATCTCCGCGCACGACTGGGCGCCCGGCGGCAACACCGACGCCGACGCCGTGGTGGTCGCGCGCCTCTTCAAGGAGGCCGGCGCGGACTTCATCGACGTGTCCTCGGGCCAGACCACGCGCGCCGCCAAGCCCGTGTACGGTCGCATGTACCAGACGCCGTTCGCCGACCGCATCCGCAACGAGGTCGGCATCTCGACCATCGCGGTGGGCGCCATCACCGACGCCGACCAGGCCAACAGCATCATCGCGGCCGGCCGCGCCGACCTGTGCGCCGTGGCGCGCCCGCACCTGGCCGACCCGGCGTGGACGCTGCACGAAGCGGCCAAGCTGCAAAGCCGCGACGTCGACTGGCCCAAACAGTACCTGAGCGGCCGCGACCAGATGTACCGCGAGATCGCCAAGCAGCAGCAGATCGCCGCGGCCACCGCTGCCGCGGGCCGCGCGGCCGACGCCGAAGAGACGCACTGACATGGACCTCGAAGCACGCGCCCACAGCGAGCACCCCGAGGCGCTGCGCCTCTGGCTGCGCCTGCTCACCTGCACGCAGCTGGTGGAAAAGCAGGTGCGCAACGGGCTGCGCGCGCAGTTCGCCACCACGCTGCCGCGCTTCGATCTCATGTCGCAACTCGAGCGCTCGCCCGACGGGCTGAAGATGAACGAGCTCTCGCGCCGCATGATGGTCACCGGCGGCAACGTCACCGGCATCACCGACCAGCTCGTGACCGAAGGGCTGGTGGAGCGCATCAACGTCGAGGGCGACCGCCGCGCCTGGCGCGTGCGCCTCACGCCGCGCGGACGCAAGCTCTTCAACGAGATGGCGCAGCAGCACGAAGACTGGATCGTCGAGGCTTTCTCGAGCCTCAACCCCAAGGAGATCGCGCAGCTTCACAAGCTGCTCGGCAAGGTCAAGCAACATTCCCACAGCAGCCAATTGGCGGAGACCGCATGAAGCACTACATCGGCGCAAGCAATCCCATGCGCGCGCAATTCGAACCCAAGGCCGACTACAAGGCCGAGCACTTTGCCTGGCGTTTCGAGGCCGGCGTCGGCACCATCACGCTGAACCGCCCCGAGCGCAAGAACCCGCTGACCTTCGACTCGTACGCCGAGCTGCGCGACCTGTTCCGCGCGCTGACCTACGCAACCGACGTGAAGGTGATCGTCGTCACCGGCGCCGGCGGCAACTTCTGCTCGGGCGGCGACGTGCATGAAATCATCGGCCCACTGACCGGCATGCGCATGCCCGAGCTGCTCGAGTTCACGCGCATGACGGGCGACCTCGTGAAGGCCATCCGCAACTGCCCGCAGCCGATCGTCGGCGCGATCGACGGCGTGTGCGCCGGCGCCGGCGCGATGATCGCGCTGGCCTGCGACCTGCGCTACGGCACGCCCGCCACGCGCACCGCGTTCCTGTTCACCCGCGTGGGCCTGGCCGGTGCCGACATGGGCGCCTGCGCACTGCTGCCGCGCGTGATCGGCCAGGGCCGCGCCTCGGAGCTGCTGTTCACCGGCCGCGCCATGACCGCCGAAGAAGGCCAGGCCTGGGGCTTCTTCAACGCACTGCACGACAGCGCCTCGCTGCTCGACGCCGCCACCAAGGTCGCGCGCGACCTGGCCGAAGGTCCGAGCTTCGCGCACGGCATGACCAAGACCATGCTGTCGCAGGAATGGTCGATGACCATCGACCAGGCCATCGAGGCCGAAGCGCAGGCGCAGGCGATCTGCATGCAGACCGAAGACTTCAAGCGCGCCTACGAGGCCTTCGCGGCCAAGCGCAAGCCGGTGTTCGGCGGAGACTGACGCGCATGATGACCAAGATTCCTGCCCCACCTTCGACCGCGCACCTCGCGCTGCCGTTCTTCGACGACGCGCACCGCGCGCTCGCCAACGACCTGCTGCCCTGGTGCGCCGCCCAGGAGATCGATGAGCGCGACGACCGCGCGGCCTGCCGCGAATGGGTGCGCCGCCTCGGCGACGCCGGCTGGCTGCGCTACGCGGTGCCCGGCAGTGCCGGCGGCGCGCTCGAACGCCTCGATTCGCGTGCGCTCGTGCTGCTGCGCGAAACGCTCGGCTACCACTCGCCACTGGCCGACTTCGCGTTCGCGATGCAGGGCCTGGGCAGCGGCGCGATCACGCTGGACGGCACGCCCGAGCAGCAGTCGCAGTACCTCACGGCGGTCGGCAAGGGCGCGAAGATCGCGGCCTTCGCGCTCAGCGAACCCGAAGCCGGCTCCGACGTGGCAGCGATGGCGATGCGCGCCGAGCCCACCGCCGACGGCTGGCGCCTGAACGGCGAGAAGACCTGGATCAGCAACGGCGGCATCGCCGACTTCTACTGCGTGTTCGCCAAGACCGACCCGACGGCCGGCACGCGCGGCATCACGGTGTTCATCGTCGACGCGACGACACCGGGGCTCGACACCTCGGCCCACATCGACGTGATGGCGCCGCACCCGCTGGCCACCCTGCGCTTCGACAACTGCGTCGTGCCGCGTACCGCGCAGCTGGGCACGCTCAACGGCGGCTTCAAGCTCGCGATGCGCACGCTCGACATCTTCCGCGCCTCGGTGGCCGCGGCCGCACTCGGCATGGGGCGCCGTGCGCTCGCCGAAGCCATCGCGCATGCCAAGGGCCGCCGCATGTTCGGCCAGACGCTGGCCGACTTCCAGCTCACGCAGGCCAAGCTCGGCGAGATGGCCGCGCTGATCGACAGCGCCGCACTGCTCACCTACCGCGCCGCCTGGATGCGTGACGACGCCGAGCGCCGCGGCGCGCCGGCGGTCGGCGACGTGTCGGCTGCCGCGGCCATGGCCAAGATGTGCGCCACCGAGAACGCGAGCCGCGTGATCGACATGGCGCTGCAGATGCATGGGGGCCTCGGCGTGAAGGTCGGCACCAAGATCGAAAGCCTGTACCGGGACATCCGCTCGCTGCGCATTTACGAAGGCGCGACGGAAGTCCAGCAACTGATCATCGGCAAATCCGTTTTGCGGGGGTGAAACCGTGTCTGCCCAAGTCGATCGCTTCGTTCATGACCGCCTGCCGCCTGCCGCGCAGCTGCCGGTCTTTCGCTACGACCTGCCCGAGCTGCAGTTCCCCGACCAGTTGAACCTGGTCGAGGAGCTGCTGGACAAGGCGGTCGCCAAGGGCTTCGGCGACCGGCCGATGCTGCGCTCGCCCGCCGGCGTGCTCACCTACGCCCAGGCGGGCGTCGAGGTGAACCGCATCGCCCAGGTGCTGGTCGAGGATCTCGGGCTCGTGCCCGGCAACCGCGTGCTGCTGCGCGGCGGCAACTCGGTGTGGATGGCGCTGTCGTGGCTGGCCGTGGTCAAGGCCGGGCTGATCGCGGTGGCGACGATGCCGCTGCTGCGCGCCAAGGAGCTCGGCGAGATCATCGAGAAATCGCAACCCGTGGCCGCACTATGCGAAGGCCGCCTGCTCGAGGAGCTGGTGGCCGCGCAACAGGCGCACCCGGTGCTCGCGACGGTGATCGCCTTCAACCAGCCCGATGCACCCGATTCGCTGTCGGCGCGCGCGGCAAGCAAGAGCGGTGTGTTCCAGGCCTGCCCCACGGCGGCCGACGACATCGCGCTGCTGGCCTTCACCTCGGGCACCACGGGCAAGCCCAAGGCGCCCGTCACCACGCACCGCGACGTGGTCGCCATGTGCCAGACCTGGCCGCGCCACGTGCTGCGTGCGCGCAGCGACGACATCGTGGTCGGCACGCCGCCGCTGGCCTTCACCTTCGGGCTCGGCGGCTTGCTGGTCTTCCCGATGTGGGCCGGTGCGTCGGTGTACTTTCCCGAGGGCGCCTTCTCGCCCGAAGCGCTCGTGAAGCTCATCAACGAGGTCGGCGCGACCATCTGCTACACCGCGCCCACCTTCTATCGCCAGATGGCGCCCTTCGTCCGGCAGCACGGGGCGCCGAGCCTGCGCATCTGCGTGAGCGCAGGCGAGGCGCTTCCCGACGCCACGCGCCAGCTCTGGAAGGAGACCACCGGCATCGAGATGCTCGACGGCATCGGCGGCACCGAGGTGTTCCACATCTACATCTCTGCCGCCGGCGACGAAGTGCGCCGCGGCGCCGTCGGCAAGGCGGTGCCGGGGTTCACGGCCAAGGTGGTCGACGACCAGGGTAACGAGGTGCCGCGCGGCACAGTCGGCAAGCTGGCGTTGCAAGGCCCGGTCGGTTGCCGCTACCTCGACGATCCGCGCCAGGGCGACTACGTGAAAAACGGCTGGAACTACCCCGGCGACTCCTTCGTGCAGGATGACGACGGCTACTTCTTCTATCAAGCGCGTGCGGACGACATGATCATCACGGCCGGCTACAACGTCGGCGGCCCGGAAGTGGAGGATGCGCTGCTCAAGCACCCGGCCGTGGCCGAGTGCGGCGTGATCGGCAAGCCCGACACCGACCGCGGCATGATCGTGAAGGCCTTCTGCGTGCTCAAGCCCGGCAACACCGGCGACGCAGCGATGGTGAAGGCCCTCCAGGACCACGTGAAAGCCACCATCGCTCCCTTCAAGTACCCGCGGGAGATCGAGTTCGTGACGGCGCTGCCGCGCACCGAAACCGGCAAACTCCAGCGCTTCAAATTGAGACAACTCAACAGCAACACACCATCATGACGAACAAACTCATTCAGCCTCCGGGCTGGCTGCCCCCGAAGGGCTACGCAAACGGCATCGCGGCGCGCGGCACCCAGGTGTTCGTCGGCGGCCAGATCGGCTGGAATGCCCAGCAGCAATTCGAATCCGACGACTTCATCGACCAGTGCGGCCAGGCGCTGCGCAACATCGCCGAGGTGCTGCGCGAAGCCGGGGCAGGCCCCGAGCACATGGTGCGCATGACCTGGTACGTGACGGACCGCGACGAGTACAGCCGGCGCCTGTCCGAGCTCGGCCCGGTCTACCGCGACGCGCTGGGCCGCAACTTCCCGGCCATGACCTGCGTGCAGGTGGCGGCGCTGGTGGAACACCGCGCGAAGGTGGAGATCGAGGTGACAGCGGTCATTCCGGACTGATCCTGCGCTTGGGCTGTGCGTCAGCGCAGTCTTCGATCGCCGCTGCGGCGCACGTTCTCGAGACCGGCCTCTTTGTGGGGCTCGTCCAGAAACAGAAAAGCCCTCTTCGCGAGGGCTTTTTTTGTGTGGAATTTCGACTGGAAATTTCCAAAAGAATTCGGCCAAAGAAAAAGGCCCTTTGATTTCTCAAAGGGCCTTTTAAATTGGTTGCGCGAGCAAGATTTGAACTTGCGACCTTTGGGTTATGAGCCCAACGAGCTACCAGGCTGCTCCATCGCGCGGCAAGTATAAATTATAGCTTATTCAGCGGCGTTTTGCTCAGCGCCAGCATCTTTAATTTCAGCACGGTCGACCAGTTCGACGAGCGCCATCGGGGCGTTGTCGCCCACGCGGAAACCCATCTTCAGGATGCGGGTGTAGCCGCCCGGACGCGCTGCGAAACGCGGGCCGAGTTCGCCGAAGAGCTTGACGACGCTGTCGCGGCTGCGCAGGCGGTCGAAGGCCAGGCGCTTGTTGGCGAGCGTGGGCTTCTTGGCGAGCGTGATCATCGGCTCGATGACGCGGCGCAGTTCCTTGGCCTTGGGGACCGTGGTCTTGATGACTTCGTGCTCGATGAGCGAATTCATCATGTTCTGCAGCATCGCGAGGCGGTGCGAGCTGGTGCGGTTGAGTTTGCGGAGTCCGTGTCCGTGACGCATGGTGCTTTCCTTTACTTTATAAAAACAGACAGCCGTGTCAGGTACTGTCCGGTGCACTGGCCCTTTTCAGGGGCCGATTTCTCAAAAATTCAAATCAACGCTTGTCGAGACCAGCCGGCGGCCAGCTTTCGAGCTTCATGCCAAGGGTGAGGCCGCGCGAAGCGAGGACTTCCTTGATTTCGTTGAGCGACTTGCGACCCAGGTTCGGGGTCTTGAGCAGCTCGTTCTCGGTGCGCTGGATCAGGTCACCGATGTAGTAGATGTTTTCGGCCTTCAGGCAGTTGGCCGAGCGCACCGTCAGTTCGAGTTCGTCGACAGGGCGCAGCAGGATCGGATCGAACTGCTGGGCGCTGCGCGGTGCGGGTGCATCGAATGCAGCGAGTTCGCCGCCTTCGAGCTGCGCAAACACGGCGAGCTGCTCGACCAAGATTTTAGCCGATGCGCGAACCGCGTCTTCGGCGCTGATCGCACCGTTGGTCTCGATCTCGACCAGCAGCTTGTCCAGGTCGGTACGCTGTTCGACGCGGGCGCTTTCGACGGTGTAGCTCACGCGCTTGACGGGCGAGAACGATGCGTCGAGGACGATGCGGCCGATCGACTTGGTCGGCTCGTCCGCGTAGCGGCGCATCGTGCCGGGCACGTAGCCGCGACCCTTTTCGACCTTGATCTGCATGTCGAGCTTGCCGCCTTGCGACAGGTGCGCGATCACGTGGTCAGGATTGATGATCTCGACGTCGTGCGGGGTCTGGATGTCCGATGCGAGGACCGGGCCTTCGCCGTCCTTGCGCAGGCTCAGCGTAACTTCGTCGCGGTTGTGGAGCTTGAACACCACGCCCTTGAGATTCAGCAGGATGTTGACGACATCTTCCTGCACGCCGTCGATCGACGAGTACTCATGCAGAACGCCAGCGATCGTGACTTCGGTGGCCGAGTAGCCGACCATGGACGACAGCAGAACGCGACGCAGCGCGTTGCCGAGCGTGTGGCCGTAGCCGCGCTCGAAAGGTTCGAGCGTGACCTTGGCCTTGTTGGCGGCAAGTTGCTCGACCTGGATGGTCTTGGGTTTCAGCAGGGTGGTTTGCATGCAGACTTCCTCTCAATACCCCCGGCTCGTTACACCGGTAAGGCTGGTGAAGCGCCTGATCCGCAACAGAGTGCGGAGCAGGAACGTGAACAACAATATCAATCTCCCGCCGGCGCAAGGACGCGCAGGCGGGTAGAGAAAATCAACGCGAATACAGTTCGACGATCAGCGATTCGTTGATGTCGGCTGCGAATTCGTCGCGATCCGGGACCTTCTTGAAGGTGCCTTCGGCCTTGTCGGCGTTCACATCGACCCAAGCCGGCATGCCGACTTGTTGGGCCAGTTGCAGCGCTTCGACAATGCGGTTCTGCTTCTTGGACTTTTCGCGCACGGCGATCACGTCACCGGTCTTGACCAGGTACGACGGGATGTTGACCGACTGGCCGTTCACGGTGATCGCCTTGTGCGACACGAGCTGGCGTGCTTCGGCGCGCGTCGAGCCGAAGCCCATGCGGTAGACCACGTTGTCCAGGCGCGACTCGAGGATGAACAGCAGGTTGGCGCCGGTGTTGCCACGGCGGCGATCGGCTTCTTCGAAGTAGCGGCGGAACTGCTTCTCGAGCACGCCGTACATGCGCTTGACCTTCTGCTTCTCACGCAGCTGCAGACCGTAGTCGGAGGTGCGCTGACCCGAGGTGCGGCCGTGCTGGCCGGGCTTGGAGTCGAACTTGGCCTTGTCCTGGATCGAACGGCGGGCGCTCTTCAGGAACAGGTCGGTGCCTTCACGGCGGGAAAGTTTGGCCTTGGGGCCGAGGTAACGTGCCACGGTATTTCCTTGGTGTCATCTGCCGCAGTTGCCTGCGGGAGCCGTCGGCGGATGTGCCGATGGCGGTGGGCTTAGTGAAAAAACAAATGCGCAGCCGCTCGAAAGCTGGCTGCGCCTTGCGGACTGACGATCAGATGCGGCGACGCTTCTGGGGACGGCAGCCGTTGTGCGGAACGGGCGTCACGTCGGCAATGGAATTGATCCGGATGCCGAGCGCAGCCAGGGCGCGCACCGACGACTCGCGACCAGGACCGGGGCCCTTGATCTCGACGTCGAGGTTCTTGATACCTTGTTCGACAGCAGCACGGCCGGCCACTTCGGAAGCGACCTGCGCAGCGAACGGGGTCGACTTGCGCGAGCCCTTGAAGCCCTGGCCACCCGACGAAGCCCACGACAGGGCGTTGCCCTGGCGATCGGTGATCGTGATGATGGTGTTGTTGAACGAGGCATGCACGTGGGCGATACCGTCCGCAACGTTCTTGCGAACCTTCTTGCGAACGCGCTGTGCGGCGTTGTTTGCAGGTGCTTTAGCCATGCTTGTCTATCCTTATTTCTTCAGGGACTGCGCAGCCTTGCGCGGACCCTTGCGGGTGCGGGCGTTGGTGCGCGTGCGCTGGCCGCGCATCGGCAGGCCGCGACGGTGACGGAAGCCGCGATAGCAGCCGATGTCCATCAAACGCTTGATGTTCATCGTCGTCTCGCGACGCAGATCGCCTTCGATCGTGAACAGAGCGATCTGGTCGCGGATCTTTTCGAGATCGGCGTCGGTCAGATCCTTGATCTTCTTCGAATATTCGATGCCGCTCGCTTCGCAGATTTGACGGGCGCGGGTGCGACCGATACCGAAAATGGCGGTCAGGCCGATTTCAGCGTGCTTGTGCGGCGGGATGTTGATGCCAGCAATACGTGCCATGTGCGTCCTCTAATACTCTTCAATCAACCCTGGCGCTGCTTGTGGCGCGGGTCGGTGCAAATCACACGCACCACACCTTTACGGCGGATGACCTTGCAATTACGGCAGATGGTTTTGACCGAAGCCGAAACTCTCATTTCATTCTCCTAAAACTGTTTAACGTGGCGGTCTACCGCCCGGACTCAATACTGAAACTCACAGCCCTACGATGTCTTGAAGTTCGCCTTCTTCAGCAGCGATTCGTACTGCTGGGACATCATGTAGTTTTGCACCTGGGCCATGAAGTCCATCGTGACGACCACGATGATCAGCAGGGAGGTACCACCGAAGTAGAACGGCACGTTGTACTTCAGGATCAGGAACTCGGGCAGCAGGCAGACGAAGGTGATGTACACCGCGCCAGCCAACGTCAGGCGAACCAGAATCTTGTCGATATAGCGAGCGGTCTGGTCACCCGGGCGAATGCCAGGAATGAACGCACCACTCTTCTTCAGGTTGTCGGCCGTTTCCTTGCTGTTGAACACGAGTGCCGTGTAGAAGAAGCAGAAGAAAACGATCGCAGCGGCGTACAGCAGCACGTAGATCGGCTCGCCCGGGCGCAGTGCGCTGGCAATGTCCTTGATCCAGCGGAAGCCACCGTCACCGGCGCTGAACCAGCCCACCACCGTTGCCGGCAGCAGAATGATCGACGACGCGAAGATCGGAGGAATCACACCGGCCATGTTCAGCTTCAGGGGCAGGTGCGACGACTGACCGCCGTAGACCTTGTTGCCAACCTGGCGCCGCGCATAGTTCACGAGGATCTTGCGCTGACCACGTTCCACGAACACCACGAAGTAGGTGACCAGCACCACGACCGCGATGATGAAGAGCGCAACGATGGGGTTCATCGCACCGGTCGTCACCAGCGAAGCCAGGCCGCCGATCGCACCGGGCAGACCGGCCGCGATACCTGCAAAGATCAGGATCGAGATGCCGTTGCCCAGGCCGCGTTCGGTGATCTGCTCGCCGAGCCACATCAGGAACATCGAACCTGCCGTCAGGCTCACCATGGCAGTCAGGCGGAAGCCGAAACCGGGGGCGATCACCAGACCGGCCGACGATTCGAGGGCCACTGCGATGCTGAACGACTGGAACAGGGCCAGGCCGAGCGCGCCATAGCGCGTGTACTGCGTGATCTTGCGGCGACCGGCCTCGCCTTCCTTCTTCAATTGCTCGAAGGTCGGAAGCACGTAGGTCATCAGCTGCATGATGATCGACGCCGAGATGTACGGCATGATCCCCAACGCGAACACGGTGAAACGCGACAGCGCCCCGCCCGAGAACATGTTGAACAGGCTCAGAATGCCGCCCTGCTGGCCCTGGAACAACGCTGCCAGCTGGTCCGGGTTGATACCCGGCACAGGAATGTGCGCGCCAATCCGGTAGACCACGAGCGCGAGCAGCAAAAAGACGAGCCGACGACGGAGGTCGCCGAACTTGCCTGTTTTTGCGATCGTTGCCGCGTTAGTTGCCACGAAGAACTTCTTTCAGTCCGATGGTGATCAGGCGAGGCTGCCGCCGGCTGCTTCGATCGCAGCCTTGGCACCAGCGGTCGCACCCACGCCCGTCAGCTTGACGGCCTTGGTGAGTTCGCCGGTCTTGATGATCTTGACGACCTTGGCGAGCTGGCCCACGAGGCCGGCTTGCTTCAGTGCCAGGACATCGACTTCGGCCAGGCCGAGCTGCTCAAGAGCAGTCAGCGTGACTTCGGCGTTGTACTTCAGCAGGTGCGACTTGAAGCCGCGCTTGGGCAGGCGACGCTGCAGCGGCATTTGACCGCCTTCGAAGCCGACCTTGTGGAAACCGCCTGCGCGCGACTTCTGGCCCTTGTGACCGCGACCTGCGGTCTTGCCGATGCCGGAGCCGATACCGCGGCCGACGCGACGCTTGGCGTGCTTGGCGCCAGCTGCCGGCTTGATGCCATTGAGTTCCATATCAGTCTCTCTTACAGAACTTTGACCAGATAACTGATCTTGTTGATCATGCCGCGCACTGCGGGCGTGTCTTGCAGCTCGCTCACGCTGTTGAGCTTGCGCAGGCCGAGGCCACGCACGGTCGCGCGATGCGATTCCTTGGTGCCGATCGGGCTCTTCACCAGCTGCACCTTGAGGGTTTGTTGTTGCGTCATTTGAATGCTTCCTTCAGCCTTGCGAGAGCTTGCGCTCAGGCGAAGATTTCTTCGACGGTGAGACCGCGCTTGGCAGCCACTTGGCCAGCCGTCGTCGAGTTCTTCAACCCGTCGAGCGTGGCGCGAACCATGTTGTAGGGGTTCGACGAACCATGGCTCTTGGCCACGATGTCGGTGATGCCCATGACTTCGAACACGGCGCGCATCGGGCCGCCGGCGATGATGCCGGTACCCTTGGGAGCCGGGTACATCACGACGGTGGCAGCACCGTGGTGACCTTGCACCTGGTGGTGCAGCGTACCGTTCTTGATCGGAGCCTTGAACAGGTTGCGACGGGCTTCTTCCATTGCCTTCTGCACGGCAGCAGGCACTTCCTTGGACTTGCCCTTGCCCATGCCGACGCGGCCATCGCCGTCACCGACCACGGTCAGCGCTGCGAAACCGAGGATACGACCACCCTTCACCACCTTGGTGACGCGGTTGATCGCGATCATCTTCTCGCGCAGACCGTCCTCAGGACCTTCGTTCTGCGTTCTTGCTTGAATCTTTGCCATTTTGAATCTCGTGTCCGATTAGAACTGCAGACCGGCTTCGCGGGCTGCCTCGGCCAGCGCCTTGACGCGGCCGTGGTAGGCGAAACCTGCGCGATCGAAAGCGACCTTCTCGACGCCGGCAGCCTTCGCCTTTTCAGCGATGCGCTTGCCGATGGCGGTGGCAGCGGCGGCATTGCCACCCTTGCCCGAGGCGCCGAGTGCTGCGCGCACTTCGGCTTCGGCGGTCGATGCGGTTGCGATCACCTTGGTGCCGTCGTCGGAAATGACGGTGGCATAGATGTGCAGGTTGGTGCGGTTCACCGTGAGGCGAGCCACGCCCTGCGTCGCAATGCGGATGCGGGTCTGGCGCGAGCGGCGAAGACGCTGTGCTTTTTTGGTCAACATCATTTTGCTGCCCCTTACTTCTTCTTGGTCTCTTTGATCACGATCTTCTCGTCCGCATAGCGGATGCCCTTGCCCTTGTAGGGCTCTGGCGGACGAACAGCGCGGATCTCAGCGGCGATCTGGCCGACGCGTTGACGGTCAGCGCCCTTGATCACCACTTCGGTCGGGGTCGCGGTGGTCACCGTGATGCCTTGCGGCATGTCGATGTTGACCGGGTGCGAGTAACCGACTTGCAGGTTCAGCTTGGCGCCGGACGCTGCAGCCTTGTAGCCGACGCCGACCAGGTTGAGCTTCTTCTCGAAGCCCTTGGTCACGCCAACCACCATGTTGTTCACCAGCTGGCGAATCGTGCCGCTCATCGCATTCGCTTCACGCGAATCGTTGGCGGGCTCGAAGCTCAGCTTGCCGTCCTTGTTGACGACATTCACCAGCGCGTTGCGAGCCAGGCTGAGCGTGCCGCCCGTGCCCTTGACGCTGATCTGGTCTTCCTTGATCGACACATCCACGCCTGCGGGGATGGCGACCGGCATTTTTCCTACTCGGGACATTTCAGTAACTCCTCGATGTCTCGGTTAGGCGACGTAGCACAGAACTTCGCCGCCGACACCGGTGGCGCGCGCCTTGCGGTCGGTCATCACGCCCTTGGGGGTCGTGACGATCGCAACGCCGAGGCCGTTCTGGACTTGCGGAATGGAAGTGCTGGCCTTGTAGACGCGCAGGCCGGGGCGGCTCACGCGCTCAATGCGCTCGATGACCGGACGGCCAGCGTAGTACTTCAGCGAGATTTCAAGTTCGCTCTTGCCGGCTTCGGTCTTGACCTGGAAGCCGTCGATGTAGCCCTCGTCCTTCAGGACTTGTGCGATCGCGATCTTCACCTTGGAAGACGGGACCGACACGGTGGGCTTCGCCACCATCTGCGCGTTACGGATACGCGTCAGCAGGTCGGCAATGGGATCACTCATGCTCATGTTGTTTGCTCCTGCCTGGCTTACCAGCTGGCCTTGGTGACACCGGGGATGTCGCCGTTGAAAGCCAGTTCGCGGATCTTGGCGCGGGCCAGACCGAATTGACGGAAGGTGCCACGGGGGCGACCGGTGATTTCGCAACGGTTGCGCTGGCGCGTGGGGTTCGCGTTGCGCGGGAGCTTCTGCAGGGCCAGGCGGGCCGCTGCGCGCTCTTCGTCGCTCTTCTTCGCGTCGTTGGAAGTTGCCTTCAGTTCTGCGTGCTTCGCAGCGAACTTGGCAACCAGCTTGTCGCGCTTGAGTTCGCGCTGGATCAAAGATGCTTTAGCCACAGATCACCTCAGTTCTTGAACGGGAAACGGAAGCCAGCGAGAAGCGCCTTGGCTTCTTCGTCGGTCTTGGCCGTCGTCGTGATGCTGATATTGAGACCGCGCAGGGCGTCGACCTTGTCGTACTCGATCTCAGGGAAAATGATCTGCTCTTTGACGCCGATGTTGTAGTTGCCACGGCCGTCGAATGCGCGACCCGAGATACCGCGGAAGTCACGCACGCGGGGCAGGGCCACGGTGACGAAACGGTCCAGGAACTCGTACATGTGCACGCCACGCAGCGTGACCATGCAGCCGATCGGCTGGTTTTCGCGGATCTTGAAGCCGGCGATGGCCTTCTTCGACTTGGTGACCACAGGCTTCTGGCCAGCGATCTTGGTCAGGTCGGCGACGGCGTTGTCGAGGACCTTCTTGTCGGCGACTGCTTCACCCACACCCATGTTCAGGGTGATCTTGGTGAGACGCGGAACTTGCATCGGCGACTTGTAGCCGAACTTTTCCGTCAGGTCTTTCGCGATCTTTTCGCGATAGTGTTGTTGGAGACGTGCCATGTGAGTACCTCTTAGGCGAACTTGATTTCGTCGCCGCTCGACTTGAAGACGCGAACAGCCACGCGCTTGCCGTCGGCACCTTGGGTGACCTTGATGCCCACGCGATCGGCCTTGCCGGTCGCAGCATTGAAGATCGCCACGTTGGATTGGTGAATCGGCATGGTCTTCTCGACGATGCCACCGGTCGTACCCTTGAGGGGGTTCGGCTTGGTGTGCTTCTTGACGAGGTTGATGCCGTCGACGATCACATGCGAATCGTCTGCGCGCAGCGACACGACGCCGCGCTTGCCCTTGTCACGACCGGCCAACACGATGACCTGGTCGCCTTTGCGAATCTTGTTCATGGCGTTGTGTCCTTAGAGAACTTCGGGTGCCAGCGACACGATCTTCATGAACTTCTCGGTGCGCAGTTCGCGCGTGACCGGTCCGAAGATGCGGGTGCCGATGGGCTCCAGCTTGGCGTTGAGCAGCACGGCGGCATTGCCGTCGAACTTGACGAGCGAACCGTCAGCACGACGGATGCCCTTGGCGGTGCGGACCACCACTGCGCTGTAGATCTCGCCCTTCTTGACGCGACCACGCGGAGCGGCTTCCTTGATGCTGACCTTGATGACGTCGCCCACGCTGGCGTAACGCCGCTTGGAGCCACCGAGCACCTTGATACACAGGACGGATTTCGCGCCCGTGTTGTCGGCCACTTCGAGCCGGGATTCAGTTTGGATCATTTCTTGATATTCCCAACTTGTACCGATGAGCCTCCAGGAGGGAGACACCGCGGTCAGTCTTGGGCCCGTCGTCCACGCCTCGAACCACTCGAGACGCTTCCGCTTTGGGCTGAAAGCTTCGCCTTTTGAAAGCGAAGCCCGCGATTGTGGCACCCATGCCGGGCGATGTCAACTGCCTCATCACGCGAACTTCGACAGCCGCTAGACTTTGCGGCGTGCGCGCCCCCATCCACCCCCTCGTTTCGCCGCCTTCCCTGCTGCGCCGACGCCTGCTGGCGGGCGGCGCGGGCCTGCTCGGGCTGGGATCGCTGGGGCTTGCGGGTTGCCGCAGCGCAACACCGGCGCCGGACACCGGCCGGCTGCAGCGCCTGGGGGAAGCCCGCTGGGCGCACCGACGCTCTGTAGAGAGCACCACGGCAGGCGGCCTCTCGGGCATCGACTACGACCCCACTAAAGGTGAGTACCTGCTTCTCAGCGATGACCGGTCAGACCTGGCTCCCGTACGCGGCTACACCGTGCGCTGGCCCCAGCCGGCCAACGCCGCCCCGGAGCCCACCGGCGTTGTCCAGCTGCAACGCCCCGGCGGCGGCCCGTGGCCCGGGCGGCGCCAGGCAATCGACGGCCTGCCCGTGCCCGACCCTGAAGCCCTGCGCCTGCGCCCCTCGGCCGGCACCCTGCTCTGGACCAGCGAAGGCGACCTGGCCCGCGGCTTCGGCCCCGCCCTGTATGAATCGGCGCGCGATGGCCGCTTCCTGCGCGAATTCACCCTGCCGGCGATGTTCGCCCCCGACCCGGCCCAGCGCCGCGGCCCGCGCGACAACCAGACACTCGAGGGCCTGGCCCTCACGCCCGACGACCGGTCGGCTTGGCTCGCAATGGAAAACGCCCTGGTCCAGGACGGCCCCGTCCCGACCACCACCGCCCCCGGCGGCCCCTGCCGCTTCACCCAGGTCGACCTCGCGACCGGCCGCGCCATGCGCCAGATCGCCTATGTGCCTGACGCCATCCCGCTGCGCCCGTTGGTGCCGGGCACCTACGCCGACAACGGCGTGAGCGAGGTGCTGATGCTCGACGCCCACCGCATGCTGGTGCTGGAGCGGGCCTACGCCACCGGCGCCGGCAACTCGCTGCGCCTGTATGAAATAGACACCCGGGCCGCCGACGACGTGCTCGCCATCGACGCCCTCGCCCCCGGCAACCACCGCCCGGCCGCCAAGACGCTGGTGGCCGACTTCGCCACCCTCGGCCTCTCGCGCCTGGACAACACCGAGGGCATGTGCTGGGGCCCATCGCTGCCCGACGGCCGCCGCCTGCTGGTGGTCGTGAGCGACGACAATTTCAACCCGCTGCAAGTGACGCAGTTCGCCGCCTTCGCCTTCGCCTACACCGACCGACCATGACCATCGCCGTGACCTTCCTGCCCCGCACCGCGCCGGGCCCCCTGCCCCCCATCGCCTTCATCGGCGGCGGCAACATGGCCAGCGCCATCATCGGCGGCCTGATCCAGCAAGGCGTCGCGGCCGACAACTTCGAAGTGGTCGAGCCCTTCGAAGAGGCCCGCACCAGGCTGGCCCAGTCCTACGGCATCGTCGCCAGGGCCGAGGCCAGCGAGGCCCTCGCGCGCTGCGCCGTGGTAGTGTGGGCAGTCAAGCCCCAGACCTTTGCCGAAGCCGCCCGTCCGGTACGCGCCTTTGCGGCCGACGCCCTGCACCTGAGCGTGGCGGCGGGCATCCCGTCCGACAGCATCGCCCGCTGGCTCGGCACCGAGCGCGTGGTGCGCGCCATGCCCAACACGCCGGCCCTGGTCGGCAAGGGCATGACCGGCCTCTTCGCGCGGCCGGGCGTCGAAAGCGCCGACCGCGCGCGCGTCGGCCAGTTGCTGGCGCCGACGGGCGAGCTGATCTGGGTCGACGCCGAACCCGCGCTCGACGCGGTGACCGCCATGTCGGGCTCCGGCCCGGCCTACGTGTTCTATTTCATCGAGGCGATGACCGAGGCCGGCGTCGAGATGGGCCTCACGCCCGACCAGGCCCAGCGGCTGGCCATCGGCACCTTCACCGGCGCCTCGGCGCTGGCGCACAGTGCGACCGAGCCGCCGTCGGTGCTGCGCGAGCGCGTGACCTCCAAGGGCGGCACGACCTACGCGGCCCTGAGCGCGCTCGAGGCCTCCGATGTGAAGGGCCAGTTCAAGACCGCCATCCGCGCGGCGCAGAAGCGCGCGGCCGAGCTGGGCGAGGAATTCGGGCGCGGCTGACCCGCCCGGCGGGCTATCGGAGGGCGTAGCCCGCCACGATGCCCACGAACACCGCGAAGCCCAGCCAGTGGTTTTCGCGGAAGGCCTTGAAGCAGCCTTCCCGCGTGCGGTCATGGATCAGGCGCCAGTGCCAGAGCGCCTGCGCCACCGCCGCGGCAATGCCCAGATAGAAGAGCACCCCCAGCGACCGGCTGGCACCGGCCCAGATCCAGACCGCCAGGAAGATCGCATAGCTCGCCATCACCGCCGCCACGTCGAAGCGGCCGAAGGTGATCGCCGAGGTCTTCATGCCGATCTTCAGGTCGTCGTCGCGGTCCACCATCGCGTACTCGGTGTCGTAGGCCAGCACCCAGAACAGGTTGCCCGCCAGCAGCCACCAGGCAAAAGCCGGCACCGTCGACTGCACCGCGGCAAAGGCCATCGGGATGCCGAAACTGAAGGCAATGCCCAGCACCGCCTGCGGGATCGACACGAAGCGCTTGGCGAACGGATAGATCAGCGTGATCGCCAGGGCCGCGAACGACCACAGCACCGTCGTGTGGTTGGTGGTGAGCACCAGCCCGAAGGACAGCAGCGCCAGCACCGCGCCCAGCCCCAACGCCTCCTTGACCGACATCGCACCGCTCGTCACGGGCCGCTGGGCCGTGCGCTTCACGTGGCGGTCGAAGTCGCGGTCGGCCACGTCGTTGACGCAGCAGCCCGCGCTGCGCATCAGGAAGGTGCCGAGCGTGAACACCGCGAGCAGGTGCCAGCCGGGCCAGCCGTCGGCCGCGAACCAGAGCGCGCCCAGCGTGGGCCACAGCAACAACAGCCAGCCGGCCGGCCGGTTCCAGCGGATCAGATCGAGGTAGAGCGCAAAACGGCGGGCGAGAGGCATGCGGCGGACGGGCAGACGAAAAAAGAGCGGCCATTGTGCCGCTCTTGGAGGGGCTCCCGACACACATCAGGTGCAGGGAGATCAGGAGGCCGTCATCAGTCCTCGAGCAGCGAGCGCAGCATCCAGGCCGTCTGGTCGTGCACCGTGCAGCGCGCGGTCAGCATGTCGGCGGTCGGATCGTCGCCGGCCTCTTCGGCCACCGGGATGAACTCGCGCGCGATGCGCGACACCGTCTCGTGGCCCTTCACGAGGATGCGCACCATCTCCATCGCCTTGGGCGGGGTCTGCGGCACGTCGGGCACGGTGGCAATCTTGCTGAACTCGGCGTACGAGCCCGGCGCGTAGTGGCCCAGCGCGCGGATGCGCTCGGCGAGCACGTCCGTCGAGCCCCACAGCTCGGTGTACTGCGTCATGAACATCGCATGCAGCGAGTTGAAGTGCGGCCCCGTCACGTTCCAGTGGAAGTTGTGCGTCGTGAGGTACAGCGTGTAGGTGTCGGCCAGCACGCGGCTCAGGCCTTCGGCGATGGCCGCGCGGTCCTGGCGTTCGATGCCGATGTTGATGATCGGCGCATTGCGGCTGCCCGACTCCTGCGCGACGACGGCGCCGCCCTTCTTGGGCACCTTGCCGGCAGAAGCTGCGGGCGACGGGGACTTGGTTTTCTTCGAGGGTTTGGCCATGGCGGAGGGGTCTTTCTTGAAGTTGGGTGAACAACACCGAAATTCTGAAAGCCGGCAGGCGGCTTCGCAACAGCTTCACTCTATCCCAGCGATCAGCGATCCCAAACAGCCCGCGCGTAGGCGAAGGCCCCGAATCGCTAGGAGAGTCGTTTGACACCCGGCAGCTCGCACGCGTAGATCGCGTTGCGCAGCGCCGCAATGGCCTCGTAGCGCGTGAAGGTGCGGCGCCAGGCCAGCACCACGCGACGCATCGGCGGGTCGCGGTCCTGCGCGTCGCGCACGGGCAGGTAGCGCACCATCTGCTCGGGCTCCTTGCGGCCCTTGACCTTCGGCTTGAGCGCCTCGGCCGGCACCGACAGGCGCGGCACCAGCGTCACTCCCATGCCCGAGGCCACCATGTGCTTGATGGTCTCCAGCGACGAGCCCTCGAAGCTCTTGCGGATGCCCTCGGCATTGCTCGAGAAGCGCGCGAACTCGGGGCACACCTCGAGCACGTGGTCGCGGAAGCAGTGGCCCGTGCCCAGCAGCAGCATCGTCTCGCTCTGCAGCTCTTCCGACGTGATCGATTCGCGGTCGGCCAGCTTGTGCTTCACGGGCAGCGCCGCCATGAAGGGCTCGTCGTACAGCGGCGCCATCGCCAGGCCCGTGTCGGGAAAAGGCTCGGCCATGATCGCGCAGTCGATCTCGCCGGCGCGCAGCATCTCGAGCAGCTTGACCGTGAAGTTCTCTTGCAGCACCAGCGGCATCTGCGGTGTGCGCGCGATCACCTGGCGCACCAGGTCGGGCAGCAGGTACGGGCCGATCGTGTAGATCACGCCCAGGTTCAGCGGGCCGGCCAGCGGGTCCTTGCCGCGCTTGGCGATCTCCTTGATGCTGGCGGCCTGGTCGAGCACGCTCTGCGCCTGCTGGACGATCTGCTCGCCGAGCGGCGTCACGGTCACTTCACCGGCGCTGCGCTCGAAGAGCTTGACCTCGAGTTCGTCCTCGAGTTTCTTGATGGCCACCGAAAGCGTCGGCTGGGACACATAACAGGCCTCGGCTGCCTTGCCGAAGTGCCGCTCGCGGGCGACTGCGACGATATATTTGAGTTCGGTGAGAGTCATAGCTTGCGTCAATTATGCGCAAGGGTCTGTGACCCGGCTGGGGCGGGGTCAAAAGCCGCGGGCAGCGCTCAGTCGGGGCGGCTCCAGACCCATTGCACCGGCTGCCCGCCGTTCGAGGGCATCGGCTCGCCCTGCGTGACCGCCGCGCTCACGCGCAGGTCGGTCAGGCAGGCCCAGACGCCCGAGCGGGGGCAGGTCTGGCCCGTGTCCGCAAACAGCAGTTCATCGCGGCGCATGCGGTGCCCCTGGATCTGCGCCGAGCCATCGACCTGCACGGAGAACGCGACGCGGCCGGACGCGGCACGCTCTTCGAAGATCTCGATGGCGCCTTGCAGGGCGATGAAGAAATCCCAGTCGGACAGATCCTGCTCCGCCGCCGCGGCGGTGAAGTCGGCCTGGTACAGGCGCTGATAGCGCTCGGCGTTGTAGTCCAGCTCGAAGACGACTTGGCCTGTCGCGGCGTTCATCATCCGGAACTGGCCGAAGCCTTGCCGCAAACGCCCATCGCCGTACCGCGAAGGCGCGATCTCGCTGCGCAGGACGGGCGAGAGCATCACCACGGAGCCATCGTCGCGCTTCTGGCAGATCTCGAACACGGCACCGTCGTCGGTGCGAAAGACGAACTTCTCGTCGGACGTCCAATAGCTGTAGTAGCGCTTGTCGTTCTCGATCGTGTAGGCGCCTTTGACGGGGAGGTCGGCGAGCACCGAGGCGCCTGGCGGTTTTTCGGCGTCGTCGACTGGGCGCCAGCGGCCGGTTGTGGGGTCCAGGTCGATGAGGTCTGAGGCGGTGTGATGCAGGTAGAGCCACATGCGACTATTTCTTTGCTCGGCACTTGGCTGCTTTCGAGGACTCCTCTTTTCCGCTGCCGGGCAGCGCAGCTGCCTCGCAGCATCCGAATTTTCTGAGCAGCTGCGGACTGGCTTGCGATGTTGCCGGACCACGCGCGTAAGCGCCATTGCGAATCACCACAGGCATCGGTCCAGCCCGAGGGGCGAGCTCCTACTTCATGCCGGTCCAGTGCACTTTTCTTCGCTTTGCTCTGATTGGCGAGATGCGCGAGTGCGATGCGTTGCCCTCTGCAGGTGCAAGTGCGAACTCGCCTGCGGGGAGCCTGCGTTTTGGTGTGACCCGAGTCACCCACGCGCACGAGCGTGGTGTCATAGGCCCAGGCTGCAAGACCAACATCGCCTGCACCCAGGGTTGTTGGCACCTCAGCCAAAAACGCTCCTCCATCCGAAGTCGTCTATTGCACCAGTTCGATAGACCGAAACAGTTTTTCAACAGCGTCGACCTCTTCGATTGCCACACTGTCGTCGACCCTCAATAGAACGGAACTATAGGCTGCAGAAATTTTATTCTTTTTAAAGAAGGAGAAGTGCCGCTCCATGAATTGAGGTTCATTTTTTTGACTCCGATAAACTATCGTGCACACCAAAAAATCCCCCGAATTATTCTTCCAGTGCTGAACGCTTGCATCCGGATTTATCACCCCTCCAGACTCCTGCACTATTTTCGCAGCTCTCTGCTGATATACCGGCCACTCATTGACTGCTTGCAAAAATTTACTTTCATCAAAAAAATACCTACCTCTAGAAGCCTCGTATTTTACAAAATCAAAAATTGGCCCTGGGGGAGTTGTTCGATCCTTCCTCACGTACAAATAAGGCTTCTTTTCTTTCTGAGTCCTCTGCTCGCTCCTCTCATTGTCTCTCTCCAGTCTTACGACCAAAACTTTTGCTTCGGCGCTTTTCCATTTTTGACACGCTCCCTCATCGGAAGAGGATTTCAACTGCTCCAAACTAAATCCGTAAGTTTTGAATTTTATTGAGTTGCATAGATTGAAACTCTCAGCTTCACCAGCATGAAGGCATACAGAAAAAACAAAGATCAGGGGAATAAAACAAAAGATCCGAAGAAATTTCTTCATTTGATCCTCTTGAAATCATTGGGGGCGTTAGGCGAATCATTAACGGCATGCCATGCATGCAAAAAACCTGGCCACCGAAGCTCGGAAAAATGGTATTGAGCCGGATTTATGCATTTCGTCACTTGCCTCGCGTCATCTTCCTCCGCGCCTTGATCTGCCCAGTAACTTATTCCCAGCTTCCCCATTGGAACGAGCTTCTTGTTTTTTCCTATGGAGTATCTTTGCTTTGAAATCCAATAATACCCACTGGCATCACAAGTCAGGCTTGCGTCCGTCGCAAGCGACGAAGAGCCAGCATCCGTTACGTAAAGATTTGAGTCGCCCTTGAATCTTCCGTAATTCTCATAATTCGATCGACCTGTAATTTGAATGATTCCACGGCCTTTGAACCTTACGCCATCTCCAACGTCCGTGTTCCCCAGCTTTGCACCCTGATCAGTTCCTGGCTCATATTTATCAAAGTACGACGCCCCACCTTTTTCGATCATCGACTCGAGCCTGCCAGTCTCTTCAATCAATTGACCGAAAAGATGAGCTGAGCGCAATGATGAAGCAAGCCCGTACTTTCGCATCATTTTCTGAAGTGGAACATGCAGGCCTTGCGGCCGTCCGCCTTTTGCGGTGATTGACAAAGAAGTTTCCAGATAGGAAACAATGGTTGATCGAGCTATCAAGAGTTTGTCCACGTTTCGAACCAACCTCACAACATCATCTTTGCTCAGCCACCCGCATTTCCTGAAGTGTTTGATGAACTCCCTCGGGTGAAAGTGCCAGTGCTTGATCGTCAGGCGCGCCTTGTCTTCGGCGGGAAGCTCCTCCCAGAAGCAAAGCTTTTGCGCAAAGTCAGTCATTTCCGTGAAGTCCGTCTCGTCCTCCAACGGGTACGGCATGTAGGGGTTGCCCTTGTCGCGTGTCCACGCCCAGCGCTTGCGCACCTCGTCCTTGGCCCACTCCGTGGGGAACTTGCAGACCGTTTTGGCCAACTTCGCTTGAACAGCGGGTTTGCACAAGTTCTGCTTTCGGTTGGCCGCCTTTTGCTCTGGCGTGGTTGCAGCGCCTTCCGGCGCCTGCGGTGCTGGCACGGAAGGGCTGGTCATGTTCGGGGGGCTACTGGGTGGTGCCGCGGGCTGGGCCGCTGGGGCCAGCATGGCGTCGATCAGGGCCGAGTTGCACTGGCTGTTGTCGTCCTGGGTATCGTCGTCAATGAGCTTCCAGTCTGACCAGTGGGGGAAGTCGGCATCACTGAATTTCCTGGTGTTGCTGGCATTCAGGTCGAGCCAGACGCCCCCGGGCTGTCCGGGGACAACGACCTTGCGCCAATGGGCCGCATCGTTGGGCAGTGGGTCGCTGCCCAGCTTGCGACCGAAACGCAGCAGTTCGTACCAGCCGCTGGGGCTGCTGGTGGCTTGGGCGTTTGCGCTGAGGCGCCCGTGACGCGTGTTCGCTTCGGTATAGAGGTTGTACTCAGCGTCGGTTTCCACGATGGCCGCACTGAGGACCTCGCCTGTTAGTTGGTAGGTGGTCAGCGTGGCGTTGGCGACTTCGTACTTGATGCCAACGATCAGATCGGCACCGCCGCTGTCACCTGCCGCCGCGGGCAGGGTCGCGCCGGTTGGTTGTGCGCTGTAGTACGGGGTCTTGGCAGGCACCAGCACATAGACCTCACCGTACACCGCGTCGGCGCGACCGTCACTGGTGAGCGGCAGATCGCCAGTGTTGCGCCCCACAAGGCTCCGAGTATCGGCATCACCAGCAACAATCTCCAGGTGGATGCAGTTGGCGCGGCCATAGATGGTGCCGGCCAGTCCCAGCTTGTCCTTGCGGTAGACGATCTGATTGACGGCCGGCAGATTGGCATCGAGCAGGCGCAGGTGCTGATAGATGGAGTAGTAGACAACTTCAACTGCGGTGGCGTCGTTGGCGCCGATCTCGGTCTTGTGGCGAATCACGACACATCCCGTCGAATGGTCTTGCGCGTCATAGCGGGCGGTGCCGCCATCGCGCCGGAAGATCACGGTGCCATCGGCGATGGCGCGCACCGGTTCGTCGGCCGTGGGGGCGTTGATGTGGATGCCGCCATGCCAGGCCATTGCCTGGCTGACGGGAAATGCGCCGCTGCCGACGATACCGCCGGGCATCACGTCGCTGACGCACTGTTCGCTGTAGACGGGGATGTCCGGCTGAGACAGAAAGGGTGGGCTGATGATCATCGCGTGCTCGCCTAAACCGAAAACTTGAACTTGCGGGGCGGTGGTGTGACATTCGGTGGCTCTTCGAACACCGCTATGCCCGTGGGCAGTGCCGGCAACTTTGCGGGCTTTCCTCCCGGGCCCACGAAGCTCTTGGTCGTCCCCTTGATGTCCAGCAGCCCTGGCATCTTCAAGGTGATGTTCATCCCATCCAGCTCGATGCTCGTCTGCCCACCCTTGAGCGTGATCTTCTTCTGCGCCAGCACATGGATCTCGTCATTGCTGCTGGTGACTGTGAAGCCTTCCTTGGCCAGCCATTCGAGTTCGTCGGTGTGCGCCTGCACGCTCACCGGCCCGTCTTGCGCGATGACCTGGATGCCGCCCTTGTGGCTGTACAGCCCCACGGATTTGGCGGCCGCAAAGCTCACGGTCTTGCCCGCTGCGATGTGGGCCTGCGCCTGCGCAGTCCAGTGGATCGCCTCGCCCGCGTACACAGTCGCGCTGGCGGGCGTGGCCATGTTCAGGCTCATGGCCGCATCGAGCACCATGAGCGGTCGGGCGAAGGCGGGCACGGGGTCTTGCCCTTCGCGTGAGCCTGCGCCCTCTCCACCCTTCGGTTCGCGCGCGTCCTGTCCGTTGACGTTGCCGGGATAGTGCCCGCTCTTCTGCGGATCGATGTCGTCGATGAGCGGCTGCAGCAGCGCCGTGGCGCTCAACGCCAGCGCCTTGGCGCCGCCGGCCGCATCGGACAGCTTCTGCGCCTCGCGCAGCGCGCCCGCAAGCTGGCCGCGCACGCTGGTGGTGTCCTGCACGCTGCCCGCCGCACGCTCCTGGGCCAGCGTGGAGATCAGCAAGCCCTCGCCGGCGCGCGTGGCGACCCAGGCGTCGGAGCGCAGCTCGGCGCCGCTGCCGCGCCAGGCGCCGCGGCTGCTCTCGTCGGGTGACTGGGCGTTGAGGTGGCCCAGGTTCAGCTGGCTCGCGGCGTGCGAGCTGGCCAGGCGGGTGCGCACCTGTCCGGGCGCATCGTCGGCGATCCACTGGTTGTAGCCGCTGCCGTCGAGCGCGCGGCTGTGCCAGCCCGAGAGCACGCCGGCGTGGTTGGCCGATGAATCGGTGCCGGCGGACCAGGGCGGCAGGTCCTGTCCGTTGTAGAGCTGCTGGGCGACTACCGGTCGGTCGATGTCGCCTTCGATGAAGGACACGAGCACTTCAGAACCCACGCGCGGCAGGTGATGTGCGCCCCAGTTCGGGCCGGCAACGGGCGCAGCCACGCGCAGCCAGACGGACTGGCGGTTGCTGGCGTGGCGACCGGCAGCGACCAGGCTGCCTTGTCCGTTGCCCGTCGACTGCTGCTGGCCCGCACGCTGGGCCTGCCAATGGAAACGCACCTGCACACGATGGTCGCGCTGGGTGTGGACAGCCGTCGGTGCCTCGTCGTCATCGCCGCCGACCACGAGCGCGACCATGGCCTCGGGGGCTGTGGGCTTGGGGCGCCACAGCGGCACGACCTGCGCCTCGGCCGGCTGCGCCTCGAAGCTGTTGCGGTAGCTGCCCTTCTCGAGTTCGCCGGCTTCGAGCACCTGCGCGGCCTGTGCACCTAAGTTGTTGGCCGCTTCGTGGCGCACGCGCAGTGCGAGGAATTTGCGGCCGTCGTAGCGGTCGTGCTGCGTGAGCGTGAAGCGCTCGCCGGCACCGAGCTGTCGCACGCTGCCTGCGGCGCCGTAGCGCTTGATGCGCGATTCGAAGGCCACCAGCTGTTGTTCGGCGCGGCGGGCGGCGGTGGCGCTGTCGGCGTAGCGCTGCGCGCCGGTGCCGTCGTAGTGCTCCAGCACGGGCACGTCACCCATGGCCAGCGCGCTCTGCACCGCGCCGGTGGGGGCCTGCAACACGCTGGCGTCCCAGGCGTTGCGCATGACGGCGTTGGTGGTGGCCTGGCGCCGGCTGCTCCAGGCGGTGATGGCGTCGGTCGCTTCGGTGGCGTCGGCGCGGTGGAAGCGAATCTGAGAAAGGGCGCAGTCGGGCGGGGTTGCCGCGCGGTCGAAGATCACCAGGCGGTGGTGCGAGGGCGTGGTGTTGCCACTCCCGCCACCGGTCGACTGTTGCTGCTCATGCTCGAAGCGAAAGCTCAGGCCCTCTTCCGCCAGCAGGCGCAGCACGAAGGCCAGGTCCGACTCGCGGTACTGCACGCAGGTGGGCCGCACGGGCATCTCCTGCGTGACTTCGAAGCTGAAGCTGGCGGTCGTGTGGTCGGCGAACACTTCACTGACGATGTCCTGCACGTGCTTGGCGGCGTACACGAAGCTGTCGCGGCGCAGGCCGAGCGCGGCGAGCCAGGGTTGCAGGTGCAGCCGGTAGCGCGCCAGGCCGCCGTCACCGCCCAGCGCATCGACGGCCGTGAGGTAACCGTGCCAAGTGCGAAAGCTGCCGTTGGCCAACAGCAGGCGCAGGCTCAACTCTTCGCCGATCAGCGCGAACGGGTCGAACTCGCTCGAGGTGGCGAGGGTGTCGATGGTGAACTCGAAGAGCTCGTTGAGGCCTTCGGTGCCGGTGAAGCGCTCGACGACGACGGCGTTCTGCGGCGCCGACGTGGGCAGCTGCAGCTTGATGAGCCGCGCCTGCTCCGAGAGCCGTGCGACATTCAGGCCTTCGAGCTTCCATGGCGTCGGCATGAAGCTGCTTGATGTGTCTGATGACATGGATATCCACCTCCCTGGTGTCAGTGCCGGTCGTGCCGGTCTTCGTTCGATGCATGGCCGCGCGCGATCTTCCCGCCCTGTCGGTTCAGGGGCTGGCCGATCGACATCGCGTGGACCGAAAAAATCCTAGTTCGCCAACGTTGCATGTGCGTTTGCTGTGCCACAGCTGAATGTCATGACCGCAGGCGGCGGAAACACGGTGTTCGATCCGAACAGCCAGTAGCGCCTTGCATTGATCGTGACGGTCTGAGTGAACGAGCCTGTCAGCCCCAAGTCGGAGGCGGTCGGATTCGTCTCGTCGAAGCTCAAGCTTTCCGCAGACTGGAATGGGTCCTTGGGAATGTTGAGGACCACATGGATGGCGGCTGTAGGAATGGTTTCATTTCCAAGACGGATTCCGAACCAGTTGCGTGTCACGAACGTGGAGGACTTTTCCAGCCACGCGTCATGGACCGAGCAATCGCCAAAAGACGGTGCATCGAAACGAAGCTTCGCCAACAGCCTTCCCTGGGCCCGGCTCTCGTCGCTCGATACCGCGGTTGAAGTGTCGGAAGTGCTCGTGTTCACCCGATAGCCGCGGTACGCCACAGCCGATGCGATGAGGACTGCAACAGCAACTGCGGCAAGTAGAGCGAATCGCTTCATAGGGCAAAAGAACGGCTGTGCAGCGCACCGGCCACACCGGCCGGACCCACCAGCCGGACAATCTCTTCCACACTCAACGCCGGCCCGCCGGCCGCTGCAATGACCTGCGGCGGCAACTCGGGCAGCTTGCCCGCACCGCTGGTGCGCAAGGTCTCGCCCGGTTGGATGGCCGGGCCGCCCTCTTCCATGTAGCGCCGGATGTGTTCCCACAGACGCCAGAGTGCAGCGTCTTCGTACCAACCGAGATAGCCGATCAAGGCAATGCCTTCCAGCTTGCGCGGGTTCCGGGCCTCGCCCCACAGCAGGCGTAGCACATGGGTGTCGCGGGCCGCCTCGCCAGTGAGTTGCATGATCTTGTAGCTGCGGGCCTGCAAATCGTCCCACGAGGTGGTGATCACTTTGTCGATGCCCACGCGCTCCCAGAAGCGCCAGAAGCGCAAGCGCCCCTGCACGCAGATGCTGACTTCTCGGGTCTTGCGGTTGAAGACGATGGGGATATCTCGGGGAGCAAGGTGAGACATGCGAAGGGCAAAAGAAAACGCATAAAAACCAAGCAAGAACATTGCCGCGCTCAGCGCCCAGCCCAAGACATCAGCACCTCTTGGTGTCATCCATCCCCCCAAGCCCATAAGTCCCACCGAAAAGAGAATGTAGGTATTTCCCGTCCCGATCACCTCCCCCGTACCCATTGGCGCCCCGATCTGAATCGCATCCGGGTGCACCGCAAGCAGCGAATCGCAGGTGCTCGCACTCTCGTGCACTGGTTGCTTTTTGTCCTCTGGCGCAACGCGCGAGATTCGTCCGTTCAGCAAAGCACCCAGTGCATTGCTGATTTCGAATTTAGTTTCCTGCCCTTCCCAGCTTGGCAGTAAGACGTTGTATTCGGATCGGCTCATTGAGAAGTCAAGATTTGATTGACCACATAGTCGCGGTTAACAGGGCCGGCTAGCACTTGCCACGCCAATCACTTGCTTCACCTCTGCCGGCCAGTCCACCTTGACAGCAGTCTTGTAGCTCAACCAGTTGCCCGTTCCCCACAGCAAGAACATCGGCAAGGTCACCGGCAGTGCCAAATGCATGAACCACATGTAGCCAGGCTGTTCGTCCCAACGCTTCATATAACCAGCGCCGAAAGGGCCGGTGGCACCCACGCTGTGCCACCAATCGAGGGGGGCTTCTAAATTGGCTAACGGTTCGAAGGGCTGTGGAAGATGTGGGCCACCCTCTTCCATGAAACGGCGAATATGCTCCCACATCGCTGGCACGAGCTTTTCACTCAAAGAACTGGCATTGGCAATGGCCTTGCGCAGCAACACGTTGTATTCCAGGCGGCTCATAGAAAGTCGGAATGTGACGGCCGCTCCTTCACATGCGGCTTCCTGGCAACGGCAAAAGGAAAATCCCCGCTCGCGAATTTCATGCCCCATCCGATGCCATTGACAGCTTGCCATCCTCAATGGCTTGCTTGTAGTCATGTGTATTCCTAAGTTGCTCGGAGCCCATGCTCAAAATGAGTGGTTCGGGTGGAAGCGTGAATGTCCCTTCGCGTAACTCTTTTCGTTTGGAAGAAATCAGCTGCATGCGCTTTCGCGACTCAACAAGCGAAAGCTGATATTTGTTGAGATTGACCTTCTCTGGCGTTGAAAACCCGAGGATTCGGAAGATCTCTGTTGATGGCGTCGCAAGTATCTGCATGTCCTTGTTCGCCCAAAATGCGACGCCAAGACACAAGAAGGCACTGGATAGAACGATCCACACTTGAACCTCCAGGAAACTCCGATGCCCCGTCCCACCAAGCCAGCTGAAGATCGTTAACCCTATGTAAGCGAAGCCAAAGCACCATGCAGCAATCTTCCAATTTGCAGCAACTTCAGCCGCGCCCCCCCAAGCATGGCCGACCCATACCAATCCCTGTTTCTCGTCCAGGATGCCGCGGGCAACAACCACATCACCACTCCGCTCGCCGGCAATCCGCACTCTGTGGCCCTCTTTCAGTAGCTGAGCCCCAGCAAACTGACCACAAACGACTTGCCCGTCCACTAGGCAAGCGAAGTTCTGCGTGTTTTCCCCGTCATACATTGCAAGCATCGCCGCATTTGCGGTCTGCCCGAACAAGTCTCCAGCTACTGCAGCAGCCCCCGTGACAGCACCTTTCCCTCGGTAATGCTTGTCAATTTGCTGCAGAAGGTTTTCTCGACCTTCCTCAACATGAAGCTCGCGAATGACCCCTTCAAGGGTGAACATGCCCGATTCAACGCCATTGCCTGTTTGATTGCTCCTTTCCACAGTCAACCTCCGACTCCAACGGCCTGCGCGGCTTTCTCAAGCTCGGTCAGTTCTTGCACCGATCCTTCTGTGAAGTAGTCCTCCGTGACCTGACGACCCAGCCAGTTCTGTGAAACCTTCTCTTTTCTAAAAACGCATTTCTCACACCAATTTTGAAGATCGTCATCCCTCAGAAGCAGGTACCCGATTTCTATGCCCGTCAATGTCAATCCGATGAGATTGAACCGGGCAACCCACACCAAGAGGCGAACGCGCAATGCCCACCTTCCAGCAAGCTCGCCAGCCGCCAAGAGAACCCGGTATCGAACCGAGTGTGTCGCGTACCCTTTCGCCATATGACCGAGCAGCGGCTTGGCATACGAGAACGCAGCGGCGATCGTCAATCCAGCGCTTACCAGTCCGGTTACCGCACGAAGGGCATAGATCGTTGCCAACGTAGTGTTGCGTTCTTGTGTGAACTTCATCCAGTCAAGGGACGCACTACAGAGCCCTGCGCCAAAGCCCAGTACACCAGCCCCCAACTTGAACCCACCCCGCACGATATCTGCGCCCTTGTTGATGGCGCTGATCGAGCTGTAGGGCTTGATCTCTCGAATCGACTTTGCACTGGAGTAGTACGTATCGAGCACGATGCTTCCCACTGCCATCGCGGAGCCTCCGACCTCCAAGTACCCCTTTGTTCCAAACTCAAAGTGTGTGAGCTTCTCGCCCAGGGCAATCATCTCGATGCACCCCAGCAATACGCCGATGCGTGCCTGATGGTAGTTGTTGGTCGGCAGGCTCTTGTTGCCCTCAACCTCTTTCAACGAGAGCTGTACCTTGGCACGCGCTTTCTCCTGCGCGTCAGCCACCAGTACCTCCAAGGAATCGTCCACCTGGCTCGCGACTTTGGCCGCGCCCGCTGCGGCCTTGTCGGACCGCCGTCCCTCGGCACGGCGCTGCGCTCGAGCTTTCGCATTTGCCGCAATCTTTTCCTTCGGAATTGAGAGCATCAATTCTTCGTACGCCAACGTTCCAACGGTCGCACGCAGACGCGCGTACAGCTGTCCACTCAAGACAGCGGTCAACCCCTTATCGAAAACACCTCCGAGACCTGCACGAAATACCGCACGGGTCATATCAGAGGCCTTGTGATAGAGCACGATTTCCAGGCTCTTGACCCATTTCTTTGAAAAGTCTTGCCCCTGATTTCGCGCCCATTCGTCGAAGGCCGAATCCACTTTCTTGAAGCCGTCAACCAAGCCCTTGGTTGCCTTGAGCATGACCGCCGTCGTCAAGGCCGAGGCATAGTCGACCTGACCGACAGCATCCTTGATCTTCTGGTTCGCAGTCGTCACTTCGGCGATTAACGTGTCCTGGTTGTAGTAAATCCCACGCGAGTACAGGTTCTTGCGTTCGACCGACGATGCCTTCAACCACGCATCTATCTTGTCCTCGCCCACCTTGCACCCGGAGAGCCCCAAGGTACAGATGGCCGATTGAACGGCGAAGTCGTAGCCCGACGGTGAATTCACTGGATCGAACATGTCGAATGCACTCACCAAGCGATCCGCTTCGAACCATTTCAGGTGATCGCCTGCTCGCGCAACGGCTGCATCAGACGCCGCCTGCGTGTGCCTTTTTAGTGTTCGGTCGAACAGCGACATTTCATTGAGATCGAGGCGATTCGCATAGTCTTTCTCCCATTTTTCCTGGGCATCCCTTCGGGCTGCCTCGAGATGCTGGTTGTAGTTCAGCTCGCGAACCGCACGTTTGCTTTCCACGTCTTTCTCAATGGACACTGCATCCTCGACCCGCCCTTCCATACGCAATCGCTTGGCGAACTCCAGCTGCTGATTCATCCGGCCGTCGCTCCACTGCCGGTGGTCATCCTGAAATTTCTGGGTGCTGGTGACCACCCCCGTCTTCATTCCGTTTTCAATTTCGCGGATGGCCTCATACACCTGTAGGCGCTGCAGATTGCTTGCGCCGTACTTGTCGACCATGGCGAGATAGTGCTCGACTCCCTCCATCGGGGCATTGCGGAAATCGTTGAGCTCTTGCGTGATCCCGATGTGATCGAAGAGCACGCACACCATGGCCTTCTGCGCTGCGAGCCTCCGCGCCAAAACGCCCAGATAGCCGTTCTCTGTCCCGTCCGGGTTGGGAGGCGTTCCGGCATATGCGGCGCTGATTGCCGGAAACAGCTGCTCTTTCATGACCAGCCCCAGCGGACTCGTCAGCGCTTCCTTGCCTTGCGCATACAGAATAAATTCAGGAACATCTGTCTTGAGATGCGCCGGCGTCAGCATGTGCGTTTGCATCGTTCCCGCCGTTGCCCACGCCTTGACGTCGAACACCTGCATCTTTCCCTTGGCCGCGTACTCATCGGCATTCTTCTTGTATTCGTCGAGCTTGGCTTTGGTAAGGAAGCTGGGCGAAAACATCAACCACACGGCCGAAACGTCGTTGACCTTATCGATAGAGATCACGCTGGCACCGACTCCACAACTGGTGCGCTCGCAGCTGAACTCGACTGGTTGCTTGGGTGGGCTCTCCGGTTCGAACTGATAGAGAAGGCTGTCTTCCACCACGAGGTAGGCCTGCCAATACCGTATCCCACTTCGCTCGACCAAGGCATAGATGCAGCCGCCCCGACTTACGCGCACGGTGTATCTTGCATTGGCGCCCAGCGCGATGTCCGTCACGCTCTGTCCGAGTGATCCGGGAAGCCCCCCCGGAATAGGATTCAGATTGGCCGGATTGGCTGCCACAGCCACGGCGTAACGCAATGGATAGATCCAAACGCCCTGCTTATCGCAGAATTTGCAGTCCTTCTTGGGTGACGTCATGACTTCGAATCCGATTGGATGATTGGCAAGAGGCGCTCTCTGGCGTACTCCTTGAATGGCAAGCCTTGCTGTGCCAGGGAGATGCCCGCAACGACCTGCGCGTGAACCTTCATGGCTTCGAGCCCTTCCGGCCATAACCAGGCCAACGCCGCATAGGCGGCCAGATCTTCGGGCGTGCCCAAACCCGTGCGCTGCGCCTGTGTGATTGCTCGGTCAATCTTCTCGTCCTCGTGGAGAGGGACTACGTGCCCTCCCATGCGCAGCGAGCGAACAGCAAGGTTCAGTGCCTCGATGCGAAGTGCACCGTTCAGCGCGTGCTCCGAAAGCGAGAGGCGAGCATGTCGACCATCGCCCTTTGGACCCAACGCCTGCAACTCGGCAATTTCACCGTTTCTGCGAACCAGAACCCATCGGTCGACAGGGCCGAGCAGCTGACTTCTCTGCTCTGTATCCAACACATTCCACAGGCGAGGAAGAACACGCGGGTCTTGGAAGCGCAGGAATATCCTGCGTCCATCGTGCGTCACTGGATTGTGCTGGCGACTGAGATGAGCAGCTACCAGCCTCACAGACTGCACTGCTGTCACGGGAAATCCGCACACACAGACGTCCGGCTGTTCCGGGTCCAACGCCGCTTGCACGGCGGCACCGGCCAGCGCGTCGAGAAGCGTCATGTGCCGCACAGTCAGGCGCAGCAATTGCGGGGCTAGCTGCCCAGCGGCTCCGAAGATCGGGTCGTGCAATTCAGCCCGTTCTTCGTCGTCAAGCGCGGCCTCCTTTATGGAGGCTTCGAGCGCCTCCGGAATAGGATTGAACCGATCGATCAGAACAAGGACATGGCCGTGGTCCTTGCAAAGTGAGAACAACCGCGCCGACAGACGGTGCAGCGTTTCATTTCCGAGATTGCCGATTGTGTTCATCGTGCAACCACGGCACCGCCACTTGCCGATGCCGCGCTCATGCGCAATGCGCATCCTTCGAGTTCTGCCTTGCCCACGCTGTTGCTGCTGCTGTCCCCTTGCGGCCCCACGAAGTTATGCATCCCCCTGAACGTCACCTTCCCCGGCGCATGGATCTTGATGCTCGATCCTTCCAGCCTGATGTACGCCCCCGCGCTGGTCAGCAGCACGTGTTTCGGCGCCTCTACGGCCACGTCCTTCGCCGTGCTGGCGATCGTCACCTTCTTGTCCGCCGCGATCTTCGTGGCGCCGGTCTGGCTCTGAAGGCTCACCTTGCCGCTGGCCGCATGCAGCGCGATGCCGCGCTCCTGGTTCGGCTCGCCGCCTTCTCCGGCCTTCGCGCCCACCGTGTACAGGCTCACCCCGCTGGCCACGCTCACCGCGATCTGCCCTTGCGCGGGCAGGTCGACATCCTGGCTCGCGACGATGGCGGTGTGCTGCCCGCTCACGGCAATCACTTCCTTCGGCGTGACGAAGCCGATGCCCATGGGCGCGCTGAACTGCAGGTGCGGCTCGCTGTACGCGGTGACGCTGCCGTGGCCGCCTTCGATGGCCTTGATCTCGCCGCCGCCCGATCCGTTGCTTGATGCCGCAGCACCGCCCTCCTGCTTCGCCTCCAGCACTTCAGCCACATGCTTCAGCGCGGCGATGGCCGGCAGCTCGCCCGGAGCCCCTTCACCCTTGATCTGCGCCTTCTGCGTCTGCGCACTCTGGGCGAGTGAAGTGGCGAGCTCTTCCGCCTGTTTCGTCTGCTGCTGCGCTTCGCGACTCGCCATGAACGCGCCCTTGGCGTTCGGCTGCGCATACGCGCTCACGAGCAGGCCCGCGCCGGCGCGGATGGCGCCTTGCGCGGTGGTGGCCAGTTCGGCGCCGTGGCCGCGGCCCTTGCCGCGGGCGTTGTCGTCCTGCTGCTTGTGGTGGCCCAGGTGCAGGCGGCTGCTGGCCTGGGTGGTGGCCAGGCTGGTGCTGCCCTGGCCGGGGGTGTCGTCGAAGACGAGCTGGTTGTAGCCCCCGTCGCCGCTCTGGCTGGCGCTCAGTTCCTGGGTCTTGATGCCGCTGAAGACGGCGTTGTGCGCGTGCTCCCTGGCGCCCTTGCCTTCGCCGGCGAACCACGCAGGCGCGTTGCCGGTGGACTGGGCGGCGCCTGCGGGTTTCTGGTTGTGCTGGGCGTCGACCTGGCCGGCGCCGTTGTACAGCGCAGCAACGACCACGGGGCGGTCGATGTCGCCGTGGTGGAACTCGACGAGCACTTCCTGGCCCACGCGCGGCAGGCTCATCTGGCCCCAGTTGTCGCCGGCGGCGCTGGCGGCCACGCGCACCCAAGCGCCCAGGCGGTCGGCGGCGGGCGCGTTGTCCTGGCCGTCGGTGCGCGACTGGCGCGCGCTCGACGCGCTGCCGCGCTGCCAGTGGAACTGCACCTTGATGCGGTGGTCGCGGTCGGTGTGAACCGGCGCATCACCGCCGCCCACGCCGATGACGATGGCGCTCTGGCTGCCGTGCACGCTGGGCTTGGGGTGGATGCGCTGGCCGTGGCCGTCCAGGCTCAGCGGCCGGTAGGGGATGGCCGCGCGCACGGTGGTGAACTCGTTGCGGTAGTGGGTGACGGCGTCTGCGGTCGTGTCGCCGTTGCCGCTGTCGAACACGGTGGCGATGTCCGGCAGGCCCAGCCGCTCGCCGATGCCGGTCTTCAGGTCTTCGTCGAAGTTGTTGCGTGCGATGTGGCGCACGGCGAGCACGGCGAAGCGGCGGTCCTGCTCGCTGTCCTTGTCGTGCTGTTCGTGCCCGTTCAGGGTGAAGGTGGTGGCGGGCGCCAGGGTGCGCACGGCGCTGCGGCCTTCGAAGCGCTTGTTGCGCAGCTCCAGCGCCTGCAGGGCGTTGGCCAGCAGGCGCTCGCCCTGCGCGGAGGTCTCCCAGCCGTAGGCGCCGGGGTCGTCGCTCCAGTGCAGGGTGCGCTGGCCCGCGGCGCGGCTTTGCTGTTGCACGGGGCGTGCGTTCACGCTCTTGTAGTCCCAGCTCTGCTGCGCGAGGCTGTTGGTCTGCAGCTGACGGTGGCCGCGCCACTGCTGGATGGTGTCCTCGCGCTCGCTGGCATCGGCGCGGTGGAAGCGAATGGTGGCTTGCGCGTTGGCGCGGAAGGCGCCGTTGTGGTCGGCGATAACGAGGGTGTGGCTGCCCAGTGCACCGTCCTTGCCCGTGGTGTGTTCGAACCAGTAGCACAGGCCCTCTTCCGCCAGCAGCCGCGCGACGAAGTCGAAGTCACTTTCCTGGTACTGCGTGGTGATGCCGCGCACGGGATAGATGTCGCGCTGGGCGATCTCCCAGCGCCACTGGGGCGCGAGCTGGCCCTGGCTCTGGTAGCGCCCGAACACGGCGTCGACGATGTCGAACACGTTCTGGTGCTGGAACAGGCAGCTGTCCTGGCGGTACCGCAGGAAGGCCATCCAGGGTTCGATGACGAGCCGGTAGCGCGCCATGCCGCCGTTGCTCGACACGCACTCGGCCTCGCTCACATGGCCGTGGAAGGGGCGCAGCTCCGTGCGGCTTTGCGCAGTCTGCAGGTCCAGGCGCACGCCCTGGCCGATGAGGGTCTTGAGCTCGATGTGCGCGTCGTCGCTCAGCGCGGTGAGTTCGAAGCGAAAGCCGCCGCCGTCGATGCACTCCACGCCGTCCAGGCGCTCGGCCAACAGCTTGTTCTCGCCCAGCGGTGTGTGCAGCACCAGCAGGCGATCGCGCTGCGTGGTGCCCGCGCGCATGAGCCCGCCGAGCGAGGCCGATGTGAAGGTCGTCGTCATTGTTTTTGTTCTCCCGTGGGCACGCGCGGCGGCTGCGCCTAGGTGATCCGGTAGCGGAACTCGCCGCCCTTGCCGCAGCTGGCCTTGATCTTGGCCAGCGGCGTCTCGTCGGCCATGCGCGTGAGCACGGCCTCGGCGATCTCGGGCAGCAAGGTGCCGTTGAGGATGTGGTCGACGTTGCGCGCGCCCGAGTCGACCTCGGTGCAGCGCGCCAGAACGGACTCGACCAGCGCGTCGTCCCACTCGAACACGGCCTTGTGGTTGGTCTCGATGCGGTCGCGGATGCGGCCCAGCTTGAGCGCGATGATCTGCTCCAGCACCGCATCGGTGATCGGATAGAACGGCGCCACCTTCATGCGGCCCAGGAAGGCCGGCTTGAAGGCCTTCATGAGCACGGGGCGCAGCGCGTCGGCCAGCGCGTCGGGCGCGGGGCGCTCGTCGTCGGCCTTGTTGAGGCACGCCTGCATGATCTGCGACGAACCGATGTTCGAGGTCAGGATGATCAGCGTGTTGCGGAAGTCGATCTCGCGGCCCTCGGCGTCGTCCATCATGCCCTTGTCGAACACCTGGAAGAACATCTCGAGCACGTCGGGGTGGGCCTTCTCCACTTCGTCGAGCAGCACCACGCTGTAGGGCTGGCGGCGCACGGCCTCGGTGAGCACGCCGCCTTCGCCATAGCCCACGTAGCCGGGCGGCGAGCCCTTCAGGCCCGAGACGCTGTGCGCCTCCTGGTACTCGCTCATGTTGATGGTGATGAGCTTCTTCTCGCCGCCGTACAGGATGTCGGCCAGCGCGAGCGCGGTCTCGGTCTTGCCCACGCCCGAGGGGCCGACGAACATGAACACGCCGCGCGGCTTGTTGGGGTCTTCCAGGCGCGCGCTCGCGGTGCGCACGCGCTGGGCCACGGCAGCGAGCGCGTGGTCCTGGCCGATCACGCGCTCGGCCAGCAGGGTGTCGAGGGCGCGCACGGTCTTGATCTCGTCCTTGACCATGCGACCCAGCGGCACGCCGGTCCAGGCCGAGACGATCTCGGCGACGACGTGGCCATCGACCTGCAGCGGCACCATCGGCGTGGTGCCTTGCAGGGCGCGCAGTTCGGCGAGCAGGGCGTCGAGTTCGTCGCGCGCGGGGTCGGCGGTGGCAGCCGTTTTCTTGCGGCTGGTGGCGCGGGCCGGCGCTTTCTCCGCCACCGCGGGTGCGGCCTCGGGCTGCTGAGCGACCGACTCGTCGCGTTGCGCACGCAGCGCGCGGATGCGCTCCACCAGCGCGTTCTCTTCGGCCAGGCGCTGCTGGCTCGCGGCGAGCTCGGCCTGCAGCGCGCCCTTCTTTTCCGCGAGTTCGGCCAGGCGCGCTTCATGGCGCCCGCCGGCCGCGGTGTCGCGCACCAGCGCGGCGCTCTCGGCCTCGATGCGTTCGAGGCCGCGGTTCGCTTCCTCGATCAAGGCCGGCGTTGCGCTCTGGCCGAGCGCGACTTTCGCGCACGCGGTGTCGAGCACGCTCACCGCCTTGTCGGGCAGCTGGCGTCCGCTGATGTAGCGGTGCGACAGGCGCACGGCCTCGGTGATGGCTTCGTCGAGCACGCGGATGTTGAAGTGCTTCTCCATCAGCGGCACCATGCCGCGCAGCATGGCGGCGGCCAGCGTTTCGCTGGGCTCCTCGACCTTCACGACCTGGAAGCGCCGCGCGAGCGCCGCGTCCTTCTCGAAGTACTTCTTGTACTCGCCCCAGGTGGTGGCAGCGATGGTGCGCAGCTCGCCACGCGCGAGCGCGGGCTTGAGCAGGTTGGCCGCATCGCTCTGTCCGGCCTGGCCGCCCGCGCCGATCATGGTGTGGGCTTCGTCGATGAACAGCACGATCGGGTGCGGGCTCTTCTTCACTTCGGCGATCACGTTCTTCAGGCGGTTCTCGAACTCGCCCTTCACGCTCGCGCCGGCTTGCAAGAGGCCCATGTCCAGCGTGTGCAGCGCCACGGCGCGCAGCGATTCGGGCACGTCCTGCGCCGCGATGCGCAACGCCAACCCTTCGACCACCGCCGTCTTGCCGACGCCGGCCTCGCCGGTGAGGATGGGGTTGTTCTGACGGCGGCGCATCAGGATGTCGATGACCTGGCGGATTTCCGTGTCGCGGCCGATCACCGGGTCGAGCGCGCCGTCTTTCGCGCGCTGCGTGAGGTTGGTGGTGAACTGGTCGAGCGCGGGCGTCTTGCCCGGCACGCCCGCGGCCAGCGGGTCGGCCGGCGCTTGCTGCGCATCGCCCTCGACGGCTGCGCCCGAGGCACCGGCTTCCGCCGCTTCGTTCGAGCCGTCGGTGAGCTTGTCGAAGTCGTGCTTCAGGTCTTCGAGGCGGATCTTGGCAAAGAGCGGCGAGCCGCGCTGCGCCAGCTGCGCGAGGTCGGGCTGCGTGAGCAGCGCGAGCAGCAGGTGGCCCGAGCGGATCTGTGCCGCGTGCGCGTCGAGCGAGGCCAGCAGCCATGCCTGCTGGAACAGCTGCTGCAGGTGCTGCGAGAACACGGGCGTTCGCGTGTTGCCGTTCTTGAAGGTCTGGATCTCGCGCTCCAGGTCCGACTGGATCGCGGTGGCGCTGATGCGATTGGCGCGCAGCACGCGCGCGAGGTCGTTGTCGGTCTGCTCCAGCAGCGCCAGGAACAGGTGCTCCAGGTCGACCTCGTAGTGGCCGTGGGCCAGGCACAGGTTGGCGGCGCGCTGCGTGGCCATGCGGGCGCTGGCGTTGAGCTTGGTGATCAGTGTCTTCAGCGAGGTGCTCATGAGCGGTGGTGTTCTTCTGTCGGTCGTGTTCGTTGAAAAGGTCACTGCAGGGGCTGAAGCTCGTACTGCGTGTCGCTGCGGTCGCCCTCGGCCTCGCGGGTGGTGATGAAGCTGTCCCAGCCGAGGTGGCTGCCGCCACTGTCGCTGAGCTGCACGGCGGCGACTTCTTCGCGCGCCAGGATCAGGCGCACTTCGTATTCGCAGGTCACGCCGGCCAGCAGCGCCAGCATCTTTTCGAGCGCCTTCGCATGCGCGCGGCCCGGAAAGAACTCGCGCAGCGCGCTGCGCTTGAGCGGGCCGATCCACAGGCGGATGCGCAGGTCGCGCTGCCAGATGCGTTCGCCCGCCATCGCGTTCTGGCCCAGGCTCACGTTGCCCTCGCCCAGCCTGGAGCGCTGCTGCACGGGCATGTCGTACCACTTGCCCAGGAACTGCTCGATGCGGATGTGGCTGCGGAAGTAGTCGGACAGCACGCGCTGCAGGTAGGCCGCCGACATCGGCCGGTGGCGCACCGCGGCCGCGTAGCCGGCCACGGTTTCGTCGAACACGGTGCCCGTGCCGTCGGTCAGCGGATCGCGCTGCGCCGTGTGCTCCAGCCCGGCCATCGACAGCAGCACCGGCAGGTAGGCGCGGCTGCGTTCGTGCTCGTAGTGCAGCGGCAGGCGGTACTTGCGCCAGGCCGCATAGAAGAGCGCGGCGGCGCGGTTGCTGAACACGTCGAGAAAGGCGCGCGCCGAGCTGTCGCGCAGATGCTGCTCGCGGCGCATCAGCATCTCGGTATAGACGATGGGCAAGGCGCCCGACACGCCCAGCATGCCGAAAGACGCGGGCGTGAGCTCGATGCGGCTCAGGCCGTGGTCGTCCTCATGCGGCAGTGGCGGCTCGCACAGCTGCGCGCCCGACATCAGCTCGCCCACGGCGTCGCGCACCGCCAGCGCCTCGATCTCGCTGGGCGGGAAGTTCAGGCTCGTGGAGCTGCGAAAGCGCACCCAGCGCGGCACCATGCGTTCGCCGGGCACCAGGCGCTGGTGCACGTCGCGCTCCTGCCGCTTGAGCAGCATGAGCTCGATCAGCCGCACCGCCTGGAAAAACTCGAAGCGGTAGGGTTCGCGCAGCAGCCTTTCGGCTACAGGAGGATCGATTCGCCGCTGCGGGGCTTGCATCGCACCAGCTCCTCCTTGTCGCGCGCCGAAACGATCACCAGCTGGGTGAAGCTGTTCAGGTGCACATAGAGACCGAAGAAATGGTCCATCACGCGGGCAAAGGCCTGCAGGCTGCTGCCCACGAAGCCGGTCTCGTCGACCGTGAGCTTGAGCTCGATGCCGCGCACGAAGGTCGCGAAGGGCTTGCCCGGCAACCACTGGGTGGTGGCCTGCTGCTCGATCGCGGTGATGGCCTCGATCTGCCGCGCCGACACGGCCGAGCGGCCCAGGTCGTACAGCCGCAGCATTTCCTTCAACGCCGGCAGCCCGCTGGTGGCCAGCGACAGGTGGTTGAGCGACAGGTGCGACACCAGCCGCCACTGCACGCCCTTGCCGCGCGGCATGCGCAGCGTCTGCGTGGGGCGGCGCAGCATGCGGATCGAGCGCGCCACCGAGTTGCCTTCGATGAAGAGGTCGCCGCCCGGCAGGCCGAAGGCCAGCGAATGCGGCAGGTCGCGGTTGGTGCAGGTGAGGTCAATGCTCAGCGTTTCGGTCTGCGGCAGCGAGGGATGGAAATCGATGTCGACGATCGAGAGCTCGGTCTCGTAGCCCGGGCTGCGCTGCGCCACGAGCTCGTTGCGCCGCGCAAACCAGTAGTGCTCGGCCTCCTTCGGATGCTCGCCGTGGTGCAGCGAGTAGAAGGGCCGGAACTCGATGTAGGCATCGCCCTCGGCGGTCTGCTTCACGAGCTTGACCGAGTCGATGCTGTAGACCTCGAAGCCGAAGGCGCGGCGCGCGTCGGCCACCACCGGGTAGGCGGCCGCGGCGTGCGTGACGCGGATCGGGTCGCTGCGCTGCTTGAAGAGGTTGATGACGGGCGTGCAGCCCAGGCGCAGGTTGCGGCTGGACACGCCCTCGAGCAGCCGCGCCGTGGGCGAGTCGGCGCGCACGCCGGTCATCACGAGGTGCAGCGTGATCGAGCGGCACGAGCCGATGTGGCGCAGCGCGTTCGCCAGGTCGATGTCGACGAAGTTGAACTTCTCGGGGAACGCGAAGTACTCGCTGAGCAGGCGGTAGGCCGGGTGCGAGCGCGCCGGCAGCTCGATGAGCGCATCGGCCTCCTCGAAGCCGACGGGGTGCAGCGCTTCGCCCTGCACCAGCGTCCACTTGCCGCTGCGCTCGGGCTCGACGAAGACGGCGGCTGTCTTCAGGAAGATGGCGTCGGCCAGCGCCGTGGCCAGCGAGGGCTCGGCGTCGATGAAGGTGCGCAGGCGCGCCAGCGTGAGCGCCAGGGTGCCGAGCGACTTCTGCTCGCCGGTGGCCTCGAGCGTGACCGACAGGCAGCCCGTGGCGTTGCGCGGCAGCGAGGCCTGCGCGGGCGCATTCACAACCGAGTGATAAACCACGTTCGACACCTGCACCGCCGCCAGCGTGACGTCGTACACGCTGCGAAAGCGGCAGGCGCCGCCGCGCACCGGCTGCGAGGTGAGCTCGGTGCCGCGCGCGATGGTGACGGGCTTGCTGAGCTTGGCGAGCGCCGCACCGCCGGCGTCGAACTGCGCGATGGAGCACGACGGAAAGGGCCGCAGGTAGTGCGGGTACATCACCTCGAGCAGCGCTTCGGTGAGCTCGGGGTAGTCGTCGTCGAGCTTCTTGCTGATGCGGGCCGTGAGCAGCGCGAACGACTGGATCATGCGTTCGACGTGCGGGTCTTCGCTGGCGTCGGCCGAGATGGCCAGGCGCGCGGCGATCTTCGGGTAGCCCTTGGCGAACTCCTGCGAGTAGCCGCGCAGGAAGGCCAGCTCGCGTTCGTAGAAGGGCAGCAACTCGTCCATGGTGTGCGTCGTGTGCGCGGATCGTGGCGCTAGGCGTACCGGCTCTTGCCGGTGCCGCGGGTGATGGAGTACTGCAGCGTCGTGGGCTGCAGCATGGCGTCGAAGTTCACCGGCTCGGCCAGCTCGGGCAGCACGAGCAGGGCGGTGATTCCGAAATAGAGCATGTGGGTGCTGGCCTGGCCGTCGACCTCGAGCGACACCGAGACATCGCGCAGGCGCGACTCGTGGCGCGCGATCGCCTGCTCCAGCGAGCGGCAGATGAACGAGCGGTCGTAGTGGCTGGCCAGGCTCAGGCCCGAGAAATCGCTCAGGCCGTAGGTCATGACGGAACGCCGGCACTCGGGGTAGGCCTGGAGCTTGGCGTCGTCGAAGACCATGCGCGTGTTGAGCAGGGATTCGAGATCGCGTGCGACCACGTTCTTGACCTCGTCAAGCGACAAGTGCCGCAGCACCGGCGAAGCCGGCCCGCGCCAGTCGTCATCGAACAGCTTGTCGAGCAGGCCCGGTTCGAATCCTGTCATGGGTCACTCCCTGTCTCTCGCGTCGGACAACGGGCAGGGCACCGCGCGAGGGGCGCGGCGCCAAAAAGAAACCGCGGCCTGCGCCGCGGTCGTCATTGCCCGACTGGCGTCAGACCGAGTAGGTCTTGTCGTTCTTCGTGAGGCTCCAGGCGCCTTGCGAGTTGCCGCCCTGGTTGCCGCCGATCTTCTGCTGCGTGTACTTCCACTGCACGGCGGCGTACTTCAGCGAGAAGGTCTCGCTCGGCACGCTGGCCACGTCGGTGCTCACGACCTTCGGGTTCACGCTGGCGATCAGCACGTACTTGAGCTTGATCTCCATGTACTGCACGCGCTTGCCTTCGCCGTCGGCACGGTAGAACTGCACCGTGACTTCGTCGAAGGTGGTGCCGCCCGACGCGTGCTGGTACAGCAGCGGGCTCACGACGTCCATGTCCTTCGTGAAGATCATCTCGCCGTGCTCGCAGCGCTCGGCGGTGTGGCCGCCGGCGGTCGACGCGGTGGCCGAGCGCGGCTGCACGATGCTGTGCTGCCACGAGCTGACTTCGATCCAGTCCTTGTGGTCCTTGTCCTGCGACTCGCCGTTGATGGCCGGGCTGCCGAACTTGACGTAGATATCTTTCATGTTTCTTCCCCTTCTTGATTGATTGATTACTGACAGTTAACGTGTTGCAGCACGGCCCCTCGGCCGCGCACCCGATCTGCCTCCTTACTTATTCACTGACTTCGGCAGATCGGCGACCAAGCGCAGTGAAATAGACAGTTCATCCAGCTGGAAGTGCGGGCGCAGGAACGCGACCGCGCGGTACACGCCGGGCCGCCCGGGCACTTCGCCGACCTGGATGGCGGCTTCGCGCAGCGGGAACTGGGCCTTCTGTTCCTGCGTCGCGTTGTCGTCGAGCAGCACGTACTGCGCGATCCAGCGGTTCAGGAACTGTTCGACGTTGTGCGCCGAGGCAAAGCTGCCGATCTTGTCGCGCATCATGGCCTTGAGGTAGTGCGCGATGCGCGACACCGAGAAGATGTACTGCAGCTGCGCCGAGAGCACCGCGTTGGCGTTGGCGCTGTCGGTGTTGTACTTCTTGGCCTTCTGCAGCGACTGCGCGCCGAAGAACGCCGCGTAGTCGGAGTTCTTGCAGTGCACGAGCGGAATGAAGCCCAGGTCGCTGAGCTCCTTTTCGCGCCGGTCGGTGATGGCGATCTCGGTCGGGCACTTCAGGGCGATCTCGCCTTCGTCGGTCTTGAAGGTGTGCGTGGGCAGGTCTTCGACCAGGCCGCCACCTTCGACGCCGCGGATGGCCGCGCACCAGCCGAAGTCGTCGAACGCGGCCGTCAGGCGCGTGGCGAAGGCCCAGGCCGCGTTGCACCAGAGGTACTTGGCGTGGTCGGTGCCGTCGACGTCTTCGACGAAGTTGAAGCTGTCGACCACCGTGCCTTCGCGCGGGTGGTAGGGCAGGCGCCCGAGGAAGCGCGGCAGCGTGAGACCGACGTAGCGCGAGTCTTCCGAATCGCGGAACGACTTCCACTTGGCGTACTCGACGGTGTCGAACACCTTGGCCATGTCGCGCGGCTTGCCCAGGTCGGCAAAGCTTTCCAGGCCCAGCAGCTCGGGCGAGGCCGCGCCGATGAAAGGCGCATGGGCGGCAGCGGCCACGTGCGCCATCTGGTCCAGGAAGTACATGTCTTCCGGCTGGCGCGTGACGTCGAAGTCGCCCACCAGCGCGCCGAACGGCGCACCGCCGAAGGTGCCGAACTCTTCTTCGTAGACCTTCTTGAACATCGCGCTCTGGTCGAACTCGACGGCGGCCTTGAAGTCGCGGATCAGGTCGCGCTTGGTGGCGTTGATGACCTTGATCTTGAGCATGGTGCCGGTCGGCGTTTCCTTGACCAGGTACTCCAGGCCGCGCCAGGTGCTCTCCAGCTTCTGGAACTCGGGCGCGTGCATCACGGCGCTGAGCTGGGCGGAGATGAGCGCGTCCAGGTCGGCCACGCGCGCGTCGATCATGGCCGACACGTTGTCGGAGACGATCACCGAGCCTTCGAGGACCTGGCTGACGAGTTCGCCGATGAGGTCCTTGGTGCGCGTGTGTTCCACGTCGGACTTGGCGACCTTGCTCTTCTCGACGATCTGGTCGAGCAGGTCGACCGAGGCTTCAGACGAAGCGGCACCGCTCGATGCCGAAAGTGCTTGCGCGGTCATGTTCAGCTTTCGTCCTTCTTGCCAACGCCTTGTCCCAGGCGCTGGAGTTGCTCGGTGTTGTTCAGCACGTCGGCCAGCAGGTCTTCGAGCTTGCTGTTGCCGGCCATCTTGTTGCGCAGGTCGGCCAGCTTGGTGCGCGCGTCGAGCAGGCGCTTGAGCGGCTCGATCTGCTCGACGACGGCTTCGGGCGAGAAGGCGTCCATCGAGTTGAAGGTGAGGTCGACACCGAAGCTGCCGCCGCGCCCGTCCAGCTTGTTCGGCACCTGGAAGGCGGCACGCGGGGCCACGCCCTTCATGACGTCGTCCATGTTGTCGCGGTCGATGTTGACGAACTTGCGGTCCTTGAGCTTGGGCTGCTCCACCTCGGACTGGCCCGCCAGGTCGGCGATCACGCCGACGACGAAAGGCAATTCCTTTTTCTCGATGGCGTCACCGAGCTCCACGTCGTACGTGAGTTGCACGCGCGGCGGGCGCACTTTTTGGAGACGCTTCTGCACGCTCTGTCTTTTGGTCGCCATAAGCTTCAATACCTTCGCAATAGGACTGAGAAACGAATTAAAAAGTTGTACGACCCATTTTCAGATCGCACGCCCATTCGTTAATACATTGGTTTAAAACCAATTCAAAAACCGGACAATTACTTGAGCGCGTCAAATGGATTGCCGCCACCCGCGCGCGGGGCGGGCGCGGCAGGTGCCGGGCGCGGCGCGGCGACCGGGGCGGGCCGTGCGGCGGCGACCGGGGTCGGCGCGGCGGACGATGACGACGAGGGCGCGGGTGCCGGGCTGGGGGCCGCGGCGCGGCGCGTGGGTGCCGGCTTGGCTTCGGGGCCGGCGGGCACCAGGACCGACAGGCCCAGGGTTTCGCGCAGCAGGGCGGCCAGGCGGTAGGCGTCGGCGTTGGCGTCGCCGCTCAGGCTGCTGTCCTTGCCCAGGTCCTCGATGGAGCGGGCTGCCAGGCGCAGGCCGCCCACGGCGGTGATGCTCTTGGCCTGGCGGCTGGACGGGTCGCGGCGCAGCGACTCCTCGGCGGCCGAGATGGCCAGGCTGTAGCGGCCTTCGTTGAAGTAGATCTGCGCGATGCGCGACCACGGCTCACCGCGGGTCGGGTTGTCGGTGGCGAGCTGCTGGTACTGGCGGATGACGGGCGCCTTGTCGCCGGTGGCGGCTGCCGCGGCGGCATCGACCTCGGCCAGGCTCTTGTTGTAGGCGGCGGTCGCCTGCGCAACGGCCGCGTCCGGCGTGGTGGTACAGGCCGACAAAAAGACGGTGCTCGCAATGGCACCGGCAATCATCGTGCGCGACATGATTTTTCGAATCGACACATTCCCCCCCTGATCTGACTTTTTAGCAGGCCGCAATCATTCATTAAATTGCGACCGTTGACAATAACAATACACGATACTACAGCCGCGTGGATGGCAAATGACGGGGGCGGATTAATGCTAATTTCCTAATCGAAAGTCATTTTCGAAATCGGTTAATCCTATTTGGTCCATCGAAATATTGTTACGACTCGCTTTTAATGAAAATATTAATTACATCTGGCGCGCTGCTGGCCGCGTTGATGCTCGGCGGGTGCAGCTCGCCGGCGCTCACGATCGCCAACATCGCGCTCGAGGCGAGCGGACTGAAGAAGCCCGAGCTGCCCGAGTCGCAAAAGCCCCCGCGCAAGGTGACGATGTCGATCGCCGCGGGCAAGAACCTCAACGCCGATGGCCGCAACCGCCCGCTGTCCGTGGTGATGCGCATCTACAAGCTGAAGGAAACGACGGGCTTCTACCAGTCGTCCTTCGACGCCTTCGTCACGCCGGGTCGCGACAAGACACAGCTGGGCGACGACCTCGTCGAGAGCCGCGAAATCACGCTCATTCCCGACCAGCAATACACCTGGACCGAGATGGTTCCGCGCAGCGCCAACGCGGTGGCCGTGGTGGTGCTGTTCCACTCGCCCGATGCGCAGCGCTGGCGCTTCGCCTTCAACGCCGCCGACGCCGAGAAGACCGGCATCGTGATGGGCGCGCATGCCTGCGCGCTCACCGTCACGACAGGCGCGGTGGTGGGCCAGCAGAACGCACAAGGCGCCGCCCCCACGGGCGCGCTCAACCTGTTGGGGCCGGTAACTTGCCGGCCCTCGCCCGCCTGATCTGCAGCGACGGCGGGCCTGTCCGAGTCGACACGACGATGCGATACATTCAAAAAAAATTGTGGGGAGTTGATCCGACGTGAGCTACGCAGCCAAGGTCCTCTGGGGAGAGGGCTTGTTTCTACGCCCCCAGCATTTCCAGCGCCAAGACGCGTACCACGAGGCGCGCCTGCGCGCCACGGCGCAGACGCTGCATCCGTACTTCTGGGGCGTGCGCTCCATCAGCTTCGACCTCGATGCGCTGGCCAGCGGCATGCTGCGCGCCTCGCAGCTGTCGCTGGTGTTCCCCGACGGCGAGCCCTACGCGGCGCCGCAGGCCGACGCGCTGCCCCCGCCCATCTCGCTGGACACGCTGAGCCCGGGCCAGAACGAGATCACCTTCTACCTCGTGCTGCACCCGGTGAAGGAACTCGGCAAGAACTACACAGACCCCAACGAGGAAGGCTTTGCCGCGCGCTACACCAGCGACGCGACGCAGTCGCTCGACCTGTACACCAACGCCGTGAGCGCCGAGGTGGTGTTCCTGCGCAAGAGCGTGAAGCTCTTGGCCGACACCGAGCCGCGCGAGCAGTTCGTGTCGATCCCGGTGATCCGCATCCGCCGCACCGCCGCGGGCGGCTTCGAGATCGACCGCAGCTTCGTGCCGCCGTGCACCAGCATCGACGCCTCGCCCACCGTGTTCCAGCAGCTGCGCCGGCTGCTCGACGTGCTGCAAGCCAAGGTCAATTCGCTCTACGGCATCCACCGTGAGCCGAGCAAGAACATCATCGAGTTCCGCTCGGGCGACATCGCCTCGTTCTGGCTGCTGCACACGGCCAACTCGGCCTTCGCCTCGCTCTCGCACCTGTTCCATCATCCGTCGCTGCACCCGGAGCGGTTGTTCCAGGAACTGCTGAGCCTGGCCGGCGCGCTGATGACCTTCGCCAAGACCTACTCGCTGAACGACCTGCCGGTGTACGACCACGAGAAGCCGGGCCCGGCCTTCGCCGAGCTCGACCGCATCGTGCGCGACCTGCTCGACACCGTGATCTCCACGCGCTACTTCGCCATTGCGCTCACCGAGACGCGCAACGCCTTCTACCTGGGGCGCCTCGATTCCGGAAAGATCGACGAGAAGACCGTGTTCTACATGTCGGTCACCGCCAGCATGCCGGCCGCCGAGCTGGCCGAGGTGGTGCCGCAGCGTTTCAAGATCGGCGCACCCGAAGACGTCGACAAGCTCGTGCTCTCGGCCATGCCGGGCGTGCGCATCGTCTACGCGCCGCAGGTGCCGCCGGCCATTCCGATCCGCGCGGGCGCCTGCTACTTCTCCATCGACAGCAAGAGCCAGCTGTACGACCGCATGCTGCAGGCGCAGAGCGTCACCATCTACGCGCCGGCCGGCATCCCCGACATGCAACTCGAACTGATCGCCGTGACCGGCTGATCACCCGCCCGATCGTATGAACACCACCACCCTCAACAAGGCCCCTTCCCTGCTGGGCGCCGATGCGCCGCCGGCCTCGTTCACGCCGGCCGGCGTGGCGCCCGACGCCGACTCCAGCCTGCTCGACCTGCTGTACGACGGCTTCGTGATGCTGTTCCTGCTCAAGAAGAAGCAGCAGCCGGCCACCACCGAGCAGTTCCTCACGGGCATCCGCAACTACCTGGGCGAGTTCGAGCGCAACGCGCGCAAGCTCGACGCCACGGCCGAGCAGATCCACGCGGCCAAATACGCCTTCTGCGCCACCGTCGACGAGTTCGTGCTCTCGGCGCCCGAGTTCGCCATCCGCTCCGAATGGGAGCGCCGGCCGCTGCAGCTCACGCTGTTCGGCGACCAGCTGGCGGGCGAGAACTTCTTCAACATGCTCGAGGTCGAGCGGGCGCACGGCGCCGCGCGCATCCAGACGCTCGAGGTGTTCTACATGTGCCTGCTGCTGGGCTTCCAGGGCAAGTACGCCATCGACGGCACCGAGAAGCTGGCCTACCTCACGGCGCGCGTGGGCGACGAGATTGCCAACGCGCGCGGCAAGCGCACGCCGTTCGCGCCGCACTGGCCGCTGCCCGACCTGATCTCGCACTCGCTCAAGCGCGAGGCGCCGCAGTGGGTGGTGGCCGCGCTGTTCGCGCTCATCGGGCTGCTGGGCTTCATCGGCCTGTCGGCGCACCTGGGCAGCACCACGCAGGGCGCGCTCGCGAGCTACCAGGACATCGTGAAGCTCGGCCCGCGCCAGGCCAACCTGACGATCTCGCTGCCATGACCACGGCCGCGACGAACCGCCTCGACCTCGCGGCCCTGCTGGCCCCGATCTCGGAGGCCAAGCCCTGCGGCGAGGACATGCTGTTCTCGCGCGAGTTCGACGCTATTCAAGAAGCGCGCAAGCACGACGACCCCTCGCTCGAACAGGGCGAATGGGTCATCGAACTGAAGGAGGCCAATTGGCCCTTCGTGATTGCCGAGTGCGACAAGCTGCTGCGCGCGTCCACCAAGGACCTGCGCCTGGGCGTGTGGCTCACCGACGCGCTGGCCAGCCAGCGCGGCTTCGAGGGGCTGGCCGACGGCTACCGCCTGCTCAGCGGCCTGTGCCGCCAGTACTGGGACGAACTGCATCCGCAGCCCGAGGGCGGCGACATCGAGATGCGCATCGGCACCGTCACCTGGCTGATCTCGCGCTCGGTCGAGCTGCTGCAGCGCGCGCCCATCGTGAGCGACGGCAGCACCGGCCACAGCGCGCTGGTCTGGGAGACCGCATTGGCGCTCGACCAGGCCATCCGCCGCACGCCGGCGCAGGCCGACGAGCTGCAGCGCAACAAGGTGACGCTCGAGCAGTTCGACCGCCTGCGCCGCGCCACGCCCGCGAAGTTCTTGCAGAAGACGCACCGCGACGTGCAGGCCTGCGAGCAGGCGCTGGCCGAGTTCGAGGCCGTGTTCGACGAACGCACCGCTTCCAACGGCCCGAGCTTTCGCGCCGCGAAGGACGCGGCCACGGCCATCCGCCAGGCCGTCGAGCGCTTCGCGCGCGAGGCCGGCGTGCCGATCGACAACGGCGCGGCGCCACAAGCCACTGCCGCTGCACCGGCCGCCAGCGCACCGGCTGCCCCGACCCGCATCGAACCTGTCTTCGACGCCGCCATGCCCCATTCATCTCCCACCTACCACGCCGCGGTGCATGTGCCCGCCGCGCTGCCACCCGGCATCCACAGCCGCGCACAGGCCATCGCGCAGCTCAAGGAAGTGGCGGCGTATTTCGAGCAGACCGAGCCCTCGAGCCCGGCCGCCTACATGGCGAACAAGGCCGCGCGCTGGGCCGACATGCCGCTGCATGCCTGGCTGCGCAACGTGATCAAGAACGAGCAGGAACTGGCCCAGCTGGTGGACTTGCTCGACCTGCCAAAGGGCGACGACGAGTCGCGCTGACTTCGCGCCTTCGCGCTGAGTGAAAGAAGAAAGGCCCGCGTTGCGGGCCTTTCTTCTTTAGCGTCCGACGCGGAACTCGATGCGCCGGTTGCGCGAGCGCCCCTCGTCGGTCGCGTTGCTCGCCACCGGCTGGTCCGGGCCCACGCCCGAGGTCGTGAGCGTCATCGGGTCGATGCCCTTGCCCACCAGGTAGCCCTTGACCGACTCGGCGCGCGACTGGCTCAGCGCCAGGTTCGACGTGCGGTTGCCCGCGTTGTCGGTGTGGCCCACCACCGCCACCGACTTGTTCGTGAGCTTCTGCAGGATGGGCGCCATCTCGTCGAGGATGGCGCGGCCCTTGCCCGTGAGCGTGGCGCTGCCCAGCTCGAACTCGATGGTGCGGTTGCCCAGCACCTGGTCGACCGCGATCTGCTCCGACACGGGCACGCGCAGGCTGTTCTTGATGGTGTAGGTCGGGTTGAGCGAATTCGCCATGTCGCTCACGATCTTCTGGCGCAGCGCCTCGTTGCCAACCTCGCCGCTCAGCGCCATCTGCGTGCCCTCGATCTGGAGCTGGCCGCGGTGGATGTCCTTGAGCGAGGACGTGATCAGCCGCTGCACGTTGGCGCTCCAGTTGGCCGGCATGCTGACGGTGTTCACCACCTCGATCTTGTCGATCACGCCGCTGGGACCATAGACGCGGCGCAGCGCCTCGATGACGGCGATGCGCGTGGCTTCGTCGGGCACCTGCCCGCCGGCCACGACCGGCTCGCCCTTGCCGACGGCCGCGGGCGTGGTCTCGACGCGGGCGGCGGTGGCGCCCGCCGCCGGTTGTTGTGGTTGCTGGGCCTGCACGGCCGGTACGAGCGCGAGCCCGCAGGCCATGGACAGCACGAGAACGCGCAAAGAACAATTCATGACCGTGTCATTCCCCGATGAAGACTTCGCGAAAGGCGGTGAGCACGATGTCCAGCGGCAGCTGCGGCTGGTCGAGGTAGCTCACCAGCTTGAACATCGCGTAGTTGCTGTGGATGGTGTCCTCGACCCACTCCGGGTTGTCGATGTCGATGTTGTGCTCGGTGTAGACCTGCGGATGCAGCACGCTTTGCAGGCTGCGCGGCGACAGGCCGTTGAAGCCGATCACCAGCCGCGAGCGGCCGTCGATCTCGGTGACCAGCAGCACCAGTTCGAAGTCGGCCTTGGCCAGGAACTGCGACACCATCTCGAGCCAGAAGGTGGCGATCAGCGAACGGTCGACCGGGTCGCGCGGCAGCGGCAGCGTGAGCCCCTTTTCCAGGTGCGACACCGCGCTGGCCATCACCGGCTGCAGCAGCAGGCCCAGCGCCAGGATGGCGCGGCGCAGCGACACCTTGTGGCCGTCGAAGTTGAGCATCTGCTCGATGCGCAGCAGGCTGGTGTCGCGCGTGAACGCCGCATAGGTGGCGCGCGAGGCCGACTTCTTGAAGCCGGTCTCGATGGCCGGGTCGATGGCCTCGAACTTCTTCAGCTCGTTGTCCAGGTCGGTGCCGGCCGCCAGCGACTGCACCTGCACCGCCATGCGGTCCCAGTAGGGGCCGATGAGCATCGGCGCGCCGCGCATGAAGTCGAGCGCCTCGTCCACGTCCACCGAGGTGGCCGCCAGGAACGGGTAGCGGCGCGACGACTCGTCGCGGCTGGGGCGCACGTGCCCCGCAATGGCGACGCGGCTGCGCGAGCCCAGGCACACGAAGTGCATCGGCGCCGCGTTGTCGTAGATCAGCTTCCAGCGCGGGTCTTCCGACAGCATCTCCATGGTCTGCGACAGCCAGTGGTCGAACACCTTGATGAGCTGCGGGTTGTACAGGCCCTTCACGAAGTCGCCGCGACCGGGCAACTTGCCGAAGTAGCACAGCTGTTGTGGCGCGCTCATTTGCCTGCTCCCCCTGCCTGCACCGGCGCCTGGGCCGGTGCCTGAACCGCTGCGGGTGCTGCTGCGCGCGGCACACCGATCTCTGCGACCGTCGACGGCAGCACCGTGCCGCGCAGGCCCTTGCCTTGCGGCGAATCGCCGCCCGAACCGGCCGACTGCGTGTTCTGGATCACGCGCAGCTTGACGGTCACGCTCGCGTTGTCGCGCGCCCAGGTGAGCTCGAAGCTGCCGTCGGGCAACTTGGTGCGCTGCGCCGTGCTCAGCAGGCGCTCCAGGCCGAAGTTGCCCGGCTCGTTGATCAGCTCGACCGTGCGCCCGTCGAAGGTGACGGCGGTGATCTTCGCGCCCGGCGTGCCCTGTGCGTTGGGCCAGACGAAGTTGGACCACTGCGGCGGCGTGTTGCGGTAGCGCAGCTGCTGGCCATCGATCTCGACCATGTATTCCGTCAGGCCCGACACGGGCTGCGGCAGGATCTGGAACAGCGTCTGCGGCTGCGCGCTGCCGCCGGCCCCGGCCACGGCACCGCCCGACAGCGGCGCCACCCACTGCGCAAAACCGTTCACGAAGTCGGGGCTCAGCGTGAGGCCCTGGTCGCCCCAGGCGCGCGGCGACAGCAGGTCGCCGCGGCGGATCACCAGCGAGCCCAGCGTGGTCGTCACGAACTTGCCGATGGCGCCTTCAGGTCCGAAGAACTGCGCGATTTCCGCCGGCGAGGCCTCGATCTTCGCGCTCGCCGAGAACGGGTACTTGGTGGCCAGCGACTGCTGGAAGGGCTGGTGCACCTGCGCGCTCCAGATCTTGTTGACCTCGACCGCCGTCGGCTGCACCGTCACCGCGTAGGCCTGCAGCAGCGGGCGCACCAGCAGCGGTCGCAGCGCCTGGCGCTGCGCGGCGTCCATGCCGGTGAGCATCTGCTCGTCGACGTACTTGAGCGCGTCGGCCAGCTCGGAGCCGTTGCCTTCCAGCGTCTGCTGCATGAGCTGGCGCGCGCCCGGTCCGGGGTCGCCCTGGTTCTTGATCTGGTTGAAGCGCCCGCGCAGCTTGGACAGCGTGCCCAGGTAGCCGCGCAGCAGCGAGGTGTTGTCGCGCTCGACCACCAGGCGTGCCACGCCCGCAAACTCGCGCCCGATCGGGCCCATCGGGATTTCGGTGGCACCGCCGTTGAGGTCGACGTTCACGTTGACCTGCGACGGCGTGGCGCGGCTGAAGAGGCGCTTGAACCAGTTGAAGGCCCCGGTGCGCGCTTGCTGCAGGCCGGCGTTGACCAGCGAGGGGTTGTCCCACGAGGTCTGGTCGTACACGGTGTCGAAGACCTTGCGGATCGGCGAGTTCTGCGGATCGCCCAGCTGGTTCATCGCCACCACGGCCTGCTCGAAGCTGCCCATGTCCTTCACCGCGATGCCCTGCAGGAAGCGCTGCCACTCCTTGGCGTACTCCAGCTTGTACATGGTGGCCAGCGTCTTGCGGATCTGCTCCGGGCTGCCTTCGAGCGTCAGGTCGTCGTTGCCGGCGACGTTGAGCACCCAGTCCTTGCTCGATGTTTCCTTGTTCGCCGCGTCGCGGATCGCGTCGTCCACGTACTGCTGCCAGGCCTCGCGCGTGAACGCGCCCGAGATGGCGACGCTGCCGGCAAGGGTGCCTTCGGCTTCGGCGCTGCTGGCCGTGGCCCCGAGGATGCGCGCCACCGTCATCGGTGCGAAGCGCGTGGAGGCGCGCGCCTTGATCTCGGCGTACACGCGTTCGCGCGCCGGCATGCCGCGCACCACGCGGCGCAGGTTGTCGCGTGTCTGCTCGACCAGCGCCAGGTTGGTGTCGGCCAGCGCGGGCCAGTTGTCGTCGCCCACGCGGCGCAGGTAGAAGGTGATCATTCGCTCGGCATCGCGGATGACCGCCGCGCGCGGCATGTCGCCGCGGTTGCTCTCGAGCCAGCCGCGCCAGAAGCGCGAGATCTGGTCGGTGAGGTGCGCCGTTTCCACCTGCCGCTTGTCGGACAGCATGAGGTAGGTCTTGAGCGCGTTGTAGGCGTCCTGCACGTCGGCCGGCGAGGAGCCGGCGTACAGGCCGCCGCCTTCCGGCGCCGCGGCGGGTGCCGTGGTGGTCGTGGCACCGGCGACCGGCAGCGGCGCAGGCGATGCGCCGCCCGTCAGCGCGGCTACCGCGTCGGCGCGCTTCAGGCGGTCGGGGTGCGCATTGACCTCGCGCAGGAAGGCCTGCAGGTTGTCGGACACCGGCGCGAGCATGAGCTGCTTCACGCCGCCGTAGTACTCGGCCACCAGCTTGTCTTCGAGCTGGTTGCCCTGGTACAGGCCCAGCGACAGCGACAGCGGCCGGTCGTTGCGGAATTTCTCGAGCTGCTCGATGCGGTCCTGCAGGATGCCCAGCGCCTCGAAGCGTGTGCGCAAGCCGTTGTCGCTGGCCTGCAGCTTGACCACCTTGTCCAGGTCGGCCTGCACGTTCTCCACCAGCTGCCGGTTGCCCAGGTACGACCAGGTCCAGCCGCCCAGCAGCAGGCCCAGCACGGCGACGAAGGCGAAGAAGCTCACGTAGCGCACGCGCGCCTTCACGGGGCTGGAGAACTGCCGCACCGTCTTCTTGTCGGCAAAGATCACCTTGGAGAACAGGTCGCGCAGGAAGAACCCGTTCTGCGAATAGATTTCCTTGGACTTGGTGGCCGCGTTGCTCAACGTGAGACCGAAGCGCTTGGCGATGCGCTCGGTCGACAGGCTGCGCATCGTGCCCTCTTGCAAGGCGCTGGTGAAGTAGAAGCCGCGAAACACCGGCTTGTGCTGGAACGGGTTGCTCTCGAACAGCGTGGCCAGGAAGGCGCGCAGCGCGGGCTTGATGGCCGCGAACTCGAGCGGGAAGATCAGCAGTTCGGGCGACGGATCGCTGCTGCGGTGGTTCGCGAAATGCGAGACGCTGATTTCCTTCAGGCCCATGTAGAGCTCGTCGAAGCGCTTGTCGAACAGCGCCACGGCGTCCTGCTTCTCGTCGCCGTCGTAGGGCAGCGAGGCGCCCCACACGCGGTCGCGCTCCATCTTGTCGCTGTCGCCGAAGAATTCCGCAAAGCCGGTGATCAGGTCGGCCTTGGTGAACATCACGTACACCGGCGCGAACACCTCGAGCCGCTCGGTGAGCTCCTGCATGCGCTGGCGCAGGTTCTTCGCGAGCTGGATCGCGAAGTCGGGCCGGCTGCCGATCAGCTCGGGAATGCTGGCCGTGATGATGATGCCGTTGATGGGCGCCTTCGGCCGGTACTTCTTGAGCAGGTCGAGGAAGCCGAACCACTCCTTGCGGTCTTCCTGGTGAATCGAGTAACGCCCCGCCGTGTCGAGCACGATGCCTTCGGTGGTGAAGAACCAGTCGCAGTTGCGCGTGCCGCCGATGCCCTGGATCACCGCGTTGCCCTTGTCGGCGAACGGGAACTGCAGGCCCGAATTCAGGATGGCGCTGCTCTTGCCCGCCGCCGGGTTGCCGATGACCATGTACCAGGGCAGCTCATACAGCGCCTCGCTGCCCGACATCTGCCCGATCTTCGAGGTCTTGATGGTCTTCACCGCCTCGACCATGCGCCCGCGCAGCTCGTCGATCTCGGCCTTGCGCTCGGGGTCGCTGTCGCGCACGGCGGCGTCGGCCTGGTCCTCGAGCATGTCGCCGAGCTTGCGGTTGGCCGCGCGCGTGCGCATGCGCCGCACGAACCACACGAGCAACCACAACAACAACAGCACCACGAAGATGCCGACGGCCCAGATCGCGCCGACTTCGAGCGTCTGCGCCCCGAGCAGCAGGAACGCGCCGAGCGCGATGGCGCCGATCACCGACAAGGTGCGCGGATCGGCCAGGAAACTGAAGAATCGCCGCATAGAAGTTTCTGGAATCGGTCCTGTTTAAGTAGCGGGTGACGCGGGGCTCGCCGGGCCGGCCAGCAAGGCCGTTCGGGCGAGCGCGTCCTGCACGGAAATGGCGAGCACATGCCGTGCATCGCGCGCGGCCAGGTGGCACGCGAGCACGACGGCGCTCATGTCGGCCGCGGCCCCCAGGTGACCCAGGGTGGCGCAGACAGAGAGGTTGTTTTCGAAGGGCACGTGCGGCAGCCGCTCCTGCACGAGCCTGGCCACTTCGGTGACGCGGCTGGTGCGGTGGTCGGCGTCGCTCACGACCCAGTCGACCTGGGCGGTCTCGAGAGCCGACGTAGCCATCAGATGTTGAGCAAAGCGATCGAGCAAGCTCGCATCGGGCGTGCGCGCGGTGTCGGCCGAGGCCTCGCGCTGGCCGCTTGCGCTGCGCGACAGGCGCACGGCCTCGGGCGGCGCCAGCAGCGCATCGCCGGCGCGCACGAGCAGCAGGCCCGCGGCGGCTTCGCCGGGCACGCGGCCCTTGCGGCGCGTGGCGGTGTACAGCAGGCCATCGGCCTCCCAGCGCGCAATGCTCGCTTCGGACACCGAGGAGTCGGCCGCCAGCGCGATCCACAGCGCGGGCCTTTGCTCGCGATGGAGCGACAGGCTGATGCGGTCGAGCAGCGCCATGGCCGACACGCCGTCTTCGCTCTTGAAGCAGTCGACGAGCCAGCGCTGCGAGGCATCGCCTTCGCGCACGCGCTGCTGCACGCACTGCGTGGCGATCGCGCGTTCGCTCTCGCTCCATGCGCCCGGCAACAGCAGCGAGAGGTTCAGCTGCGGCGCCGCCGCCGGCCCCGGGATGACGCCGCCGCTGGACACGAAGCGCCCGGGCGCACGCACCGCGAGCGCATCACCCGCGTTGGCGATGGCTTCGGCCGCGGACGCCAGCAGCTCCTGCAGCACGTCGGACATCAGGTGAATGGCGCGCAGCCGGTCGTCGGGCAGCGCATCGACATCGAAAGCTTCGCCGGCCGGTTGCAGGCTTTCGCGCAGGTGCTCGCGCAGCTCGTTCTCGTCGATGCCATCGACGCGGCCCGCGATGACGGGGAAGCCTTCGCCGTCACGCAGTTCGGGAACGAGCTCTGGCGTCTGCGCCTGGCCGATCGCGGTGGCCACCGTGTCGGCATCGCTGCCGCGCGGCGTGCGAAGGGCGAAGGCCAGCACGGCCATCTGCAGGCGCTCTTGCGAGGCCTCGGTTGCTACGGCATTCGATGAGGCGGTGGCGCCTGCGGCCACTGTCGCCCCAGCTGCGGGCAACGCAGCAGCGGGTGCAGCCGTGAAGATGCGGCGCAGCACCACATAGAAGAGCATCAATGCCAACGGCAGCACGACAAGGTAGAGCGCGATGTCGCTCGTGCTGGGCATGCGCGCCGTGTACTGCCAGTAGACGATCACGAGCACCCACACCGTGATGAACACGGCGCAGGCCAGGAGCACGGGCTTGATCAGTCGCGACAGCATCAGGAACCCGTGAAGGCCTTTGTCACGAGCGCACGCACGCGGTCGCGCGACCGCATGCCATGCCTGCAGCCGAAGAAGGGCGCACCGCCGTCATTCGGACGCGGAAGCGATCTGGCTGGACAACAGCCTGCAACCGCAGGCCGCCCGGTCGCCGTGGCGCGCCACGCGACGGCCATCGATCGACACGCAGTCGCTGCCCGTCACGATGGGGTTGATGCCATGGCCGGGCCGCGGGCACGACACCATGTCGCCGATGCGCGCCACGCGCCGTTCATCGATGTGCGTGTTTTCGGATGCGGTGATCACGAAGCCACCGTGGTCGGTCTTGTCATGCAGAACGATCCACGGGCGGTCGTTGTCCGCCTCGGGTTGATCCTCACCCATTTGAACTCTCCCCCTTGATTGCCTCGTGGTGTGCCGGTGCGACAGATGTCGTCTCGGCATTCAGTTGCGTGACAATTTAAATCCCGGCTTGCGGTACTCCACGTGACCGTAGTCCCTGAAGGACCATCGACCACCCCACACCAAGCCCACGGACTCGGCCGCTTCGCCATAGAGGCGATAGCCTTCCATGGCCCATGGATCTTTTTCAGAGATCACCAGCTTGCCATTGCGATAGAACGCGTTGTCTGCCGCAAGTCCATACTGATGATAGCTTTGATTGGCCTTCGCCATGGTCACTGTATTGCCCAATGCAGCGAGTTTGGCTTGTCGTTCGGGGCTGCGATAACCCTCGAGCAATGCGAGGTCGTAGCCGTGCTTTTCTTTCATGATCTTGTAGACGAGCAGCAAACGATTACGAAAGTCCACATCGAGAACAGCCCAGTCCCGACTGCCTTCTTTCGTGAGCGGACGAATCTGCTCCACCTCCGCGGTGGCAAACACCTCGGGCGGCAATGGCTGTGGCGGCACCAGCTGCTCGCCCTTGAGCAAGGCCTCGATCTTCGGATCGCTTGTGGCGGCCCAGTCGTCGAAGAACAGAACCCGGCCACTTCCGAAAGTCACACTTAACAACACCGGCACGATAAGCAGGCCCATGCCCGACAGCAGCAGGTAGCGATGCCTTACGGCAAAAGTACGCACTCCTGATCCGCTGTCGCGCATCAACTGAAAACTTGCTTCGGACACAAAGCCGAGACGGCGTCCTATTCCAATAAAAAAGAATGCAATAGCAGTAGAAATGGAGACCGTCGCTCGCAACACACGGTCACGAAAAGAAGGGAACAAGAAGATGGCAAGTGCTGCCACCATCAAGGCAAAATAACAAAAGAGAGTGAAGAAGATCAACGGTGTTCAATGAGAGCCACTCAATTGTATGAGTCGCTTAAAAATTTGAACCCATCGCACGCAGCACCTTGTTGCATCCCAATTGCGATATCGCGTTGATCACGCCACATAAAGCCGAGGGGAGAAATCACATGCCCGCAGCCAGCCGGACCACCCATCCATGATGGGCGCGTCAGACGCCCACAAGGACCGACCGAGCCTGCTCGGTTCGAACGCACCCACCGCGGCCACATCGACTGCCGCACCCGGCGGCGAATCCACGCGGGTGCTCGCACAGTTCGGTGGCCGCGAGAGCGGCGCGCGTTCCTTCTTTGCACGGCCCGGTGTGTGGGCTTCGCTCGCGGTGTTGATCGGTGTGGCGGGTGCCACGACCTACCACCTGCAATCGAAGCGCGCGGACGCGGCAGCCACGACCGTGGCGGCAGCAACGCCTGCGCCGGTTGCAGCGCCTGTCGCCAAGGAACCACCGAAGCCCGACGCGCCTGTTGCCGCCGCTGCACCGGAGCCCACGCCCGCGCGCATCATCGAAGGCGACAGCACGCCGCCGCCGGCAGCACAGCAGCAACAGCAACAACAACAGGCCTCCACGCCGTTCGCAGCCATCGGTGCGCAGCCCATGGCCGTGCCGCCGGCCGCGAAGCCTGCGCGCTTTGCAGCGGCAACATCCCCCGCGAAGAAAGCAGGCGCCGACAGCAAGGCCAGCGCCGTTGCCGCAAAGAAACCAGAGCGCATCGCCTCGGGCTCGAAGAAGCCCGTGCGCACGGCCGCGAACGGCAAGCCGGTCAAGACCGCTGCCAACACCAGCAAGGCAACGAAGCCCGCCGCGCGCACCGACCTCGCGCAGACGGCGGCACGGCCGAAGGGGCCCGATCCCGACACCGACCTGCTGACCGCGCTGCTCAAGCGCAGCAAGACCTCCGACCCCGCACCGTCGGCGCAGGCCACTGCCGCAACGGCGGACTGCAAGCCGGGCGCACCTTGCAAGCCTTGAGCATCCGAACCTGAGCGAATTCCCGATGCCATCCGCTGACCGCAGCGCCCTGTGGGCCGAGCTGAGCCAGACGGCACGGCTGTATCGCCTCGAAGCGCCGAGTGCTTCGTCGTCCTCCAACAGCGCCGCGCGCGAGAGCATCGACGCCTTGCGCGTGGAAGGCTGGGTGCAGCGCGAGGCGGTGTCGCAGCTGTTCGAGCTGCGCATCGTGTGCCTGAGTTTGCGTGCGGACCTGGCGCTCTCATCGCTGATCGACCAGCCGCTGACGTTGGTCACCGTGCTGGCCAATGGTTCGCTCGCACGACGTACAGGCTTGATCCGCGCCGTCGAATCGCTGGGCGCCGACGGCGGCCTGGCGCGCTACCGCCTCACACTCGTGCCCTGGCTCTGGCTGGCCACCCAGCAGGGGCGCAGTCAGGTCTTCCAGCAGCGCAGCGTCGCGGACATCATCGAGCGCGTGATGGCGCCGTACGCCGAAGCCGGCAGCTGGGCCTTCTCTTCCGAAGTGAACGGTTTCCTCGCCGACGCCCCCGTTCGCACCTACTGCACCCAGTA
>NZ_JBXAJX010000009.1:0-152580 GCF_058797695.1 Variovorax sp. GW823-FHT02B07
CCTGCGCTTCGCCATCCGTGAAGGCGGCCGTACCGTGGGTTCGGGCGTCGTGGCCAAGATCCTCGACATCTAAGCCGGACGCAAAGGAATCACCATGGCTACCAAGCAAAAGATCCGCATCCGCCTGAAGGCATTCGACTACAAGCTGATCGACCAGTCGGCCGCTGAAATCGTGGACACCGCCAAGCGCACCGGCGCGATCGTCAAGGGTCCCGTGCCCCTGCCGACCCGCATGAAGCGTTTCGACATCCTGCGTTCGCCGCACGTCAACAAGACGTCGCGCGACCAGCTGGAAATCCGCACGCACCAGCGCCTGATGGACATCGTCGATCCCACCGACAAGACCGTGGACGCGCTGATGAAGCTCGACCTGCCGGCCGGCGTCGACGTCGAGATCAAGCTGCAGTAATTCGACCTCGCGTCGCATTCCGAGCACAGCCCGCCTGCAGAAATGCAGGCGGGCTTTTTTGTGCTTCACGTTTGTTTCTCAAGTGTGGCATCCTCGCGCACCGGCCTGCGGGACGCAGTGCGCCGGGGCTGAAATGAGGGCAGCACACGTGATGAGCCAGAAGTTCTCTTTTGCATTCGGTGCGGCGTGCATCGCGGCAGCATTGCTGGCAGGTTGCGGTGGAGGAGGCGGTGGTGGTGGTGGCGGCGGTGGGTTTCCCATCGGCCTGCCGATCGTGCTGAACCCGGTTGCCCTGAGCGGGAAAGCCACTTACGACTCGGTGCCGAACAACAGCGGGCCCCTCCTGTACGCGAACACCACGGCCAAGCCCGTGCGCGGCGCCACGGTAGAGGTGCTCGATGCCACCACATCGGCGCAGCTCGCGTTGACCACCACGGATGACGGTGGCAATTACGCGGTCTCGGTGCCGGCGAACACGAACATCGCCGTGCGCGTCCGGGCCCAGCTGACCCGGACCGGTCCGGGCGCGACCTGGGATGTCACGGTGCGCGACAACACGCGCAGCGATGCGCTGTACTCGATGCAGTCGGCGAGCTTTTCTTCGGGAAGCGTGGCATTGACGCGCGACCTGCGTGCGGACAGCGGCTGGGGAGGTTCTGGCTACAGCGGGACGCGCGTCGCAGCGCCGTTCGCCGTGCTCGACACGATCTACACCTCCATGCAGAAGGTGCTGTCGGTGGCGCCAGCTTCGGCGTTTCCTGTGCTGAAGGTTTTCTGGAGTGCCGACAACGCGCCGTCCACGTCGATCAACCTCGCGACAGGGCAAATCGGCACGACCTTCTTCTTCAACAACGGAAGCAGCGGTCGGCAGATCTATGTGCTGGGCAAGGAGAACGTCGACACCGACGAGTTCGACACACCGGTGATCGCGCATGAGTGGGGGCACTATTACCAGTCGGCGTTCAGCCGCGACGATTCGATGGGGGGCGAGCATGACGGAACGGATCGTCTCGACCGGCGGCTCGCTTTTTCCGAAGGCTGGGGCAATGCATGGTCGGGCATCGCGCTGAACCGGAGCAGCTACGTGGACTCGACGGGTGCGCAGCAGGGCGACGGCGGGCGGCTGGATCTGTCCGCCGGGCCTCCGACCGGCAACCCGGGCTGGTTCCGCGAACTGTCGGTCCAGGCCATCCTGTGGAACCTCAACCGGCAAGCCGGCTTCAAGCCCATCCACGACACCTTGACCGGCTTCCAGTTCCGAAGCGGCGCGCCGGTCACGTCCATCCACGCTTTCGCCGCCGCGTTCAATGCGACGTCGCCTGGCAACGCCTCGGCGCTGAACAGCCTGTTGGCTGGGCAGGGCATCACTTCCAGCGATGCATTCGGCACGGGCGAATCGAACGACGGCGGGGTGCCAAGAGCGCTGCCGATGTACGGAGCCTTGACGGTTGGTCCGGCGCCGAGCAGTGCCTGCGTCTCCAATGCGGCGGGTACCGGCAACAAGCACGGCAGCATTGCCTACCTGCGCTTCACCGCGCCGGCGAGCCGGGACTACCAGGTCACGGTCGGGGGCGCCACGCTGCCGGACTTCGACGTCTTCCGGGGCGGAGAGATCGCCCGGTCGGGCAATCGGGTCAGCCTGAGTGCGGGTGAGTACGTTCTGGCAGTGCGGGATGCCGCAATGACGAGCTCCTCTGCTTCGCCGCTGTGCCTCAGCGTGCTTGTTCAATAGGAAGGGAAGGCTCGCGATGATCCTGAACACTCGCCTCTCTTTGGCTGCCGCGTTGGCGGCGGGACTTGCACTGTCCGCGCTCCCCGTGTCCGCCCTGGCCGACGGCATGCCGCCGGCGCGCACCACTGCGAAGCTGTCGGCTGCAGCCTCGAAGGATGCGGCCACCCCCTGGGTGACCGCCTTGAGAAAACCCAATGACTCCGGCGTCAAGCTGCAGTACCGGCTGGACGGCGCTCCTCAGGCCGGCAAGCCGACTGTCGTCGTTCTGCAGTTCGACGGCGTCAGCGACCCCGCGGGCGCCAGCGTGACGCTGACGGTCGATGCGGGCCTGACGCTGTCCGGCAGCGCGTCGCTGAGTCTGCCGCCGGGACAGCGCTCCGACACTTCCGTCACGGTGATCAGCCAGGGTGACGGTCTGGCCTACCTGAATGTGTTCATCAAGCAGGCTGGTCGGACCAGTGCCATTTCCATCCCGATCCAGACCGGCGCGGCGGCGCCTGCCATGAAGGCCAATGGCGAGATCAAGTCGCTGCCCGGCGGCGACAACATCATCTCGCTGCCCGCGAAATAGGCCCGAAAGCCACCCGAAACGGGGCCGGAACCCCCTGAATCCGGCCCGAAAAGGGCCACTTGCGCCCCGGTTCGACTGCGGGCTATAATCTCTGGCTCTGCCCTTGTTGCGCCCGTTCGGGCGCCGTTCTGGCAGAGATTTATCAACCTTCTCTCGCAGGCCGGGAAACCAGCCAAACGCTGTCGCCAATTGAAGTGGCAGCGGCGAAGGAAGTCTTCCATTTTTGGAGAAAACAAATGAGTCTGAGCAACTCCCTCGGGTTGCTGGGCCGCAAGGTGGGGATGATGCGTCTCTTCACCGATGACGGGGACGCAGTTCCTGTCACGGTGGTGGATGTGTCCAACAACCGTGTGACCCAGATCAAGTCCCAAGAGACCGATGGCTACGTCGCCCTGCAGGTGACGTTCGGTTCGCGCAAAGCATCGCGCGTGACCAAGCCCCAAGCCGGCCACCTTGCCAAGGCAGGTGTCGAAGCTGGCGAGATCATCCAGGAATTCCGCGTCACCGCCGATACCGCAGGTCAGCACAAGGCTGGCGGCGTGATCGCGGCGAGCAGCGTGTTCTCCGTGGGCCAGAAGGTGGACGTGCAAGGCACGACCATCGGCAAGGGCTACGCCGGCACGATCAAGCGTCACAACATGAGCTCGCAGCGCGCGTCGCACGGTAACAGCCGTTCGCACAACGTGCCCGGCTCGATCGGCATGGCACAAGACCCCGGTCGCGTGTTCCCCGGCAAGCGCATGACGGGCCACCTCGGCGACGTCACCCGCACGACGCAAAACCTCGACGTGTTCCGCATCGACGAAGCACGTCAGCTGCTGCTCATCAAGGGCGCGATCCCGGGTTCGAAGGGTGGCTTCGTCACCGTGCGTCCCGCCATCAAGGCCAAGCCGCAAGCGGCTGAAGGAGCGAAGTAATGCAACTCGAACTCCTGAACGAACAAGGCCAGGCCGCGTCGAAGTACGACGCCCCCGAGACCGTGTTCGGCCGTGACTACAACGAAGACCTGGTTCACCAGATCGTCGTTGCATTCCAGGCCAACGCCCGTCAAGGCACGCGCGCCCAGAAGGACCGCGAACAGGTCAAGCACTCGACCAAGAAGCCTTTCAAGCAAAAGGGAACGGGCCGCGCCCGCGCCGGTATGACGTCCTCGCCCCTGTGGCGCGGAGGCGGCCGGATCTTCCCGAACATGCCTGACGAAAACTTCTCGCAGAAGATCAACAAGAAGATGTACCGCGCCGGCATGGCCTCCATCTTCTCGCAGCTCGCTCGCGAAGGCCGTCTGGCCGTGGTCGATTCGCTGACCGTGGATTCGCCCAAGACGAAGCCGCTGGCAGCCCGTTTCAAGGCAATGAATCTCGAGTCCGTGCTCGTGATCGCCGAAGAAGTCGACGAAAACCTGTACCTTGCCTCGCGCAATCTGGTCAACATCCTCGTGGTCGAACCCCGTTACGCCGATCCGGTGTCGCTGGTTCACTACAAGAAGGTGCTGGTCACCAAGGGTGCCGTCGACAAGCTCAAGGAGATGTTCGCATGAGCCGCGTGAACCCCACCCCTGCACAACGTAAGTTCGACGAAGGCCGTCTCATGAACGTGCTGGTCGCACCGATCGTGTCCGAAAAGGCCACGATGGTCGGCGAGAAGTCGAACGCTGTCACTTTCAAGGTGCTGCAAGACGCCACCAAGCCCGAGATCAAGGCCGCTGTTGAACTGATGTTCAAGGTCGAAGTCCAGGGCGTGTCGGTGCTCAACACCAAGGGCAAGACCAAGCGCTTTGGCAAGTCCATCGGCCGCCGCGACAACGTGCGCAAGGCTTATGTGACGCTGAAGGCCGGTCAAGAGCTCAACCTCGTCGGGGAAGGCGCTTAATCATGGCCGTCATCAAGATGAAACCCACTTCGCCGGGCCAACGCGGCGCGGTGAAGATTTCGCGTGACCACCTGCACAAGGGTGCGCCTCACGCAGCCCTGCTGGAACCCCAGTTCCAGAAGGCCGGCCGTAACAACAACGGTCACATCACGATCCGCCATCGTGGCGGTGGTGCCAAGCACCACTACCGCATTGTCGACTTCGTGCGCAACAAGGACGGCATCCCGGCCAAGGTCGAACGCATCGAGTACGACCCGAACCGCACCGCCCACATCGCTCTGGTCTGCTACGCCGACGGCGAGCGCCGCTACATCATCGCCCCGCGCGGTCTGGAAGCTGGTGCAACCCTGATGTCGGGCGCCGAAGCCCCGATCCGCGCCGGCAACACCCTGCCGATCCGCAACATCCCCGTGGGTTCGACGATCCACTGCATCGAACTGCAACCCGGCAAGGGCGCGCAGATCGCACGTTCGGCCGGTACCTCGGCCACGCTGCTGGCCCGTGAAGGCGTCTACGCCCAGGTCCGCATGCGTTCGGGCGAAGTCCGTCGCATTCACATCGAATGCCGCGCGACCATCGGTGAAGTGGCCAACGAAGAACACAGCCTGCGCCAGCTCGGCAAGGCCGGTGTGAAGCGTCACATGGGTATCCGCCCGACCGTTCGCGGCGTGGTGATGAACCCGGTCGACCACCCGCACGGTGGTGGCGAAGGCAAGACTGGCGAAGGCCGCCATCCTGTCGACCCGTGGGGCAATCTGACCAAGGGCTATCGCACCCGTAACAACAAGCGCACGCAGGTCTTCATCGTGTCGCGTCGCAAGAAGTAAGGGATAGCCAATGACTCGCTCTCTCAAAAAGGGTCCTTTCGTCGACCACCACCTCGTGGCCAAGGCCGACAAGGCCGTGACGAACAAGGACAAGAAGCCGATCAAGACCTGGTCGCGCCGCTCGATGGTTCTGCCCGAGTTCATCGGTCTGACCATCGCTGTGCACAACGGCAAGCAACACGTGCCCGTGTACATCACCGACCAGATGGTCGGCCACAAGCTCGGCGAATTTGCGCTCACGCGCACGTTCAAGGGGCACCCCGCGGACAAAAAAGTCCAGAAGAAGTAAGGAACGACCATGTCTGAAACACGTGCAGTCCTCCGCGGTGTCCGCCTGTCGGTCGACAAGGGCCGTCTGGTCGCGGACCTGATCCGCGGCAAGAAGGTCGATCAAGCGCTCAACGTTCTGCAATTCACGCAGAAGAAGGCCGCTGTGATCATCAAGAAGGTGCTCGAGTCGGCAATTGCCAACGCCGAGCACAACGACGGTGCCGACATCGACGAGCTGAAGGTCAAGACCATCTACGTCGAGCAAGGTGCAACGCTCAAGCGCTTCACGGCGCGCGCCAAGGGTCGCGGCAATCGCATCAGCAAGCCCACGTGCCATGTGTACGTGACGGTTGGCAACTAAGAAGGCCTGGAAGAAATATGGGACAGAAAATCCACCCAACCGGGTTCCGCCTTGCGGTCACCCGTAACTGGTCCAGCCGTTGGTACGCAAGCGACCGCGATTTCGCGGGCATGCTGGCCGAAGACATCAAGGTTCGCGAATACCTGAAGAAGAAGCTGAAGAACGCTTCGGTGTCGCGCGTCATGATCGAGCGTCCCGCCAAGAACGCACGCATCACGATCTACTCGGCTCGTCCGGGCGTCGTGATCGGCAAGAAGGGCGAAGACATCGAGAACCTCAAGCGCGAACTGGGCAAGCAGCTCGGCGTGCCGGTTGCGGTCAACATCGAAGAAGTGCGCAAGCCCGAAATCGATGCGCAGCTGATCGCCGACAGCATCACGCAGCAGCTCGAAAAGCGGATCATGTTCCGCCGCGCCATGAAGCGCGCCATGCAGAACGCCATGCGTCTGGGTGCCCTGGGCATCAAGATCATGTCGGCTGGCCGCCTGAACGGCATCGAAATCGCACGTACCGAGTGGTACCGCGAAGGCCGCGTGCCGCTTCACACCCTGCGCGCCGACATCGACTACGGCACCTCGGAAGCCAAGACCACCTACGGCGTCATCGGCGTCAAGGTCTGGGTCTACAAGGGCGACACGCTGGGTCGCAACGACCTGCCGGCCGTCGAAACGCCGCGTCCGGACGAAGAGCGCCGCCCGCGTGGTCCCCGCCGTGATGGTCGCCCTGGCGACCGTCCGGGTGGCGACCGTCGTGGTCCCGGCCCCCGTGCCGGTGCCCGTGGTCCGATCGGTGGCAACACCGCTCCGGCCGATGGCAGCGACAAGCCCGCAGAAGCAACCGGCGGTGCCGGTGCAGACTCGAAACCCGCCGTTAAGCGCGTCCGCAAAGCCGCGCCCGCTGCAGCAGCGGACGGTGCCAAGACCGAGTAATCGGTCGCTCCCGGGCACGCAAGTGCCTGGGGCCCTCACGGAGTAACAAAACATGCTGCAACCTGCACGCAGAAAGTTCCGCAAGGAACAAAAGGGCCGCAACACCGGCATCGCAACCACGGGTAACTCGGTTGCGTTCGGTGACTTCGGTCTCAAATGCACCGACCGCGGTCGCCTCACGGCGCGCCAGATCGAAGCCGCTCGTCGCGCGATCTCGCGTCACGTGAAGCGCGGTGGCCGTATCTGGATCCGCGTGTTCCCGGACAAGCCGATCTCTACCAAGCCCGCTGAAGTGCGGATGGGTAACGGTAAGGGCAACCCCGAGTACTACGTCGCTGAAATCCAGCCTGGCAAGATCGTGTTCGAGATCGTCGGCGTGCCCGAAGAACTCGCCCGCGAAGCGTTCCGCCTGGCCGCCGCCAAGCTTCCGCTGCGCACGACGTTCGTCGCTCGCCAGCTCGGCGCCTGAGAGGAGAACATCCATGGCAACACGTAAGAAGAAAGAAACCGCGGCTTCGGCCAAGGTGACGAAGGCCGCAACCCTGCGCACGAAGGACGTCGCAGGCCTGCAAGCCGAAATCAAGGATCTGCAGAAGGCCCACTTCGGCCTGCGCATGCAGAAGGCCACGCAACAGCTGTCGAACACCACGACGCTGCGCGTGACGCGTCGCGACATCGCTCGCGCCAAGACCATTCTTGCTCAGAAAGAGCAAGAGACCCAAGCCGCCAAGTAAGGAGTGAACATGACGGAAGCTAAAAAATCCCTCAAGCGCACCTTGATCGGCAAGGTGGTCAGCGACAAGCGTGCCAAGACCGTGACCGTGCTGGTCGAGCGCCGTGTGAAGCACGAGCTCTACGGCAAGATTGTGGCCAAGACGAGCAAGTACCACGCCCATGACGAAAAGGGCGAGTACCACCTCGGCGACACCATCGAGATCACGGAAAGCCGTCCGATCTCGAAGACCAAGAACTGGGTCGTGACCCGTCTGGTCGAGAAGGCCGTCCTGGTCTGATCAGGCACTCGGTCGCCCTCGAGGCAACCCATCCGGAAACGGCCCACAATGTGGGCCGTTTTTCTTTTTCAGGAGCAATTCACATGATCAAAGTCGGCGACACCCTTCCTTCGGCCACCCTGCAGGAATATTCCGAAGTGGAGGGCGAGGGCTGCAGCATCGGCCCGAACCCGGTCGACGTGACCAAGGCCACGGCGGGCAAGACCATCGCGCTGTTCGCACTGCCGGGCGCCTTCACGCCCACCTGCTCGGCCAAGCATGTGCCGGGCTACGTGCAGCACTTCGACGACTTCAAGGCCGCCGGCGTGGACGAGATCTGGTGCGTGAGCGTGAACGACGCGTTCGTGATGGGCGCCTGGGCGCGCGACCAGAAGACCGGCGCCAAGGTGCGCATGCTGGCCGACGGCAGCGCGGACTTCGCGAAGGCCACCGGCCTCACGCTCGACCTGACCGGCCGCGGCATGGGCCTGCGCAGCAACCGCTACTCGATGCTCGTGAAGGACGGCAAGGTCGCGACGCTGAACGTCGAAGGCCCGGGCAAGTTCGAAGTGAGCGACGCCGACACGCTGCTCGCACAAGCTCGCGGCTGAAACCGAATCTTTCGGGGGGGCCGCCGCGCACGGCCGCCCGAAGCGGCCGGCCCGCCCCCGGTAGGGGGTTGGCGCAGCGACACGAAGTGCGCGCAGCCTGGGGGCGAGCCTACAACTCTACTTTGAGGTAGTGAGCCCCGGCGACGGGGTTGTGATAGTAGGGCGGCACCTCCGCGAAGCCCAGGTCTTCGTAGAGGGCGCGCGCCGACTCCATGTCGTCGAGGGTGTCGAGCAGCACGCAGGCATAGCCTGCGCTGCGGGCCGCATCGAGGATGGCCTCGGCCAGCTGCCGGCCGAGCCCGAGCCCCCGGAACCCGGGGCGCACATACAGCCGTTTCATTTCCGCCGCGTTCGCGTAGTCCGTGCTGTCGATCGGGCGCAGCGCGCAGCAGCCCGCCACGTGGGCGAGCGTGCCGTCGGCGCGCTTCAGCGTGGGCGCGGCGCGGCCGGCGTCTTCGTTCACATGGGCGGGATCGACCAGCGCCAGCAGCAAGGTGCCGCGCGGCTCGGCGTACTCGCCGGGGAGTCCGGCCAATTCGCCGTCGAAGTCCTGGAAGTCGAGGTCGATGGCCAGCGAGCCCGCGTAGTCGCGGAAGATGGCGCGCACGGCGTCGACTTCGTGCGGTTCGTCGGGCGTGAGCAGCACCACCGCCGGCGTGTCCGACAGCGGCAGCGGGCGGGAGACGGAAAAGCCGCTCATACGCGCAACGACGCCACCCAGAACGCCACGCCCGCGCACAGCGCGAACAGCACCAGCGCCAGCGTGCGCGACACCGCATCGTCGCGGCTCGGGGCCACGCCGTTGCCATTGCCGTTCCCGTTGGAGGCCGCACCCGCAATCACCAGCTTGTCGCCCGACAGCATCGGCCCGACCAGCCGATGCCGCTTGACCAGCACATAGAACAGCACCGCCAGCACATGCAGGCTCACCAGGGCGATCACGATCCACTTGCCCTGCGCCTTGTGCCAGCCCGTCGCCAGGCTCACCATCGCGCCCGACACGAAGCGGGTCAGCGGCCCGGAGGCGGAAATCTCGTCGTCGGCCATCAGCCCGGTGGCGACCTGCAGGATCAACAGCGCCAGCACCGCGAACACCGACAGCGCGCCCAGCGGCGTGTGGCCGATCAGGTGGTCGGGGTGCGACTTGCCGCGCAGGTAGGCGATGACCGAGCCCGGCGCATAGATGAAGGCCGCGAAGCGCGACCAGCGCCCGCCCACGACCCCCCAGATCAGCCGGAACAGCAGCAGCGCCAGCACGGTGTAGCCGAGGCGGAAATGCCATTCCATGATGCCGTTCAGGCCCGTCACGATCAGGCCGATCACGGCGAAGGCGAGCGCCCAGTGAAAGAGGCGGGTCGGCAGGTCCCAGACGCGTGTGCGGGCCACCGAAAGGGTGTCGGTCATCGAAAAAGGCGCCGGGGCGCGAGGCTGCGGAAGGCGCAGATTAGCAAAGTCCGGCCCGGTCGTTCCACCGGGTTGTTGCTATGCGCCCGACACGGGCAGCCCCTACACTGCCTGCAGCACCGCGTTCGACGGTGCCCAAAACCCCCCACACAAGGACCCACGATGACCCGTTTTGCTTCGTTCGCCCTTGCAGCCGCCTGCGCTGCGATGTCCCTGCCCGCCGCGGCACAGTTTGCCAAGCCCGAAGATGCCATCAAGTACCGCCAGAGCGCGCTGTTCGTGATGGGCCAGCACTTCAGCCGCCTCGGCGCCATGGCCAACGGCCGCGTGCCCTACGACGCTGCCGCCGCTGCCGCCAACGCCGAGATCGTCGCCGACATGGCCAAGCTGCCCTGGGCCGGCTTCGGCGCTGGCACTGAGGGCGGCAAGGCCAAGCCCGAGCTCTGGAAGGAAGCCGCCAAGTTCAAGGAGCACCAGGACAAGGTGATCGCCGAGACCGGCAAGCTGGTGGTTGCCGCCAAGGCCGGCAACATCGACGCCCTCAAGGCCCAGTTCGGCCCGACCGGCGCCAGCTGCAAGGCCTGCCACGACAGCTTCCGCAACCAGTAAGCCGCGGGCTTTGGCCGCGAAAAAGGCGCTCCTCGGAGCGCCTTTTTGTTGGGGGAAGCCGGAAGCTCAGGCCTCGGCCAGGAGCTTTTCGATCAGCTTGTGCAGCTCGGCGAAGTCGGGCTCGCCCACATAGCGCTTCACGATCTCGCCCTTCTTGTTGACGATGAAGGTGGTTGGCGTGAGCTTCACGTCGCCCCAGGCCTGCGCCACGCTGCCGGTGTTGTCGATCGCCACCTTGAACGGCAGCTTGCGGGTTTCGGCGAAGTTGACGACGTAGCTTGGCGGGTCGTAGCTCATGGCCACCGCCAGCGTGTCGTAGCCCTGGGCCTTGTACTTGTCGTAGGTCGAGATCACCTTGGGCATCTCGGCCACGCAGGTCACGCAACTCGTGGCCCAGAAGTTGACCAGCGTGACCTTGCCCTTCAGGTCGGCCGTGCTCTTGGTGGTGCCGTCGAGCAGCACGAAGGTCGAGGCCGGGGCGGCCGTGCTGCCCGAACCGAGGTACACGCCCACGCCGGCGGCCAGGGCGATCACGACGGCGGCGGCAGCGAGGTATTTTTTCATGGGCACCTGAAGGAGAGAGGCGGCGCGATTTTAGTTCCGCGTGCCGGAACGCGTCGGCGCACGCGCTTCATTCCCCGAAGGCCGCTCGATAATCGTCCTCCGATGCCCTCGCTTCCTTTCCCCTCCTGGCCCGTGCTGGCCCTGGCCGCCGCGCTGGGCGCCTGCAGCCCCACCTTCAACTGGCGCGAAGTGCCGATCGCCGACGCCGGCCTGGTCGCGCTGCTGCCCTGCAAGGCCGACCGCGCCCAGCGCGCGGTGCCGCTGGGCGCCGAGTCGGTGCAGGTCGACATGACCGGCTGCGAAGCCGGTGGCGCGACCTTCGCCGTGGCCCATGCCGCCGCCACCAGCCCGGCGCAGGCCGAGGCCTGGCTCACGGCCTGGCGCACGGCCACGCGGGGCCAGCTGGGCGTCGCGCAGGTGATCGAGGGGCCGACGACCTTGCCGCGTGCCACCGCCGTTCCCGCACCGGTCCGGCTCGACGGGCAATCGGCGCAGCAGGGCGTGGCGCCGGTCCAGGTGCTCTGGTTCGCGCAGTCGCAGAAAGACGGCAGCGTGTCGCTCTACCAGGCCACCGTGCTCGGCCGGCCGTCCTCGCCCGAGGCGACCAAGACCTTCTTCGAGGGCCTGCGCCTGCCATGAGCGAGGGCCGGCCGGCGGGCCGCGATGCGCGGGCCAGCTATCGTTTTCATAGCTGTTGCCGCCGCGCGAATCGACACCCCGGCCACACGCCCGAATTGGCCGCCTTCCCCGGCTGCCGCGTTGTGTCCTCGATGTCTCTACTTCCTTTGGGCGCCCCCGCATAATCGACGCGTCGTCCTCCGAGCCGCATGAACAGCATCCTCATCATTGCCCACTCCCCGTTCGCACAGGCGCTGCGGCAGTGCGCGCTGCATGTGTTCCCCGACTGCGAACAGGCCGTCGTGGCCCTCGACGTGCTGCCCAACGTGTCGCCCGAGGAAACGCTGGCCGCCGCGCGCATCACGCTCGCGCAGCAGCTGCATGCCCCGCGCTCGCAAGTGCTGGTGCTGGCCGACGTGTTCGGCGCCACGCCCTGCAATGTCGCGCAGAAGCTGGTGGACGGCGTGCGCTCGCGGCTCGTGGCCGGTGTCAACCTGCCGATGCTGCTGCGCGCCGTCACCTACCGCCACGAACCGCTCGACACGCTGGTACAGCGCGCCCTCGCGGGCGGCACCGCCGGCGTCATGCAGGTGGCGGTGGCGGCTCCCCAGAACCAGGCGAAAAGAAAGCACAGTGATCAAGAAATCCGTGACCATCAGCAATAAGCTGGGCCTGCACGCACGCGCGTCGGCCAAGCTGACCAAGCTCGCCGGCAGCTTCCCCTGCGAGGTGTGGCTGTCGCGCGGCGACCGCCGCATCAACGCCAAGAGCATCATGGGCGTCATGATGCTGGCCGCCGGCCTCGGCGTGACCGTCGAGCTCGAGACCAACGGCCCGCAGGAAGATGAAGCGATGAACGCCATCGTCCAGCTCATGGACGACAAGTTCGGCGAAGGCGAATAAGGACCCGCGCATGACCTTCGCAGTCCACGGTCTCCCGGTCGCCCGTGGCATTGCCATCGGCCGCGCGGTGTTGGTCGTGTCCAGCCGCATCGACGTGGCGCACTACTTCATCAAGCCCGAAGAGATCGAGACCGAGATCGACCGCGTGCGCACCGCGCGCAACGCGGTGGCCGACGAGCTCACCAAGCTGCAGGCCAGCGTGGCGCAGATGGGCCCGAACGACGCGCCGCACGAGCTTGCGGCGTTGCTCGAGGTGCACCAGATGCTGCTGCAGGACGACGTGCTCAGCGGCGGCGTGAAGCACTGGATCAGCGAGCGGCTGTACAACGCCGAATGGGCGCTGACCACGCAGCTCGAGATCATCGCGCGCCAGTTCGACGAGATGGAGGACCCGTACCTGCGCGAGCGCAAGGCCGACCTCGAACAGGTGGTCGAGCGCATGCTGCATCGCATGAAGGGCACGGCCGCCGTGCTCGCGCCGAGCCCGCCGCGGCGCAAGCGCGCTGCCGCCCATCACGACCACGACGACGAAGACGACGACCCCACCGCGGGCGACGGTTTCGACGTGCCGCTGGTGCTCATCGCGCACGACCTCTCGCCGGCCGACATGCTGCAGTTCAAGAAGAGCGTGTTCGCGGGCTTCGTGACCGACGTGGGCGGGCGCACCTCGCACACCGCCATCGTCGCGCGCAGCATGGACATCCCGGCCATCGTCGGCGCTCGCTCCGCGAGCCAACTGGTGCGCCAGGACGACTGGGTCATCATCGACGGCGAGGCCGGCGTGATGATCGTCGACCCGTCGCCGATCATCCTGGCCGAGTACGGCTTCAAGCAGCGCCAGGGCGACCTCGAACGCGGGCGGCTCGCGCGGCTGCGCCACAAGCCCGCCGTCACGCTCGACGGCCAGCGCGTCGACCTGCTGGCCAACATCGAGATGCCCGAGGACACGGCCGGCGCCGTCAAGGCCGGCGCCGTGGGCGTGGGCCTCTTTCGCAGCGAATTCCTCTTCATGGGCCGCGAGAACTCGGCGCGCCAGACCCGCCTGCCCGACGAGGAAGAGCAGTACCAGGCCTACAAGCGCGCGGTCGAGGGCATGCAGGGCATGCCCGTCACCATCCGCACCATCGACGTGGGCGCCGACAAGCCGCTGGACGGCAAATCGGGCAGCAAGCAGGAGCACCTGAACCCCGCGCTCGGCCTGCGTGCCATCCGCTGGAGCCTGGCCGATCCGGCGATGTTCCTCACGCAGCTGCGCGCCATCCTGCGTGCGGCGGCGCACGGCGAGATCCACCTGCTCATTCCGATGCTCGCGCACGCCAGCGAGATTCGCCAGACGCTGTCGCTGATCGACTTCGCGCGCGCCGAACTCGACAACCGCGGCGCGGTGTACGGCCCGGTCAAGCTTGGCGCCATGATCGAGATCCCGGCCGCCGCGCTCACGCTCAAGACCTTCCTGAAGCACTTCGACTTCCTGTCGATCGGCACCAACGACCTGATCCAGTACACGCTGGCCATCGACCGCGCCGACGAGGCCGTTGCCCACCTCTACGACCCCGCACACCCCGCAGTGCTCAAGCTCGTGGCCGACACCATCACCGAGTGCCGCCGCCAGGGCAAGGGCGTGTCGGTGTGCGGCGAGATGGCCGGCGATGTCGCCTTCACGCGCCTGCTGCTGGGCCTGGGCCTGCGCAGCTTCTCCATGCACCCCTCGCGCATCCTCGCCGTGAAGCAGGAAGTGCTGCGCGCCGACACCGGCAAGCTCGAGCCCTGGGCGCAGGGCGTGCTCGACGCGGACGATCCCGCCGCGGCACTCGCGGGCTGAGCCCGCAACCCCGCCCTTCGCGGCGGGACGCAAGCACCAGGAACACCACGGAACCGGCTTTGCCGGGCCGTCGGTGTTGCCCCCGGTAGGGGGTTGGCGAAGCGACACGAAGTGCGCGCAGCCTGGGGGCGAGCCAACTCTGACGAAACAAACCGAAATATGGCGATACGGCGGTGAAAGGACTCGCGGCGCCTTGACGCGCACCATCAGGTCTCCTCTTCCAACCCCTGAAAGAAAGGCCTGCATCATGATCGTCAAGTCGTCCTTCTCCCTCGCCCAGCTCATCGCTGTCGGTTCCTTCGCCATGCTCGCCGCCGCCGGCGCCAAGGCTGAAAGCTACGAGGGCGTCCACGCGCCCGTGTCGGCCATGAGCCGCGCCGATGTCAACGCCGAAGCCGTGCGTGCCGCCGCCGCCCCCGACCAGAACGTCGTGCGCGGTTCGCGTGGCCCCGAGACCGTGGCCGTGTCGACCGACCGCGCCCGCGTCATCGCCGAAGCCGTGCGCACCGCCGCCGCCCCCGACCAGAACGTGACCTCCGGCTCGCGCGTGAACAGCAAGGTCATCTCGACGATGCAGAACCCCGTCGACGCGCGTGCCGCCGCCGCACGCGACAGCGGCAACCGTCTCTGAGCCGACGATGCGGCGCCCCGGGCGGCGCCGCCGTCGCCTCGTCCATCACTGAAGCAGCCCCGCGCAGGGGCGCATGAAGGAGCACCCCATGAAGCACTGGATCAAACGAACCCTGTTCGGATTCGCCGGCCTGGCCGTCGTCGCCGGCAGCATCGCCGGCTGTGCCGGCCATCGCCACGGCTGGGGCGGCGACAGCGCCGAGTTCCGCGCCAAGATGGTCGAGCGCGTCGGCAGCAAGCTCGAGCTCGATGCCGCGCAAAAGCAGAAACTCACCGTGCTGGCCGAGAAGCTGCAGGCGCAGCGCCAGGCCATGCGCGGTGCGGGCGGATCGGGCGATCCGCGCTCGCAGTTCAAGGCGCTGTTCGCGGGCAACACGCTCGACCAGGCCGGCGCCGCACGCCTGATCGAAGAGAAGACCGCCGTGGTGCGCACCGGCAGCCCCGAGGTCATCGCCGCCGCGGCCGATTTCTTCGACCACCTGAATCCGGCGCAACAGCAGAAGGTGCGCGACTTCATGGAGCGCGGCGGCCGCCGCTGGTCCCGCCATGGCTGAAATGGGCTCGCCCCCGGGCTGGGCGCGCTTCGTGTCGCTGCATCGACCTGCTCTGCGGGCGCCGCAGCAGCACGTGGGTTCCGCGGTGTCCCGCGAACTGGCGGTAGTGCCGGCCGTGGACGGCGTGCGCACCGTGCTGCGCTTCGAAGGCGCGGTGGTGCTCGCGGTGGCGCTGGTCGGCTATGCCCAGTTCGGCATGGGCTGGGGCGTGTTCGCGCTCTGGCTGTTCGCGCCCGACCTTTCGCTGCTCGGCTACCTCGCGGGGCCGCGTGTCGGCGCGGCGCTGTACAACGCGGCGCATGCGCTGATCGGACCCGTGCTGCTGCTGGCGCTCGGCGTGTTCGCGGCACAGCCGTGGGCGGTGGCCGGGGGCCTGATCTGGCTGGCCCGCGTCGGGCTCGACCATGCGCTGGGCTTCGGCCTGAAGTACGCGACGGGCTTTGCGTCCACCCACCTCGGCCGCATCGGCCGCGCCGATCCGTGGTGAGTGCCGTGGCCCGTTCGCGTCCCTTGATGCGCCCTGCGCTCGCGCGCACCGTGATGCTGGGCGAGGCGTTCACGCTCGCCGCCGCGTCGGCGGTGCACGGCGGCTGGCTCGGGGCCGGCCACGCGCATCCGCAGGCGCGCACCGCCGAGGCCGTGATCGCCACCGTGCTGGTGCTCGCGGCGCTCGAAACCTGGCGCCGCCCCGCGCATGCCCGCACGGCGGCGATCGCCGGACAGGGCTTTGCCCTGCTGGGCACGCTGGTCGGGCTGGGCACCATCGTCGCGGGCATCGGCCCGCGCACGGTGCCCGACGTGGTCTACCACGTGCTCTTGCTCGCCGGCCTCACCGCCGGCCTGGTCTGGACGGTGCGATGCCGGCCGGATTGATTGCAAGCCTTGCCATTCGCGCTCTCTTTGCCAGGAGGCACAATCCCGCCATGCCGCGCATCCTGCTGATCGACGACGACGAACACCTCGCCGCGCCGCTGACCACCTACTTCGCACGCTTCGGCTGCACGCTCGACAGCGCCAAGCGCCCGAGCGAAGGCATCGCCAAGCTGCGCGCGGGGCACTACGACGCGGCCATCCTCGACGTCATGCTGCCCGAGATGGACGGCTTCGAACTGTGCCGCGAGATCCGCAAGGAAAGCGACATCCCCATCGTGATGCTCACCGCGCGCGGCGAGGTGATGGACCGCGTGGTCGGCCTCGAACTCGGCGCCGACGACTACGTGCCCAAGCCCTTCGAGCCGCGCGAACTCGTGGCGCGCGTGCAGACCATCCTGCGCCGCCAGCGCAGCGCGCCGGCGGCCGCCGCCGCCAACGCGCAACTGCGCGTGTTCGACGGCCTGTCGATCGACCTCGACCGGCGCCAGGTGTTGCGCCACGGCGAGCGCGTGGAGCTCACCGGCACCGAGTTCGACCTGCTCGCGCTGCTGGCCGGCGAGCCCGGCAAGGTGTTCAGCCGCGACGACATCCTCAACCGGCTGCGCGGCCACGAGGCCGAGCTCTTCACGCGCGCGGTCGACATCGTGGTGAGCCGGCTGCGCAAGAAGCTCGAGCCGCTCGATTGCATCAAGACGCTGCGCAACGCCGGCTACGCGCTGGCCGTGGCGCCGGGCGAGCCTTCTTCATGAGATTTCCCCGCAGGCGCGCAGGCGCCGTGCCCGCCGACAACGAAGGCCTGTGCCCCGGCAAGGAGCGCCGCCGGCACTGGCACGCGCGCATGCACGCGCACATGCAGCAGCGCTGGCGCAGCTCGGTGCGCGTGCGGATCGTGATGATGTTCGTGGTGCTCGCGCTCGTGATGGCCGCGGTGTTCGTGGGCGGCATGAAGCGCTCGTTCTCCAGCACCTGGGCCGAGGCCGCGCAGCCGATGCTGATGGACTACGCCGACCGCCTCGTTGCCGAACTCGGCACGCCGCCCGACACGGTGCGCGCGCAGGCGCTGGTCGACCGGCTCCCGATCACGATCCGCATCACCGGGCCCAGCGTGAATTGGGAGTCGAACCCCGGCAACGACATGCACGCGCGCGGCGGCTGGTTCTACGACCGCGACCGCGAGGAGTCGATGTTCTCCACCGAGCGCTGGTTCGTGCGCCCCACGGCCGACGGGCACAAGGTCATCTTCGGCTGGGCGCCCCGGCTGTGGCAGCTCGCGCCGCGTGCGGCGGGCTGGACCACGCTGTGCGTGCTGCTGTTGCTCGTGGTGGTGGCCTACGCGCTGGTGAGCCGGCTGCTGCGTCCGCTGATCGACATCCGCGAGGGCGCGCAGCGCTTCGGCCGCGGCGAGTTCACGCAGCCCATTCCGATCCGCCGCAACGACGACCTGGGCGACCTCGCGCAGCGCGTCAACACCATGGCCAGCGACATCCAGGCCATGCTCGATGCCAAGCGCGGCCTGCTGCTGGCGCTGAGCCACGAGCTGCGCTCGCCGCTCACGCGGGCCCGGCTCAACGCCGAGCTTCTGCCCGCCACGCCCGAAGGCGAGGCCGAGCGCGAGGCGCTGCTGCGCGACCTCAACGAGATGCGCGACCTGATCAGCGACCTGCTCGAAAGCGAACGCCTGGCCAGCCCGCATGCCGCGCTGCAGCGCGAGCCGGTCGACCTGGCTGCGCTGGTGCGCGAGATCGTGGCCGAGATGCCCGGTGCGCAGGCGGTGCAACTCGACCTCGCGGACGGCCTGGCGCCGCAGCCCGTCGACCGCATGCGCGTGCGCCTGATGGTGCGCAACCTGCTGGACAACGCGCTGCGTTACAGCGCCGGCGCACCGCAGCCACCGACCGTGAGCTTGCGCGCGCCGGCCGACGGCGGTGCCGAGCTGGAGGTGCGCGACTTCGGGCCCGGCGTGGACGACGCGCAGCTCGAGCGCCTGACCGAGCCTTTCTATCGCACCGACGGCGCGCGGGCGCGCGCCACCGGTGGTGTCGGCCTGGGCATGTACCTGTGCCGGCTCATCGCCGAAGCCCACGGCGGGCGGCTCACGGTGCGCAACGCGCACCCGGGCCTGCAGATCAGCGTGCGGTTCGGCTGAGGCGCGTGGTCGCCGCTTCGTCGGCGGACCAACCCCCGCCGAGCGCGTGGTACAGCGCCACGCTGGCCTGCAACCGTGCCTGCAGCAACTGCGCGCGCGCGTCCTGCGCGGCGAACAGCGTGCGCTGCGCATCGAGCAGCGTGAGCAGCGTCTCGGCACCCGCGCGGTAGCGCGACTCGGCGAGCGTGCGCGCGCGCTCGGCCTGTGCCAGTTCCTCGTCCTGCGCGGCGCGCTGCGTGTCGAGCGCGGCCACGGCGTCGAGTGCGGTCAGCGCATCGGTGAAGGCGGCCACGGTGGCGGCGCGGTAGGTCGCGAGCAGCTCTTCGCGCCGTGCGGCCGACAGGTCACGCGCCGCGGCGCGCCGGCCGCCGTCGAAGACCGGCGCCGCGAGCGCCGTCGCCAGGCTGTACACCGGGTGATCGAACAGCGTGCCGAAGCGCGGCCCCGCCGCCGAAAGGCCGGCGCTCAGCGTGAGCGTGGGGAACATCGCCGTGCGCGCCGCCGCTACATCCGCATCGGCCGCGGCCAATGCGGCCTCGGCGCGTGCGATGTCGGGCCGGCGCGCGAGCAGGTCAGCCGGCAGGCCGACGTCCACCGCGGGCAGCGCGAGCTGCTGCAGGCTGGTGGCCGTGATCCGCACCTCGCTGCCGGCCTGGCCGAGCCAGCGCGCCATGCGGATGTCGGCCGCGCGCGACTGCTGGTGCAGCGTGGCGGCCGTGCGCCGCTGCGACGCGACGATGCCGCGCTGCTGCGCAAGCTCGAGCGGCGAGGCCGCGCCCGCGCGCGCACGGGCCTCGACCAGCTGCAGCAGCCGTTCGGCATCGTCCAGGCTGCGCCGCGCGATGGCCGTGCGCTCACGCAGGCCCAGCGCTTCGAGCCAGGCCGCACCCGCGCCTGCGCGCAGTGCGAGCCGCACCGCATCGCGGTCGAAGGCGCTGGCCTGTCGCGAGGCGCCGGCACTGTCGCGCTGTGCACGCAGGCGGCCCCACAGGTCGACCTCGTAGCGCGCATCGAGCCCGAGCGCGCGCCGGTTGCCGCTCACGTTCGCATTGCCGCCGAGCCGGCCTTGGCGCTGCACATCGGCGGTGGCCGACAGCTCGGGCCAGGCCGAGGCGCCAGTGATGCGCTCCTGCGCTTCGGCCTGGCGCAGGCGGGCTTCGGCGGCGTCGCCGTCGGGGTTGCCGGCATCGACCGCGGCAACGAAGGCCGGCAGCTCGGTGCTGCCGAAGCCGCCCCACCACGGGTCTGCGACGGGGGCTGCAGTGGCGGGCGCATCGGCCGATGGCGTCGCGCAGCCCGCGAGCAGCAACAGCGCCGCCAGGGCCAGCGCGGCGGGAGAGAAGAAAAGGCGCGTCATGGCATTCGTTATTCGGAAGACAGGGCCGCGACCGGGTCGAGCGCGGCGGCCTTGCGGGCCGGCATGAAGCCGAACACCAGGCCGGTGAGCACGGCGCAGCCGAAGGCGCCTGCGATGGCCGTGAGGGAAAAGATCACCGGCACGTTCCACACGATGAGCGCGGCGCCCACGAGCAGCCCGCCCACCACGCCCGCGACGCCGCCGGTCACGGTGACCAGCACCGCCTCGACGAGGAACTGGCGCAGGATGTCGCGCTGGCGTGCGCCGGTGGCCATGCGGATGCCGATCTCGCGCGTGCGTTCGCGCACGGTCATGAGCATCACGTTCATCACGCCGATGCCGCCGACCACCAGCGACACCGCCGCGATCAGCCCGAGCATCACGGTCATGGTGCGCTGGGTCTGCGCGCGCGCCTTGATCGATTCGGTCTGGTTGAACACCTGCACGTCGCGCACGTGGCGCTGCGCGGCCAGCACTTCGACGATCTCGGCCGCCGTCTCCGAGGCCTTGTCGACGTCGTGCACGGCCACCGCCACCCAGGTCGGATGGTTGCTGCCGTACAGCCGCGCGGCGGCGGTGGAGAAGGGCACGATCACGCGCTCGTCCTCGCTGGCCTGGCCGCCGCCCGCGCCCTTGGCGGCGAGCACGCCCAGCACGTCGAAGGGCACGTTGTCCAGCAGGATGCGCTGGCCCACCGGGTCGGTGCCGTCGGCGAACAGCGCGGCCTGCACGCGCTCGCCGATCACCGCGACCTTGGCCAGGCTCTGCTCGTCGCTCTCGTCGAAGAAGATGCCGCGCGCGGTCGGCCACTTCAGCGCCTGCTCGAAGTCGGTGGTGGCGCCGCCGCCCTCGGTGCGGTGGTCCACGTTGCCGCGCCGCGCGACCACGAAGCCCTCGATGTACGGCATGGCCACGCGCACGTTGGGCAGCCGGCGGATCGTGTCGACATCGGCCAGCGTGAGCTTGCCGCCGCGCCCGCGCGCGCTGTCGGGAATGGCGGCCACGTACATCTTGTCGGCGCCGAACAGCGAGATCTGCTTCATCACTGCCTCCTGCGAGCCGGTGCCGACCGCGAGCATCACGATGACCGAGGCCACGCCAATCACGATGCCCAGCAGCGTGAGGCCGGTGCGAAAGCGGTGGATCCACATCACGCGCCAGGCCGCACGCAGCGCCTCGTGCAGCTCGGAGAGCAGGGCGCGCGGCGTGTCGGCGGCGTCGGCTGTGTGCGAGGGCGAGAGCAGCGGAAGTGGCTCTGGTGGCGCTTCGACGGGCGCGCGCCCGCTGTCCGACACGATGCAGCCGTCGCGGATCTCGATCACGCGGCGCGCGCGCTGCGCCACCTCGCGGTCGTGCGTGATGAGGATCACGGTGTGGCCGGCGGCGGCCATCTCGTCGAGCAGTGCCATCACCTCTTCGCCGCTGCGCGAGTCGAGCGCGCCGGTGGGCTCGTCGGCCAGCACGATGCGCCCGCCGTTCATGAGCGCGCGCGCGATCGACACGCGCTGCTGCTGGCCGCCCGAGAGCTGGTGCGGCCGGTGGCCCAGCCGATCGCCCAGGCCCAGGCGCGTGAGCAGCCCGCGTGCGCGCGAGGCGCGCTCGGCGGGCGCCGCGCCGGCGTAGATGGCGGGCATCTCGACGTTCTCCTGCGCCGACTCGGTGGAGATCAGGTGGTAGCCCTGGAACACGAAGCCGAAGGCCTCGCGCCGCAGCCGCGCGAGCGCGTCGGCGTCCATGCCGGCCACGTCCTGGCCGGCGAACAGGTAGCGCCCGCCGGTCGGGCGGTCGAGGCAGCCGAGCAGGTGCATCAGCGTCGACTTGCCCGAGCCCGAACTGCCGACGATGGCGACGAACTCGCCCGCATGCAACTCCAGCGTGATGCCGCGCAGCACCTCGACGGCCGGCGCGCCGTCGTGGCCGCCGTAGGACTTGCGCAGGTCGTGCAGCGCGATCAGCGGGGTCGTGTCCGTCTCGGCCGCACTCACAGCTGGAACTTCCGCGTGCCGCCGCCGGCCGCGCGCTCGCCGGTGATGAGGCGCTCGCCCTCGGCCAGGCCTTCGAGCACTTCGCCCGAGAGCCGGTCGCGCACGCCGATGCGCACCTCGCGCGGCGCGGGCTGGCCGTCGGGGCCGAGCACGCGCGCGGTGAAGCGCCCGGCCTGGCCCTTCACGGCCGTGAGCGCGGGCAGCGGTGCCACCACCACGTTGCGCGCCGAGGCGGCGACGAAGCTCACCTGCGCGGTCATCTGCGGCATGAGCTCGCCGTCGGCGTTGTCCACGTCGAACAGCACCGTGTAGAGCACGACCTTGCTGGCGGCGGGCGCCTGCGGCGCGTCGCCGCCGCTCTTGCCCGCGGGCACGGGCGGCGAGGGCAGCACCTGGCGCACCGTGCCTTCCCAGCGGCGGCGGTCGGCGCCGAGCGTGGTGAAGTACACGGCCATGTCGCGCTTCACGCGGCGCACGTCGGCTTCCGAGACCTCGGTCCACACCGTCATGCTCGACAGGTCGGCCACGCGCAGGATGTCGGGCGTCTGGTAGGTGGCGTTGAGCGTCTGGCCCTCGCGCGCCTGCACCGAGACCACGCTGCCGGCCATCGGCGCGTAGATGCGCGTGTAGCCCAGGCGGGCCTCGTCGGCCTTCAGCGTGGCCTGGGTCTGGGCGATCTGGGCTTCGAGGTGCGCGATCTTCGCGGCGGCGGAGGCCAGCGTGGCTTCGGCGGTCTGCACGTCTTCGGCGCGCGTGGCGCCCTCGGCGGCCATCTGCTGCTGGCGTGCGAACTGCTGGCGCGCCAGGCGGTGCTGCGCGTGCTGGTCCGCCAGCTGCGCGCGCAGGCCCGCGAGCGAGGCGCGGCCGGCGTCCACCGTGGCCTGCTGCACGCTGGGGTCGATCTCCACCATCAGCTGGCCCTTCTTCACCGCGTCGCCGGGCTGCACGTGCAGCCGCAGGATCTGGCCCGACACCTGCGCGCCCACGTCCACGTAGCGGCGTGGCTGCAGCGTGCCGATGGCGGTCACGCTGCTTTCGATGTCGCCGCGGCGCAGCACGGCGGTGTCCCAGCCGGGGTCGCGCGGACTCGCCCAAACGTAGGCCACCGCGACGGCGGCCAGGGCCAGCGCCGCGAAGGCGGCGATGCGCAGGCGTGTGCCGGCGCGCGAACGGGAAGCGGGCGCCGTCACCGGGCGTCCCTGCAGAAGAAAGCGAGGGTCATGCAGCTAAGACGTGCGAGGCGCGGAAACGGGTAGCCCGCGCGGTGCCTCATGCGGAATGAGACGTTTCGGGGGACAGGACAAACTTTACAAATCTATAATGAGAATAACTCTCAATTGCGTCGCTGCCCGCGATGCCCCTTCACACCATGTCCCATCCGGAAGTCCGGCAGCTGTACGTCGACCACCAGGGCTGGCTGCGCAGCTGGTTGCTGGGCCGCCTGCGCTGCGGCTTCACCGCGGCCGATCTCACGCACGACACCTTCCTCAACCTCATCGAGCTGCCCCAGCAGCCGGTGCTGCGCCAGCCGCGCGCGTTCCTGCAGGTGGTGGCGAGTCGTTTGATGATCAACCGCTTTCGCCGCATGCAGGTCGAGGCCGAGGTGCTGCGCACCGTGGCGCTGATGGCCGAGGACGCCTGCGCGCCGAGCGCCGAGGACAAGGCCTGCGCGCGCGAGCTGCTGGGCCAGGTGCTCGCGCTGCTGGCGACCGAGCTCGACGTGAAGAGCCGCACTGCCTTCCTGATGGCGCGCGTCGAAGGGCGCTCGTACCGCGAGATCGCGGCCGAACTGGGCGTGTCGGAGACGCGCGTGAAGCAGTACCTCGCGAAGGTGCTGGCGCATTGCCACGGCCGCATGGCCGCGGCCGTGCCCGAAGCGGAAAGCGCCGACGCCCCGGCCCATGTCTGACGCGGCCGCCGAGCGCCTGCGCGAGGAGGCGGCGCTGTGGGCCGTGACCCTCGCCGACGACAGCGTGGACGACGCCACGCGCGCCGCCTGCGCCGCGTGGTGCGCGCTCGACGAGCGCCATGCGCGGCTGTTGGCCGAGATGCGCCGCATGTGGGAGTCGGTCACGCCCGACACCCCCGCGCCGCAGCCCGCGCGCCGCGGCCTCTCGCGCCAGGCGCTGGGCGCGCTCGTGTTGCTGCCCTGCCTGCTCGTGGCGGGCGCCGCGATGCCATGGCAGGCCTGGCTGGCGGATGAACGCACCGGCGCCGGCGAGATCCGCCACCTCACGCTCGAAGACGGCAGCCGCGTCGCGCTGAACAGCGACTCGGCCATCGACATCGATTTCTCGGGCAGCGTGCGCCGCGTGCAGCTGCTGCGCGGCGAGGTCTTCGTCGAGGTCGCGCACGGCGACAAGCCCTTCGCCGTGGTCGACCGCGACGGCAGCGCGGAGGCGCTGGGCACGCGCTATGCCGTGCGGCGCGAGGCGGGCGACACGCTCGTCACCGTCACCGAGTCGCGCGTGCGCGTGCAGCCGCTCGAGGGCGGCGACGACCGCTGGGTCGACGTGCAGGCGGGGCAGCAGGTGCGCTTCGATCGCCGCGGCGTCACCACCGACACCGTGCCCGCCGCGCCCGGTGGCCTGGCCTGGCCGCAGGGCCGGCTGGTGTTCGACGACGCACCGGTGGCCGAGGTGCTGCGCCAGCTCGGCCGGCACCGGCCCGGTCTGCTGCTGGCCGACGACGAAGCCCTGGGCGCGCTGCGCTTCACCGGCGTGCTGCCCATCCAGCAGAGCGACGCCGCGCTCGCGCTGCTTGCCAGCGCGCTGCCGAGCTTGCGCGTGTCGACGCTGTCGCCGTGGCTGGTGCGCGTGACGACCACGGCGCCGCCGTGACCGGGCGGTCGAACTTTTTTTCCGCGCGCGCCGCTACCCGATTCCCGTGCCCGCTTGTCATAGGTGGTGAAAAGAGATTCACCACACCATGACAGGACCCGCAGACCCGACCGAGACCGCGCAGCGCTGGCATCGCCTGCGCCGCGCCTTCGCGCTGGCGAGCCTGGTGCTGCTCACCGCGCCGGCTGCCGCGCAAGCGCCCGCCGCCGATGCGGCCTTCGAGTGGCACCAGCCCGCGCAGCCGCTGAGCAGCGCATTGACCGCGCTCGCCGTGCGCACGGGGCTGCTGCTCGGCGTCGATGCCGAGGTGGTGCGCGGCAAGCGCGCGCCCGCGCTGCAGGGCCGCTACACGGCGCGCGAGGCGCTGCTGCAGCTGCTCGAAGGCAGCGGCCTCGAAGCGGTGCGCGGTGCTTCGGGCGGCTACGCGCTGCGCGTCGCGGCGCAGCGCCCGCCGGGTCCGAAACCGCAGGCCGAAGCGCCCGCTGCGGGCGGCGCGCTCAGCGAGGTCACGGTCATTGGCGGGCGCGACACCGGCACCGTCACCGAAGGCACCGGCTCCTACACCACCGACGGCGCGATCGGCACCGCGACGCGGCTCGAGCTCAGCTTGCGCGAAACGCCGCAGTCGGTCAGCGTGCTCACGCGCGACCGCATCGACGACCAGGGCCTGGGCCAGATCAGCGACGTGCTGCGCCAGGCGCCCGGCCTGAGCTTCGTGCAGAGCGGCAACGCCGGCACCGACGCCAACGCCGTCTATGCGCGCGGCTTCGAGGTCGAGAACTACCAGGTCGACGGCATCCCGCAGGCCGGCACCTGGTTGCTGCAGACGGGTGACCTGGCTTTCTACGACCGCGTCGAGGTGGTGCGCGGCGCCACCGGTCTGCTCAACGGCGTGGGCACGCCCGCGGCCACCGTCAACCTCGTGCGCAAGCGCCCCGGCAACGCGCTGCAGGCCAGCGCCTCGTTCAGCGCAGGCACCTGGAATCGGCAGCGCGCCGAGCTCGACATCGGCGGGCCCGTCACCGCCGACGGCCGCGTGCGCGCGCGCGTGGTCGCGGCTGTACAAGACGGCGATTCGTGGATCGAGCGCCACCACGAGAAGAAGCGCCTGTTCTACGGCATCGTCGAAGCCGACCTCGCGCGCAGCACGCGGCTGAGTGCCGGCTTCGAGCTGCAACGCCACGACAACGACGGCGTGGCGCGCGCCGGCTTGCCGCTGCATTTCAGCGACGGCACCGAGGCCGACTACGGCCGCTCGCGCAGCGCCGCCGCGCGCTGGGCCCACTCGTACCAGGACCAGCGCCAGTATTTCGCCGCGCTCGACCACCGCTTCGACAACGGCTGGGCCGTGCACGCGGCCTTCAACCGCTCGCGCCGCGCCTACGACGACGTCATCGGCTACGCGCTGCGCGGCTACATGGACCGCGCGACCGGTGCGGGGCTCGGCCTGTGGACGAACCGCTGGAACGCGGTGCCGGTGCAGAACGCATTCGACCTTTACGCCAGCGGCCCCTTCGAACTCTTCGGCCGGCGCCATGAGCTGGTGCTGGGCTACAACGCCTCGCGCACGCACAGCGACGCGCCGCTGTACGCGGGCTGGAACGTGGCGGGCTTCGATCCGTGGATCGCGAACTTCAACAGCTGGACCGGCGACCTGCCGGCCCAGCCGCAGCAGCCCGTGACCGGCCGCCAGGAAACCGCCACGCGCCAGTCGGGCGCCTATGCCACGGTGCGGCTGCGGCCGACCGATGCGCTCTCGGTCATCGTCGGCGCGCGCGCGAGCGACTGGAAAGACGTGACGCGCACCGTCCCCCTGCAGCGCGCCGCCACCCTCACCACGCGCAGCGAGAAGGGCGTCGTCACGCCGTACGCGGGCGTGGTGGTCGACCTCGACAAGCACTGGTCGGCCTACGCCAGCTACACCAGCATCTTCAAGCCGCAGGCCAGCAAGGACCGCAGCGGCACCTACCTCGATCCGCTCGAGGGACACGCCTACGAAGCGGGCGTGAAGGGCGCGTTCCACAACGACCGACTCAACCTCAGCGCCGCCGTGTTCCAGGTGAAGCAGGACAACCTCGCCGTGCGCCTGGACAACGAGTTTGCGCCCGACGGCTCGGCCGCCTACCGCGCCGCCAAGGGCACGACCACGCGCGGCTACGAATTCGAAGTGGCCGGCGAGCTGCTGCCCGGCTGGCAGGTCGGCGGCGGCTTTGCGCACAGCGTGGCGCGCGACGCGGCCGGCCGCCGGCTGAACACGCAGGTGCCGAAGAACCTGTTGAAGCTCTTCACCAGCTACCGCATCGCGAGCATCGGCAACGGCCTCACCGTGGGTGGCGGCCTGAACTGGCAGAGCGACACCTACAGCACGGGCCTGGGTCCCTCGGGCCATGCGCGCTTCACGCAGCGGGCCTACACCACGCTCGACCTCATGGCGCGCTACCCGATCAACAAGCACCTCGCCGTGTCGGTGGCGCTGAACAACGTCTTCGACACGCGCTACCGCACCAGCACCAGCAGCAGCTTCTACGGCGCCCCGCGCCACCTGCTCGTGACCTTGCGCGGCACCTACTGACGCACCGCGTTTTTTCTCCGCAGCCAGGTCGCTGCCGACCCCTTCGCGGGCGGGTGCGTCGCTAGCCATCTCTTGCCAACGGGCGTTGCCGACATCCAGGGTCGGGTCGCCCCCTTTCTTCATGCCATGAACCAGCATTCGTTTTCACGCGCCCGCTTCCGGCGGTCTCCCGTGGCCCTTGTCGCCCTGCTTTGCTGCGGCGTCGTCAGCGCGCAGCAGCAACAACAGCCCGCCGCCAGCGGCGCGGCGCTGTCCGAGGTCACCGTCTCGGGCGACCGCAGCGGCCGCACCGAGGGCAGCCGCTCCTACACCGCCGAGCAGGCGTCCACCGCGACGCGCATGGACCTGTCGATCCGCGAGACGCCGCAGTCGGTGACCGTGATCACGCGCGAGCGCATGGACGACCTGGGCAGCGCCCGCATCGACGACGTGCTGGGCCAGACCACCGGCATCATGGTCGGGCAGGCCGACAGCGAGCGCGTGAACTACTCGGCGCGCGGCTTCTCGATCAACAACTTCCAGATCGACGGCATGCCGCGTGGCCCGAATTCGCCGCTGTCCGACACCGTGCTGTACGACCGCATCGAGGTCATCCGCGGCGCCACCGGCCTCATGGGCGGCACGGGCGATCCGTCGGCCACCATCAACTCGGTGCGCAAGCGCCCCACGCGCGAGTTCCAGGGCAGCGCCTCGCTCAGCTACGGGCGCTGGAACCACAAGCGCGCCGAGGTCGACCTGTCGGTGCCGCTCACCGCCGACGGCCGCATCCGCGCGCGCACCGCGCTGGCCTGGCAGGACCGCGACTCGCACATGGACATGTACCACGAGCGCAAGACCGTGGGCATGGTGATCGTCGAGGCCGACCTCACGCGCTCCACCTTGCTCACCGCCGGCATCGACTTCCAGGACAACAAGCCCACGGGCGCGACCTGGGGCGCCATTCCGTACTGGAACCACGACGGTTCGCTCGCCAACCTGCCGCGCAACACCAGCCTGAGCACGCCCTGGAGCACCTGGGCCAACAAGCAGCACACGACCTTCGTCTCGCTGCAGCACCGTTTCGACAACGACTGGAAGGTGCACCTGGGCTATGCGCGCACCACCAGCGCCAACAACACCACCGTGGCCTACGGCGGCGCCGGCTATCCCAACCGCTTCACGGGCCAGGGCATGTCGCTGTGGACCGGCAACTACGGCGAAGGCAAGTACGTCAACGACAACTTCGACCTCTATGCCACCGGCCCCTTCAGCCTGTTCGGGCGGCGTCACACCTTCATCGCCGGATGGAACGGCGGCAACCAGACCTACACGTCGCCGGGTGGCCGCTCGATCGTGCCGTACCCGGCGGAGATTCCCGACTACCGCACGTGGACCGGCAACATCCCGCGCCCGATCTTCCTGGCCGACGGCTCCAAGAGCGTGGGCTTCACGCAGCTCAACGGTGGCTACGTGGCGGGCCGCTTCAGCCTCACCGACCCGCTGAGCGTGATCGTCGGCGCGCGCGTGAGCAACTACCGCAGCTACACGCACGCCTACAACACGGCGCAGCAGTACACGCGCACCACGGGCAAGTCGGAGTCGAAGGACGAGGTCACGCCGTATGTCGGTGTGGTCTACGACCTGGACAAGCGCCACTCGCTGTACGCCAGCTACACCACGCTGTTCCGTCCGCAGACCTCGAAGGACCGCAACGACCAGTACCTCACGCCCGAGACCGGCACCAGCGCCGAGCTGGGCCTGAAGGGCGAGTACTTCGGCGGTGCGCTCAATGCGTCGGCGGCCGTGTTCCAGGTCAAGAAGAAGAACCTGGCCGAGCTCGACCGCAGCGTGCCCGCGGGCTTTCGCCTGCCCGACGGCGGCCAGGCCTACGTGGCCAGCGGCGACGGCGTGACCGCGCGCGGCCTCGAGTTCGACGTGTCGGGCCAGATCACGCCCGATTGGAACGTGGCCGCCGGCTACACCTACCTGGATGCCAAGACCGCCAAGGGCGCGCGTGCCGTGCCCAACCAGCCCAAGCACCTGCTGCGCCTGTCGACCGCCTATCGCTTCGGCGGCGCCTGGCGCGGCCTGAAGGTCGGCGGCGACATGACGGCGCAAAGCGGCATCTACGGCGAGTCGTGGTATGGCCAGCCGCCGCTCTTCAGCATGAAGGACCCGCTGCCGCGCATCTCGCAGAAGGCGTACGCGGTCTTCAGCCTCATGGCCAGCTACGAGATCAACAAGAACGTCACGGCGCAGCTGAACATCCGCAACGTCTTCGACAAGAAGTACTACCGCAACGTGGGCTTCTACGACAGCGTGTTCTGGGGCGAGCCGCGCAACGTGAGCCTGACCCTGCGCGCCAAGTTCTGAACAAGCCGTCTTCCATTCCGTCTCAACCATGCCATCACTACCACCTGGAGCATCGACCATGAAGAAACCCCTGTTCTCCCTTGCCACCCTCGCGGCGGCCGCGTTCGTTTTCTCGGGCGCCGCGCACGCCCACTTCGTCTGGCTCGAACCCGCCGCAGGCGGCGAGGCCAAGGCCTACTTCGGCGAATGGGCCGACGACCTGCGCGAGACCGAGGCCGGTCACCTGAAGCTGGTCAGCGCGCCGCGCGGCATCGCCGCCGACGGCAAAGAGACGCCCGCCACGCGCCATGCCGACCACTTCGTGGTCAAGGCCGACGCCAGCGGCGACGCGCGCCTCGTGGGCGCCTACGTCAGCGACAAGGGCGTGGCGAGCCTGTACCAGGCGCGCACCGGCCGCACCGAAACCGTCGCGCGCCACACGCTCGAGCTCGTGCCGCAGGCCGCCAACAGCAACAGCTTCACGCTGCTGCTGGCGGGCAAGCCGCTGCCCAAGGCCGAGGTGGTCGTGTTCGGCCCGCCCAAGTGGGAGAAGAAGTTCACCACCGACGACGCCGGCCAGGTCACGCTGCAGACGCCCTGGCCCGGCCAGTACGTGGTCGAGGTGAACCACACCGACAAGGACGGCAAGGGCAGCTGGGACGGCAAGCCCTACACGCAGACGCGCCACGTCGCCACGTTGAGCTTCGTCGTCCGGTGAGGGCGGGGCTTCCGGCGCAGGGGTGCTGCCCATGAGCACCTTCGCGCTGGTGTGCGCCCTGTTCGCGTCGGCGCTCGGCGGCTTCGTCACGCTGAGCCTGGCGATGGACCGGCACTACGAAGACGCCCACGGGCGCGGCCGCACGCCGGGCCCGTCGCGGCCCTGGCAGCAGCTGGGCGGCGCGGCGCTGCTGCTCCTCTCGCTGGTCGCAGCACTCCGGCTGCGCGGGCTGGCCATGGGCTGGGTGCTGTGGCTGGGCGCCCTCACGGCCGCCGCGCTCGTGGTGGTCGGCCTCGTGAGCTACCGGCCCGGCTGGGCGCGGCGCGTCGGCGCCGTGGCCTCGGTGCTGGGCGTCGCCACGGCGGCGGCGTACGGGCTGCTCCTGCTTCCATAGCAGGGCGCCCGGAGGGGGCGCGCGGGCTGTCGCCTGCGCTACGCGCGGGGTCTTGGCCCGCGACTACGATGCGGCTGCGTCGCCGATGCCCGGCACATTCACCCATCAAGGAGACACCATGAGCAGCGCCCTCACCAACCACCAGGTCCGTCTTGCCAAGCGCCCCGAGGGCACGGCCACGCGCGAGCACTGGCGCTTCAGCACCGAGCCCGTGGCCCAGCCCGACGAGGGCGGCGTGCTGGTCAAGACGCTGTCGCTGTCGCTCGACCCCGCCATGCGCGGCTGGCTCAACGACGCCAAGAGCTACATCCCGCCCGTCGCCATCGACGAGGTGATGCGCGCCGGCGGCATCGGCCGCGTGGTGGCCTCGAAGAACCCGCAGTTCGCGGTGGGCGACACCGTGTACGGCACGCTCGGCGTACAGGAATACATACTGATCCCGCAGGACCAGATCAAGCGCAACGGCCTCGTGAAGGTCGACCTGCGCGTGGGCACCATCACCCAGTGGCTCAACGTGCTGGGCATGCCCGGCATGACCGGCTACTTCGGCCTGATGGACGTGGGCATGCCCCAGGCAAGCGAAACCGTCGTCGTCTCCGGCGCGGCCGGCGCCGTGGGCCAGACCGTGGGCCAGCTGGCCAAGATCAAGGGCTGCCGCGTGGTCGGCATCGCCGGCGGCGCCGCCAAGTGCGACTGGGTGGTGAAAGAGCTGGGCTTCGACGCCTGCATCGACTACAAGGCCGGCGCGGGCGCGGTGCGCGAAGGCCTCAAGACCCACTGCCCGAAGGGCGTGGACATCTACTTCGACAACGTCGGCGGCGACATCCTCGACGCCGTGCTGGCACGCCTGGCGCGCAAGGCCCGCGTGATCATCTGCGGCGCCATCAGCCAGTACAACAACGCCAACAGCATGCCGGCCGCCGGCCCGAAGAACTACCTGAGCCTGCTCGTGAACCGCGCGCGCATGGAAGGCATCGTGGTGTTCGACTACGCCGACCGTTACCCGATCGCGATCGCCGAGATGGCCGGCTACCTGAAGGACGGCCGCATGAAGAGCAAGGAAGACGTCGTGAAGGGCCTCGACACCTTCCCCGAGTCGCTGAACAAGCTGTTCGCGGGGGAGAACTTCGGCAAGCTGGTGCTGCAGGTCGCCGAGGAATAACCAAAGGGGCGCCGCGGCGCCCCGAACCTCAATCGTCGGTGGGCCGCATCGGAATGTCGCCCATCGCATCGTCCTCCCGCAGGCCGCGCGCGGCCTTCAGCAGTTCGATCGAGAGGCCGTCGCCGTGGCCTGCGAAGCCCTGGGCGATGCCTTCGAGCACGGTCGACAGGTTGGTGTCGCCGTCGGTGCGGGCGTCCATGCTGATGTTCAGGACCCGCGCCGCCATCTGCCGGTAGGTGACGGCGCCCGCGCCCTCCAGCGCGGCCACCAGGTCGAGGTACAGCGCCAGGTTCATGTCGAACACCAGCTTGGGCGTGATCTCGAAATCCTCGGTCTTGTTGTTCTTCTGATCCATGGGGGTGACTCCTTTTTCCTGAGCCTCCACTCTAGCCACAAAAAACGACAAGCTCTGTCGGGCATCGCCCTGATTTGTCTCATTTCGCACGCGTGCCCATCACCGCGGCCGAGATGATCAGCGCCGCCGCCAGCGCGATGCTGGCCGTGAGCGCCCGGCCGGTCACGGCCAGCAGCAGTGCCGTGGAGGCCAGCGGCGTGAGGTAGCTCAGGATGCCGATCTGCCGCGCGTCGCCGCGCTTGAGCGCCATGTCCCACACGAAGAAGGCCGCACCCAAGGGGCCCAGGCCGCACAGCGCGACCAGCAGCCCGTCCTTGGCCGACAGCGCCACCGCCGGCTCCAGCAGCGCATGGCAGGCCAGCGAGAGCGCGCCCGACACCAGCCCGAAGAGACCAATGGCCGAGGTCGGGAAGGGCGTGACGCGCTGGGTCCACAGCGAGTAGCTGGCCCAGATGAAGGCCGAGCCGGCCGCCGGCAGGAAGCCCCAGTAGGTGGCGGGCGCGCCGGGAAGCGCCGCGCTGCCGCCGCGCGCACCGAGGATCGCGATGGCCGCGCCTGCGAAGCCCAGCAGCGCCGCCACCACGTGCAGCGGGCGCAGCGACACGCCCGGCAGCAAAACCGGCGCCAGCACCACCATCAGCAGCGGCCAGAGGTAGTTCACGAGGTTGGCCTCGACCGGCGGCGCATGCCGCAGCGCGATGAACAGCAGAAAGTGAAAGCCGAAGAGCCCGTACACCCCGAGCGCCAGCGTGCGCGGTGGCACGCGCCAGGCGCGGCGGTCGCGCAGCACCAGCGGCCAGCTCGGCACGCTGCCGACGATCAGCGCCAGCCCGGTCAGGAGGAAGGGCGGCAGGTGCGACAGCGCGGTGCCGAAGGTGGCGAGCGTGGCCCACAGCGCGATGGCGAGCAGGGCGTAGAAGGTGGCGGGCATGGACGCCGAGGCTACGCGCCGCGTTCGTCGCGGCCCGACGGTGCGTCGTCGCGCAACGACGGAGTCAGCGGCGCAGCGCGGCCGTGAGCGCCGATGGCGACCGGTAGCCCGTGCGGCGCGCCGTCTCGGCCACGCTCAGGCCTTCGAGCCGCAGTTCGCGCGCATGGGCCAGCCGCAGCGTGCGGAGCCACAGCATCGCGCTCTGGCCCTGTTCCTCGCGGCAGCGCTGCGCGAACTGGCTGGGGCTCAGGCAGGCGACCTCGGCCAGGTCGGCCACGCCCAGCGGCCGGTGCCAGTTCGCCTGCGCCCAGGCCGCGAGGGTCGGCCAGTCGATGCGGCGGCGGCGCGTGTCGGCGACCGAGGGCGCGGCGCCCCAGGCCTCGAGCAGCAGCGCCGGGCCCTGCTGCAGGGCGAGCGCCGCGTGCTGCGGCTGCTGCAGGCAGTGCGCGAGGTAGCGGGCCAGCGCATGCAGCCGGGGTGCGTCAGACGGCGGCTGTTCGACGCAGCGCGCCCACGGGGCGTGCGGGGTGTCGAGCACGAGGCAGACGCTGCCGCCGCGCCGGGCCTCGAAGTCGTGCCGGTCGCCGGGCGCGACCACCTGGGCCTGGCCCGTGCCGATGCCCGAGCCGCGGCCTTCGACTTCGATCTCGAGCACGCCGTCGAGCCCGAGCAGCACCTGGAAGTGGTCGTGCGCGTGGCTGCCGCGAGACTGTGTGTAGTCGCGCAGCGAGAGGACGGGGGCGGGCGTGTGCATGGCGGGAGCGATTGTCCGCGCCGCCCCGCCGCCTGTCATCACCCCAGCCGCAGCAGCAGCGCCGAGGCCGCGCACACCAGCAGGAAGGGAATGCTGATGCGGTGGAACTCGCGCAGTCCGTGCGGCAGCTTGGCCAGCCGCAGCGCGATGAGGTTGGCCAGCGAGCCCAGCACGCAGCCGAAGCCGCCCACGCTCACGCCGGCCGCCAGCGCGGGCAGGTCGTGCACGTAGCGGTCGAGCAGGATCGCCGCCGGCACGTTGCTGATGACCTGCGAGGCCGCAATGGCCGCGAGGTAGGCGCGCCAGCCTTCGCCGATGGGCCAGTGGCCCAGCAGCGCCGCGATGGCGGGCAGCTCGGCGGCCTGGCGCAGGTCGACGAACATCAGGGCGATGATCGCCAGCAAGGCCCAGTCGATGCCGCGCAGCACGCGCGGGTAGGTGAGCAGCAGCACGCCGAACACCGCGCCCAGGCCGGGCAGCAGCCAGTGGCGGTCGAGCGCGACCACGAAGCCGACGAACAGCACGCCGGCCAGCGCCAGCAGGCGCGGCTGCACGGGCGCGGCCTCGGTCTCCTCGCGCAGCGCGATGGGCGTGCGCGGCACCAGCCACCACACGGCCACGAAGAGCCAGAACAGCATGATCGCCACGGTCGGGCCCATCATGGCCATGAAGCCGAAGAAGCTCTCGCCCGAGCGGTGCCACAGGTACAGGTTCTGCGGGTTGCCGATGGGCGTGAGCGCCGAGCCCGCGTTCACGGCCAGCGCCTGCAGCACCACCAGCCGCGCCAGCGGCAGGTGCGCCTGCACGGCCAGCACGCGCGTGAGCGGCACCAGCAGGAACAGGCTCACGTCGTTGGTCACCAGCGCCGACAGCAGCGCGGCCGTGGCCGTGAGCGCCATCGCCAGGCCGCGCTGGCTGTGCGTGTGGGCCAGCAGGCGCCGCGCGGCGGCCTGCAGCATGCCGCTCTTCTCCACGCCCTGCGTGATGGCGAGCAGGCCCGCGAGCGCGCCCACCGTTTGCCAGTCGACCAGCCGCAGCCAGTCCATCGGCGCGCGCGGGCGCACGAAGGCGAACACGACCGCGACGGCCACGAGCACCCACAGCAGGCCGTTGCCGCCGCCGTGTTCGGGCGGGGCGGTGTTGGTGCTTGCGGCGGTCACTCAGGCACTCAGGTCGCGCAGTTCGCGCTTGAGCACCTTGCCGATCGCGCTGCGTGGCAGCTCGTCGATGAAGCGCAGGCGCGCCAGCCGCTGGGTCTTGCCGACCTGGGCGTTGGCCCACTGCAGCAGCGCCTCTTCGGTGGTGGTGTCGCCTTCCCGGCGCACCACGAAGGCCACGGGCGTCTCGCCCCACTGCTCGGACGGCACGCCGACCACCGCCACGTCGGCCACCGCCGCATGGCCGCGCAGCACGCTTTCGAGGTCGCTGGGGTAGATGTTGAAGCCGCCGCTGATGATCATGTCCTTCTTGCGGTCGAACAGCGTGAGGAAGCCGTCGGCGTCGAAGCGGCCCACGTCGCCGGTGCGGATGAAGCGCTTGCCGGTGGCGTCGAACCACTCGGCCTCGCGCGTCTTCGCGGGCTGGCGGTGGTAGCCGGTCATCATGCCGGCCGAATGGCCCACCACCTCGCCGGCCACCTCGGTGTCGCCGCGCGGCAGCTCGTTGCCTTCCTCGTCGATCAGGCGGATGTCGCTGCCCGGCGCGGGCTGGCCCACGGTGTGCAGCTTGGTCGGGTTCAGGTGCGCTTCCAGGATGCAGGTGCCGCCGCCTTCGGTCATGCCGTAGAACTCGACCAGCCCGCCCGGCCAGCGCTTGAGCACGTCGGCCTTGAGCGCCGCGTTGAAGGGCGCGCTGGTGCTGAACTTGTGGCGGAAGGTCGAGAGGTCGTGCGCGTCGAAGCGCGGGTGTGCCATCAGGCGCTGGTACTGCACCGGCACGAGCATGGTGTGCGTCACGCGGTGTTTTTCGGCCAGCTGCAGGTAGCCCAGCGCGTCGAACTTGGGCATGAGCACCACGCAGCCGCCGAAGGCGAGGGTGGGGAAGAACACGACCAGCGTGGTGTTGGAGTACAGCGGCGTCGACAGCAGCGTGACCGTCTCGGGCCCGTACTCGTACTTGGCGCCGCGCTGGATGTGCGACCAGCGCATGCCGTGGCCCTGCACGATGCCCTTGGGCTCGCCGGTGGTGCCCGACGAATAGATGATGTTGAAGGCCCAGCCGGGCTGCACCTCGACGGGCTCCGGCTTCGCGCCGGGCGCCGCGAGCCAGTCGTCGAGGGCGCGGCCGACGTCGGAGCCGTCGAGCGCGATGTGCGGCAGGCCGGTGGCCTGCGCGGCGCCGACCACCTCGACGGCCGAGGCGTCGGTGAACAGCAGGCGCGCGTCGGCGTCGGTGATCATGCGCGCCAGGCTGGCGGGCGCCGAGCCGGGGGCCAGCGGGGCCACCGCCACGCCCGCGCGCAGTGCGCCCAGGAACACGGCGGCGTAGGGCACCGACGAGGCGGCGCAGACCGCGATGGCGTCGCCGGCGCGCAGGCCGTCGCGCTGCAGGGCGGCGGCGATGCGGTCCATGAGCGCGTCGAGCGCGCGGTAGTCCAGCGTCTGCTGGGCATCGGCCAGCGCGGGGCGCTCGGGGGTGTGCTGGGCGTGGAGGCGGACCAGGTCGGCAAGGGTGCCGAAGTCGCGCGCGGCGGCGTCCTGGAGGGCGGGGTGCAAGTTCAAGGTCGATCCTTCGTCTGGGGCCAGACGGCAGGATAGCGAAGAAGCCCGCCGCGGGGTGTGCCGCCCGCGACGAAACCCGATCAGCCGGCCGTGTCGTCGCCCCGCTGCGCCACCTCGAACAGCGCGCGGATCAGCGGCCGGTCCTTGCGCACCGCCAGGCAGCACAGCGAGTAGCTGATCGAGAGCTCGTCGTCGTCGATCTCCACCATCTTCAGGCCGGGCAGCGGAATGCACTCGATCTGCGTCACGAAGCCCACGCCCATGCCGTTGGCCACGGCGTGCAGGATGGCCTCGCGGCTGTTGATCTCCATCACGCAATTCATCTGCACGCCCTGCTGCGCGCAGGCGCGCTCCACGCGGTGGCGCGTCTTGGAGCCGGGCTCGCGCAGGATCACCGGCTCGCCCGCGATGTCGCGCGTGGCGATGGTGCGTTTCTTCGCCCACGGGTGCTTCGCGGGCACCACGGCCACGATGCGCTCCACGCGGTACGGCACCTGGTGCAGGCCCTCGATCTCGGGCGGCTCCACGAGGATGCCCACGTCGATGTCGAAGTCCTGCAGCCCGCCGAGCGTGGAGGCCTCGGAGCCGATCGACACCGTCAGGTCGAGCCCGGCGTGGCTGCGCTTGAAGCTGCGCGCCAGCTCCAGCGCGATGGGTGGCGACACCGCGCCCACGCGCACCAGCCCCGTGCGCAGCTTGTGGGCGCGCTGCAGGAACTGCATCGCCTCTTCCTCCTGCCCGAACAGGCCCTGCGTGATCGCATACAGCTGCTCACCCGCGGCCGTGAGCCGCACGGCGCGCCCGCTGCGCAGGAACAGCTCGACGTTGAAGCGCTCTTCCAGCGCCTTGACCTGGTCGGTCACGGTGGGCTGGCCGATGTGCAGGTAGCGCGCGGCCGTGGTGAAGCCGCCGGTCTTGGCGACGGCGTGGAAGCAGCGGATCCACTTGTAGTACTGGTGAAACATGGGGCGATCGTGAGGGGCGTGCGCCGAGCCTCCCTCAGATGCGGCGCTGGCGCCTATGCAGGCTTTCCCGAAGGCATCCATCGGTTTTGGACGGGTTGCACGCGCGAAATGCGATTGGACGCCCCGGTGCGCCGCTTCGACACTGCGGCCCAGACAGAAACCGGAGACAAAAACATGCCCCACGCCTACCGCAACCCCGTGTCCATTCATTCCGGGCGAGGCAGCCTCGCACGGCTGCCCTCGCTCTTGGCGGGGCGCCGCGTCGCGCTCGTTACCTTCCCCGAGGCCCGCGGCCTCGGCCTGGTCGATCGCCTGCAGGCGCTGCTGGGCGACGCGCTCGTCACCGTGATCGACGACGTGCGTCCCAACCCCGACGTCGCCCACCTGCGCGACCTGTACAACACCTTCTGGCAATCGGACGCGCCCTGCGACGCCATCGTGGCGGTGGGCGGCGGCAGCGCCATCGACACGGCCAAGGCGCTGATGGTGGGCACGGCCAACGGCCAGTTCGACGAGCTCGTCGCGCTGCTGGCCACCGGCAAGCCCTTCGTGCCCGCCAGCGTCAAGCCGCTGATCGCCGTGCCGACCACCGCCGGCACCGGCAGCGAAGTAACGCCCTGGGCCACCATCTGGGACGCCGGCAACCAGAAGAAATACTCGCTGCACCTGGACGCCACCTGGCCCGAGGCCGCCATCGTCGACCCCGAGCTCATGCTCTCGGTGCCAGCGGGCACCACGGTGTCGACGGGGCTCGATGCGCTCTCGCATGCGCTGGAAGCGATCTGGAACGTCAACGCCAACCCGGTCTCCGACACCTTCGCCGTCTCGGCCGTGCGCGACATCTTCGACTGCCTGCCGGCGCTGCTGAAAGACCTGGGCAACCTCGACCTGCGCGAGCGCATGGCGCTGGCCGCGCTGAAGGCCGGCATGGCGTTTTCCAACACCAAGACGGCGCTGGCGCATTCCATCTCCTACGAGATGACGCTGCGCCACGGCCTGGCCCACGGCATCGCGTGCTCGTTCACGCTGCCCCTGGTGCTGGAGAAAGCCTGGGCCCGCTCGCCCGACCGCGACCGGACACTGCAGCTGCTGTTCGGCACCGACCTGGCGACCGCCACGCAGCGACTGCGGGCTTTCCTGCAGGGGCTTGGCGTGAAGACCGAGTTTGCCGACTATGGCGTGGCGGACAGCGAAGCGGCGGCCATGATCGCGCGCGCCATGGACGGGGCGCGCGGCAAGAACTTCATCGGCGCGGCGGCGTTGGCCTGACAGGCAGGGACTGCGCAGCGAGAAAAGACAGAGACAGCCAGACACGACAGACAGCATGCCGGCCATCGAGCCGGCCCCACGGGCCCCACGCCCGTCAAGACAAGGAGACATACCATGCAAGCGGCCAATCCCATCCTGCAGGCGGGCACCTACGCACGCCCCCTCGACAACTCGTTCCGCAAGGCGCAGTGGCGGATGCTGCTGGCGGCCATGTTCTGCTACTTCTTCTTCTACACGGGGCGCCAGACCTTCGGCTTCGCCATCCCGGGCATCCAGAAGGAGTTCGGCCTCTCCAAGGAGATGCTGGGCTGGGCCTCGACCTCGCTGCTGTGGTGCTATGCCGTCGGGCAGGCCATCAACGGCAACCTGGGCGACAAGTTCGGCGGGCGCCGCGTGATGACGGCCGGCGCCATCCTTTCGTGCGCCGCCAACTGGGTCGTGAGCTTCGCGGTCGGCTTCAAGAGCCTGGCCATTCCGTGGGGCATCAACGGCTACTTCCAGGCCCTGGGCTGGGCGCCGGGCAGCCGGCTGCTGTCGAACTGGTGGGGCGCGGGCGAACGCGGCAAGGTCTACGGCTTCTACGTGTTCGCCGCCGGCTGCGCCTCGGTGCTGTCGTTCGTGACCTCGATCATCGTCGTCAACGTGCTGCACCTGGACTGGCGCTGGATCTTCCGGCTCCCCGTGCTGCTGATGCTGGTGGGCGGCATCGCCTTCTACCTGATCGCCCGCGAACGGCCGGAAGACCTGGGCTTCAAGTCGCCCGACACCGGCGTGGCCAACAACAACCCGGAGGAGGCCGACAAGGCCGGCGTGGCCGACGGCGAGCCGCAGGAAAGCTCCTGGTTGCGCTACAAGGCCGTGCTCAGCAACCCCAAGCTGATGATCGCCGCGCTGGCCATCGGCTTCCAGAACGCCGCGCGCTACGGCCTCATTGTCTGGGTGCCGGTGCACTTCCTGGGCAAGGACTGGGCCAAGGCCGCCGACGGCATGATCGACCCGGCCTGGATCTCGGTGGCGCTGCCCGTGGGCATGGCCTTCGGTGCGCTCACCAACGGCTGGATCTCCGACAAGGTGTTCGGCTCCAAGCGCTACAAGGCCATCGTGCTGTACATGCTGCTGGGCGCCATCGCCTCGATGGGCATGTACCTGCTGCCCACCAGCATCCTCGGCCTGGGGCTGCTGTTCCTGGCGGGCTTCTTCGTCTACGGCCCGGCCTCTTCGTTCTGGGCCCTGTGCCCCGACCTCGTGGGCGCCAAGCGCGCCGGCACCGCCACCGGTGTCATGAACTTCTTCTCGTACCTGCTGGCCGGCCTGGGCGAACCGCTGATCGGCCGGATGCTGGACCACTCGGGCAGCACCTCGGTGGTGTTCCCCATCGTCGCGGCCAGCTGCCTCATCAGTGCCTTCATCGCGCTGTTCATCCGCCGCTGAAGCCCGCGCACCGACACACCCAACTTGCCAAGGAGCATCTCTTCATGAAATCCGATCGACTCGAAGTGAACGGCCGCAGCTACCGCTGGATGGTCCGCCCGGTCGTCGTCGTCTGTGTCGACGGCTGCGAGCCTGCGTACCTCGATGCGGCCATCGACGCTGGCGTGGCACCGTACCTCGAGGCCATGCGCAAGGGCGGCGCCGACCTGCTGGCCGACTGCGTCGTGCCCTCGTTCACCAACCCCAACAACCTGTCGATCGTGACCGGCGCGCCGCCCGCGGTGCACGGCATCTGCGGCAACTACTTTTTCGACCGCGAGCTGGGCCAGGAAGTGATGATGAACGACCCCAAGTACCTGCGCGCCGGCACCGTGCTGGCTGCGTTTGCAGATGCGGGCGCCAAGCTGGCGGTGGTCACGGCCAAGGACAAGCTGCGCAAGCTGCTGGGCCACAAGATGAAGGGCATCTGCTTCTCGTCCGAGAAGTCGGACCAGGTGACGATGGAAGAGAACGGCATCGACAACGTGCTCGATATGGTCGGCATGCCCGTGCCCTCGGTGTACAGCGCGGAGCTGTCGGAGTTCGTGTTCGCGGCTGGCGTGAAGCTCATGGAATCGCGCCGCCCTGACCTGATGTACCTGTCGACCACCGACTACGTGCAGCACAAGGCCGCGCCGGGCAGCCCCGCAGCGAATGCCTTCTACCAGATGATGGACGGCTACCTCGCGCAGCTCGACGCGCTGGGCGCCACCATCGTGCTCACGGCCGACCACGGCATGAACGACAAGCACGGCGCCGACGGCTCGCCCAACGTGATCTACCTGCAGGACGTGCTCGACGGCTGGTACGGCCCGGACCGCGCGCGCGTGATCCTGCCGATCACCGATCCGTACGTGGTGCACCACGGCGCGCTCGGCTCGTTCGCCACCGTGTATGTGCCCAACGAGGACGAGGTGCCCGGCTGGATCGACCGCATCCAGCGCATCCCCGGCATGCAGCTCGTGCTCTCGCGCAAGGAGGCCGCACAGCGCTTCGAGCTGCCGCCGGACCGCATCGGCGACATCGTGGTCGTCAGCGAGCAAAGCACCGTCATCGGCACCTCGGCCACGCGCCACGACCTCACGGCGCTCGAAGTGCCGCTGCGCTCGCACGGCGGCGTGTCGGAGCAGAAGGTGCCGCTGATCTGCAACCGCCCCGTCGCGGGCGTGGCGAGCACGCGCCGGCTGCGCAACTTCGACGCGCTCGACCTCGCACTGAACCACGCCCAAGGCCCCGTGGCCGCTTGAACCCCATTTGACGGAGCATTCCATGAGCCCATCTGACCACGCCGCCCTGAAGCCCGGCACCGTGTACCGCGAAGCGCTGCGCATCGCCGGCGAGAAAGTCCACCGCGACCGCACCATCGACGTCACCTACCCGTACACCGGCGAGGTGATCGCCACCGTGCCCAAGGCCACGCTGGACGACGTGCGCCATGCCCTGCGCATCGCCCGCGACTACAAGCCCACGCTCACGCGCTACGAGCGCTACAAGATCCTCATGCGCGCCGGCGAGATCATCGCCTCGCGCCTGGACGAGATGTCGCGCACCATCACGCTCGAATCGGGCCTGTCGCGCAAGGACTCGCTGTACGAAGTGGGCCGCGCCTCCGACGTGCTGCTGTTCGCCGCCAACCAGGCGCTGGTGGACGACGGCCAGGTGTTCTCCTGCGACCTCACGCACCACGGCAAGAGCCGCAAGGTCTACACGATGCGCGAGCCGCTCCTGGGCGCCATCACCGCCATCACGCCGTTCAACCATCCGCTGAACCAGGTGATCCACAAGGTGGCGCCGGCCATTGCGACCAACAACCGCATCGTGCTCAAGCCCAGCGAGAAGACGCCGCTCACGGCCTTCCTGCTGGCCGACATCCTGTACGAGGCCGGGCTGCCGCCGCAGATGCTGTCGGTGCTCACGGGCGACCCCAAGGAGATCGCCGACGAGCTGCTGACCAATGCCGACGTCGACCTTGTCACCTTCACGGGCGGCGTGCCCATCGGCAAGTACATCGCGGGCAAGGCCACCTACAAGCGCCAGATCCTGGAGCTGGGCGGCAACGACCCGATCATCGTGATGGAAGACGCGGACATCGAGGAGGCTGCGACGCTGGCTGCCAACGGGTCGTACAAGAACTCGGGGCAGCGCTGCACGGCGGTGAAGCGGATGCTGGTGCACGAAGCTGTCGCGGACCGCTTCGTCGAGCTGCTGGTCGAGAAGACCCGCGCACTGAAGTACGGCGACCCGATGGACCCCGACACCGACATGGGCACCGTGATCGATGAGGCCGCTGCGAAGCAGTTCGAAGCCGTGGTCAACGAAGCCATCGCCGCCGGCGCCAAGCTCCTGTACGGCAACGAACGCCGCGGTGCGCTGTACTCGCCCACCGTGCTCGACCACGTCGACCCCGAGATGACCGTCGCCAAGCACGAGACCTTCGGCCCCGTGTCGCCGGTCATCCGCTTCAAGAACATCGACGAGGCGATCCGCATCTCCAACGGCACGGCCTACGGCCTGTCGTCCTCGATCTGCACCAACCGCCTGGACTACATCACGCGCTTCATCCGCGAGCTGAACGTGGGCAGCGTGAACGTGCGCGAGGTGCCGGGCTACCGGCTGGAGCTCACGCCCTTCGGCGGCATCAAGGACTCGGGCCTGGGCTACAAGGAAGGCGTGCTCGAAGCGATGAAGAGCTTCACCAACACCAAGACCTACTCGCTGCCATGGTGACCGGCGCGGCGCACGAGGCGCATGGCGCGTCGCGCGCCGTGCGTGAAACCCCACCGCCGATGGCGCTGGCCGTGGCGGCCAAGTGGCTGTCGCGCTACAGCCGCGCGCCCGTGCCTTCGGCCAAGGTGACCGACCCGGAAAGCGGGACTGCCGGCGATGGGGACCGCAACGCGGCACGCTGGATCGCCTGACCCGCCAGCACGCGCGCCTGCGCGTCGGCCGCGACGATGTCGTCCAGGTTCTCGTGCGCGGACGAGGGCGTGTGTTGAAGGCAGTCCTCCACCACGTGCGCAATGTCGGTGTAGCGCAGGTGCCCGTTCAGGAACGCATCGACCGCCACTTCGTTCGCCGCATTGAGCGTCACGCTGGCCGCGCACCCCTCGCGCAGCACCTCCAGCGCCAGGCGCAGGCAGGGAAAGCGTTTCAGCTCGGGCGCTGCGAAGCTCAGATGGGCGAGCTGCAGGAAGTCCAGCGGCGCCACGCCCGAGTCGATGCGCCCGGGCCAGGCCAGCGCGTGCGCGATCGGCGTGCGCATGTCGGGGCGGCCCAGCTGCGCCAGCACCGACTGGTCGGCATAGGCCACCATCGAATGGATCACGCTCTGCGGGTGGATCACGACCTCGATGCGCTCGGGCGGCATCGCGAACAGCCAGCGCGCCTCGATGGTCTCGAGGCCCTTGTTCATCATCGTCGCGGAGTCGACCGAGATCTTGCGGCCCATGCGCCAGGTCGGGTGCGCGCAGGCCTCGTCGGGCGTGACGCGGTCCAGCGCCTCCAGCGGGCGGTGCAGGAACGGCCCGCCCGACGCGGTGAGCACCAGCCGCTGCACGCCCGCGCCGCCGGCCGGCGCGCCCGCCAGGCACTGGAAGATCGCGTTGTGCTCGCTGTCCAGCGGCAGCAGCGTGGCGCCGTGCGTGGCCACCGCGCGCATGAACAGCGCACCGGACATCACGAGCGCCTCCTTGTTCGCCAGCAGGATCTTCTTGCCCGCGCGCGCCGCCGCCAGCGACGATAGCAACCCCGCCGCACCGACGATGGCTGCGACCACCGTGTCGCAACCCGCCGATTGCGCCACTTCGCACAGTGCCTGCGGGCCGTGCATGACCTCGGTGCGCAGGCCGGCCGTACGCAGCCGCGCCTGCAACTGCGCGGCGCCTGCCGCATCGCCGACCACCGCCACTTCGGGGCGGAAGGCGACGCAGTGCGTGAAGAGCTTGTCGAGGTTGCGGTGCGCCGTCAGCGCATGCACCGTGAAACGGTCGGGGTGGCGCGCCACGAGGTCGAGCGTGCTGTCGCCGATCGACCCGGTGGCACCGAGCAGGGTGAGGCGTTGCGTGGCCATGGCGGTGCCTTCAGACGGCAGCGATCGGCACGACGCGCTCGCGCGACGACGGCTTCATCCACGCACCGAGCCGCTCGCTCGCCTCGGCGTCGGCGCCGTAGCGCGCGGCCACGTAGGTCTCGACCAGCCGCGTGAAGTCGTCGGCGATGTGCTCGCCCTTGAGCGTCAGCGCGCGTTCGCCGTCGATGTAGACCGGCGCCACCGGCTGCTCGCCCGAGCCCGGCAGCGAGATGCCCAGGTGCGCGAGCCGGCTCTCGCCGGGGCCGTTGACCACGCAGCCCATCACGGCCACGTGCATGTCTTCCACGCCCGGGAAGCGCACGCGCCAGGCCGGCGCCTGCGCGTGCAGCCAGCCTTCGATCTGGCTGGCCAGCGACTGGAAGAAGGTGCTCGTGGTGCGCCCGCAGCCGGGGCAGGCCGTCACGCTGGGCGTGAAGGCGCGCAGGCCCATCGACTGCAGGATCTGCTGCGCCACCAGCACCTCGCGCGTGCGGTCGCCGTTCGGCTCGGGCGTGAGCGACACGCGGATCGTGTCGCCGATGCCCTGCTGCAGCAGCACGCCCATCGCGGTGGCCGAGGCCACGATGCCCTTGGAGCCCATGCCGGCCTCGGTCAGGCCCAGGTGCAGCGGGTAGTCGCAGCGCGCGGCGAGCTCGCGGTACACGGCGATCAGGTCCTGCCCCTGGCTCACCTTGGCCGACAGCACGATGCGATCGGGCGGCAGGCCGACGTCTTCGGCGCGCGCCGCGTTCTCCAGCGCCGAGACGATGAGCGCCTGGCGCATCACCTCGTCGGCGGGCTGCGGCTGCGCCGCCTGCGCGTTCGCGTCCATCAGGCGCGCCAGCAGCGCCGGGTCGAGGCTGCCCCAGTTCACGCCGATGCGCACCGGCTTGCCGTGGCGGCAGGCGATCTCGATGAGCTGGCAGAACTGCGCGTCGCGCTTATCGCCCCGGCCGACGTTGCCGGGGTTGATACGGTATTTGGCCAGCGCCTGCGCGCAGTCGGGGTACTGCGCGAGCAGGCGGTGGCCGTTGAAGTGGAAGTCGCCCACCAGCGGCACGTGCACCTGCTGGCGCGCGAGCGCGTCGCGGATCGGCGCCACCTGCGCGGCGGCCTCTTCGTTGTTGACCGTGAGGCGCACCAGCTCGGCCCCCGCGCGCGCGAGCGCCGCCACCTGCGCCACGGTGGCGGCCGCGTCGGCGGTGTCGGTGTTGGTCATGGCCTGCACGGCCACGGGCGCGTCGCCGCCGATGCGCACGGTGCCGACGCGCACCTGCCGCGAGAGGCGGCGTGCGACGGGCGGTTTCATGGCGTGGCCTTGCCGACGCGCGTTGATGATCCGGGCATGGTCGAGGCTCCTTGGTCCATCGTGGCGGCACCCTGGCGCTACGGGCGGTCGAGCACGACGTGGCGCGAGCGCGTCCAGTCCCAGCCGTTGCCGCGGCTGTCCACGTAGCGGTCGTTCTCCAGGATCCAGCGCAGGTTGCCGGCGCACATCAGGCCGAAGCTGTCCAGGTACAGGCCGAAGCGATCGGCGTCGGGGCGATGGGCGTAGCGGCGGCGCAGCAGCTCGCAGGCGTCGACGCGCGTGCGGTCGGCCTCGCGGATGCGCTGGCAGAGGATGTCCGCGGCCTCCTGCGGGCTGTGGCCGTGCGCCATGCGCAGGCTTTCCATCGCGTTGAGGGTCACGCCCACGGCATGCTCCTTGTGGTGGGAGAGCAGGTCGTTGACCAGCGCGACGTGCTCGTTGGTGGCCAGGATGGCGCGCTGCAGGTCGGCGTCCTGCGCCAGCAGCTCGGTCAGGTCCAGGTCGTAGATGAACTCGGAGACCGGGAAGTAGGGCAGCAGCCCCGTGTTGGGATGGCGCAGCGCAAGAAACTCGTCGTACGGCAGCACCTTGCCTTCGGCCACCAGCCCGGCCTCCACTTCCACGCTGTCGAACCAGGCCTTCCACTCCAGGCAATAGCGGCGGTAGACCTGCGGCGACATGGACTGCCTGAGCCGGCCGAAGATGTCCGCGGCCGCGCGTGCCAGCGGGTGGCCTTCCAGCAGCGCGACGTCGCCGTCGCCGCACACCGCGTGCCGGCCCAGCGGCATGTCGTCGATGGCCAGGATGAGGCCCGTCACGCACGAGGTCAGGAAGATGCGGTCGGCCGAGCCGATCGGAAACAGCAGGCAATCCCACATCGGAAGGTGCAGGCGCAGGAATTTCAGCCGCGTCGCTTCGTCCGGAAACGGCAGGAACTCGCGGCCCCAGGCGGCATTGCGCTCGTCGATCACCGGGTAGTCGGTGTGGATCTTCGGGGGCACGCTGCAGAACATCTCCGGGATATGGAAGCTCACTTCGGGAAAGACGATGCGGTCGGGGTAGTTCATGGTGGGGTTCCGGTGGTCTTGGGGTGGGCCGTGGGTCAGGAAACAGGCGCGAGGGGCTCTGCCGATGCACCGGCTGCGCCCGCACCCGAGGCCGCCGACGAGACCGGCGGCACCGGGCGGATGGGAAAGACGCGCTTGTCGGTGGACGACGGCGGATAGAACCGGGCAGACCAGCGCCGGAACTCCGCAATCCCGCGATCGCCCCGGAGCAACTTGGGACGGCCGAGGAAGGCGCGGGCGTTCCAGATCGGAAAGTCGATCTGGGCAAAGCTGGCCAGCCAGCGCTTGGCCACCGGACCCAGCAGCGCATAGGCGGCCCGTCGCAGCGGCCGGGGCAGGCGTTCGAAGAGCGCGAGCTCAAAGGTGTCGATCCAGCTCATGGTCCATTCCATGGGCGCGGTGGGCGTGGAGTACAGCATCGTGATCACGCGAAAACCGATGCGGGACATCTCGCTTTCCGCCTGCACATGGCCCATGCCGAACTGCCGCATGCGCATGCGCATCGGCTGCCCGTGCCAGCGCGCGGTCAGCAGCGTTTCCATCCAGCAGTCGCCCACCTCGTAGGTCGCGGCGGTGTCCGTCAGTCCGTGGAGCCAGCCGAAATGCACCTGGTCGACGCTGTTCTCGCCAGTGTCCTGGGGATAGCCGCGCATCTCGTGGCTGCTGTGCTGCGGCGGCGATGCGAACGCGCTCAGGTCGCGCTCGGGCACCTCCCAGTTCGGCGGCCGGTTCTCGTGGTCCGCCCACACCATCACCGCGCCGTTGACTTCCTTCGTGTAGCGCAGCGTGAGCGATGCATCGGGAGGCGTGGTGCCCTGCCCGGTGCGCACGCAGCCGCCCTCGGGGCTGAACGCCAGGCCATGGAACGGGCAGACCAGTTCCTCGCCCTGCACCTTGCCTCCCACGCCGAGGTGGGCTCCCAGGTGCGGACAGTAGGGGTCGATGGCGCAGGCGCGCCCCGCGGCCGTCCGGTACAGCACCAGGTCCTGGCCCATGAAGGGCACGGTGCGCACGGTGCCCGGTGGGAGGTCCCGGCTGAAGCAGACCGAGAACCAGCCGTCGGGGTAGGGCAGCGGTGCGCGTGTTTCACCCACGGTGCTGCGCCTGTTCGATGGCATGCCGCCGGATGCGGGCGGGGCGACGTCGCTGGCCGTGGCCTGGGGGAGGGCTGCAGTTCTCGTCATCATCTTCTCCGTTGACGGTGGGCGTGCGCGGGCGCGGCGATGCGCGCACCCGGCGTCATGGCGTGGCCACCTCGGCGGCGGCGGCCTCCGCGGCGAGTTCGGCCGGCAGCCGGAACACCACGTGCTCCTCGCGCCCGGGCAGCGTCAGCAGTTCCACCTCGGCCAGGCGGCGCAGCGCGGCGACCACGTCCTGCACCATGGTCTCGGGCGCCGAGGCGCCGGCGGTGACGCCCACCGCGCCGGCGTCGCGCACCCAGTCGGGCTTGAGCTCGCTGCCCTGCGCGATGAGGTAGCTGCGCACGCCGGCCTGCGCCGCGATCTCGCGCAGGCGCTGCGAGTTGGAACTGTTCTGCGCGCCGACCACCAGCACCACGTCGACCTGCTGGCTCAGTTCGCGCACGGCCGTCTGCCGGTTCTGCGTGGCGTAGCAGATGTCGCGCGTGTCGGGCCCGACGATCTGCGGAAAGCGCCGCTGCAGCGCGTCGATGATGCCGCGCGTGTCGTCGACCGACAGCGTGGTCTGCGTGATGTAGGCCAGCGGCGCGTCGGCATCGAGCACCAGAGCGTCCACGTCGGCCTCGGTCTGCACCAGCGTGACCGGCGCCGGAATCTGCCCCAGCGTGCCGGTCACCTCGGGGTGCCCGGCGTGGCCGATGAGGATCAGCGCATAGCCCTTGGCGGCATAGCGGCGCCCCTGCTCGTGCACCTTGGTGACCAGCGGGCAGGTGGCATCGATCGCGCGCAGGCCGCGCGCGCGGGCTTCTGTTTCCACCGCGCGGCTCACGCCGTGCGCGCTGAAGATCGCGACCGCGTCGGTGGGCACCTCGGCGAGTTCTTCGACGAACACCGCGCCCTGCGCCTTCAGGCCGTCGACGACGTGCTTGTTGTGGACGATCTCGTGGCGCACGTACACCGGTGTGCCGTGGCGCCGCAGCGCGTGCTCCACCGTGTCGATGGCCCGCACGACGCCGGCGCAGAAGCCTCGGGGCTGGGCAAGGATGACGCGCATGGTGGGAGCTCCTGGTGGGGGTGGTTCATCGTTCCGCCGACGCTCTCAGGACCGGCTCGGTGTCCGCGTCGCCGGGCGGGGTGGCGGGATAGAACTGCGCGGACCAGCGGCGGAAGGCGGCGATGGAGCGGTCGCCCGCCATGAGGGCGGGGCGCTTGAGGAAGGCGCGGGTGCGCCAGAACGGCATGTCCTCGCTGGAGAACGAGATCAGCCAGCGATGCGCCATGGGGTTGAGCACGCGGTAGGCGAGCTTTCTGGCGGGCGAGGGCCAACCGTCGAACCGCGCGACGCTGGGGATGTCGATCCAGCGGAAGGTCCAGCGCAGCGGTGCGATGGGCGTGGCATAGACCAGCGTCGTGACCCGCAGGCCGAACTCCGGCATCTCGTTTTCCGCCCGGGTGTGCCCGAGGCCGAAGTTGGTCAGGCGCATGTTCAGCCGCTTGCCCTTCCAGCGCGCGCTGATCGAGACGGTGAGCGTGTGCTGCTCCATCTCGTGCGTCATCGCGGCCTCGGTGAGGCCGTGGAGCGATCCGAAATGGATCATGTCCACGCTGTTCTCTCCCACGGCGTCGCCGTAGCCGTCGAGTTCCCGCTGTCCGTACTGCGGGTAGATGCGGTCGTCGAGGTCGAGGCTCGGAAAGTCCCATTCGGGCGGGATGTCCTCGCTGTGGCGCCACACCATGACCACGCCGTTCGCTTCCTTGGCGTAGCGGCTCGTCAGCGCTGTGCGCGGCGGGGTCTGGCCCGGGCAGGCGCGCACGCACGCGCCATCGGGACCGAACACCAGGCCGTGGAACGCGCAGGTCAGGTGCTCGCCGTCGATCGTGCCGCCGTGCCCGAGGTGGGCGCCCAGGTGCGGGCAGTACGGCTCGATGACGCGAAGCAGGCCCGACGCCGTGCGGTAGACGACCAGGTCCTGTCCCATGAACGGGACGGTGATCAATGCGCCCGGCCTGACTTCGTGGCTGAAGCACACGGCGAACCATCCGTTGGTGTAGGGCAGCGGCATGCGCGTGTCGCCCGAGGCGCTGCGCGTGTGCAGCAGCGGCTTGCGGGCACTCACGAGCCGCGGGGCGTGCTCGCCGGCGTGGGGGCCGGTCATGAGGCGGGTCGAGGGTTCAGTCATGGCCGAGGCTCCTTGTTCGAAGGCGGGGGGACGCACCTGTGCGCGGGCGGCTCAGTGCGCGCGCTGGATGACCAGGTCGGCCAGCTGGCCGAGACGCCGGGCCCCGGGCCCGAGCGGTGCAAGCGCGGCGTGGGCGCGTTCGCGCAGTTCGCCGGCCAGCGCGCGCGAGGCCGCCAGGCCGAGCATCGACACGCAGGTCGGCTTGTCGTCGTCGGCGTCCTTGCCGGCGGTCTTGCCCAGCGTGGCCGTGTCGGCGGTCGCGTCGAGGATGTCGTCGACCACCTGAAAGGCCAGGCCGATGGCGTTGCTGTAGTCGTCGAGCGCGCGGTACAGCGCGGCGTTGGCCGGCGTGTCGGCCAGGCCGCACAGCGCGCCCATGCGCACGGCCGCACGGATCAGCGCGCCGGTCTTCATGCGGTGCATCTGTTCGAGCGCCGGCTGGCTCAGCGACCGGCCCGCGCTTTGCAGGTCGATGGCCTGGCCGCCCACGAGGTGGCGAGAGCCGGCGGCCTGCGCCAGCTCGCGCACCAGCGCGATGCGACGCTCGGCCGGCAGCGGCAGTTCGCTCAGCGTGAAGAAGGCCTGCACCTGCAGCGCGTCGCCCACGAGGATCGCGGTGGCTTCGTCGTAGGCCACATGCACGGTGGGCTTGCCGCGGCGCAGGTCGTCGTCGTCCATCGCGGGCAGGTCGTCGTGCACGAGCGAGTAGACGTGGACCATCTCGATGGCGGCGCCCGTGGCGTCGAGCGCATCGGGCGGCGCTTCGGCGAGGGCGCCCGCCGCCTGGCACAACAAGGGGCGGATGCGCTTGCCGCCGCCGAGCGCGGCATAGCGCAATGCCTCGTGCAGGCGCGCGGGCCGGGTGTCGGGCGGCGGCAGGTGCAGGCCGAGGGCCGTTTCGATGCGGCGGGTGGTGCCCTGCATCCACGCGTCGAAGGCACCGGCGGGTTCGATGCCGGTGCGCGGGACCGCGCGTGCCTCGTCCTGCCACGGAGCTTCTTGGTTCACTCAGGTCTTCCCGGGGTGGGGTCGGGTCGGTGCGCGGGACTCAGGTCCGCCGCGCAATGAAGCTGAACGACGAGGCCTTGTCCTTGAGCAATGCGTCCGAGAAGCTCACCGCAATGTCGCGCAGCTCGGTGAACGTGGCGGTCTTGCTGGTCGGGTGGTGCGCGTCCAGGTTGTCCTTGACCAGCCCGTACCAGCGGATCACCTCCGCGTTCGACGGCAGCACGCGTTGGTCGAGCACCGCGAAGCCGTGGCGCTCGAGCACCTGCTTCACGCCGTCGGGCGTCTTGCGGTAGCCCGACGCGGCGCGGTCGACCTTGTCCGGGATGTGCGACTTGTAGGTCGCCAGGTCCACCTTGTAGAGGCTCTCCGAAATGATGACCGTGCCGCCCGTGCGCATGCGCGCCGACAGCGAGGCCATGGCCTGCTCCAGCACCTCGGGCGTGAAGTGGATCAGGCTGCCGCGCAGGATGGCCAGGTCGTAGGGCACCTGCGCGTCGGGCAGCTCGCCGATGTCCTTGGCGTTGCACTGGTACAGCCGCACGCGGTCGGCCAGGCCTTCGTGCGCGATGAGTTCGCGCGCGCATTCCAGCTGCGGGCGGCTCACGTTCACGCCGTCGATGCGCGCGCACTGCGGGTAGCGCTGCGCGATGAACTTCAGCACCGGGCCCCAGCCGCAGCCGATGTCGATCGCGCGGCGCACGGTGGCCGGCGAGAGGTCGGCGCCGGCCTGCTCGGCGAGCTCGAACTGGTGCTCCATGTGGCGCCGGCCGGAGGCGTCGAGCGGGAGGTCGTGCGGGTCCATCTTCTCGTCGAACACGCCGTACTGGTACCAGAGCTCGTTGCCGATCGCCTTGCGCCACTGGTCGGGCGTGTCGGCGTAGACCTGCTCGATCTTGTCCTGGTAGTGGTCGAGGCTGCGGCTGTGGATGACGTCGATGCCGACGGCTTGCGCGGATGCTTGCATGGTGTGGGCGCTCCTTGTGGGGGAAATTCAGACGCGTCGCGCGATGACGCTGTAGGTCGAGAACTTGTCCTTGATCAGCGCGACCGAGAGGCTGACCGCCATCACGCGCAGCTCTTCGAGCGGGGGCGGGATGGTGTCCGGCGTGAAGTTCTTCTCGATGTTTTCCTTCACGTCGGTGAACCAGCGCGCCACGTCGATGTTGCGCGGGAGCACGCGCATGTCTTCGACGATGAAGCCGCTCTCTTCGAGCACGCGGCGGAAGTAGGCCGGTGTCTTGCGGTGCTTGCAGGCGAGGCGGTCGACCTCGTCCTCGATGTCGGAGCGGTAGTTGTCCAGCGGGATGTTGTAGAGGTTGTCGGAGATGACGACCTTGGCGCCCGGGCGCATGCGCGCGGCGACCTGCTTCATCGAGCGTTCGTACAGGTCGTTCGGAAAGTGCGAGATGACGCCGCGGATCGTCACCAGGTCGTAGGGCGTGTCGGGGTTGGGCAGCAGGGCGACGTCCTGCGCGTCGCACAGGTACAGGTTCACGCGGTCGCTCAGGTGCTGCTGGGCGTGGTACCGGGCGCAGTGCGCGAGCTGCGTCTCGCTGATGTTGATGCCGTCGAGCTGGCGGCATTGCGGAAAGTGCTCCGCGAGGTAGCGCAGGCCGAAGCCCCAACCGCAGCCCACGTCGAGGATGCGGCGGATGGGGAAGGGCGGCGGCTGGTCCAGGCCCGCGATCTCCATCTGCTGGTCGAAGTAGCGCAGGCCCGATTCGTTGAGCGAGATCGGCGGCACCGAGCGCGGGTCGTCGTAGACGCCGAACTGGAACATCAGGTCCTCGCCGATGGCCTTGCGCCAGTCCTCGGGGTCGTCCTGGTAGGTGTACTCGACCTTGGCGTGGTACGGATTGGCCTCGGCACCCCGGATCACTTGAAGCGAAGGCGGGGCGGGCGCATCGATGCGGCGTGCGGTGGCTGTGCTCATCGGGTTCTCCTGTGGCTGGCGGTCACGGTGGGTTTCAGGAAACGAGGCTCATGCGAGCCGTGCGGAACGCGGGGGCGTGGGCATCGAAGAACACCTGGATCGACTGCACCAGCCCGTCGGCATCCAGGCCGTGGGCAGCAAGCAATCTGGCGCAGTCGCCGTGCTCGACGAACTCGTCGGGCAGGCCCAGGTGCAGCGACGGAATCAGCACGCCCTGCGCGGCCAGTGATTCGAGGCAGGCCGCGCCGGCGCCGCCCATCACGCAGCCTTCCTCGACGGTCACGAGCACGTCGTGCGTCTCGGCGAGCGAGAGCACCAGGTCGGCATCGAGCGGCTTCACGAAGCGCATGTTGGCGACCGTGGCGTCGAGCCGTTCGGCGGCGGCCAGGCTGGGCGCGACCATGGTGCCGAAGGCCAGGATGGCGATGCGCGCGCCCATCGGCTGTGTCGACTCGCGCCGCACCTGGCCGCGGCCGATGCGCAGCGGCTGCAGCGCGCGCACGGGCAGCGCGCCGGGCCCGCCGCCGCGCGGGTAGCGCACGGCGGCCGGGCCGTCGTGGCGCAGGGCGGTGTGCAGCATCTGGCGGCACTCGTCTTCGTCGGACGCGGCCATCACGACCATGTTCGGAATGCAACGCAGGTAGGCGACGTCGAAGGCGCCCATGTGCGTCGCGCCGTCGGCGCCGACGATGCCGGCGCGGTCGACCGCGAACACGACCGGCAGGTTCTGCAAGGCCACGTCGTGGATCAGCTGGTCGTAGGCGCGCTGCAGGAAGGTCGAGTAGATGGCCACCACGGGCCGCATCCCTGCCGCCGCGAGGCCCGCGGCGAAGGTCACGGCGTGCTGCTCGGCAATGCCGACGTCGAAGTAGCGCTCGGGAAAGCGGCGCTCGAAGTCCATCAGCGCCGAGCCCTCGCGCATGGCCGGCGTGATGGCGACCACGCGCGCATCGGCCTCGGCCTCGTCGCAGAGCCAGTCGCTGAAGACCTGGGCGTAGGTCGGCTTGGCGGGGGCTGACGCGGGGGCGGTCTTGATGCCGGCGGCGGGGTCGAACTTGCCGGGGCCGTGGTACAGGACCGGGTCCTGCTCGGCCGGGCGGTAGCCGTGGCCCTTCTGCGTGACGATGTGCAGCAGCTGCGGGCCTGGCTGCGCCTGCAACTTCTGCAGGGCCGGGATCAGCGCGCCCAGGTCGTGGCCGTCGATGGGGCCGGTGTAGTGGAAGCCGAACTGCTCGAAGAGGGTGGCGGGCGACAGGCCGAGCTCCGAGGGCTCGCAGGGGGCCAGCGCCGGGCGCATGGCGCGCAATCTTTGCCGACTGGCTTCATTGGCGCTGGCATAGGCGCGTTCTGAAATCAATCCGCCCAGATAAAGGCGCAGCATGCCGACGGGTGGTGAAATCGACATGTCGTTGTCGTTCAATATCACCAATAAACGGCCGCAGGCCTGCGTATTGTTCATGGCCTCGAAGGCCATGCCGGCGCTCAAGGCCCCGTCGCCGATCACCGCGATGGCGTGGTCGGTCGAATTGGAAATGCGGGCGGCCTGCGCAAATCCCAGGGCGGCGGAAATGGAGGTGCTGGAATGCGCGGTGCCGAAATGATCGTGTTCGGATTCGGTGCGCCTCGGAAATCCGGAAATACCGCCGAATTGGCGCAAGGTGGGCATGGCCTGGCGCCGGCCGGTCAGGATCTTGTGGGCGTAGCTTTGGTGGCCGACGTCCCAGACGATGCGGTCGCGCGGGGTGTCGAACACGTAGTGCAGGGCGACCGTCAGCTCGACCGTGCCCAGGTTGGAGGCGAAGTGGCCGCCCGTGCGGGACACGCTGTCGACGATGAAGGATCGCAATTCATCCGCAAGGCCCGGCAATTGCGCAATGCCGAGCTGGCGCAGCGAATGGGGCGAATCGATGGCTTCGAGCAGGGCATGCATTCCGGTTTCTCCGTGAGATGGAAACGCGCGGGCCGTGGCGACTGAATTCTTTATGCGATGCGGTACTGGCTAATTTCGGACAAAACAATGCCTTGGAAATTGACGGTTCAATTTCCTTGTCAAAGCCTCCGAGGGAACCTGAAAGCGCGTCGGCTCCGGGTTTTTAATTCCGGGTCGGGCGAAATCAGGAGGTCAGCGTAGGGGATGGATTTGACGCACGCAAGCGAATGCGACTGCAAATTTTTTGATACCCAGGGTTATTTACCCCCGAGGTTTTAATCAGTTTTTTGGATGGCGCGGCGCGCGCGCACGACCGCCGCGGCCGTTCGAAAACGGCCGTGGTGCGAGGTCAGGGGGGAGAGGAGGGAGGGGGCGCCGACGCCCGCGCATGGCGGGCGCTCGGGCGGTGCCGTCAGACGCCGGCGGCGTGCGCCTGCTGGTCGGCGTGGTAGCTGGAGCGCACCATCGCGCCCACGGCGGCGTGGCTGAAGCCCATCTTGTAGGCCGCTTCCTCGAACATCTTGAAGGTGTCGGGGTGCACGTAGCGGCGCACCGGCAGGTGCGAGCCCGACGGCGACAGGTACTGGCCGATGGTCAGCATGTCGATGTCGTGGGCGCGCATGTCGCGCATCACCTGCAGGATCTCTTCATCGGTTTCGCCCAGGCCGACCATGATGCCGCTCTTGGTCGGCACGTTGGGGTGCAGCGCCTTGAACTTCTTCAGTAGGTTCAGGCTGAACTGGTAGTCGCTGCCCGGGCGCGCTTCCTTGTACAGGCGCGGCGCGGTTTCCAGGTTGTGGTTCATCACGTCGGGCGGCGCGGCCTTGAGGATTTCCAGCGCGCGGTCGTCGCGGCCGCGGAAGTCGGGCACGAGGATTTCGATCTGCGTCATCGGCGAGAGCTCGCGGATGTTGCTGATGCAGTCGACGAAGTGCTGGCTGCCGCCATCGCGCAGGTCGTCGCGGTCGACGCTGGTGATCACCACGTACTTCAGGCGCAGCTTGGCGATGGTCTTGGCCAGGTTGAGCGGCTCGTCCTTGTCCAGCGGGTCGGGTCGGCCGTGGCCCACGTCGCAGAACGGGCAGCGGCGCGTGCACTTGTCGCCCATGATCATGAAGGTGGCCGTGCCGTTGCCGAAGCATTCGCCGATGTTCGGGCACGAGGCTTCTTCGCAGACCGTGTGCAGGTTGCTTTCGCGCAGGATCTGCTTGATCTCGTAGAAGCGCGTGGTCGGGCTACCGGCCTTGACGCGGATCCACTCGGGCTTCTTGAGCACTTCGCCAGTCTGCACCACCTTGACGGGGATGCGCGAGAGCTTGGCCGCGGCCTTCTGCTTGGCCAGCGGGTTGTAGGTTTCGGCGCTCTGGGCGTCGCGGACGACTTCGGTGGTGCTCATTGGTGTGTCAAGGAGCCAGGAAAGCCCCGAGCTTCTGGCTCAGCACTTTGGCGGCTTCTTCCCATGTGGTTTGGACGCCGATTGTAGAAAGGTCGACCGTTTGCAGCCCCGCGTAGCCGCAAGGGTTGATGCGCGAGAAGGGTTCGAGGTCCATCGCGACATTGAGCGACACACCGTGGTAAGTGGCGTGGCGGCTCACCTTGATGCCCAGCGCGGCGATCTTGCCCAGGCCCCGGAACGGGTCGGCGCCGGGCATCGGGCCGGTGAGGGCGGCGTGCGAGAACGGGTCGTCCAGGCGCACATAGATGCCCGGCGCGCCGGCCACGCGGTGGCCCGTCACGCCGAAGTGGGCGAGCGTGCGCAGCACCGATTCCTCGATGCGGTAGACGTATTCCTTGACGTAGTAGCCCGCGCGCCGCAGGTCGATGAGCGGGTAGGCCACCACCTGGCCGGGGCCGTGGAAGGTGACCTGCCCGCCCCGGTCGGTCTGCACGACCGGGATCGGGCCGGGGGCCAGGATGTGGTCGGTCTTGCCCGCCAGCCCCTGCGTGAACACGGGGTCGTGCTCGCAGATCCATAGCGCGTCGGGCGTCTCGGACGTGCGCGCCTGCGTGAAGCGCTGCATCGCCGCGTACGTGGCGAGGTAGTCGGCCCGGCCGAGCCACTGCGCTTCGAGGGGCGTCAAAGAACGACTTTCACCATCGGGTGCGCGGACAGGGCGCGGTAGAGGTCGTCGAGCTGTTCGCGGCTGGTGGCGGTGACGGTGATGGTCACGCCCAGGTAGTTGCCGGCCTTGCTGTCGCGCAGCTCGACCGTGGTGGCGTCGAAGGCCGGGTCGAAGCGCTCGGCGATCTGCGTGATGGCGTGCACGAAGCCGTCGACCTTCGCGCCCATCACCTTGATGGGGAACTGCGAGGGGTACTCGATCAGCGATTCCTTGCGCGGATCGGGGATCGATGCGGTGTCGGTAGGGGTCGTCGGGGTATCGGTCATGCGGTGGCTCCTGGCGCGTCGGCGTTGCGTTGCTTGGCCTGTTGGTAGGCGGCATACAAGCTCTGGTAGATGGGGCCGGGATGGCCATTGCCAATGGCCTGGCCATCGAGTGTGACAACGGGCAACACTTCCTTGGTGGCCGAGGACAGCAGCAGTTCGTCGGCGCCGAACACCTCGTCGCGCGACACGCGCCGCAGCGCGAAGGGAATGCCGCTGTCCTGGCACAGGCGCTCGAGCAGGCCGTAGCGGATGCCGGTCAGCACGAGGTTGTCTTTCGGTGGGCCGATGAGCGTGCCGTCCTTCACGATCCACACGTTGCTCGACGAGGCTTCGCTGAGCCACTCGCCGCGGAACATCACGGTCTCGGTGGCGCCGGCCTCGACGCTGATCTGCCGTGCGAGCACCGCGCCCAGCAGGCTGGTGCTCTTGATGTGGGCCTTCTGCCAGCGGAAATCGTCGGCGGTGACGCAGGCCACGCCCTTGGCGCGCACCGCATCTGCCACCGGCGGCAGGGGGTTCACCATCGCGAACACGGTGGGGCGCAGGCCGCGCACCATGACGTGGTCACGCGGCGCCACGCCGCGCGAAACCTGGAAGTAGATCGCCTGCGGTGCCTTGCCCTGCGGCGCGGCAAGCTGCATTGCAATGGCGCGCCATTCGTCGCGCGAGTAGGGGTTGTCGATCTGCAGCTCGGCCAGCGAACGCTCGAGGCGCGCGATGTGTTCATCGAAGCAGAAGGGCGCGCCGAAGTAGACGGGGATCACTTCGTAGATGCCGTCGCCGAAGATGAAGCCGCGGTCGAGGACGCTGATCTTCGCGTCGCGCAGAGGGGTGAATTCGCCGTTGAGAAAGCACGGCGTGTCGGGCAGTGCCGAGGTGATGTCTTGCATCCGCAAATTATGGGCGGACGCCACACTCGGTGCAGAACTGTCGACGAAGTGTCACGTTATGGCGGGACCCCGCTAGGTTTTACTTATAATCAATGGCTTTGTAAAATTCTCCGGGGACAAACACGGGGTGCATTCGAATGACAACCAACGCCCCTGTCCCTGAGGTTGACGCCGAAGAATCCGATTTCAAGCCACTCACGGCCGAAGAGGCCCAGAAGTTGCGCGAGCAAAACCCCGAGCTGTCACCCTGGTGGGTGATCGCAGCCCAAGTGGCTGCAGGTGTGGTGGTAGCTTGCCTGGCGTGGATCTGGACGGCGCGATCCGAGGCTGCAATCTCGGCGTTTTACGGAGCCATGACAGTAGCGATCCCCGCGGCCTTGTTTGTCCGCGGTGTCCGGCGCAAACCGGGCATGCCGTCGCAGGCTGTCATGTTGAGGTTTTTTGTGTGGGAGATGATCAAGATCGCGCTGACCGTTGCCTTGCTGGCCGCGGCGCCGTGGCTGATCGGGGGGCTCGTCTGGCTGGCCATGGTGGCTGGCGTGGTGGTCGCCATGAAGATGTACTGGGTGGCACTGCTGGTGCGGCCCAAATTTTTGAACCGGATTTGACTGTTTTGGAAGAGAGACGCTGAAAGATGGCCGCCGAAGGACACGCCCCGACCGCGAGTGAATACATCGTTCACCACCTCCAGCACTGGCAAGTCGACTGGAGCCTCAAGCCCGTCGTTCAATCCGCCATTGTTGACTTCAACGTCATCAACCTCGACTCGGTGCTCTACGCGCTGATCATCGGCGCATTGGGCTGCTTCGTGCTGTGGCTGGCTGCTCGCAAGGCAACGCCCGGCGTGCCCGGCCGTTTCCAGGCGGCGGTCGAGATCCTGGTCGAGATGGTCGACAACCAGGCCAAGGCCAACGTGCACAACGCCGCGAGCCGCAAGTTCATCGCCCCGCTGGCGCTCACCGTGTTCGTCTGGATCTTCCTGCTGAACGCGATGGACATGCTGCCGGTCGACCTGCTGCCGGCCATCTGGACCCAGGTCTACTCGGCACTGGGCCACGATCCGCACCACGCCTACATGCGTGCCGTGCCGACCGCCGACCTCTCGACCACGCTCGGTCTTTCCACTTCCGTGCTGCTCCTGTGCCTCTTCTACAGCGTCAAGGTCAAGGGCCTGGGCGGCTGGGGCCACGAGCTGATCACCGCGCCCTTCGGTGCCCACCCTCTGCTGTGGCCCGTCAACCTGCTGATGCAGGTCATCGAGTACCTGGCCAAGACGGTCTCGCACGGCATGCGGTTGTTCGGCAACATGTATGCGGGCGAGCTCGTCTTCATGCTCATCGCCCTCATGGGCGGTGCCATGGCGGCCTCGTTCTCCGGTGTGTTGCTGCCCATCGGGCACATCATTGCCGGCACCGTCTGGGCGATCTTCCACATCCTGGTGATCACGCTGCAGGCTTTCATCTTCATGATGCTGACCCTGATCTATCTGGGCCAGGCGCATGAGGCGCATTGAGTTTCCCTTTTTCTTTTCGTTTGCTTTAAATCTGTTCTAAGGAGTCATCATGGAAAACATTCTCGGTCTCGTCGCTCTCGCTTGTGGTCTGATCGTCGGTCTCGGCGCCATCGGTGCTTCCATCGGCATCGCGCTGATGGGTGGCAAGTTCCTGGAATCGTCGGCCCGTCAACCTGAGCTCATGAACGACCTGCAGACCAAGATGTTCATCTTGGCTGGTCTGATCGACGCGGCCTTCCTGATCGGCGTGGCCATCGCCCTGCTGTTCGCCTTCGCCAACCCGTTCGCCGCGACCCTGCTGGCCAACCTGCCCAAGTAAGCCGGTTCAACGCCACTCCAGAAAGGTGTTGCCGTGAGTATCAACGCGACCCTGTTCGTTCAGGCCATCGTCTTCCTGCTGCTGGTGCTGTTCACGATGAAATTCGTGTGGCCGCCCATCGCGAAGGCTTTGGATGAACGCGCACAAAAGATCGCTGCGGGCCTGGCGGCCGCCGAGAAGGCCAAGGCTGAACTCGCTTCCGCCAACCAGCGCGTCGAGCAGGAACTGGTTCAGTCTCGCAACGAGACCACCAGCCGCCTGGCCGATGCCGAGCGCCGCGCCCAGCAGATCATCGAAGAGGCCAAGGGCCGTGCAACGGTGGAGGCCAACAAGATCGTGGCCGACGCGCACGCCGAAGCCGAACAGCAGTCCGTGCGTGCCCGTGAAGCCCTGCGTGAGCAGGTTGCTGCGCTGGCCGTCAAGGGTGCCGAGCAGATTCTCCGCAAGGAGGTCAACGCCGGTGTCCACGCCGACCTGCTCCAGCGCCTGAAGACCGAGCTCTGAGGACGATATGGCCGAACTTGCGACCATTGCCCGCCCCTACGCGGACGCGCTCTTCGGGGCTACTTCGAGCGACCTCGAAGGCACGGCCGGATGGATCGGCCAGCTGGCCGCCATCACTGCCGATCCGCAGCTCCTGCAGTTCGCTGCCGACCCGAAGGTGTCGCCGGAACAGATCTTCGATCTGATCTCCGGTCTGCTGCCGCAAGCCTTGCCGGACACCGGCAAGAACTTCCTGCGCACGGTGATCGACAACGGCCGGCTTGCTGCATTGCCTGAAGTCGCGGCCCAGTACCGCGAGCTCAAGAACGCCAAGGGCGGCACGGCCGACGCGGTGATCTACAGCGCCTTCCCGATCGACGCGGCGAGTCTCGCCGAGGTCGCGGTGGCACTGCAGCGCCGTTTCGGTCGTCCGCTGAACACGCGTGTGGAATCCGATCCTTCGCTGATCGGCGGCATCCGTGTGGTGGTGGGGGACGAAGTCCTCGACACCTCCGTCAAGGCGCGTCTCGAACAAATGAAAGCAGCGCTCACCGCCTGAGGCGGCGAGCCGCGGTTGGCCCTATTTATTGAAAGAAGGAAAGAGTCATGCAACTCAATCCCGCAGAAATTTCCGAACTGATCAAGAGCCGTATCGAAGGCCTTGGCGTCAGCGCCGACATCCGCAACCAGGGCACCGTGGTCTCGGTGACCGACGGCATCGTGCGCGTGCACGGCCTGTCGGACGCGATGCAAGGCGAAATGCTGGAATTCCCGCCCACGGCTGACGGCACGCCGTCGTTCGGCCTGGCGCTGAATCTCGAGCGCGACTCGGTCGGCGCCGTGATTCTGGGCGAGTACGAGCACATCTCCGAAGGCGACACCGTCAAGTGCACGGGCCGCATCCTGGAAGTGCCCGTGGGCCCCGAGCTCATCGGCCGCGTGGTGAACGCACTGGGCCAGCCGATCGACGGCAAGGGTCCGATCAACGCCAAGATGACCGACGTGATCGAAAAGGTTGCACCTGGCGTTATCGCACGGAAGTCCGTCGACCAGCCGATGCAGACCGGCCTGAAGTCGATCGACTCGATGGTGCCCGTCGGCCGTGGCCAGCGCGAGCTGATCATCGGTGACCGCCAGACCGGCAAGACGGCCGTGGCGATCGACGCGATCATCAACCAGAAGGGTCAGAACATGACCTGCGTCTACGTTGCGATCGGCCAGAAGGCTTCGTCGATCAAGAACGTGGTGCGCTCGCTGGAACAAGCCGGCGCGATGGACTACACCATCGTCGTGGCTGCTTCGGCCTCCGAATCGGCTGCCATGCAGTACGTGTCGGCCTACTCGGGCTGCACGATGGGCGAATACTTCCGCGACCGCGGCCAGGACGCCCTGATCGTCTATGACGACCTGTCCAAGCAAGCCGTGGCCTACCGTCAGGTGTCGCTGCTGCTGCGCCGCCCGCCAGGCCGCGAAGCCTACCCCGGCGACGTGTTCTATCTCCACAGCCGTCTGCTCGAGCGCGCAGCCCGCGTGAACGCCGACTACGTCGAAGCCTTCACCAAGGGTGAAGTCAAGGGCAAGACCGGTTCGCTGACGGCCCTCCCGATCATCGAAACGCAAGCCGGCGACGTGTCCGCCTTCGTTCCGACCAACGTGATCTCGATCACCGACGGCCAGATCTTCCTGGAAACCAGCCTGTTCAACGCCGGCATCCGCCCCGCCATCAACGCCGGTATCTCGGTGTCGCGCGTGGGTTCGTCGGCGCAGACCAACCTGATCAAGAACCAGTCGGGCGGTATCCGTACCGACCTGGCCCAGTACCGTGAACTGGCCGCGTTCGCGCAGTTCGCTTCCGACCTCGACGAAGCGACCCGCAAGCAACTCGACCGCGGTGCGCGCGTGACGGAACTGCTCAAGCAGACCCAGTACAGCCCGCTGCCGATCTCGCTGATGAATGCCACGCTGTTCGCAGTGAACAAGGGCTTCATGGACGACATCGACGTCAAGAAGGTGCTCCCGTTCGAACACGGCTTCCACCAGCTGCTGAAGACGAGCCACGCCGCCCTGCTCGAAACCATGGAAAAGCATGGTGCCAAGTGGGACGTCAAGCCGGCCAAGCCGGACGACAGCGCGGAAAAGCAGGCCTTCAAGAAGGTGTGCCAGGACGCCGAAGCCGAACTGCTGGCCGCAGCCACCTCGTTCAAGAAGTCGTTCGCCTGAGCGACCTTTTGACCGACGCAAGAAGGAGCTCATATGGCAGCTGGTAAGGAAATCCGCGGCAAGATCAAATCGGTGGAGAACACCAAGAAGATCACCAAGGCCATGGAAATGGTCTCGGTTTCCAAGATGCGCAAGGCGCAAGAGCGCATGCGTGCCGCACGCCCCTACAGCGAGAAGATCCGCAACATCGCGGCGAACCTTGGCAAGGCGAATCCCGAGTACACGCACGCCTTCATGAAGAAGAACGACGCCAAGGCGATCGGCTTCATCATCGTGACGAGCGACAAGGGCCTGTGCGGTGGCTTGAACACCAACCTGCTGCGCGCCGTGACGGCCAAGCTGCGCGAAGCGCAGTCGGCCGGCGTGGCGATCGAGTCGGTCGCCATCGGCAGCAAGGGCCTGGGCTTCCTGAACCGCATCGGTGCCCGCGTGGTGGCGCACGTCACCCACCTGGGTGACACGCCGCATCTGGACAAGCTCATCGGCCCGGTCAAGACGCTGCTGGACGCTTACGCGGAAGGCAAGCTCTCGGCCGTGTACCTGTGCTACACAAAGTTCATCAACACGATCAAGCAGGAGCCGCTCGTCGAGCAGCTGCTGCCGCTGGCCGCAGACTCGCTGCAAGTCGAGGAAGGCCAGCATTCGTGGGACTACATCTACGAGCCCGATGCGCAAAGCGTGATCGACGAGCTGCTGGTCCGCTATGTCGAGTCGCTGGTCTACCAGGGCGTGGCAGAAAACATGGCGTCCGAGCATTCGGCGCGGATGGTGGCCATGAAGGCTGCCACCGACAACGCAGGCAATGTGATCAGCGAGCTGAAGCTGGTCTACAACAAGACCCGCCAGGCCGGCATCACCAAGGAGCTCTCGGAAATCGTTTCGGGCGCTGCGGCGGCCGCCGGTGTCTGAGCCCTTCGGACCTCAACAGATTTAAATTTTTATCGGAGCAGACATGGCTCAAGCAGAAGCAGTTCAAGGCAAGATCGTTCAGTGTATTGGCGCTGTGGTCGACGTGGAATTCCCGCGCGACAAGATGCCCAAGGTGTACGACGCCTTGAAGTTCGAAGGCGGTGGCCTGACCCTGGAAGTTCAGCAGCAGCTCGGCGACGGCGTGGTCCGCACGATTGCCCTGGGCTCGTCCGACGGCCTGCGCCGCGGTCTGATCGTCACCAACACCGGCGCTCCGATCACCGTGCCGGTCGGCAAGGCCACGCTGGGCCGCATCATGGACGTGCTGGGTCGCCCGATCGACGAGCGCGGCGATGTGGGCCAGGAAGTCACGGCCTCCATCCACCGCAAGGCCCCCGCGTACGACGAACTGTCGCCCTCGCAGGACCTGCTGGAAACCGGCATCAAGGTGATCGACCTGGTGTGCCCGTTCGCCAAGGGCGGCAAGGTGGGCCTGTTCGGTGGTGCCGGCGTGGGCAAGACCGTGAACATGATGGAACTCATCAACAACATCGCCAAGGCCCACTCGGGTCTGTCGGTGTTCGCCGGTGTGGGTGAACGTACCCGTGAAGGCAACGACTTCTATCACGAGATGGCCGACTCCGGCGTCGTGAACCTCGAGAAGCTCGAAGACTCCAAGGTCGCCATGGTCTATGGCCAGATGAACGAGCCCCCGGGCAACCGTCTGCGCGTGGCCCTGACCGGCCTGACCATCGCCGAGTCGTTCCGCGACGAAGGCCGCGACGTGCTGTTCTTCGTGGACAACATCTACCGCTACACGCTGGCCGGTACCGAAGTGTCGGCACTGCTGGGCCGCATGCCTTCCGCCGTGGGCTACCAGCCGACGCTGGCCGAAGAAATGGGCCGCCTGCAAGAGCGGATCACGTCGACCAAGGTCGGCTCGATCACCTCGATCCAGGCCGTGTACGTCCCTGCCGACGACTTGACCGACCCATCGCCCGCCACCACCTTCGCCCACTTGGACTCGACCGTGGTGCTGTCGCGTGACATCGCTTCGCTGGGTATCTACCCCGCCGTGGACCCGCTGGACTCGACCTCGCGCCAGCTCGACCCGAACGTGGTCGGGGAAGAGCACTACAACGTGGCCCGCGCCGTGCAAGGCACGCTGCAGCGCTACAAGGAACTGCGCGACATCATCGCGATTCTGGGCATGGACGAACTGGCTCCCGACGACAAGCTCGCCGTGGCCCGCGCCCGCAAGATCCAGCGTTTCCTGTCGCAGCCGTTCCACGTGGCCGAAGTGTTCACGGGTTCGCCGGGCAAGTACGTGCCGCTGTCGGAAACCATCCGCGGCTTCAAGATGATCGTGAACGGCGAAGCCGACCACCTGCCGGAACAAGCGTTCTACATGGTCGGCACCATCGACGAAGCGTTCGAAAAAGCCAAGAAGGTCGCCTAAGGCGGCATGGGAACTCAGATGGCAAACACCATTCACGTCGACGTGGTCAGCGCGGAAGAGTCGATCTTCTCGGGCGAAGCCAAGTTCGTCGCGCTGCCCGGTGAAGCCGGTGAGCTCGGCATCTATCCGCGTCACACGCCGCTGATCACGCGCATCCGCCCCGGCGCCGTGCGCATCGAGACGGCCGACGGCGGCGAAGAGTTCGTCTTCGTGGCCGGTGGCATCCTCGAAGTGCAGCCCGACGCCGTCACCGTGCTGTCCGACACCGCGATCCGCGGCAAGGACCTCGACGACGAGAAGGCCAACAAGGCCAAGGCGGCCGCCGAGGAAGCGCTGAAGAACGCGAAGAGCGACATCGACATCGCGATGGCGCAGTCGGAACTGGCCGTGATGGCAGCGCAGATCGCTGCGCTGCGCAAGTACCGCCAGAAGAAGTAAATCAACGCCTCTGCCTTCGGGCAGACGCAGCGAGAAAGCCGCCTCCGGGCGGCTTTTTTCGTCCGCCCCAGCCAGGATGAAGATCGGTTCGATCTGAAATAGGTCGAAGTTCAGCCTTGCCCGGCTGAAGATGCCCTCCTAGTATTCGCCTTCGCCCGGCGACCGGTGCTTTCTTGACCGGCGCCTTTCCCACAAGAAGAGCGGAGACAACACGCGTGGCACCCTGGAGCGGCATCACGACCGACGAAATGCGGTTGCTGGAATCGACCTTCTGGTCGGCCGGCGGCTCTCGCCATGCCATGGCCGAACAGCTCGGCTTCTCCAAGAGCAAGGCCAACGCGCTCATCGCCGGCCTGGTCGACCAGGGCCTGCTGGCCGAGGCTGGCCTGCAGCGCTCCTCGGGCGGACGCCGCGCCGAAAACCTCCAGCTCAATGCCGAACTCGGCGTGCTCGTCGGCATCGACATCGGCGCCACCAGCCTCGATGTGGCGGTGCTGCGTCCCGACCTCACGGTGCTGGCCCAGCACGAGGAAGCCGCCGACGTGCGCGAAGGCCCGGCCGTGGTGCTGGCGCGCGTGCGCGTGCTCATGCGCGAATTGCTGGCCCGCTGCGGGCAGGGCCCACGGAACGTGCTGGGCATCGGCATCGGCGTGCCCGGCCCCGTCAACTTCGAGATCGGCCAGCTCGTGAACCCGCCGCTCATGCCGGCCTGGGACAGCTTCTCGATCCGCGACTACCTGCGCGAGGACTACGCGGCACCAGTGTTCGTCGACAACGACGTCAACCTGATGGCGCTCGGCGAGCTGTGGCGGCTGCGGCGCTCGCTCTCCAATTTCCTCGTCATCAAGATCGGCACCGGCATCGGCTGCGGCATCGTCTGCCACGGCGAGGTGTACCGCGGCGCGGCCGGCTCGGCCGGCGACGTGGGCCACATCTGCGTCGACCAGGAAGGCCCGCGCTGCCACTGCGGCAACCTGGGTTGCGTCGAGGCGATGGCGGCCGGCCCCGCGATCACGCGCATGGCGATGCAGGCGGCCGAAGCCGGCGAAAGCGCGACGCTCGCCGAATGCCTGCGCACGCGCGGGCGCATCGATGCCTTCGACGTGGGACAGGCCAGCCGCGGCGGCGACCCGGCGGCCAACGCCATCATCCAGCGCGCCGGCAGCCTGATCGGGCAGATGCTCGCGTCGGTCGTCAACTTCTTCAATCCCTCGCACGTGTTCATCGGCGGCGGCATCACGCGCATCGGGCCGCTGTTTCTCGCGGCCGTGCGCCAGAGCGTCTACCAGCGCTCGCTCGCGCTGTCGACGCGGCACCTTGAGATTCAATACACGCCACTGGGCACGCAGGGCGGCCTGGTCGGCGCGGGCGTGCTGGCGATGCAGGAAACGCTCAAGGCCCGCGGGGTAGCGCCATGACGAACGCCGTGGCAACCAAGGGCAGCGTGGCCGTCGAGTTCGACGGCGTGGTGAAGGCCTTCGGCCCCGTGCAGGTGCTGCACGGCGTGAGCTTCGCGCTCGCGCCAGGGCGCGTGTACGGCCTGCTCGGCGAGAACGGCGCGGGCAAGTCCACGCTGATGAAGATCCTGTCGGGCTACGAGTCGCTGACCAGCGGCACCTTGCGCATCAACGGCCAGCCGCAAAGCTTCACGAGCTCGCGCGATGCCGAGGCGCTGGGCATCGTGCTGATCCACCAGGAGTTCAACCTCGCCGAAGACCTCAGCGTGGCGCAGAACATCTTCCTCGGGCACGAGAAGAAAAAAGGCTGGCTGCTCGACGACGCCGCGATGGAGCGCGATGCTGCCGCCGCGCTCGCCGCCGTCGGCCTGGCCATCGACCCGCGCACCAAGGTACGTCGCCTCATCGTCGCCGAGAAGCAGCTCGTCGAGATCGCGAAGGCCATCGCCCGTCGCGCGCGCCTGCTCGTCATGGACGAGCCCACCGCCACGCTCACGCCCGGCGAGACCGAGCGCCTGTTCAAGCTCATCGCCCAGCTGCGTGCCGACGGTGTGACCATCGTCTACATCTCGCACAAGCTCGACGAGGTGGAGCAGGTCACCGACGAGGTGATCGTGATGCGCGACGGCCGCTTCGTGGCGCGCGCACCGACGCCCGAGGTCTCGCGCCAGCAGATGGCCAACCTCATGGTGGGCCGCGAACTCGCCGACCTGTACCCGCCGCGCGACCTCGTCGTGGCCGCCGACAAGCCCGCCCTGCGCGTGCGCAATTTCAGCGTGCCCGGCTGGGCGCAGGACGCGAGCTTCGAGGTGCGCCCCGGCGAGATCCTCGGCTTCGCGGGCCTCGTCGGCGCGGGCCGCACTGAACTCTTCGAAGGCCTGCTCGGGCTGCGCCCCGCCAGCGGTATCGTCGAAATGCGCGGCGAGCCCGTGCCGCATGGCAAGGGCTGGCGCAACCCGCGCGATGCCGCGAAACACGGCCTCACCTACCTCAGCGAAGACCGCAAGGGCAAGGGCCTGCACGTGCACTTCGGCCTGCGCCAGAACCTCACGCTGATGGCGCTGGAGCGCTACGCGCAGCCCTGGCTCAAGCCCGACGCGGAGCGCGCGGCGCTCGGCGAGGCGGTGAAGGACTACGGCATCCGCACCGGCTCGCTCGACGTGCGGGCCTCGTCGCTGTCGGGCGGCAACCAGCAGAAGCTCGCGCTCGCCAAGGTGCTGCAGCCGCAGCCCAAGGTGGTGGTGCTCGACGAGCCCACGCGCGGCGTGGACATCGGCGCCAAGCGCGACATCTATTTTCTGATCCAGCGACTCGCCCGCGAAGGCCTCGCGGTGATCGTCGTCTCGTCCGAGCTGATGGAGCTGATCGGCCTGTGCCACCGCGTCGCGGTGATGCGCGCGGGCCGGCTCGTTGCCACGCTGGACGCGACCCACCTGACTGAAGAGGAGCTCATCGCTCATGCCACCGGAACCGCAGACACCCACGCAGCCTGACGCCGCACAGCAGCCGCAGCAGCAACACCGCAGCGAAGGCACGCCGCGCTGGACCGAGCGCCTGCACGGCCTCGGCCCGGTCATCGGCCTCGTGCTGCTGTGCATCGCGGGCACGCTGCTCAACGGCGACTTCGCCACCGTCGACAACGCGATGAACGTGCTCACGCGCACCGCCTTCATCGGCATCATCGCGGTGGGCATGTGCTTCGTGATCATCTCGGGCGGCATCGACCTGTCGGTGGGCTCGATGGCCGCACTCATCGCCGGCAGCGTGATCATGTTCATCAACTGGGCCGGCCCCGCCTCGGGCTCGCCGCTGATGGCGGTGATGATGGGCGCGGTGCTCGCCGTGGTGCTGGGCGCGCTGTTCGGCCTGGCGCACGGCCTGCTCATCACCAAGGGACGCATCGAGCCCTTCATCGTGACGCTGGGCACGCTGGGCATCTTCCGCGCGTACCTCACGTACTTTGCCGATGGCGGCGCGCTCACGCTCGACAACGAGCTGTCGGACCTCTATGCGCCGGTCTACTACGCGAGCCTTGCGGGCATTCCCGTGCCGGTGTGGGTGTTCGTGATCGTCGCGATCATCGGCGGCGTCATCCTCAACCGCACCGCCTACGGGCGCTATGTGCAGGCCATCGGTTCCAACGAGCAGGTGGCGCGCTACGCGGCCGTGGACGTCGACCGCGTGAAGATCCTCACCTACGTGCTGCTCGGCGTGTGCGTGGGCATTGCCACGCTGCTGTACGTGCCGCGCCTGGGCTCGGCCTCGCCGACCACGGGCCTGCTGTGGGAGCTCGAAGCCATTGCTGCGGTGATCGTCGGCGGCACTGCTTTGAAGGGCGGCGCGGGCAGCATCACCGGCACGGTGGTGGGCGCGATCCTGCTCTCGGTCATCAGCAACATCCTGAACCTCACCAGCATCATCAGCGTGTACCTCAACGCAGCCGTCCAGGGCTTCGTGATCATTGTCGTCGCGTTCCTCCAAAGAGGCCGGCGCTAGTTTTCCGTTCGTTCCGTTCCACCACCAAAGAGGAGACATCCAGCATGACGACTTTCACCCGACGCCTCGCGCTCACGGCGGTTGCCACCGCAGCGTTCGCCGCCAGCCTGCCCGCGCTTGCCGCGGGCAAGGTCAACCTCGGCGTGTCGATTCCCGCGGCCACGCACAGCTTCATGGGCGGCATCAACTACTGGGCCAACCAGGCGAAGAAGGACCTCGAGAAGCAGCACAAGGACCTGAAGATCACGATCAAGACGGCAGCCAATGCGCCCGAGCAGGCTAACCAGCTGCAGGACTTGTCGACGGTCACCAAGATCAACGCGCTCGTCGTGTTCCCCTTTGAATCGGCCGCACTGACCAAGCCGGTCGCGCAGGTCAAGGCCAAGGGCGCGTACGTCACCGTGGTCGACCGCGGCCTGACCGACACCAGTGCGCAGGATGCGTACGTGGCCGGCGACAACACGGCCTTCGGCAAGATCCCGGCCGAGTACATCGTGAAGCAGCTCGGCGGCAAGGGCAATGTGGTCGCCCTGCGCGGCATCGCGACCACGCTCGACAACGAGCGCATGGACGCCTTCAACGCCGTGCTCAAGGGCAGCCCCGACATCAAGCTGCTCGACGCCAAGTACGCCAACTGGAACCGCGACGACGCCTTCAAGGTCACGCAGGACTACCTGACGCGCTTCAAGCAGATCGACGCCATCTGGGCCGCCGACGACGACATGGCCGTGGGCGTGCTCAAGGCCATCTCGCAGGCCAAGCGCGACGACATCAAGATCGTGTTCGGCGGCGCCGGCGCCAAGGACATGGTCAAGACCATCATGGACGGCAAGGACAAGCGCATCACGGCCGACGTGAGCTACTCGCCCAAGTTCATCTACGACGCGATCAAGCTCACGGCCGAGGCGCGCCTGAAGGGCGAGAAGCTGCCGGCGACCACGATCATTCCGTCGGTGCTGATCACCAAGGAAAACGCCAAGGACTTCTACCACCCGAACTCGCCGTTCTAAGGTGACCGAGATCGCTGCACGTCCCCTGCGCTGCGCCATGGTCGGCGGCGGTCGCGACGCCTTCATCGGCGCCGTGCACCGCAAGGCCATGGCGCTCGACGGCCAGATCGCGCTGGTCGCCGGCGCGCTGTCGTCGAGCCCGGACAAGGCGCGCGCCTCCGGCCGCGACCTCGGCCTGGCCGACGACCGCAACCACGGCGACTGGCAGGCGCTGCTGGCCGACGAGCTGAAGCGCCCGGCCGATGAGCGCATCGACTTCGTCTCGATCGTCACGCCCAACCATGTGCACTACCCCGTGGCGCAGGCCTTCGCCGAGGCGGGCTTCCATGTGGTGTGCGACAAGCCGCTGGTGCACACGCGCGCGCAGGCCGATGCGCTGGTCGCCACCGTGGCGAAGCAGGGCACGGTGTTCGGCGTGACCTACAACTACACCGGCTACCCGATGGTGCGGCAGGCGCGCGAGATGGTGCGCACGGGCCAGATCGGCGAGGTCCGCAAGGTCGTCGTCGAATACAACCAGGGCTGGCTCGCCAGCCACGTGGAAGCCGCGGGCGGCAACAAGCAGGCTGACTGGCGCACCGACCCCGCGCGCAGCGGCGCGGCGGGCGCCATCGGCGACATCGGCTCGCACGCCGAGAACCTCGTGGCCACCGTCACCGGCCTGGAGATCGAAAGCCTGTGCGCCGACCTCGGCGCGCTGGTGCCGGGCCGCCTGCTCGACGACGACGGCAGCCTGCTGCTGCGCTTCCAGGGCGGCGCGCGCGGCGTGCTGGTGGCCTCGCAGATCAACACCGGGCTGGAGAACGACCTGCGCCTGCGCGTCTCCGGCACGCTGGGCACGCTCGAATGGCGCCAGGAGCAGCCGAGCCAACTGGTGCACCTGCCGCACGACGGGCCCCGGCGCGTGCTCACGCGCGGCGCGCCCTGGCTGTGCGAGTCGGCGCGGCGCGCGAGCCGCCTGCCGGCCGGCCATCCCGAAGGCTTCATCGAGGCGTTCGCGAACGTCTACGCGGGCGTGGCGGCGGACATCCGCGCGCGGCTCGCAGCGCAGGCGGCCGATCCGCTGGCGGCGGACTATCCGCGCGTGGAAGACGGGGCGCGCGGCGTGCGCTTCATCGAGCGCACGGTGGCGTCGGCTGGAAGCGAATTAAAGTGGACGCCCTGGTAGCCGCGCACGGGCCTCGTTGAAACGAGGCGAGCCCGCGGCACCAGCGGCCGCCATGACGCACTCCCCATCTTCTTTCGACGCCCCTTCGCCTCAGCCTTCATGGCCGCGCGCCCTCTGGCAGCGCTGCCGGACGCTGTGGCTGCTCAAGCTGGCCGGCAACACCGTCGCCACGCTGGGTTTCTTCCCGCTGTACTTCTGGGTCATGCACCACGCCGGACCGGCGTGGGTGCTGCCGCTCACGGCCGTCGACCGGCTGATCGCGTTCTGGCCGGCGATGCTGCCGGTGTACCTCACGCTGTGGGCCTACATCGCACTGCCGGTGCTGTTGGCCAGGGACCGGCGCGAGCTGAACACCATCGCGATCGGCTGCGCGGTGATGACGGCGATCGCGCTGGCCGTGTTCTGGTGGATGCCCACGGCGATCCCGAACTTCGCGATCGATGCGGCGCCGGGTTCGTCGCTGCATTTCCTCAAGACCTTCGATGCGGCGGGCAACGCCTTTCCATCGCTGCATGTGTCGTTCTCGGTGTTCGCCTGCATGGTGCTGGCGCGGCAGCTGCGCGAGGTCGGCGCGCCGGGCTGGCTGCGGTTGCTCAACCTCGCGTGGGCGGTGGCCATCGTGTACTCGACGATGGCGGTGCGTCAGCATGTGCTGATCGACGTGCTGGGCGGCCTCGGGCTGGGCCTGGCGCTGGGCTTCGCGTTGCGCGAGCGGCCCTCGGTGGCCCTGGCGCCTGTCGCGGCGCGCGCGGCGTAGACCGATCGCGGTATTCCGTCGCGCGGGCGCCGACGGTACAAAGCGGCATCGCCGTCCACCGAGCCCGCCATGACCTGTCGCCTGTTCTCCCTCGCTGCCGTCGCCTGTCTTCTCGCCGGCCCCGCGCTGGCCATCGACTACCCGGCGCGCAAGCCGGGCCTGTGGGAAATCCAGACCGGCGAGGGCGGTGCGGCAGCTGCCAAGGCGCCGGGCCAGACGATCCAGCAATGCATCGACGCGGCCACCGACAAGGCGATGCGCGAGATGGGCCAGGGCATGGGCAAGGACATGTGTTCCAAGCAGGACCTGCGCCTCGAAGGCGTGAAGCTGGTCATCGACTCGGTCTGCAAGATCGGCCCGACCACCGCGACCTCGCGCGCCGTGATGAGTGGCGACTTCAGCAGCGCCTACCGCGTCGAAAGCAAGTCGACCTACAGCCCGCCGCTCATGGGCCGCACCGAAGGCACGAGCGTGATCGACGCCAAGTGGGTCGGCCCCTGCAAGCCGGGCCAGAAGCCGGGCGACATGGTCATGGGCAACGGCATGAAGATGAATATGCTCGACGCGATGGCGAAGATGCCGCCGCGCAAGTGAGCGCGGCCGGTTGTGGGATCAGCCCGCGCCGTTCGCTTTGACCCAGCGCACGATGTCGGCCGCGCCCATCGCACCGGCCTGCCGCGCGACCTCGCGGCCGCCCTTGAACAGGGCCAGCGTCGGGATGCTGCGGATGTTGAAGCGCGCACCCAGCGCCTGCACCGCCTCGGTGTCGACCTTGGCCAGCCGCACCTGCGGTTCGAGCTGGGCCGCCGCCTGTTCGTAGGCCGGCGCCATCTGGCGGCAGGGGCCGCACCAGGGCGCCCAGAAATCGACCAGCACCGGGATCTCGTTGCGCGCGATGTGGCGATCGAAGGTGGCCACGTCGGGCAGTGCGGTGGAGTGGCCGGTGAACAGCGGGCGGTGGCAGCTGCCGCAGTCGGGCGCACTGCCCAGTTGCGCCGTGCGCACGCGGTTGGTCGTGTGGCAGTGCGGGCAGACGATGTGCAGCGATTCGGATTCGGTCATGCCCGAAAAATAAGGGCCGTGTGTCTGGATTGCAAGGCGCGCAGGGCGCCGGGCCTCAGAGCACCACGGGCGCGTCGGGCAGCTCGTTGGTGTCGGGCTGGTTCTCGGCCAGCGGGAAGTGGGTCATCAGCAGCGCCGACACCTCTTCCAGCGCCAGCGTGATGCCGTCTTCGAAGCGGCCTTCGCGGAAGGCCACGGCCATGCGCTGCGTCATGGCGGCCCATTCGGCGCTGCCCACATGCGCGTCGATGCCGCGGTCGGCCACGATCTCGATGGCGTGCTCGGCCAGCAGCAGGTAGATCAGCACGCCGTTGTTGTGCGCGGTGTCCCACACGCGCAGCTTGCCGAACAGCGTGACGGCGCGCTCCCGGGGCGGCGCGTGGCGCCACAGGTAGGACATCGGCAGGCCGGCCTCGACGCAGATGCGGATCTCGCCACTGTGGCGCCGCTCGCTCGCGGCCACGCGGCCGGCCAGGCGCTGCATCGCGTCGGCCGGCAGCACGCGGCGCACGGCGGCTTCGTCGGTCCAGCGATGCCGCCAGATGCGGCCCAGCTTCGAGAGGAGCGTGGGGTCTGCAGTTGCCATGAGGTTCACCAGTCTCCCGAGGCGCCGCCGCCGCCGAAATTGCCACCGCCGCCGGAGCTGAATCCGCCGCCACCACCTCCGCCGCCGCTGCTCCAGCCGCCGCCACCGCCACCACTGCTCCAGCCACCCCCGCCGCCGCCTCGGCCGCCACGACCGGGGCCGAAGCCGGCAAGGCCCGAGAACAGCGAGACCATGAGCGCGATCAGCCCTGCGATCACCGCGATCACGGTGCTGGTCGTGAGGAAGAACGCGACCACGCCGATGCCGCCGCCCATGGCGACCGAGCCCATCGTCTTGCCCAGGATGGCGCGTGCGATCGGCGCGCCGACGAAGACACCGACGAACAGGAAGATCGCGAGGTTCTCCCAGTCGAAGCCGTCGTTGCTGCTGCCGCTACTGCTGTTGCGCGAAGGCTCGGGCAGCGGCTCGCCGTCGACCAGGCCGATGAGCCGGTCCACCGCCGCGTTCAGGCCGCCCGCGAAATCGTTGTTGCGAAAGCGCGGCTTCATCTCCTCGTCGATGATGCGCACCGCCGCGAGGTCGGGCACCGCGCCTTCGAGCGTCTTGGCGGTGGCGATGCGCATCTTGCGATCGTCCTTGGCAACGATGACCAGGAGGCCGTCGCCCACGCCCTTGCGGCCGATCTTCCAGGTGTCGCCCACGCGCTGCGCGTAGCTCGCGATGTCTTCGGGCGCCGTGGTCGGCACCATCAGCACCACGATCTGCGAGCCCTTGCGCTGCTCGAAGGCCGCCAGCTTGGTCTCGAGGCCCGAGCGCTGCGCGGCGTCGAGCGTGCCGGTCTGGTCGATCACGCGCGCCGTGAGCGTGGGGATCGGCAGCAGGCCCTGCGCCAGCGCGGGCAGGCCGGCCCATGCGAGGGCCGCGATGAAGATCGCTGCCAGTGCGCGGCGGATCAGGGCTGCGGCCATCGGCGCCGCTTCTTACTTCTTGGGGGCGCTGAAATCGACCGTGGGCGGCGTCGAGATCTGGGCTTCGTTCTGCACCGAGAAATTCGCCTTCGGCTTGTAGCTGAAGACCATGGCCGTGAGGTTGGTCGGGAAGCTGCGCGCGAGCACGTTGTACTCCTGCACGCTCTCGATGTAGCGGTTGCGCGCCACGGTGATGCGGTTCTCGGTGCCCTCGAGCGTCACGCGCAGGTCGCGGAAGGCCTGGTTGGCCTTGAGGTCGGGGTAGCGCTCGGCCACCACCATGAGGCGCGACAGGGCCGACGAGAGCTCGCCCTGCGCCTGCTGGAACTTGTTGAAGGCCTCGGGGTTGTTGAGCGTCTCGGGCGTCACCTGGATCGAGGTGGCCTTGGCGCGCGCCTCGATCACCTTGGTGAGCGTGTCCTGCTCGAAGCTGGCTTCGCCCTTCACGGTGGCGACGATGTTCGGCACGAGGTCGGCACGCCGCTGGTACTGATTGAGGACCTCGCTCCAGGCCGACTTGCTGGCCTCGTCGAGGGACTGGAACTGGTTGTAGCCGCATCCGCTGAGGGACAGGACGGCCGCGAGAATCAGGACCCAGCGCTTCATCATCATTTGCATTACCTCCGCAGAAGGAGGCCGAAGTTAGCATAGATGGGGTCATGGCCCTCGATCCCCTCCACGCCCTGCAGGCCGCGAATCGCGCGGTGCCACCGGCTGCCGCGCCGCCCACCGGCACGCTGCTGATCGCGGGCGCGACCGGCGCGCTCGGCCAGGAGCTGCTGCACCGGCTCGCGGGCCGCCACCGTTTCAAGCGCACGCGCGTGCTGGCGCGCGAGCCCATGCACGACGGGCTGCCCGGCGTCGAGACGGTGCAGTGCCCGGCGCTGCCGATCGCGCAGTGGCCGCCGGTCGCGGCCGACGTGGCGGTGATCGCCTTCGACTCGCCGCGCCTGTACCACGGCCGCGAGCGTGCGCTGTGGCACCCCGAGCCCGCCGACCTGCCCGAGCTGGCGCGCTGGCTGCGCGCCAGCGGCGTGCGTACGCTGGCCATCGTGCAGCCGCACGACCGCGGCCGGCTGCCCGAGGCGCTCAAGCGCGGGCTGGCCAGCCTCGACGAGCAGGCCGTGGTCGCCTGCGACTTCGAGCGCCTGATCCTGCTGCGCTCGGCGCGCAAGCCGGCCGACGTGCGCCTGGCCAACCTGGGCGAGCGGCTGGCCGCCTGGATGCTGTCGATCATGCGATTCATGGTGCCGGCCAACGAGCAACCTGTGCGCGCGCCCAAGATGGCCGAGCTGGTCGACCTCGCGCTGCGCGTGGCGCCGCCCGGCGTGCACGTGGCCGCGCCGGAGATGGTGTGGCAGGCCGCGCAAGGCGCCACCGAGGCGGCGGCGCGCGCGTGGCTGATTCCGGCGTCCGCGCCCGAAGCACCCACGGCCGGGTCGCCTGCTGCCACATGGCCGTGACATGGGCAGGGCAAAATCCGGCCTACCCCCTTCGCTCTCGCCCTTCACCGCCATGCCCAAGACCCCTTTCCGCGCCGCCGCGGCCATCGGCGGCACTGCCGACGATGTCGAGGCCGCCTTCTATGAAGCGCTGCAACGCGGCGATGTCGATGCGCTGATGGCCTGCTGGGCCGACGAGGACGAGGTGTTCTGCGTCCACCCGGGCGGCCCGCGGCTGGTGGGCGCGGTGGCGATCCGCGCGGCCTTCGAGCAGATGTTCGCCAACGGCGCCATCCATGCGACGCCGGCGCGCGTGCGCAAGATCGAGTCGCTGGCGAGCGCCGTGCACAACGTGCTGGAGCGCATCGAGGTGCTCACGGCCGAGGGGCCGCGCCATGCCTTCGTGCTGGCCACCAACGTGTATCACAAGACCGCGCAGGGCTGGCGCATGGTGGCGCACCACGCGAGCCCGGGCAGCGCGCGCGAGCCGGACGACGCGAACGATCCGCCGCAGGTCCTGCACTGAGTCCTGCTTCGAGCGATGGCCTCTCCCTTTCCTTCTTCCTCTTTCTCACCGAATTCCGCGTCGCCCGCCGCGTACGACGCAATGGGCTACGACGCCCCGCGCTGGCTGCCCGGCGGCAACCTGCAGACCATCTGGGCCGCGCTATGGGCGCGCCGTTTCGACGGGGCGGCGCCGGTGTACCGCCGTGAGCGCTGGACCGCGCCGGACGGCGATTTCATCGACGTCGACTTCGCCGACGCGCCGCAGCCCGGCCCCCGGCCGCTGCTGATGCTGTTCCATGGGCTCGAGGGCTCGTCGCGCAGTCACTACGCCGAGGCCTTCGCGGCTTTCGCTGCGTCGCGTGGCATGGCCTTCGCGGTGCCGCACTTTCGCGGTTGCAGCGGCGAGCTAAACCTCGCGCCGCGCGCCTACCACTCGGGCGACCACGAGGAGATCGACTGGATCCTGCGGCGCATGCACGCGCAGCACGTGGTGCAGGGCGGCGGCGGGCCGGTGCTGGCGGCCGGCGTCTCGCTGGGCGGCAATGCGCTGCTGCGCTGGGCCTGCGAGGCGGGCGAGAGCGCGCGGGCCTCGGTCGACGCGGTGGCGTCGGTGTGCGCACCGCTCGACCTGGCGGCGGGCGGCGAGGCGATCGGGCGCGGCTTCAACCGGCTGGTCTACACGCGCATGTTCCTCGCGACCATGAAGCCCAAGGCGCTGGCCAAGCTGGCGCAGTTCCCGGGCCTGTTCGACCGCGACCGGCTGATGGCCGCGCGCGATCTCTACGACTTCGACGACGTGTTCACGGCCCCGCTGCACGGCTTTCGCAACACCGACGACTACTGGGCGCGCGGCTCGTCCAAGCCGCTGCTGGGCGCGATCCGCGTGCCCGCGCTGGTGGTGAACGCCCGCAACGACCCCTTCATTCCGGCCCGCAGCCTGCCGGGGCCGAAGGAGGTCGGGTCGCACGTCACGCTGTGGCAGCCCGCGGGTGGCGGCCACGTGGGCTTTCCGCTCGGCCTGCCGCCGGGGCACGTGGGCGGAATGCCCGAGCGTGTAGGAGGGTGGCTGGCCCACCACCTCTCGTCGACGCGGGCGCAAAATACGGCCCATGGATGACATCGTCAAACAGGCATTGGCCAAGTGGCCGAACGTGCCGCACTGCTACGGCTGGCTGGGCCTGGACGCGCGCGGCAACTGGTACATGCGCGACGACCGCACGCAGGCGCAGGGCCCGTTTCGCAGCGCCAAGGGCTCGATGCTGCGGCACGACAAGCTGATCGACTTCATCCACCGCAACTACGAGCACGACGCCGACGGCCAGTGGTTCTTCCAGAACGGGCCGCAGCGTGTGTATGTCGAGCTGGAGGCGGCGCCGCTGGTGTGGCGCGTGGCGCAGCAGGGCGCGGGCGCCTTTACGGTCACGGCCCACACGGGCGTGCCGGCCGAGGTGTCGGGCTGCCTGCTCGACGAAGAAGGCCGGCTCTATCTGGTCGCGCCGGCGGGGCTGGGGCTGGTGCACACGCAGGACGTGGGCATCGCCGCCGAAGCCGTGGAGCAGGGCGTCTGGACGCCGGAGCCGGTGCGCGCGGCCGACCTGCCGGGGCGCTTCGGCCATGTGCTGAGCCCCGCAGAGCGCCATGCAGGCGTGGTTGTATAGCTATTGAAAAGATAGCAATCCGGATCGTCCGGGCGTAAAAAAACCGGCCTGAGAGCCGGTTTTTTCATGGGCGCGAGGCGCCGTCGATCGCTTACTTGGCAGGCGCGCTGGCTGCAGCCGATGCACCTTCGGCCGGCGCGGCGGCCGCTGCCGGACGGTCCGGCACCGGGAACTTGGCGCCGCCGGCGTTGGCCAGGTACACCACGGCACGGCCGATTTCGATGTCTTCGAAGTCGCCACCGCCCTGGGCGGGCATGGCGCCCTTGCCCTTGAGCGCGTGCTCGAGCAGCGTCGCGTAGCCCTGGCCGATGCGCGGGCCCCAGGCTGCGGCGTCGTTCAGGTGCGGGGCGCCGGGGATGCCGGGTGCGCCGTGGCAGGCCACGCACTGGGCCTTGAACACGGCGTCGCCAGCGGCCAGCGGCCGGTTGGCGTCACGGATCTCGATGGAGCCGACCTTCTTGAGGCGCTCGGCCACTTCACGGTCGCGCGATTCCTTGGTCACGCCGTAGAGCGCCATGTTGTCGCCCTCCGCGGTACCGGCGGGCTTGGTGCCCGAGACCACATAGGACACGAGGCCCACGATGATCAGGATCGGAATGATGAAAGAGAAAAATACCGCGAGCAGCAGTTGCTTCGGGTTCTTGATCGGGCCGGTATGGGCTTCTTCTGTGGCCTGGTTGTGCGGGTCTGCGCTCATGGCGTCCTCAATAACGGGGGGCTCGTCGGGGGCTTTTTCTAACCAACCGGCGATTATAGAGAGGCCCTTTGCCCGCGCGGGCAATTGACCTCTCCATATCGGACGCGCAGGTGTCTCAACCGTTGTTGCGTGTGGCCCAGCCGCCACCCAGCGTCTTGTACAGCGTGACCTGGTTCTGTAGCTGCAGCAGGCGCGTGGCCACCGCCGATTGCTGCGCCGTGAACAGCGAACGCTGTGCGTCGAGCAGGTCGAGCGCGCTGGCGATGCCGTTGCGATAGCGCAGGTCGGACAGCTTGTAGCGCACCGCCTCGGCGTCGGCCTGCGCGGTCTGCGCACGCGCCTGCTCGCCCAGCGTGGCGCGGCCTGCGAGCGCGTCGGCCACTTCGCGGAACGCGGTCTGCACCGACTTCTCGTACTGCGCCACCGCGATCTCGCGCCCGGCCTTGGCCGAGTTGAGTCCCGCGATGTTGCGGCCCGCATCGAAGATCGGCAGCGTGACCGTGGGCGCGAAGCTCCAGGCCTTGGTGCCGCGATCGAACAGGTTCGAGAACTCGCTGCTCGCGGTGCCGATCGAGCTCGTGAGCGACACGCGCGGGAAGAAGTTCGCGCGCGCCGCACCGATGTTGGCGTTGGCCGCAATCAGCTGCTGCTCGGCCGCGCGGATGTCAGGCCGCTCGGTCAACAGGTCGGAGGGCAGGCCGGCCGGCACGTCGGGCATCGGGCGGATGCCCGCGAGACCCTTGGTGCCGCCGGCGGTGGCCTCGGCCGGCACCGGCGCGCCCAGCAGCAGCGCAAGTGCGTTCTCGTCCTGCAGGCGGGCACGCTGCTGCTGCGCATAGGCGGCGCGTGCGGTCTCGGCCTGCGAGTTCGCGGCCTGGAAGTCGATCTCGGACGACACGCCGTTGTCGAAGCGCAGCTTGGTCAGGCGCACCGACTCGTCGCGCGTGACCATGGTCTGGCGCGTGATCTCGAGCAGCTCGTCGTCGGCCAGCAGCGTGAGCCAGCCGCTGGCCACGGCCGCGATCAGGCTGATCTGCGCAGCCTTGCGCGACTCTTCCGTGGCCAGGTACTGCGACAGCGCCTGGTCCTTCAGCGCGCGGATGCGGCCGAAGAAGTCGAGCTCCCACGCAGTGAAGCCGAAGTTGACGGCGTACTGCGAGGCCACGCTGCCTTGCGTCGGATCGATCGCCTGGTAGGCGTTGGGGCTCGAGCGCGAGCCCGTGCCCGTGAGGCCGAGCGCCGGGAACAGCGCCGAGCGTTCGATCTGGAACTGCGCACGCGCCTGCTCGATGTTGAGCACCGACACGCGCAGGTCGCGGTTGTTCGCCAGCGCCGTATGGATCAGGCCCGCCAGGCGCGGGTCGGTGAAGAAGTCCTGCCAGGGCAGGGCGGCCGCGGCGGGGCCCGACGGCTGTGCCGGGTCACCCGGGTAGGTCGTCGGCACCGGCGCCGCGGGGCGCTCGTAGGTCGGGATCAGCGAGCAGCCCGCCAGCAGCATCGCGGCTGCCAGCACGGTGGGGATCAGAGGTTTCTTAGTCATGGTGTGTGGTATCTCCCGTGATGCCGGCCGCTGCCGCATGCCGCTTGTCGGCCTCGTGCTGGCGCGCGCTGCCCTTGAACAGCGTGCGCACCACCACGAAGAACACCGGCACGAAGATCACGGCCAGGACCGTGCCGGTCACCATGCCGCCGAGCACGCCGGTGCCGATGGCACGCTGGCTCGCCGAGCCTGCGCCCGAAGCCAGGACCAGCGGCAGCACGCCCAGGCCGAAGGCCAGCGAGGTCATGATGATGGGACGGAACCGCAGGTGTGCGGCCTCGAGCGCGGCCTCGACCACGCCGCGGCCCTGCGCCTGCAGGTCTTTCGCGAACTCGATGATCAGGATCGCGTTCTTCGCGGACAAGCCGATGATCGTGATCAGGCCCACCTGGAAGTACACGTCGTTGGAATAGGCGCGCAGCATCGTCGCCACCAGCACGCCCAGCACGCCCAGCGGCACCACCAGGATCACCGACAGCGGGATCGACCAGCTCTCGTACAGCGCGGCCAGGCACAGGAACACCGCCAGGATCGCGAAGCCGTACAGGATCATGGCCTGCGAGCCGGCGAGCTTTTCTTCACGCGACTGGCCGGTCCACTCGAAGCCGAAGCCTTGCGGCAGCTGGCCGGCGAGCTTTTCCATCTCGGCCATGGCCGCGCCCGTGCTCTGGCCCGGCGCCGCGTCACCGCTGATGCGGATGGCGGGGTAGCCGTTGTAGCGCACGGTCTGCGTGGCGCCCGAGACCCACTTGGTGGTCGCGAAGGCCGACAGCGGCACCGGTTGGCCCTTGGTGTTGACGGCGTTCAGGCGCAGCAGGTCGTCCGGCTGCATCCGTGCCGGCGCATCGGCCTGCACCACCACGCGCTGCAGGCGGCCGCGGTTCGGGAAGTCGTTGATGTAGCTCGAACCCAGCGAGGTCGACAGCGCACTGTTGATCGCGTCGAAGCTCACGCCCAGGGCGTTGGCCTTGTCGCGGTCGATGTCGATCTCCAGTTGCGGCGCGTCTTCCAGGCCGTCAGGGCGCACCTGCGCGAGGATCTTGCTCTGCGAGGCCATACCCAGCAGCTGGTTGCGTGCGTTGATCAGCGCCTCGTGGCCTGCGCCCGCGCGGTCTTGCAGCCGGAAGCTGAAGCCGCTGGCGTTGCCCAGCTCGGGAATCGGCGGCGGGCTCAGCGGGTAGATGAAGGCGTCGCGGATGCCCGACAGCGCACCGAAGGCACGGCCGGCCAGCGCGCTGGCCGAGTTGGCCGGGTCCTTGCGTTCTTCCCAGTCCTTGAGCGTCACGAAGGCAAGGCCCGCGTTCTGGCCCTGGCCGGAGAAGCTGAAGCCCATCACGCTCACGATGCTCTGCACTTCAGGCTGCTTCAGGATGAAGCCTTCGACCTGTTGCATCACCGACAACGAACGCTCTTGCGTCGCGCCCGGGGGCAGTTGCACGTTCACGATGATGTTGCCCTGGTCTTCCTCGGGCAGGAACGAGCTCGGCAGGTGCGTGTAGAAGTACGCGACGGCGCCGATGATCGCGGCGTAGATCACGAGGTAGCGTGCGGCGCGGCGCAGGATGCGCGCGACCACGCCTTCGTAGCCCTTGGCCGTGCGCGAGAAGCCGCGGTTGAACCAGCCGAAGAAGCCGCGCTTCTCATGGTGGTGGCCGGCTTCCACCGGCTTGAGCAGCGTGGCGCACAGCGCCGGCGTGAGCGACAGCGCCATGAAGGCCGAGAAGCCGATCGAGGCCACCATCACCGCCGAGAACTGGCGGTAGATGTTGCCGGTCGAGCCCGCGAAGAAGGCCAGCGGCACGAACACCGAGATCAGCACCACGGTCACGCCGATGATGGCGCCCGAGATCTGCTGCATCGCCTTGCGCGTGGCGTCGAGCGGCGACAGCCCCTCTTCGCTCATGATGCGCTCGACGTTCTCCACCACCACGATGGCGTCGTCCACCACGATACCGATCACCAGCACCATGCCGAACATGGTGAGCACGTTGATCGAGAAGCCTAGTGCGAGCAGCGTGGCGAAGGTGCCCAGCAGCGCGATCGGCACCACGATGGTCGGGATGATCGTGTAGCGCCAGTTCTGCAGGAACAGGAACATCACCAGGAACACCAGCGCGATGGCTTCGAACAGCGTCTTCACCACTTCGGAGATCGAGATCTGCACGAAGCGCGAGCTGTCATAAGGAATGTCCCACTTCACGCCCTTGGGGAAGTAGCGCTCCAGCTCGGCCATCTTGGCGCGCACGGCCTTGGCCGACTTCAGCGCGTTGCCGGTGGGCGTGGGCTGCACGCCGATACCGACCGCGGGCACGCCGTTCAGGCGCGCCGAGGTGGCGTAGTTCTGGCCGCCGAGTTCGACGCGCGCCACGTCTTTGAGGCGCACGGTCGAGCCGTCGGTGTTGGCGCGCAGCACGATGTTCTGGAACTGCTCGACGCTGTTGAGCTGGCCGTTCACCGTGACCGTGGCCGAGATCGCCTGGCCGGGGATGTTCGGCAGGTCGCCGAGCGTGCCCGAGGCCACCTGGGCGTTCTGCGCGCGGATTGCGGCATTCACGTCGTTGGCCGACAGGTTGAAGCCTTGCAGCTTCGCCGGGTCGATCCAGATGCGCATCGCGTTCTCGGAGCCGAACAGCTGGGCCTGGCCCACGCCGTCGATCCGCTGCAGTTCCGGCACGATGTTGCGCGCGGCATAGTCACCGAGCGCCACCGGGTCGAAGTCGGGGTTGTCCGAGGACAGCATCGCGAACAGCAGGAAGTTGTTGCGCGACTTGTCCACGCGCACGCCCTGCTGCGTCACGGCCGAGGGCAGCCGCGGCGTGGCGCGCGAGAGCCGGTTCTGCACGTCCACCTGCGCGAGGTCTTCGTTGGTGCCGGCCTCGAAGCTGATGGTGATGGCGCCGGTGCCGTCGGCCTGGGCCACCGATTCCATGTAGATCAGGCCGGGCGAGCCGTTCATCTCGCGCTCGATCACGGACAGCACGCTGTCCTCGAGCGTTTGCGCGGACGCACCGGGGTAGGCGACGTTGATCACGATGGCCGGCGGGGCCACCGGCGGGTACTGCGAGATCGGCAACTGCGTGATGGCGACGCCGCCCACCACGATGATGAACAGTGCGATCACCCACGCGAAGATAGGTCGGTCGATAAAGAATTTGGCCATGCGAGGCGCTCCTGATTACTTCTTGTCAGCCGGGGCCGAAGCCGGGCTGGCGGCGGGTGCCGCTGCGGCAGCAGACGCTGCCGGTGCCGCGGGGGCAGCTGCGCCGTTCGGCGTCGGCTTCTGCCACGGCACCGCCTTCACGGGCGTGCCGGGCGGCATCATCTGCAGGCGCTGGAAGCCGTCGACCATCACCTGTTCGCCGGCCTTCAGGCCGTCGAGCACCACCCACTGGTTGTCCTTGGCGGCGCTGATCTTCACGGTGCGCTGGCTCAGCTTGCCGTCGGCGCTGACCACCGTGAGGTGGTCACCCTGCTGGGTGCGCGTGACGGCCTGTTGCGGCACCGTGATCGCGTTCGTCACCTGGGCCTGCTCGAGCTTCACGCGCACGTACAGGCCGGGCAGCAGCTCGCCCTTGGGGTTCGGGATCTCTGCGCGCAGCGTGACCTGGCCCGTGGTCGGGTCCACCGTGAGGTCGGAGAACAGCAGCTTGCCGTCCTGCCCGTAGTCGGTGCCGTCTTCGAGCACCACGCGGATGCTCGCGGCTTCTTCGCCGCTCGCACGCTTGTACTGGCCGGCGGCCACGGCGCGGCGCAGCTTGAGCACGTCGGAGGCCGACTGCGTGAAGTTCACGTACAGCGGGTTGATCTGCTGCACCACGGCCAGCTCGGTGGCGTCGCCCTGGCCGACCAGTGCACCTTCGGTGACCAGCGCGCGGCCGATGCGGCCCGCGATGGGCGAGGTGACATCGGCGTAGCCCTGGTTGATCTTGGCGGTCTGCAGCAGCGCGCGGTTGGCGGCCACGTCGGCGTCGGCCGTCTTGGCGGAGGCCACGGCGGTCGCGTATTCCTGCTTGCTCACGGCGTTGGCCTCGACCAGCGGCTTGTAGCGGTCGGCCAGCGCCTTGGCCTGCACGGCGTTGGCTTCGGCGCGGGCCAGGGCGGCCTGGGCGTTCTGCGTGGCGGCCACCAGCGGTGCGGGGTCGATGCGGAACAGCAGCTGGCCGGCCTTCACGTCGCTGCCTTCGCGGAACTCGCGCTTGAGCAGGATGCCCGGCGTGCGGGCGCGCACCTGGGCGATGCGCGAGGCTTCGAGGCGGCCGGGCAGCTCGGTCACGAGGCCCACGTCGGTGGGCTTGACCGTCACCACGCCGACTTCAGGCGCCGGACGGGCGCCACCGCCACCACCGCCCGGTCCGGCCGGGGCCTCGCCCTTGCCGCAGGCGGCCAGGAACAGGAGGGAGACGAGGGCCACGGTCGCGAGACGCGGCGAAAACGACAAGGACGGTTGACGCGAGACATGCAGAAGAGGCATGTGATTCCTTTGATGCGAAGACGGGAGATGGCGCGTTTGCGGGAGAGATCCGTAAACCAGCACGGGCAGGTGGGCCATCCGAGAAGCGCGCTAGTTTACATACATTCATGGATGTATAGTGACAGCCATGCAATGGCCCCACGATACGCAAAGGGCGTTCGCTTTACAAATCAGGAGACTTGGTGGCACGTCGTACGAAGGAAGAAGCACTGGCGACGCGGAATCGATTGCTCGATGCCGCGGAGTTGCTGTTTCAGGCGCAAGGTGTTTCGCAGACCACGCTGCAGCAGATCGCGCAGCAGGCCGGCGCGACCCGGGGCGCCATCTACTGGCACTTCAAGGACAAGGCCGATCTGTTCAACGCCATGATGGAGCGCGTGATCCTGCCGCTGGAGACGCCGCCCAAGAGCGACATCCCCGGCGATGACCCGCTGGTCGAGATCGAGGAAGGCCTGATCCATGCGCTGACGCTCATGGTCGCCGACCCGCAGGTGCGGCGCGTGTTCGACATCGCGACCCACAAGGTCGAGTACACGCACGACATGGCTTCGGTGCAGCAGCGCCACCTGGACGCGCGCAACGCCTGCGTGGTCGATTTCGAAAAGGCCCTGCGGCTGGCCGCGCGGCGCGCCCGCATCCGGCTGCCGTTGCCGGGCGCGGTCGCGGCGCAGGGCATGCACGCCCTGATGGGCGGGCTGATCCAGAACTGGCTGCTCGACCCCACGGCCTTCGACCTCGTGTCGACCGGGCGGCGCACCTTCCGTGTCTACCTGGCCGGGCTCGGTTTCCCGCGCACGCCGGCCGGTGGCGTCCCGACGGCGCACGACGCGGAAACCACCGCGGCCTGATAGGCCATAATGTGTGGCTCCGGTGCATTCCGGAGCACCCCTCTCGCTGTATTTCAACGGATAGAATTCGGCCCTCCGAAGGCTGAGATCCAGGTTCGATTCCTGGCGGCGGGACCACCTTCAAGACCGGAAATTCCGCAAGGGCTTCCGGTTTTTTCACTTCTTCCCCGACCCGGCCCGGCCTTGCGCGACAAGGCCGATCCGGAGATCCGCGCGACCGGGCCGTGACACGCCGTTGCACCCTGTCACCCGGACGCACGCATGTAAAAATTCCCCGCATGATGGAGCTCTCCGAACTGGACGAAACCAGCCTCGCAGCACACGCCGCCGAATGGCGTCGGCGCGCGCTGCGCGGCGAGAAACAGGCCCGCGGCATCGCACATGCCCTGGAGGCCGAGATGCGCCGCCGCTTCGGCGATTCGATTCCGCCGAGCCAGAGCGCCGACCTGGACACCCGCCCCCTGGCCCTGCGCCAGCCGCCACGCCCGTGGTGGAAGTTCTGGTGAGCCGGCCGCGCGCCTTCGCCGCCTGATCTCAGCTTTCTCGCAGCCGGCCGCCGGTTGCGGCGCCCCGCCGGCCCTGCCACCATGGCCGCATGGCATACCAACTTCACTACTGGCCCACGATCCAGGGCCGCGGCGAATTCGTGCGGCTCGCACTCGAAGCGGCGGGCGCCGACTACGTCGATGTCGCGCGGCTGCCCGCCTCGCAAGGCGGCGGCGAGTCTGCATTGGGCCGGCGGCTCGGTGACCCCGGCAACCCGCGCGCCGCGTTCGCACCGCCGTTCCTCGTCGACGGCGACATCGTGGTGGGACAGACCGCCGCGATCCTGCTGTACCTCGGCCCCAAGCTCGGGCTGGCCGGCATCGGCGAATCCGACGGCCTGTGGACCCACCAACTGCAGCTCACCATCGCCGACGCGGTGGCCGAGGCGCACGACACCCACCACCCGATCTCGACCGGCGACTACTACGAAGACCAGCGCGACGCGGCCCTTCAGCGTGCGCGCGCCTTCCGCGAGGCGCGCATCCCGAAATTCCTGAACTGGTTCGAGCAGGTGCTGCAGCGCAACCCTTCCGGCGACCTGCACTTGGTCGGCGACGTGTTGACCTATGCCGACCTGTCGCTGTTCCAGTTGGTGGATGGGTTGCAGTACGCCTTTCCGAAAGCCGCTGCGCGGGCGCTGGCCGATACGCCCGCTGTCGTGAAGCTGCACGCCAACATCCGGCGGCGCCAGCGCGTGCACGACTATCTGCAGAGCCCGCGCCGCATCGCGTTCAACGAGGACGGGATCTTTCGGCGCTACGCCGAGCTGGACGGTTGAGGGCTACGCGCCGTCATCGTCGCCGGCTTCGTTGCGGATGCGCAGCGCCAGCTCGTACAACGTGTTGCGCGGCGCACCGCTGATTTCGGCGGCCAGCTTCACGGCCGTCTTCACCGGCAGTTCCGCCAGCAGCAGGCGCAGCACGCGCTCGCCTTCTGCACCGCCGTCGCCGCTCACCGCCACGGGGTGCAGCACCAATGCGAACTCGCCGCGCGTGCGGTCGCGGTCGGCGCCGAACCAGTCGGGCAACGCGCTGGCGGCCACGGTGGCGATCTCTTCGAACTGCTTGGTGAGCTCGCGGCCCACGGTGATGCGGCGCTCGCCCAGCACGGCCAGCGCGCGGGCCAGGCTGTCGATGCGGTGCGGCGCTTCCAGCAGCACCACGGCGCGCGGCTCCTGCGCGAGGGCCTGCACGGCGGTGTCGCGCTCGCCGGCCTTGGTCGGCAGGAAACCCGCGAACACGAAGGCGCTGCTGTTGTGCGCGTTGCTCTCGCCGCCGTCGGCCACGAGCCCGGCCGCGCTCACCAGCGTGACGACGCTGCTGGCGCCAGGCAGCGGCAGCACGCGCTGGCCGGCCGCGCGCACGGCGGCGGCCAGGCGCGCGCCGGGGTCGCTCACGCCGGGCGTGCCGGCGTCGCTCACGTAGGCGATGCGCTCGCCCTGCGCGAGTCGCGCGACCACGGCCTGCGCGGCTTCGGCCTCGTTGTGCTGGTGCACCGCGAGCAGTTGGGCGCCGGGGCGGTCGATGCCGTAGGCGCGCAGCAGGCTCTGCGTGTGGCGCGTGTCCTCGCAGGCCACGGCGTCCACCAGCTGCAGCACATGCAGCGCGCGCAGCGTGATGTCGGCCAGGTTGCCGATCGGCGTGGCGACGACATACAGCGTGCCCTGCGGATAATGCTGCGCGCCCGCGGCGTCGAGCGCGGCCGGCAGGGCCGCGCCGAAGGAAGCGGGGGCGAGTGAAGCCAAGAGGTTTCTCCGTAGGGCAGCGAAAACAAAAAAACAGGGCAGGGAGCCATGACGACAAGCACCACGACCACGAAGCATCGCGGCGATGCGGCGGAAGACGCCGCGCTCGACCACCTGCGCCAGGCCGGCCTCGTGCCGGTCGCGCGCAATTATCGGACGCCGGGGCGCGGCGGCGGCGAGGTCGACCTGATCATGCGCGATCCGCGCGACGGCACCCTGGTGTTCGTCGAAGTGCGACAGCGCAGCGCGGGCTCGCATGGCGGCGCGGGCGGCAGCATCACGGCGGGCAAGCAGCAGCGCATCGTGCTGGCCGCGCGGCATTACCTGGGCCGGTTGCGGTCGCTGCCGCCTTGCCGTTTCGATGTGGTGCTGATCGAGGAGAAAATCACCTGGCTGAAAGCCGCCTTCGACGCCGGCTGATGCACCCCGAAAGGGAACTGAAGCCTTCCTGAAGGCTCCACCACTCAAACGTCTTGTTTCACGACCCCCAGTTATCATCGCGCCCCATGCTCGAGCAACGGATTCAGCAGCACTTCATCGACAGTGCCGACCTCAAATACCAGACCGGCCCGGTCCTCAGCAAACCCATCTCTCAAGCGATGCAGGCCCTGCTGGCCTGCGTGACCAGCGGCGGCAAGGTACTGGCCTGTGGCGCCGGCGTGTCGGGCCTGCTGGCCGCCCAGTTCGCGTCGAACTTCGTGGGCCGCTTCGAACGCGAGCGGCCCGAGCTGGGCGCGATCGCGCTGCCCGGCGACACCACCGACCCGGCGGCCGACAGCCCGCAGGCCGCCGATGCCGACCGCTTCGCGCGCCAGGTGCGCGCGCTCGGCCAGGCCGGCGACGTGCTGCTGGTGCTCAGCGCCAGCGGGCAGTCGTCCGCGGTGCTGGCCGCCGTGCTTTCCGCGCATGAGCGCGACATGACGGTGGTGGCGCTGCTCGGCAACGCCGCCACGGGGCTGGCCACCGCGGCGCCCGGCGTCGGCGGCACCGGCGGCGCCATCGGGCGCGCGCTGCGCGAAACCGATGTACAGATCAGCGTGCCGCACGAGCGTGCGGCGCGCATTCACGAAATCCACCTGCTCGCGCTGCATTGCCTGTGCGACGGCGTGGATGCCCAGTTACTCGGAGAACAGGAAGTTTCCTCATGACCATGACGACCCTGACCAAGGCCTCGACCCAACGTTTCGCCCTGGCGCTCACCCTGGGCGCCGCCCTGGTGGCCGGACTGTCCGCCTGCGTGCCGCTCGTCGTTGGCGGCGCCGCGGTGGTGGGCGTGGGCATGGTGGCGACCGACCGCCGCAGCTCGGGCGCCCAGCTCGACGACCAGGGCATCGAGCTGCGCGCCGCGGCCCGCGTGCGCGACATCGCCAACGACAACATGTACGTGAGCGTCACCAGCTTCAACCGCCAGGTGCTGCTGACCGGCGCCGTCGGCAACGACGCCGACCGCCGCCGCGTCGAGGACGAGGTGAGCCGCGTGGTCAACGTGCGCTCGGTGGTGAACGAACTCACCATCGGCGCCCCGAGCACCTTCCAGGACCGCTCGAACGACCTGTACATCACCGGCAAGGTGAAGGCCTCGCTGCTCGACGCCAAGGACATCTTCGCCAACTCCTTCAAGGTCGTGACCGAGCGCAGCACGGTCTACCTGATGGGCATCGCCACGCGTCGCGAAACCGACCGGGCCACCGAGATCACGCGCGGCGTGACGGGCGTGGCGAAGGTCGTGCGCGTGGTCGAGGTGGTGAGCGAGGCCGACCTGACCGCGAGCCAGGCGGCCAACCAGTCCGCCGCGCAGCGCGGCGGCACGGGCCCCGCGCCGGTGAGCAACGCGACGCCATCCACGCCGGGTGCTGCCTCGGGTTCGCGCGTGCCGCTGCCGCCGATGGAGCCGCTGCCCGCGCCGGCCGGTGGGGCGACGACCTCGCCGGTCCGCTGAAACCAAAAAGCCCGCTTCCGCGGGCTTTTTTCATTTGAGCCTGATGATGAGGCTGGAGGTATCCCAGCGCCTGCCGCCGGCCTGCTGCACGTCGGCATAGAACTGGTCGACCAGCGCCGTCACCGGCACGCGCGCGCCGTTGCGCTTGGCTTCGTCGAGCACCAGGCCCAGGTCCTTGCGCATCCAGTCGACGGCAAAGCCGAAGTCGAACTTGCCCTCGATCATGGTCTTGCCGCGGTTGTCCATCTGCCAGCTCTGGGCCGCGCCCTTGCCGATGACGCCGAGCACGGCTTCCATGTCCAGGCCGGCGCGCTGGCCGAAGGCGATGGCTTCCGACAGGCCCTGCACCAGCCCCGCGATGGCGATCTGGTTCACCATCTTCGCGAGCTGGCCCGCGCCGCTGTCGCCCAGCAGCGTGACGGCGCGCGCGAAGGCCATGGCCACCGGACGGATGCGCTCGAACACCGCCGCGTCGCCGCCGCACATCACGGTGAGTGCGCCGTTCTGCGCGCCCGCCTGGCCGCCCGACACGGGCGCGTCGATGAAGTGCAGGCCGCGCGCCTGCGCCGCCTTCGACAGCTCGCGCGCCACGTCGGCCGAGGCTGTGGTGTGGTCCACGAGCACGGCGCCGGGCTTCATGCCGGCCAGGGCGCCGTCGTCGCCCAGCACCACCGAGCGCAGGTCGTCGTCATTGCCGACGCAGCAGAACACGATGTCCGCGCCGGCCGCCGCTTCGCGCGGGGTGGGGGCGTGGCGGCCGGGGGCGCCGAACTCGGCGACCCAGGCCTGCGACTTGGCGGGCGTGCGGTTGTAGACCGTGACCGTGTGGCCGGCCTTGGCCAGGTGCCCGGCCATGGGCCCGCCCATGACGCCGAGGCCGAGAAAGGCCACCGTCTGGGCGGGAACGGATTCGTAGGTGCGGGGGTTGATGCTGCTCATGGCCGACAGCTTAAAGCCAAAGAAAGAAACAAGGCCGGCGCGCCCCGCGGTGCGCCGGCCGGCGCGGCCTCAGACGATCGCGAAGTGCTCGGTGCCGGCCGCCAGGTCGGTGCTGCGCGCGCGCTGGCTGTTGAGCTTGATCTGCAGGCGCAGGTCGTTGGCCGAGTCGGCGTTGCGGATCGCTTCTTCGAAGTTGATCGCGTTGCCCTCGAACAGGTCGAACAGCGCCTGGTCGAAGGTCTGCATGCCCAGGTTGCGGCTCTTCTTCATGATCTCCTTGATCTCGCCCACCTCGCCCTTGAAGATCAGGTCGGAGATCAGCGGCGTGTTCAGCAGGATCTCGACGGCGGCCACGCGGCCCTGGCCGTCTTCGGTGGGCACCAGCCGCTGCGAGACCAGCGAGCGCAGGTTCAGCGACAGGTCCATCAGGAGCTGCGCGCGGCGCTCTTCGGGGAAGAAGTTGATGATGCGGTCCAGCGCCTGGTTGGCGCTGTTGGCGTGCAGCGTGGCCATGCACAGGTGGCCGGTTTCGGCGAAGGCCACGGCGTGCTCCATGGTTTCGCGGTCGCGGATTTCACCCATCAGGATCACGTCGGGCGCCTGGCGCAGCGTGTTCTTCAGCGCGGCTTCCCAGCTGTCGGTGTCGATGCCCACTTCGCGCTGCGTCACCACGCAGTTCTTGTGCGGGTGCACGAACTCGACCGGGTCTTCCACCGTGACGATGTGGCCGTAGGAGTTCTCGTTGCGCCAGTCGATCATCGCGGCCAGCGTGGTCGACTTGCCCGAGCCCGTGGCGCCCACCAGGATGGTGAGGCCGCGCTTGGTCATCGCCACGTCCTTCAGCACCTGCGGCATGCCCAGTCCGTCGATGGTCGGCAGCTTGGCGGGAATGGTCCGCAGCACCATGCCGACCTTGCCCTGCTGCACGAAGGCGTTGACGCGAAAGCGCCCGATGCCGGTCGGCGAGATCGCGAAGTTGCACTCCTTGGTGCGCTCGAACTCGGCCGTCTGGCGGTCGTTCATGATCGAGCGCGTGAGCGCCAGCGTGTGCTGCGCGCCCAGCGCCTGCTGCGAGACCTTGGTGACCTTGCCGTCGACCTTGATGGCCGGCGGAAAGTCGGCGGTGATGAACAGGTCGCTGCCGTTGCGGCTCACCATGAGCTTGAGCAGGTCGTTGATGAACTGGCTGGCTTGATCGCGTTCCATGAGAGCGCTCCTTGATGTCTAGATTGAATCTGCAGGCGGCCGACCGCCGGGCCGCCCCAAGGCGGCCGCGCCTCCCCCTTGGGGGGTGGAGTTACACGAAGCGCAGCGAAGTGAAAAGCCGGGGGGCCTCATGACTAGCCGGGGAAGTTTTCTGGGATCTTGGCCTTGCCGCGCGCTTCGGCGGCAGAGATCGTATTGCGGCGCACCAGCTCCGTCAGGTTCTGGTCGAGCGTCTGCATGCCCGAGCCCTGGCCGGTCTGGATGGTGGAGTACATCTGCGCGACCTTGGCCTCGCGGATCAGGTTGCGGATGGCCGGCGTGCCCAGCATGATCTCGTGCGCCGCCACGCGGCCCTGGCCGTCCTTGGTCTTGCACAGCGTCTGCGAGATCACGGCCTGCAAAGACTCCGACAGCATCGCGCGGATCATTTCTTTCTCTTCGCCCGGGAACACGTCGATGATCCGGTCGATGGTCTTGGCGGCCGACGAGGTGTGCAGCGTGCCGAACACCAGGTGGCCCGTTTCGGCCGCGGTCATCGCCAGGCGAATGGTTTCGAGGTCGCGCAACTCGCCCACCAGGATGGCGTCCGGGTCTTCGCGCAGGGCGGAGCGCAGTGCATTGGCGAACGACAGCGTCATCGGCCCCACTTCGCGCTGGTTGATCAGGCACTTCTTGGATTCGTGCACGAATTCGATCGGGTCTTCCACCGTGAGGATGTGGCCGTACTCGTTCTCGTTGAGGTAGTTCACCATCGCCGCCAGCGTGGTCGACTTGCCCGAGCCCGTGGGGCCCGTCACCAGCACGAGGCCGCGCGGCTTGAGCGCGAGTTCGCCGAAAATCTTCGGCGCGTTGAGTTGCTCGAGCGTGAGGATCTTCGAGGGAATGGTCCGGAACACCGCGGCCGCGCCGCGCGCCTGGTTGAAGGCGTTCACACGGAAGCGCGCGAGGCCGTCGATCTCGAACGAGAAGTCGACCTCCAGGAACTCTTCGTAGTGCTTGCGGTGCGTGTCGCTCATGATGTCGTACACCATGGCATGCACGGCCTTGTGGTCCAGCGCATCGACGTTGATGCGGCGCACGTCGCCGTTCACGCGGATCATCGGCGGCAGGCCGGCCGACAGGTGCAGGTCGGAGGCTTTGTTCTTGACGCTGAACGCCAGCAGTTGGGTGATGTCCACGGGGCTCCTCAGGCAGGCTTTAGTGACGTTTTGATACGAATTCGGAAGATTATGACGATGATTGGCGACGATCTCCAGCAAGTAAGGGCCCGGATCGACCGGGCCTGTGCGCAGGCCGGGCGCGACCCGGCGGTGGTGCGCCTGCTGGCGGTGTCCAAGACCTTCGGGCCGGAGGCGGTGCGCGAGGCGCACGCGGCCGGCCAGGCGGCCTTCGGCGAGAACTACGTGCAGGAGGGCCTGGACAAGATCGCCGCGCTGGCCGACCTGCGCGCGGGACTCGAATGGCACTGCATCGGCCCTCTGCAGAGCAACAAGACGCGGCCCGTGGCCGAGCAGTTCGACTGGGTCCACAGCATCGACCGCCTGAAGATCGCCGAGCGCCTGTCGGCCCAGCGCCCGGCCCATCTGCCGCCGCTGCAGGTGTGCCTGCAGGTCAACGTGGACGGCGGTGCAAACAAGTCTGGCGTGCCGCCGGAAGAGGCCTTGGCGCTCGCGCGCGCTGTGGCGGCCTTGCCACAGCTGCAGCTGCGCGGGCTCATGGCGATCCCCGAACCGGCGCCCGATTTCGCGGCGCAGCGCGCGTTGTGCCTGCGCGCCCATGCGGTGTTCGAGGCGATCCGCGCGGCGGGCATCGCGCTGGACACGCTGTCGCTGGGCATGAGCGGGGACCTCGAGGCGGCGGTCAGCGCCGGCAGCACGATGGTGCGGGTCGGTACGGCGATCTTCGGCGGGCGGGCGCGCAAGCCCGCCTGAAGTCATAGGCCCCTAGCGCAGGAAGAACAGCAAGCTCATCGTCAGCCCCGTGGCGACGATGCCTGCGCGCAGCCAGGCCGACGGCAGGCGCCGCGCGCCGCGTGCGCCCAGGTAGCCGCCGAGCAGTGCGGCACCGGCCATGATCGCGGCCTCGCGCCAGGCGATGAGGCCGCCCCAGGCATAGAGGGCGACCGCGATCAGCGTGAGCAGCGCCGACACCTGGTTCTTGAGCCCGTTGGCCGCCAGCAGGCGGGTCTGGCCGAGCAAGCCGAACAGTGCCAGCAGCAGGATGCCCAGCCCACCGTTGAAGTAGCCGCCGTAGACCGTGACGGCGAGCACCGAGACCATCGCGACCGCCGGCCGGTGCGCGCCCGACTGTCGAGACGCCGTGAGGCGCGGTGCCAGCACGAACAGCAAGGTGGCGAGCAGCAGCAGCCAGGGCACGACGCGGCGGAAGGTGGCATCGGGCGTCAGCAGGAGCAGCAGCGCGCCGGTACTGCCGCCGATCAGCGAAAGCACCACGAGCGTCCGCATGGACAGCCCGGGCGGCGGTTGGGTGTCGCCGCGCAAGCCCCAGGCCGCCGACAGGTAGCCGGGCAGCAGCGCGAGCGTGCCCGTGGCGTTGGCGCTGACGGCTGGCACGCCGGCGAACACCAGGGCCGGCAGCGTCAGGAAGCTGCCGCCCCCGGCCACTGCGTTCAGGGCGCCCGCCACGAAGGCTGCGGCGATCAACGTCGCATCGACAAGCATCGTGCGACCCTCAGGCGAAGCGGCAGGCTTCTTCGAACGCGAGCCTCGGGTGGCGCTCGAACAGCTTGGCGGGGTCGCCGTGGCCGAGGTTGCACAGGAAGTTGGTGCGCACCGAGGTGCCGTGCCAGAAGGCGGCGTCCATGCCGTCCGCGTCGAAGCCCGACATCGGCCCGCAGTCCAGCCCGATGGCGCGGGCCGCGAGCATGAAGTAGGCCGCCTGCAGGCTCGCGTTGCGAAAGGCCGTGCGCATCGCGTGTGCCTCCTTGTCGGGCCCCGTGAAGTCGTTCTGCATCGACGGCCGGTGCGGAAAGAGCCGTGGCAGCTCGCGGTAGAAGGCCGTGTCGAAACCGAGGATCGCGGTGACAGGCGCCGTCATCGTCTTGTCGACGTTGCCGGGCGAGAGCAGCGGCTGCAGGCGTTCGCGGCCTTCGTCGGTGCGCACGAAGACCACGCGCATCGGCGAGCAGTTGGCCGAGGTCGGACCCCACTTCACGAGCTCGTGGATCTGGCGCAGCTGCGCCTCGCTGACTGGGCGGGGCAGCCAGCCGTTGTGGGAGCGGGCCTGGCGAAAGAGGGTGTCGAGGGCGCTGTCTGGAATCATGGGGAACGTGGAAGGTCGAAGGACTGCATCAGCCGCAAGGTCGCTGTCGCGATCGCGCCGTCGGCGCGCGTCAGTTCGTCGAGGATCGAAAAATGATCATGACCCGGGCACTCGATGTGGCCCGCATGAACGTCGCGCCAGTGCAGGCGGATGGTGTCGCATTGTTCGCGGAAGCCAGGATTCTCGTTGCCGCCCAGGGCGGTGAGCAGTCGCGTACCGGTCAGGGGACGCCACAGCGCCGGACTCAGCGCCGCCGCGCTGCGCGGCGTGAAGCGCGTGGCGTCCATCACCGACGGCACGTCGAGCAGCGGGCGCAGGTCGTACAGCGCGCTGATGCAGATCGCGGCCGCCACCACCGGCTCGGTGGCCAGCAGCATCGCCGCCAGGTGCCCGCCGGCCGAATGCCCGCAGGCGAACAGGCGTGCCGGCGGGGCATCCCATTGCGCGTGGTGCGACGCGAGCCATGCGGCCGCACGGCGAACCTGCGCGACGATGGTCTCCACGTCCACCGCCGGGCACAGCGCATAGTTGACGACCGCGACCGCGTAGCCGGCCGCGGTGAAAGGCGGCGCGACCAGCGAGGCGTCGCTCTTGTCGAGCGAGCGCCAGTAGCCGCCATGGATGTACACCAGCGTGCCGCGTGGGCGGCCCTCGGGCAGGAACAGGTCGAGGCGCTCGGCCGCGTGCGGCCCGTAGGCGATGTCGAGCCGCGCGCGGGCGCGCTCGCGCACCGCGGCGGACGCGCGTGCCCAGCCGTCGAAGATGTCCTGGTAGTGCGGGACGGCCAGGCGCGCGTTGTAGCGGCGCTCGCCGTCGCCGGCCGTGGGGTTCGGCGGCATGGCGGGTTACGCGCTGGCGCCGATGCGCTCGACCACGGCCCGCAGGTCGGCGCGCACCTTCTCCGGCAGCGCGGCGACGGGTGGGCGCGTCGGCCCGGCGCTGCGGCCCGCGAGCGTCATCGCTTCCTTGATGACGACCGGGAACGAGCCCCAGGCCCAGGCCGCGCGCAGCGGCGCGAAGATGTTCGACACGCGCAGCGCCTCGTCGTGGCGGCCGGCGCGCAGCGCGTCGTACATGCGCACCATGAGCTCGGGGAACACGTTGGCGGCGGGCGAGATGGTGCCTTGCGCGCCGTGGAACATCATCGACAGCGCGATGGTGTCGCGGCCCGAGAACAGCAGCGCGGGGCGCGGCGCGGTCAGCAGGTACTCGATGGATTGCGTGAGGTCGCCGCCCGAGTCCTTCATGCCCACGATGTTGTCGGCCGCCTGCATGCAGCGCGCGAGCGTGGCGGGCAGCACGTTGACGGCGGTGCGCGGCGGGTTGTTGTAGAGCATCACCGGCAGCTTCGTCGCGCGCGCCACGGCGGTGTAGTGGGCCACCAGTTCGTCCTGCGTGGGCTGCACGAAGTACGGCGTGATCACCAGCGCCAGGTCGGCGCCCAGGGCTTCGGCGGCCTGCGTGAGCGCGATGGCGTCGCGCGTGGTGGCGCCGCCGGTGCCGGCATACAACGGCACGCGGCCGTCGATGGCGCGCATCGACAGCTCCAGCAGGCGGATGTGCTCGTCGCGCTCCAGGGCGAAGAACTCGCCCTGGCTGCCGGCGACGGAAATGCCGTGCACGCCGGCGCGGATGTAGCTGTCGATCAGTTCGCCGACGCGGGCTTCGTCGAGCCGGTGGTCGGCGGTGAAAGGCGTGGCCATGGCGGGCACGACGCCGTGGAATTTCGAGAGGTTCAAGGCAGAAAGCTCCAGAAGAAAAAGGGGGCGACGGGCGGCGTCAGTCGACGCCCATCAGGTGGCCCAGCTGCACCACGTAGTGGCCGAAGGCGGCCGCTTCCTTGGTGGTGCGCGGGTCGCGCGGGCGCGGCAGGTCGATGCGGATGTCCTCGACGATGCGCCCCGGCCGCTCGGACATCACGAGCACGCGGTCCGAGAGAAAGACGGCCTCCGAGATGCTGTGGGTGATGAGGATCACCGTCTGGCGCATCTCCTGCCACAGGCGCAGCAGCTCGACGTTGAGCTGGTCGCGCGTGAGTGCGTCGAGCGCCCCGAAGGGCTCGTCGAGCAGCAGCACCTGGGGCCGCATCACGAGGATCTGCCCGAGCGCCGCGCGCTGGCGCATGCCGCCCGAGAGCTCGTGAGGGTAGTTGCGGCGGAACTTCTCCAGCTTGAGGATCGGCAGCAGCGCTTCCACGCGTTCGTCGATGTCCTTCTTCGGCAGCTTGCGCACCTCGGCCGCGAGGCGGATGTTGGCTTCCACGGTTTCCCACGGCAGCATGTTGTGGGTCTGGAACACCACGCCCACGTCGTCGGACATCCGCGTCTGCAGGTGGCCGAGCACGCGCACCTCACCGCCCGCGTCGGGCTGGATCAGCCCGGCCACGATGCGCAGCAGGGTGCTCTTGCCGCAGCCGCTCGGCCCCAGGATCGAGACGAACTCGCCGCGCTGCACCGTGAAGTCGACCTGCTCCAGCGCGCGCACGCTGTGGCGCGCGTCGAAGGTCTTGGCGACGCGGCTGACGCCGATCGCCGTGTCGATGGCACCGGGGGCGCGCACCGTCGCCTCGCCGGTGGCCACGGTCCCAGGCTTCACTTGCGTGCTCCCACCCAGCCGCCTTCGGAGATGTCGAAGACCACGCCGTCGAGGTCGCGGAATTTCATCTCGTAGTACAGGCTCTTCTTGTCGTGCGGCAGGTCCATGAAGAAGGTGCCGCCGTGGTCCTCGATGGCCTTGCGCTGTGCATCGAGGTCGTCGACCCAGAAGCCGAAGTGGTGCGTGCCGATCCAGTCCTTGCCCTTCTCAAGGCCTGCGGCCTCGTCGGTCTTGTAGTTCAGCAGCGCCAGGCAGATGGTGCCGTCCGTGAGGTACACGCCGTCGGCGATGGGCGAGTGTGTGGGCTCGACGATGGTGAGGTCGAAGACCTCGCTGTAGAACTTGGCCGCCTTCTGGGGATCGGGAACGGCAAGGGCGATGTGACGCAGTTTGGCCATGGGGATGTCTCCTGAGTTGAAATTTTTGGAAAAGGCGAAAGAGAAAAGGAAGGGGCTCAGAGCCCGCGCCACCAGATGCGCTTGGCGGCCAGCTCGACCAGCAGGTACAGCAGGCCGGCGACCACCGAGATCACCACCAGCGCGGCGAACAGGTAGTCGGTGCGCGCGTTGGCGTTGGCCTCCAGGATGAGGTGGCCGAGCCCGCGCTCGGAGCCGACGAACTCGCCCACGATCGCGCCGATCACGGCCAGCGGCATGGCCGAGCGCAGCCCGTCCATGATCGACGGCAGCGCCGAGGGCACGTAGAGGCGGCGGAAGGTGGTCCAGGACGAGGCGCGGATGGCGCGGAAGTGCTCCACCAGGTGCGCCGGCGTGCCCGCCAGCCCGCCCATGGTGGCGATCACCACCGGGAAGAAGGCGAAGAGAAAGGCCATCAGCACCTTCGAGGTGTCGCCGTAGCCGAACCAGATCACCATGAGCGGCGCCAGCGCGATCTTGGGCAGGCCCTGGAACACCACGATGAGCGGGTACAGCGCGCGTCGCACCACCGGGATGGCGTGGATCGCGAGACCGAGCAGCACGCCGCCGACAGCCGCCAGCGCGAAGCCGGCCAGCACCTCCTGCGTCGTGACCCACGACTGCACGAGCAGGGCCATGCGGTTCGTCCACAGGCTGTCGAGCACCTGCGACAGCGGCGGCAGCAGGTAGCGCTTGATGCCGAACACGTCGACCGACTTTTCCCACAGCAGGCCCAGTGCGAGGAACAGCAGGGCGGGGTCGGTGAAGCGGCGCCACGATTCGGCGCGCGAAGAAGGGGCGGGGTGCATGTGTCTTGTCTCCGGGTCTTTTTATGTGTCGTGTCTTGTCTTGTCGTGCGGCGCGTTCAGCGCTTGGGGTCGTCGCTGTCTTCGTCCCGGGCCGTGCGCGGTCCCCACTCGGGCGGCGGCACCACGAACCGGTCGAAGTGCCACTGGTCGAAGGCCGCGAGGTCGTTCTTCCAGACGCGGGGCGTGTAGGGTTGCGCGGGCGTGATCTGCACCATCTCTGCGTAGAACTCGCAGTAGTTGCCGTCGGGGTCCTTGAACACGAGGAACAGGTTCTCGCCGGGCCCGTGCTTGCCGATACCGCGCACGATGTCGATGCCCTGCGCCTGCAGGTAGCGCGCGGCGTCCTCGATCTCGGCCAGTGAGCCGAGCTGGTAGGCGAAGTGCTCCAGCCCGGGCCGTCCCGGCACGTAGGTGGCCGCATGCTGCGGGTCGCCGGGCGCGATCTGCGCCAGCGCCAGGTCGTGGTGGTCGTTCCCGCAGCGCAGGAAGGCCATCTGGTCCTCGATGTAGTCGGACACCTGCAGCCCGACGATCTCGGTGTAGAAGCGCACGGAGGCCTTGAGGTCGCGCACGTTGAGCACGACGTGCCCGAGGCGCTGGGGACGGGGGCGTTGAACCATCGGTGTTGCTCCCGCGCTCATGGTGCGAGCAGGTCGTTGCTGTACGCGTCCTGCGGCTTCACCTTGCCGCCCAGGCCGAAGGCCTTGTCGACGAACTGCACGGTGGCGCGCATGCGGTCATCGCGCAGGTGGCCCAGCCCCTTGGCCTTGGCTGCCGGGTCGACCAGCAGGTCGTTCATGTCCTTGATCTGCGCCAGCGCCACGGCGCGGTCGGTGGTGGGGAACATCTTCACCATGAGGTCGGCCGCCTGCTCGGGGTGGGCCATGGCGAACTCGTAGCCGCGGTACGAGGCGCGCAGGAACTTCTTCACCACCTCGGGGCGCTTCCTGATCAGGTCTTCGCTGGCCGCGAAGCCGCTGCCGTAGGCGTCCAGGCCGAAGTCGCTGTACTCGATCCAGCCGAGCGTCACGCCCGCGGCCTGGGCCTGCTTCTGCGTGACGGCGCGGTTGCTCCCGCGCCAGCATTCGGCCATGTCGACCTTGCCTTCGATCAGCGAGGCGTCGACCACGGCGGGGTCCATGCGCAGCAGGCGGATGCTGTCCTTGGGCTGGCGGTTCAGCTCCAGCCAGGCGGGCACGACGTTGTGCACCGGCGAGGCCGAGCCGCCGCCCAGGCGCAGGCCCTTCATGTCGGCGGGCGTCTTGGGCTGGTGGCGCTTGGTGTCGAAGCAGATGCCCGCGGGCCAGCGCGTGTTGATGGCGCCGATCATGCGGATCTTGCCGCCGTTGGCGCGGTTGAGCACCAGGCTGATCGGGTCGACGTAACCGAACTCGAACTGGCCCTGGTCCAGCTCGTTGGCGGTGCGGTTGCCGCCGTAGCCGCGCACGATGGCGGTGTCCAGGCCCAGCTCGCGGAAGTAGCCCTGCGCCTGCGCGACGATCACGCCCACCGAGCTGCCCTGCGGCAGCCAGGCCATGTTGTAGGTGACCTTCTCCTGGGCGAGCGCGGGGGGCGCGCCGGCCAGCAGCGCGCTAAAGGCGAGGCCGGTCAGCGCGCGCGCGAGTGCGGCCAATCCTCTGCGGGTGGGTTGCATGTCTTTGTCTCCATACCTTGTTGTTCGTGATTCGAAAGAACGGGGCCGTGGCCCCGCCGTGCGGACGCTCAGAGGCGCTCTGCCTGCACCTGGTTGGACAGCCGTCCGATGCCTTCGATGCTCGCCACCAGCCGGTCGCCTGCGTTCAGGTAGATACCCCGACCCATGCCCACGCCGGTGGGCGTGCCGGTGGCGATCACGTCGCCGGGTTCGAGCGTGACGATGGTCGAGAGGTAGGCGATCTGCTCGCGCACCGTCCAGATCATGTTGGCCGTGCTGTCCTGTTGCATGGGCTCGTCGTTCACGTCCAGGCGCATCTGCACGGCCTGCGGGTCGGGGATCTGCCAGGCGGGCACGAGCCACGGGCCGATGGGCGCGAAGGTGTCGTGGCACTTGCCCTGGAACCAGTCGTGCTTGAACGGGTAGTCGCCGCGGATGTTGAGGTCGCGCGCCGAGATGTCGTTGACGATCGTGTAGCAGGCCACGGCGTCGAGTGCGTCTTCGACCGACACGCGGCGGCAGCGCTTGCCGATCACGGCGGCGAGTTCGACCTCCCAGTCGAGCTTGCTGGTCTCGGGCGGCATCTGGATCGTCTCGCCGTTGCCGATCACCGTGTTCGAGAGTTTCAGGAACATGTACGGCTTGCTCTGCGACTTGGCCGCCAGCACGGTGCCCATTTCGTTGGCGTGCGAGGCGTAGTTCGAGGCGGCGCAGAAGATGCGGCTCGGCACGAAGGGCGCAGCCACGGCCGCGGCGCCGTCGGCCACCGGCCGGATGGCGCCCGAGGCGGCCAGCGAGGCGGCGATGGGCGCGGCGTCGCGAAGCCAGGTCCGGGCGTTCGCCCAGTCGCGCAGCATGGCTTCGACGCCCTGCGTCACCCAGGCCTCGGGCAGCGGCGGCAGGCCGGCCGTGCGGGCCGCCTCCAGGTCGTACAGCTGGTCGTCCAGCACCAGGGCGGGGGCAAGCCCGCCGGCACGGCGGTAGGTGGCGAGCGCGATCCAAGACATTCGATTGACTCCTCTTTTGTAGGTGGGTTGGAATCCGCGACAGGTGTTTTGCATTCAGTGTCTGCGAATTGTGTGCAATTTTATGTTTTGGTGTTCACGAACGTCAAGGGCTTGTCGCGGCGTGACTGAAACGGACGTGCGGACGCATGCCGCGGCCGGCCTGCGCCGGGAGCGGCGGGCCGGGGCGGGCAGCGGAAACGGGAGGGAGGGAGAGGGCGCGGCAGCCGCGTCAGGCGGCGGCGCTGGAAGACGGGGTGCGGGAGGCGCTGCCGTCGAAGTGCTGCAGCACGTTCATCGCCGAGTTGGCCGCATGGCTGTGCATGGCGGCGGCGGCGGCGTCACCGTCGTGCGCCAGCAGGGCGGCAACGAGGGCGTCGTGCTCGACATGGGAATGCTGCAGGCGGTTTTCCGTCGTGAAGAAGCCTTGCGAGCGGAAGGGCGCGAGGCGCTGCCGCAGGCTCAGTGCGAGGTCCTGCAGCGTCTTGTTGCGGGCGCCGGCGTAGATCAGCGCGTGGAATTCCTCGTTCAGCGCGGCGTACGCTTTCGCGTCGCCCTCTGCCGCGGCGCGTCCGGCTTGCTGATGAACGAACTCGATGCGCTTGCGCTCCGACGGCGCGGCGCGCAGCGCACACAGCTTGGCGCACAGGGCTTCCAGTTCGCCGGAGGCTTCGAACAGGCCGTCGAGGTCGGCGGGCGCCATCGTCGCCACCGAGAAGCCGCGGCGCGGCAGGTGCTCGATCAGCCGGGTCGAGGCCAGCTGCCGCAGCGCGTCGCGCACCGGGCTGCGCGAGACGCCGAAGCGCGTCGCGATCGTCTGTTCGTCCAGGCGTTCGCCCGGTTGGAAACGGCGCAGCACGATTTCCTCGGCCAGGCGGTCCGAGATGGTCTGGGACAGCGTTTTTCCAGGCTCGTTTTCCATGGTTTGCTTCTTCGGGGGCGTGCCGCCCACGTGGCGTGGGACGACATATTGTCGACAAAATTTAATTGTCGCATGCAATACCGCCGACCCAAACGCCCCAGGCGGGCGTGCGCCTCAGACCCCGAGCGGCAGGCGCGCGCTGCTCTTCACCTCTTCCATCACCGCATACGTGCGCGTCTCGCGCACCCCGGGCAGTTGCCACAGCACGGTGCCGGCGAACTCGCGGTAGGCGGCCATGTCGGCCATGCGGGTCTTGAGGAGGTAGTCGAAGCCGCCGGCGACCATGTGGCATTCCATGATCTCGTCGCGCACCTGCACGGCGGCCTTGAACTGGTCGAAGACGTTGGCGGTGGTGCGGTCGAGCAGGACCTCGACGAACACGGTGAAGCCGCGCCCCAGCTTGTAGGGGTCGAGGCGGGCCTCGTAGCCCAGGATGAAGCCGTCGCGCGTGAGGCGCTGCACGCGCGCCAGCACGGCGGTGGGGGACAGCGCGACCGCCTCCGCCAGCTTGAGGTTGGTGATGCGGCCGTCTTCCTGAAGGATCTTCAGCAGGCGCAGATCGATGCGGTCCAGATCAAGCATTCGAGGATTATCCGGCGCACACATCGATCGACTGCAAGAAATGCGGCCTATTTGCCACGGCCATAGGAGATAGAACCAAGGAAATGCCGTTGGACTACCCTTTCGCAGTCATTTGAACTACCGAAAGCCGTGGGTCACCGCATTCAACGCACCGTGGTCGAGCCCGGTGCGGCGGCCTGGCGGCCCGAGAGCTGGTCGACCAGCGCACCGTAGGCCGGGCCTTCGCGCAGCTTGGTGTAGGCGGCCTGGGCTTCGCGGTAGCCGGGGCGCGACGTGTCGGCGCCGGCTTCGCCCGACTGCTGAGCGGCCAGGCCTGAGCGGATCCACAGCTGCGTGTCGGCGGCCACCGCGGCGCGGCTGTTGGCCGACACCACGACCGGCTCCTGGCCCATGTTCTCGTTGTAGCCCTGGGTAGGCGCGGTCTTCAGCCACTGCTGGGCGTCGGCCGTCACGGCGGCGCGCGTCGTCGACGACGCGAAGGGGGCAGGACGCGGGTCGCCTTCGGCGTAGTTGCCGGCAAAGCTCGGCGCGGCGGCCAGGCCCAGCAGGGCGGCGACGGCGGCGGTGTTCAGAAGGCGGGTGGTGGCAGACAGCTTCATGTTCGTTCACTCCTTGAGGTGGTTGCTTGGTTGGTGAGAACGACTGTACGAAGCGCATCCACGCGACCGATAACGTCTGGATGACGGTTTTGTCATGTGCGTACCCACCTGCATCGGGCCGCGCCGAGAGGGACCGCAAGGGGCCTTCCAACTTCTCTTGCATAACCGCCATCGCGGCATGCATAAGCCATGGCGCGCGGCCCTCAGTCGGAATATCGTTGCGCCCATCCATTCCAACCAAGGGAATCTTCCATGAACGAGAAACTCTCCTTCGTCAATCCGACGGCCAACAGCCCCTGGGGCACCTACCTGTCGCAGGTCGATCGCGTCGTGCCGTACCTCGGCCCGCTGGCGCGCTGGGTCGAAACCCTCAAGCGCCCCAAGCGCGCGCTGATCGTCGACGTGCCGATCGAGATGGACAACGGCACCATCGCCCACTTCGAGGGCTACCGCGTGCAGCACAACATGAGCCGCGGCCCGGGCAAGGGCGGCGTGCGCTTCCACCCCGACGTCACGCTCGAAGAAGTGATGGCGCTGTCGGCCTGGATGACCATCAAGACCGCCGCCGTGAACCTGCCGTACGGCGGTGCCAAGGGCGGCATCCGCGTCGACCCGAAGAAGCTGTCGCTGCAAGAACTGGAGAAGGTCACGCGCCGCTACACCAGCGAGATCGGCATCATCATCGGCCCGCACACCGACATCCCCGCGCCCGACGTGAACACCAACGCGCAGATCATGGCGTGGATGATGGACACCTACTCGATGAACGTCGGCGGCACCGCCACCGGCGTGGTCACCGGCAAGCCGCTGCACCTGGGCGGATCGCTGGGCCGCGTGAAGGCCACCGGCCGCGGCGTGTTCGTCACCGGCCGTGAAGCGGCCCGCCGCCTGGGCATGGACCTGCGCGGCGCGCGCATCGCGGTGCAGGGCTTCGGCAACGTGGGCTCGGTCGCGGCCGAACTCTTCGTCGAGGCAGGCGCCAAGATCGTCGCGGTGCAGGACCACACCGGCACCATCGTGAACACCAACGGCCTCGATCTGACCCAGCTGGTGCCCATCTCGCGCACCGACGGCGTGGTCGGCTTCAAGGCCGGCGGCGACATCGTGCCGAACGAAGACTTCTGGGACGTGGCCTGCGACATCCTCATTCCGGCCGCCCTCGAAGGCCAGCTCACGGCCGAGCGAGCCAAGAAGACCACCGCCAAGCTGGTGCTCGAAGGCGCCAACGGCCCGACGGTGCCCGAGGCCGACGACATCCTGGCCGAGCGCGGCGTGCTGGTCGTGCCCGACGTGATCTGCAACGCCGGCGGCGTGACGGTCTCGTACTTCGAATGGGTGCAGGACTTCTCGTCCTTCTTCTGGGACGAGGACGAGATCAACGTGCGCCTCGATCGCATCATGATGAACGCGCTCAACCAGATCTGGGACACGGCCGACAAGCACAAGATCCCGCTGCGCACCGCCACCTACGCCGTCGCCTGCGAGCGCATCCTGATGGCGCGCCAGGAACGCGGTCTGTACCCCTGAGGCGATCTCCGGGGCTTGCAGGGCCTTTCGGGAACCCCCGGCCTGCCGGGGGCTCGAAGCGAAGCCGCCGGTTGGTTAGCATCCGGTGTCCTTCCCGACCTGCCATGCCCCCCACCTCTTCTGCTGCTTTCTTCGCTTCGCCGGCCCGCGTGCCGGCGTTTCTGTTCCCGGGCCTGCTGTCGGCCCTGTTGCTGGCCGGCTGCGGCAGCTTCGGCACGGGCCAGGCCTACGAGCCCGAAGACTTCGACTCCACCACCACCCACACGCGCAACTACGCTGCCAGCGAGGCCCAGACCTGCGAGGCGGCGCGCCGTGCGCTGCTGAGCCAGGGCTACATGGTCACGGCCGCCAACGCCGACCTGGTGACCGCGCGCAAGAGCTTCCAGCCCGCGGCCGAGACGCACGTCGAGGTCGAATTCCGCGTGGTCTGCGCGCGCGAAGGGGGCGCCGGCAGCGCCTCGGGCGGCCGCAGCACCGTGGCCTTCGCGACCGCATTGCAGGACCGCTACGGCCTGAAGAAAGGCAGCAACTCGGCCAGCCTGGGCGTGGGCGCCATCGGCTCGCTCTCGCTGCCCTTCGGCGGCAGCAACGAAGCGATGGTCAAGGTGGCGAGCCAGACGCTCACCGACGAACGTTTCTACGACCGCTTCTTCACGCTGGTCGAGCGCTTCCTGCAGGGCGGCGGCCCCGACATGCCGGCCGATGCTGAGGACGCACCGAAGCCCGCCACGCGCCCCGCCGCCACCACCTTCCCGGTGGCGCCGTCGCCGAACCGCGGCTGAACAGGCCGGGCGCTCAGCGCACCAGCGTCGACTTGCCGAACAGGCTCTCGATCAGCTCCACCGCCACCTCGGCCGTCTGGTTGCGCACGTCGAGCGCGGGGTTGAGTTCCACCACGTCGACCGAGCCGAGCCGGCCCGTGTCGGCGATCATTTCCATGCACAGCTGCATCTCGCGGTAGGTCGGCCCGCCGCGCACGCCCGTGCCCACGCCGGGCGCGTCGGCCGGGTCGAGGCAATCGAGGTCGAAGCTCACGTGCAGGTGGGTGTCTTCGTCCACGTCCTGCAGCGCTTCGGTCATGGTGGTGCGCATGCCGTTCTCGTCGATGTGGCGCATGTCGAACACGGTCAGGTCGAGCGTGCGAATCGCCTTCTTCTCGTCATCGTCCACGCTGCGGATGCCGATGAAGCGGATGGCGTCGTGCGCCAGCGCCGCGGGCTCGCCGCTCCAGCCCGTGAGGTCCGCCGGCCCGTGGCCCAGCAGGCACGACACCGGCATGCCGTGCAGGTTGCCGCTGGGGCTCGTGGTCTCGGTGTTGACGTCGGAGTGCGCATCGAGCCACAGCACGCGCAGCTTCTTGCCGCGTTTTCGCGCATGCCAGGCCACGGCGCTGATGGAGCCGATCGCCAGGCAGTGGTCGCCGCCCAGCATCACCGGCACGTGGCCGGCGCCCAGCGCGGTGTCGACGGCGGCGTAGACCGAGCGGTTCCACGCGATCACCTCGGTGAGGTGGCGCAGCCCATTGGCCGGCGGCGCCCACGGCGTGGCCGGGCCCGCGAGGTTGCCGCGGTCGAGCACCGTGAAGCCCTGGCCCGCCAGCGCCTCGGCCAGGCCCGCCACGCGCAGCGCGTCGGGGCCCATGCCCGCGCCGCGCACGCTGGCGCCGATGTCGGTCGGCGCGCCGATCAGTTCGAGGGTGGTGGCGGTGGTGCTGCTGCTGTTGCTCATGTCGGTCTCCCGATGTGGTGCCAGAGGTAGGCGTAGCCGAGCGCATCCATGAAGGCGGACGCCTTGTTGTCCGCAGCGGCGCTGTGGCCGCCTTCCATGTTTTCGTAGAAGCTGCTGTCGTGCCCCTGCGCGAGCAGCTTCGCGTGCATCTTGCGCGCATGCACGGGCCCCACGCGGTCGTCGCGCGTGGAGGTGGTGAAAAGGGCGGGCGGGTAGGGCGTGCCGGCCTTCGCGTTCTCGTAGGGCGAGAAGGTCCGGATGAATTCCCATTCGTCGGGCAGTTCCGGGTCGCCGTACTCCGCGATCCACGAGGCGCCGGCCGACAGCTGCGTGTAGCGCTTCATGTCGAGCAGCGCCACCTCGCTCACGATGGCGCCGTACAGCTGCGGGTACAGCGTGAGCATGTTGCCCATGAGCAGGCCGCCGTTGCTGCCGCCCATGGCGCCCAGGTGCGCGGGCGAGGTGATGCCGCGCGCGAACAGGTCCTGCGACACGGCCGCGAAGTCTTCACAGGTGCGCAGCCGGTTCTCCTGCAGCGCGGCCTGGTGCCAGCGCGGGCCGTACTCGCCGCCGCCGCGGATGTTCGCCACCACGTACACGCCGCCGCGTTCGAGCCAGGCCCGGCCGATGCCGCCGCTGTAGCTCGGCTCCAGCGAGATCTCGAAGCCGCCGTAGGCGTACTGCAGCGTGGGGTTCGTGCCGTCGGCCACGAGGTCTTTCGCGGCGATCTCGAAGTAGGGCACGCGCGTGCCGTCCGCCGAGGTCGCGAAATGCTGGCTCACGCGAAAGCGCGAGGCGTCGAAGAAGCCGGGGCTGTGCTTCAGCGGCTGCGGCTCGCCCTGGCCGAGGGTGCCGATGTACAGCGTGGTCGGCTGCAGGAAGCCGCTCACGGTCAGGAAGTAGTCGTCGTTCTCGGTCTCGTCGATGCCGCCGGCCGCCACGCACGAGAGCGCGGGCGCGCCGCCCAGGCTGTCGCGGGCCCAGTCGCCCAGGCCGTCCGCCGGCGGCGTGAGCACCTCCAGCCGGTTCACCACGTCGTGCATCACGTTGAGGATGAGGTGGTGGCGCGTCCACGAGTAGTCGTCCAGCGCGGTGGTGTCGTCGGGCTCGAACAGCAGCGTGAGCTCGCGCGCGCCGGCCATGTAGTCGTCGAAGCGCGCGGCCAGCAGCGAGCCGGCGGTGTAGGTGCGGCCGGCCACGGTCCAGTCTTCGCGCGGCTCGATCAGCAGCCACTCGCGCGTGACGCCGGTGTTGGCGTCGTCGGGCACGTCGATCTTGGCGAGCGTGCCGTCGGGCGCGCGCAGCCAGGTCTCGCTGTCGTAGAAGTCGATCTGGCGCGAGACGAAGTCGCGCTCGAAGCCGGGCGTGTGGTCGCTCCAGGCGCTCACCGACATGTCTTCGTGCGCACCTTCGTACACGGTGACGGCCTCGGCCAGCGGCGTGCCGCGCCGCCACTCCTTCACCAGGCGCGGGTAGCTCGAGCTGGTCATGGAGCCGGGGCCGAAATCGGTGCCCACGTACAGGTGATCGATGTCTTTCCAGGTGACGTGGTTCTTCGCCTCGGGCAGCGCGAAGCCGCCTTCGACGAACGCCAGGTTCACCAGATCGAACTCGCGCACCACGTCGGCATCGGCGCCGCCGCGCGACAGCGAAATGAGGCAGCGTTCGTAGGCAGGTTCCAGGCAGTCGGCGCCGTGCCAGACCCAGTTCTCGCCGTCCTGCGCGGCCAGCGCGTCGAGGTCGAGCACGGTCTCCCACGCGGGCTCGGACGTGCGGTATTCATCGAGCGTGGTGCGGCGCCACAGGCCCTTGGGGTGCGCCTTGTCGCGCCAGAAGTTGTAGTACAGCGCGCCGATCTTGCTGACCATCGGAATGCGCGCGTCCGAGTCGAGCACCTCGAGCAGGCCCTGCTCGATCGCCTGGAAGGCCGGCGACTGCGCATAGGTGTGAACGGCGCGTGCATTCTGCTGGCGAGCCCAGTCCAGAGCGGCTTCGCCGTCGATGTCTTCGAGCCAGAGATGGGGGTCGTCGTTGTGCGCAGAGGTCATGCGGCACAGTGTACGAAGCCCCCGTGAATGCGGCGGCCTGTGAGCAGTTGTTGCTGCATTCGAGGCGCGTCGATTTTTTCATTACATGTGGATGCGCGCCCCGGCCATCCTTGGGGCAAACCCCTGTCCCGGGCGTGCCTTCCCCCGGTGGAAACACTGAAGAAGCGAAGGCCCACGAACGCGATGCCCACGGTATCCTGCCGGACGGCGCATGCCCCAACGAGGAGAACCACACATGAAACACCTGAGCGGTCTTGATGCCACCTTCCTGCACCTGGAGACCCCCGAGATGCCGATGCACGTGGGTTCGCTCAACGTGCTGGACCTGCCCAAGGGCTACAAGGGCGACTTCTACGAAGACGCCAAGGCCTTCATGGCCAGCCGCATCCACCTGGCCGACGTGTTCACGCGCAAGCTCGCGCTGATGCCCTTCGACATGACCAATCCGGTGTGGGTCGAGGACGACGACATCGACCTCGACTACCACGTGCGCCACATCACGCTGCCCAAGCCCGGCACCAACCGCCAGCTGCAGCAGTACGTGGCGCGGCTGCACTCCACGCTGATGGACCGCAGCCGGCCGATGTGGGAGTTCTTCATCATCGACGGCCTCAAGAGCGGCCAGGTGGCGCTGTACACCAAGGTGCACCACGCGGGCATCGACGGACAGGCCGGCGTCGAGCTGGGCAAGGCCATCTTCGACCTCGAGGCCACCGGCCGCGTGATCAAGCCGCCGCGTGCGCGCCCGCGCAGCAACGGCTACCAGCTGGGCATGGCCGAGCTCGCCACGGCGGCGCTGCGCAACACGGCGCAGCAGTACGTCAAGCTGTTCAAGATGGCGCCGGCCATCGCGCGCGCCATCGGCGGCCTGGCCCAGCCCGACGAGAAGGCGGCCGACAAGGCGGCCGCCACCGCGCCGAAGAAGTTCAACCTCTTCGCGCCGCGCACCTCGCTGAACGTGTCGATCACCAACCAGCGCACCTTCGCCGGGCGCACCATCTCGCTGGCCGAGACCAAGTACATCGCCAAGCATTTCGGCGTGTCGCTCAACGACGTGGTTCTGGCCACCGTGGCCGGCGCGCTGCGCCACTACCTGGCCGACAACAACGAGCTGCCGGCCAAGCCGCTGGTGGCCGGCGTGCCCGTGAGCCTGCGCGAGGCCGGCGACCAGACGGCCAACAACCAGGCCAGCATGATCCTCGTGAGCCTGGCCACCGACATCACCGATCCGCTGCAGCGGCTGAAGGCGATCAACGCCTCGTCGAACTCCTCGAAGTCGACGATGAACCGCTTCAAGGCCGTGATCCTGGACGACTTCCCGACCTTCGCCGCGCCCTGGCTGGTGTCGGGCATCGCCTCGATGGTGGGGCGCTCGGGCATCGTCAACCTGCTGCCGCCGGCGGCCAACGTGGCCGTCTCGAACGTGGCGGGCGCGCCGTTCCCGATGTACTTCGCGGGGGCGCTGGTCACCTGCTACTACCCGGTGTCGATCGCCAGCCACGGCACCGCGCTCAACGTCACCGTGCAAAGCTACAACGGCCGCATGGACTACGGGCTCATCGCCTGCCGCCGCGCCGTGCCCGACATCACCGAGATCGGCGACTACCTGCTGGCCGAGCACAAGCTGCTGATGGAGCTGACGCAGAAGCACCCGGCCGTCTCCGGCGCGCCGGCCACACCGCCCAAGCCCGTGGCCGCCCCCGCGCCGGAAGCCGACGAAGAGGCCCAGGCCGCTGCACCGGCCCGCAAGCCGGCCGCGCGCAAGAAGGCGCCGGTGAAGGCCGTCGCCGCCAAGAAGACGGCGCAGAAGGCCCCGGCCAAGGCCGCGCCGGTCAAGGCGGCAGCGAAGAAAGCCCCTGCGAAGAAGGCGGCGGCGAAGAAGGCCGCGCCCCGGCCCGTGGCCCGCAAGGCCGCCGCATCGCCCCGCGCCGCTGCGGCATGATCGACAGGCGGGCCCGGCCTGGGAAAGAAATTGGGGCAGTTGGACTAGTTTTCCGACCGTTCTAGTTTTCCAGGCCTAGGCCCTGCGGAAGATGATTGGCCCATCGCGATTCCCCGCGAGCCACTCAACTTCAAGGAAATCTCACATGTCCACGCAAACCAACATCGCTTCCGCCGCCATCCACGTCGTCGGCCAGTACAACGACGCCGGCAAGACCCTGGTCGGTGCCTACCGCACCGGCGTGCAACGCCTGCTGGGCGGTGCCGCTTCGCGCTACAGCGAATTCCTGGGCAACCGCCAGATCCCGATGGTGAGCGAGCAGATCAAGGCCAACCTGATCGGCGCGCAAGAGAAGGTGCATGGTTTCCTGTCCAACCGCCTGGACATCGACACCAGCCGCATCGTGAACGCGATGGACCGCGTCGCTGCCGGCACCACCAGCGGCATCGAAACCGTCGCCAACCGCGTCGCCCAGATCGAATCGCCCGCTGCCACCACCGTGCTGAACGCCCTGTCGGCCGTGAACCAGCCCTTCGCCACCGTGTCGGTGCAAATCGCCGACCGCATCGTTGCCGGCACCAAGCAGATCGAAGCCCGTGTGAGCGGCACCGAAGAAGCCGCCCCCGTGCGCACCGTGAAGGCCAAGGTCGCTGCGGCCAAGAAGCCGGTTCGCCGCGCTGCCCGCAAGGCGGCCTGATCCCGGGGCGCTGACCGCGCCCTTTTCATTTCTACCGCCCCTGGAGCACCACCGCATGGCGACCCGTCCCGATGACACTGCCAAGTTGAAGAAGAGGGCGGCGCCTGCGAAGAAGGCTCCGGCGGCGAAGAAGAAGGCCGCGCCCCGCAAGGCGGCGCCGGCTGCGAAAGCACCGCCCGCGGACACCGCGGCGGCCGGCACCAACAAGGCCGAAGCGCTGCTGCGCGCCGGCCTCAAGGCGCTGGACAACGTGCGCAACGATGTCGCCAAGCGCCAGGCCAACGTGATTGAAGGCCTGCTCGGCATCGGGCACGGCAAGGCCGACGCAGCCGGTGCCAAGGCGGCGCTGACGCGCGGCTTTCCCAGCCTGGACACCTTCGGCATCCGCAAGTTCGAGGATGTGTTCGACCAGCGTGTCGCCACCGCCCTGCAACGCCTGGGCATGCCCAGCGCCGACGAGGTGCAGGCCCTGCGCGACGAGGTGGCGCAGTTGCGCGAACGCCTCGCCAGACTCGAGAAACCGTCCAGTTCAAGTGGCTCCGGCGGCAAGCGCTGAGCGGCACGCAACGCACGCAACACGCCGCTTGTGGCCAGCTCCAACACCACGCGCGATCGCATCCTGCAGACCAGCCTTGCGCTGTTCAACGCGGAAGGTCTTCCGGCCGTGTCCACGCACAAGATCGCGGCCGAACTCGGCATGAGCCCGGGCAACCTGCACTACCACTTCAAGGCCAAGCAGCTGATCGTCGAATGGCTGTTCCGGCGCTTCGAGCAGCGGCTCGAGGTGCTCAACGGCTCGTCGGCGGCCATTGCCGCCATCGATGACCTGTGGCTCGCGCTGCACCTGCGCTTCGAGGCCATCGACGAGTACCGCTTCATCTATCGCGACATGGCCTTCCTGGCCAGCGAGTACCCGGCCCTGGGGCAGCGCGCCCAGGCCATGACCGCGCAGAACCTGCTGGCGGCCCAGACGCTGTGCGAAGGGCTGGTGGCCTCGGGCGTGATCGAGACCAGCGCCGAGCAGGCGCGCATCCTCGCGCTGCAGATGGTCTTCACCACCACCTGCTGGCTCTCGTTCGAACGGCTGGTGCCGGGACGCGACGCCTTGGCGCAGGCCGACCCCGGTTTGGCGGCTTTCTACACACTCACGCTGGTTTCTCCGTATGTTTCCAGCGAATCGAGGGCTTATCTTGATTACCTGAGGGGCAAATACCTCGGATAAATGAAGTCGTCGTCCGACGGGGAATGCAACTTCGCACCCCCATCGTCGTCCTACAGAAGAAAGAAACAGAAAGGAAGCCGCCATCATGACCACCGCCACCCACGAACCCATCGCACCGCCGTCGCGCCTGCTCTTGCTGGCCGAAGCGCGCGCCCTCTGGGAAACCGGCGCCGGCCTCGCCATGTGGCCGCTGCTGCAGCTCGCGCCGCGTGGCGACGGGCACCCCGTGCTCGTGCTGCCGGGCCTGGTGGCCAGCGACGTGTCCACGCTGCTGCTGCGCCGCTACCTGTGCAGCCGCGGCTACGACGCGCACGGCTGGGGCCAGGGCCGCAACCTGGGCCCGCGCGCCGGCGTCGAAGACGGCATGGTCGACCTGCTCAAGACCCTGGCCGACAAAAGCGGCCAGAAGGTCAGCGTGATCGGCTGGAGCCTGGGCGGCGTGTACGCGCGGCTGTTGGCTTCGGCGCAGAAGGACCTCATCCGCAACGTGATCACGCTCGGCAGCCCGTTCTCGGGCAGCCCGCGCGCCACCAACGCCTGGCGTGTGTACGAGGGCGTGAGCGGCCAGAGCTCGCACGACCCGCGCCGCATGAAGTTCGTCGAACCCACGCCGCCCGTGCCCACGACCTCGATCTTCAGCCGCACCGACGGTGTCGTCGCATGGCGCTGCAGCCTCGAGAAGACCGGCCCGCAGTCCGAGAACATCGAGGTGGTGGCGAGCCACCTGGGGCTCGGCGCGCACCCGGCTGTGCTCTATGCGGTGGCCGATCGGCTGGCGCAGCCCGAGGGCGAGTGGAAGCCGTTCAACCGCGGCATGCTCGGGCCGCTGGTGTACCCGGACCCGGATCGCAACGTCTGACCTGAGGCGAACGCTCCCCAATAAAAAAGACCGGCGAATGCCGGTCTTCTTCTTTGGGGCTCCGGAGTGGGCTCTTCAGGCCCCGGCCCACACGTCGAGCACATAGCGCTGCTCGGCAATCATCTTGTCCATCCACGCCGCGCTGTCCTGTCCGTGCTCGCGCGCGAGGTCGCTGAGCGTGCGCCGCACATCGGGTTCCATGCGCGAGCCGTCGCCGCACACGTACACCACGGCGCCGGCTTCGAGCAGCTTCCACACGGCCGCGCCCTGTTCGCGGATCAGGTCCTGCACGTAGACCTTGCGGTCGCCGGCGCGCGAGAAGGCCGTGTGCAGCTTCATCAGGCCGCGGTGCGACCAGGCCTGCAGCTCTTCGGCGTAGATGAAGTCCTGCTCGGGATGGCGGCAGCCGAAGAACAGCATCGCCTCGCCCAGCGCGTCGCCGCGTTCGACCTGCGCCGCGCGCGCCTGCAGGAAGCCGCGGAACGGCGCCAGGCCGGTGCCCGGACCGATCATGATGAGCGGCCGGTTGGCGTCTTCCGGCAGGCGGAAGCCCTCGGCCGTGGTCTCGCGGATCACGCCGTGCACCGTGTCGCCGGCCTCGGCGCGCGCCAGGAAGTTGGAGCACACGCCCTCGAAGGTGCCCTTGCCCGACATCGCGGGCGCACTCACCACGCCCACCGTCACGCTGCAGCGCCCCGGCGTCATCGTCGGCGACGAGGAGATCGAGTAGTAGCGCGGCGACAGCGGCGACAGCATTTCCAGGAACACCGCGAACGGCACCTGGCAGGCGCGGTGCTCTTCGAGCAGCTCCAGCAGCGACTTGCGCTTGTGCAGCACCTCGGCCTTGTACGCGGCCTGCGAGGCCTCGTCGCTGCCCGACAGCGCCTGCAGCTTCGGCTTGGTGAACGGGCACTCGGTGTGCGCCGCGAGCGTGGCGATCTGCTTGCGCGTGGCCACGTCCTGCAGCTCGACGTAGTCGCCCAGCAGGCGATCGACAGCGATGACCTGGTCGACCGGCAGCGCCGCCTTGCGGCCTGGCACGGCCGACAGGCGCACGTGCGCCGAGCGGTCGAAGCCGAAGCGCGCCATCGCACGCTCGACCTGCGCCGGGCTGTTGCGCGGCACCACGCTCAGGTGGTCGCCGGGCACGTAGTTCACGCCCTCGGGCAGCGTCAGCTCGACGTGGCGCGTGGAGCGCCCGGCCTCGCCGTTGGCGCCGGCGCTTTGCAGTTCGCGGTTCTCGATCACGCGCAGCGGCACGGCGCCCAGCGCATCGACCAGCGCGTTCTTCTGCGGCGGTGGCAGCTCTTCGAGCGTGTACAGCGGCTCGGCCTCGGCCGGCGTGTCGGCGCCGTTCTTGATGTCGAAGGTCTTCACCAGCGCGGGCCACAGCGCGTCGCTCCAGTCCTGGAAGGCGCCGTCCATGTCCTCGCGCGCATCGCCTTCGCCGCGCGCGTGCACGCGGTCGGCGCCCAAGGCTTCCAGCCGTTCGTCGATGCGGCGCGGCACCGCCTGGTAGGTGGCGGCCCAGTCGGTGTTGCCGCAGCCGAAGACGCTGAAGCGCACGCCGTTGAGCGAGTCGTCGGCCTTGTCGAGCCAGCGGTGGAACTCCGCCGCGTTGTCGGGCGCCACGCCGTTGTACGAGGCGCAGACGATCGCCACCGCGCCGCTGGCCGGCAGCCGCTCGGCGTAGTCGTCGAGCGAGGCCAGCTGGGTCGAGAAGCCGCGCAGCTCGCCGGCCTCGGCCAGCTGGCGCGCCAGGTCTTCGGCCGTGCCGAGGTTGGAGCCCTGCAGCACCAGCAGCGAGGTGCCGTGGCGCGCCGCCTGCGGCTTGCGCGCGGCGGGCTTCGTCGGCGTGGCGGGCGCGGCCGTCGCCTCTGCGTTGCCGCGCGGGCGCGAGGCCGGGTCGCGCAGCAGCGCCTTGATCTTGAAGTTCTCGGGCTTGATCGTCAGCGCTTCCTTGATCTTGAGCTTGTAGCCCGTGTGATCGACGAGGTTGAAGCGCTGCAGGATCATGCCCAGCGTGAGCACCGCCTCCTGCAGGGCGAACTGCCGCCCGATGCAGGCGCGCTGTCCGTTGCCGAAGGGCTTGAAGGCGTTCACCGGCCGCTCGCGCTCGGCCTCGCGGCTGAAGTGGTCGGGGTTGAACTGGTCGGCGTCTTCGCCCCAGATGCCCTTGTCACGGTGCAGCGCGAGCGCATGCATGATGACCATGTTGTTCTTCTTGATCGTGTACTGGCCGCCGATCTTGGTGTCTTCCTTCGCGCGCATCGAGATCGCGGGCGCGGTCGGGTACAGGCGCAGCGATTCCTTCAGCACCTGCATCACGTACTGCAGCCGGTTGACCTGCGCGTAGGTGGGCTTTTGCGTGGTGTCGCCGCCGAACACGCTGTCGACCTCGGCCTGCGCCTTGGCCATCGCCTCGGGGTTGTTCAGCAGGAAGTAGATGGCGAACGACAGCAGGCCGCTGGTGGTCTCGTGGCCCGCGATGAGGAATTCGATGCACTCGTCGCGGATCATCTTGTCGGTGAGCTTCTCGCCGCTCTTCTTGTCCACGCCCGCGATCATGTAGCTCAGCAGGTCGGGCTTGGTGGCGATGTCGGCGCCGCTGGCGCGCCGCTCCTCGATGATGTCTTCCACCATCTTGTGCATGTAGCGGATGTCCTTGCGCTGCTGCGCCAGCTCCTTCTTGAGCATCAGCTCCTCGAGCGGAATGCCGCGCCGGTTCTGCACTGTCTCCAGCGTGCGCACCATCGCATCGACGAAAGGATGGAAGCCCTCGCGGTAGAACGAGTTGAAGCGGTAGCCGAAGCCGCACAGGCCGATGGTGTCCAGCGTGAGCGCGGTCATGTCGCGCACCACGTCCACCTCTTCATCGAAATTGAGCCGCTCCCACTTGGTGACCAGCTGCCCCGCGATGTCCAGCATCATCGGGTGGTAGGCCTGCATCGCGCGCTGGCTGAAGTTGGCCAAGAGGATGTTGTGCGGCTTCGACCACGTCTCCTCGTGCGTGTCGGACGTGAACAGGCCGTGCGACGCGGCACGCAGCCGCCGCAGTGCGCCGCGCGTGCTCTTGTCGAAGCGCGGCTCTTCGCACAGCTCGTCGACCAGCGCGGGCGACGACACCACGATCACCGGCATGCCCGGCATGTCGAGCCAGTAGATGCCGCCGAGGTCCTGCGCGATCTTCCACATGTCGAGCACCGGCGAGTCGGAGCCGATGGACAGCAGATTGCCGACGAAGGGTTTCTTCGCCGGATGGGGGATCGGATGGAGCGAGTTCTTTCCTGCCATGGTGTACCTTGTTGTGCCTTCGGTATGGACCCGCTTCGGATGTCCGGGATGCGAATCCGGAGTATCCCGATGGCACAGGGGGTGGGCAGGACGGGGTTTCCCTAGGAAACAATGACGCGGCGCAGGGGGCGATCACGCCGTCAGCGTGATCGTCATTCACAGTGGCCCGAGCACGTCCCCCGAAAGAACTCAGTCAGGGTCGAACCATCTTGCAGTCGGTGCCTTGCGCCAGCTCGTTCCCGGTATAGACCGCATCGGTGCGGAAGCCGTAGTTGGTGCCTTCCCAGCCCGTCTTCACCGCCTTGCCGTCCACCGGCGCGATGGTGTTCACCACCTGCGGCAGCAGCAGCTGGTGGTCTTCGCCGCGCATGCGCACCGGGCCCACCACCGAGTCGAAGCTCAGGTCTTCGAGGGCACGCGCCACCTTCACCGTGTCGGCGCTGCCGGCCTTGGCGATGGCGGCGGCCAGCAGGCGCGGCGTCAGGTCGATGCGCGGCGCGAGGAAGTCCTTGCCGGTCTTGGCCTTGTAGGCCTTGGCCAGCGCGTCGACCTTCGGCGTGTCGGCCTGGCCCGGGTGCCATTCGGCCACCCAGGTGAGTTGCCCCGTCTTGGCCTGCGACACGGCCGTGACGGTGCCCGGCACCGAGCCCGCGCTGTGGTTGAAGTAGCGCAGGTTGTAGCCCGCGTCGCCCGCGGCCTTCTGCAGCAGCGTCATGTCCTGGCCCCAGTTGCCGGTGATGACCGAGTCGGCACCGCTTTGCTTGATGTTGGCGATGTAGGGCGCGAAGTCCTTCACGCGGCCGATGGGGTGCAGCGTCTCGCCGACGAACTGGATGTCGGGGCGTGCCAGGCCCACCAGCTGGCGGCCGTAGCTGGCCCACTGCTTGCCGTGGGCATAGTCCTGGTTCAGCAGGTAGACCTTCTTCACGTCCGGCGTCTTCTTGATGTAGTTGGCCAGTGCCTTCATCTTCATTGCCGTGTTGGCCTCGGTCTGAAAGTGCCAGAAGCTGCAGCCCTTGCCGGTCATCTCGGGGTCGATCGACGAGTGGTTCAGCACGATCAGCTCCTTGCCCGGGTTGCGCTGGTTCCAGCGCGCCACGGCCAGCACCAGCGCCGTCACCACCGACGAGCCCGAGCCGCCCGTGACGATCGCCTTGGCGCCCTGGTCGATCGCCGCCTGCAGCGCGCTCTGGCTTTCCTGCGCCGAGAGCTTGCTGTCGAACTGCAGCAGCTGCAGCTTCATGCCGCCGAGCACGCCGCCCTTGGCGTTGATGTCCTCGATGGCGTACTGCGTGTGCATGAGCATCAGCTCGCCCACGTTGGCGAACGGGCCCGACAGCGGATCGATGTAGGCGATCTTGTAGGTCGGCTGCTGGGCCTGCGCTGCCGTGCCGGCGATGGCAAACAAAGAGGCAAGGGCGATCCGCGCCAGGGGCGCATGCGTGAGCTTCATGGGTGTCTCCGGAGGGTGTGTGAAAGACGGAATCAGTGCTTCGCGCGCAGCCCGATCACGCGGCTGGCCAGCTTCGTGAGCTGTGCCACCACCTCGTCGGGCGAGAGGCGCCCGTTGGGGCGGTACCAGCTGTAGAGAAAGCCCGGCAGGCTGCAGGCCGCGAGCGCGGTGATCTTGGTCTCGTCGAAGTCGAGGTCGCCGTCGCGCCGGGCTTCTTCGAGCAGCGGGCACAGCAGGTCATAGAAGTGATGTGCGAGCTTCTTCTGCGCTTCGAGGTATTCGGGGCGGTACACCTGCGGCTCGCGGTACGCGAAGAAGGCCACCGGGTGGTGCGCGATGGTGGCGCGGATCAGCCCCTCGATGCCTTCCATCACCTTCTCGCTCGCGCGGCGCGGGTCGGCGGCGGCGAAGTCGAGCGCGGTGAAGCAGTCGACCGCGGGGCGCCACGACAGCGTTTCGAAGATCTCCTGCTTGTCGCGGAAGTAGTAGTACACGAAGGGCTTGGTCACGCCCAGCTCGCGCACGATCTGCGCCATGGTCGTGTTGGCGTAGCCCTGCGCGGCAAACAGCTGCGCCGCCGCCTGCAGGATGCGCTCGCGCTGCAGGTCGGTGCCCTGCGTGGCTGCGCGCTGGCGGCCCGTGCCCTGCGGCAGGTGCGGCTGCGCCGCCAGCGCCGTGTGCGTGGCAGAGGGTTTGTTCGGTGTCGCGGAAGTTATACCCATGGGTAGGATTGTTCGTGCACCATGCCGCATTGGCAAGCGCCGGCCCTGCGCAGGCGGCTATCGATAACCCTGAGAAAGTGACGCCATGGAGACAACGCCCGCCATTCCGCAACGCTTGAAGGAACTGCCGCCGCGCGTGCAGCAGCCCCTGCACGCCTACCTGCGCGACCACGCACGCACGCGCGGCGACGCCACCGCCTGCCTCTGGTACGGCCAGGCCCTGAGCTGGGCCGAGCTCGACCGCGCGAGCGACGCCTTCGCCGCGCGCCTGCAGGCTCTGGGCGTGGCCAAGGGCGAACCCGTGGTGCTGTTCCTCAACAACTGCCCGCAGTACCTGGTGGCGCACTTCGGCATCCAGAAGATCGGCGCCATCGTCTGCCCGAGCGGGCCGCTCAACAAGGAGCACGAGCTGGCCTACCAGGTCAACGACCTGAAGGCGCGCGTGATCGTCGCGGCCGCGCCGCTCGTGCCGGTGGTGCGCAAGGTGCAGGCCGAGAGCGCACTGGCCCACGTGTTCGTGGTGCACTACGCCGACCTGCTGCCCGCCGAGCCCACGCTCGACCTGCCGGCCGAACTGGCCGCCGAGCGCACGGCCGAACGCACCGTGCCCGAAGGCTGCGAGGACTTCCTCGCCGTGATGCGCAGCGGCGCCACGCCGCAGCCCGTCGCCATCGACATGGACGACATCGCGCTCATGACCTACACCTCGGGCACCACCGGGCTGCCCAAGGGCGCGATGCTCAGCTACGGCAACGCGCTCTTCAAGACGCGCGCCGCGGCCGACTGCAACGGCGTGGGGCCGGACGACGTGCTGCTGTCGATCGCGCCGCTGTACCACATCGCAGGCATGCTGATGGGCGTCAACGTGCCCGTGCTCAGCGGCGCGGCCTCGGTGCTGATGCACCGCTTCGATCCGCGCGCCGTGCTGCAGGCCATCGACCGCTACGACGTCAGCTGGTGGTACAGCATCGCGCCGATGAACGTGGCCTGCATGCAGGTGCCCGACATCGCCCGCTTCGACCTGTCGAGCCTGAAGATGAACCCCGTGACCAGCTTCGGCATCGCCTTCACCGAGCCGCTGGCCGCGCAGTGGCGCTCGCACGCCAACCACTGCAGCTCGTTCGAGGCCGCCTACGGCCTGAGCGAAACCCACACCTGCGACACCTACACGCCGCACGTGGCGCCGCGCTGGGGCACGCAGGGCGTGCCGGTGCCGGGCGTGACCATCCGCATCATCGACACCGAGACCCAGGCCGACATGCCCACGGGCGAGGTCGGCGAGATCGTGCTCACCAGCGCCGGCTCGTTCAAGGGCTACTGGAACAAGCCCGAAGCCACGGCCGCCACCTTGCGCAACGGCTGGGTGCACACGGGCGACATGGGCAAGCTCGACGCCGACGGCTACCTCACCTTCATCGGCCGCTTCAAGGAAATGATCAAGGTCTCGGGCTACAGCGTGTTCCCCGAAGAGGTCGAGACCATCCTCATCAAGCACCCGGCGGTGGCGCAGGCGGCGGTCATCGCGCAGCCCGACCCCGAGAAGGGCGAGGTCGTGAAGGCCTTCATCGTGCGCAAGCCCGGCGCCGCGCTCGAGGCCGACGCGCTCGTGGCCTGGGCGCGCGAGAACATGGCGAGCTACAAGGCGCCGCGCGCCGTGAGCTTCATCGATGCATTGCCCACCACGGGCGCGGGCAAGGTGCTGCGCCGCCTGCTCAAAGACAAGACCTGAAAGGCTTCCTCGCGTGTTTTCCAAAGTTCTGATTGCCAACCGCGGCGAGATCGCCGTGCGCCTGGTGCGCGCGCTGCGCGACCTGGGCATCGCCAGCGTGGCGGTGCATGCGCGCGACGATGCCGTTGCGCTGCATGTGCAGCTGGCCGACGTGGCGGTGGCGCTCGACGCGACCGGCCCTTCGGCCTACCTCGACGTGGCCGCGTTGATCGCCGTGGCGAAGGCGCAAGGCTGCGATGCGGTGCATCCCGGCTACGGCTTCCTCAGCGAGCGCGCCGACTTCGCACAGGCCTGCGCCGACGCGGGCCTGGTCTTCATCGGCCCCACGCCGGAGCAGCTCGGCCTGTTCGGCGACAAGGCCCGCGCCCGCGAACTGGCTGCACAGTGCGACGTGCCCGTGATGCCCGGCAGCGCCGGCGCGGTGACGCTTGCGCAGGCGCAGGCCTTCTTCGCCGAGCAGCACGCGCAGGGCGCGGGCGTGATGGTCAAGGCCATCGGCGGCGGCGGCGGGCGCGGCATGCGTGCCGTGCTCACGGCCGACGAACTGCCCGAGGCGCACGCGCGCTGCATGTCCGAAGCCAAGGCGGCGTTCGGCATCGAGGGCGTGTACGTCGAGCGCCTGATGCGCAACGCGCGGCACATCGAGGTGCAGGTGCTCGGCGACGGCCACGCCGTGGCCAGCCTCGGCGAGCGCGAGTGCACGCTGCAGCGCCGCTTCCAGAAGCTGGTCGAAATCGCGCCCAGCCCCTCGCTGCCCGAGCCGCTGCGCGCGCAGGTCACGCAGGCCGCGCTGCGCATGGCCAAGGCCGTGGGCTATCGCGGCCTCGGCACCTTTGAATTCCTGGTCGATGCCGCGTCGACCACCCTGCCTTTCGTCTTCATCGAGGCGAACCCGCGCCTGCAGGTCGAGCACACGGTGACCGAGGCGGTGACGGGGCTGGACCTCGTGCAGCTACAGATCGCCGTCGCTTCGGGCGACACGCTGGACGCGCTCGGCGTGGAGGCCGGCCGCACGGCGCCGCAGCGCGGCTTCGCGGTGCAGTGGCGCATCAACGCCGAGACGCTCGATGCGCAGGGCAACGCGCGCCCCGCGGGCGGCACGCTCGCGCGCTTCGACCTGCCCGCCGGCCCCGGCGTGCGCGTCGACACGCACGGCTACGCAGGCCTGGCGCCTTCGCCGCACTACGACACGCTGCTGGCCAAGCTCATCGTGCATTCGCCGTCGCCGCGTTTCGCGGACGCGCTGCGCCGCTCGCTGCGCGCGCTCGACGAATGCCACATCGACGGCATCGCCACCAACCTGCCGCTGCTGTGCGCCATTGCCGCGCGGCCCGAGTTCGCGACGCAGGCGGTGCACACGCGCTTCGTGGAAGCGCACCTCGGCGATCTGCTCGCCGACGCGAAGGCATTTGAAAAGCACACGAAGAAGGTCACCGCGCCCGCCGCCGCGAGCGCGCCGGTGCAGGACGAGGCCGACGACGACGGCCTCACCGTCAAGGCGCCGATGCCCGCGAAGCTGGTGCAGTTCGAGGTCGCGGTGGGCGACGTGCTGCCCGCCGGCGCGCAGCTGGGCGTGCTCGAGGCCATGAAGATGGAGCACCTGCTGCACGCGCCCGTGGCCGGCCGCGTGCTGGCACTTCTGGCCGCGCCAGGCGACTACCTCGTCGAAGGCCAGTCGCTGGTGCGGCTGGAGGCCGTCGATGCGCAGGGCGTCGAAGCGCAGGCGCGCGTCGCGCACGACCTCGACGCGATCCGTCCCGACCTGCAGAAGGTCATCGACCGCCATGCGCCCACGCTCGATGCGAACCGCAAGGCGGCGGTCGACAAGCGGCATGCGCAGGGCGGTCGCACCGCGCGCGAGAACATCGCCGACCTGTGCGACATGGCCGGCGACCCGGGCAACTTCATCGAGTACGGCGCGCTCGCCATCGCCGCGCAGACGCGCCGCCGCTCGCTCGAAGACCTCATCGCCAACACGCCGGCCGACGGCATGGTGACCGGCCTGGGCAGCGTCAACGCGAAGCAGTTCGGCCCCGAGAAATCGCGCTGCGCGGTGCTGGCCTACGACTACACCGTGCTGGCCGGCACGCAGGGCATGCGCAACCACCACAAGACCGACCGGCTGCTCGCGGTGGCGCACCAGCTCAAGCTGCCGGTGGTGCTGTTCGCCGAGGGCGGGGGCGGGCGGCCGGGCGACACCGACATGCCGATCGTCGCGGGCCTGAACAACCACACCTTCAGCCAGTTCGCGGCGCTGTCGGGCAAGGTGCCGGTGGTCGGCATCGTGCATGGCCGCTGCTTCGCGGGCAACGCGGCGCTGCTGGGCTGCGCCGACGTGATCATTGCCACCAAGGGCAGCAACATCGGCATGAGCGGCCCCGCGATGATCGAAGGCGGCGGCCTGGGCACCTTCGCGCCCGAGCAGATCGGGCCGAGCAGCGTGCAGTCGCGCAACGGCGTGATCGACATCCTGGTGGAAGACGAAGCGGCAGCAGTCGCTGCGGCCAAGCAGTACCTGTCGTACTTCCAAGGGGCAACCACCGACTGGCAGTGCGCCGATCCGCGCACGCTGCGCCACGTCGTGCCCGAGAACCGCCTGCGCGTGTACGACGTGCGCGCCGCGATGCGCGGCGTGGCCGACACCGGCTCGCTGCTCGAGTTGCGCGCGGGTTTCGGCGCGGGCATCGTCACGGCGCTGGCGCGCATCGAGGGCAAGCCGGTCGGCCTCATGGCGAACAACCCGCACCACCTGGGCGGCGCGATCGACGTGGAGGCGGCCGACAAATCCGCACGCTTCATGCAACTGTGCAATGCCCACGGGTTACCGATCGTGTCGTTGTGCGACACGCCCGGCTTCATGGTCGGGCCCGAGGTCGAGGCGCAGGCGCAGGTGCGCCACGTGTGCCGCATGTTCATGGTGGCCTCGCACTTGCGCGTGCCTTTCTTCGCGGTGGTGCTGCGCAAGGGCTACGGCCTGGGTGCGCAGGCCATGACCGCCGGCGGCTTCGATGCGCCCGTGTTCACCGTGGCCTGGCCCACCGGCGAGTTCGGCGCGATGGGCCTCGAAGGTGCGGTGCGACTGGGCTTTCGCAAGGAACTCGCGGCCGTGCCCGAGGGCGCCGAGCGCGACGCGCTGTTCAAGCAACTGGTGGCGCAGCAGTACGCGAACGGCGAGGCGATCCACATGGCGCAGACGCTGGAGATCGACGCGGTGATCGACCCGGCCGACACGCGCACCTGGCTGGTGCGCGGCCTGGCGTCGGCCACGCGGCCGGCCGAGGCGGTCTCGGCGTACGTCGACACTTGGTAACTTTAGGTTAGACCTCGTCACTGGCGCGGGCAAGGCGGCTCCGTACACTGGGCCGCTTTTGCACGCATGAAGCTTCTTGCCCGCTGGCGCGTCCGTCTGCGCGACGCCGCCTTTTCCCCTGCACACTGGATGGCCGTTTTCGGCCTTGCGGTGCTGCTCGTGGGCGTGCAGGCGGTGTGGGCGGAGAAGGTCGAGCAGGCGGCACGCCAGCCGGCCGAGGCGCGCTGGGTGGCGAGCTGGGCCGTGGCGGTGCTCGACTTCGCCGAGCTGGATGCGAACCCCGCCACGGCCGCCATCGGCGGACCGGGCGACCATGTGTTCCGCGGCCAGACCTTGCGCCAGATGATGCGCCCGACGATCGACGGCGAGCGCATCCGCGTGCGGGTGTCGAACCGCTTCGGCAAGACGCCGCTGCGCATCGCCGCCGCCACCGTGGCACTGGGCACGGGCGGCGACGCCATCTCGCCGGCCTCGTTGCGCACGCTGCGTTTCGGCGGCCGCGCCACCGTCACCGTGGCGCCGGGCGCGGAAGCATGGAGCGACGGCGTGGCGCTGAACGTTGCGGCGGGCCAGGCCGTGGCCGTGAGTCTTTTTCTCGACCGCGCGACACCGTTCGCCACGATGTACCTGCTGTCCAGCGACACGGGCTGGCTGGCGCAAGGCAACGCCGTCTCGGCGCCCCGGCTGTCGAAGGCGGTGGCGCTGCCGATGAGCCACATCGTGACAGGGCTCGATGTGCTCACCACCCGACCTGTGCGCACCGTCGTTGCGTTCGGCGACTCGATCACCGCGGGCGGCGGCGAGTCGGGCGACGGTTCGTACCCCGACATGCTCGCCACGCGGCTGCGCGACAGCCCGCAGGCCGCGCACGCGGTGTCGGTGATCAACGCCGGCATCGGCGGCAACCGGCTGCTGGTGAACGGCATCGGCCCCGACGGCCTGTCGCGCTTTGCGCGCGACGCGCTGGGCCAGAGCGGCGTGACGCACGTCATCGTGCTGCTGGGCACCAACGACATCGGCCGCGCCATCTTCGCGGGCATCCCCGGCCTGAAGGTGCCGCCGCACGACGTGCCCACGACCGAGCGCGTCACCGAGGGCCTGGGGCAGCTCGTCAAGCAGGCGCGCGCCAAGGGCGTGAAGGTGCTGCTGGGCACCGTGCCGCCCTTCGGCAACACGATCTACGGCACCGACGCCAACGAGGCCATGCGCGAGGCCGTGAACCGCTGGGTGCGCAGCCGCCAGGATGTCGATGGCGTGGTCGACTTCGATGCCGTGCTGCGCGACCCGGCCGCGCCGCGTCAGCTGAATCCGACATTCGACAGCGGCGATCACCTGCATCCCAACCGCGCCGGCCACGCGGCCATGGCCGCGGCCATCGACCTGCGCGAATTGCAGGAATAAAGCGCGTCTGCGGCAGCGAAACAGCTCTACACAAGATTTCGCGCAGCGCTTACAGGCGCTTCACACGGTCCCGGCAGCATGAAGGCTCCTCCAACAACCATGGGGCTTTCTCATGAAAACACTCGCAGTCGCTCTTTCCATCGGTGCCGCTTCGCTGCTGTCGGTGGGCGCCCTGGCCGTTCCCACGGCCGCGCAGGCGCAGGCGGTGATCACCATCCAGGGGCCGCCGCCCCCGCCGCGCTACGAGCGCATGCCGCCGCCGCGTCGCGGCTACGTGTGGTCGCCGGGCCACTATGAGTGGCGTGGCGGTCGCCATGTGTGGGTGCGCGGCATGTACGTGCGCGCACGCCCGGGCTATGCCTACCGCGCGCCGGAATGGCGCGAGAACAATGGCCGCTGGGAATACAACCGCGGCCGCTGGGACCGCGACGGCGACGGCGTGCCGAACCGCCAGGACCGGCGTCCGGACAACCCGTACCGCAATTGATCGATAGAGAGCGCGCGGCGCGCGCCCGGGGCTAGCGGATGCTCACCAGCTCGAGCACTTCGCTGACCTGGAACGCGCCGCCGCTCGCGCCGCCGCGCGTCTGCACTTCGAAGCGGACGACGCGGCCCAGCTCCGGCGAGAACCACACGCTGGCGCGGTAGGTCCCGTACTGGTTGCCACTCCAGGCGCCCGCGTTCGCGAAGCGCTGGGTGTGGCCGCGGTAGTCGATCTTCACCACCTTCATCTCGCGGCCGTTGACCGGCAGCGTGGCGGCGTCGTCCACCACGTGGGCACGCAGATCCATCTTGATGCGCGTGCCGCCCATGGTGGCGTCGTATTCCGTGGCCCAGGCGGCGTCCTGTTCCAGGGTCGGGCGGGCCCAGCCGCCCGGCGGCATGACGCTGTCGAACTCGCCGGCCACGGCCGTCGTGACGCCGATCACCTCGCCGCCCGGCTTCTCGATCCAGCCGCCGTTGTTGAAGCTGAGGCGGTCGTCCGAGGTGGTGGCCGTGTCCGCGCGGTAGATCACCTTGCGGTACGTGTTGGTGAGGCGGTCGTGCAGCTGGTACTCCACGAGGCTCGGGCGCTGCAGCGACACGCTGGCCGGCGCGGGCTGCGAGGCGAGGCGCTCGATGGCCCGCTGGCCGCGCGTCGGCAGTTCCGCGATCCATGCGGCCGGCAGGGCGAGGGTCGCCGGGGCCGATCCGGCGACGAGTCCCACCAGGCGACCCTGCGCATCGAACAGGCCGGCACCGGCGAGGCCCGCCTCGGTCGGCGTGGCCAGCTGCAGCGACTCGAGCGCGCCCGCGGCGTTGCGGCGCACGCCGCCGAGCATGGAAATGCCGAGCGTGAGTTCGCGCCCGCGCGGCGATCCGATGACGTACAGCGGCATCCCGACCTGCAGCGCCCCCGTGGGCACGACGCCCAGCGTCGGCGACACGAGGTTCGCGATGCGCAGCTGGCACAGGTCGCGTTCGACGTCCGGGTGCTCCAGCGCGGCGCCGTAGCTCACGTTGTCACGGCGCAGCGCCACGGCGCTGGCCTTGGCCAGCAGTTTGCAGCTGGTGACGGCCGTGCCCGGGCCGGTGGCCACCGCGCTGCCGATGGCCAGGACCTTGCCCTGGGCGTCGCTGGCCTGCACCACCCAGACGCTGGGCGAGACGCGCGCGAACAGCGCGTCGGGCGCCAGCGGGGCGCCGCCGGCGCGTGCGTCCTGGGCGAAGGTGGCGGGCGCTGCCAGAGCGGCAGCGAGGGCGAAAAGCGGAAGCTGCAGGCGCATCGGGGAGCGGCGATGGAGTGGGTTAGCGGAACACGACCGTGCGGTGGCCGTTCAGCAGCACGCGGTGCTCGCTGTGCCACTTCACGGCGCGGGCCAGCACCTGGCTTTCGGTGTCGCGGCCACGGGCCGTGAGGTCTTCGACCGTGTCGGTGTGGTCGGCGCGGGCCACGTCCTGCTCGATGATCGGGCCTTCGTCGAGGTCGGCCGTCACGTAGTGGGCGGTGGCACCGATCAGCTTCACGCCGCGGTCGTGCGCCTGGTAGTAGGGCTTGGCGCCCTTGAAGCTGGGCAGGAACGAGTGGTGGATGTTGATCGCGCGGCCGGCCAGGCTCTTGCACAGGTCGTTGCTCAGGATCTGCATGTAGCGCGCGAGCACCACGAGTTCGGCGCCTTCGGCCTCGATGATCTCCAGCTGCTTCGCCTCGGCCTGTGCCTTGGTCGCGGCCGTCACCGGGATGTGGTGGAAGGGCACGTTGTAGCTGGCGGCCAGCTGGTAGAAGTCGCGGTGGTTCGAGATGATGGCGCGCACGTCGATCGACAGCAGGCCGCTCTTCCAGCGGAACAGCAGGTCGTTCAGGCAGTGGCCTTCCTTGCTGACCAGGATCACGGTCTTCATCGGGTCGGCGGCGGCGTGCAGCTGCAGGCTCATGCCGAAACCGGTGGCGAAGGCCTTCAGCTCCTCGCGCAGCACGGCTTCGCTGTGGTCGCCGCAGGCGAAGCGCACGCGCATGAAGAACAGGCCGGTGCCGTGGTCGTTGTATTGGGCGGCCTCTTCGATGTTGGCGCCGCGCTCGAGCAGGAAGCCCGACACGGCGTGCACGATGCCCGTCCGGTCGGGACAGGAGAGGTTCAGGATGTAGGCAGGCGTAGTGGTCGTCATCAGGGGCAGGATTGTGGCAGGGGTGCCAGAATCGCGATTTTCCCTCCCCACATAACCGCAGGAGCGAGACATGGCCTTCCAGGACTTCAACATGGACAACCAGTGGTTGCCCTTCACGCCCAACCGCCATTTCAAGAAGGACCCGCGGGTGTTCGTGGCGGCCGACGGCATGACGTTCACGACGCACGACGGCAAGAAGGTGGTCGACGGCATCTCCTCGCTGTGGTGCGTGGGCGCGGGCCACAACCGCAAGCCGATCAACGAGGCCATCAAGAAGCAGCTGGACACGCTGGACTACGCCACCGCCTTCCAGGTCAGCAACGACAAGGCCTTCATGGCGGCCGAGATGATCGCCGCACTGGCGCCGGGCGACCTGAACAAGGTGCTGTTCTGCAACTCGGGCTCCGAGGCCGCCGACACCTCGATGAAGGTGGCGCTGGCCTACCACCGGGCGCGCGGCGAGGGCCACCGCAACGTGTTCATCGGTCGCGAGAAGGGCTACCACGGCGTGGGCTTCGGCGGCATGTCGGTGGGCGGCATCCCGGGCAACCGCAAGGTGTTCGGCTCGGCCTTCCTGCCGCGCGTGGACCACATGCGCTTCATCCACGACCCGGTGAACCACGCCTACATCCACAACGCGGAGCCGGTGTGGACCGAAGACCCGCTGGTCGAGCTCGAGACGCGCATCCTGCCGCTGCACGACCCGAGCAACGTGGCCGCGATCATCGTGGAGCCCGTGGCCGGTTCGGCCGGCTGGTACCTGCCGCCGCAGGGCTACCTGAAGCGCCTGCGCGAGATCTGCGACAAGCACGGCATCCTGCTGATCTTCGACGAGGTCATCACCGGCTTCGGGCGCATGGGCACCAACTTCGCGTCGGACTATTTCGGCGTGGTGCCCGACATGCTGAACTTCGCCAAGTGCGTGACCAACGGCGTGATCCCGCTGGGCGGCGTGATCTGCCGCGACAAGCTCTACGACGCGATGATGAAGACCGACGCGCCCGAGCACGTGGTCGAGTTCTTTCATGGCTACACCTACTCGGGCCACCCGGTGGCCTGCGCCGCCGCCATTGCCACGCTCGACCTGTTCAAGGAAGAGAACCTGTTCGCCCGCGCCGGCGAGATGGGCAAGGTGCTGGGCGATGCCTTCCACAGCACCTTCAAGGGCCTGCCGAACGTGGTGGGCATCCGCAGCCTGGGCCTGGCGGCGGCGGTCGAACTCGCGCCCATCGCCGGGTCGCCGGGCAAGCGCGCCTACGAGGTGTTCCTCGACTGCTTCCACAAGGGCGCGCTGGTGCGGCCCGCGGGCGACGTGCTGGTGATCGCGCCGCCCTACATCGTCGAGAAGCAGCACATCGACACGCTGGTCAACACGCTGGCGGATTCGATCAGGAAGTTCGCCTGAGCACGCCCGCGCAGTAGTCCACCGGCGGCAGCGCCGGCGTGCGCCAGGTGGCGTCGTAGGCGTCGGTGTCGTCCTCGGCCGGGCCGCCGGCCTGCAGGTGGACCGTCTTCACCGACACGTCGGTCGGCAGGTGCTGCGGCACGCCCAGCACCTTGGTCACGTGGCCCGCGCCGGCGATCAGCACCACCGTCTTGCCCGGCTGCCGGGCCTTCACCAGCGCCTGCGCCATGGCGCGGTCGCGCCCGACCTGGATGCGGGTCATGGGGCCGATCTGCGATTCGGGCAGCAGCTTGCAGTGGCCCTCGCGCACGGCCTCCTGCTGCGCGGCGTAGGCCTCGCCGTTGAGCTGCACGTCGAGCGAGACGTCGGCCATCGCGTCCTTCATGCGCGCTCGCGGCAGGTTGGCGCCGACCACCGGCACGCCGGCGCGCACGGCTGCCATCACCGTGGGGCCGTAGCGCGTCCAGGGCCAGGCCTTGTCGTTCCAGCCGAGGGCGGTCTGCACTTGCGCGTCGGTCGCGGTGGCGGGCAAGCGGGCGCTGCTGCGGCCGTCCTCGGCCATCTCGAGCGCCAGCGCGGCGAGCTGGCCGCGCTCGGCCAGGGCCTGCACGGTCTCGCGCTCGAGGGCGTGGTGTTCGGGGGCGTCGTGCTGCTCGCCGAGCAGCAGCGCATCGGCCGGCAGCAGGGCCGCCACGCGGCGCGCGACGGGCGCCTCGGCGGACAGCGCGGCGCAGCCGGCGAGCAGGGCGGCGGCGACCAGGAACGCGAGGAACCGGGAAGCGCGGGAAGGACGAGGAGGCATCCCACCATACTATGCCCGGCGCCCTCCACCGGGCTGTCGTCCTTTTCCGCTGCTTTCTCTGCCCGTGTCCTTTCGTTTTCCCCTTCGCGTGCTGGCCACGCTGCTGCTGGCGCTGGCCGCCGCACTCGCCTGTGTCGCCCTGCACACCCCGCTGCCCTGGATGATCGGCCCGCTGTTCGCGGTGTCGCTGGCCTCGATCGCGGGCCAGCCGACCGCCAGCCACACGCCGCTGCGCAACCTGGGTCAGTGGGTCATCGGCACGGCCCTGGGCCTGTATTTCACGCCGCAGGTGGTGACGCTGGTGGCCGGCGTGTGGTGGGCGATCCTGCTGGCCATCGGCTGGGCGCTGCTGCTGGGCTGGGGGTTCGGGCGCTGGCTGCACCGCGTGCATGCGGCGCGCATGCCGCATGTGCCGGCGAAATCCATGAGAGCCACGACTTACTTCGCAGGTGCCATCGGCGGCGCTTCGGAGATGACGCTGCTGGCCGAATCGGCCGGCGCGCGCACCGACCTGGTGGCCGCCGCGCACAGCCTGCGGCTGATGGTGGTGACCGTGACGATCCCGTTCGCGATGCAGTGGAGCGGGCTGCACGGCCTGGAGATCAACCCGCCCGGCGTGCGCGAGGTGAACCCGGCCGGGCTGGCCTTGCTGACGCTGGCCACCGGCGCGGGCGGGCTCGCGATGCGGGCGCTGGGCCGCACCAACCCGTGGTTCATGGGGCCGCTGCTGGTGGCCATGGGCTTCACGGTGGCGGGGCAGTCGCTGTCGGCGGTGCCAACCTGGCTGTCGAACACCGCGCAGCTGGTGATTGCCGTGAGCCTGGGCGTGCGCTTCAGCCGCGAGTTTCTGCACACGGCGCCGCGCTGGCTCGGCTCGGTGGCGCTGGGCACGGTCGGCATGCTGGTGCTGTGCGCCGGCGCGGCCTGGCTGCTGGCCGAGGCGACGGGGCTGCATCCGGCCACGATGATCCTGGGCACCTCGCCCGGCGGCATCGCCGAGATGTCGATCACGGCCAAGGTGCTGCAGCTGGGCGTGCCGGTGGTCACGGCCTTCCAGGTGTGCCGGCTGGTGGCGGTGCTGCTGATCGTGGGGCCGATGTACCGCTGGACCGAGCGCTGGGGCGCCTAGGCAAAGAAAAAGCGCCCCGCGGGGCGCTTGTTTCGTTCGGGCGGGGCAGGCCGCTCAGTGCACCAGCACCGGCGTGTGCGCCAGCTCGGCGTAGCCCTCGAGCGTGTCCTCGACCTCTTCCTGCGTGGGCGTGTTGAGCTGCCAGGCGGCGATCTGCTGCTGGAACAGTTCGGCCCAGGAACCGTCGAGGTAGACCTCCTTGCCCGATCGCTTGTCCACGATCTCGAAGCCGTGGCGTTCCAGCACGGGGCCGTTGGGCTTCGTGCTGGGCTCGTCGCCGTCGTTCGGCTGCACGTGCACGACGACGAAGGACTCGGAGTCGTAAAGCATGTTCATGGCGGGCCCTGTGAGGATGTCGATGGCGTTCATGAGGGTTAGATAGCAATCAACGCGCCAGTTTCAAGAACAGTTGTCGTCGCGCCGTTGATATGTGAGTCTTTTTGCCTCAATTGGCGGGCGCTTCGGGTAGGGGTTTGCGCAATTGGGCGTCAGCAAAGTCGCCGTTTGCCTCGGTCTGGCGGATGCGCACGGGCAGGTAGCCGTAGCGCGGCGCCAGCCAGAGCTCCAGTTTCCGGTCGAAATCCTTGCGCGGCGTGCGGGTGAGCTTGCGCGTGGTGAATTCGCCGGCCGGCAGGCTCAGCTGCTCCTCGTCGCCCACCTCGAAGACCCAGACATCGCCGTCGCGCACGCCCACCGTCTGCACCGAGATCCGGGTGCCGGGCGGGTACCGCGCCGGGCTGGCCGCCAGCAGGCCGCCCAGCTGCATCATCACGCTCATGCGGTCCTGCGCGCCCGGTTGCAGGGGCACGGGGGGGGCGTTGTTGCTGAAGATGATCTGCCCCTGGTCGCGCGCGAAATGCGAGGCGACCTCGGCCTTGCGGCTTTCCGAATAGCGCTCGGGTTCCAGGCCCGAGGGGCCGATCTTGCCGGTGCTGTGCCAGTTCAGCAGGGTGAAGAACACCGCCTTGAGCGTGAGCCGCCCGTCGTAGCGGCTGCCGTCCTGCAGCCAGACCAGCTCGCCGAACACGCCGCGCTGCGGCGAGGCGCCCTTCTGGCCCGTGGCCTCGAAATCGAGCGTGACCGAGCCCGGAATCCGCAGCGCCTGGGTGCCGGCGATGGTGCCCGAGGCGCCGCTGCCGGCCGTGGTCGTGCCGCCCTGCGTGCCACCGGCCGTGGTGCCCGTGGCGGTGGCCGGGGCGCCGGCCGGTGTCTCGGGGGCGGTTGCTCCTGAATCTGTAGCGGCCTGCGCGGTCTGGTCGGGCGTTTCGGGCGGAGGCGTCTGGGCCGGCGCGTCCGGCGCGTCCGGCACGGGCGCCGGGGCCGGCTTGGGGCGGGGCACCGACGCCTCGCGCGGACGCCGGGGCTTGGCCGGTGGTGGCGGCTTGGCCGCGACCGGCGCGGCGGCCGGTGCAGCCGGAGCTTCCGCCGCGGGCGGCGCGATCACGATCGTGCGCGTGATGAACTTGCTGGCCAGCGGCGAGGGCTCCGGCCCGATGGCCATCGGCGCCAGCCCGAGCAGCAGCAGGTGCGCCAGCGCCACCGCCAGCGTCAGCGCCGCGAGCGCGCGCCAGGACGGGCGCCCGGGCAGGCCCAGGGACAGCGGTGGGGGCGCGACGTGCGTCGACATGGGTGTGTGGAGTGGGTTGCGGCGCCGAGGTTCACGAAGTCCACTCGGTACACTGCCGCCCGTTCAACCAGTTTAGTGGGCGCGGCGCCGCGCCCTTTTTCTTGCTCACGCCCGCACCATGAAACTCGCCACCCTGAAGGACGGCTCGCGCGACGGCCAGTTGGTCGTCGTCTCGCGCGACCTCACGCTCGCCCACTACGCCACCGGCATCGCGAGCCGGCTGCAGCAGGTGCTGGACGACTGGGGCTTCATGAGCCCGCAGCTGCAGGATCTGTACGACGCCCTCAACCACGGCCGCGCGCGCCACGCCTTTCCCTTCGACCCCGCCCAGTGCATGGCGCCGCTGCCGCGCGCCTACCAGTGGGCCGACGGCTCGGCCTACCTGAACCACGTCGAGCTCGTGCGCCAGGCGCGCAACGCCGAGGTGCCCGAGAGCTTCTACACCGACCCGCTCATGTACCAGGGCGGCAGCGACGACTTCCTCGGCCCGGTCGACGACGTGATCGTGCCCAGCGAGGCCATGGGCATCGACTTCGAGGCCGAGATCGCCGTCGTCACCGGCGACGTGAAGATGGGGTCCACGCCCGACCAGGCGCTGGACGGCATCCGCCTCGTGATGCTGGCCAACGACGTGAGCCTGCGCAACCTCATCCCGGCCGAACTGGCCAAGGGCTTCGGCTTCTTCCAGAGCAAGCCCGCCACCGCCTTCAGCCCCGTGGCTGTCACGCTCGACGAGCTCGGCGAGGCCTGGCAGGACGGGCGCGTGCACCTGGCGCTGCAAAGCAGCTGGAACGGCCGTAAGGTCGGCCTGTGCGACGCCGGCCCCGAGATGACCTTCCACTTCGGCCAGCTCATCGCCCACATCGCCAAGACCCGCAACGTGCGCGCCGGCAGCATCGTGGGCAGCGGCACCGTGAGCAACAAGGGCGTCGAGAAGAACGGCCGCATGGAATGGCCCAAGGGCTACTCGTGCATCGCCGAGAAGCGCTGCATCGAGACCATCCAGGACGGCGCGCCGGCCACCGACTTCATGAAGTTCGGCGACACGATCCGCATCGAGATGAAGGGGCTGGACGGACGCTCGCTGTTCGGCGCGATCGACCAGGAGATCGTGTCGACGGCGGGGCGGCCGGTGGAGGCGCCGGTGTCGCTCACCAAGCCGCAGGCCGGGACCGACACCGGCACCGCGCCGGAACCTGCCGCCGAAGGCTGACGCAGGCCCTGTCGGGGTTTCTCCCCGTTCGGCTGGCCGGAAGCCCCCGTTCCGCAAAGCCCAACCCTGCGCGGCGGGCGCTGCCTAGGATGCAGCGATCCGTTCACTGCAAGGAGACAGGTCCATGGGCATGCCGAAGCTGGCGGGGCGCGCGTTGTGCGCATGGGGGGTGATGGGCATGGCGCTGGCCGGACAGGCCGCCGCCCAGAAGCTCAGCGACGACAAGGTGCGCGTGGGCGTGCTGTCGGACATGTCGGGCCTGTACGCCGACACCGCGGGGCGCGGCTCGGTCGAGGCCGCGCGCATGGCCATCGAGGACTTCGGCGGCAAAGTGCTCGGGCGGCCCATCGAACTGGTCTGGGGCGACCACCAGAACAAGGCCGACATCGGCGCCTCGCTGGCACGCACCTGGTACGACCGCGACGGCGTCGACGCCATCTTCGACATGAACAACTCGGCCGTCGCGCTGTCGGTGGTCAACCTGGCGCGCGAGCGGCAGAAGCTGTCGATCAACACCGGCGGTGCCTCGGTGGCGCTCACCAACGAAGCCTGCGCGCCGACCTCGGTCCACTACACCTACGACACCTACGCGCTGGCCAACGGCGCCGCGCAGGGCGTGAGCCGCCAGGGCGGCAAGACCTGGTACCTGATCGGCGTGGACTACGCCTTCGGCAAGGCCATGGCCGCCAACATGACCGAGTTCGTCGGCGAACTGCAGGGCAAGGTGATCGGCAGCGTGTTCCACCCGCTCAACGCGAGCGACTTCTCGTCGTACGTGCTGCAGGCGCAGGCCTCGGGGGCCGACACCATCGCGCTGGCCAACGCCACCAGCGACACGGTCAATGCCGTCAAGGCGGCGCGGCAGTTCGGCGTGTCGCCCAAGCAGCGCGTGGTGCCGATGCTGATGTTCATCAACGACGTGCATGCGCTGGGCCTGGCGCAGGCGCAGGGCATGACCTTCGCCACCGGCTTCTACTGGGACCGCACGCCCGAGTCGCGGGCCTGGGCGCGGCGCTATTTCGAGCGCATGAAGAAGATGCCCTCGATGATCCAGGCCGGCGCCTACTCGGCAGTCACGCACTACCTGAAGGCGGTGCAGGCCGCGGGCACCGACGACGGCGCCACCGTGGCCGCGAAGATGAAGGCGATGCCGGTGAACGACTTCTTCGCGCAGGGCGGCACGATCCGCGCCGACGGCCGCATGGTGCACGACATGTACCTGGTGAGCGTGAAGAAGCCCGCCGAGTCGAAGTACCCGTGGGACTACTACACGGTGCTGTCCACGATCCCCGGCGACAAGGCCTTCCAGCCCTTGTCGAAGAGCAAGTGCCCGCTGGTTGCCGCAGCGAAGTCCTGATGAGCTGACCGCCTGACCGAACCCAAGGAGACCTCATGAAAGTCCGTGCCGCCGTCCTGCAGCGCCTCGGCGCCCCCGCGCCCTATGCCCAGAGCCGACCGCTCGAGATCGAGGAGGTCGAGCTGGCGCCGCCCGGCCCCGGCGAGGTGCTGGTGCGCATCGCGGCCGCGGGGCTGTGCCACTCGGACCTGTCGATCCTCAACGGCGACCGGCCGCGCCGCACGCCGATCGTGCTGGGTCACGAAGCGGCCGGCGTGGTCGAGGCGCTGGGCGAGGGCGTGACCGACCTGGCGCCGGGCGACCACGTGATCCTGGTGTTCGTGCCGAGCTGCGGCCATTGCGCGCCCTGCGCCGAGGGCCGGCCCGCGCTGTGCGAGCCGGGCGGCGCGGCCAACGTGGCGGGCACGCTGCTGGGCGGCGCGCGGCGGTTGTCGTACCGCGGCGAGCCGATGGACCACTTCGTGGGCGTGTCGGCCTTTGCCGAGTACGCGACGGTGTCGCGCCGCTCGCTGCACAAGATCGACCGCGAGCTGCCGCTGGAAATTGCGGCCATGTTCGGCTGCGCGGTGGTGACGGGCGTCGGCGCCGTGGTCAACACCTCGCAGGTGCGGCCGGGCCAGACCGTGGCCGTGGTGGGGCTCGGCGGCGTGGGGCTGGCCGCGCTCATGGGCGCGCTGGCCGCGGGCGCCGCGCGCGTGATCGCGGTCGACCTGGCGCAGGACAAGCTCGATTTCGCTCTCGCGCTGGGCGCCACCGACAGCGTCAACGCCAGCGACCCCGATGCGGCCAAGCGGCTGCGCGACATGACCGAGGGCGGCGTCGACCATGCGCTCGAGATGGTGGGTTCGGCCAAGGCGCTGGAGTTCGCCTACAAGGTCACGCGCCGCGGCGGCACCACCGTGACCGTGGGCCTGCCCGCCGCCATCCAGACGCTGAACACGCCGGTCTGGCACCTCGTGGCCGAGGAGCGCACGCTCAAGGGCAGCTACCTCGGCAGCTGCGTGCCGCGGCGCGACCTGGGGCGCTTCATCGCGCTGTACCGCCAGGGCAAGCTGCCCGTGGACCGGCTGCTCACCGGGCGCCTGAAGCTCGAGGAGATCAACGAGGGCTTCGACCGGCTGCAGCGCGGCGAGGCCATCCGGCAGATCGTCACGATGCCGTGACGGCCGCAGGCATCGCGCCCCGCAGCAACTCCTTCTGCGTCCGAATCCCCAACCGCCGGAACGCCCGGTACTGATGCGTGCGCACCGTGCTGAGCTCCACGCCCAGCACGCGCGCCGTTTCCTTCGCCGTGCGGCCCGCCATCAGGTGGCCGATCACCTCGCGTTCGCGCAGGCTCAGTGTCAACAGCCGCGAGGCGAGGGTGGGCGCGGCCGCCTCGTGCACGGCCGCCGCGCTGCGGCTGTGGGCGCTGGCGGCGTCGGCCAGCAGCGTGGCGTGGGCGGCGATGACGCCGAAGTCGGTCTCGCCGAACTCGGGCTGCGCCAGGCTGCGGTAGAAGCTCACGGCCACGCGCTGGCCGCTCGGGCGCAGCAGCAGCACCGAGCTGCGCTCGCGGATGCCCACGTCGCCGTAGCAGGCGGCGCGGTAGGCGGGGTCGGCCACCTCGTCGCCGTGCTGGTGGCCCATCCACAGCTGCGCGCGCTTCGGCAGCTTGCGCGCGGCCAGCCAGGCCATGTGGGGGTCGAGCCGGTCGAAGCGCTGCGCCACGTAGCGCTCGGCGGTGCGCTCGGCCGTATGGCCGTAGCTGCTGGCGGCCGACACGGTCTCGATGCGGCCGGTGGCGTCGACGCCGAACACGGTGCAGAAGGTGACGGGCATCACGCGGTGCATCGCCGCCAAGCAACTGGCCGCCAGGTGCGGCGTGCCGATGCCCGCCAGCACGTCGCCGACGACGGCGGCTGACAGCTGGGCGTCGGCGGCAGGGTGGAGGCGCCAGCGTTTCATGGGGTTTCGAAGGAGGGCTAGGGTAAATACCTCCTACGAAGTTATGACATTGGCGTGGGCGGTGCATCGGGACAATCCCGTTCCATGACCACCACCCGTACCGCCGACGCCGCCACCGGCCCCGTGCCGCCGCCGTCCTCCGCGACCGCGCTGCCGCCTTCGGTCGGCGCCTTCCACTACACGCGCTTCGCGCCCCGGCTGCCGTCGCTCGGCGCCGACGGCATGGAGCCCGGCCGCCACCCCGTCGTGATAGCGGGCGGCGGCCCGGTGGGCATGGCGCTCGCGCTGGGGCTCGCCAACCACGGCGTGCGCTGCGTGGTGCTCGAGGCCGACGACACGGTCTGCGTGGGCAGCCGCGCGGCCTGCATCTCGCGCCGCAGCCTGGAGATCGTCGAGCGCCTGGGCGCGCTGCCGGCCTTCATGGGCAAGGGCCTGCCGTGGAGCGTGGGGCGCAGCTTCTACAAGACGGCCGAGGTGTTCCGCTTCGAGATGCCGCAGGCCGCGCAGCAGAAGCTGCCGCCGATGATCAACCTGGAGCAGTACTACATCGAGCAGTACCTGCTGGACGAGATCGAGCGCCGCAACGCCGCGACGCCGGGGCTCGTCGACATCCGCTGGGGCACCGAGCTCACCGCGCTCGCGCAGGACGAGGACGGCGAGGGCGTGACGCTCGACGTGCGCAATACCGAGGGCGCCTACCGCCTGCGCGGCCAGTGGCTCGCGGCCTGCGATGGCGGCCAGAGCTTCGTGCGCAAGTCGCTCGGGCTGGCGCTGGAGGGCACGGGCTACGAAGGCCGCTACGTGATCATCGACATCGAGCTGCACAGCGACCACCCGACCGAGCGCCGCGCCTGGTTCGACCCGCCGTGGAACCCCGGCTCGACCGTGCTGATGCACCGCCAGCCCGACGACATCTGGCGCATCGACTACCAGCTGCGCGCCGGCCAGAGCACCGAAGACGCGCTGCAGCCCGCGGCGGTGGCCGAGTTCGTGCAGCGCCATCTCGACGCCATCGGCGAAGGCCACCTGCCGTGGAAGACGGTGTGGACCTCGGTCTACCGCGCCGGCGCGATGACGCTCGACAGTTATCGCCACGGCCGCGTCGTGTTCGCGGGCAACGCGGCGCACGCGATGCCGATCTTCGGCGTGCGCGGCCTCAACTCGGGCTTCGACGACGCCGACAACCTGGCCTGGAAACTGGCCTTCGTGGCCCAGGGCCTGTCGGGCCCGGCGCTGCTGGATTCGTACTCGCAGGAGCGCATCGCGGCCTTCCACATCAACGCCGAGAGCGCGATGCGCAGCACCGAGTTCATGTCGCCGCCCTCGCGCGGCTTCGACCTGCTGCGCGAGGCGGCGCTGTCGCTGTCGGAGGCCCATCGCGGCATCGCGCAGCTCATCAACCCGCGCCAGACGCAGGCTGTGCGCTATGACGGTTCGGCGCTGTCGAGCGCGGGCGATGCGCTGCCCGCCGGGCCGCTGCCGGGCGAGGCGATGCCCGAGCAGCCGCTCGCGCAAGGCCATCTGACCGACTGGATCGGCCCGGTGTTCACGCTGCTGGTGCTGCAGCCGGACCTGGCGCCGCTGCCCGACGCCGACATCGCGCAGGCCCGGCAAGGCGCCTTGCCTTTCGAGGTGCGCACCATCGGAAACCTGGGGAGCAACGACCGCACCGATGCGCAGGCATCCCCCGCCGTCTTCGCCGCGCTCGGCGCCGGCGATGGCGCCGTCTACCTGCTGCGCCCCGACGGCCATGTAGCCGCGCGCTGGCACCGGCTGCCGGCCGGTGCGCTGCCCGCCGCGCTGGCGCGCGCGGCCGTCGCCACTTCACAGGACATTCCCGCATGACGACCTCCGCTCCCTCGCTCCACCCCGACGCCCGCGACCGCCTGTACGCCGAGTGCGCGCGCGCCATCACCGAGGCCGGCGCCGAGCGCGAATCGCTGTTCCTCGCGCGGCTCGCGTTGCTGCTGTTCGAGCAGGTCGGCGACGAGGCGCGCTGCCGCGCCGCGCTGGCCGACGCGTTGCGCGCGCTGCCCGTACCATCGCTGTCCGCTTCCGAACAAAAAACAGGAGATTGATCTCATGGATCGCCGCACCCTTCTCGCCACGCTCGCCTCCGGCGCCGCCGTGGCCGCAGCCCCCTTCGCCCACGCACAGGACTACCCCGCGCAACTCATCAAGTGGGTCGTGCCGTACCCCGCGGGCGGCGGCACCGACGTGATCGCGCGCGTGCTGGCCGAGGCCATGCGCCAGACGCTGGGCCAGCAGATCGTGGTCGACAACCGCCCCGGCGCGTCGACCAACATCGGCGCCGACCTGGTCGCCAAGAGCAAGCCCGACGGCTACACGGTGCTGTCGGCCGACAACGCCGTGCTGGCCTTCAACGAGCACCTGTTCAGCAAGCTGCCGTTCAACCCCGAGAAAGACTTCACCTACATCGGCGCCATCGGCAAGTTCCCGCTCGCGCTGGTGGTGCACCCGGACTTCCCGGCCAAGACCTTCAAGGAGTTCCTGGCCTACGTGAAGGCCAACCCCGGCAAGGTCAACTACGCCTCGCCCGGCAACGGCTCGCCGCACCACCTGGCGATGGAAATGTTCAAGGCGCGCACCGGCACCTTCATCACCCACATCCCGTACCGCGGCGCGGCGCCGGCCATGGCCGACGTGATGGGCGGCCAGGTGCCGTGCATGTTCCTGGACCTGGCCTCGGGCCTGCCGATCATGCAGGGCAACAAGGTGCGCGTGCTGGCCATCGGCTCGGGCGCGCGCAGCAAGCGCCTGCCCGACGTGCCGACGCTGGCCGAAGTGGGCGTGCCCAACACCGAGGTGTTCGCGTTCCAGGGCATCCTGGGCCCGGCCGGCCTGCCCGCCGCCGTGGTGAACAAGCTCAACAGCGACCTGAACAAGGCCTTCAGCACGCCGGCCGTGCAAAAGCGCTTCGACGACTTCGGCATGGAAGCGATGCCCGGCACGCCGGCGCAGTTCGCGGCGCTGTCACGCGCGGAATCGAAGCGCTGGGGCCCGATCATCAAGCAGGCCGGCATCAAGCTGGACTGATGCCGTCAGGGGGCGTTCACCTCAGCGGGTGAACGCTTTTCGCGAGCCGTCTTCGAAGACTTCGTCGTCGCGCTGCAGCTCGCCGTTCTCGTCCCAGCTGCGTTCGCGCGTCACGCGGCCCTTGTCGTCGAAGCTCGACTCGGCCAGCAGCTCGCCTTTTTCATTGAAGCGCTGGTGCGTGCCTACGGGCACCTGCCGGCCGCGCCCCGGCGCGAGGTAGCGGCCCTGCGCGGCGCGCTGGCCGCTGTCGTAGAACTCGGTCACGTCGACCGTGCGCTCGCTGCCGGCGCCGCTGTAGACGGCCTTGCTGCGCGGCTGGCCGTTGAGGTGGTAGCTGTCGTCGCTCAGGGGCTCGCCCGCGGCGTTCCAGCGCTGGTCGCGCACCAGCGAGCCGCGGTCGGAAAACTCCTGCTCGCGCTGGCGGATCGACGAGCGCCCGACCAGCAGCCACACGGTTTCGCGCCGCTTCACGCCCTCGGACGAAAAACTGCGCTCCACGCGCCGGTTGCCGGTGGTCTCGTCGACCACCGAGGGCTTGCCGTTGTCGTAGAACTCCTGCGTGCGCACGCGCTTGCCCGCCTGGTACGACAGCCGCGAGCGCAGCGTGCCGCGCGCGTCGAACAGGTCGACGTTCGAGGGCCCGCCCGTGAAGCCGCACAGCTTGGCATCGTCGGCCACCGGCGCCAGCACCGGCGCTTCGGCGCAGCGCAGCATCGACATCTGGCCGCGCTCGGTGAACTCGACCATGGCGCGCTCGGTGCCGCGGTCGGGGTAGAAGGTGGCGCGTCGCAGCTGGCCGCCGGGGTAGAAGCTGCGCACCAGGCCGCGCTCCTGGCCGTCGTCGTACGTGGCGTCGCGCAGCACCTGGCCGCCCGGCGCGAACTCGCGCGCGCGGCCGTGCATGTTGCCCTTGGCGTTGATGGTGTGCTCGCGCGCGAGCTTGCCCTTTTCATAGAAGCGCACCAGGCCCATGAAGACGCCGTTCTGCACCTGCTGCTCGCGCTGGAGCTCGCCGGTGCCGCGGTCCTTGCAGCGCATCAGGCCGGTCTTGCCGGCGGTGCTGTTGCCGTCGGCGGGGCTCACGCGCTGGCCGTTGAGCTCGCACTCCTGCTGCGCATGGACCGTCGGGGTACCCAGCAGCGCGGCGAATGCGATCGCGGCCGGGCCGAGGAGGGACGCGGCCGCCCGAGGCGCCCGAAGAGCGGGAACGGGCGGGCGCAGGGTCACTTGTCGTAGAGCGTGTCGAGCGAGCGGAAACCCTTGACCTCGATCGGGTTGCCGAAGGGGTCGCAGAAGAACATCGTCCACTGCTCGCCCGGCTGGCCTTCGAAGCGCACCTGCGGCTTCAGCACGAACTCGGTGCCGGCGGCTTCGAGGCGCCCGGCCAGCGCCTGCCAGTCGGGCAGCGCGAGCACGATGCCGAAGTGCGGCATGGGCACCATCGCGTCGCCGACGCGGCCGGTGCGGGTGGTGGCGAAGGGTTCGCCCAGGTGCAGCGAGATCTGGTGGCCGAAGAAGTCGAAGTCGACCCAGGTGTCGGTGCTGCGGCCTTCGGCGCAGCCGAGCACGTCGCCGTAGAAGCGGCGGGCGCCGTCCAGGTCGCGCACGTGGAAGGCAAGGTGAAAGATGCTTTGCATGGTTTTGGATTATGGGCAGCGGTGCTGTGAGAATGCCGGACTTTCTTTCAATCATGGAGCTCGCCTTGCGGATACTCCGAGCCCTCGTCGCACCGCTGCGCCTGCTGTCGCGCGGCACCGACCGGCCGGCGCCCCAGCGCCTTCTTGCACGTCTGACCCGCCAGGCCCTTGCCGGTGTCGGCGGTTGCTTTCTTGCGGTCGCGGCCCACGCCGCCGTCTGCCCGCCCTCGGCCATCGCGAGCCTCGAGAAGCCCGGCATCGGCCTGCGCAACGGCATCGACCGCGGCCTGCTGTGGCGCATCGAGCGCGACGGCCGCACCTCCTGGCTCTACGGCACCCTGCACCTGGGGCGCGGCGAATGGGTGCGTCCCGGCCCGACCGTGCAGAAGGCGCTGGCGCAGAGCGACACGCTCGCGCTGGAGCTCGACTCGCGCGACGACGCCACGGTGCGCGCCCTGAGCCAGCCGGCCGACCCGGCCGCGGTGGCGCGCGTGCTCAGCGGCGAACGCGCCCGCCGGCTCGAGCGCCAGAACGCCGAGGCCTGCGTGCCGCCGGGTTCGACCGCCCGGCTGCCGCCCATCCTGCAGGTGACGGCGCTGACCGCGCTGGCGGCGCGCGCCGACGGGCTGTATGCGGAGTTCGGCGTCGACGAGACGCTGGCCGTCTCGGCCCGCAACAGCAACAAGCCGATCGTCGCGCTCGAGAACGCGGCCGACCAGCTGCGCTGGCTCACCGGCGGTTCCGAAGCCGAGGAGGCCGAGCAGATCGACGCCATGCTCGACGAGCTCGAATCGGGCCGGCTGCGCGGCCAGCTCAAGACGCTGGCCGATGTCTGGGCGCGCAGCGACGCGGCCCGGCTGGCGCGCTACGCCGAGTGGTGCGAGTGCCTGAACACGCCGGCCGAGCAGCGCCTCATGAAGCGCCTGCTCGATGACCGCAACCCCGGGCTGGCCGACGGCATCGAGCGCCTGCACGCGGGCGGGCGCAGCGCGTTCGCCGCGGTCGGCGCGCTGCACATGGTCGGCGCGCAGGGCCTGCCCACGCTGATGGCGGCGCGCGGCTTTCGCGTGACGCCGGTGCTCACCGAGGCGCAGGCGCAGCAGGCGCTGCCGATGCCGGCGCTCGCCGCGCCCGAGCCGCCAGCGCGCAAGGCGGTGCGTGGCGGCAAGAACGTCAAGGGGCAGAAGGCGGCCAAGGGCACGGGCCAGAAGGCCGCCGCGAAGGGCGGGGCCAAGCCGGCCGCGAAGGCTGCCGCCGCGCCCAAGGGCAAGGCCGCACCCCGTGCCGCCCCCAAGGCCGCGAACAGCAAAGTGCGCCGATAATCGCGACCGCCATGCACACGTTGCGCCCCCACCCCCGCCTGATCGGCCGCCTCGGCCGGTGGGTGCTGCTGTGGTTCGTGCTGTCGCTGGGCGTGGCGGTGGCGTCGCCGGTGGTGCATCCGCAGGCGATGGAACTGGTGTGTTCCGGCGCCGGCACCATCAAGGTGGTGGTGCACACCGAAGACGGCGTGCAGGACATGGGCGCCACGCACATGGACTGCCCGCTGTGCGTGCTGACCGGCGCACCGCCCCCGCCGCCCGTGGCCGCCGCGTTCGATGCGCCCCTGCCGCTGGGGCGCGTGCTTCAACCCATTCCCGCCGCGCGCCATGCCGCGGCCACGGCCGCGCCGCTGCCGGCCCGTGGGCCCCCGCGTTCCGCCTGAGCGATCAGCAACAGCGCTGTCTGTCGGTGCACCCCGGGTGCGCGCAGGCAGTCCCTTTGGCTTGAAGTTCGTGGAGCCGGTTCCCCATGAAGCAGCACTCCCGCGCCCTGGCGGTCGCCATGGCATTTCCCTTCAGCGCGCCGGTGTGGGCGCAGCAGCAAACGCCGCCGGACGTTGATCCGCCGGAGGCCGGCGCCGCGGCCGCCCCGGGCCGCACGCTCGGCACCGTCACCATCAGCGGCGGCCGGCCGACCTCGCTGCCGACGCAGATCCCCACCACCATCGAAGGCGTGACCGCCGAGCAGATCGCCGAGACGGTCAACGCGACCGACGCCGAAGACGCGCTCAAGTACCTGCCGAGCCTGCTGGTGCGCAAGCGCTACATCGGCGACTTCAACCACGCGGTGCTGGCCACGCGCGCCTCGGGCACGGGCAACAGCGCGCGTGCGATGGTCTACGCCGACGGCATCATGCTGTCGAACCCGCTGGGCAACGGCGCCACCTTCGCGCCGCGCTGGGGCATGGTGTCGCCCGACGAGATCGAGCGCGTCGACGTGCTCTACGGCCCGTTCTCGGCCGCCTACCCGGGCAACTCGGTGGGCGCCGTGGTCGACTACGTGACGCGCATGCCCACGCAGCTCGAGGCGCACGTCAAGCTCAGCGGCTTCACCTCGAACTTCGACCTGTACAACAGCCATTCGTCGCCGGGCGGCCAGCAGCTCGACCTGTCGCTGGGCAGCCGCAGCGGCGACTGGTCGTGGTGGCTCGGCGCCTCGCGCACCCACAGCAAGGGGCAGTCGCTGTCGTTCGCCAACCGGCTCGTGAGCGCGGGCACGGTGGGCAGTGCGGGCACGCCCGTCACCGGCGCGGTGCTCGGGCTGAACCCGTCGAACCAGCCCTGGTGGCTGCTGGGCGGCACCACCGCCTACGACACGACCCAGGAGCAGGCCAAGCTCAAGCTGGCCTACGACTTCTCGCCCACCGTGCGCGCCACCTACACGCTGGGCGCCTGGCACAACACCACGCACGGCAGCACCGACACGTACCTGCGCGATGCGCTCGGCCAGCCGGTGTACGGCGGGCGCGTGAACCTCGGCGGACGCACCTACAACCTCGACGCACCGGCCGCCGCCTTTGCGCCGACCGAGACGGCGCTCACGCACTACATGCACGGCCTCTCGGTGAAGAGCCACACGGGCGGCGTGTTCGACTGGGAGGTGGCGGCGAGCCTGTTCGACTACGCGAAGGACACCTCGCGCACGCCGACCACGGCGCTGCCGGGCGCCTTCTACGGCGGCCCGGGCCGCACCACCGACATGGGCGGCACCGGCTGGCACACCTTCAAGGCCGCGGGCACCTGGCGGCCTACCGGCTCGGCCGAAGGCGTGGGCGCGCACGTGGTCGACTTCGGCGTCCAGCAGGACACCGCGCGGCTGCGCAGCGCCATCGGCAACACGCGCGACTGGATCGGCGGGCCGGCCGTGTCGCCGTTCTCTGCCTTCAACGGCAACACGCGACTGCGCTCGCTCTACGTGCAGGACACCTGGCGCTTCGCCAAAGACTGGAAGACCACGCTGGGCCTGCGCCACGAGCGCTGGGAGGCCTACGGCGGCCAGCTCGGCAACGCGGCGCGGCTGCTCGACTTCGCGCCGCGCAAGAACAGCTTCGTCTCGCCCAAGGCCGCGCTCGCCTGGCAGGCCACGCCCGACTGGCACTTCAAGGCCTCGGTCGGGCGCGCCGTGCGCATGCCCACCGTGAGCGAGCTCTACCAGGGCTCGATCGAGGGCAACCGCATCGTCAACACCAACCCCGAGCTGCGCCCCGAGCGCTCGTGGACCGCCGAGCTGAGCGCCGAGCGCGACCTCAAGCGCTGGGGCGTCGACGGCGTGCTGCGCACCACGCTGTTCTTCGAGCACACGAAGGACGCGCTCTACACCCAGGCGCTCACCAACCTCGTGAGCACCGTGCAGAACGTCGACGCCATCCGCACGCGCGGGCTGGAGGTGGCGATCAACACGGTCGATGCGGGCATCCAGGGGCTGGACCTGGGCGGCAGCCTCACGCTGACCGATTCGAAGATCACCGCCAACCGCGGCTTCCCGGCCAGCGTCGGGCGCGACCAGCCGCGCGTGCCCAAGGTGCGCGCCTCGCTGCTCGCCACCTACCGGCCCGACGCCAAGTGGAGCTACACCGTCGGCGCGCGCTACAGCGGCCGGCAGTACGGCACGCTCGACAACAGCGATCCGAACGGCATGGCCTTCATGGGCTTCTCGAAGTTCTTCGTGGTCGATGCGCGCATCCGCTACCGCATCGACCGCCAGTGGAGCGCCGCCGTCGGCATCGACAACCTGAACAACCGCACCTACTGGGCCTTCCACCCGTACCCGCAACGCACCTTCGTGGCCGAACTCAAGTTCGACCTCTGACCCTCACTTTTTCCTCTCCAAGGACACACGCCATGACGAAGCTTTCGACCCCCACTTTCCACATCCTCGCCGCCTGCGCCCTGCTGGCCGGTGCCGGCGCCGCCGGTGCCCACGTGAGCCTGCCCCCGGGCGGCGCCACCGTCGGCAGCGAGTACAACGCCGCCTTCCGCGTCGGCCACGCCTGCGAAGGCGCCAAGGCCACGACCGGCCTCGCGGTGCGCCTGCCCAAGGGCTTCGTGCTCACCGACGCCCAGGCGCGCAAGGGCTGGAAGCTCGACGCGCCCAAGGCCGGCAGCGCCGAAGGCGAGGTGCGCTGGACGGCAGAGACGCCGCAGAACGCGCTGCCCGGCAGCGAGCGCGGCGAGTTCGTGCTGCGCGGCAAGGTGCCCGCCACGCCGGGCCCGCTGTGGTTCAAGGTGCGCCAGGACTGCGACGTCGGCAGCGTCGACTGGGCCGAAGTGCCCGCGTCGGGCACCGCCACGGCCGGCCTGAAGACGCCGGCGCCCAAGCTCGACGTGGTCGCGCAGGGCGTGGCCACGGTCGACGTGCGCGACGCCTGGGTGCGCCAGTCGGTGCCGGGCCAGAGCGGCACAGGCGCCTTCATGAAGCTCACCGCGCCCACGGGCACGAAGCTGGTCGGCATCTCGACGCCCGCCGCCGGCGTGGCCGAGGTGCACGAGATGAAGATGGAAGGCGACACCATGCGCATGCGCGAACTCGCGGGCGGCCTCGAGCTGCCGGCCGGCAAGACCGTCGAGCTCAAGCCCGGCGGCTACCACGTGATGCTGATGGACCTGAAGGGCGCGATGACCAAGGGCGCGACCGTGCCCATGACCCTGAAGTTCGAGGACGCCAAGGGCGCGAAGACGACGCTGGAGTTGAAGCTGCCGGTCGGTGCGCCCGAAGGCGCCGCCGCCGCTGCTGCACCCGCCGCGGGCGGTGCGCACCAGCACAAGCACTGAACTGGTCGAGCCGGACCGTCAGAGCAACTGGTCCGGCGCCAGCGGCCCGAACAGCCGCAGCAGGAAGCGCAGCGTGGCGCTCGCGTCGGGCTCGGTGTCCGTGTCCTGCAGGCCGCTGCCCTCGGGCGCCTGCCACACCAGCGCGCCCTTCACCAGCTCGACATGCCACGAGCGTTCGCGCATGCCGCGCTCGATCTGCTCGGCCGCCATGCGCGAGAGCTCGCCGCTGCGGATCAGCAGCGCGATCTCGGTGTTCTGCAGCTGCGAACGCAGGTCCAGGTTCATGGAGCCGACCACCAGCAGCCGGCCGTCCATCACCAGCACCTTGGAGTGCAGCATCGCGCGCGATTCGCCGCCCACGCCGCTGCCGCCCGAGGAGCCGAACACATTGCCGAAGTCGGTCTGTTCGCTTCGCAGCTCGTACAGCTCGACGCCTGCGGCGAGCAGCGCCTTGCGGTGGCGCGCATAGCCGACATGGGCGATGGGCGCGTCGTTCGAGGCCAGTGAATTCGTCAGCACCCGGATGCGCACGCCCCGCGCGCGCGCCGCGGCAAAGGCCTGCTGCATGTCGGGGCCGGGCACGAAGTAGGGCGAGATGATCAGCAGGTCGGTGCGCGCCTGGCCGATCAGGTGCAGCAGGCCTTCGACCACCGTGTCGCCGCTGGAGGCCAGGTCGGCCAGCGCGGTGGCGCTGCGCGAGGGCAGCTCGGGCCGGCTCACCACGAGGTCGGGGTTGCGCACCGCACCGGGGCCGCTGTCGGCCGGGATCTTGCCGGGCGCGTCGGCCAGCATCAGGGCCGGGGCCCAGACGAAGGCGGCGCTGCGCAGATCGAGCGGCTTCTCGTCCCAGGCGCGGGCCCGCTGCTCGGCCGTGGGGCCGGCGCCGGGGCGCGGCTCGCCGTCCGGGGGCTTGGGCTGGTTGCGCGCTTCGGCCGCCTCGTCGCTGAGTTCCTGGTCGACCCGGCGCGCGCGGTCGCGGATGCGCTGGAACTCCTCGTGCGAGACCAGCGACTGCACGGGGTAGGCGCGCTCGTTGTTCCAGTAGCTGTCGAAGCTGCGCGAGAGGTCTTGCACGATCGGGCCGGCCGCCAGCACGTCGACGTCGACGAAGTTGCCGGTGGTGGCGTTGCCGAAGTAGGCGTCGCCCAGGTTGCGCCCGCCCGTCACGCCCATCACGTTGTCGGCGAGGAACAGCTTGTTGTGCATGCGCTGCTGGATGCGCGAGACCTCGCCGATGGCGTTGAGCATGCGGTTGAAGCCGGTGCCGCGCGAACCCGCGAGCGGGTTGAACAGCCGCATCTCGATGTTCGGGATGAAGGCCAGGCCGAGCACGAGCGCGTCGCGGCCGATGGTGTGGAAGTCGTCCAGCAGGATGCGCACCCGCACGCCGCGCTCGGCCGCCGCGCGCAGCCCGCGCACCAGCCGGCCGGTGCTGGCGTCGGCGTGGATGGCGTAGTACTGCAGGTCCAGCGTCTTCTGTGCGTTCTCGATCAGCGCCAGCCGGCTGCCGTAGGCCGCCTGCGGGCCGCCCAGCAGCAGGAAGCCCGAGTCGAAGCGCGCCTTGTCGGCGTTGCGGCGCTCCCGCAGCAAGGTCGCCAGCGCCGTGCCGTCGGGCGAGGCGAGCGCGGTCGAGACGGGGCGGTCCACCTCCTTCGGCAGCTGCGCGCAGGCGCCGAGCACCAGGAGGGCCAGCAGCGCGACGCTGCGGCGGACCAACGCGTGGAAGGAAGAAGAAGGCATGCGGCGGGGTCTTTCCGGGAGCAGGGGAAGGCGGTGCCGCATGTATAGCCGAGTTGGCGTCCGTCGTGGGTGGGACGGGCGGCCAACCGGTGAGGGAAGACGGCGCTCAGCGCCCGGCGCCGAGCTCTTCCTGGCGCTCCAGCGCGGCGAGCAGTTCGTCGTCGATCTTCGCGTGGCGCTCGCTCAACTCGACCGCGCGCGAGGCGTCGCTCGCGTAGATGGCGCCGCCGTCGAGCTCGAGCATTTCGCTGATGCGCTTCTGCTCGGTTTCGAGGGCTTCGATCTGCGCGGGCAGGGCTTCGAGTTCGCGCTGCTCCTTGTAAGAGAGCTTCTTGCGGGGACCGCCGGTGGAGGCTGCGGCGGGTGCAGCTGCGGGCGCCGGGGCCGGTGCGGCGGCTGGAGGCGGCGGTGGTGCCGATGCGAGGCGCTGCTCGGCGATCTCGCGTGCGCGCTTGGACTGGATCAGCCAGTCTTCCACGCTGCCCTCGTACTCGCGCCAGCGGCCGTCGCCCTCGAAGGCGATCGTGCTGGTCACCACGTTGTCGAGGAAGGTGCGGTCGTGACTCACGAGGAACACGGTGCCGTCGTAGTCCTGCAGCAGGCCTTCGAGCAGCTCGAGCGTGTCGATGTCCAGGTCGTTGGTCGGTTCGTCGAGCACCAGCACGTTGGCCGGGCGCGCGAACAGGCGCGCCAGCAGCAGGCGGTTGCGTTCGCCGCCGCTGAGCGAGCGCACGGGGGAGTTGGCGCGCGCGGGCGAGAACAGGAAGTCCGACAGGTAGCTCTTGACGTGCTTCTTCTGGCTGCCGATTTCGATCCACTCGCTGCCGGGGCTGATGAAGTCTTCCAGCGTGGCGTCGAGGTCGAGCTTGTCGCGCATCTGGTCGAAGTACGCCACCTGCTGGTTGGTGCCGCGACGGATCTTGCCGCTGTCGGGCTCGAGTTCGCCGAGGATCAGCTTGAGCAGCGTCGTCTTGCCGGCGCCGTTCGGGCCCAGCAGGCCGATCTTGTCGCCGCGCAGGATGGTGCCGCTAAAACCGCGGATCACGGTCTTCTCGCCGAAGGACTTGGTGGCATCGGTGAGCTCGGCCACGATCTTGCCGCTGGACTGGCCCGAGGCCACGTCCATGTTGACGCTGCCCTGCACCTCGCGGCGCGCGGCGCGGCTGGCGCGCAGTTCCTGCAGCCGCGTGATGCGGCTCTGGCTGCGCGTGCGGCGGGCCTCGACGCCCTTGCGGATCCAGATCTCTTCCTGCGCCAGCAGCTTGTCGGCCTTGGCGCTGATGATCGCTTCCTGGGCGAGCTGTTCTTCCTTCTGGACGAGGTACTGCTCGAAGTTGCCCGGGTAGGAACCCAGCTTGCCCCGGTCGAGCTCCACGATGCGGGTGGCGACGCGGTTCAGGAAGCTGCGGTCGTGGGTGATGGTGACGACGCTGCCCTTGAAGTCGATCAGCAACTGCTCCAGCCACTCGATGGAGTCGAGGTCCAGGTGGTTGGTGGGTTCGTCTAATAGAAGCACGTCCGGCGCGGCCACCAGGGCTTGGGCCAGCGCGACCCGCTTGCGCGTGCCGCCCGAGAGCGAGCCGACGCGCGCATTGCGGTCGAGGTGGAGGCGATGCAGCGTTTCTTCGACGCGCTGCTCCCAGTTCCAAGCGTCGTAGGCTTCGATCTTGGACTGCAGGGCGTCCAGGTCGAGCCCGTCCGCACCGGAGAGGTACAGGTCGCGGATGGCGATGACTTCGCCCAGGCCCTGGCTGGCGGCAGTGAACACGTCCGCATCCATGTCGAGCGCGGGTTCCTGCGCCACATAGGCCACGCGCAGGTTCTGCTGCAGCTGGAGCGTGCCGTCGTCGGGCTTTTCCAGCCCGCCCAGTATCTTGAGCATCGACGACTTGCCGGCGCCATTGCGGCCGATCAGGCCGATGCGTTCCGATTCGAGAAGAGAGAAGTCCGCATGATCCAGCAGCGGGACGTGACCGAACGCGAGCTGCGCGTCGAGGAGTGTGATGAGTGCCATGTGGCACGGATTATCGGAGGGGCGGGTGACGGCGCCTGGCGGCTGGGGAAGAAGGCTTCTTTGTGGCTCTCTATATAGAAGGGACTGGCGTCCCCTGGGAGAGACGCCGGCAGTCAGGGAAGAGGCGTGAAGCGGGCGGCGAGCGGGGCGGCAAAGGTCTTCTTCAAGTTTCTTTCGGCTTGGCTTGCACGAGCCGAAATCTGTCATATACTCGTGGGCTTCGCTGCTGAATACCTCTGGTGTTTGAAGCGACTGGTGCTCTCAGGAGCGCTGGTTGTGGGTGGTGAAGAAAGTCTTCGAAAGTTGACGCGGTTTGAAAAAACAGTGCATAATCGAAGGCTTCG
>NZ_JBXAJX010000010.1:0-146308 GCF_058797695.1 Variovorax sp. GW823-FHT02B07
CAGTGCAGCCTGACCAAGAACAACAGGGATCGCAGCAGAAGAGACAGACAGCGTGCGCGGCATCGACGACTTCCTTGAGAGAAGGAGGAGAGGTCGGCGCAGTCTGCAGGGACTGCGCGGCGCACACTGCGAACAATCGTCACCTCACGCGCTGCCCGTCAAAAAGGGCGAAGCAAGCGCGAAGAAGTTGACGCTGGAAGGCTGGCTCAGCCCAACGCCGGATAGTCCGTATACCCCTTCACCCCACCCCCATACATCGTGGCCTTGTCGAGCTCGTTCAGCGGCGCGTGCTCGCGCAGGCGGCGCACCAGGTCGGGGTTCGAGATGAAGGGCTTGCCGAAGGCCACGAGGTCGTCGCCTTCCTTCACGGCTTCTTCGGCCAGGGGGCGGTCGTAGCCGTTGTTGACCATCCAGGCGGCCTTGCCGCCAGCGGCGCGGTAGGCGGCCTTGAGGGCTTCGTAGTCGAAGGGGCGGTCGGCGATTTCGCGCGGGCCGCCGGTGGCGCCTTCGATGATGTGGATGTAGGCCAGGTTCAGCGGCGCGAGCTGCTGCACGACATAGGTGAACAGCGGCTGCGGGTCGCTGTCGTGCGCGTCGTTGGCGGGCGTGACGGGCGACAGGCGGATGCCGGTCTTGCCGCCGCCGACGGCGTCGACCACGGCGCGCGTGGACTCGAGCAGCAGGCGCGCGCGGTTCTTGATGGAGCCGCCGTAGTCGTCGGTGCGCTTGTTGCTGCCGTCTTTCAGGAACTGGTCGAGCAGGTAGCCGTTGGCGCCGTGCAGTTCCACGCCGTCGAAGCCTGCGGTCTCGACGGCGTTGCGTGCGGCCGCGGCATAGGCGTGGACGATGCCGGGCAGCTCGGCCGCGTCGAGCGCGCGCGGCTCCGAGGTCTCGACGAAGGTGGGCACGCCGTCCTTGATGAGCACGGTCTTGGTCTTGGCGGTGATGGCCGAGGGCGCGACGGGCTTGCCGCCACCGGGTTGCAGTTCGGTGTGCGAGACGCGGCCCACGTGCCACAGCTGCACGACGATCTTGCCGCCCTCGGCGTGCACGGCGTCGGTCACGCGCTTCCAGGCGTCGAGCTGTTCGGTACCGTAGAGGCCGGGCACGTCGGCGTAGCCCTGGCCCTGGTGGCTGATGGCGGTGGCTTCGGTGATGAGCAAACCGGCGCTGGCGCGCTGGGCGTAGTAGGTGGCAGCGATGTCGGGCGGGATCGCGTTGGGCGAGCGGTTGCGCGTGAGCGGCGCCATCACGATGCGGTTGGCGAGCTGGAGGTCGCCGGCCTGGACGGGGTCGAAAAGGGTGGACATCGTGGATTGAGGGGGCAGAGTTGAAACAGGCGCAAGGCTAAGCCGCCCGTCTCAACCCTGCTGTCGCACGGTTGTCTCGATTGGTGCTAGGGAAGCAACCGCGCCAGCAACGCCGGGCTCACGCGCACGGGCAGCGCGAGCAGGATCTGTCCCATGCCCTTGCCGAGCGGGTCGTTGCGCAGAGAGGCCATGCCGCCGCCGCCCAGCGCCTGCTCGCAGACGAAGTTGAAGGCGTGGATGCCGGGCACCTCGTGGCGCGTGACGTGGCCCTGCACCAGGTGCGCGAGCCATGCGGCCACGCGCGCCTCGGTGAGTTGCGCGCGCAGCAGCGGCAGCAGCTCGGGATGGCGCGCGATGACGCCGATGTTCGAGGTGTCGCCCTTGTCGCCGCTGCGGGCCCACGCGAGGCGGATCAGCGGCACTTCGATGGCGTCGTCGCCGGGCGTGGCCAGGGGCCATGCGTCGTTGGTGTGCGCAGCGGGTGGGTCGTTGCTGGTGGCGTGCGTCGCGGGCACATCGACGGCCTGCCCATCGACGCGCACCTGCGGGCTCACGCGCGCCTTGTCGAGCAGGAATGCGTACTGCCGGATCGACGGCGACACCGAGGCGCGCCCGCCGCCCGCGCCCGTCGTGCCGGGCGCCCACGAGGTGCCGGCCGGCGCGACCTCGCGCGCGAACAGCTCCAGCGCGTCCTTGCGCGGATGCGTCACGGCGAGCCGCAGCACGGCCTCGCGGATCTGCTGCGCCTGTGTCTGCGCGTGCGGGCCGTAGCAGGACTCGGCGCCGAGCACTTCGAGCTGCGTGCCGCTGTAGGGCCCGAGGCCCTGTTGCGCGAAGAGGGCGCCGGTGCGCGCGAGGATCGCTTCGCCGGTGCGCCGCGCCTTGGCCACCGCGTCGAAGCCGACGATCGTGAGCTGCGCCGCGGTCTTGAAGCCGTCGACATACGTGGCGTAGACCTTGTAGCTGCCGGTGGGTGCGCGGCCGCGCGCGCCGTGCACGCGCACGCGGTGTTCGCCCGCCTGTTCGATGCGCACCTGCGTGAAGTCGGCCACCACATCGGGCAGCAGGTAGGCGGCGGGGTCGCCGATTTCGTAGAGCATCTGCTCGCCGACTACGGCGGGCGTGAGCTTGCCGCCGGTGCCCGCGGGCTTGGTGACGACGAAGCTGCCGTCGGCGGCGCATTCGACGATGGGGTAGCCGATGTTCGGCCAGTCGGGCACGGTGTCCCAGTCGGTGTGCAGGCCGCCGGTGGCCTGGCAGCCGCACTCCATGATGTGGCCTGCGAGGCTGCCTGCGGCAAGCAGGTCGTGGTCGCCGGGCTGCCATTGGAATTCGTGCATGAGCACGCCGAGCGTGACGGCCGAGTCGACGCAGCGGCCGGTGATGACGACCTGCGCACCCGCGTCGAGCGCGGCCTGGACCGGGCGCGCGCCCAGGTAGGCGTTGGCGCTGAGCACGCGCTCGGGCAGTGGCGCGCCGCTCTGCAGTTCGCGCACGGGCGGTTGCGAGGCGCGCAGCTCGGGCAGCAGCGGCGACACGTCGTCACCGCTCACCACGGCGATCTTCAGCGAGACGCCTTGCTCGGCGGCCAGTGCCGCGAGCGCATCGGCGCAGCCTTGCGGGTTGACGCCGCCCGCGTTGCTCACGACGCGGATGCCCTGTTTCACGACGTCTTTCAGCACGGCCTTCATCGCGACGGAGACGAAGTCGGTCGCGTAGCCCAGCTCGGGCTTCTTCAGTCGCGCGCCCGCGAGGATCGACATGGTGAGTTCGGCGAGGTAGTCGAACACGAGGTAGTCGATCTGCCCGCTGGCCACGAGCTGCGGCGCGCCCACGCTGCTGTCGCCCCAGAAGCCCGAGGCGCCGCCGATGCGCACGACGCGACCGTTGGGGTTGCGTTTGTTGATGTTCATCGTCCACTCCATTGCGGCTTGCGCTTCTCGCGGAAGGCGAGCTGGCCTTCGGCCGCGTCTTCGGTGAGCGCGAACAGGCCGATCTGGCTTTCGGTGAAGGCCATCGATTCCTCGAAGGCCATGGCCTCGATCTTCTTCATCGTGTACAGGCCGCGGCGGATGGCGGCGGGCGACTTGTCGAGCAGGCGGGCGAGCAGCCAGTCGACGCTCTCGTCGACGTCGTCGCTCACGCGGTTGATGAGCTTCAGCTCGAGCGCCTGCGCGGCGTCGATCGGTTCGCCGGTGATGCACATCTCGGCCAGCACGCGGCGCGGCAGCAGGCCGCCGAGCACGCTGAGCACCTGCGCGGGAAACACGCCGACCTTCACCTCGGGCAGGCCGAACACAGCCTGGCGGCTGGCCACGGCCAGGTCGCACATCGCCATGAGGCCCATGCCGCCCGCCATGCAGGCGCCGTTGACGCGCGCGATCAGCGGCACGGTCGATTGCCGCGCTTGGCGAAAGAGGTTGGCGATGCCCTGATAGGGCGCGGCGTAGTCGAACTTGAAGGAGGTGCCGCTTTGCAGGTCGGCGCCGGCGCAGAAGGCGCGCGTGCCGGCGCCGGTGAGGACCACGGCGCGCACGGCGGTGTCGCGGTTGGCGCGGGCCAGTGCATCGGACAGGCCCTCGAGCACGGCCGCGTTGATGGCGTTGCGGCGTTCCTGGCGATCGATGGTGAGCCACATGACGGGCCCGCGCATCTCTTCGCGCAGCTCGACGGGGGACGGGGAAGAAGGGGGAGGGGATTCGGACATGGGCGGCTCGGCTTCCTGGTGACGGATGCCGTAGCGTCGCCCGAAAAAAAAGCCGCGGCATGCGGCTTGTGGCTGCGGTGATCCGGGTTTTCCCTGGGTGGCCCGGATCGTCGCTGGCGTCGCGTTCTGCGCGCTTCGGCTTACTTCAGCAGGCCTTCGGCCTTCATCGCTTCCTGAACGGCGGGGCGGGCGGCGACGCGGGCGTGCCAGGCCAGCACGTTGGGGAAGTCCGAGATGTCCACGCCGGTGGGCTTGGTCCAGTTGGTGACGGTGAACAGGTAGCCGTCGGCCACGCTGAAATGCTCGCCCATCAGGTACTGCTTGGCGGCGAGTTCGCTGTCGAGCCACTGGAAGCGGGCCTTGAGCTTGTCCTTGGAGATGGACTTGGCTTCCTCGGGCATGGCCGGGTTGAACAGCGGGCTGAAGCCCTTGTGCATCTCGGTGCCGATGAAGGTCAGCCACTCCTGCAGGCGGTAGCGCGGCATGGTGCCGTTGGCGGGCGCGAGGTTCTTGGTGGGGGCGAGGTCGGCAATGTACTGCACGATGGCCGGGCCTTCACGCAGGCGGGTGCCGTCGTCGAGCTCGAGCATCGGCACGTAGCCCAGCGGGTTGATGCCGTAGTAGTCGGTGCCGTCCTGCAGCTTGTGGCTCTTGGTGCTGGCCAGCACGGGCTCGAAGGCGATGCCCGCTTCGTGCAGCGCGATGTGGGGGGAGAGCGAGCAGGCGCCGGGCGAGTAGTACAGCTTCATTCGAAAAAACTCCAATGGATAGAAGGAAAAGATCTGTGCGACCGGAGGGGATGCTAGCGGGTTTGGCTGCATCGCGTTTTTGTCCTACGGAGGCTCGCGCGTGCCGACTATCGGGCGGCGCAGCGGGGCTTCCTACAGTCCGGACACGGCGGTGCATGCCCGCCGCAAAGCAACCAAGGAGTGGTTCACCATGCTCAAGTACGCGATCATTTTTGCGGTCATCTCGCTCGTGGCGGGTCTGCTGGGCTTCGGCGGCGTGGCGGCCGGCGCGGCGGGCATCGCCAAGCTGCTGTTCGGCCTGTTCCTCGTGCTGGCGGTGCTGTTCGTGGTGCTGGCCGCACTTGGCGTGGGCGCGGTGAAGAAGGCGCTCGATTGACCGCCTTGCCCCATGCCATGCACCTGTCGCACGTCGACCTGCGCCTGGACTACGAGGTGGACGCCCCGGCGCACCTGCGGCTGAACATCGAGGCCGCGCGCACGGGTGCGCAGGCGGTGCTGGCCGAGACACTCACCATCGAGCCGCCCGCGCGGCTGCGGGTGGGCTGCGAGGCCGACAGCGGCAACCGCTTCGTGCGTTTCGACGCGGCGCCCGGGCCGCTGACCATCGTCTACCGCGCGACGGTGCGGCGCCCGGTGGTGCATGTGCCGGCCACCTTGCCCGAGGTGCCGGTGAGCCAGCTGCCCGACGCCGTGCTGGGCGACCTGCTGCCCACGCGCTATTGCGAGTCGGACCTGCTGGCGCGTTGCGCGCAGCAGCTCTTCGGCGACCTGCCGCCGGGCATCGGCCGCGTGCAGGCGATTGCCGACTGGATCCACGACAGCATCGTCTACGTGCCGGGCAGCAGCGACTCGACCACCACGGCGCGCGAAGTGTTCGTGCAGCGCGCCGGCGTGTGCCGCGACTTCGCGCACCTGGGCATCACCTTCTGCCGCGCGCTCAACATTCCGGCGCGGCTGGTGGTGGGCTATGTGTGGTTCGACGAACCGCCGCAGGACTTCCATGCCGTGTTCGAAGCGTGGCTCGGCGGGCAGTGGGTGCTGTTCGATCCGACGCGCATGGCGCCCGTCGACCGGCTGGTGCGCGTGGGCACGGGGCGCGACGCGAAGGACGTGGCCTTCTCCACGATCTTCGGCGCGGTGCGCATGACCGACAAGAAGCTCGCCGTGCGCGAATTGCAGGACGAGCGGGTCATTGCGCCGCGCACGCCGGCACCCAGTGGCGAGCTGCGGGGCATCGAGAAGCCCGAACCGGTGCTCTGACCCTCCCAAGTGACCGCCCGATGCGGGTTGTTTGCTATTAAATATGTAGCAAACTGCGCAATGCCGACAAGGCTCCAGGCCGATTTTGGCGCGGCTCCCTAGCTTGTCCACACAGGGGTTGCGGCAGGGCATCGCCGCTTAAAATTAGTGCCCTTTTTTGCGCCGCGCACGCGTCTGTGGTGCGCCCCCTTTTTCCAATGCTGTACCCCGAAGAATTCGATGTGATCGTCGTCGGCGGTGGCCATGCCGGCACCGAAGCCGCGCTCGCTTCCGCACGCATGGGCGCCAAGACGCTGCTGCTCTCCCACAACATCGAGACGCTGGGGCAGATGAGCTGCAACCCGTCGATCGGCGGCATCGGCAAGGGCCACCTCGTGAAGGAGGTCGACGCGCTCGGCGGCGCGATGGCCATTGCCACGGACGAGGCGGGCATCCAGTTCCGCATCCTCAATTCGAGCAAGGGCCCGGCCGTGCGCGCCACGCGTGCGCAGGCCGACCGCGTGCTGTACAAGGCCGCGATCCGCCACCGCCTGGAAAACCAGCCGAACCTGAGCCTGTTCCAGCAAGCCGTCGACGACCTGATGATCGAAGGCGATCGCGTGGTCGGCGCCGTCACGCAGGTGGGCATTTCTTTCCGCGCACGCACCGTGGTGCTGACCGCGGGCACTTTTCTCGACGGCCGCATCCACGTCGGCTTGGACAACTACCAAGCCGGCCGCGCGGGCGACCCGCCGGCCATCAGCCTGTCGGCGCGCCTGAAGGAACTCAAGCTGCCGCAGGGCCGCCTGAAGACCGGCACGCCGCCGCGCCTGGACGGTCGCAGCATCGACTTCTCGAAGTGCACCGAACAACCCGGCGACGGCATGCCCGGTGGGGCAGGGCCGATGCCGGTGTTCAGCTTCATGGGCAAGGTCGAGATGCACCCGCGGCAGATGCCGTGCTGGGTGACGCACACCAACCAGCGCACGCACGACATCATCCGCTCGGGCTTCGACCGCAGCCCGATGTTCACCGGCAAGATCGACGGCGTCGGTCCGCGCTACTGCCCGAGCGTCGAAGACAAGATCAACCGCTTTGCCGACAAGGACAGCCACCAGATCTTCCTGGAGCCCGAAGGCCTGACGACCAACGAGTACTACCCGAACGGGATCTCGACCAGCCTGCCGTTCGACATCCAGTACCAGCTGGTGCGCTCGATGCCGGGCCTGGAAAACGCCCACATCCTGCGCCCGGGCTACGCCATCGAGTACGACTACTTCGATCCGCGCGAGCTCAAGAGCAGCTTCGAGACCCGTGCGATCCGCGGCCTGTTCTTTGCCGGACAGATCAACGGCACCACCGGCTACGAAGAAGCGGCGGCCCAGGGCCTGTTCGCCGGCATCAACGCCGCGCTGCAGTGCCGTGGCGAAGATGCCTGGCTGCCGCGCCGCGACGAGGCCTACCTCGGCGTGCTGGTCGACGACCTGATCACCAAGGGCGTGACCGAGCCGTACCGCATGTTCACCAGCCGCGCCGAGTTCCGGCTGCAGCTGCGCGAGGACAACGCCGACATGCGCCTGACCGAAGCAGGGCGCAAGCTGGGCCTGGTGGACGACGCGCGTTGGGACGCTTTCAGCCGCAAGCGCGACGCTGTTTCACGTGAAACAGAGCGGCTCAAGTCGATCTGGGTGAACCCGCGCAACCTGCCGGCGACCGAGTCGGCCCGGGTGCTGGGCAAGGCCATCGAGCACGAATACAACCTGGCCGACCTGCTGCGCCGGCCCGACGTCAACTACGAAACCCTGATGTCGCTGGACGGCGGCAAGTACGGCCCGTCGTCGGCGCTGAGCGCTTCCGAGATCGAGCAGATCGAGATCTCGGCCAAGTACTCCGGCTACATCGAGCGCCAGCACGACGAGGTGGAGCGCGCCGCCCACTTCGAGAACCTGAAGCTGCCGGCCGACTTCGACTACAGCCAGGTCAAGGCCCTGAGCTTCGAGGTGCGCCAGAAGCTGGACAAGCACCGGCCTGAAACGCTGGGGCTGGCATCGCGCATCTCGGGCGTCACGCCCGCCGCGATCTCGCTGCTGATGATTCACCTGCGCAAGGGCGGGCACAAGGCCTTCGCCCGCGACGCCGCCGATACCGCCACAGCCACAGAAACCACCGAAGCTGCTGCCACCGAGCCGCACACCGCACCATGAGCGCGACGCCCCTCGACACGCTGCGCGCAGGCGCAGCCGCCCTGGGCGTGGCCCTGTCCGACACGCAGGGCGAACAGCTGCTGGCCTACGGCACGCTGATGCTCAAGTGGAACAAGGTCTACAACCTGACGGCCGTGCGCGACCCGGCCGGCGTCATGACGCACCACCTGCTCGACAGCCTCGCGGCCGTCGCACCGCTGCAGCGCGAGTGGGCAGGGAAGGGCAGGCTGCTCGACGTCGGCTCCGGCGGCGGTCTGCCGGGCGTGGTGATCGCCATCATGCGGCCCGACATCGAGGTCAGCTGCCTCGATGCGGTCGCCAAGAAGGCGGCCTTCGTGCAGCAGGTGGCGGCCGAGCTGGAGCTGCCGAACCTGCGCGGCCTGCATGCGCGGGTCGAATCGCTGGCCGGCAGCTACGAGGTGATCAGCTCGCGCGCCTTCGCGTCGCTGCCCGATTTCTTCAACGGCTCGGTGCACCTGCTGACACCGGGCGGCGTCTGGCTGGCCATGAAGGGCAAGGTGCCGACCGACGAACTGGCCGTCTTGCCGGCCGGCGTTGCAGTGTTTCACGTGGAACAACTGACGGTGCCGGGCCTGGACGCCGAGCGCTGCATCGTCTGGGCGCGCAAAGAGGCCGCCTGATTTCGTAAAAGATGCGACGGCGCCGGCAAAAGCCGGTGCCGGAGCAATCTTCCCGGCGCTGGCCTGCCTTAGACTCGAAGCCTCCCCCTGGCTCTCTTTTTCGAGGCAAATCCCATGTTCGGCATCGCTGACTACGGCGCATTCGTCGCCGCCATCGTCCTGTTCCTTCTGATTCCCGGTCCGGGCAATCTGGCGCTGATCACTTCGACCAGCAAAGGCGGCATTCGTGGCGGCCTGGCAGCGACCTTCGGCGTGATCCTGGGAGACCAGGTCCTGATGTGGGCGGCGGTGGCGGGCGTGTCGGCCGTGCTGGCTGCTTACCCGGCCGCCTTCAAGGCGGTGCAGTGGCTGGGCGCCGCCTACCTGGCGTGGCTCGGTCTCAAGATGCTCCTGGCCAAGCCCGGCGCGGCACCGATCCTGAACATCCGCCCGAGCCATTTCCTGCGCCAGGCGCTGACGATCACCTTGCTGAACCCCAAGGCGATCGTGTTCTACATGGCCTTCTTCCCGCTGTTCGTCGATCCGGCGCGCCACCAGGGCGTCATCACCTTCGGCGCCATGGCCGTGACCATCGCCGCGCTGACCTTCCTGTACGGCCTGACCTCGACGCTGCTCACGCACTTCCTGGCCGAGCGCATCCGCGCCAATCCCCGCATCTCGGCCACGCTCGAAAAGCTGGCTGGCACCTTCTTGATCGCCTTCGGCATCAAGCTCGCGATCTCGCGCTGACCGACCCCGACGACCCGCACTGACGACACATGGCCAAGATTTTCTGCATCGCCAACCAGAAGGGCGGCGTCGGCAAGACCACCACCACCGTCAATCTCGCCGCCGGCCTGGCCAAGGTGGGCCAACGGGTGCTGATGATCGATCTCGACCCCCAGGGCAACGCGACCATGGGTTCGGGCATCGACAAGCGCCAGCTGGAGCTCACGGTGTACGACGTGCTGCTCGAATCGGCCTCGGTGGCCGAGGCGCGGGTGAAGTCCGACAAGCTCGTGGAGGCCGAAGCCAGCTACGACGTGCTGGGCGCCAACCGTGAGCTGGCCGGCGCCGAAGTCGAAATGGTGGCGCTCGACCGCCGCGAAAAACGCCTGCGCACCGCGCTGGCTGCGGTCGGTGCCGAGTACGACTTCGTGCTGATCGACTGCCCGCCGAGCCTGAGCCTGCTGACGCTCAACGGCCTGTGCGCGGCCCACGGCGTGATCGTGCCGATGCAGTGCGAGTACTTCGCGCTCGAAGGGCTCACGGACCTGGTCAACACCATCAAGCAGGTGCACGCCAACCTCAACAAGAACCTGCAGATCATCGGCCTGCTGCGCGTGATGTTCGATCCGCGCATCACGCTGCAGCAGCAGGTGAGCGAGCAGCTCAAGTCCCACTTCGGCGACAAGGTGTTCGACACCGTGATCCCGCGCAATGTGCGCCTGGCCGAAGCGCCGAGCTACGGCCTGCCGGGCGTGGTGTTCGACCCGTCCGCCCGCGGCAGCCAGGCCTTCATCGCCTTCGCCGAAGAGCTGGTCGCCAAGATGCCGCCCGCGAGCGCCTTCGCCTCGGGTGCGGTGGCGCCGCCGGTCACGCCCCCGCCGCGCGTGGTGCCCGATCTGCCGATCCCCGACGATGTGCTGGCCGCCGCGCCTTCCGCTTCCGTCGCCGATACCGATCAAAACCCCGTCTGATGCCCGCCCGAAGGGCGGTAGGCGCTATCAAGTTCGTAGCAATCAGCCATGAGTGAACCCCACATCCTGCTGCTGCCCGGATGGCAGAACAGCGGCCCCGGCCATTGGCAGACCCGCTGGGAGTCGGTCTACGGCGACCACCGCGTCGACCAGCACGAGTGGATGCGCCCGCTGCGCGGCGACTGGTCGATCCGCCTCGAAGAAGAAGTGCTGGCCGCGCCGCGCCAAGTGGTGCTGGCTGCCCACAGCCTCGGCTGCATCCTCACCGCCGCCTGGGCCGCCCACTCGCGCAACACGCACAAGGTGCGCGGCGCGCTGCTGGTGGCGCCCGGCGACCTGGAGCGCGACGACCTGCGCCAATTGATTCCCGGCTGGGCTCCCATCGTGCGCCAGCCGCTGCCGTTTCCGGCCGTGCTGATCGCCGCCAACGACGACCCGTACTGCGAAGCCTCGCGCTCGAAGCAGCTGGCCAGCGATTGGGGCGCACGCTTCATCGATGCCGGCACCGGTGGCCACCTGAACGCCGAATCCGGCCTGGGCGACTGGCCCGAAGGCCGGAAACTCCTGAACGACCTCTCGAAAGACACGCACTGATGGCGACCAAGAAACCCAAGGGCCTGGGCCGCGGCCTCGAAGCGCTGCTCGGCCCGACGGCCGCACCCTCCGCCGATCCACTCGGCAATGGCGGCGACCGCGCCACGGAAGAGGGCGGTGCCCCGCAGAACCCCAACACCCTGAAGCTCGACCAGATGGTGGCCGGCGTCTACCAGCCGCGCACCCGCATGGACGAGGGCGCGCTGTACGAGCTGGCCGAGAGCATCAAAGTGCAGGGCATCATGCAGCCGATCCTGGTGCGCCGGCTCGACGCCGAATCGGCCGCGGCCAAGAACGCCGAGTACGAAATCATCGCGGGCGAGCGGCGCTTCCGTGCCGCCCGGCTCGCGGGCCTGGACACCGTGCCGGTGCTGGTGCGCGACGTGCCCAACGAGGCCGCGGCGGCCATGTCGCTCATCGAGAACATCCAGCGTGAAGACCTCAACCCGCTGGAAGAGGCCCAAGGCCTGCAACGCCTGGTGACCGAGTTTGGGCTCACTCACGAAATGGCGGCCCAGGCCGTCGGCCGTTCGCGCAGCGCCGCCAGCAACCTGCTGCGCCTGCTGAACCTGGCCGAGCCCGCGCAGCTGATGCTGATGGCAGGCGACATCGACATGGGCCATGCGCGCGCGCTGCTGTCGCTCGATCGCGGCACGCAGATCACCGCCGCCAACCAGATCGCCGCCAAGAAGATGTCGGTGCGCGAGGCCGAGGCGCTGGTGAAGAAGCTCGCGGCCGAGTTCACGCTCACGCCCTCGCGGCGCGGCAATGCCGGCGAGAAGTCGCGCGACCTGCAGCGCGTGGAAGAAGAGCTGGCCGACCTGCTCACGGCCGAGGTCGAGGTGCGCATCAAGAAGCGCACGAAGCGCGGCGAAAGCGGTGAGCTGGCGATCCACTTCGGCTCCATCGAGGCGCTCAACGGACTCATCGAACGCATCCGCCGAACGGCCTAGTTCGGCTTGCGTTGCGAAGACGGACCCCAGCGTTCGTTTGATTGATTCCTGCAATCCTTTGCGCGTATCCTCGATCGCGGTTTTTCTTTCAGCCCTGCAAGACCACCACCATCGAAACGAGGGAGTCGACCATGCCGTTCTTCGCCACCAAGTTCCCGCTCGCCGCAGTCGCCGTCGGCGCACTGCTGCTCACGGGCTGCGCCACCACCGACATGCAGATGGGCAGCCAATCGGCCAAGACCATGGCCACGGGCAGCGCCGCCGGCGGTGCCACCTCGGGCGAGAGCAGCCAGCTCGAGCGCTGCGAATCGCCACTGGGCACCGTGTCGCTGGTCGAGAACGTCAACGCCGGTTGGTACACCATCCTCACGGGCGAGTACCGCTTGCCGCCTACTGCAAATCTGTTGCGTTTGCTGGTGCAGCAGTCGAACTGCTTCATCGTGGTCGAGCGCGGCGCGGCCGGCATGAACGCGATGACGCGTGAACGTGCGCTGCAGCAGTCGGGCGAGATGCGCGGCGGCAGCAACTTCGGCCGCGGCCAGATGGTGGCCTCCGACTACGGCCTGTCGCCCGAGATCGTGTTCAGCAACAGCGATGCCGGCGGCATCGGCGGCGCGCTCGGCGGCCTCGTGGGCGGCGGCCGTGGCCGCGCCATCGCAGCCGTCGGCGGCAGCCTGCAGACCAAGGAAGCCAGCGCCTTGCTGACGCTCATCGACAACCGCTCGGGCGTGCAGGTCGCAGCAGCCGAGGGCAGCGCCTCCAAGACCGACTTCGGCGCCTTCGGCGGCCTGGCCGGCCGCAGCGGCGCCGGTGGCCTCGGCGGCTACACCAACACGGCGCAGGGCAAGGTGATTGCGGCAGCCTTCATGGACGCCTTCAACCAGATGGTTCGCTCGCTGCGCAACTACAAGGCGCAGACGGTGCGCGGCCAGGGCCTGGGCGGCGGTGGCCGCTTGGGTGTCGATGGGGGCGCTGCGCCTTCGCAGACCTACGTGCCGCCGGAGCCGGCACCGGCACGCCGCCGCAGGTAAGAACAGGACGCGGGCCTTCGGGCCACGAAAAAGCCCGGTGCTCTTGCGAGCCGCCGGGCTTTTTCATTGATGCGTGATCGCGAGGAATCAGAGGCTGAAGATCTTGCCCGGGTTCATGATGTTCTTCGGATCGAGTGCGCGCTTGATCGTGCGCATCATGTCGATCGCGCCCACGCCGGCTTCGGTCACCAGGAAGTCCATCTTGTGCAGGCCCACGCCGTGCTCGCCCGTGCAGGTGCCTTCGAGCGCCAGCGCGCGGCTCACCAGCGCGTGGTTCAGCTCTTCGGCCTTCACGCGCTCTTCGGGGATGTTCGGGTCGAGCAGGTAGCCGAAGTGGAAGTTGCCGTCGCCCACGTGGCCGACGAGGAAGTAGGGGATGCCGCTGGCATCGGCTTCGGCCACCGAGTCGAGCAGGCAGTCGGCCAGGCGCGAGATCGGCACGCAGGTGTCGGTCGAGATCACGCGGCAGCCCGGGCGCGACTGCACGGCCGCGAAGTAGCTGTTGTGCCGCGCGGTCCACAGGCGCGTGCGTTCTTCCGGCGTGCTGGCCCATTCGAAGGCGTTGCCGCCGTGGCCGCTCGCGAGTTCCTGCACCGTCTCGGCCTGCTCCTTCACGCCCGCGGGCGAGCCGTGGAATTCCATCAGCAGCATCGGCTCTTCGCGCAGGTTGAGCTTGGCGTAGGCGTTCACCATGCGCACCGTGTTCACGTCGATCAGTTCCACGCGCGCGATCGGCACGCCCAGCTGGATGGTCTCGATGGTGGTGCGCACCGCGGCCTCGATGCTCGGGAACGAGCAGATCGCCGCCGACACCGCCTCGGGCAGCGGGTAGATGCGCAGCGTGACTTCGGTGACCACGCCCAGTGTGCCTTCGCTGCCCACCATGAGGCGCGTGAGGTCGTAGCCGGCCGACGACTTCTTGGCGCGCGTGCCGGTGCGGATGATGTCGCCGCTGGCTGTGACCACTTCGAGCGCCAGCACGTTCTCGCGCATCGTGCCGTAGCGCACCGCGTTCGTGCCGCTGGCGCGCGTGGCTGTCATGCCGCCGATGGAGGCGTCGGCGCCCGGGTCGATGGGGAAGAACAGGCCCGTGCTCTTGATCTCTTCGTTGAGCTGCTTGCGCGTGACGCCGGGCTGCACCGTCACCGTGAGGTCGTCGGCGTTGATCGACAACACCTGGTTCATGCGCGACACGTCGATGCTGATGCCGCCTTGCACCGCGAGCAGATGGCCTTCGAGCGAAGAGCCCACGCCGAAGGGAATGACCGGCACGCTGTGCTCGCTCGCGAGCTTCACGGCATCGGCAACATCCTGCGTGCTTTCGGCGAACACCACGGCCGCGGGCGGCGGTGCGTCGAACGACGACTCGTCGCGCCCGTGCTGCGTGCGCACCGCCATCGCCGTGGAACAGTTGTCGCCGAAGCGCGCCTTCAGCCCGTCGATCAGGGCCGCGGGAACGTCGCGCAGATGAAGCGCCGGCATCAGGTGCGAGGTGGAAGTCGGGGCGTTCATCGGGCGTCTCCTGGAGGGGCTGAGGGGGATCGGCCATTTTACGGAGCGCGCACCATAATGCGCTTCGGTAAAAGACATGAACCCCACGACCCTTGCAGCCCTCGCGGCCTTTCCCTCGCAGCTCGAAGCCCACTACGCGGCCATTCCCAAAGCCTTTCGGCATTGGGCGCCGCCTTCATGGGAGGGCGTGCCCAGCGAAGCCTTCACCGCCATCGAGCAGCTGTGCCATGTGCGCGACATCGAGATCGAGGGCTACCACGTGCGCTTTCGCCGCACGCTCGCCGAGACCCATCCGACGCTCGCATCGATCGACAGCGAGCCGCTGGCCATCGAGCGCCATTACGGCGCGGCCGACCCTGCAGCGGTGCTCGCCGAGTTCCGCCAGGCGCGCGTGCAGACGATGGAAATCATCTCGCAGCTGAGCGACGCGCAGCTGGCGCGCACGGCCGTGTTCGAGGGCTACGGCCCGCTCACGATGCGCAGCCTCATCCATTACCTGTGCAGCCACGACCATCAGCATCTGGCCGGACTGCAATGGCTGGCCGGCAAGATCGACGCCGCCGGCCTTTCGACCTGAACCGAGGAGCGCCCATGGGCAACCGACTTTCCCAGATCGCCACCCGCACCGGCGACGACGGCACCACCGGCCTGGGCGACAACACCCGCGTGCCCAAGGACCACCTGCGCGTGCACGCGATGGGCGACGTGGACGAACTCAACTCGCACATCGGCGTGCTGCTGTGCGAGCCGCTGCCAGAGCCCGTGCGCGAGCTGCTGGTCGACGTGCAGCACCAGCTCTTCAACCTCGGCGGCGAACTCTCGATGCCCGGTTTCACGCTGCTCAAGCCCGAGGCGCTGCTGCAGATCGACAACGCGCTGGCCGACCACAACGCCGCCTTGCCGCGCCTGGCCGAATTCATCCTGCCCGCCGGCACGCGCGCCGCCTCGCTCGCGCACGTGTGCCGCACCGTGGCGCGGCGTGCCGAGCGCGCCGTGGTGTCGCTGGGCGCCACCACCGAACTCAACGACGCGCCGCGCCAGTACCTCAACCGGCTCAGCGATCTGCTCTTCGTGCTCGCACGCGTGCTCAACCGCATGAACGGCGGCGACGACGTGTACTGGAAGAGCGAGCGCATGGCCCGCGCGGCCGCCGCCGAATCCGAAGACCACTCCCAGGGGACGACGCCATGAAGAAGCTTCACATCACCACCGCATCGCTCGCCGCCATCGCCGCCGCGCTCTGGCTGCCCGTCACCGCGCAGGCGCAGAGCGCCGACAACCCGCCCCAGGCCGAACGCGCCCAGACGATCAAGTCGCCCTCGCGCAGCGGCAAGGTGGTGGGCAGCGTGCAGCGCGGCACCAACGCCGCCGGCCGCGGCGTCAACCGCGCCGATGCCGCCACGCGGCGCGGCGTGAGCAACGTGTCGGAAAAAGCCAGCCGGCCCGTGCGCAACGTGGGCGAAGCTTTCGGACGCAAGCTGGCGCCGGGCTCGAGTGGGCGCGCGGCGCCACCGCCTGTGGGGCCGCAGGGCAACGCGCCTTGATTCGCTGTTGCTGAGTTGTTGTTCAGGGCGTCGCTCCCGCCGACGCGGTACCTTGCTCCGCGAATGTCCTCCGCCCTTCGGGCTCCCCCTTGATTTCGCTGCGCAAGGCACCGCATCGGCGTGAGCGTTGGGCAGCGCGGTCGTTGATCGGCCGCACGACGACCGCGCCCATCGTGCGCAGGACACTGGGTGCTTCCCGCAGCGAAATCAAGGAGGAGGGCGAAGCCCGGGGGACATTCGCGGAGGGAAGTACCCGGTGGCCTGTGCACGCGCCCCGAACCCAGCCTCAAGAAAACGAGAAGACATGGCCAGAAACATAGAGATCAAGGCCCGCATCGACAGCGTGGACCGCATCGCAGAAATCGCCGCAACACTCGCCGACCAGGGTCCCATCGAGATCGCGCAAGACGACACCTTCTTCCGCTGCGAGCACAGCGCCGACCGCCTCAAGCTGCGCACCTTCGCACCCGACCGCGCCGAGCTCATCTTCTACCGTCGCGCCGACAGCACCGGCCCGAAGGAATCGTTCTACCTGATCACGCCCACCGCCACGCCCGACGCGCTGCGCGAATCGCTCACGCTCGCCTGGGGCCAGGCCGGCCGCGTGCGCAAGCAGCGCCGCCTGTTTCTCGTGGGCCGCACGCGCGTGCACCTCGACCGCGTCGAAGGCCTCGGTGAGTTCCTCGAACTCGAAGTGGTGCTGCAAGACGGCGAGCCCGCCGACGCCGGCGTGGCCGAAGCCCATGCGCTCATGGCCCGGCTCGGCGTCGCTGAAGACCAGCTGGTGCAGGGCGCCTACGTCGACCTGTTGCGCGCGCAGGCCGCCTGAGCCATCGGACAGCCCGCGGGCACGCGTGCCAGCAGGTCTTGCCGCAGCGCATTCAGCTCGGCGATCTTCTGGTCGATGACCGCGACCTTGTCGGCCAACAGTGCCGCAATCGCCTGGTCGGGCGCGGCCGACTCCCACACCGCGGGCAGGTTGTCGCCGATCTCGTGGAGGCTGAAGCCGAGCTTCTGCGCGGTGCGGATGTAGCCCACCATCTGCACGGTTTCCCTCGCATAGACGCGGTAGCCGTTGCTGCCGCGTTGCGCGCGGATCAGGCCGCGCTCTTCGTAGAAACGCAGCGTGTCGCGGCTCAAGCCCGTCGCCGAAGCCAGCTGGCCGATCTGCATGGTCGTGGTTCCTTCGCCGAAGAATGTGCTTGACCCTGGAGCGTACCCGAGGCTTTAGCTTCCGGGGCTTCTTCACTCCCTGCAGGGCTCTTTTTCATGATCGCGCTTCCCACCTACCAACGCATCGTCCGCGCCAGCGCCTGGTACGACCTCGTGGTGACCATCGGCTTCGCCACGCCGTGGACCTTCGCCGCAGTGCACGCTCTGCTGCTGTGGACCATCCAGACGCTGCAGCTGCCGGGCAGCTTTCCGGCCTTCGACCCCGTGCACATGCTGATGGCCAACCTGCTGGGTTCGGTGGTCACCGTCTGGGCCGTGCTGCGCATCCGCGATCCGCGCCTGCGCTATGGGCGCTACGACGCCGTGGCGCGCTTCCTGTTCGCGACCTGGCAGGTCTACGCCGTGACGCAGGGCGCCAGCCTGATCATCCTCGGCTTCACCGCGATGGAGCTGCTGTTCGGCGTGCTCGAGAGCCTGCCAGTGCGCGGCGCCACGGCACGCGCGCCGATGCACGCCGACGACCGCGCCACAGGCCTCAGCGCCAGCCCGCAGCCTTGAGCTGCTCGGCCAACTGCTGCGCCACCTGGGCGTAGCCCTTCGCGTTCGCGTGGATGCGGTCCGAGCGCAGGGCCGCGTCCGACAGCACGCCCGAATACACACCGGCGACCAGCAACGCCTGCCCCGACTTCGCGACCTCTTCGTAGAACGGCGCATCGCTGAGCGAGCCGACCACCGCGCGCATCGCATCGGGCGCCGGCGTGGCCAGCACCGCCACATGCGACGTGTGCGCGCGCGCCTGCTCGATGAGTGCTGCGAGGTTCTCGCGCGTGCTGGCGGGCGACACGCCGCGCAGCATGTCGTTGCCGCCGATGCCGATCAGGATCGCGTCGTAGCTGCCGGCGGACAGCAGCGCGGGCAGGCGTTCCAGCGCGCCCGCCGAGGTGTCGCCGTTGACGCCCGCGTTCTCGACCTGCCAGCCCGTGAGCTCGCCCAGCTTCGCGGGCCACGCCGTCTCGGGCGACGCGCCGTAGCCGAAGGTCAGGCTGTCGCCCAGCGCCAGCACGCGGGCATCGGGCTTCAACGCGTTGGCTGAGGCCTTTCGTTTGCCGCACGCAGAGAGCAGCAGGGCGGTGGCCGGCACGCCGGCGAGCATCTGGAGGAGGTGGCGTCGCTTCATGTGGCGCGCAGCTTAAACGAGGCCGCGCGGCCGTTGGCGTTTGCCCCTTCGCTTGCTCGGAAAGCGCATAAGCCTCTCCGTTTTCGTTCCTTCCCGGCGACGGGACAGCGGCGAAGAATCGCAGCCCTGCACATCCCTTCACTGCCACCGAGGTCCGACGCCATGCTGCCGCCGCTGTTCACCCGCCATCGTTTCCTGCGCCATGCGGTCGCACTGTCCGCCGCCTTGCTCACCGCGCCGCTCGCGGCCTGGGCCGCACCCGCCAGCGGCGAGCCCGTGTGGTTCGGCGTGAGCGGCCCGCTCACCGGACAGAACGCGCAGTACGGCGCACAGTGGAAGGCCGGCTTCGACCTCGCGCTCGAGCACATCAACGCGCAGGGCGGCATCCACGGCCGGCCGTTGGCCTACAACTTCGAGGACAGCCAGAGCGACCCGCGCCAGTCCGTCGCCATTGCGCAAAAACTCGTGAACGACAAGCGCGTGCTCATCGAACTCGGCGACTTCTCCAGCCCCGCCTCGATGGCCGCCTCGCCCATCTACCAGCGCGCGGGCCTCGTGCAGCTGGGTTTCACCAACTCGCACCCCGACTTCACCAAGGGCGGCGACTACATCTGGAGCCCGTCGATCAGCCAGGCCGATGCGCAGCCGCTGCTGGCCGACCTGGCCGTGAAGACGCTGGGCTTCAAGCGCATCGCCGTGCTCTTCCTGAACACCGACTGGGGCCGCACCAGCAAGGACGTGCTCGTGAAAGCCGCGCAGGAACGCGGCGCGCAGCTGGCCATTGCCGAGGGCTACCAGCCCGACGAGAAGGACTTCCGCTCGACCCTGGTGCGCGTGCGCGACGCCAACCCCGACGGCGTGGTGCTCATCTCGTACTACCCCGACGGCGCGCTCATCGCGGGCCAGGTGCGCAGCGTGGGCCTGAAGCAGCCGATCGCGGCCGTCGGCTCCGTCTACTCGCCCAAGTTCATCGAGCTCGGCGGCGCGGCCGTGAACGGCATTCACACCAACACCGCCTTCTTCCCCGAGGAGCCGCGCGCCGAGGTGCAGGCCTTCGTGAAGAGCTTCCGCGCCAAGTACAGCAAGGAGCCCGACGCCTTCAACGCCTATGCCTACGACGCCGTGGTGTACGCCGCCGCCGCGCTGCGCGAAGCCGGTCCCAAGGCTGACCGCAAGGCCGTGCGCGATGCGTTCTACAAGATCAAGGACGTGCCCAGCGTCATCTTCGGCAAGGCCACCTTCGACGCGCAGACGCGCCGCGTGATCGGCGTGAAGAGCGTCAACCTGGTGGTGAAGGACGGCAAGTGGGCGCAGATCGACGAGAAGGCGGCGGCGCTGGCATCGGCCAAGTAGATGAGCTTCACCTCCTTCTTCGACCACACGGTCAACGGCCTGATCATCGGCAACATCTATGCGTTGCTGGCGGTCGGGCTCGCGCTGATCTTCGGCGTCTCGCACCTCATCAACTTCGCGCACGGCTCGGTGTACACCGTGGGCGCCTACATCGGCTGGGCGAGCATCACGTACCTGCACACGCCGCTGCCCATCACCATCGCGCTGGTGGTGATCGGCTCGGGCGCGCTGGGCATGCTCATCGAGCGCGTGGGGCTGCGGCCACTGCAGGGCGCCGCGCGCATCGCGCCGCTGCTGGCCACCATCGGCATCAGCTTCGTGCTCGACATCCTCGTGCAGCTGGTGTTCAGCCCCGACCCGCGCGCGCTGCCCACACAGCTGCCCGACTGGCGCCTGCAGATCGGCACCGGCACCATCGGCGCGCTCGACCTCTTGATCGCGGGCATCGGCATCGCGAGCGCGGCGGTGCTGTTCGGCTTCCTGCGTTTCACGAAGCTGGGCTGGGCCGTGCGCGCCACCGCGCAGGACCGCGACGCCGCGCAGCAGATGGGCGTGGACGTGAACCGCGTGAACCAGACCGTGTTCGCCATCGCTGCCGCATTGGGCGGGCTCTCGGGCCTGCTGGTGGGCATGTACTACAACAACATCAGCCCGGCGATGAGCTTCCAGGCCACGCTCAAGGGCGTGGTGGCGACGGTGGTCGGCGGCGTGGGCAACGTGCCGGGCGCCATCGTCGGCAGCCTGCTGCTGGGGCTCATCGAAAGCTATGGCGTGGCGATCCTCGGCACGCCGTACCGCAACCTGTTTGCCTTCGCGTTGCTGCTGGTCATCCTGGTGTGGAAGCCCAACGGCCTGTTCGGCCGCAAGCGTGTGCTGCCGCCCGAGCCGCTCACCGGCACCTTCATCGCACCGAGCAAGCCGTGGCGCGTGCCGCCGCGCGTGTTGCTCGCGCTGTTCGCCGCGGCCGTGCTGCTGCCGCTGTTCGATCCGTCGCCCTACGTGCTGCAGACGCTCACCAACGCGTGGCTCTACGGTGCGCTCGCGCTGAGTCTTACGCTGGTGGCCGGCACCATCGGCCAGATCTCGCTGGGCCATGCGGGGCTGCTGGCCATCGGCGCGTATGCCTCGTCGCTGCTGGTGCTCGACCTGCACCTGCCCGTGGGCACGGGCATCGTGGCCGCGGGCGTGCTCACCTCGCTGATCGGCACCGCGTTGATCTTCCCGGCCTTCCGGCTGCGCGGGCACTACGTGTCGATCGCCACGCTGGGCATCGGCGAGATCGTGGCGCTCACCATCCTCAACTGGGAAAGCCTCACGCGCGGGCCCATCGGCGTCTCGGGCATTCCGCCGCTCTCGCTGTTCGGGCGCGATGCGTCGTCGAACGAAGCGATCTACTGGGCCTCGTTCGGTGCGCTGGTGCTGCTGGCCCTGCTGCAGTGGCGCCTCTTGCGTTCGCACCTGGGCCGCACCTTCCGCGCGGTGCGCGAAGACGAGGTGGCCGCGCGCGCCTACGGCGTGAGCCCCGACCGCTACAAGGCGCTGGCCTTCGGCTTCGGCGGCTTCGCAGCGGGCGTGAGCGGCGCCTTCACCGCGCACATGTACTCGTACATCAACCACGAGACCTTCGGCTCGCAGATCTCGATCCTTGCGCTCACGATGGTGATCCTCGGCGGGCTCGGGAACATCAGCGGCGCACTGCTGGGTGCGGTCGCGCTCGTGAGCCTGCCGGAGCTGTTCCGAGTGACGGCCGAGTACCGCATGTTGATCTACGGCGTGGCACTGCTTCTGTTGATCCGCTTCCGTCCCCAAGGCCTGCTCGGCACCGTCTGAAAGAACCCCATCTCATGAGCCACCTCAACGACTACCTCGCCGAGAAACGCGCCGCCGTGCTGGCCCGCAACGCCGCCGTCGCGGCCGGCACCGCACAGCCCTCGCAACTCAAGGCCAGCGTGCGCGCCGAAGGCCGCAGCGGCGTGCGCCGCCTGCGCATCCGCGAGCACCAGGTCATCAGCGACAGCCCGCCCGATTTCGCGGGCTACAACCTCGGCCCGAGCTCGCCCGAGCTGCAGCTGGGCGTGCTCGGCACTTGCGTGACGCACATCTTCCTGATCCAGGCGGCCGAGCGCCAGGTGCCGCTCGAAAGCCTCGAGGTCGAGGTGACCGGTGTCATCGATCCGCGCGGCGGCAAGCCGGGCCACGAGCAGACGCCCATCTGGCCGCACGAGATCGGCTACACCGTGCACATCGATTCGCCCGCCAGCCGCGATGAGATCGATGCGCTGTTCGAAGCGGTGGAGCGCAACTGTCCCATCCTCAATCTGCTGCGCAACCCGCAGGCCATTCGCGCCGAGGTGAAGCTCGTGAACTCGAAGGCGAAGGTCGCCGATGCCGTCGCTGCTTGAGGTCCGCGGCCTCGTGCGCCGCTTCGGCGGGCTCACGGCCGTCAACGCCGTCGACCTGCAGGTGGGCGAGGGCGAACTGCTGAGCGTGATCGGCCCGAACGGTGCGGGCAAGACCACGCTGTTCAACCTCGTCACCGGCCTCGACAAGCCCGATGCCGGGCAGGTGCGCTTCGACGGCCACGACATCACCGGCCTGCCCGCGCAAGCGCTCGCACAGCGCGGCCTGGCGCGCACCTTCCAGCACGGGCGCGTGTTCGCGAACCTCTCGGTGCTCGACAACGTGCTGGTCGGCGCGCACACGCGGCTGCGCGCCGTGAAACCGCGCGTGAGCGGTGTGCCGGGCCTTGGCGCGCTGGCCGAACTGGCGCTCGCGCTGGTGCAGCCAGGGGCGGTGCGGCGCGAGGAAGAAGCGCTGCGCGACGAGGCGCGCGAGATCATCGCGCTCTTCGGCGAACGCCTCACGCCGCGCACCGACCATCCGGCCTACAGCCTCTCGTACGCCAACCGCCGCCGCGTGGAGATCGCGCGCGCGCTCGCGCTGCGGCCGCACCTGCTGCTGCTCGACGAGCCCACGGCCGGCATGAACGAGAGCGAGACGGCCGAGATGCTGGAGATCATTCGCGGCCTCAAGGCGCGCGGCCAGACCATCCTGCTGATCGAGCACAAGCTCGACCTCGTGATGCAGCTGTCCGACCGCGTGGCCGTGCTCGACGACGGCCGCAAGATCGCCGAAGGCCTGCCCGACGACGTGCGCAACGACCCCGCGGTGATCGAGGCCTATCTCGGCCATCGCCACGTGGGCGAAGCGCAGGAAGAAGCGGTGCCCGCATGATCGCCACCGTCGCGCGCACCGGCCTGTCGCCTTCTTCCCTCTGGGGAGAGGGGAGAAACGACGATCTGCCTGAACGCGCCGTCACGCAGGCGCCGGCGGGTGCGGTTGCGCCCCTGCTGCAGCTCCAGAAGGTCAACAGCTTCTACGGCCCCGTGCAGGCGCACTTCGATCTCGACATCGAAGTGCGCAAGGGCCAGATCGTCAGCCTGCTCGGCGGCAACGCCAGCGGCAAGTCGACCACGATGAAGATCGTGCTCGGCCTGCTCAAGCCGCGCTCGGGCGAGGTCCGCTTCAACGGCGAATCGACGCTGGGCCTGAGCACGCCGCAGATCATCCGCAAGGGCATCGGCTCGGTGCCCGAGGCGCGCCGCCTGTTCCCCGCGATGACCGTGCGCGAGAACCTGCTCATGGGTGCCTATGCGCGCCGCGACCGCGCGGGCGTGGCCGAAGACCTGGAACGCATGCTCGAACTGTTCCCGCGCGTGGCGCAGCGCCTGGGCTTCCTGGCCGGCACGCTCTCGGGCGGCGAGCAGCAGATGGTGGCCATGGCGCGCGCGCTCATGGGCCGGCCGCAACTGCTGTGCATGGACGAGCCCACCATGGGCCTGTCGCCGCTGTACGTCGACAAGGTGCTCGAGCTCATCGCGCGCATCAACGCGCAGGGCGTCTCGGTCTTCATGGTCGAGCAGAACGCCAGCCTCGCGCTGCAGATCGCGCACCACGGCTACGTGCTGCAGACGGGCCGCATCGTGCTCTCGGGCCCGGCGCGCGCGCTGCTGGCCGACGCGCGCATCCGCGATGCCTACCTGGGCGGCGAGGGCGCTGCCCGCACCGCCTCCTGACCACGACGACCCCTTTGCCGCGAGGAAGACCTTCACCATGCCCCTGACCCTCGACCATGTCGTGATCGCCGTGCACGACCTCGAACGCGCCATCGCCGACTACGCCGCGCTCGGCTTCCACGTGCTGCGCGGCGGCGACCATCCGGGCCGAAGCACGCACAACGCGCTCGTCGTGTTCAGCGACGGCAGCTACTTCGAACTCATCGCGTGGCGCGAACCGGCGCCGGCCGAGCGCTGGTGGCAGCTGCTGCAGCGGCACGGCGAAGGCATCGTCGACTTCGCCCTGCTGCCGCGCGACACGGCCGTCACCGTGGCCGATGCGAAGGCGCGTGGCCTCGTGCTCGAAGGCCCGCTCGACGGCGGGCGCGTGCGCCCCGACGGCGAACACCTGCGCTGGCAGACCGCGCGCGCCCCGTCGGCCGACCTGCCGTTCCTGTGCGGCGACCTCACGCGGCGCGCCCTGCGCGTGCCCGAGGGCGCCGCGCGCGTGCATCCCAACGGCGTGCTCGGCGTGGCCAGCCTGGCCATCGCCGTGCGTGACCTCGACGCCACGCTGGCGCGCTACCGCGCCTTGCTGGGCACGGTCTCCGACGACACGAGCACGCACATCGGCGAACCCGTGGCCGTGCCTGCCAGCCAGGTGCGCGTGGCCGTGATCGCCCTGGGCAGCAGCGTGCTCGTGCTGTCGTCGCCGCGCGACCGTGCCCCGGCGGCGGAGCTGGGCGGCGACGCGCTCGCACAGCGCCTCGCCGTGCGCGGCGAGGGCCCCTACGCGCTGGTGCTGCACACCGACCGGCCGCAGTCGACCGGCACCTTCGACCTTGCACGTGCGCACGGCGCGTGGATCGAACTCGACCTGCCGCCGGTGGACGCGCTGGAGGCACAGGGCCGCGTGCGCGCCGACGCGGCGAACAGCACGGTGGGCGGGTAGGGCGCAGCCCTAGCGGCCGCCCAGGTGCGCCTTGCGCAGCGCGGCCCGCATCTTCTTCTGCAGCGCCGGCCCGCCCTTTTCCAGCGCGGCCGCAGGCGCGCCGCTCTCGGCCGTCACCGGCCGGTGCTTGCGCCCCCAGATGCCGAGCTGCGTGATCACCGGCAGCAGGTCGATGCCCATGGGCGTGAGGCTGTAGAGCGCCTTCTGCTTGTGCGTGGGGTCGTCGGTCTTGCTGAGCACGCCGTGCGCGACCAGCGTGTTCAGCCGCTCGGTGAGGATGTTCGAGGAGATGCCTTCCTCGGACTGCAGGAACTCGCGAAAGTGCCGCTTGTCCGCAAACATCAGGTCGCGAACGATCAGCAGGCTCCAGCGGTCGCCGACGACTTCGAGCGCGAGGTTGATCGGGCACAGGGACTTCTGCTGGATGGCCATCGGGATTCCGCCGGGTCGAGAAACTGCTTGCATTTTCGCATCGGTTTGAGAATACTGAAACTGCTTGCATTTAGAGATCGGTTTGCGCAAGCGACCTGAAGGAGACGCCGATGCGAAAGCTCATCGTGCAAATGCAGATATCGGTCGACGGGTTCGTGTCGCCGGCCAACGGCGACATCGACTGGCAGCTGTGGGGCTGGGGCGACCGGTGGCGCTGGGACGCGGCGCTCAGGCGCGACTTCAACGCCGTGTTCGCGGGCGTCGACACGATCCTGCTGAGCCGCAAGATCATCGAAGAGGGCTATCTCGATCACTGGGGCCGCGCGGCGACGCGCTTTCCTGCGAACCCCGACTACGCCTTTGCCCAGCGGGTGGTTGACGCACGCAAGGTCGTGCTTACCAACAAGCTGCAGGCCTCGCGCTGGGAACGCACCGACATCGCGCGCGGCGCCATGGCCGATGAGGTGAACGCGCTCAAGCGCCAGCCGGGCCAGGACATCCTCACCATCGGCGGTGTCGGCTTTGCGTCGTCGCTCACGTCGGCAGGGCTGGTCGACGAGTTCCAGTTCTTCGTGAATCCCACGGCCGTCGGCGCGGGCCGCTCGGTGTTCCACGACACGCGCCGTGGCCACGCGCTGCGCTTGCTCGGATCGACGGCCTACGACTGCGGCATGGTGGTGAATCGCTACGCGCCCGCGTGAAGTACGTCACGCGCGTGCAGGACAACACGCCGCGGAGATACCTGCGCTTACCGGATTTCATCTGACGGTGACCTGACGCACCCGAAGCAGACACACGCGCTGCACAGAATGGAGGCGTCATCACAGACACACCAAAGGAGTTCCAGATGATCTTCCGTACCAAGCGCCTCACCACTGCCGCCGTTGCGGCGCTCGCAATGTCCCTGGCAGCAGGCAGCGCGCTGGCGCAAGATCGCCGGGGCGACGACCACCGCCCGGGCGGCGGCCGCTACGAGCAGCGCGATGACCACCGTCCTGGCGGCGGTCGTTATGACCAGCGCGACGACCATCGCGGGCATCGCGGCCCTCACGCCGGCTACCGCGGCGACCAGGACTTCCGCGACGGTCGCCAGTTCGACCGCCGGGGCTTCCCGCAGCCGCACAGCGAGTGGCGCCGTGGTGGCCGCGTGCCGACCGAATACCGGGGCCGCAACTACGTGGTGAACGACTGGCGCGCCTACCGTCTGCAGCAGCCGCCGCGCGGCTACCAGTGGGTGGGCGTGGGTGGCGACTACGTGCTCGCGGCCATTGCCACCGGCCTCATCGCGCAGATCATTGCGGGTCAGTAAGCCTTCGCACCGCGTTCACGTCACGCACATGCAAAAACCGCCACAGGAGACTGTGGCGGTTTTTCTTTGGGGAATTGGGAGAGGTGCTTGTCAGGCCACCGCGGTGGCGGCCGATTGGGCGCACACGTTGCGCCCGGTGATGGTGAGGCGCAAACCGCCGCCATGCCATTCGAGCCAGTTGAGATCGACATACGCGTCGATGTCGCGATCGTCGATGCGATCGGCCTGGCGGCTTTGCAGCAGCTCGACCGTGGCGGGCAGGGCACGTTTCAGGCGTTCGCGTTTCTCCGCTGCATCGGCCGCCTTTTGGGCGGCCCGGGTGGCCTGTAGTTGCTGCTGCTGCGAAGTCGATGCCATTGCTGATCCGTTCCGGAAGCCAAGGAATTAACCCGAATGTACGCCGCTTGTGTGAAGCTGCGCGCATTCTTTTCAACCCTGGAGCCGGAAGTGTCGATTTCGTTGCGCTTGAGCTAAATCTCGTAGTGAGACACCTTGACCTCGTCGCCCAAGGCCTTCTCGACAATCGCGCGCGTCAACGTCGGCGCGAACGACTCGATGAACGCGTAGACATATTTGCGCAGGTAGGTGCCGCGCCGCACCGCGAGCTTGGTGAGGTTGATGCCGAACAGCCGCCCCGCATCGAGCGCGCGCAGCTGCGTGTCGCGCTCGGCCTCGTAGGCCACGCCGGCGACGATGCCCACGCCCAGGCCCAGCTGCACATAGGTCTTGATGACGTCGGCGTCCATCGCGGCCAGCACGATGTTGGGCTGCAGGCCGCGCTGCTCGAAGGCCTCGTCGATGCGCGAGCGGCCCGTGAAGCCGGTGTCGTAGGTGATCAGCGGGTGCTGCGTGAGCGCCTCCAGCGTGAGCGGCGCGTCGAGCAGCGGATGGCCGGGCGGCACGATCACCGAGTGCGTCCAGCGGTAGCAGGGCAGGGCGACCAGCTGCGGGTAGTCGCCCAGCGCCTCGGTGGCAATGCCCACGTCGGCCTCGCCGTCGAGCAGCATCTGCGCGATCTGCTTGGGCGAGCCCTGGTGCAGGTGCAGTTTCACGTTCGGGAACTGCGCGCGGAATTCCTGCACTGCCACCGGCATCGCATAGCGCGCCTGCGAGTGCGTGGCCGCCACCGAGAGCAGGCCGCTTTGCTGCGCCACGAACTCCTGGCCCGCGTGCTTGAGGTTGCTGCTTTCCATCAGCATGCGCTCGATGATCGGCAGCACGTGGCCGCCGGGCTCGGTGAGGCCCGTGAGCCGTTTGCCGGCGCGCACGAAGAGCTCGATGCCGAGTTCTTCCTCGAGTTCGCGGATCTGCCGGCTCACGCCGGGCTGCGAGGTGTGAAGGGTGTGGGCGACCTCGGTCAGGTTGAAGCCGCAACGAACGGCCTCGCGTACCGAGCGCAGTTGTTGAAAGTTCATCGGGCGCGCAGGAGGTGAAAAGAGGTCCGGACCCCGGGTCGGGGCCGACCGGCGATTCTCGGCAGAAGCGCTTATGCGGGGAACGATGCGTTTGTTGGTTTCACATGAGCAAAACATCTATGAAGCCTTTCTGCGTGGGGAGATTGATATTTCGCACGACTGTGCTAAAGTCCGCCGAATGGACGCCAAGACCCAGAAAAGCGAACTCACCCGCGCCGCCATCGTCGGCGCGGCGATGCACCTCGCGCTGGCCGAGGGGCTGGAGGCGATCTCGCTGCAGGCCGTGGCGAGCCGGCTGGGGCTGTCCAAGAGCGGCGTGTTCTCGCGCGTGGGCTCGCGCGAGGCGCTGCAGAAGGCCGTCATCGAGGAGTACGGCCGCGGCTTCCTGGCCGAGGTGTTCGTGCCCGCCATGCAGAAGCCCAAGGGCCTGCCCCGCCTGAACGACATCGTCGCGCGCTGGATCGCCCGCACGCGCGACGTCGAAGCGCAGAACGGCTGCCTCTACGTGGCCGGCGCCTTCGAGTTCGACGACCGCGAAGGCGAACTGCGCGACCTGCTCTTCGACGAGATCACGCGCTGGCGTGCCGCGCTGCGCCGCACGGTGCTGCAGGCGGTCGAGACCGGCGAGCTCCAGGCCGACACCGACCCGGCCCAGCTCGTGAGCGAGATCAACGGGATCATGATGAACCAGCTGCACGACGCGCGCTTCCTGCGCGACGGGCATGCGGCCGAGCGCGCGGGCCAGACCTGGCAGCGCCTTCTTTCCAGCTACCGCGCCTGAGGCGCACCCGCAGACGACGGCCACCGCCTCTTCGTTTGCCTTAATTTCGCACCACCGTGCGATAAAAAAGGAGAAGCACCATGCTGATCATTGCCCTCTTTCTCGCCGCCTACGCGGTGCTCCTCGGTGTGCGCGGCGTGCAGGACACGCTGCGCAGCCTGCCGCGCAGCAACCAGGACTGGGTCTGGTACTGAGCCCCTGAACGAAAGCCTTCCCCATGACCACCACCACCCACACCACCGCCCCCGTGGGCTACTACAGCGCCAGCCCGCTGATGCGCGCGATGCGCTTCGGCCTCGGCGCCTCGCAACGCCTGTGGCCCGCGCTCGGCGTGCGCGCGGCCTACCGCGTGTTCGGCACGCCGCTGCCGCCCAAATGGCTGTACCGCGGCCAGCAGCCCGGTGCCGACTGGCGCCGCGAGGCCTGGGCGTTCGAGGACGCGAACCTTGGCATCTACCACCTGGCCGCGCAGGACTCGGGCGCCGAGTCGGCGCCGGTCGTGCTGCTGGTGCACGGCTGGGGCGGCCACGCGGGCCAGATGCTGCCGCTGGCGCAGGCCGTGGCTGCGCAAGGCCTGCGGCCCGTGCTGCTGGAGATGCCGGCCCACGGCCGCAGCGCGGGCACGGCCAGCAACCTGCCGCAGTTCGCGCGCGCCATCGACTACGTGGCGGCGCGGCTCGGCGCCGACGGGCACGTGCTGCGCGCGGCGGTCGCGCATTCGCTGGGGGCCAATGCGCTGGCCTATGCGGCGGGGCGCGGCCTGCCGGCGCAGCGGCTGGTGCTGCTGGCACCGCCCGCGTCGCCGCGCGAGTACACGCGCTACTTCGCGCAGGTGTTCGGCCTCAGCGAGCGCACGCGGGCTGGCATGCAGCGCCTGATCGAGGCGCGCGAAGGCATCCTGATGCAGCAGTTGGAGCCCGCCGCCGTGGGCCCGCGCATCGCGCAGCCGACGCTCATCGTGCATGACCGCGACGACCGCGTGAACCGCTTCGCCGACGCCGAGGCTTTTCGCGACGCGATCGCCGGCGCGCGGCTTTTTCCCACGCAGGGCTGGGGCCATCGCCGCATCCTGAAAGAGCAGGCCGTGCTCGCGCAGGTCACGCAGTTCCTGGCGTAGCGGCCGGCGGTCACGTGCGCGTGAAACGGCGCCCCTAAACTGGGCGCCACCCATGGCCTTCGCCATGGACGACACACGCACCGACCACACATGGGCAATCGTTCCTGGCTCTATCTCGAACACAGTCTTCCCGACACCGAAGAAGCATCGGCCGACGAAATCGCCGAAGCCAACAACAACTTCCCCGTGCTCTGGCAGCTGCTGCTGGCCGATGGCGCGGCCGGCGACGCCATCGACCACCAGCGCGTCTTCGGCGATGCGGGCACCGACAACCTGGTCAGCGACGCGCACGCCGCGCTCGCGCGCATCCGGCAACTGCACGCCTTTGTCGAGCGGCACCCGATGCTGCACGCGCTGCCGCAGATCGCGCTGCAGTTCGAGGCTGTGGCGCTGCACCTGGCCGAGCTGATCGACGACACGCCGGACGACAGCACGCCGCGCTTCTCGGCGAACCTCGACGAGTTGTCCTGGCTGGGCGGCGATGCGGATGGCGAGGGCTTCATCGAACGCAACCGCCGCGAGTGCAATGAACTGTGGGCCGAAGTGCAGCGCTGCATCGACAGCGGCAACCACCCGGGCGTGGACGCGGCGCTAGGCATCCAGCGCTTTGCGGACTGGGAGGCCTGGGCCTGGCAGTTCGGCTTCGGCAGCCTGTCGCATCCGTACTTCGACGGCTACGAGGCGCCGCGCGACGAGCGCTTTGCCGACTTCGAGCCCGAGGAAGAAGACGAAGACGACGGCGAACGCCCCGACTACGACAACCACCTGGGCGAGGACCTCTGGCGCTTCGAGGTCGACGGCCGCTGGGGCGTGATGCGCGTGGTGTACGACGACGACGGGCGCAGCCAGCGCACGACCGTGGTCGAGCCCGCGTGGGACGACATCCGCTACGCCGGCGCCGACGATCCGCGCCTTCTCTGGATCTCGCAAGGCGAGCGCTCCGGCCTGCTGCTTGCCGACGCCGAGGCGCCGCGCGTGCTGCTCGAACCGCAGCTCGACGAGGTCTGGGCCTTCGAGGACGACATCGCCACGGCCCTGGTCGGCGACCACGTCGGCCTGCTGCGCACCGACGGCAGCTGGCTGCTGGCGCCCTCGGTCGACGAGGTCTGGAGCTTTGTCGAAGGCCGGGTGCGCGCCCGCGTGGGCGAGCGCATCGGGTATGTCGACCTGCAGGGCCAATGGACGATTTCGCCCCGGTTCGAAGAAGCCGAAGACTTCACGCCTTTCGGCCTCGCGCCCGCGCGCAGCGACGAGGGTGGCTGGGGGCTGGTGCGCGCGGACGGCGAATGGGCCGTGCCGCCGCATTTCGAAAGCCTTCAGTGGCGCCACGACTGGGAGGGCTTCGACGCCAAGCGCGACGGCAAGAGCGGGCTGCTCGATGCGCAAGGCCGCGTCGCGATCGAGCCGGTCTACGAACAGGTCGACCTGCTCGAGGAATACCCCATCGAGATCCTGACGACCGAAGACAACGATCCGTCGAATGAGCGCGGCACGCCGGCCCGGCCGAAGCGCTTCGCCGTGGAACGCGCCGACGGCCTGTGCGGCTTGATCGACGGGCAGGGCCGTGTGCTCGTGCCCTTCGACTACGGCCGCTTCGAGACCCTGGAACCGCTGACCGGCCAGGAGCGCGGGCACGCCATGGTCCGGCGCGACCTGGTGCGCGTGGCGTCCAAGGGCGGGCGCACGGCGAAGAACGCGCCGTGGCTGCGCGGCATCTACGACGTGGCCGCCGGCCGCGAGCTGGTGCCGTGCCGGCACCGCACGCTGCAACCGCTGGCCTGGGGCACGCAGGACATCGGCTGGCTGGTCGCCGATCCGGTGCCGCGCGCCGCGAAGGTCGAGAAGGGGCAACTCGCCGTGGGCGTGCTGCGCGCCGACGGCGCCGTGCTGCACCCGCAGGCCTACCCGTGGATCACGGCCGCGTTGTCGGTCGCCGACGGTTGGATGGCCGTCGCGGTCCGCTCGCAGCTGTGCAAGCGCTGGAGCGCGGGCGAGCCGGTGCAGGCCGCGCGCAACGACACCGGCCTGTACGTCTGGCTGCATGCCGACGGCCGCGAGCAGGCGCACACCGAGCACATGGCCGCGCGCCATGCCGCCGGCGACCTGCGGGCCGCCTACGAGCTGGCCTGCCACCTGCGCGACGGCGAGGGCATCGAGGCCGACCCGCGCGAAGCCCTGCGCTGGATGGCACGCGCCGCCGGCGTGCGCGAGCCCGGCGACGCCCCCGCCACCGCGTTGCCCGACGGCCTGCCCGTGGCGATGTGCGAGCTCTCGAAGATGCTGCGCTGGGACACGGCCGGCCTCGGCGCCGAACCCGCCCTGGCGCGCGCCTGGCTGCTGCACGCCATCGCCCATGGCGGCGAGGACGACGCCGCCACGCACGCCCATCTCGGCTACATGCTGAGCGAAGGCGAGGGGGGCGAGCGCGACCTGGAAGGCGGCATGCGGCACTACGAACGGGCCGCCGAGCACAACCACACGATGGCGCTCTACAACCTCGGCCTGGCGTACAAGCTCGGCGAACCCGGGGAGCCCGACCTGGCGCGGGCGATCGGCTACTTCCGCCGTGGCCACGAAGCCGGCGATGTCAGCGCCACGATGCAGCTCGGCCGCACGCTGTGCCGGCACGCCGGGGCGCTGGCCGAACAGGGCCAGGGAGAAGCGGAAGTGAACGTCCTGTACGCCGAAGCCCTCTATGCGCTGCAGAAGGTGGCGGAAGACAGCACCCAACGCCAGCAGGGCTGGGCCTGCTACGAGCTGGGCTGGATGCGCATGCAGGGTCAGGGCGCGCCGGAAGACGCGGCAGCCGCAGAGCGCTGGCTGCTCACCGGCGCCGCGCTCGATGACTGCGAAGAGAACCTAGAGAGCCAGCGCGCCTGCGTGGAATCCCTGGCGGCGCAGTTCTACGGCGACCGTGAAAGTCCGCTCTTCGACGAAGACAAGGCCCGCGAGTGGGCACAGCGGCTGGAGGCGCTGCCCGCTGCGGCCCCGGGTCAACCGGCGTGAGCCGGTTGATCGGGGTTGCGGCGCTCAGCGCGCCGGAACCGGATCGGGCAGTTCGATCTTGATGTCCAGCACTTCGAGGTTGTCCTGGGTTTCCAGGTGCACCTTGATGTCGTCGGCGTTGATCGACACGTACTTGGAAATCACCGCCACCAGCTCGCGCTGGAGCTCGGGCAGGTAATCGGGGCGCTTCTTGCCGCTGAGGCTGGAGCGCTCGTGAGCGAGGATGATCTGCAGGCGCTCCTTGGCGACGCTCGCAGTCTTCTTCTTCTCACCAAGCAGGAACGAAAGAAACGACATGCCTACTTGCTCCCGAAAATCCGTTTGAAGAAGCCCGGCTTCTCGGCTTCGACAAAGCGCATCGGCTTGTCTTCGCCAAGGAAGCGCGCGACCACGTCGCTGTACGCCTGGGCCACGTCGGTGTCCTTGTCGTGGATGGCGGGCACGCCCTGGTTGGAGGCGTGCAGCACGCTTTCCGACTCGGGGATCACGCCGATCAGCTTGATGCGCAGGATGTCCTGGATGTCTTCCAGCGAGAGCATCTGGCCGCCGGCCACGCGGTTCGGGTTGTAGCGGGTGATCAGCAGGTGTTCCTTGATCGGCTCGCCGCCGTCCTTGGCGCGCTTGGTCTTGCTGCTGAGCATGCCCAGGATGCGGTCCGAGTCGCGCACCGACGAGACTTCGGGGTTGGTGACGATCAGCGCCTCGTCGGCGAAGTGCATCGCCATCATGGCGCCGGTCTCGATGCCCGCGGGGGAGTCGCAGACGATGTAGTCGAAGTCCATGGCGGCCAGGTCGGTCAGCACCTTCTCCACGCCGTCCTGCGACAGGGCTTCCTTGTCGCGCGTCTGCGAGGCGGCCAGCACGAACAGGTTGTCGCACTGCTTGTCCTTGATGAGCGCCTGGCTCAGGTTGGCCTCGCCCTGGATCACGTTGATCAGGTCGTACACCACGCGGCGTTCGCAGCCCATGATCAGGTCGAGATTGCGCAGGCCCACGTCGAAGTCGATCACGGCCGTCTTCTTGCCGGCGAGCGCAAGGCCCGACGCGAAGCTGGCGCTCGTGGTCGTCTTGCCGACGCCGCCCTTGCCCGAGGTCACCACCACAATTTTGGCCATCGCCATTCCTTCTTGTTTCGATTCAGTTGTCGATTGATGCTCAGCGCTGCCGCGTTCCTGGTTTTTCATCAGGGAATCGCGTCGATCGCTATTTTTTTGCCGTCCAGGCGCACCTGGGCGGGCTTGCCCAGCACGGGCTCGGGCAGCGGCACTTCGTTCGTGCGGTAGATGCCCGCAATGGCCACCAGCTGCGCTTCCATGCAGGTCGAGAAGATCCGCGCCTCGGTGTTTCCGCGCGCGCCGGCAATGGCCTTGCCGCGCAGCGGCGCGTACACATGCACGTTGCCGTCGGCGATGACTTCGGCGCCGAAGCTCACGATGGCCGTCACCACCACGTCGCCGCCACGCGCGTAGATCTGCTGGCCCGAGCGCAACGGCTTGTCGATCAGCAGCGTGCCGTTGGCCGGCACCGGCAGCTCGCGCACGATCTGCGGGGCCTCGGAGGCCGCAGGCGCCTCGGCGGGCGGGGCCGGCGGGCGGGGCGCGGGGGCCGCGGGCATGGCGGCCACCGACAGGCCGGCTTCACGTGCCGCGGCATGCTGCTCGGGGCTGCCGCCACGCACGGCGATCGGCTGGGTCTGGTGGCGCGCCAGCAGGCTGCGCAGGGCGGTAAAGTCGATTTCGGGGGCGTCGGTGCCGCCCTCGGCCGCCTGTTCCTGCAGCAGCGAGAGGTCGATCACCACCGGCTCCTGCTCGAAGAAGTCGGGCGAATCCGCCAACTGGGCGTCGAGCGCCTCGGCCAGCACGTCGAGGTCGGCTGTCTTGAGGATCACTGCGATCAGCGGCAGTGTGGCGCTCTTGAATTCGAAAACCGCCTTGGTACGAGCGGCGGAAACATCGGCCATTGGAAAACGTGTGTGAACGTCGGTGCGAAAAGCGTTGGAGTCTAACGGGCGCCGGCCAAAGCCCGGTGACCGGCGCCGTGTTCACTGACCCCGCACAACAGTTATTGCACGAGGTTTCACTTTGTCTGCGCTCAGGCGTTGCGCGAACGGCCCAGCAGGGCGTAGAGGATGATGGCGCCGAAAGTGGCGGTTCCGATGCCGCCGAGCGCGAAGTCGCCGAACTTCAGCGTGAAGTCGCCGGTGCCGATGATCAGCGTGATCGCGGCCACGATCAGGTTCTTGTTCTGCGAGAAATCGACCTTGTTGTCGACCCAGATCTTGGCGCCGGCAATGGCGATCAGGCCGAACACCACGATGCTCACGCCGCCCATCACCGGCAGCGGAATGGCCTGGATCAGCGCGCCGAACTTGGGGCTGAAGCCCAGGATGAGCGCAATGAAGGCCGCCACCACGAACACTGCCGTCGAGTAGATGCGGGTGGCCGCCATCACGCCGATGTTCTCGGCGTAGGTGGTCACGCCCGTGCCGCCCGCGGCGCCGCTCACCACCGTGGCAATGCCGTCGCCGATGAAGGCGCGGCCCATGTACGGGTCGAGGTTGCGGCCGGTCATGGCCGTCACCGCCTTCAGGTGGCCGAGGTTTTCCGCCACCAGGATGATCGCCACGGGCGCGATCAGCAGCATCGCGTTGGCCGTGAACACCGGCGCCGTGAAGGTCGGCAGGCCGAACCAGGCCGCGTTGGCGATGCCGCTCAGGTCGACCGGCTTGCCCAGGCCCATGCCGTTGGTGAGCGCGGCGTAGACCAGCGTGGCCAGGATCAGGCCGATGAGGATCAAGAGGCGCTGCACCATGCCGCGCGTGAACACCGCCACCAGGCCCACGCACAGGAAGGTCACGGCCTGCATCCACGAATCGAAGTTGCTGGCCGCCATGTTCTTGATGGGAATGCCCGCCAGGTTCAGCCCGATCACCGCCACCACGGCGCCCGTGACCACGGGCGGCATGAAGCGTTCGATCCAGCCCGTGCCCACGGCCTGCACGATGGCCCCGATCAGGATGTAGACCACCCCGCAGGCCACGATGCCGCCCAGCGCCACCGCGATGTTGGCGTTGGCCCCCTTGCCCGCGTAGCCGCTGGCCGCGATCACCACGCCGATGAAGGCGAAGCTCGAGCCCAGGTAGCTGGGCACCTTGCCGCCCGTCACGAGATAGAAGATGAGCGTGCCGATGCCGCTCATCAGGATCGCGATGTTGGGGTTGAAGCCCATCAGGATCGGCGCCAGCACTGTGGCGCCGAACATGGCGATCACGTGCTGGATGCCCATCGCGCCGGTCTGCAGCCAGGGCAGCCGCTCGTCGGGCGCGATGACCGCGCCGTTGGCCAGTGTGGACACCGGCTTTTCAGTCCAGTTGAACATGTGTTTTCTTCTCCTCGGTTGGTGTGTGTTGGGGGTCGACGCGCTCCCTGGGGCGAGATTGTGGTCGATCCACCCCGTGCTGAACACGGGTGCCACCCGCAAGAGGCGTACCAGCGGGAGAAGAAAGAAAAGAAGCGCCCCGGGGGCGCGCCCGCGCTCAGCGCGGCTGCAGCACCGCCATGGTGATGCGCGAGACGCAGGTCAGCTCGCCCGCCTCGTTCGTCAGGTCGATCTGCCAGACCTGCGTGGTGCGCCCGCGGTGCACCGGCCGCGCTGTGCCGGTGACCCAGCCGCTGGTGGCCGAGCGGATGTGGTTGGCGTTGATGTCCAGGCCCACGGCGCGGTCGCCCTCGGGGGCCGAGTAGTGCGCGCCGCAGGAGCCCAGCGTCTCGGCCAGCACCACCGACACGCCGCCGTGCAGGATGCCGTAGGGCTGGCGGGTGCGCTCGTCCACCGGCACGCGGGCGCGGATGAAGTCGTCGCCCACCTCCAGGAATTCGATGCCCAGGGCGGCCACGGCCGTGCCCACGTGGTTGGCGGTCAGCGATTCGACCGAGATCTCTTTCTTCCAGATACGCATGCAGGGGTCTCCGATACAGGGGGTGCGAGGGCACTATAGCGACGACGGCTGACAACCGCAGTCGCCTTTGCGTGCTACCTTGGCCCGATGACCTTCCCTTCGGTGCGGCGGTGGCTCCTGGGCTCGGTGGCGGTGCTGCTGCTGGGCTTCGGCGCGCTGGCGCTCGTGGTGGCCGCGCGCCTGCCCGACGACGAGGAGGTGGCGGCCCGCATCGCCGCGGGCTTCTCGCAGCGCTACGGCGTCGAGCTGACCGTGGGCGGCGCCCACTGGTCGCTGTGGCCGGTGCCCGTGCTGGCGCTGTCCGAGCTGGCGACCGACCAGCCCCAGCCCATCACCCTGCGCCGCGTGAGCGTGCGGCTGCACCTGTGGCCGCTGCTGCTGCGCCGCGAGGTGGCCATCGACGAGATCGCGCTCGAGAGCCTGGTGCTGCCGCGCGCCTCGGTGCGCGCCTTCCGGGACAAAGGCCCCGAGCCGCAGGAAAGCGAGCGCATCGTGCCGCTGCCCGCGCCCTGGACCCTGGCGCCCGTGCCGGTGGAGCGCGTGCGCTGGCGCGACGTGGTCTGGATCGATCGCCGCGACATCGCGCTGGCCTACGACGGCGAGGTGACGTTCGACGACAACTGGCGCCCTCGCAACCTGCGTCTGGAGCGCGCCGGCGCGGCCTCGCCCGTGCGCCTGCGGCTGGACCGCGAGGGGAACGAAGACCGCTGGCGCACCCGCATCGACGCCGGCGGCGGCACGTGGAACGGGCAGGCGCGGCTCGAGGTGCTGCCCGAGGGGCGGGGCTTGCGCGTGTCGGCCGAGCTCGACCCGCGCCAGGTCGACATCGAAGCACTGGTGCAGGCCTTCGGGCGCCGCTCGGCGGTGGCGGGCAAGGTCTCGGGCCACACCTCGCTGGTGGCCGAGGCCCGCGAGGTGGGCGCGCTGATCCGCGGCCTGCACACGCGCACCACCTTCTCGGTGCAGCCCGCCACGCTGACCCGCCTCGACCTGGCCAAGGCCGTGACCACCGTCGGCATCAGCCGCGGCGGCACCACGGCGCTGGACGAACTCACGGGCACGCTCGACACCCAGGGCACCGAAGACGGCATCGTGATGCGCTACACGAACCTCAAGGCGCGCTCGGGTGTGCTCACCGCGAGCGGCAACCTGCGGCTTTTCAATCGCCAGATGACGGGCGAGATGGCGGTCGATCTCGTCGATGGCGTCGTCGGCGTGCCGCTCAAGATCGGCGGCAGCGTGGCCGAGCCCGAGGTGTCGATGACCGGGGGCGCGCTCGCGGGGGCGGCGGTCGGCAGTGCGGTGCTGCCGGGGGTGGGCACGGCGATCGGGGCGCGCGTGGGGCAGCAGGTGGAGAAGCTGTTCGGCGGGGATGAGCCGGCGAAGAAGAAGCCTGCATCGAAGCGCTGACTGGGTGCCGGCGTGTTCAGGGCGCGTGCCCAGGCCACCGGGTACTTCCCTCCGCGAATGTCCCCCGGCCTGCGGCCTCCTCCTTGATTTCGCTGCGGGAAGCACCCAGTGTCCTGGGCTCGGGACGCGGCGCTGGTGTGCAGCCGATCAACAACCGCTCTGAACACGCTCACGTCGATGGGGTGCCTTGCGCAGCGAAATTAAGGAGGAGGGCGAAGCCCGGGGGACATTCGCGGAGCAAGGTGCCCCGTCGGCGGGAGAGTCGCCCTGAACAGCGCATCAAGCCATCAGGAGAACGCCTTGATCACCGCCGGCACCGTCAGCACCGCCGTGTAATAGCCCATGAACTGCACGCCCGTGTTGAAGCCGATGGCGCGCGACAGCAGGCCGCCGAGCAAACCCATCGTGAGGATCACCAGGAGGCCGAGCAGTTGGCCTTCCCACACGCTGATCACCACGATCAAGCCGACGAAGGTCGCGATGATCGCCTCGTGGCTCACCTTGCGCGAGACGAACAGCGCTGCGCGGCGCGCGAAGTTCATGGTGAAGGGGTAGGCCACCAGCGCCGCGAGCACCACGGCCAGCATGCCGTAGCCCAGGAACTCCCAGTGGTTCAGCAGGTTGTGCAGGTTGTGAGTCTGGCCCGTGGCCGAGTCGATGGTGAACACCGGCGGTGCGTTGAACAGCGGCGCCGCGGGGCCGGCCGCCACGGGGCTCAGCGGCAGGCCGATGGCGATCAGCGGGATCAGCGCCTCGGCGATGTAGGTGGCCTCGGTCACGCCGTTGCGCGCGGCCAGCGTGGTGGTGAGGCGGTGGTACGCATGCTTGATGCGCGAGCCCACCAGCTCGCCCAGCACCACCGTCATCGCGACCGGGCTGAACACGAAGGTGGCGCTGGAGATCGCGGCGGTCGCGAAGGTCCACTTCACCTGGCCGCGGTCGAGCACCTTGAACGGGTTGGGGAAGTAGCCCGACCAGCCCTTCACGTCGGGTGCGAGCGAGAAGGTGCGGACCTTGTCGCGCTTCATGCGCGCACGCGCCGCCGGCGAGATCACCGAGAACAGGTCGGCCACCAGCGGCCCGATGGCGATGCCCAGGAAGTAGCTGATGCTGAGCTTCACGCCGTACTTGCCGGTGAGCGCCTGCAGCGCCACGATCACCATCACGAACGGCACCAGCGTGGCCACCGAGGCCCAGCGCCCGCTCGAGAAATAGGCAATGGCCACGGCCGCGACCACGAAGATCCACGGCGCCGCCTTGGTGATGGCCGCGCCGTACGGCGCCAGCAGCACCGCGAACAGCACGGCCAGCGGCACCGCGAGAAAGGCCGCGATGATCGCGCCCGACACCATCTTGCGCAGCGCGATGTGCGGCACGCCCAGGTTGCGCAGCACGTTGGCGTCCTGCAGCAGCGGCGTGGCCATGGTGTCGCCCGGAATGCCCAGCAGCGCGGTGGGCACCGCGTGCGTCATGTGCTTGGCCACGGCGGCCGCCAGGAAGAAGGTGAACACGCCTTCGGGCGGCACGCCCAGCAGCACCACCAGCAAGGTGAGCGGTGCGAGCGTGGTGGTTTCGTCGGTGCCCGAGACGAGGCCGATGGCCGCGAACACGATGGCGCCCACGAGGCCCATGCCGGTGGCGACGAGGATCTGGTTGAACAGGGCAGCGTCGATCACGAGGCGGCTCCTTCGGAGGCCTTGGCGGCCTGGGGCTTGTACGACGCGAACAGCTCGTAGATCTCGAGCTCCTTCATCTCGCGCACCACCACCGGCGGCAGGTCGTCCACCGAGCCCAGGTCGCCGTGCTCGGCGGCCAGCTCGGCCAGCACCTCCTCGCGCCAGCGCGGATCGGCGGCGGTGCCTTCGACCACTTCGCGCTTGGGCGTGAAGAGCTTCGCGCAGATCACGCCCGAGACCACGCAGCCGCCCAGGCCCGCGAGCATCGCGTAGGCGCGCGCCAGCTCCGGCGTGCTCACCACGCTCGCGAGCACGCGGCTCGCCACGAGATAGCCCGTGAGGCTCACGGCGACGCCGATCGCGATCGACCACGCGAGGTGGCCCAGGTCGGCCGTGTCGCCCCATATCTCCACCAGCCGCCAGCGGGCGGGCGTTGCACTGTCTGCGTTCATTCGAGTTGTCTCCGTCTGTGGTTGTGTGACGGCCGCGTGCGCGACCGCCGCGGTGTCGGCCGCGGACCGTGGTGCGGGAGGCTCCCGCGTTGCTTACTTCTTGCGCAGCGCGTCGAGCAGTGCCACGGCGCGGTCGGTGCGCACGTCGTGCTCGGCGGCCATCTGTTTGGCGATGGCGTCGATCTCGTCGCCGGTGGCGCCCGCGACCAGCGCGATGTTGCGGGCGTGCAGCGCCATGTGGCCGCGCTGGATGCCTTCGGTGGCGAGCGCGCGCAACGCGCCGAGGTTCTGCGCGAGGCCGACGGCCACGGCGACTTCGCCGAGTTCCTGCGCCGACTTCACGTCGAGGATCTTCAGCGCGAGCCGTGCGAGCGGGTGCGTCTTCGTCGCGCCGCCGACCAGGCCCACCGGCATCGGCATCTCGATGGTGCCGACCAGCGCGCCGCCCGCGTCCTTCTCCCACGTGGTGAGCGAGGTGTAGCGTCCGCTGCGGCAGGCGTACGCATGCGCGCCGGCTTCCACCGCGCGCCAGTCGTTGCCGGTCGCGACGATCACCGGGTCGATGCCGTTCATGATCCCCTTGTTGTGCGTCGCCGCGCGGTACGGGTCGATGGCCGCGAAGGTGTAGGCATCGATCACGCCCTCGACCACCTCTTCGCCGCTGCGCTCGCGCGTGGCCAGCACGGCGGGTGCGAGTCGCACGCGCGCACGCGCCAGCCGCAGGTCCGCCAGGTTCGACAGGATGCGCAGGCGCACCGTGCCGCCGGTGAGCTTCTTGACCAGCGGCGACACCGCCTCGGCCATCGTGTTGACCGTGTTCGCGCCCATGGCGTCGCGCACGTCGACGATGAGGTGCATCACCACCATCGCGCCGCGCGGCGTGTCGCCGAACACATGCACCTCGATGTCGCGGCAGCCGCCGCCCAGGCCGATCAGCACCTTGTCGCGGCTGTTCGCCACGGCCAGGATCTCGTCGCGCGCACGCAGCAGCGCGAGCCGCGCACCGTACGGGTCGGTGATGCCGATCACCTGCACCTGCGCGCGCATCAGCGGGCCGGTGCTCGAGGCCTCGAAGCCGCCGCCTTCGCGCGCCAGCTTGGCCATGAAGGAGGCGGCGGCGACCACCGAGGGCTCTTCGACCGCCATCGGCACGAGGTAGTCGCGCCCGTTCACCGTGAAGTTGCCGGCCACGCCCAGCGGCAGCTCGAAGGTGCCGATCACGTTCTCGACCATGCCGTTGGCGCGCTCCACGCCCAGCGCGCCAGGTTGGGCGAGCAGCGCCACCTCGTCGTCGGTGAGCGCGGCGGCCTGTGCGATGTGGGCCAGGCGTTGGGCGGGCGTGAGTGCGCGGAAATTGGGAATGCGGGAATCGGCGGCCATCGGTGCGTGTCTCTTCGGAAGGTGAATTCGGGAGCAGGCAATTTAGGCCGGCTGTACCGCCCGCGGAAGGCACAGTTTGGCGGGACAGTGCGGACAGTGGTGCGCCGCCACGCCTCGCTGTGTCACAGTCCAAGCCCATGACCACGATCGCCGATTCGCTCGCCGACACCCTCGCGCGCCAGATCGCGAGCGGCGCCTACAAGGCCGGCGACAAGCTGCCCTCGCTGCGCGAACTCGCACAGCTGCATGGCTACGCCAAGAACACCGTGGTGGCCGCCTTCGAGCTGCTGGTGTCGCGCGGCCTCGTTGAGCCGCGGCGCGGTTCGGGCTACTACGTGCTGGCACAGGCCACGGCCACGCCCAAGCCTGCCGAGGACGACGCCGGCAGCCTCGGCCGCGCGATGGACATCGTGTGGCTCATGCGCGAGCAGCTCAAGACCCAGCCCGATGCGGTCGCCGTGGGCGACGGCTTTCCGCCCGTCGAATGGCTGGCCGACGTGCGGCTGGATAAGTACCACCCCAAGGTCGTGCGCACGGGGCTCGGCGCGCTGTTCCGCTACGGCAGCCGCTTCGGCTACGCGCCGCTGCGCGACCACCTCGTGCGCAAGCTCGCGGACTTCGGCATCGGCGCCGAGCCGCGGCAGATCGTGCTCACGCACGGCGCCAACGAGGCGATGGACATCGTCATCCGCTACTTCGTGCCGCCCGGCGGCAAGGTGCTGGTCGACGACCCGGGCTACTACCCGCTGTTCGGCAAGCTCAAGCTCGCGGGCGCGCAGATGCTGGCGGTGCCGCGCCTGGCGGACGGGCCCGACCTCGACGTGCTGGAGCAGTTGCTCGTCACCGAGCGGCCGCGCCTCTTCTTCACGCAGTCGCTCGCGCACAACCCCACGGGCTCCGACATCTCGCCGGCCAAGGCCTTCCGCGTGCTGCAGCTCGCGCAGAAGTACGACCTGCTGATCGTGGAGAACGATCCGCTGGCCGACTTCAAGCCGACCGCGTTGCCGCGGCTCTCGGCGCTCGACCAGCTGGAGCGCACCATCTACATCGGCAGCTTCTCGAAGTCGTTCTCGGCGGCGCTGCGCGTGGGCTTCATCGCCTGCGGGGCGGACCTTGCGAGCGACCTTGCCGACCTGAAGGCGCTGATCCACGTGAGCAGCTCGGAGTACAGCGAGCGCACGGTCGACGTGATCCTGAGCGAGGGGCACTACCAGCGGCACCTCAAGCGCCTGCAGCAGCGGCTGGGCGAGGCCACGCGCGACGCGCTGAAGCTGTTCGACGCCGTGGACGCCGAGGTCTTCGCGCGCAGTCCGCAGTCGCTCTACATCTGGGCCGCGCTGCCCGGCGTGGAGGACTCGCTGGCCTTCGCGAAGGAACTGCTGCCGCGCAAGATCGTGATGGCGCCGGGGCGCATCTTCAGCGTCGACTCGACGCAGGTCTCGCGCTGGTCGCGCTTCAACGTGGGCGCCATGGCCGATCCGCGTTTTGCGAAGGCGCTGCGCACCGCGTTGCGGCGGCGCGCAGGCTGACCGGCCGGCAGCGAATCAGCCGCGGTGCAGATCGCGCAGCTGCCGGCGGTTGAGCTTGCCCACCGCCGTCTTCGGAATCTCGCGGGTGAACAGCACGCGCTGCGGCTTCTTGTACGAGGCGAGCTGGTCCGCCACGTGTGCGATCAATGCGGCTTCGTCGGCCTGCTGGCCTTCGCGCAGCACCACGACGGCGGTGACGATCTCCACCCACTTCTCGTGCGGCAGGCCGATGACCGCGCACTCGCGCACGGCGGGGTGCGTCATGAGCGCGTTCTCGACCTCGCGCGGGTAGACGTTGTAGCCGCCGCTGATGATCATGTCGGAGGTGCGGTCCTTCAGGTGCAGGAAGCCGCGCGCGTCGAACTGGCCCACGTCGCGCGTGCGCACCCAGCCGCCGTCGACGAAGGTCTCGGCATTGAGCCCGGCCGCGTTGTGGTAGCCCGACACCGCCGAGGGCGCGCGCACCGCGATCTCGCCCGGCGTGCCGGGCGGCACGTCGTTGCCGGCCTCGTCGACCAGCCGCAGCTCGACGTCGATCGCCGGCTGGCCGCAAGCGTCGAGCAGCTCGTCGGTGTGGTCCTCGGGGCGCAGCACCGCCAGGCACAGCGGCACCTCGGTCTGGCCGTAGTACTGCCAGAAGCGGTGCTGGCCCCAGGCCGCCATGGCGCGCCGGATCACCGCGCGCGGCATCGGCGAGGCGCCGTAGATCACGTAGCGCAGCGCGGCCACGTCTGTGTGCGCGATGTCGGGGTGCTCGAACAGCATCTGCAGCATCGTCGGCACCAGGTTGATCGCGGTGATGCGCTCGGCCTGCAGCGTGCGCAGGAAGGCACCGGGCTCGAAGCCCGGCAGGATCACCGTGCGGCCGCCGCGCAGCCAGAAGGGCAGCACGAACACGCCGCTCGCGTGGATCAGCGAGGCCGCGTGCAGCATCGCGTCGTCGGGCGTGGCGGACAGCAGGTTGAGCAGCACGTTGCGGCAGATCGCCGCGTACGAGGCCTGCGTGTGCTGCGCCGCCTTCAGCGTGCCGGTGGTGCCCGAGGTGAAGAGCGTGAGCACCACGTCGTCGGGCCCGGGCTCGAAGGCGGGCGCTGTTGCGGGGCACGACGCGGCCTGCGCGAGCAGGTCGGCACCGCCGTCGAGGGCCGCGCCCAGGCCCATGCAGGCCAGGCCCGGCACGGCTTCGCGCAGCGCCGCCGCGCGCTCGGCGAGGTCGGGGCCGAACACGAGGTGCGTGCAGCCGGTGTCGGCCACCATGCGCGCATGCTCGGCCAGCGAGAGCCGCGCGTTCAGCGGCACGCGGTTGATGCCGGCCTTCACGCAGGCGAAGTCCAGCGGCACGCTGTGCAGGCCGTTGTTCAGCAGCAGCGCCACGCGCGTGCGCGGTGCGGCGCCGGCGGCGTGCAGCGCATGGGCGAGCCGGCTGCTGAGCTGGTCGACCTCGGTGAAGGTCATCGACCGGTCGCCGTAGACGATGGCGGTGCGCGGGCCGTGCTGCAGGGCGCCGCGGCGGATCAGTTCGAGGTAGGTCGGGCTGCGGGCGGGCGAGGGGGAAGGCAAGGCGTGTCTCCAGGAGGTTCTATGTGAAATCGAAAGAGCAGGGCGTCAGCGCTTGAACTCGCCGTGGCGCCCGGCGCCGCCGGCAAAGCGCGCGGCACCGGCCTCGCCCTCGGCTGCGACGATCGGCACGCCCTGCGCGCCTTCGCGGCGCAGCGCCTCGGCCAGCGGCAGGTCCCACTGCTCGAAGGCGGAGCGGCGGTCGGCCAGCATGCATTGCTGCGGAAAGGCGGCGATCTGCCGCGCCAGCTCCTGCGCGGCGGCCAGCGCGCCGCCCGGTGGCGTGGTGCGGTTCACCAGGCCCATCGCCAGCGCCTCGGCGGCGGACACCGGCCGGCCCGTGAGGATCAGGTCCAGCGCACGCCCCATGCCCACGAGGCGCGGCAGCCGCACGGTGCCGCCGTCGATCAGCGGCACGCCCCAGCGGCGGCAGAACACGCCGAACACCGCGTCGTCGTCGGCCACGCGCAGGTCGGCCAGCAGCGCCAACTCGAGGCCGCCCGCCACCGCGTAGCCGTTCACCGCCGCGATCAGTGGCTTGGACAGTGCCATGCGCGTCGGGCCCATCGGGCCGGCGCCGCCGCCGTCGGGGTCGAGCTCGTTGCGGCGCGCCGGGTCGCCCACCGCGCCCAGGTCGGCACCCGCGCAGAAATGGCCGCCGGCGCCCGTCAGCACGGCCACGCGCAATGCGTCGTCGGCCTCGAAGCGTTCGAAGGCCGCGCGCAGCTGGGCGGCCACGGCGCCGTCGACCGCGTTGCGTTTGTTGGGGCGGTTCAGCGTGAGCGTGCAGACGGGGCCGTCCACCTCCCAGGTCACGAAGGGCGTGGTCATGTGCGGGGTCCTTCCGGAGAAAAATTGCAGGAATCAGTCGGTCTCTGGCATCCTAGGAAACATTTCTTTATTTCGCAAACATGGACAAGGTATGTAATGTTCCCGTGGCGATGCCGAGCGCGCCGGAGCTGATCCTCGACCTGCTGGTGGCCGACGGCGGCACGCTGAGTTCGCAGGCGCTGTGCCGCGCGGGCGCGCTCATGGGCATCGGCGAGACCACCTTGCGCGTGGGGCTCACGCGGCTGGCGGCCGAGGGCAAGATCGCCCGCGGCGAGCGCGGCAGCTACAGCCTGAACCGCGCGGGGCCGGCGCTGTCGCGCGCGGTGGGCGACTGGCGGCACACGCGCGCGCAGGTGGTGGCGTGGCAGGGCGGCTGGCTCGCGGTGCACGACGCCGGCGTGGCGCGCGCCGACAAGACCGCTTGGCGCCGCCACAGCCTGGCGCTGTCGCTGCGCGGTTTCGCAGCGCTGCGCCCGGGCCTGCAGCTGCGGCCCGACAACCTGGCGGGCGGGCTCGAGGCCGAGCGCGCACAGCTCGAGGCGCTGGGCCTGTCGCCGCACGCGCTGGTGTTCCGCCTGGCCGACCTCGACCCCGCCGCGCAGGCCGCCGCGCGCGGGCTGTGGAACGTGCGCGCGCTGGCCGACGACTGCCGCCGCCTGCAGGCCGGGCTGGAGCGCGGCGAACAGCGGCTGCGCACCGTGCCGCTGGAGGTGGCGGTGCGCGAGTCGCTGCTGCTGGGGCGTGCCGTGATCGCGCACCTGGTGCGCGACCCGCTGCTGCCCGACGAACTGATGTCGCCCGCGCCGCGCACCGCGCTGCGGGCCGTCGCGCGGCGCTACCAGGACCGGGCGCGCAAGCTGTGGCGCCAGTGGCTGGCGCTGCCCGCCGCCTGACGCTGCGGCTTCAGAGCGGGCGGATCACGTCCGCATCGCCTTCCGCCGGCGCATGCAGCCGCGCAACCTCGGCCGCGCGCCGCGTGAGCACCGCGCGCTGGTTGATGTAGCCCTTGTCGGTGATCTCGCCCGCGTCGAGGCTGGGCGGTTCGGCCAGCACCAGCGCGCAGGCCGGGCACTGCGACGAGCCCGCGCCTTCGTCGCGCAGGGCGCGCAGCACCCCGGCGATGCGCGCGGCCAGGGCTTCGGGCGCGAGCGCCGCGCCTTGCGGGCTGGCGAACACCAGCATGCCGATCGCGTCGCGGTCGTGGCCGGTGAGCACGATGTCCTGCACATGCGGCGCCAGCAGCGACACCACCTTCACGCGCAGCGTGCCCACCGACACCCAGGTGCCGGTCGAGAGCTTGAAGTCTTCCGCCACGCGGCCGTTGAAGATCACGCCCTGCGTCGGGTCGCCGGGGTTCGCGAGAAAGCCGGCGTCGCCGATGCGGTAGTAGCCCTCGGCGTCGAAGGCGCTGGCGGTCTCGCGCGGTGCGTCGCGGTAGCCGGGGAACACCGAGACGCCCTTGACGCGCATCTCCAGCTTCTCGCCGTTGGGCACGAACTTCAGCTCCAGCCCCGGCAGCGGCGCGCCGATGCAGCCGGCGCCGTCGAGCTGCCAGTGCGCGGAGGTGATCGCGGGCGAGGTCTCGGTCGCGCCCCACGAGGTCGTGAGCCACAGCGGGCGCGCGGGCCGCACGCGCCGCGCCACGGCTTCGAGCCGCTGCCAGGTCGAAGGTGCGAGCGCCGCCGCCGCGTAGAAGGCCAGGCGCAGCCGCGAGAACACTTCGGCGGCGAGCGCGTCGTCGGCTTCGAGAAAGGGCAGCAGCATGTCGAAGCCGCGCGGCACGTTGAACAGCAGCGTGGGTTTCACCTCGCGCAGGTTCCGCACGGTCTTCTCGATGAGGCCCGGCGCGGGGCGGCCTTCGTCGATGTAGAGCGCGCCGCCGTGGCACAGCACCATGTGCAGGTTGTGGTTCGCGCCGAAGGTGTGGCTCCACGGCAGCCAGTCGACCAGCACCGGCTTCTCCTGCGCGAGGAAGCGCCAGGTCTGCGCCATCATCTGCTGGTTGGCGCACAGCATGCGGTGCGTGTTGATCACCACCTTGGGCTGGCCGGTGGAGCCGGAGGTCAGCAGGTACTTGGCGTGCGTGTCGGGGCCCACGGCGGCGAAGGCCTGCATGACGGCGGGCGTTTCCTTCGCGTCGAGCAACTGACCGAAAGCCAGCGCGCCCGGATGCGTGTCGGCGTTGCGGCTGAACACTGTCACGGCCTCGATGCCGCAGCCGGCGAGCGATGCGCCGTACACCTTCGCGTCGGAGGCGTAGATCAGCCCGGGCTGCAGCGCTTTCAACATGCCGTGCAGCCGCGACGGGTCTTTGGTCATGCGCGAGTAGGCGCTCGACAACGAGCAGGCCGTGCGGCCGATGTGCATCGTCGCGAGCATCAGCACGGCATGGTCGATGGCGTTGTCCGAGAGGATCACGACCGGTTGGCCTGCGGGCAGGTCCAGGTCGAGCAGGCCCTGCGCCACGGCACCGACGGCCGCGCGCAGCGCGCGGTAGTCGAGCCTGCGCCAGCCTTCGCCCGTCTCATCGCGCTCGGCAAAAGCCAGCGCATCGGGTGTCTCGCGCGCCCAGCGCTCGATCCATTCGCCGATGCAGCGCGCATACGGCTGCAACGCCGTCGGCGAGCGCAGTACGAACGAGCCGTCGTCGAAGTCGATGCGCACCGTGCGGGGCGGCGCGACCAGGGTGTCGTCGAGAAGGAAGTCGGTCATGTCAGTCCAGCGTACCCGTCTCGGCCTTGGCGCGAATCAGGTTCAACAGCAGGGTGTCGCGCGCGGCTTCGAGGTCGGCGGTGTGGCGCGTGCCCAGGGCCTCGTCCACGCCTTGCACCACCTGCTGCTTCAACGCGTCGGTCATCGACGGCGCGCCCAGGTCCTTCCACCAGTCTTCGATGGGCCCGCCCAGGTGCGCCAGCAGGTGCTCAATGCCGCCCGCGCCGCCCGAGAGGTGCAGGTTCATGAACGGCCCCATCACGGCCCAGCGCAGGCCGGGGCCGTGCGCGATGGCGGTGTCGATGTCGGCCACGCTCGCCACGCCTTCGTTGACGAGGTGAAACGCTTCGCGCCACAGCGCGGCCTGCAGCCGGTTCGCGATGTGGCCCTTGACCTCGCGCTTCACGTGGATCGGCCGCTTGCCGATGGCGGCATAGAAGGCCATCGTGCGGGCGATGGCGTCGGCCGAGGTCTGCTCGCCGCCGATCACCTCGACCAGCGGAATCAGGTGCGGCGGATTGAACGGATGCCCCAGCACCACGCGTTGCGGGTGCGCGCAGCCCGACTGCACACCGCTGATCGCCAGGCCCGACGAGCTCGACGCGAGGATGGTCTCCGGCGGCGCGGCGGCGTCCATGCGGCGGAACAGGTCGATCTTGAAATCCATGCGCTCGGGGCCGTTCTCCTGCACGAAGTCGGCCACGGCCACGGCGTCTTCCAGGCTGTCGTGAAAGCGCAGGCGATCGACCGAGGCGCCCTCGGCCAGGCCGAAGCGTTCCAGCGTCGGCCAGTGCTGCGCCACGGCGGCGCGCAGCCGGTCTTCGGCGCCGGGCGAGGGGTCGGTCGCGTTCACGTCGAGCCCGTGCGCGAGGAAATGCGCGGCCCAGCTGGCGCCGATCACGCCGGTGCCGACGACGGCGACGCGCTTCACGTCGGTGGTGAGGTTCATGCTGATTTCCACCGCGCGCAGCGGCTCTCCGTCTTGGTGGTCCACGCGGCTTCGCCGGGGATGTTCTCGATCACCTTGTAATAGTCCCACGGCTCCTTCGACTCGGCCGGCGCCTTCACCTGCATGAGGTGCATGTCGTGCACCATGAGGCCGTCGTCGCGCAGCCAGCCGCCCTTGACGAACATGTCGTTGAACTTCGTCTTGCGCAGCTGCGCCATCACCTTGTCGGCGTCGTCGCTGCCCGCGGCCTTCACGGCCTGCAGGTACTGCAGCGCGGCGGAGTAGTCGCCGGCATGGAAGGAGGAGGGCATGCGCTTGTGCTTGTCGAAGAAGCGCCGGGCCCAGGCACGCGACTCGGGGCTCTGGTTCCAGTACCAGCTGTCGGTGAGGTACATGCCCTGCGAGGCCTTCAGGCCCAGCGCGTGCACGTCGTTGATGGTGATGATCATGCCGGCGAGTTTCATGTTCTTGCTGATGCCGAACTCTGCCGCCGACTTGATGGCGTTCACCGTGTCGCCGCCCGCATTCGCGAGCGCCAGCACCTGCGCCTTCGAGCTTTGCGCCTGCAGCATGAACGAGGAGAAGTCGCTCGCGCCCAGCGGGTGCTTCACCGAGCCCGCCACCGTGCCGCCGCTGGCCTGCACGGTCTTGGTGGCGTCGCTTTGCAGCGCGGCGCCGAAGGCGTAGTCGGCCGCCACGAAGTACCAGCTCTTGCCGCCGGCCTTGACCACCGCGCTCGCGGTGCCGCGCGCCATGGCCACCGTGTCGTAGGCGTAGTGCACGGTGTAGGGCGAGCAGTACTCGTTGGTGAGGCTCGACGCGCCCGAGCCCACCACGAAGTACGGTTTCTTCTTGTCGGCCGCCACGCCGGCCATGGCAATGGCCGCGCCCGAGTTCACGCCGCCGATCAGCATGTCGACCTTGTTCACGTCGAACCATTCGCGCGCCTTGGCGGCGGCGATGTCGGGCTTGTTCTGGTGATCGGCCGTGACCAGCTCGATCTTCTTGCCGTCGATGGCGCCGCCCATGTCGGCGATGGCCATGCGGATCGCTTCGGCGCCGGCCGGGCCGTCGTAGTCGCGGTACAGGCCCGACATGTCGCTGATGAAGCCGATGCGGATGGTGTCGTCGGACACCTGGGCCGATGCGCCCGATGCGAATGCGGCGGCGAGTGCGAGAGCCAGGGCGGTGCGGGGAATGTTCATGTGCGTGTCTCCGTTCGTTGTTCTCGTGCGTCTTCAGCCCAGCGCGAACTCGGGCCGCGGGCCGCCCACGCGCGGCAGCCCCATGATCTGCCGCGCCTCGGCCGGCGTCGCCACGTCCATGTCGAGCTCGCGGATCACCCGCACGATGCGCTCGGTGAGCTGCACATTGGTCGCCAGCTCGCCGTGGCGGAAGTACAGGTTGTCTTCCAGCCCCACGCGCGCATGTCCGCCCAGCAGCAGCGCCGCCACGTTGGCTTCGAGCTGCGACATGCCGATGCCGCTCACGCCGAAGATGGCGCCCTTGGGCAGCGTGTCGACCATCATCTGCAGGTTGCGCGGCGAGTACGGCATCGCGTTCTGGAAGTTGCGGTGCACGTTCATCACCAGGTTGACGAAGTAGGGCTCGTCGTCATGGCCTTCCTCGATCAGCGTGGTCGTGTCCTGCAGGATGTGCGTGGGGCTGAACACCTCCCACTCGGGCTTGATGCCGCGCGCCTTCATGCCGGCGGCCAGCTCGCGCCCGCGCGTGATCGGCGTGTCCATGAGGATCTGCTTGCCCTCGAAGCTCAGGTTGAGCGTGGTGGCGTCCAGCGTGCACATCTCGGCGCCGGCGTCCATGCCCTTGATGCGCTCTTCCCACGCGATCTCCCAGCGGTCGCCCGCCAGCGGCTTCACCATGTCGCCGTGCACGCCGCCGCCGGTGGAATTGTTCAGCACGATGTCGCAGCCGGCCGCGCGGATGCGGCTGTTGATGTCGCGGTACACCTCGGCATTGCAGGTGGCGCCGTCGTCGGGGCGGCGCGCGTGGATGGCCACCACGCTGGCGCCGGCGTTCCAGCAGCGCAGCACGTCGGCGGCGATCTCGGCGGGCTGGGTGGGGAGGTGGGGGTTCTGCGACTTGTGCGCCATGCCGCCGGTGGGGGCGATGGTCACGATCACTTTGCGCTTCGACATGCTCGGGGCTCCTGGGGGCGGTCGTTCGGTCAGTCAGTCAGGGGGGCGCGCCATTATTTTTTGTGATGCGTTCGTACTCAGTCATCGCGACGACATTCAGGGGCAGGGTTTACGCGGCGCCAGCCGCTAAAGTCGCCCCTGCGCCGTTGCGCACACAAGGAACCTCTCCATGAAATTTCTGCCCCTCGTGCTGGCCGCCGCGGCCGCGTTCACCGCCCTCGGCGCCGCCGCGCAACCTGCCGGCCCCGCCACCTGCGACGCCAAGCGCGAAGCCATCGGCCGCGACATCGAGATGGCCCAGTCCAAGGGCCAGAAGCAGCGCGTGCGCGGGCTCGAGACGGCGCTGGCCGAAGTGAACCGCAACTGCACCGACGCCAAGCTCGCGGCCGAGCACCAGAAGCGCATCCGCGCCCAGGAGCGCAAGGTGGCCGAGCGTGAGCGCGACCTGCGCGCGGCCCAGGAGAAGGGGCGCGCCAGCAAGATCGCCGACCGCGAGAAGAAGCTGCACGAGGCGCAGGCCGAGCTGCAGCAGCTCAAGGGCGCGCAGTAAACAAAAAAGACGGCATGCCCTCGACCAAGCCGGCGATCCCCGCGGCCTCCCTGACCATTCCCCAGCTGCTGCAGGGCTCGGCCTGGTTTCCGCTGCTCGACGTGGGCGCGGGCGAGCGCGTGCTCGACGAGATGCGCGAGGTCGAGGTGGCCGCCGGCGCCGCGCTGTGCCGGCGCGGCGACACGCCGCTGCACTGGTACGGCACGCTCGAAGGGCTGCTCAAGTGGTCGATCACCTCCAGCGACGGCCGCTCGGTCACGCTGGGCGGGCTGTCGGTGGGCAGCTGGTTCGGCGAGGGCACGTTGCTGCGCGCCGTGCCGCGCTCGGCCGACATCATCGCGTTGCGGCCCAGCCGCGTGGCGCAACTGCCGCTGGAGACCTTCGAGTGGCTGCACCGCACGCAGCGCGGCTTCGATCACTTTTTGCTGCAGCAGATCAACGAGCGGCTGCACTGGTTCATGGGCAGCTACGCCGCGCACCGGCTGCTCGACGCCGACAGCCAGGTGGCGCGCGCGCTGGCCGGCCTGTTCCACCCCTGGTTGCACCCGGGCAGCGAGCCGCACCTGCAGACCTCGCAGGAAGAGATCGCCAACCTGTCGGGCGTGTCGCGCCAGCGCTGCAACGCGGCGCTCAACCGGCTGAAGGAGGCCGGGTTCCTGCACATCGAGTACGGCGGCATCACCGTGACCGACCTCGAAGGCTTGCGCCGCTTCATCCAGGAGTGAATGACTCCCTCTCCCCGAGGGGAGAGGAAGCCGGAGCCGCTCAGCGCTTGTGGTGCGACGCCGCCAGCTCGTACACCGGCGTGTCGATTCCTTCCATGCGCGCCTTCAGCTGCAGCGCCAGGAACTGCGAGTAGTGGCGCGACTGATGCAGGTTGCCGCCGTGGAACCACAGCTGGGGCACCTGCGTCGGCTTCCACATGTTGCGCAGCTCGCCCTCCCACGGACCCGGGTCCTTCGGCGTGTCGGAGCCCAGGCCCCAGCACTTGCCGACCTTGTCGGCGGTCTCGGGCGAGATCAGGTCGGCCAGCCAGCCGTTCATCGAGCCGTAGCCCGTGGCGTACACCAGAAGGTCGGCCGGCAGCTCGGTGCCGTCGGTGAGCGTGACCGAGCGTTCGTTCACGCGCTCGATGTTCACGCCGCTCTTGAGGTGGATGCTGCCGTTGGCCACCAGCTCCGAGGCGCCCACGTCGATGTAGTAGCCCGAGCCGCGCCGCAGGTACTTCATGAACAGGCCCGAGCCGTCCACGCCGAAGTCGAGCAGGAAGCCGGCCTTCTCCAGCCGCGCGTACAGGTCGGCGTCGCGCTTCTTCATCTCCTCGTACACCGGGATGTGGAAGGTGTGCATGATCTTGTAGGGCACCGAGGCGAAGATCAGGTCGCCCTTGTGGTGGTCGATGCCGCTCTTCACCGCCTGCTCGGAATACAGCCCGCCCAGTGCCAGCTCCATGAGCGACTGCGAGGGCGCGATGTGCGTGGACGAGCGCTGCACCATCGTCACGTCGGCGCCGTGCTCCCACAGCGCCGCGCAGATGTCGTGCGCCGAGTTGTTCGAGCCCAGCACCACGCACTTCTTGCCCGCGTAGGCCTCGGGCCCGGGGTGCTGGCTGGAGTGGTGCTGGTCGCCCAGGAAGTTCTCGGCGCCCGCCACCTTCGGCACGTTCGGGTAGCCCGACACGCCGAGCGCGAACACCAGCTGCTTCGGGCGCAGCGTCACGGGCTTGCCCTCGCGTTCCACCTGCACCTCCCAGCGCTGCGTGGCCTCGTCGAAGCGCGCCTTGGTCGCGTTGGTGGAGCTCCAGTAGTTGAGCTCCATGATCTTGGTGTACATCTCGAGCCAGTCGCCGATCTTGTCCTTGGGCGCGAACACCGGCCAGTCGTCGGGGAAGGGCATGTAGGGCAGGTGGTCGTACCAGACCGGGTCGTGCAGGCACAGCGACTTGTAGCGCTTGCGCCAGGAGTCGCCGGCCTTGGCATTGCGCTCCACGATGATCGTCGGCACGCCCAGCCGCCGCAGCCGCGCGCCCAGCGCGATGCCGCCCTGGCCGCCGCCGATGATCACCACCTCGGGCTGCTCGGTGTAGCCCAGCGCGGCCTCTTCGTCGCGGCGCTTCTCGAGCCAGTTCTTGCGGCCCTTGTGCACGCCGTGCTCCGCGCCCTTGATGCGGTTGTCGCCGGTCTTTTCCTCGAAGCCCTTCAGCTCGGTCATGGTGGTGAGCAGCGTCCAGGCCTTGCCACCGCCGTCATGTGAACGCAAGCGCAGGTGGCCGCGCCCGCGCGCCACGCGCGTCTCGAAGCCGAACCACGCATCGACCACGCCGTCGGCCTCGGTCGCCTCGCCTTCGAGCGCGAAGGCCGTGGGCTGCGTGTCGGCCAGGCGCGCCTGCAGCATCGCGCGGATGGCGCCCGCGCCTTCCTGCGTGCGGAGGTTCCAGGTGAAGGCGACAAGGTCGCGCCAGTAACTGTCGGCCTCGAACAGCGAGACGGCCGCATCGATGTCGCCGCGTGCGAGCGCGGCGGCGAAGTCGGCCAGCCATTGGGCGGCGGCCCGGGTGGGGCCGGTGGTCGGGTCTGTCATTGCATGTCTCCGTTGTGTCGTTGAACGAATCGAATCGCGGCGCGGCAAGGCGCACGCGGGGGTCGTGGCGCAGCTTTCGTGCCGTGCGGAGGGCGACGAAGAATCAAGGGGTTTGCGGCGGTTTTGTCGCAGGCGCCTGTCGCGGTCTCACCGAGACTGAGACGATGCATGAGAATTTGAACGACGTCTAAAATTGGACGACGTTCAAATTCAAGGGCCTCGAACCGTGACCGAACCAGAACCGCCAGGCCGCCGCGAGCGCCGCCGCACCCAGACGCTCGACCACGTCGCCGCCACCGCCATGCGCCTGTTCGAAGCCCAGGGCTACGACGCGACGACCATGGAGCAGATCGCGCAGCAGTCCGACGTGGCCAAGGGCACGCTCTACAACCACTTCCCGACCAAGGAAGCGATCCTGGCGCACTGGGTGCACCTCGAGCTCGTGGTCGATGCGCAGCGCCTGCACGAGGCCATCGACCCGAAGGCGGGCTTCACCGAGCAGCTCACCGGCCTGCTCGATGCCTCGGCCGAATGGTCCGAGCGCTACCGGGCCTACCTGCTCGACTACTTCCGCTTTCGCTTTCTCAACATCGAGAGCGAACTCGGCGGCGGCGACCGCGGCACGCCGCGCGACCTGTCGGGGCTGTTCGAGGCGCTCATCGCCGCCGCCCAGCAGGCCGGCACGCTGCGCACCGACGTCTCGGCCGCGCACCTCGCGAGCCTGCTGCACCACCTGTACTTCGGCGCGCTGATGCGCTGGCTCACGCTGCCCGGCCTCGTGCTGCGCGATGAGTTCGCGGTGATCGTCGACCTCTTCGTCGGCGGCGCGCGCACGGCCCTTAAACCCTCTGCAAGGAGGCGCGCCCCATGAAACTCGCCGTGCTCACCTACGGCACCGAAGGCGACGCGCGCCCGCTCGCTGCGCTGTGCCGCGCGCTGGACGACGCGGGCCATGCGTCGGTGCTGCTGGCGGACGCCACCACGCTCGGCGCGGCCGAACGGCTCGGCGTGCGCTCGCAGGCGCTGGCCGGCGACATCCGGCAGGCGCTCGGCGGCGTCATCGCGCAGGGCGACAAGCCGGCCGCCGCCGCGAAGGCGCTCGCGGACATCGCCAATGCCAACGCCACGCCCTGGCTGCGCCAGACCGTGGAGGCCGCGCAGGGCTGCGACGCGATCGTCTGCGCGGGGCTCGCGGCCTTCGTGGGCCTGTCGGCGGCCGAGGCGCTGGGCGTGCCGGCCATCGGCGCGGGCATGTTCCCGCTCACGCCGACGGCCGCATTCGCTTCGCCCTTTCTGCCGCCCGCCCGCGTGCCGCGCTTTTTGAACCGCGCGAGCCACCACCTCGTCAACGGGCTGCTCTGGCGCGCCTTCCGCCCGGCCGTGAACGCCGCGCGCGCCGCGGTCTGCGGCCTGCCGCCGCGCCGCCGCCTGTGGACCACGCACCCGGTGCTCTACGGCTACTCGCCGAGCCTGCTGCCGCGCCCCGCCGACTGGCCCGCCAACGCCGCCGTGTGCGGGCAGTGGCTCGCGCCCGTGCCCGACTGGCAGCCGCCGGTGGCGCTGAGCGACTTCCTCGCGGCCGGCGAGGCGCCCGTCTACATCGGCTTCGGCAGCATGACGGGCTTCGACAAGGCGCGGCTGCTCGCCGCCCTCGTCGACGGCATGGCCGGCCGGCGCGCGGTGCTGCATCCCGGGTGGAGCGGCCTTGAGGTGCAGCAGTTGCCGCCGAACTTCCACGTCATCGGCGACACCCCGCACGACTGGCTGTTTCCGCGGATGGCGCTGGTGGTGCACCACGGCGGCTCAGGCACCAGCCACTCGGCCGCGCGCGCGGGCGTGCCCTCGGTGGTCGTGCCGTTCGCGGGCGACCAGGCGTTCTGGGCGCATCACCTCGCGCAGGCGGGCGTGGCGCCGCCTGCGGTGGCGGGAGGCCGGTTCAGCGCCGACGACCTGGCGCGCGGCATCGCGTTCGCGCACGACCCGCAGGTGCGCGCGCGGGCCCGGGCGCTGGGCGAACGCATGCGCGCGGAAGACGGCCTGGGCACGGCCGTGCGCGCCATCGCGCAGATCCTGAGGCGTTAGCCGCGCTGCGGCGCCACGATGCCGAAGCGCTTCATGTGGCGGTACGCGGTGGCGCGGCTGATGCCGAGCGCCTGCGCGGCCCGCGCCACATGCCAGCGGTGGCGCTGCAGCGCGTCGAGCAGGCGCGTGGCGTCGGCGGCGCTGTCGTCAGCGTCGACTATGGAAGGCATGGCGTCGCGGTGGTCGAGCGACGGACGATGCGGCGCCAGGCGCAGCTCCTCGGGCGTGATGCTCGCGCCCGTGCAGAGCGCCAGCGCCAGCCGCAGCACATTGCGCAACTCGCGCAGGTTGCCCGGCCAGTCGTGCGCCATCAGCCGCAGCATCGCGGCCTCCGACAGCCGCGCGGTCGAGCCCATTGCGGCAGCTTCCTCATGGAACATTGCCTCGATCAGGTAGCGCCGGTCGCGCCGCGCGCGCAGCGGCGGCAGCTTCAGCACCGCGCCGCACAGGCGGTAGTACAGGTCCTCGCGAAAACGCCCGGCCGCGACCAGCGCCGACAGGTCGCGGTGCGTGGCCGCCACCACCGCAAGGTCCACGCGCTGCGGCGACTCGGCCCCCAGCGGCAGCACCTCGCCTTCGGACAGCACGCGCAGCAGCCGCGTCTGCAGCGTCATCGGCATGTCGCCGATCTCGTCGAGAAACAGCGTGCCGCGGTCGGCCTGTGCGATCAGCCCCTTCATGCCCTTGGCGCGGCCGCCCGTGAAGCTGCCGGGCGTGTAGCCGAAGAGCTCGCTCTCGATCAGCGAATCGGGAATGGCCGCGCAGTTCACCGCCACGAAGGGCAGCGCCGCGCGCCGGCTCGCGCCATGCAGCGCGCGCGCCAGCACCTCCTTGCCGCTGCCGGTCTCGCCCTCGACCAGCACATGGATGCCGCGGTCCACCAGCCGGCGCGCCTGCGCGATCAGTTGCTGCATGGCGGGGTCGTCGTCGCCCGCGATGCGTTCGAGCGGCGGCAGGCGGTCCGAAGGCTGGGGCGCCGGCGATGAGGGCGCGGTGACCGGCGAGCGCCGCAGGCGCGGCGCGATCAGCGAGGCGTGGTACTCGCCGCCGCCGGGCAGCAGCACCGTGTGCGCAAAGGGCAGGGCCGACGCGCCGCCGTTGCCCAGGCGCCAGATCGCGTCCATCGGCAGGTGCAGCAGCTCCGACACCGCGCCGCCCAGCAGTGGTGGCTGGCGCCCCAGGAAGACCTCGCGCGCGCCCCCGTTGGCGCCCACCACCGTGCCGCCTTCGTCGAAGGCCAGCATCACTTCGCCCGCCACGTCGACCAGCCCGAAGGCACTGCCCAGCCGCAGGATCCAGTGGCCGCGAAAGTGCCGCAGGAAGTCGGCGTCCTCGATCATCCGCGCGTAGATCGACACCAGGTGCCGCACCAGGTGCTGGCTCTCGCGCGCCTCGGGCGAGCGCAGCGCCGACACGTCGAGGATCGCCGTGAGCTTGCCGCTGTGGTCGAACAGCGGCGCCGTCGTGCAGGTGAGCGCGATGTGCGTGGCGTCGAAGTGCTCGGTCTGGTGGCAGGTCATCGGCTGGCGTTCGATGAGGCAGGTGCCCACGCCGCAGGTGCCGGCGTGCGCCTCGTTCCAGTCCGCGCCCAGGTACAGGCCGGCGCGGCGCAGCTGGTCGTCCCAGGCCGGGTTGCCGATGTAGTCGACCGTGATGCCCTCGGCGTCGGTCAGCAGCACCATGTAGCCCAGCTCGGCCACGCGGCGGTAGATGTCTTCCATGCCCGCGCGCGCGGCGCGCAGGAAGTGTTCGAGCTGCTGCTGGTGCACGCGCACCTCCTGCGCCGGCAGGATGCGCGCCGGCGTCGGCCGCGACGGATCGAGCCCGTGGTCGCGCACGCAGCGCGCCCACGACTTGTGCACCAGGCTCGCCGCCGGATCGGCCCGCAGCGCCGTGCCGGTGGCGATCGAATAGACGTTGTCGATGTGGCGCGATTGCAGGGACGTCATGCGCAGCCTCGTGCGTGGAGTGGGCGCGGCACTGGGAGGGGCTGCGCAGCCGGACATGATTCGGCTGTCGCGCTGTCGCAGGACAGAGGTGAAACCCGGTGGGCCGACTTGATCTGTCCGCTTATCGCCTGCTCAAGAAGAAATTTTCTCAACTTAAGACAGCACGTCGTCGCCAAGACATGGCTTGCTACAAACTGTAGAAAAGTAACCCACTAATTCGCGAGGTGCAGGATGAAGCTGTCGGACTTCATATTTCAGTTCCCTATTGGCATCGCTCACACGTGGCAAGGCCTTTGTCGCGTCCGCACGTTCTTTGGTCCTCAAAGTGGCGTCACCGCGCTTCTGACGGATATCGATGAGTTTGCTGTGGGGTCGTCGATAACGAACTCCGTTGAACACATTCACCAAGCACTGCTGCTGCGCGGAATGATTCCGCCCGACGCGCGTGTCGTTGAGCACTACGAGAGGCCCGATAGCGACGGGGGATCGTTCTCGCGGGTCAGCTTTGGACCCACGGGCGATCCGTCGTGGACGCGGATGTCCATGCAAGACGCGCTGTCGACTCTTTCTTGTGATTCAAGCGAGTTCAAAAGCTCGACAGCGATGAACCTGCGGTTGGTCGCGGAAATCGAACGTCTGCGAAATGCGATCGATCCCTTTGCTGATGCGCCATGGTTGGAAGAACCCGAGATCGTCAACCGACGGGAAACCATAGAAAGCGGAATGATCTCCAAAGCCATGCTTTCTCAGCTTGTCAATGCGGGCGCAACGGAACGACAGCTTCAGGAGTTGTTTAAGCAAGACCCTTCCTTCTTCGGGGAGGTCTACGGAGATCCCCATGAGGAGTACATCGTCCTTGCCGAGTATCCGCTGGCCGATGGATTCATTGATTTCGTTGTCTTCACGGGGCGCTCACGGATGGAGGTCGTGCTGATAGAGATCAAAGGAGCGGATTTCTTTCTGGTAAACGATGACAGCTATGCCGAGTTCTCGCACAAGGTCAACCAAGCGGCGGGCCAGATACGACGTCGGATCGGGGCCATCTACAGAGACATGTCGACGTTCCGGCGCTACGCCCACAAAGTACGGCACGCGGTCGAGTCAGGCGCTGCTCGTCACGGTGCCTTCATGGGACCGCATCCGAAGTTGTTGGTCGACCCCGAAAAGGACATCGAGATTCGCTCGGTGGTTATCGGCGGCCGGACACGCGACGACTTCTCCGAGAGCAAGAAACGGCACGATTTCGAGCACGGCATGTCGCCGCCCATACGCATCGAGTCATGGGACACATGGATTCGGAAACTTCAGCGTCAGTGAAGTCCCTCCATCACAGGCCGCTTGAAACCTGCCTGTAGACAGTTGGAAGCGGCGGACCGTAGCGTTGCGCATGGCCCTGTGGACCTTCAAACGCCCAGCAATTCTTCCAGCACCTGCGGCTGCCCCAGCAACTCCGCCGACGCCCTATGCCGCACGATCTGCCCCTTCTCCATCACCACCGCCAGGTCGGTGTGCGCGAGCACCTTGCGGTAGTCGCGGTCGACGATCAGCGTGGCGATGCCCGTCGCACGGATTTCGCTGATCACGCGCCAGATCTCGGCCACGATCAGCGGGGCGAGGCCTTCGGTGGCTTCGTCGAGGATCAAGAGGCGCGGGTTGGTCATGAGCGCGCGGCCGATGGAGAGCATCTGCTGCTCGCCGCCCGACAGCTGCTGGCCGCCGTGCGTGAGCCGTTCCGACAGGCGCGGGAAGGTGGCCATCACGCGGTCGAAGGTCCAGGCGCGCTGGCCGTCGATGCCGGCGCGTTCGCTCATCACGAGGTTCTCGCGCACCGACAGGTTCGGGAAGATGCCGCGCCCTTCGGGCACATAGCCGATGCCCAGGCGCGCCATCTTCTCGGGCGGCAGGCCGGTGACGGTGCGGCCGTCGACCTGCACTTCGCCTGAAGCGGGCCGCACGTAGCCCATGATGGTGCGGATCAGCGTGGTCTTGCCCATGCCGTTGCGCCCGAGCAGGCCGACCGAGGTCGCCGCCGGAATGCCGGCGTGCACGCCGCGCAGGATGTGGCTGTTGCCGTAGTAGGTGTTGAGGTCGCGAACGATCAGCATCAGTGTTGCTCCTCGCCGAGGTACGCGGTGCGGACCTCGGGGTTCTCGCGGATCGACTTCGGGTCGCCGGTCGCGATGACGGTGCCGTTCACCATCACCGTGATGCGGTCGGCGATGCGGAACACGGCGTCCATGTCGTGCTCCACCAGCAGGATGGCGTGCGTGGCTTTCAGCCGCGCGAGCAGCGTGAGCATGCGGTCGGTCTCTTCCGCGCCCATGCCGGCGAGCGGTTCGTCCAGCAGCAGCACGCGCGGGTGGGTGGCCAGGCACATCGCCACTTCGAGCTGGCGTTGCGCGCCGTGGCTCAGCGTGCCGGCGACGCGCCGGGCTTCGGCCGTGAGGCCGGCGGCTTCGAGCGCGGCGTCGGCCGAGGCGTTGCTGGTGGCGCAGCGCTGCGACGACTGCCAGATCGCCCAGGGCTTCGCCGTGGCGGCCTGCGCGGCGAGGCGGCAGTTCTCGTGCACCGTGAACTCCGGGAAGATGGTGGTGCGCTGGTAGCTGCGGCCCACGCCGTCGCGGGCGCGGCGCGACTGCGCGCGCGCGGTGATGTCCACGCCGTCGAGTGCGATGCGGCCTTCGGAGGCCTCGATCTCGCCCGAGAGCATGTTGATGAGCGTCGACTTGCCGGCGCCGTTGGTGCCGATCACCGCATGCACCTCGCCGATGTGCAGGTCGAGCGTGACGGCGTTGACGGCCGTGAGGCCACCGAAGCGGCGCGTGAGCTTGTCCACGGACAGCAGTGCGGTGGTCATGCGCCTCCCTTCGGCGACAGGCGCTGCACCAGGCCGATCAGGCCCTTGGGCAGCAGCGCCACGAACACGATGATGGCAATGCCCAGCGTGAGCTGCCAGTGGTCGGCCAGCGGGCCCATCACGGCGTGGGTGGAGAAGATTTCCTTCAGCAGCGTGAAGGCCACGGCGCCGATCACCGCGCCGCGCAGGTGGCCGAGGCCGCCCAGGATCACCATCAGCAGCACCTCGCCGGAGTTGTGCCAGGCCATCAGCTCGGGGTTGACCACGCCGTCGCGCGAGGCCAGCAGAAAGCCCGCGAGCCCGGCCAGCGCGCCCGCGAGCACGAAGGCCGCGAGCTTGTAGCCGTACACCGCGAAGCCCGCCGCGCGCATGCGCTGCTCGTTCACGCGGATGCCCGCGAGCGCCGCGCCGAAGCGCGAGCGGCGGATGAGCGCCAGCAGGCCGTAGGTGAACACCAGCGCCGCCAGCACCACGTAGAACAGCACCGTGCGGTTCTCCATGTCGAGCGCGCCGAGGGCCGGGCGCACGTACAGGTAGATGCCGTCGCTGCCGCCGCCGACCTTGGTGTCGTGGAACACGAAGAAGGCCATCTGCGCAAAGGCCAGCGTGACCATGATGAAGTACACGCCGCGCGTGCGCAGGCTCAGCGCACCGACGAACAGCGCATACAGCGCCGCCGCGCCCATCGACAGCACGAGCAGCACTGCGAAGTTGCCGCCCTCGTTGCCCGAGGCCAGCACGGTGACGTACGCACCGATGCCGTAGAAGGCCGCATGGCCCAGGCTCACGAGCCCGGTCATGCCCACCAGCAGTTCCAGGCTGAGCGCGAAGATCGACAGGATCATCACCTTGACGATGAAGTCCGACGCGTAGTTGCCCAGCAGCGGGCCGGCCACGCCGAGCGCGATGGCGCACAGCACGGGCACGACGAAGGCACCACGCCGCGGCGACGAAGGTGCGGATGCAACCACCGGGCTCATGGCCGCCTCCCCATCAAGCCTTCGGGCTTCCAGATCAGCACGATGGCCATCAGAAGGTAGATGCCGATGCCCGCCAGGTCGGCGAAGAACACCTTGCCGAAGGTGTCGACGAAGCCCACCAGCAGCGAGGCCACGAGCGCCCCGGTGATCGAGCCGATGCCGCCGATCACCACCAGCACGAAGCAGATGATGAGCACGCTCGCGCCCATGTTCGGGTACACCGAGGACATCGGCGCGGCGATCATGCCGGCCAGCGCCGCCAGCGCCACGCCGGCCGCGAACACGATGCGGTACAGCCGCTTCACGTCGATGCCCAGGCCGCGCACCATGTCGCGGTTGCTGGCGCCGGCGCGGATCATCATGCCCAGGCGCGTGCGGTTCACCACGTAGTACAGGCCCACGGCCAGCACGATGCAGGCGGCCGAGGCAAACAGGCGATACCAGGGGTAGCTCATGACGTTGCCCAGCGCGAAGCTGCCGTCGAGCCACGCGGGCACCTTCACGCCGTGCACGTCGTTGCCCACGAAGATGGAGCGCAGCTCCTCGAACACCAGGATGAGCCCGTAGGTCATGAGCACCTGCTGCAGGTGGTCGCGCTGGTAGAGGTAGCTGAAGAAGGCCCACTCCAGCACGTAGCCGAAGATCGCGGCCAGCACCACGCCGGCCACCAGCATCAGCAGGAACTGGTCGCCGAACAGCGGCGCCAGCGAGAACGCCATGTAGGCGCCGATCATGTAGAAGCTCCCGTGGGCGAGGTTGATGACGCCCATGATCCCGAAGATCAGCGTCAGCCCCGAGGCCACGAGAAAGAGCAGCAGGCCGTACTGAACGGAGTTCAGGCACTGCACGAGAAAGGTTCCGAAATCCACCGTGAGATCCCAGTTGGTTGTGGTTGCCGCAAGGCGGCTCGCAGCCCCGTGAAATGGATCGGGGCCGCGAGGGAACGAGAGAGAACCGAAGGCCCGTGGCCCTGCTTACATCCGGCAGCCGCGAGCCGGATCGGAGAGACCCTTGATCGCGGTGCTCACCAGCTTGTTTTCCTTGCCTTCCACCTTGCGCAGGTAGATGTCCTGCACCGGGTTGTGCGACTTGCTCACCGTGAAGGTGCCGCGCGGGCTGTCGATCTTCGCCTTCTCGATCGCGCCCGTGAACTCGGCCTTCTTCGAGATGTCGCCCTTGGTGGCATTCAGGCCCACGCCCAGCATCTGCGCGGCGTCGTAGCCCTGCACCGCGTACACGTCGGGCTGCAGCTTGAAGGACTTGGCGTACGCCACGCGGAAGGCGTTGTCGCGCGGCGTGTTCAGGCCGTCGGCGTAGTGCAGCGTGGTGAGCATGCCTTGCGCCGATTCGCCCTGCGCGTCGAGCGTGCCGTCGGTCAGGAAGCCGGGGCCGTACAGCGGGATGGTCTTGTTCAGGCCGGCGGCCTGGTAGTCCTTGACGAACTTCACCGCGCCGCCGCCCGCGAAGAAGGCGTACACCGCATCGGGCTTGGCCGCCGCGATCTCGGTCAGCAGGGCCTGGAACTCCACGTTGGGGAAGGGCAGGGTGAGCTGCTTGTCGACCTTGCCGCCGTTCTTCTCGAAGCCTTCCTTGAAGCCGTTGACCGACTCTTCGCCGGCCGCGTACTTCCAGGTGATGGTCATGACCTTCTTCTTGCCCTGCTGTTTGGCCGCTACCTCGCCCATGGCGTAGGCCGGCTGCCAGTTGCTGAACGAGCTGCGGAAGATGTTGGGCGCGCACATCGGGCCCGTCACCGCGTCGGCGCCGGCGTTCGGCACGATGAGCACAGTGCCGCTTTCCTTGGCGGCCTTGGCCATGGCCATCGCCACGCCGGAGTGCACGGTACCCACGATCACGTCGACGTTGTCGCGCTTGATGAGCTTGTTGACGTTGTCGGTGGCCTTGGCGGGGTCGGACTCGTCGTCGACCTTGAAGTATTCGATCTCGCGGCCCGCGAGCTTGCCGCCTTGCTGTTCCACGTAGAGCTTGAAGCCGTTTTCAATGGCCACGCCCAGGGCGGTGTAGGTACCGCTGTAGGGCAGCATGAGGCCGACCTTGAGCTTTGCCGTGCCCTGTGCGCCGGCCGCGGAGGCCAGGGCGGCGAGGGCGATGGCCGTGAGCGCCAGGCGCGCGGTGCGAAGGTTCGTCATGGTGTCTGTCTCCTGTTGTTGGTGATGAAAGAAGCGGTCGCGACGATGACACGATCCGGCTGATCGCGATGCGGGGAATGCCCGCATTCAGGGATTTCGAGCAGCTCGCAAATCCCACCGACGCGCGGTGCGATGTCGCGGATCTGCGCGAGCGTGCCGTACGCGTCGTCGATGCCCTGCACCGCGAGCACGGGGCAGCGGATGGTGGCCAGTTCGGCCTCGATGTTCCAGTCGCGAAAGGGCGGGTGCAGCCAGATGCGGTTCCAGCCCCAGAAGGCCGAGTCGGCGCTGTCGTGGTAGCGGCCGAGCTTGCCGGGCAGGTCGGTCGTTCGGTAGGCGTCGCGTGCGATCTCGATGTTCGCGACGGTCTTGTCCTCCACGAAGATGTGCGGCGCGAGCACCACGAGGCCTGTGACCTTGTCGGAAAAGCGAGATGCGTACAGCAGCGAGATCGAGCCGCCGTCGCTGTGGCCGAAGAGCCAGGGCTTCTCGTTGCCGAGCTTCAGCGCGGCGAACAGCGAGGGCAGCACCTCGTGCGCCTGGCGGTGCATGAAGTCGACGTCCCAGATCTCGTCCTCGGCGCGCGGCGTGGAGCGGCCGTAGCCGGGGCGCGAGAACACGAGCCCGCGCGCGCCGGCGGCTTCGCAGACCTGGGCGGGAAAGTCCTTCCACATCGCGACGGAGCCCAGGCCCTCGTGCAGGAACACGATGAGCGGGGTGTCGGCGCCGCGCTCGGGGGCGATCCACCGGCACTCGATGCGCACGGTGCGCCCGCGCCAGTCGATGGTGGCGAAGTCGGTGGCAACCGTCGGCGTGCTCATGCCTGCTTCTCGCGTTCGCGCAGCCGGAAGCGCTGGATCTTGCCGGTCGCGGTCTTCGGCAGCTCGGCCACGAACTCCAGGAAGCGCGGGTACTTGTAGGGCGCCAGGCGCTCCTTCACGAAGGCCTTGAGCTCGTCCTCGGTGGCGGCGGCGCCGTCTTTCAGCACCACGAAGGCCTTGGTCTTCGTGAGCCCGTCGGCGTCGTCCTTGCCGATGACGGCGGCCTCGAGCACGGCGGGGTGCTGCATCAGCGTGGCCTCGACCTCGAAGGGCGAGACGTAGATGCCGCTGACCTTGAGCATGTCGTCGCTGCGCCCGGCGTAGGTGAAGTAGCCGTCGGCGTCGCGCGTGTACTTGTCGCCGCTCTTGGTCCAGCCGCCCTGGAAGGTGTCGCGCGATTTCTCGCGGTTGCACCAGTACATGAGCGCCGAGCTCGGGCCGCGGATGTACAGGTCGCCCACCTCGCCGTCGGGCACGGGGCGGCCGTCCTCGCCACGCAGCTCGACCTCGTAGCCGTCCACCGGCTTGCCCGTGGTGCCGTAGCGCACGTCGCCGGGGCGGTTGGAGATGAAGATGTGCAGCATCTCGGTCGAGCCGATGCCGTCGATGATCTCGCAGCCGAAGTGCGCCTTGAAGCGCTGCGCGATCTCACCGGGCAGCGCTTCGCCGGCCGACGAGCACATGCGCAGCGCCACGGCCTCGCGCGCGGGCAGCTTCGGCGAGGCGAGCATGCCCGCGAAGCCCGTGGGCGCGCCGAAGAACACGGTGGGCTTGTGCTCGGTCCAGCGGCGGAAGGTAGCGTCGGGCGTGGGGCGCTCGGCCATCAGCACGACGGTGGCGCCCACCGACAGCGGGAAGGTCAGCGCATTGCCCAGGCCGTACGCGAAGTACATCTTGGCGGCGGAGAAGCACACGTCGCCTTCGGTGAGGCCGAGCACGGGCTTGCCGTAGAGCTCGGCGGTCCACCACAGGTTGGCGTGCGTGTGCACCGTGCCCTTGGGCTTGCCGGTGGAGCCGGAGGAGTAGAGCCAGAAGCCCGGGTCGTCCGACGCGGTGGGCGCGGGGGCGGGCAGGGGCTCGGCGGCGGCGAGCGCGGCCTCGAACTCTTGCGCACCTTCGGGCAACGGGCCCGTCGGTTGCGACACGAACAGCGTCTGCACTTCATGGCCGCCGCGCGCCATCGCATCTTGCAAGGTCGGCAGCAGTGCGCCCGACACCAGCACCGCCTGTGCGCGGCTGTGGTCGAGCATGTAGGCGTAGTCGTCGGGCGTGAGCAGCGTGTTCACGGCCACGGGCACGATGCCCGCGTAGAGGCAGCCGAGAAAGCTCACGGGCCAGTCGTTGCCGTCGAGCATGAGCAGCAGCACGCGCTCTTCGCGGCGCAGGCCTGCGGCTTTCAGCGCGGCGGCCAGGCGCCGCGCGCGGTCTTCGAGCTGGCCGTAGCCCAGCGTGCCGCGGTCGTCGATGTAGGCGGTGCGTGCGGCGCGGCCGCGGTTGAGGGCGAACAGGTGTTCGGCAAAGTTGAATCGTGCGGGCAGGCTGCTGTTCATCGTGTGTCTCCTTGGGGCCTGTGCGTGGTTCTAGAGGCCGAGGGCGGCGAGCACGCCGGGGCTCGCCTGCACCGCGCTCCTGCGGTGATAGAAATCGAGCGCGCGCAGGCCGCCCAGCTCGGCGCCGCCGCCCGCGCGGCCGGGGCCGCCGTGCAGCGACATCGGCATCACGTTGCCGTGGCCGGTGTGGGCCTGCGCCACCTCGGGCGTGATGACGTGCACGCGGCCATGGCTCGGTGCGACCGACAGCGCGGCCTGGGCGAGCGCTGCATCGTCGCTGCCGTACAGCGAGGTCACGAGCGAACCCTGGCCACGGTGCGCGAGCGCGATGCCGTGTGCCAGGTCGTTGTAGGGCAGCAGCGTGGCGACGGGGCCGAACACTTCCACGTCGTGCACGCGCTGCGCCGCATCGGCGTCGCGCGCGCCCAGCAGCACGGGGCCGATGCAGGCGGCCACGGCGGGGTCGGCGTCGATGAGGGGCTTGTTGCTGCTGTCGTGCAGCACGGTGGTCTGCGCGGCCAGCGCGTCGAGGCCGTCGCGCACCGCATTCAACTGTGCGCGGCTCACGAGCGAGCCCATGCGCACGCTCTCGTTGCGCGGGTTGCCGACCGTGACGCCCGCGAGCTTGGCGCCGATGGCTTCGGCGGCGGCGTCGTACACCTCGGCCGGCACCAGGATGCGGCGGATGGCGGTGCACTTCTGGCCCGACTTGACCGTCATCTCGCGCACCACTTCGCGCACGAGCAGGTTGAAGGCCTCGCTGCCGGGGGCGGCGCCGGGCAGCAGCAGGGCGCTGTTGAGGCTGTCGGCCTCGATGTTCACGCGCACCGAGCGCTCGGCCACGGCCGGGTGCGAACGGATCACGGCGGCCGTCTCGGCCGAGCCGGTGAACGAGACCACGTCGAAGGGCTGCAGCTGGTCCATCAGCCCGGCCGAGCTGCCGCAGATGACCGACAGCGCGCCGGCCGGCAGCACGCCCGCATCGACCACGTCTTTCACCATGCGCTGCGTGAGCCAGGCGGTGGCCGTGGCGGGCTTCACGATCACGGGCACGCCCGACAGCAGCGCGGGCGCTGCCTTTTCCCACAGGCCCCACGAGGGGAAGTTGAAGGCGTTGATGAACAGCGCCACGCCGTGCGTCGGCACCTGCAGGTGCTGCGACTGGAACACGGGCTCCTTGCCGAGCTTCACGGCCTCGCCGTCGCGCAGCGCGCGCACGTCGCCGAGCGCATCGCCCCACTTGGCGTACTGGCCGAGCGTGAAGATCGCGCCGTCGATGTCGACGGCCGAGTCGTTCTTCACCGTGCCGCAGTTCGCGGTGGCGATCTCGTAGTACGCGTCGCGGTTCGCCTGCAGCACCTTCACGAGGGCGGCGAGCAGGCCGGCGCGCTGGCGGTAGGTGAGGGCGCGCAGCGCGCGGCCGCCCTGTTCGCGGGCGAAGCTGAAAGCTTCGGGCAGGTCGAGGCCGGTGGCGTCGACGCGCGCGAGTTCGATGCCGAGCACCGGGTCGAACAGGGGCGTGCCGGCGCCCGTGCCGCTTTGCCAGCGGCCGGCGACGTGGTTGGCGAGAAGGTCGGTCATGGGGTGAACTTGATCTGCCCTTCGGGCAGCAAATAAAGGACGAGTGCGCGGCCCTGGGCCACGGTCGGGCGGTGTGCGGTGCCGGGTCCGTAGACGCACCAGCCCGCGGGCCGTCCGTCGAAGGTGGCGGCGGGGGTGTCGTCCAGCGGCATGATCAGGTCGATCTCGCCGTTGGGGTGCGTGTGGTGCGGGCCGGCGAGGTCCTGCATGTCGACCACGTCGACCGAGAAGCGGTGCAGCGCGTCCTCGGCCTTGAAGACGCGGCCGTACTTGATGCCGCCGCCTTCGCGATCGCACAGCCAGCCTTCGGCGACGCCGCCGATGCAGGCCTGGCGCAGTTGCGCAAAACGGGCGCTGCCGGCGCCGTGGGTGGCGTTGAGCCACTGGTCGAGCGTGGCGTCCAGCGGCTGGCCGGCGATCTCGGCGGTCAGGTCGGCGATCAGCTGGTGAAATGCCGCCTTGCCGGTGGCGGGCGTGGGGGTGTCGGACATCGTGGGCCTCGAACGGATGAACTATCGTCTTCTTGCAGGAAGTCTGCGTGTGCAGTATCTTGCGTGTGATCGAACAATAAGCAGCGAGACAACAGGTGTCAAGCAATATAGTGCATCTATGGTGTTTACCCTGAGCGCGCACAATCCCGGCGAAGAACGAGGAATGGCATGAACGAGCATGTAGACGCGGTGCTGGCCACCGCGCCCGAGGGCGGCACCGGCAACCACGGCGCCGCCGTGGCCGGGGAGGCCAAGAACCCATTGCTGGTGGCACTGGGCGACCGCGTGCGCAACCTGCGCGCGCAGCGCGGCCTCACGCGCAAGGCGGTGGCCCTGTCGGCCGACGTGTCGGAGCGCCACCTGGCGAACCTGGAGTACGGCATCGGCAACGCATCGATCCTGGTGCTGCAGCAGGTGGCCGGGGCGCTGCACTGCTCGCTGGCCGAGCTGGTGGGCGACGTGACGACCAGCTCGCCCGAGTGGCTGCTGATCCGCGAACTGCTGGAGCACCGCAGCGAGGCCGACCTGCGCCGCGTGCGCGTGGCGCTCGGCGAGATGCTGGGCACGGCTTCGGTCGACCCGGCGCGGCACCGGCGCATCGCGCTCGTGGGGCTGCGCGGCGCAGGCAAGTCGACGCTGGGCCAGATGCTGGCCGAAGACCTCGAAATTCCGTTCATCGAGCTGAGCCGCGAGATCGAGAAGCTCGCGGGCTGCAGCGTGCGCGAAATCCACGACCTGTACGGCACCAACGCCTACCGCCGCTACGAGCGCCGCGCGCTGGAAGAGGCGGTGCAGATCTACAGCGAAGTGGTCATCGCCACGCCCGGCGGCATCGTGTCCGACCCGGCCACGTTCAACGAGCTGCTCGCCCACTGCACCACCGTGTGGCTGCAGGCCGCGCCCGAGGAGCACATGGGCCGCGTGGCCGCCCAGGGCGACACCCGCCCGATGGCCGCCAGCAAGGAGGCCATGGAAGACCTGCGGCGCATCCTGAATGGGCGCGCTGCCTTCTATTCGAAGGCCGATCTGTCGGTCGATACCAGTGGGAAGACGTTGCCGCAGAGCTTCCAGGCGCTGCGCAGCGTTGCCCGGCAGTCGATGGGGCTGGCCTGAGTTTCTTGCTGCTGGCGTTGGGGCGTTCGCTGTTCAGGGCGACGCTCCCGCCGACGGGGTACCTTGCTCCGCGAATGTCCCCCGGGGCTTCGCCCCTCCTCCTTGATTTCGCTGCGCAAGGCACCCCATCGGCGTGAGCGTCTTCAGGGCAGTTGTTGATCGGCCGTGAACCGACCGCACGCCCCCTGATCCCTCATCTGCCTGAAATCTGAAAAAAAGCACAACAGGCATTGACTTGCCTGGTTGCATGCAGCATGATGCATGTCATCGGAACAAGGAAGTGCATTATTATTCCTGTTCACGGTTTTCTGAACACAGCCCCACAGGAGACTTCCGCATGACCGACACCACGCTCCAGGCGCCCCAGCGCGTCGACTACCGCATCGAACCCGCCCAGTACCGCCACTGGTCGCTGAGCTTCGACGGCGCCATTGCGCGCCTCACGCTCGACATCGCGGAAGACGGCGGCATTCGCCCCGGCTACAAGCTCAAGCTCAACAGCTACGACCTGGGCGTGGACATCGAGCTGAACGACGCGCTCAACCGCATCCGCTTCGAGCACCCCGAAGTGCGCAGCGTGATCGTCACCAGCGGCAAGGACCGCATCTTCTGTTCCGGCGCCAACATCTTCATGCTGGGCGTTTCGAGCCACGCCTGGAAGGTGAACTTCTGCAAGTTCACCAACGAGACGCGCAACGGCATCGAAGACACCTCGAAGCACTCGGGCCTGAAGTTCCTCGCGGCCGTGAACGGCGCCTGCGCCGGCGGCGGCTACGAGCTGGCGCTGGCCTGCGACGAAATTCTGCTGGTGGACGACCGCTCCTCGTCGGTCTCGCTGCCCGAAGTGCCGCTGCTCGGCGTGCTGCCCGGCACCGGCGGCCTGACCCGCGTGACCGACAAGCGCCACGTGCGCCACGACCTCGCCGACATCTTCTGCACCAGCGTCGAAGGCGTGCGCGGCCAGCGCGCGGTCGACTGGCGCCTGGTCGATGCCGTGGCCAAGCCCGCGCAGTTCCCGGCCGCCGTGCAGGAACGCGCCACGCAACTCGCCGCCGGCAGCGACCGCCCCGCCGGCGCCAAGGGCGTGGCCCTGACCCGCGTCGAACGCACCGACAGCGCCGACGGCATCGCGTATGCCAACGTCAACGTGCAGATCGACCGCAGCAAGCGCACCGCGACGATCACCGTGAAGGCACCCACCGGCGCGCAGCCGGCCGACATCGCCGCCATCGAAGCCGCGGGCGCCGCCTGGTGGCCGCTGGCTGTGTGCCGCGAACTCGACGACGCCATCCTCAACCTGCGCACGAACGAACTCGACGTCGGCACCTGGCTGCTCAAGACCGAAGGCGATGCCGCCGCCGTGCTCGCATCGGATGCCGTGATGTTCGCCAACAAGGACCACTGGCTGGTGCGCGAAACCATCGGCGCGCTGCGCCGCACGCTGGCGCGCCTCGATGTGTCGTCGCGCAGCCTGTTCGCGCTGGTCGAGGCCGGCTCGTGCTTCGCCGGCACGCTGGCCGAGCTGGCCTTCGCGGCCGACCGCACCTACATGCTCGCGCTGCCCGACGACGCTGCGCGCGCGCCGAAGCTCACGCTCAACGAATTCAACTTCGGCTTCTTCCCGATGGTGAACGACCAGAGCCGCCTGCAGCGCCGCTTCTATGAAGAGACCGCACCGCTCGAAGCCGCGCGCGCCGCCGCCGGCCAGGCGCTCGACGCCGACGAAGCCGTGAAGCTCGGCCTCGTCACCGCCGCGCCCGACGACATCGACTGGGACGACGAGATCCGCATCGCCATCGAAGAGCGCGCCGCCATGTCGCCCGACGCACTCACCGGCCTCGAAGCCAACCTGCGCTTCGCCAGCAAGGAGAACATGGCCACCCGCATCTTCGGCCGCCTCACGGCCTGGCAGAACTGGATCTTCAACCGCCCCAACGCCGTCGGCGAAAAGGGCGCGCTGAAGGTCTACGGCACCGGCCAGAAAGCCGGCTTCGACCTGAACCGCGTTTGAGCACAGAGCAGTCCGCACAACCCAAGGAACAACGATGAGCACGATCAACTACAGCGAGAAGATCCCCAACAACGTCAACCTCGGCGAAGACCGCACGCTGCAGCGCGCGCTCGAAGGCTGGCAGCCCAACTTCATCAACTGGTGGGACGACGTGGGCCCCGAGGGCTCCACCAACCACGAGGTGTACCTGCGCACCGCCGTGAGCGTCGACCCGCAGGGCTGGGCGCAGTTCGGCCACGTGAAGATGCGCGACTACCGCTGGGGCATCTTCCTGAACCCGGGCGACGCCAACCGCGAAGTGCACTTCGGCGACCACAAGGGCGAGAAGGTCTGGCAGGACGTGCCCGGCGAACACCGCGCCAACCTGCGCCGCATCATCGTCACGCAGGGCGACACCGAGCCCGCGTCGGTCGAGCAGCAGCGCCACCTGGGCCTCACGGCGCCGTCGATGTACGACCTGCGCAACCTGTTCCAGATCAACGTCGAAGAAGGCCGCCACCTGTGGGCCATGGTCTACCTGCTGCAGAAGCACTTCGGCCGCGACGGCCGCGAAGAGGCCGACGCGCTGCTGCAGCGCACCTCGGGCGACGCCAACAACCCGCGCATCCTGGGCGCCTTCAACGAGAAGACGCCCGACTGGCTCGCGTTCTTCATGTTCACCTACTTCACCGACCGCGACGGCAAGTTCCAGCTGGCCGCATTGGCCGAGAGTGCGTTCGACCCGCTGGCGCGCACCACGAAGTTCATGCTGACCGAAGAGGCGCACCACATGTTCGTGGGCGAGAGCGGCGTGTCGCGCGTCATCGCGCGCACCGCGCAGGTGATGAACGAGCTCAAGACCGACGACGCGCAGAAGATCCGCGCCGCCGGCTGCATCGACCTGGGCACCATCCAGCGCTACCTGAACTTCCACTACTCGGTGACCATCGACCTGTTCGGCGCCGACCAGTCGAGCAACGCCGCCATCTTCTACAGCTCGGGCCTGAAGGGCCGCTACGAAGAAGGCAAGCGCGACGACGATCACGTGCTCAAGGGCCAGACCTACAAGGTGCTCGAGGTGAAGGACGGCCAGCTCGTCGAGAAGGACGTGCCTATGCTCAACGCCCTGAACGAAGTGCTGCGCGACGACTTCATCAAGGACTCGGTGGCCGGCGTCGGCCGCTGGAACAAGGTGCTAGAGAAGGCCGGCATTCCCACCCGCCTGGTCGTGCCGCACAAGGCCTTCAACCGCCAGATCGGCGCACTCGCCGGCATCAAGATGTCGCCCGAGGGCCGCGTGGTGAACGACATCGAATGGGCCGCCAAGCGCGACGAATGGCTGCCGAGTTCCGAAGACTTCGCTTTCGTGGCATCGTTGATGGGCCGCGTGATCGAGCCGGGCAAGTTCGCAGGCTGGATCTCGCCGCCGGTGATGGGTATCAACCGCCAGCCCGTCGATTTCGAGTACGTGCGTTTCGGCTGAGCACCTGGATATGAAGCCCTCGTCCCCACGGCGAGGGCATGGAGAACAACATGGACATGGTCGTTGAAGCCGGGGTCATCAAGCAGCACCTGATCGACCCCGAGATCTGCATCCGCTGCAACACCTGCGAGGCGACCTGCCCCGTGAACGCGATCACGCACGACGACAACAACTATGTCGTGCGTGCGGACGTCTGCAATGGCTGCATGGCCTGCATCTCGCCGTGCCCCACGGGCTCGATCGACAACTGGCGCACCATGCCGCTGGTGCGTGCGTACACCATCGAAGAGCAGCTCACGTGGGAAGAACTGCCCGCCGAGTTGTCGCCTGAAGAACTCGAAGCCGCGGGCGTGTCCGGCGCAGCCGCTTCGGCCGCGGAAGTGCCCGCACAGACGCAGGCCCAGGCGGCCGCCGAAGCCACCGAGCCTGTCTTCAACTCCGCGCAGTACGGCGCCAGCGTGCCGCCCTGGTCGGCCGCGCACGCCTACACCAACCTCTTTCCGCCGAAGACGCCGACCACCGCTACCGTGGTGGGCAACTTCAACTGCACCGAGGCCGGCTTCGACAGCGAGACCCACCACATCGTGCTCGACTTCGGCGTGGTGCCGTTCCCGGTGCTCGAAGGCCAGTCGATCGGCATCGTGCCGCCGGGCGTCGACGCCATCGGCAAGCGCCACCATGCGCGCCAGTACTCGGTGGCCAGCCCGCGCAACGGCGAGCGGCCCGGCTACAACAACGTCTCGCTCACCGTGAAGCGCGTCACCGAGGACCACGAGGGTGACCCGGTGCGCGGCGTGTGCTCCAACTACGTGTGCGACCTCAAGGTGGGCGACACCGTGCAGGTGGTGGGGCCCTTCGGCGCCTCGTTCCTGATGCCGAATCACCCCAAGTCGCACATCGTGATGATCTGCACCGGCACCGGCAGCGCCCCCATGCGCGCCATGACCGAATGGCGCAGGCGCCTGCGCAAGAGCGGCAAGTTCGAAGGCGGCAAGCTCATGCTGTTCTTCGGCGCGCGCACGCAGCAGGAGCTGCCGTACTTCGGCCCGCTGCAATCGCTGCCGAAAGACTTCATCGACATCAACTTCGCGTTCTCGCGCACGCCGGGCCAACCCAAGCGCTACGTGCAGGACCTGATGCGCGAACGCGCCGCCGACCTGGCCGCGCTGCTCAAGGACGGCGCCAGCCATTTCTACGTGTGCGGCCTCAAGAGCATGGAAGAGGGCGTGGTGCTCGCACTGCGCGACGTGGCGAAGGAAGCGGGGCTCGACTGGGACACCGTCGGCGCGCAACTCAAGCGCGAAGGCCGCCTGCACCTCGAAACGTACTAAGCTGCGGCGGATGCAGTTCGCCGACTTCCACGCAGGCCAGGTCATCGAGGCCGGGCCTTATGTGCTCACCGAAGCCGAACTCGTGCAGTTCGCGCGGGCCTACGACCCGCAGTGGTTTCACACCGACGCCGAGGCGGCGGCAGGCAGCCCCTTCGGCGGGCTCATCGCGAGCGGCTGGCACACCTGCTCCATCGCGATGCGGCTGGTGGTCGAGGCGGCGCTGGCCGGTTCCGAATCGTTCGCGTCGCCCGGGCTCGAGCACGTGCGCTGGCCGAACCCCGTGCGACCCGGCGATGCGCTGCGGCTCGTGGCCGACGTGATCGAGGTGCGCCGTTCCGAGAAGCGCCCCACGCTCGGCATCCTGCGCTGGCGCTGGCGGCTGTTCAACCAGCGCGCGCTCGTGGTGCTCGACACCGAAGTCACCAGCCTCTTCAAGCTGCCCGCACCCGACCTCTGAACGACACAAGCCCGCAACGCGCTAGCGCTGCGGGCTTGATTTCTTCTTGCGGAGCGATGCGCTGCAGCCGCCGCGTCCGGCCGCTGCAGCGATGCGGGGTGCGACTTACTTCTTGTGCAGGTCGACCGCGCCCGAGCCCTGCGCCTTGCCGCTCGCCTTGGCACCGGCCGTGGCCGGTTTCACGGCGCCGCCCACGGCGCCAGCGGCACCGGTCGCGCTGTTCACGGTGCTGCCTACGGTGTTGGTCACACCGCCGACGGCTTGCGTCGCGCCGCCCACGGCGCCCGTGGCACCGCCGACCGCACCCGTGGCCGTGCCGAGCACGCCACCGACGGCATTGCCCACGCCGCCGGTCGCGCCGGAGGTGGAGGTGTCCGCGTTGGCATCGGCCGACGCACCGGTCTGCGTGCGTGCGCCTGCTGCGCCGCCTTGTGGCGTCGCGCTGGTGCTGCCCGAGGCCTTCACATCGGCGTTGACCCCCACGCCGACCCCGACGCCTTGCGCCTGGGCCGTCCCGCCGAGGGCCAGCAGGCCCGCCAGCATGGCGCCGATGAAGATGCGGTTGGTTGCATGTGTAGTCATGAGTGACAGTTCCTTTCGTTGCTGAGTCACGGTTTGCAGAACCGACCGGGGTTCGATCGATTCGGGGGCAACCATGACGGGCCGGCAGGTTGTCGCCATGTGCGGCGCGTTCGCTCGACGCTGTGGGAATCGACCGTCGGCGGAATGGGGGGCTCGTGCGTTAGGGCCCCGTTTGCTTGGACTCGCCTGAGGGTGCTCTCCGACGCGATCAGTTGAAGGAGAGCGCCGATACTGAATTTGCACGCTGCGAATCTCTGCGAAGCACACGCTGTAACTCTGCTTTGCGCGCGCGCAATCTCCGCAATCGCGAGAGGAAGCGGTCGTCGATTTGCGAGTTGGCGACTGCCTTGCCGATGAGGCCATTGATTTCGCGCAATCTCGCCGCCGGCTCTTGCTCATCTAGCGTGTGCACGGCTTTCCAGAAATCGAACTCGCGCTTCGCTTGGACTGTCATGCGATTTCCGACAATCAGTACGCCAGTCACCAGCTTTCGCTGATGAGCGGTGTAAGCGCGGTCGCCGTGGTACTTGAAGCCATGACGGTGAACGATCTTCTTCGCGTCCCATAGAAAGCGGGGAGTCGCGTTGGTACCTGACCACGTCAAGTCATCCACGTAGTAACTGTCCCTGACGCCGTTTTCGAGTGAGTGTTGATGCAGCTCATCGAACATCGGCTTTGCCGAGAAGAACGCCAACAGCTGACTCGCACTGCTACCGATCGGAAGATGTCCATTCGACATGCAGAGCTTGGCTAGAAGGCCGGCGACATCAGGACTGCACTCAAGGACATCGTGGAAAAAGCGAAAAACATGAGCGGAAGTGACCGATGCATAAAACTTGCGGATATCAAGCTTGACCAATGGCACTGAGCCCACGTGCACTTGCGCGTTCGTGATGTAGGAACGATGCTTGCGACCGGAATGCAGGTAGTCCGGCTTTTCGATGCAGTCGAGCATCTCGAACACTCTTCTATGGAGCCTGGCCAGCGGTGGCCTCGGCAGCTCCACCGCCCTTTTCTTTCCGGCGTAAGTGACTTCAAAGGACCGGTAGTTCTCTTTCCGATTGGCCAACGCTTGAAGACTGGGAACCTTGGAAAGGAGAACGGACGCCAGTTTTCGCTTGCTCTTCATCTTGTAGAGCGGACTCTGGTTCAGCGGGTGGCTTCGAGTGGCGGACAAGTCGCCCTCATTGGTGGCGGGTGAAGAGCGGCGTGCTCATGTCTATCGGCCGCAGCGAATGTTGGTACCAGCCGCATGCGTTGAATAACTGGTCCAGAGGACATCCATCAGCTTGTCCCAGATTTCCAGAAGCAGGTAGATGAGCCTCGCAAGCCACACCACACTTCGAGCAATCCTGGCACCCGCTGGTTTCCTGGATGCCTGCTGGCGACTTGGGCGTCTTCGTTTCTTCTTAGTCATTTCATGACTCCTTCTTCGACCCGACCTCACAACATGTGAAGCCTCTCATCAGGGTTGAAGAAAATGGGAGAGCGCCAGCAGTTTTACCTCTGGGCCATAAATTTCGGCGCCAAGCTCATCGGAAGCCGAAGCTGCCGGGACGAACAGAATTTCCGTGGCCTGATCGTCATTGCGGACGACGGACCTCACAAAGACCGCATGCCCTGGCAGATGCTAGAAATCTTTCGATCTCCACGAACTACGTTCCCGCAGTTCCACCTTTGACGAGTGCACCCACATAGCCCAAGCGAGGGGAAATCTACGCTTGATGCCAGTCGAATACAAGGGAGGATTTTTCCGATTTTCACTGGGGAAGGCGAGGTGTAAAGACCTCGCGGCAGCAGCGGGTTAGATCGTCTTTGAGTGCTCTTTTCAAAACATGCAACTCATAATGTTGCATGAAACGAGACAGCAAGCTTTCCGGCGTGCTCCACGTGCTGCTGCACATGGCCGAGCTGGACGCCCCCATCACCTCCGAGGCGCTCGCCGCGGCGATGCAGACCAACCCCGTGGTCGTGCGACGGCTCATGGCGGGGCTGCGGCAGGCCGGCTTCGTCAGCTCGGCCAAGGGGCATGGCGGCGGCTGGGTGCTGTCGTGTTCGTTGAATTCGGTGACGCTGGGTGACATCCACAACGCCGTCGGCGCGCCTGCGCTGCTGGCCATGGGCAACCGCACCGAGAGCCCGGGCTGCATCGTCGAGCAGGCGGTGAACGCGGCGCTCGACGGGGCGTGCCAGGAGGCCGAGGCGCTGCTGCTGCGGCGGCTCAACGGGATCACGCTGGCCGATCTCGCCAGGGACTTTCATCGCCGCATGACGGGTGGCGGCTTCACCGCGAAGGACATCGCACATGCGCCATGACGCACTCATCGTGGGCGGCAGCTTTGCCGGCCTCTCCGCCGCCATGCAACTGGCGCGCGCACGCAGGAAGGTCTGCGTGGTCGACGCGGGCGCGCCGCGCAACCGCTTCGCCGCCGCCTCGCACGGCTTCTTCGGGCAGGACGGCATGCCGCCGCTGCAGATGATTGCCGATGCGCGCGACAAGCTGCTTGCCTATCCGTCGGTCACCTTCGTCGAAGGCACGGTGACTGCGGCGACGGCCGATGGCGCGGAGGGCTTCACGGTTTTATTGAACGGCGGGGAACAGCTGTCGACGCGCAAGCTGCTGCTGGCCTTCGGCGTGCAGGACGGCCTGCCGGACATTGCGGGCCTCGGCGAGCGCTGGGGAAAGAGTGTGCTGCACTGTCCCTATTGCCACGGCTACGAGTTCGGCGACCGTCCGCTGGGCGTGCTCTTTCACAGCGCGCACCCGCCGGACCACGCGTTGCTGATCGCCGAGTGGGGCCCGACCACGCTCTTCCTGAATGGCGACGCAGGGCCGGATGTCGAGGCACGCGCCCGGCTGCAGTCGCGCGGCGTGGCCGTGGAGTCCGGGCGCATCGCCGGCCTCGAAGGGCAGGGGACGGACCTGGCGGCCGTGCGCCTGGACAACGGCTGGCGCGTGCCGATCGAGGCGCTGTTCGTGGCGCCGCACACGCGGCCGACCAGTCCGCTGGCCGCGCAGCTGGGCTGCGCGTTCGACGACGGCCCCACGGGCCCGGTGCTGCGCGTCGATGCGATGAAGACGACCACGGTGCCCGGCGTGTACGCGGCGGGCGATGTGGCGATGGCTTTTTCCAACGCCACGCTGGCCTCGGCCGACGGGCTGTTCGCCGGGGTGTCGATGCACCGCGCGCTGGTGTTCGGGGCCTGATTTCAAATTTTTTCGGGGGAAGATGGCAAACCGCCTCAAACCACCCTATAATCTGAGGCTCACGCGGGAATAGCTCAGTTGGTAGAGCGCAACCTTGCCAAGGTTGAGGTCGAGAGTTCGAGACTCTTTTCCCGCTCCAAATCGCATGAAAAGGCCACCTCACCAGGTGGCCTTTTTCATTGGCGCGTCGCTTTCAACCTCGCGCCGGCAGCACGGTCCCCCGGCTCTCGCCGAAACCGATGCGCGCATGGCCGGGCTTCTCGCACCAGCCGCGCAGCAGCACCGCATCCCCGTCTTCCAGGAAACCGCGCGTCTCGCCGTTGGCCAGCGTCACCGGGGTTTGGGCCGCGCGCGTCAGCTCGATGATCGCGCCGGCCTCGCCCTCGCCGGGGCCCGAGATGGTGCCGCTGCCGAACAGGTCGCCCGGGTTCAGGCTGCAGCCGCCCACCGTGTGGTGCGCCACCATCTGCGCAATGCTCCAGTACTGGTGCTTGAAGCTCGTGGCCGACAGGCGCGATGGCCCGGTCTTCTGCGCGTGCGCCTTTTCGCTTTCGAGCCAGACCTCGAGCCGGATGTCGAGCGCGCCGCCTTCGCGGTTCGCGCTGCTCTCCAGGTAGGCCAGCGGTTGCGGCTCGTTCACGGGCCGCGTCCACGCCTGGCGGTAGGGCGCCAGCGCTTCCATCGTCACGATCCACGGCGAGATCGTGGTGGCGAAGTTCTTTGCAAGGAAGGGCCCGAGCGGCGCCATTTCCCAGAACTGGATGTCGCGCGCCGACCAGTCGTTGAGCAGGCAGAGACCGAAGATGTGGTCTTCCGCGCGCGCGAGTGGAATCGCCTCGCCCTGCGCATTGCCCTGGCCGATCCACACGCCCAGCTCCAGCTCGTAGTCGAGCCGCGCGCAGGCCTGGTAGGTCGGCGCCTTCGCGCCGGGCGCCATGGCCTGGCCCATCGGCCGGTGAAAGCGCTGGCCGCTCACGCCGATGGTCGACACGCGCCCGTGGTACGCGGTCGGCACCCAGCGGAAGTTGGGCGTGACGTCGCCGTCGGGGTTCATCAGGCGGCTGATGTTCAGCGCGTGGTCGATCGAGGTGTAGAAGTCGGTGTAGTCGCCGATGCGCGCGGGCACGGTGTATTCGACCTCGGCCTGCGGCACGAGGCAGCCGCGCAGGTCGTCCACCGTCGCGGCCGGCGCGTCGCTGTGCAGCAGCGCGAAGACCGCATGACGCAACGCCTGCCAGGCGGGCGGGCCGAGCGCGAAGAAATCGTTCAGCGCGGGCAGGGCGGCGGCGCGCGCCGCATCGAGCGCCAGGCCGTCGACGTGCGAGCCCGCGGCCAGCGCCGCGAGGTCGAGCACCTGGTCGCCGATGGCCACGCCGCCGCGAAACGGCTCGGGGCTGCCGGTGCGGCGGAACATCGCATACGGCAGGTTCTGGACCGGAAAGTCGCTGCCCGCCACGTTGGCCGAGGCGACCCAGCTGCGGGCGCCGGCGTCGTGCGTGTGGTTGAGTTCGATCATGTTCACACCGACGCCATCAGCGCGTCGTCGAAGATCGCCACCGCGCGCGTCCAGCCCGCCGACGCGCCGCGGATCTTGTGCGGGAAGCAGCTGATGAAGAAGCCCGTGGGCGGCAGCGCCTCGAGGTTGTGCAGCTTCTCGATGTGGCAGTAGCCGATGTCGCGCCCGGCCTTGTGGCCTTCCCAGATCAGCGAGGCGTCGTGCGTCTCGCCGTACTTCTTGGCGGTGTGCACGAAGGGCGCGTCCCAGCTCCACGCGTCGGTGCCCGTGAGGCGTACGCCGCGTTCCAGCAGGTACATGGTGGCTTCGTAGCCCATGCCCGCGCCGGCCGACACGTAGTCGGGGTTGCCGTAGCGCGAGCCGGCGCGCGTGTTGACCACCACGATCTCCAGCGGGCTCAGCGTGTGGTTGATGCGCTTGAGCTCGGCCTCGACGTCGGCGGCCGTCACCACATAGCCGTCGGCGAAGTGGCGAAAGTCGAGCTTCACGCCGGGCTGGAAGCACCATTCGAGCGGCACGTCGTGGATGGCGATGGCGGGCTTCTTCTCGCCCAGCGCCTTGTCCATCGTCGAGTGAAAGTGATACGGCGCGTCGAGGTGCGTGCCGTTGTGCGTGGACAGCTGCACCAGCTCCACGGCCCAGCCTTCGCCGTCGGGCAGGTCTTCTTTCTTCAGGCCCGGAAAGAAGGGCTCGATCTGCTCGAAGGTGTTGTCGTGCGTGAAGTACTGGATCTTCGGCGCGAAGGCCGGCGGATCGGACAGCACGTCGTTTTCGAGAAAGATCGACAGGTCGACGAACTTGCGTGGCATGGCGAGGCTCCTTGTGGGGTGTAGGTTTTGAAGGAATCGATCGAATCGGTCAGGGCTGCTGCCAGCGCAACAGGCGCTTCTCGGCCAAGGCCAGCAGCGCGTTGCTCACGAAGCCGATGAGCCCGAGCAGCACGATGCCGGCGAACAGGTCGCTGGCGCGGAAGGCACGCGCCGCCAGCAGGATGGCCTGGCCCAGGCCGCTTTGCGAGGCGATCATTTCGCCCACCACCGCGACGATCAGCGCGATGGTTAGCGCCAGCCGCATGCCGGCCAGGATGTCGGGCATGGCGTTGGGCAGGCCCATCTTCCAGATGTACGCGGTGCGAGACATCTGCAGGCAGCGCGCCACCTCCGACAGGCGCGGCTCCACCGCCGCGAAGCCGTGCACCGTGGCCAGCAGCACCGGCCACATCGCGCCGAAGGCGACCACGAAGAGCACCATCCCGGGGTTCAGCCCGAAGATCGAAATGGCCAGCGGCAGCAGCGCCGAGGCGGGCAGCGGGCGGATGAACTCCAGCGTCGGCTGCACCCACGCGCGCACGGAGGGCGACACGCCGATGGCCGCGCCCAGCAGCACGCCGAAGAGCGAGGCCAGCAGCCAGCCTTCGACCATGCGGCCGACCGTGGCCTGCGTGAAGGCCAGCAGTTCGCCGTTGCCATCGTTGCCCGCAGAGAGATTGAGCCCTTCGAGCAGGCTCGCGAACGTGGCCTGCGGCGTCGGCAAAAACACGCGGCTGACCCAGCCCGCGTTGCTCGCAACCCACCACAGCGCGACCAGCGCGAGCAGCACGCCCACCGAGCCCAGCCACCCCAGGCCCAGTCGGCCGTTGCGGTTGTTGTTCATGGCTGCACCCCCATGCGTCGCGCGACCCAGGCTTGCAGGCGCACCATGCCCGCGTTGACCGCGAAGCCCACCACGCCGATCCAGCCCAGCCACGCGAGCATCAGCGCGGGGTCGAAGCTCTGCTGCGCGATCATCATGGCGTAGCCCATGCCGTGCGGATTGGCGGCGATCTCGACCGTCACCGCCACCACCAGCGCCACCGCCACGCCCAGGCGCAGCGCGACGAACAGGCGAGGCACGATGGCCGGCAGCACGATCTTGAAGGCGCGTTCGCGCGCCGACAGCCCGAGCACGCGGCTCACCTCGAGCAGCCGGGGCTCGATCTGCTGCACCGCCGACTGCACCAGCACCAGCAGCGGCCAGAAGGTGGCGAAGGCGACGATGGCCACTTCCATGCGCACGCCGAAACCGAAGCCCAGCATCGCGAGCGGGATCAGCGCGACCGACGGCACGGGGCGCAGCACCTCGATGGACACGGCGCCCAGCTGCGCCGCGCGGCGCGAGAGCCCGAGCACCAGCCCGAATGCAATGCCGAGCACCGCACCCAACAGCAGGCCGAGTGCCGCCGTACCCAGCGTGAAGCCCGTGGCCTGCCAGAGCGAGCCGTCCATCGCGGCGCCGACGAAGGCCTTGGCCGCTGCGCTCGGCGGTGCGAGCGCATCGCTGCCCAAGGCCGCTGCGCGCCGCGCGTACCACTCGAAGGCGCCGACCAGCAGCGCGGGAAACACCCACGGCCGCAACCAGCGAAAGAGACGGCCTTCAGTCATGGCCCTGCTCGATGAAGGCGAACAGCTCACGCCGCAACTGCAGGTATTCCGGATGCTCCTTGGTCGTGAGCTGGTCGCGCGGACGCGGGATCTTCACGTCGATCATCCGCGCCAGGCTCGGCCGTCCCGGCCCGGGGTTGGCCTGCAGCGCGATCACGCGGTCGCCGAGGTAGATGGCTTCTTCCAGGTCGTGCGTGACGAACAGCACCGTGAGCCCGTCGTCGCGCACCAGCCGCGCGAGCTCGTCCTGCAGGCTCTGGCGCGTGAGTGCATCGAGCGCGCCGAAGGGCTCGTCCATCATCATCAGCTCGGGCTTCTGCGCGAGGCAGCGGGCAATCTGCGCGCGCTGCTGCATGCCGCCCGACAGCTGCACCGGAAACTTGTGCGCGTGCTTGGCGAGCCCGACCTTGCCGAGCACGTCGGCAATGCGCGGCGCGCGCTCGGCCGCGGGCACGCCGGCCGCTTCGAGCGCCAGGCTCACGTTGCCCTCGACCGTGCGCCACGGCAGCAGCGCGCGGCCGTAGTCCTGGAACACGAAGGCCACTTCGCGCGAGGGCGCCGTCATCGGAACGCCCTTGCGCCGCACCTCGCCGGCACTGGCCGTGACGAGGCCGCTGGCCGCGCGCAGCAGCGTGGTCTTGCCGCAGCCGCTCGGGCCGACGATGCACACGAACTCGCCGCGCGCCACGTCGAACGAGGTGGGCGACAGGATCTCGCGCCCGCCGAGGCGGATGGTGACGCCGTCGAAGCGCAAAAAGGAATCGGCGGCCGCGCTCACTTGGCGATCAGCTTCGCAACGTCGATGTTCGTCTTGAGCATGTCCTGCTCCTTCATGAGCCCGGTCCAGTAGCCCAGCTGCTTGTCGGTGACGACCGGGCCGGGCGGCGAGACCTGCACCTTGGCCAGCACCTCGGGCGGCAGCTTGATGTACTTGCCGATGGCCGTGCGGACCTTCGCGTCATTCTTCGGCTGCTGGATGAAGGCGCCGGCCTCGACCAGCGCCTCGCGGAAGGCGCGCGCCGTGGCGGGGTTCTTCGCCACCCACTCGCGCTTGGCCGCGTGCACGATGGTCTGGTTGTTCTCGGGCAGGAAGGTCGAGTAGTACGAGGCCACGTAGCCCGCGCCGCTCTCGGTGATGCGGCTCATGAACGGGTCGGCCGACACCACCGCGTCGACCGAGCCGCCGCGCAGCAGGTCGGCATGCTGGGGGAACGCGGCCTCGATGAAATTGACCTTGCGGTAGTCGACGCCGCTGTCCTTCAGCCACGCGCGGAAGGTCACGTGCAGGAAGGCACCGAGCCCCGGTACGCCGATCTTCTTGCCCACGCAGTCCTGCGCGCTCTTGATGCCCGAGCCCGCGCGCGCCACCAGGCCGAAGCCCGTGATCGTCTTCGAGGTGAGGCCGCCGCCGGCCACCAGCACGAGGTCGAGTCCGCCGTCCACCGCCTGCAGGAACACCGAGGGCGTGGGCCCGCCGATCTGCAGCGAGTCGGACTGCAGCGCGGCCGGGATGGTGGAGTTCAGCGGAATGAACTTCAGCTCCACGTCGAGGCTGCGCTTCTTGAAGTAGCCCTCTTCGGCCGCCACGAAGACCGAGGCGAAGTCGGTCACCGCCGTGTAGCCGAACACGATCTTCGGGTGGGCCTGCTGGGCGCGCGAAGGCAACGAGGCGGTGGCCGATGCGGCCGCGAGCGCCGACAGCAGGGTGCGTCTATTCATCATGGCTGGGGTCTCCTGGGGATGGTCTTTTTCGTGCGTGAGGACTTGGCGGCGGGGGCCTTCGACGTGGCCTTCGGTTTCGGCAGCGCGGCGCGCAGGCCGCCGGCGATGAAGTTCACGAGCATCGGCGCCACGGCCGGGTCGGCGCGTGTGTTCTCGCCGCGTGAGAGTCGTTCGATGCGGCTGTCGGTCAGGTGGTGCAGCAGCGCGCCCAGCGCGAACTGGTAGCCCCATGCGACCTGGCTGCGCGTGGCGTGCGGCAGCGCCACGTGCAGTGCGTCGATGTAGGCCTCGGCCAGCGGATCGAAGTAGCCGCGCAGCACGCGGTCGGCTTCTTCGGTGGCGTGGTACAGCTCGCGTGCCACCAGCAGTGCGTAGTACTCGCCTTCGGTGCTCGCGCGCAGCGCCAGCACGGGCGCGGTGAAGGCTTCGATGATGCGCGGCAGCGTGCGCGCGTCGTCGGGGTCGATGGTCACGGCCGCCAGGCGCGCGAGCCGCTCCTCGATGCTGTGGCTCCAGTGTTCGAAGATCGCGTGGAACAGCTCGTGCTTCGGGCCGAAGTAGTAGCCCACCAGCGCGAGCGGCACGCCGGCTTCTTCGGCGATCTGGCGGATCGTCACGGCGTGGTAGCCGTGCTGCGCGAAGAGCTTCTCGGCCGCCAGCAGGATCGCCTGTCGACGGTCGGGCCGCGCGGCCTCGGGCGCGACGGTCGGAGCGCGTGATACAGGCGAGGCACTGCGTTTTCGGGCCGGCGGTGTGCGAGCGTTCATGGGGGCGTATTGAACGGCTGTACAAAAATGTTGAACACACGTACAAACCCTGAGGTCAACCCTCATTGAGCACGGCCGTTCGCGGCGCTACGCTCGTGGCATGCCCGCTCCCAACATCCCCCAGATCCGCCTTTATCAGAACTGGCTGCGCGACACGCGCGGCCTGGCCTTCGACAGCTACGACGCGCTGTGGCGCTGGTCCGTCACCGACCTGGACGCCTTCTGGCAGAGCATCTGGGACTACGCCGGCCTGCGCTCGCCCACGCCGCACACCGCGGTGCTCGCCGAACGCCGCATGCCCGGCGCGCGCTGGTTCCCCGGCGCGCAGGTCAACTACACGCGCGAGGTGCTGCGCCACGCCGATGCGGCCCATGCGGCAGGCCTGCCCGCCATCGTGAGCGACAACGAACGCGGCGAGGTGCGCGAGCTGTCCTGGCCCGAGCTGCGCCGGCAGGTGGCCTCGGTGGCGCTCACGCTGAAGTCGCTCGGCGTGCGCCGCGGCGACCGCGTGGCCGCCTACATGCCGAACGTGCCCGAGACCATGGTGGCGTTCCTCGCGTGCTCCAGCATCGGCGCGGTGTGGAGCGTGTGCGCGCCCGACATGGGCACGGCCGCCGTGGCCGACCGCTTCCGCCAGATCGAACCCACGCTGCTGATCGCGGTCGACGGCGTGCACTACGGCGGCAAGCCGCTCGATCGCAGCACCGTGCTGCAGGAGCTGCGCGGCCAGCTGCCGAGCGTGCAGAAGCTGCTGCTCGTGCAGTCGCCCTTTGCTGCGAACGCGGTGGTGCACGACGTCGAATGGCAGCAGGCCATCGCGCGCGACGATGCCGAAGTCGCTGCCTTCGAGCCCGAGTGGCTGCCCTTCGACCACCCGATCTGGATCGTCTATTCAAGCGGCACCACGGGCCTGCCCAAGCCCATCGTGCACGGGCAGGGCGGCATCCTGCTGACCATGCACGCCTGCGGCCTGCACAACGACGTGGGCGCGAGCTACGGCGCCAACAACCTCGGCGAGCGCTACCACTGGTACAGCTCCACGGGCTGGGTGATGTGGAACTCGCAGCTCTCGGGCCTGGCCTTCGGCGCCACCATCTGCATCTACGACGGCAACCCGGCGGGCAGCAAGGAGAAGCCCGACTGGGGCGTGCTGTGGCGCTTCGTGGCGAAGCACCGCGTCACCTTCTTCGGCGCGGGCGCGGCCTACTTCACCAACTGCATGAAGGCGGGGCTCGTCGCGAAAGACTGCGGCGACCTGTCGCGCGTGCGCGCCCTGGGCAGCACCGGCTCGCCGCTGCCCGACGAGGTGCAGCGCTGGGGCTCGCAGCAGATCCTCGACGCGGGCTCGAAGGCGGTGTGGTGGTGCAACATCTCGGGCGGCACCGACTTCTGCGGCGCCTTCGTCGGCGGCAATCGCGAGCTGCCCGAAGTGCCGGGCCAGATGCAGTGCCGCGAACTCGGCCACGCGGTCGAAGCCTGGAACGAGCAGGGCCAGCCGGTCATCGGCGAGGTCGGCGAGCTGGTGTGCACGCAGCCCATTCCGTCGATGCCGCTGTACTTCTGGGGCGACGAAGGCAACGCGCGCTATGTGTCGAGCTACTTCGACACCTACCCGGGCGTGTGGCGCCACGGCGACTGGATCAAGGTCGGCAGCGACGGCGGCTGCATCATCTACGGCCGCAGCGACGCCACCATCAACCGCCAAGGCCTGCGCATGGGCACCAGCGAAATCTACAGCGCGGTCGAAGGCCTGCCCGAGGTGCTCGACTCGATGGTGGTCGATCTCGAATACCTGGGCCGCGACAGCTACATGCCGCTGTTCGTGGTGCTGCGCCCCGGCGTGGCGCTCGACGACGCCATGCGCACGCGCATCAACAGTGCGATCAAGACATCGCTGTCGCCGCGCTTCGTGCCCAACGACATCTTCCAGGTGGCCGAGATTCCGCGCACGCTGTCGGGCAAGAAGCAGGAGCTGCCGATCAAGAAGCTGCTGCTGGGCCAGCCCATCGAGAAGGTCGTGAACCGCGAGGCGATGGCAAACCCCGGCAGCCTGGACTGGTATGTGGCTTTCGCCGCACAGCGGGCCTCCGCATAATGGGGCGATGAAAAGACGCACCAGCCTCCTCATGCTCTCCGCCGTTGCCGGCGCCTCCGTCCTGAGCGCCTGCGCGGGCGGCTCGCCCGGCACGCCGGCCCAGCCCGCCGCCGCGCCGCTGCGCGTGACGGGCACCGTGGCCTACCGCGAGCGCATCGCACTCGACCCCGCGGCCGAAGTGCGCGTGCAACTGCTCGACGTGTCGCGCATGGACGCGCCCTCGGTCGTGCTCGCCGAGCAGCGCATTCCCGCCAACGGCAAGCAGCCGCCCTTCGCCTTCGAGCTCAGCGTCGATGCCGCGCGCATCGACCCGCGCATGCGCTACGCCGTCGCGGCGCGCATCACGCGCGGCGAGCAGCTGCTGTTCATCAACGACACGCAGTATTCGGTGCTCACGCAGGGCAACGGCACGACCGCCAACCTGATGCTGGTGCGCGTGGCCACGCCACCTGCGCCGCCGCGCCCTTCGCGCTGATCGACCCACCCGCGCGAGGTTCGCGCGGGTCAGGCCGGACAGATCAGGTCAGCAATTCGTGGAGCACCATGCGCGTCTGCCGGCCGCGCAGCTCCACCAGCTCTTCGATGCGCCGTGTGGCCAGCCGGCCGTTCAGCGCCGCGTAGGTGACCTCCGAGATCAGCATGCGCGTGCCCAGCTGGCGGTTCGCGCCTTCGATGCGGCTCGCCACATTCACCACGTCGCCGAACGCCGTGTACGACAGTCGGTCGTTCGAGCCCAGCACCCCCGCCACCACCACGCCCGTGTGAATGCCGATGTGCGTGCGGAACTCGGGCAGGCCCTGTTCGGCCCACTGCCGGTTGAGCTGGTGCATCTCGGCGTGCAGCTCGAGCGCGGCGCGGCAGGCCTTGTACTCGGCGTCTTCCAGGTCGGCCGGCGCGCCCCACAGCACCATGATGCCGTCGCCGATGAACTTGTCGATCACGCCGCCGTGGCGCGCGAACACCGCGGCCGCGAGGTTGAAGTAGTCGGTCAGCTGGCGCACCAGCACGTCGGCCGCGATCGATTCGGAAATCGACGTGAAGCCTTCCACGTCGGTGAACATCACCGTCACCTGGCGCGGCGAGCCGTTGGGCGCGAGCGCGTGGCCCTGCGCCACCAGCTGGTTGATCACGTCCACCGGCACGAACTTGCTGAAGGCCTTGAGGCTGCGCGCCGAGTCGTCGAGCGCCTGGTCCAGGTGCTGGATCTCGAGCACGCGGCTCGGCTCGCGCGGCAGGTCGTCGAGCTCGAGGCGGCCGATGCGGTGCGCGATGCGCGAGAGGTTCTCGACCGGTGCCGTCACCAGCTTCGACAGCTTCAGCGACATGTACAGCGCCAGCCCCAGGAACACCAGCGCCAGCAGCAGCGACCACGCCACCGCGCGGCGCAGGCCGCCCAGCAGCACGTCTTCGGGCACCCAGCTGACCAGCTGCCAGCCGGTGGCGGGAATGCGCGAGGCCTGCACCAGGTAGCGCCGCCCTTCGTGGCTGAAGGCGAAGGCCTTGTCGCTGCCGCTGCCGGCGATGCCGTCGGTCACCATCTGTGCGTTCAGTGCACCGAGCGCGCCCGTGGGCGCTTCCAGCGTGTGCAGCACGCCCGGCATGTCGCTGCGTGCGAGCACCTTGTGGTCGGCGCTCAGCAGCGCGCTGTTGCCGTTGCCGTTGCGGCTGAACAGGCGCACGAACTCCGACAGCCGGCCCAGCGACACGTCGCCCGCCACCACCATCGCCTGTGGGCTGCCTTCGGCCTGGCGACGCTGGCTGGGCAGCGCGTAGGTCACGCCCAGTTCCTGCGCGGCGGCGAACACATAGGGGACGGTCCAGACCGGCCCCTGCGTCTTGCGCGCCTGCAAGAACCAGCTGCGCTGCGTCGGGTTGTAGTTGCTGCGGTAGGCCTCCACGCGCTGCGTGGCAAAGCGCTGCTGCACGTCGGCCTCGGAGCCCAGCGGCAGCTTGTACTGCCAGGTCTCGGTGGTGAAGCCGTCGCCGCGCGCGATGTGCCGGATCGCCGGCACGGGGTAGCGCAGCGCCATCAGCATCTTGCCCTCGACGTTCGCCACGTACACGCTGTCGAGTTCGGGCGATTGCTGCAGCAGCGTCCACAGGAGCTCGGCCGTGCGGTCCACGTTCTCGCCCGCGGGCGTGAGGCTGGGCGAGCTGCCGATCGCGCCGACCGCCGACTCGGCCTTGGCCAGGAAGGCCAGCACCTTGTCTTCGGTGCGGTCGTGGTTCGACTTGTGCGCCGAGGTGCCGATCGTCGTCACCAGTCGCTGCGAACCCCAGTAGCCCAGCGTGACCAGCAGCAGCGACTGCGCGAGCGCCACGGCACTGACGATGGACCCGACATCGACCCGGAAGCGACGGGGGCGCCGGGGCGGTGGGATTTCAGCGGAAGAGGGTGACGGAGACGGTGGCAACGGCGTGGTGACGTGCGCGAAAGACGGGCGACCCGCCGCATCCGGAGGCCCGGACGATTCCTTGTACATACAGCTCCCTGACGACAACTCGGAACGGACCCCGGCTCCTCCTCACGAGGTCGTGGTCCGGCGTCCGGAGGGTGTTGCGGGGCCGATCGTGTGCGCCGGCCATCCTGGCAATCCCCCGGATGCGCGCGGGATTTTCGCCTGTATTTGGTACATGTGTGCAACTTTGCACGCTTGGTGCGATGTTGCTGCGCCCGAGGGCTTGATTGCGAACGGACGTTCGTTCTATTCAGCGCGCGTCATGAAAGATCAGGCCCAGCGTGTGGCGCTGTCCGCTGCGCACGCGGCTCACGCCGTGGCGCATCGTCACGCGGTAGCTGCCGCGCGTGCCCGCCACGGGCCGCTGGTTCACCGCGAAGATCACCGCCTCGCCCTGCGCGAGCGACACCACCTCGGCGCGCGACTGCATGCGCGGGCGCTGCTCGGTCAGCACGAACTCGCCGCCCGTGAAATCTTCACCGGGCTGGCTCAACAGCACCGTGAGCTGCAGTGGAAATTGCAGGTCGCCGTACAGGTCCTGGTGCAGGCAGTTGTAGTCGCCCTCGCCGTAGCGCAGCAGCAGCGGGGTGGGGCGCAGCTGTCCCGCTGCGTGGCAGCGCGCGAGGTAGGCCGCGTGGTCCGGCGGGTAGTCGGCCGGCTGGCCCATCGCAGTGGCCCAGGCATTGGCCAGCGGCGCAAGGCGTTCGTACAGCGCGCTGCGAAACGCCACGAGCCTGGACGGCAGCGGGTTCGCGAAGTACTGGTACTCGCCCTGGCCGAAGCCGTGGCGCTGCATGACCACACGGCTGCGAAAGCGCGCGCCCTCGTCGTACATGGCCGTGAGCGCGCCGCATTCCGCAGGCGTGAACAACGCCCCGGTGACGGCACAGCCGCGCGCGGCGAGGTCGGCATCGATGCGGGGCCAGTCGAGGGCGTGGATGCGGGCGGTGACGGAAGAACTCATGCGGGCAGTGTCGCGCGGTGGCCGGATGCGGGCTCGCCGTTTTCGGACGCGGGTTTCGGTGGGGCCGGGCCCGGCTTGAGCGATCATCCTGACGACCAAGCCCGAAAGCATTCCATGAGCACCCAGAACCACACCCCTCAAGACACCGCCAGCGACTGGCAACTCCCCTGGACCGGCGGCTGCCGCTGCGGACAGGTGCGCCTGCGCATCACCGCACCGCCGCTGCTGGCCATGGCCTGCCACTGCACCGGCTGCCAGCGCATGAGCGCCAGTGCGTTCTCGCTGTCATTGGCGATCCCCGCGCCGGGCTTCGAAGTGGTGTCGGGCGAGCCCGTCATCGGCGGCCTGCACGGCGAGGAGTCGCACCACTTCTTCTGCCCGCACTGCAAGAGCTGGATGTTCACGCGCACCGAGGGCATGGACTATTTCGTCAACCTGCGCGCCACCATGCTCGACCGGCACGAATGGGTCGCGCCCTTTGCGGAAACCTGGACCGACGAAAAATTGCCGTGGGCCACGACGCCCGCGAAGCACAGCTTCGGCACCTTGCCTGCGATGGACGCCTTTCCGGCGATGATCGAAGCCTATGCGCGGGAAGGCGCCCGGCCCGCGAAGGGCTGATCGCGCCGCGCTGGCCAGTTGCCGTCCCGCGCCTTTCAGAGCGGCGCGATCGGAATGCAGATGTCGCATTCGAACGCGCTCGTCTTCTCGTCGAAGGCCATGTCGGGCGCGTAGTACTCGAACGCGGGCCGGCTGTCGAACTGGAAGCCGCTCGCGGGCAGCCAGTCGCGCATGAGGCGCGTCCATGCGTCGTTGATCTCCTCGGGCAGGCCCTGGAACCGCAGCGCGGCATAGCGTCCGCCCGGCAGCACCGTTTTCTGGAAGCCGCCATCGGGCACGAAATCGTCGGGCACTTCCACGCAGGCGTCGTAGCGCGAGTGCTCGGGCGCGGTGATGCTCGGGTCGTCGTGGCTGATGCCATAGCGCGCATGCGACCACAGCTTGTGCGCGCCGATCCAGGGCGCGGCCTTCTCGGCCCAGAACGCGCCCACCGGCGCGCCGAACGGACCGGTGTAGCGCAGGTAGGCGATGGTGACGGGAGAGCGGGTGATCAGTTGGACATTCACGGGTGGCTCCTGATGATGCGCGGCGTCGCGCGGTGGAGATCCATTCTTCGTGAAGCCGTGCAAGGCGATCTGATCAGGATTGCTATGGCGGGAGGGGTCGTCGCAGGGCAAAGACCAGTCGTGCGATGCACGCCACGCGCTGGGCGCGCTGCCGAAATGCGCACGGAACGCGCGGGTGAACGCCTCGCCCGAACCAAAGCCCACCGACACCGCTGCTTCGAGCACCGACAGGCGCGGCTGCGTCGCGAGCCGCAATGCGCCCACCTCCACGCGGCGGCGCCGGATGTAGTCGCCCAGCGTCTCGCCGGCCCACGCCGCGAAGAGGCGATGGAAGTGGTACGCCGAGAAATGCGCCACGTCGGCCAGCGCCGCGAGATCGAGCGCCTCGTCCAGGTGGTCGTCGATGTGCGTCAGCACCTTGTGCATGCGCCATTCGTACTCGGAGCGGCTGTCGCGCGGCATGGCGCGCATTCTCAACCTTGGCGGGCTTGCGCGAGCAACCAGTCACTGAACAACTTCAGCAGCGGCCGCTGGTCGTACATCGCAGCGGGTGTCTCTCAAGTGCCGGGGTTGCGCTTCGCGCGCGGCGTTCGCGGCAGCAGGGCCTTGATGTGCTTGCGCAGCAAGGCCGGCGCGATCGCGGTCATCTGCAGCATGTGCATGCACCGCTCCATGCGTCCGGGCCGCTCCAGCAGCGCATCGGCCGCCTTCGCAAGATCGGCATCGATGCTGTCCCCGTAGGCGAGCCGCGCCTTGCATGCCGCGCGCTGCAGCAGGGGCTTGCCGGGCTGCATCATGGCCAGGTCGATCAGGTCGCGGCTGAACACGCTGTCGTCGGCCCAGCGGTCGGAGTTGGCGAGCAGCTTGCTCGCCGCCATGTCCAGCGGCGTGAGGGTGGCGATGCCGTCGATGCGGTCTGCGGCGCCGGGGGCTTCGAGTGCGATGCGTGCCTCGAGCACGATCTCGAACTTGATGTCCGTCTCGTCCACGCGAACGGCACTCCGGATGCCGTATTGATCGGCGCGCACCTCGCGGACCTGCTGCAAGGTCGCGCCTTCCCGGGCCAGCGCGCGCAGCCCCTCGCTGCTGGTGGCGAGCTGGCGCAGGCAGCGGTAGCCCGCCACATCGGACACGAGGAAGTCGATGTCCACCGACTCGCGGTATTCGCCATGGCGCAGCGCGATGGCGGTGCCGCCGCCAAACAGGCAATGGTTGTCCGCCAGCAGGGGCGCATTCAGCGCCGCGAGCACCTCGGCCACCTGGCGATGGTGTGCGCGCTCAAACATCCAGTGGCTTCCGGCCCAACAGGCGGGCCAGTTCGGCCAGCAGCCGGCGTTCGTTGTCCTCGAGCGCGGACGGATCGGCGTGGCGCCAGTTGCGTTCGTAGGTGCCCCAGGCCTCGTCGGGCGTGAGTTCCGCGTCCGCGGGCAATTGCCAGGCGAGGCGGCGCAACTGCGCGAAGTCGCCCACCCGGACGGTCTGCGTCGGCGTGCGCGAAGGCGCCGGCGTCGCCATCTCTTTGGCGGTGCCTGCGACCGGTGCCGTCACTTCGACATCCAGACCCAATGCCGCCAGGGCGTTCATGTAGGCCCCCATCGTGACGGAGGGCTCGCCGCGTTCGATGCGATGCAGCGTCATGCGCGACATGCCCGCCGCCTCGGCGGCCGTGGTGGCGCTGATCCTGAGCGACTTCCGACGGGCATGGATATGCCGGCCGAACGCTTCAAGGCGTCGGCTGGCTCTGTCTAAGGTCGGCGGGGCGGTGGATGGCATATGTGTATCTCATATTAGGCAAAACTAATGAAATGTCTAGTACGAGATACATTTTTGGCTGCTTCAACCTTCGCGCGCCTGCCCCAGCAGCCAATCACTGAACAGCTTCAGCAACGGCCGCTGATCCGCCCGCTCCGGCGTCACCAGGTAATAGCTGCGCTCCGCCGACAGCGCCCGCGGGCAGGCCACCACCAGCTCGCCGCGCGCCAGCTCGTCGGCCACCAGCATGGTCGGCATCAGCGCCACGCCCAGGCCGTGCGAGGCGGCGGCGGCGAGGATCGAGAACAGCTCGTAGCGCGGGCCGCCACGCGCGGTGGGCGCGTCGACCTGCTGCGCGTCGAACCACTGGCGCCAGCCGTCGGGGCGTGTGCTCTGCTGCAGCAGCGGCATCCGCGCGATGGCTTCGGGCGACACGGCCTTGCCGTCGGGCAAGAGAGAAGGGCTGCACACGGGCACCACGTCTTCATGCATGAGCAGCAGCGCGCGCGTGCCGGCCCAGTTCTCGACCTGCGCGGGCGTGCCGGCGTACAGCGCGGCGTCGAACTCCGCGTCGGCAAAGAGGAAGGGGCGGGTGCGCGTCTCGATGTGCACCACCACGTCGGGCTGCAGCGCCGCAAAACCGCGCAGGCGCGGCACCAGCCAGCGCGTGGCGAAGGTGGGCACCGCCGCCAGCGACAGCGACCCGCCTTCGCCCTGGTGCGCCATGGCGTCGAGCGTGTCGCGCTCCATGGCCTCCAGGCGGCGGGCGATCTGGCGCGCGTAGGCGGCGCCGCTGGCCGTGAGCGCCACGCCGTGCCGCGTGCGGCGAAACAGCGCCACGCCCAGGAAGGCCTCGAGCGCCCCGACCTGGCGCGACACCGCGCTCTGCGTGAGCGCCAGTTCCTGCGCGGCGCGCGTGTAGCTCTCGTGGCGCGCGGCGGCGTCGAAGCACACGAGGGTCTGCAGGGGTGGGATCTTGCGGCGCATGTATGCCGGGAGTGTATGACTGGCGTCCTGGTTTCACCAGTAAATCAACAAGATGTATCTCTCAAGATGTGCGTCAGGCGCATATCTGGGTGAGGATTCATCGTTTGCGCCGGGCCTCCTGCGTGGCTACGATCGACCGCATTCCCCTTCTTTTGTTTCTTCTTCCTTTTCCGGAGACATCCACATGGCCGCCAAAGCGCAATTCCACTGGGACGACCCCCTTCTTCTCGACCAGCAGCTGACCGACGAAGAACGCATGATCCGCGACGCGGCCAACGCCTACTGCCAGGAGCGCTTGGCGCCCCGCGTCATCGAGGGCTTCCGCACCGGCGAAACCGACCCCGCCATCTTTCGCGAAATGGGCGCGCTCGGCCTGCTCGGCCCGACGATCCCCGAGCAGTACGGCGGCCCCGGCCTGAACTACGTGGCCTACGGCCTGATCGCCCGCGAAGTCGAGCGCGTCGACTCGGGCTACCGCTCGATGGCCAGCGTGCAAAGCTCGCTGGTGATGGTGCCGATCTTCGAATTCGGCACCGAAGCACAGAAGCAGAAGTTCCTGCCCAAGCTCGCCACCGGCGAATGGATCGGCTGCTTCGGCCTGACCGAACCCGACCACGGCTCCGACCCCGGCAGCATGGCCACGCGCGCCAAGAAGGTGCCGGGCGGCTACTCGCTGAGCGGCTCGAAGATGTGGATCAGCAACTCGCCCATCGCCGACGTGTTCGTCGTGTGGGCCAAGGAAGTCAGCGAAAGCGGCACCGTCGGCCCGATCCGCGGCTTCGTGCTCGAAAAGGGCATGAAGGGCCTGACCGCTCCCGCCATCCACGGCAAGGTCGGCCTGCGCGCCAGCATCACCGGTGAAATCGTCATGGACGGCGTGTTCTGCCCCGAAGAAAACGCGTTCCCCGAAGTGCAAGGCCTCAAGGGCCCGTTCACCTGCCTGAACAGCGCCCGCTACGGCATCTCGTGGGGTGCCATCGGCGCCGCCGAAGACTGCTGGCACCGCGCCCGCCAGTACACGCTGGACCGCAAGCAGTTCGGCCGCCCGCTCGCCGCCAACCAGCTCATTCAAAAGAAGCTGGCCGACATGCAGACCGAGATCACGCTGGGCCTGCAAGGCAGCCTGCGCCTGGGCCGCATGAAGGACGAAGGCATCGCCGCGGTCGAGATCACCTCGATCATGAAGCGCAACAACTGCGGCAAGTCGCTGGACATCGCCCGCATGGCGCGCGACATGATGGGCGGCAACGGCATCAGCGACGAGTTCGGCGTGGCCCGCCATCTGGTGAACCTGGAAGTCGTGAACACCTACGAAGGCACGCACGACATTCACGCGCTGATCCTGGGCCGCGCCATCACCGGCATCGCTGCTTTCGCCAACTGAACGAACGCATGAGCACCAAGCCCGCAGCACTCGACGGCATCAAGGTCCTCGATCTGTCCCGCGTGCTCGCGGGCCCGTGGTGCACGCAGATCCTCGCGGACCTGGGCGCCGACGTCGTCAAGATCGAACGCCCCGGCGTCGGCGACGACACGCGCACCTGGGGCCCGCCCTTCGTGAAGGACGCGAACGGCCACGACACCGACCAGGCCAGCTACTTCACGTCCTGCAACCGCAACAAGCGTTCGGTCACCATCGACATGGCCACGCCCGAAGGGCAGGCGCTGCTGCAGCAGATGGCGGCGCAGGCCGACATCGTGGTCGAGAACTTCAAGACCGGCGGCCTCAAGCAGTACGGCCTCGACCAGGAAAGCCTGCGCGCGGCCAACCCGCGCCTCATCTACTGCAGCGTGACCGGCTTCGGCCATGACGGCCCCTACGCCGAGCGCGCGGGCTACGACCTGATGATCCAGGCCATGACCGGCATGATGAGCATCACCGGCCGCCCCGACGGCGAACCCGGCGGCGGTCCGTTGCGCGTGGGCGTGGCGCTCACCGACCTGTTCACCGGCGTGTACGCCAGCACCGCCATCCTCGCGGCGCTGCAAGTGCGCGACCGCACCGGCGAAGGCCAGCACATCGACATGGCGCTGCTCGACGTGGGCATGGCCATCCTCGCCAACCAGGCGAGCGCTTTTCTCAACACCGGCAAGGCGCCGGGCCGCCAGGGCAACACGCACCCGAGCCTCGCGCCTTATCAAGACTTTCCGACGCAGGACGGCGCGATGCTGCTGGCCATCGGCAACAACGGCCAGTTCGCGCGCTTCTGCGAAGCCGCCGGCCATGCCGGGTGGGCCGCCGACGAACGCTTTGCGACCAACACGCTGCGCGTGAAACACCGCGGCGTGCTGATCCCGATGATGGAAGAACTCACGCGCACTCGCACCACTGCCGACTGGGTCGCGCTGCTCGAAGACAAGGCCGTGCCCTGCGGCCCCATCAACGACATCGCGCAGGCCTTCGACGACGCGCAGGTCAAGTCGCGCGGCCTGGCCGTCACGCTGCCGCGCGACGCGGGCGACGGCATCGCCAGCATCACCGGCGTGGCGAGCCCGCTGCGCCTCACGGCCACGCCGCCCGTGCTGCGCCGCGCACCGCCCGCGCTCGGACAGCACACGCAGGAGGTGCTGGCCGAGATGGGCGTCGACGCCACGCGCTTCGAGGCATTGCGCGCCGCCGGGGTGGTCTGACACACTGGTGGGCATGACGCGCCCGCCCGTTCCGTCCCCTGATGCTTCGGTCGACGCAGCCCCGTTCGCGGTGCTGCGCATCGACCACGTCGTGCTGCGTGTGCGCGACGCCGCGCGGTCCATGGCCTTCTATTGCGACGTGCTCGGCTGCACGCTCGAGAAGCGCCGCGACGACCTCGGCCTCGTGCACCTGCGCGCCGGCAGCAGCCTCATCGACCTCGTCACGCACGACGGCAAGCTGGGCCGCCAGGGCGGCGCACTGGCCGGGCGCGAGGGGCGCAACGTCGATCACCTGTGCCTGCGCATCGAGCCCTTCGACGAGGCCGCGATCCGCGCGCGCATGGCGCGGCACGGCGTGCCGGTGCAGGGCGAGGTGCAGAACAACTTCGGGGCCGAGGGCAGCGGCCCCTCGATCTACCTCGAAGATCCCGATGGCAACGGCGTCGAGCTGAAGGGCCCGGCGGCCTAGCCGCCGCGCCCCATCACCGCCACCGCGAACACCACCACGCCCAGCGCGAGGTTCAGCGTCACCAGCTGGCGCACAGTGTTCAGCCGCGCGGCCGCCACGGGCCAGGCGTTGTCGTCCACCGCGCGGCGCAGCGCGCGGAACACCGAGGCGCGGATGTAGACGTACACCGCCGCCATCACGAGCGCGATGCCCATCATGGCCTCGACGCGCCAGTGCACGGCGCGAAAGCCGCCGGTCGCGAGGATCATCGCGAAGCCGCTCACGAACAGCAGCGTGACCGACGCGTCCACCCCGATGAAGAAACGCCGCAGCGTCGCGGCCATCATGCGCAGGCGCAGCGGTGGCTCCAGCGTGGCGACGGCGGCGGGGCGCACGGCGAAGTGCATGACCGCCATGCCGCCGACCCAGAAGGCGGCGCACAGCAGGTGAATGAAGAGGGGAGCGAGGTAGGACATGGGCTCCGATCAGAACACCGAACCGTGCGCGCACGCAACGCAAGCCCCCATGGCCTTCAACCCGTCGCGCCGCGCCCGCGCGTGACCGCGCGGGGCTTGCCGATGCCCGTCCCCGCGATCGAATCGGCATAGCGCTTCATGTCCGCCACCACCTGGCGCAGCAGCGTCGCCGCGGCCGGCGGCAGCAGGCGGCCGTGGCGCGACACGATGTGCGAGCGCCCCTGCGACAGCAGCGGGTTCTTCATCGGCAGCTCGACCAGCGACGGGTGGTCGGCATTGGGCGTGAGCGAGATGCGCGTGCCCAGCGTGTAGCCCAGGCCCGCCGACACGAAGTGGCCCAGCGCGCTGAACGAGGTGGTGGTCAGCAGCGCGGGCAGCCGCACGCCCTCGCTGATCTCGGCCGCCTCGATGTGCTGGCGCACACCGAAGTTGCGGTGCAGCGTGGCGCCGGGGTAGGGCAGCAGGTCGGCCAGCTTCAGCGGGCGCTCCAGCTGCGCGAGCGGGTGCGAGCCCAGCACCATGGCCTGGATCGGCTGCGCGTGCGACTGGTGCGAGGTGAGCCGCTCGTCCTTCGGCGGCTGGAACAGCATGCCGATGTGGGCGCGTTCCTCGATCACGCGGCGCACGATCTCGTCGGTGCTGGCCACGTCCAGGTTCACCGTGATCTTCGGGTGGCTGGCCATGAAGATGCGCAGGCTGTGCCGCATGAGCCAGTCGACATAGCCTTCGCCGGCCACGATGTCGATGTGGCCGCTCTCGATCTTGCGGATGCTGTCCATCTGCGCCAGCAGGTGCTGCTTCTGCCCCTGCTGCCTGCGCACGTAGCCGGCCAGCAGCTGGCCCGCGTCGGTGGGCACCACGCCGCGTCCGTGGCGCTCCAGCAGCGGCAGGCCGCACTCGGTCTCCAGGATGCCGATGGCGCGGCTCACGGCCGACGGGTCCATGTCGAGCACGTCGGCCGCGCCGCGCACCGAGCCGCTGTCGAGCACCTGCATGAAGTAGCGCACCCGGCGGGTGTCGAGCTTGTCGTCCATGGCGGTCGTCTCCGAGTGTTGCATTCAATGCAACGAATATCCTTATTTGCGGTCATTGATGCAAGAGGCTCGCCGCCCGAAACTCGCCGGCACCCCTCGAAAACGCCCCATCCCGCCCCACCCATGACCTCCGCCGCCTCCACGATTGCAGCCGTCGCGCCGTCCACCGCCGCCGGCAAACTCAAGCTCCTCGTCGTCACCCTGGTCCTCGTGGCCGTGGCTGAACTCATCGGCCCGACGCAGTTCAGCGTCGGCCCCGGCAAGGTGGTGCTGCTGCCGATGCTGTGGGCGCTGCTCATGGCCGCCGCCTGGGGCATCGCGCACCGGCGCGTGCCGGGCGTGGTGCGCGTGGCCACGGCGCAGCAGTCGCTGGCCGGCGGCCTGCTCAACGCGGGCCTGCTGCTGTTCGTGGTGAAGCTGGGCCTCACGGTCGGCGCCGCGCTGCCGCAGGTCAAGCAGGCCGGCTGGGCGCTGCTGTTCCAGGAGTTCGGCCATGCGCTGGGCACCCTGGCGCTGGGCCTGCCGCTGGCGCTGCTGCTGGGCATCAAGCGCGAGGCCGTGGGCGCCACCTTCTCGGTGGGCCGCGAGGGCAACCTCGTGATCATCGGAGAGAAGTACGGCATGGCCTCGCCCGAAGGCCGTGGCGTGCTGGCCGAGTACATCACCGGCACCGTGCTGGGCGCGCTGTTCATCGCGGTGCTGGCGGGCTTCATCGCCAGCCTGCACATCTTCGATCCGCGCTCGCTGGCCATGGGCGCCGGCGTGGGCTCGGGCAGCCTGATGGCGGCGGCGCTGGGCGCCATCGCCGCGCAGAGCCCGCCCGAGATGCTGCCGCAGCTCACGGCGATTGCCGCCGCATCGAACCTGCTGACCACCGTGGCCGGCTTCTACTTCACGCTGTTCCTGTCGCTGCCGTTGTGCTCGTGGCTCTACGGCAAGCTGGAGCCGGTGCTGGGCCGCTTCTCGAAGCATGGCGCGCAACAGGGCGTGGCCGTGGACGCAGGCGCGAACGTCTCGAGCGCCGACGTGGCCCACGCCGCGCCGACCTCGCTGCGCGACACGCTGCTGGCCTGGCTGGTGGTGGGCGGCGGCGTGCTCATCGGCAATGCCGTGACCTACAAGGTGCCGGTGCTGGTGTCGCTCGAAGGCGTGCTCGCCGTGGTGGCGATTGCCGGCGCCGTCGAAGCCATCAAGCGCTTCGTGCCGCGCCTGCCGATGGTGCTGGTGCTCTCGGTGGTGGCCACCGTGGTCGGCATCCCGGGCCTGTTCCCCTTCTCCGACGCGCTGATCGCGATCACCGCCAAGCTCAACTTCCTGGCCTTCACCACGCCGGTGCTGGCGCTGGCCGGCTTCTCGGTCGCCAAGGACCTGCCCGTGTTCCGCCGCCTCGGCTGGCGCATCGTGGTGGTGTCGCTCACCGCGACGGCCGGCACCTTCCTCGGCGCCACGTTCATCGCCGAGTTCTTCCACTGATTTCATCCCACGAGAGATACACGCCATGTACCGCGACCCCGAGATTGCCGAAGACACCCGTGCCCGCATGCTCAGCTGGCGCCGCGACATCCACGCCAACCCCGAGACCGCCTTCGAAGAGCACCGCACCGCCAACGTGGTGGCCAACGCGCTGATGCTCATGGGCCTGCCTGTGCACCGCGGCCTGGCCGGCACCGGCGTGGTCGGCACGCTGAAGAACGGCGACGGCCCCAGCATCGCGCTGCGCGCCGACCTCGACGCGCTCAACATGCAGGAGCTGGGCACGCAGGCGCATGCCTCGAAGTGCGCCGGCAAGATGCACGCCTGCGGCCACGACGGCCACACGGCCATGCTGCTGGGCGCGGCCGAGCACCTGTCGCGCCACAAGCCCTTCAAAGGCACGGTGCACTTCGTGTTCCAGCCCGCCGAGGAAAACGAAGGCGGCGGCCGCGTGATGGTGGAAGAGGGCCTGTTCGAGCAGTTCCCGGCCGACGCCGTCTACGGCATGCACAACTTTCCGAGCCTGCCGCGCGGCCGCTTCGCGATCCGCAAGGGCACCATGACGGCCTTTCTCGACACCTTCGAGATCGTCATCACCGGCAAGGGCGCCCACGGCGCCATGCCCGAGACCGGCATCGACTCGGTGGTGGTCTCGGCCCAGCTCATCAACGCGTTGCAGACCATCGTGAGCCGGCGCACCGGCGCCACCGACGCGGCCGTGGTCAGCGTCACGCAGATCCACGGCGGCGACACCTGGAACGTCATTCCCGAGACCGTGGTGCTGCGCGGCACCGTGCGCACGCTCGACGCCGCCATCCAGGACAAGACCCAGGCGGCGATGCAGCAGATCTGCGACGGCGTGGCCGCCACGCACGGCGCCAAGGTGGCGCTGGAGTACCGACGCGGCTACCCCGGCGTGGTCAACACGCCGGCCGAGACCGACGCGGCCATCGCGGCGGCGGCCAGCCTGGTCGACCTCGAGCAGGTGCACACCGACATCCCGCCGGCCATGGGCTCGGAAGACTTCGCCTTCATGCTGCAAAAGCGCCCCGGCGCCTACATCGGCATCGGCGCGGGCGAGGGCCCGAACGACCCGAACGTGCACAACCCGTACTACGACTTCAACGACAACATCCTGCCGCTCGGTGCGGCCTACTGGGTGGCGCTGGTCAAACAGCAGCTTCCGGTCGCATGATGCGCTGATGCTCTCCGCCTTCGACATCTTCAAGATCGGCATCGGGCCGTCCAGTTCGCACACCGTCGGGCCGATGCGTGCCGCGCTGCTGTTTGCGCAATCGCTCGAACGGCGCGGCCTGCTCGCGCAGGTGGCGCGCCTGCACGTCGACCTGTTCGGCTCGCTCGGCGCCACCGGCCACGGCCACGCGACCGACCAGGGCGTGATCCTCGGGCTCTTCGGCGACGCCCCCGACACCGTGCGGCCCGAGACCGTGCAGCCGCGCCTCGACGCGCTGCGCCGCACCGGCCAGCTCGCGCTGCTGGGCACCACGCCCATCGCCTTCGATCGCGTGCGCGACATCGCCTTTCGCGGCGAAGAGTCGCTGCCCGAGCATCCGAACGCGATGCGCTTTACCGCCTTCGCGGCCGACGGCGCGGTGCTCGCCGAAGGCACCTACTTCTCGGTCGGCGGCGGCTTCGTCGTCGAGGGCGGGCAGGCGGTGGCGCAAACGGCAGCCGCTGCAGCGGCCGTGCCGCATCCCTTCACCACCGGCGACGAACTCATGGCGCAGTGCCGCGCGCACAGCATTTCCGTGGCCACACTGGTGCTGCGCAACGAATGCGTGTGGCGGCCCGAGGCCGACGTGCGCGCGGGCCTGCTGCGCATCTGGGGCGTGATGCAGCAGTGCGTGCAGCGCGGCTTCGGCATCGACAACCCGCTGGCCGCGCAGGCGCTGCCCGGCCCGCTGCGCATGCGCCGCCGCGCGCCCGAGCTGCATCGCGAGCTGCTGGCGCAGGCCGGCGCCGCCGATCCGCTCGCGGCCATGGACTGGGTCAACGCCTTCGCGATGGCGGTGAACGAGGAGAACGCGGCCGGGGGCCGCGTCGTCACCGCGCCCACCAACGGCGCGGCCGGCGTGGTGCCCGCCGTGATGCACTACTACCAGCGCTTCGTGCCGCAGGCCAGCGACGAAGGCATCGTCGACTTCCTGCTCACCGCCGCGGCCATCGGCATGCTCTACAAGACCAACGCCTCCATCTCGGGCGCCGAGGTCGGCTGCCAGGGCGAAGTGGGCGTGGCCTGCTCGATGGCGGCCGGCGCGCTCGCCGCCGTGCTCGGCGCCACGCCCGCGCAGGTCGAGAATGCGGCCGAGATCGGCATGGAGCACAACCTGGGCCTGACCTGCGACCCGGTCGGCGGCATGGTGCAGATCCCCTGCGTGGAACGCAACGCGATGGGCGCCGTGAAGGCCATCAACGCCTCGCGCATGGCGCTGCGCGGCGACGGCAGCCACTACGTCTCGCTCGACGCCGTGATCCGCACCATGAAGCAGACCGGCGAGGACATGAAGGCGACCTACAAGGAGACCTCGCTGGGGGGACTTGCGGTGAACGTGGTGGAGTGCTGAGGCAGCAAGGCTGGCGTCGCTGCGTCAGAATGCGAAGCTCGTCGCGCCGGGCCCCGCAGCCCCCAGGTTCCCACGTCGTTTCCAAGGCGCACGACTTTCAGGAGTCGAGATGCCCATGGCCGGTCTTCCGCGCAGTCTCTTGCCCGGCGTGTTGCGCACCGCGCTGTCTGCCGTGCTGCTGCTGTGCGCCGCGCACGCCGTGCCCGCGGCCGGCGTGTTCCCCGCCACGCAGTGGGCCACCCCGAGCGCGGCTGAACCGAGCCACTGGTCCGAAGCGAAGCTCAAGGTGGCCGATGCGTTTGCCGCATCGATCAAGTCCGACGCCTACCTCGTGATCGACAAGGGCGTGCTCGTGCATGCCTACGGCGACATCGACAAGCCGATGAACCTGGCCTCGGTGCGCAAGAGCGTGCAGAGCGTGCTCTACGGCATTCACGTCGGCCGCGGCGAGATCGACCTGGACCAGACGCTGGGCCAGCTCGGCATCGGCGACAAGGACGGGCTCAGCGACACCGAACGCACGGCCACCGTGCGGCAGCTGCTGCAGCTGCGCTCGGGTGTCTACCATCCGGCCGCCTACGAGACCGCCCAGGCCAAGGCCGAGCGACCGGCCCGGGGCAGCCATGCGCCGGGCGAGTTCTGGTACTACAACAACTGGGACGCCAACGTGCTGGGCACCATCTTCGAACGCCGCACCGGACGCAGCGTCTTCGAGGCGCTGAGGACCGACCTGGCCGAACCGCTGCAGTTCCAGGATTTCCGCTACCCGCAGGACACCGAGTCCCGGCTCGAACGCAGCTCCGAGCACCCGGCCCAGGTGATGCATCTGTCGGCGCGCGACCTGGCCCGCATCGGCCTGCTGATGGCGCGCGACGGCATGTGGCACGACAAGCGCATCGTCCCGGCCGGCTGGGTGACCGAAAGCACCACCTCGTACACGACCGTCGGACCCGGCTGGAGCGGCTATGGCTATCTGTGGTGGGTGCCGCTCAAGGGCTTCCCGTTCTGGCAGCGCGGGCCTAACCAGTTGCTCCTGGCCGTGGGTGCCGGCGGCCAGTTCATGATGGTCGATCGCAAGCGCGACCTCGTCGTGGTGCACCGTGTCGACAACAGCAAGGGCTGGTTCCAACGCAGCGAGGTCCGCACCGACCAGTTCGCCGTGCTCGCGGCACACATCCTCGCGGCTGCACCGGTGCCCGCACCTGTGGCCGCAACCCCTCCCTGAACCCCAAAGGAAAGATGAGGCTCTCATGACCCGCTCCATCGCGCAGAAGCGCGCAGACTTTCGCGCGCTTCACACCCAAGGCTGCTTCGTTATTCCCAACCCCTGGGACACCGGCAGCGCGCGCTACCTCGAAGGCCTGGGCTACCAGGCGCTGGCCACCACCAGCTCGGGCTTCGCGTGGTCGCAGGGCCATGCCGACGGCGCCCTGTCGCGCGACCAGATCCTCGCCCACCTGCGTGAACTCGTGGCCGCCACCGACCTGCCGGTGAACGCCGACTTCGAGAACGGTTTCGCCGCCGACGCGCAGGGCGTGGCCGAGAGCGTGCGCCTCGCGGTCGAGACCGGCGTGGCGGGCCTGTCGATCGAGGATTCGACGGGCAACCCCGACGACCCGCTGTTCCCCATCGACGTCGCGGTCGAGCGCCTGCGCGCCGCGCGCCGGGCCATCGACGCGGCGGGCGGCGACACGCTGCTCGTGGGCCGCGCCGAGAACTTCTTTGCCAACCGCCCCGACCTGGACGACGCCATCGCGCGCCTGCGCGCGTACGCCGAGGCCGGCGCCGACTGCCTCTACGCGCCCGGCATCAAGACGCGCGAGCAGATCGCCGCCGTGGTGGCCGCCGTCGCGCCCAAGCCGGTCAACCTGCTGGTCGGCGCGACCAGCGAGCTCACGATGGCGGACATCGCCGCGCTCGGCGTGCGCCGCGTGAGCGTGGGCGGCGGCATGGCGCGCGCGGCCTGGGGCGGTTTCATCCGCGCCGCGCGCACGCTGGCCGAAGAGGGCCGCTTCGACGGCTTTGCCGATGCCACGCCGGGCACCGAGCTGAACGCCTTCTTCCGTCCGTTCGCCGACTAGCCTCAGCATCGTGGATGCGCTGCTCGCCGACATCCGCGCCTGCCGCGCGTGCGAGGCGCACCTGCCGCTCGGGCCGCGCCCGATCGTGCAGGCCAGCGCGAGCGCGCGGCTGCTGATCGTCGGCCAGGCGCCCAGCCTCACGGTGCACCAGACCGGCGTGCCGTGGAACGACCAGAGCGGCGACCAGCTGCGCCGCTGGCTCGGCATCGACCGCGAGGTGTTCTACGACGCGACGCGCATCGCGATCGTGCCCATGGGCTACTGCTACCCAGGACGCGGCAAGAGCGGCGACCTGCCGCCGCGCAAGGAATGCGCGCCGCTGTGGCACGACCGCCTGCTGGCGCAGATGCCGCACATCGCGCTGACCTTGCTCATCGGCCAGTACGCGCAGCGCCACTTCCTCGGAAAGACCGCGCGCGGCGGCGTGACGGAAACCGTCGAGGCCTTTGCGGACTACGCACCGCGCTTCGTCCCGCTGCCGCATCCGTCGCCGCGCAACACCGCGTGGTTCCAGCACCACCCGTGGTTCGAGAACGACGTGTTGCCGGTGCTGCGCGAGCGCGTGCAGCAGGCGCTCAGCGCGCCTTCTTTTTAGGGGCCGACGGCCTCCTTGGCGGCTTCGCCTCCAGCACCAGCTCCGCCGGCAGCGCATCGTTCCACGACTCGGTGAAGTAGGCGCGGTCGCTCGGCACCAGCTGCGGCAGCACCTCGCGCAGCAGGCCCAGCGAGTGCTCGGCCGCCTTCAGGTCGCCCGCATGCGCCGCGTACCACGCGTGTTCGAACAGCAGGCTGCCCTGCTGCAGGCCGGGGTAGCGGCGTCGCCCGGCCTGGTGGTCGGCCAGCCGCGCCTGCGCCACGTCGACCCAGCGCGCGGGCCAGTTCGCGGTGTCGAAGGCGTCGGCGAGCGGGCCCGCGAGCTTCGACACCGCACCCGGGTCGAGCGGCTTCTGCGCGCGGAACTGCGCGAGCGTGGGTTGCGCGTCGGGCCGGCAGTGGCCGCGCGCGATGCGCATCAGGTAGATCGCGTTCCACGCCGAACGGCCCTGGCCGTCGGTGTGGCCGCACAGCCATTCGCTGAAGGCGATCCACTGCACCGCGCGGCGCGTGGTGTCGGCCCGGTGGCCGTCGTGCGCGAGCGCCGGCAGGTCGCCCAGGCCCACGCGGTCGAACAGCCACGCGGCCATGCCCATGTTGGCTGCCACGTGCTGCGCGGCGTCGAAGGAGTGCGACTCGAAGGCCGCGGCCAGCGCTTCGCCGAAGCGCTGCAGCGACTCTTCGGCCAGCGCCGCCGCGGCCGGGCGGTCGTCGGCCGCCAGCGCGAGGGCGCGCGAGCGGCAGGCCAGCGCCCACAGGTTGCACCACTCGAAGCGCACGTCGGGGTGGTGGCGCAGCACCAGCGCGCGCGCCGGGTCTTGCGCCATGCCGCCCAGCAGCGACTGGGCCAGCGGCAGGTCGCGCGCCGTGTAGGCGCACCAGGCCGAGACGATGCACTCCATCGCGCCCAGGTAGTCGTTGCCCGCCACGTGGTGCGCGAGCCGCTGTTTCTTGAGCGCCTGCAGCCGCCGACGCGCCTGTTCGTTGTCGCCGAGCCGGCGCCACAGCATGGCCTCGTTGAGCGTGACCAGCGCGCGCTGGAAGTCGCTGGCGGCCAGCGTGCCGGCCAGGCGGATGGCTTCGAGCGCGCTGCCGCCGGTTCCGCCCGCCACCGGCGACATCAGCCGGCCCTGCCGCGCGGCCTGCTGCGAGGCGACCAGCTGCTTCCAGAAGGCGGCGTCCTGCAGGTGCACGGCGTCGGGCGGCGTGATCGTGCCGACGGCCTGCGCCTTGCGCGCGCGCAGGCCGAGGAATGACGCCACCTCGGCGGCGGTCGCCGGGCGGTTGTCCACGAGCAGGCGCAGGCGCCTGGCTTGCGCAGCCGGCAGCCAGAACGGGCCCTGGCTGCGCCGCTCGGCGTTGAGAAAGCGCGGCTCGCGCTGCAGGTCTTCGCCCCAGCCGACCTCCAGGCCCCAGGCCTTGAAGTCGCGGAACGCGCGGCTCACGACCATGCGCAGCGTGCTGGCGTCGGACACCTCGCCGCGCAGGTCGGCCAGCCGCACGACACCGCCGCCGTGCGCGTGGGCGTGCTGCATGCGCACCAGCAGCCACAGCGACTGGAAGGCCGCGCGCCGTCCGTCGACGGACTGCGGCGAGGTGAGTTCGATGGAAAGAAGGGCAGGGGAGGCGATGGAGGGCACGCCCCGGATTGAACCTCAAATCGCCCGCGGCTTCCTGAAGAAACCGCAGGCGGGGTCCAGCGGGTCAGTAGCGGTTGCGGTCGACCAGTTCGGGCACTTCGCTGCGGCCGATGCCCAGGTCGCGCAGGTCGTGGTCGCTCATGCCGGCCAGCAGCAGCACGTCGTCGCGGGCGCGGCGGCGTGTCACGGCGCGGCGGCGCCAGTCGTGCAGGGCGTGCAGCAGGCGTTGATGAAAAGACGGTGGCTTCGTCGCGGTCACGGTGGGCTCCTGGTAGGGGAGCGCTCATCTTCCGGCGGCGCGTGCTATTGTGGAAGTTGAGATTTCTGACACCTTCAATCAGTATTCCTGATGCGACAGCTCAACCTCGACCAACTGCGCACCCTCATCGCCATCGCCGACCTGGGCACCTTCTCTGCGGCGGCGCAGGCGCTGCACCTGGCGCAGCCCACCGTGAGCCTGCACATCAGCGAGCTCGAATCGCGCCTGGGCGCGCAACTGGTGGTGCGCGGCAACCGCCGCGTCACGCCCACCGCGGCCGGCGCGGCGCTGGTGGAGCGCGGGCGCAAGCTGCTGCGCGACACCGACGAGGCGGTGGAGGCCGTCAAGCGCCAGGCCGAGGGCCGCACGGGCCGCGTGCGGCTGGGCACCTCCACCGGGGTGGTGGTCGACCTGCTGCCGCAGGTGCTCGAGGCGCTGGGCGTGGGCCATGCGGGCATCGACGTCGAGGTGAGCATCCTCGGCTCGGCCGAGGCGATGGCGCGGCTGGCGGCGGGCACGCTCGACATCGGCCTGGTGGCGATGCCGCAGCCGCCGCAGCGCGACCTGGTGGTCACGCCGTGGCGCACGCAGCCCATGATGGCCTTCGTGCCGCCGCGCTGGAAGGCGCCCAGGCGCGCCACGCCGGCCTGGCTGGCGACGCAGCCGCTGATCTTCAACGACGCGACCACGCACATGTACCGGCTGTCGATGGAGTGGTTTGCCGCGGCCGGCTTTGCGCCGCGCGCGCGCATCGAGCTCAACTACGACGCGGCGATCCGCAGCCTGGTGGCGGCGGGCTACGGTGCGGCGCTGCTGCCGCTGCAGCAGACCACCGACGCGGCGCTCAACGAGCGCATGCAGATCGTGCCGGTCACGCCGAAGCTCACGCGCCGCCTGGGCATTGCGCACCGCCCGCACGCCACGCTCGACGGCGCCACGCAGAGCGTACTGAAGGTGCTGACGGCGTTCCGCCAGCTCTGAGGGCCGTCAGCCCGGCCCGGGCTTGGGGCCGCGCGTGCCCAGCGAGAGGATCTCGTTGGCGTTGACGATGGCCGCGGCGATGTCTTCCATGGTGGTGCGCTTGCTCATGGCCTGTTCGCGGATCAGGTCGTGGGCCTGGCCTTCGGACACGTCGTGCGTCTTCATGAGGATGCTCTTGGCCTCGGCCAGCTGGCGCACGCCGAGCAGCTTGGCCTCGGTCTTGCGCAGGCGCCGCGCGAGCGAGCGGCTTTCCTTGTGCGCCTCGCGCGCGACCACCAGCGCCGACAGCAGGCCGAACGAGCGCACCGGCGACGGCAGCACGGCCTTGGCGCGGATCTCGAGCACGGCCTCGACGATGGTCGGGTTCTCGTAGGTCACGACGGCGATGACGGCGGGGGCGTCCTCGCTCTGGGTCCATTCGAAGCGCAGGTTGATGAAGTCGGGCTGCACGGCCATGAAGGCCACGTCGATGCCCTCGGGCAGGTGCTGCACGGGCGGCCAGAAGGCCTGCACCTGGCAGCCGATGCGCTGCAGTTGCTGGGTGAGCTGCCGGCCGTCTGCGTCGTCGGGGTGGATCACCGCGATCTTCAGCAGCCGCAACTCCTTGAGCTGCGGTGGCGTCACCCGCAGGGTGTGTCGTTTGGGGGCTGTGCTGTCCACGGTCAGGGCTTTCTCTCGGCGCTGCTGTCCGGGGTGCGTGCGCAGGCCACCGGGTACTTCCCTCCGCGAATGTCCCCCGGCTTCGCCTCCTCCTTGATTTCGCTGCGGGAAGCACCCGGTGCCCTGCGCACGGGGACGCGCTGCCGGGGCTCGCCGATGAACGACCGCTGCGGGTTCATCCTAGAGCTCCAGCGCATCGAGCCGCGCCGTCCAGTCGCCCAGCGAGTGCGTGACGAGGTACGGGTCCGGGTACACCGGGCGCGTCGCCTGGCGCACGATGGTGAACTGCCCGTGCGCGTCGACGCGGCCGATGCGCGGGTACAGGCAGGTGTGGTGGTTGGTCGGGTCGATCTTCACGCGGCCCTGCGGCGCATCGAACTCGCTGCCCAGGATGTGCGGCAGGATCTCCGCGATGCCGTCCGTGCCCGCCTGCCGGAAGGCGTTGGCGAAGATGTGCATCTGGAAGTACGAGGCCTCCCAGCACAGGTTGGGCACGCAGCCGTCGCCGAAGCGCGCGCGCAGCCGCGCCAGGCAGCGCTGGTTGGCGGGCGAATCGATCGACTGGAAATACGGCGCCGCCGTGAAATGGCCCGTGGCCACGCCGGGGCCCATCTGCGAAATCTCGGCCTCCGAGGTGGTGAGGCTCGAGATGGGCATCGTCTTCGGGTCGAAGCCGGCCTCGGCGTAGGCGCGGTACAGGCTCGCGGTGGAATCGCCCACCACCGTCGAGAAGATGAAGTCGGGCCGCTTGTCGCGGATGTCGTCCATGATCGCGCGGTAGTCCTTCTCGGTGGCGTCGAGCGCTACGTAGCGCTCGCCGAGCTTTTCGCTGCCGGGGCGCTGCATCACCAGCTCGCCCATGATGCGGTTCGACTCGTAGGGGTAGATGTAGTCGGAGCCGATCAGGTACACGCGCGCGCCGAAGTTCGTGGTCATGAACTCGGCCAGCTGCACGCTGTTCTGGTTGGGCGCCGCGCCGGTGTAGATCACGTTGCCCGAGTACTCGAAGCCTTCGTACAGCGTGGGGTAGAACAGCAGCTTGTTCCACTTCTCGATCACCGGGATCACGGCCTTGCGGCTGCTCGACATGTAGCAGCCGAAGAGCACGTTCACGCGGTCCTGCACGATCAGCCGCTCGGCCAGCTGGGCGTAGCGCACGGGGTTCGATTGCGGGTCGTAGCGCACGGCCACGAGTTCGCGGCCGTCGACGCCGCCGGCCGCGTTGATCTCCTCGATGGCCAGCAGCGCGCCCTGCAGCTGCGACAGGCCGATGGTCGAGGTGACGCCGGTCTCGGAATACAGAATGCCGACGCGAAGAGGGTCCCTGTCAGCCACTGGGGTGTCTCCTGGATGTGTGGGCCCTCATTGTGTGCTCCTCCTTGGCTTTCTTCATTCGGTCGGTCAATGGGCGGCGGCCAGCCGCGTGCTCATGCGGGCCAGCCGCGCGGGCAGGCTGCGCGCGTCGTCGGCGATGCAATAGTTGCGCCAGCCGAAGATGCGCCGCACGTACGCGTCGGCCGCGCCGTCCACCGCGATGCAGGCGCTGCGCACGCCGGCGTCGCGCGCCTCGGCCACGGCCTGGCGGGCGTCTTCGATCAGGTATTTCGGGTCGTGCACGTCGATGTCCGAGGGCGCACCGTCGGTCACCAGCAGGATCGCGCGCGGCCCGGCCGGCTCGGCCTGCAGGTGCGAGGCCGCATGGCGCAGCGCGGCGCCCATGCGCGTCGAGTAGCGCCCGCGCACCGCGCCGATCATGGCGCGCGAGGGCGCGGCCAGCGGCTGGCCGAACTCGAGCAGGCGGTAGTAGTACACCTCGGCGCGCGTGTTCGACGAGAAGCCGTGGATGGCGAGCCGGTCGATGCCGCGCGCGTTCGAGGCGGCGAGCAGCAGCGCGGCCTGCTTCTCCAGGTCGAGCAGCGAAACGGCGCCATCGCCGTGGCCCGCGTCGTTGGCCGACTCGGAGAGGTCGAGCAGCACCAGCACGCTCGACGGGCGCGGCCCCTTGCCGGGGCGCATGAACAGCCGCGCATCGGGCCGCAGGCGCAGGCGGCGATCGACCAGCACCTCGATGGCCGCGTTGAGGTCGATGTCGTCGCCTTCCCACTGCCGGCGCAGGCGGTGCGTGCGGTCGAGGTGGCGTGCGCGGGGCAGGGCGAGCGGCACGATGCGCTCGCCGCCAGCCGCTCCCGAAGTGCCCGCCGCGCCCAGGCCCTGCCACGCGGGCAGCTTCTCGATCACCGTGCACCAGTCGGGGCGCAGGCGCTCCTGCGTGCGGTCCCATTCGGGGTAGGTGTAGCGGCCGAGCTCCATGTCGGCGATGCCTTCGGGTGGCGCGTCGTTGCCTTCGTTCGGTGCATCGGAAGGTGGCGGTGGCCGCGCGCCGGTCTGCTGCAGCGCGATGGCTTCGTCGGGCGGCGTCTCGGCCTCGCCGAAGTCCCACAGGTAGCTGTTGTCGTCGCGCCAGGGCGCGGGCACGGCGTAGTCCTGCGGCTCGAAGCGCACGCGCATCTGGCCGAGGTCGTTGGCGAGGATCGAGGCGACGGCGCGGAAGGCGTCGTAGTCTTCCAGCCCCGCGCGCGAGGCGGTCTCGTCGAACAGGCGGCGTGCCTTGTTCACCCAGTGGTTGTCGTCCTGCGCCTCGGCGAGCAGCAGCACGCGGTCCATGCGCGCGACCAGCGCGGCAAAGCGCAGGTCGAGCGGATCGGGCGCGGGCGGCAGCGCGGCGGTGAACCACCCGTGCAGGCCGGGAAAGTCGCGGCACAGCAGCCGCTCGACGCGCGCATCTTCAAGGGCCGAGACCACCGCGATGCCCATCGGCTTGAGCGCGCGCGCCGGCCGCGCGGGCGTCGAGTGGCGCAGGTGCGCGACCGCATGCGCCACCATCGCGCGGTGCAGGCGCACGGCCTCGTCGCCCTCGGGCAGCAGCAGCCGGCGGCCCACGAGCACAGTGCGCACCGCACGCGCGCCGGTCAGCGGCTGCACGTCCACATCGACGCCGGCCAGCCCGCGCGCCAGCAGCGAGAGGGCGCCGAACCCGTCGTTCATCCGAACTGCGCCTCGACAAAGCCCTGCAGCGCGCTCGCCATGTCGGGGTCGTCGGTGAGGGCGCGCGTCATCGTCATGTCGCAGCTGTCGCGCGGCGACACGCCGTCGCGGACCAGCACGCCCGCGTAGATCAGCATGCGCGTCGACACGCCCTCGTCGAGCCCGCGGTGCTTGAGCTCGCGCGAGCAGTGCGCAATGGCCACCAGCTTCGCGGCGAGCCCGAGCTCGACGCCGGCCTCGTGCGCGACGATCTCCGCTTCGAGCGCGCCGTCGGGGTAGTCGAACTCCAGCGCCGCGAAGCGCTGGCGTGTCGACGGCTTCATGTCCTTGGCGCTGCTCTGGTAGCCGGGGTTGTACGACACCACGAGCTGGAAGTCGGGGTGCGCGTGCACCAGCTCGCCCTTCTTGTCCAGCGGCAGGATGCGGCGCGCGTCGGTCAGCGGGTGGATCACCACGGTGGTGTCCTGCCGCGCCTCCACCACCTCGTCGAGGTAGCAGATGCCGCCGTGGCGCACCGCGAGCGTCAGCGGCCCGTCGTGCCAGGCCGTGCCGTTCGCGTCGAGCAGGTAGCGGCCCACGAGGTCCGACGCCGTCATGTCCTCGTTGCACGCCAGCGTGACCAGCGGCCGCCCGAGCGACCACGCCATGTGCTCCACGAAGCGCGTCTTGCCGCAGCCCGTCGGCCCCTTGAGGATCAGCGGCATGCGGTGGCGGTACGCGTGCCGGTACAGCGCCACCTCGTGGCCCGCGGGCCGGTAGAAGGGCTCGGTCTCGATGCGGTAGGCGGCGAGCGGGTCGTGCACGGGAGCATTCATGGCGTGGCGAGCAGTTCCTGCAGGGCGTTGTCGATGAAGCGGGTGTCGACCGGGCTGCTGCCGCCGCCCGCGAAGTGGCCCCACACGCCGGGGATCGGGCGGCACTCGGCGTTCGGCATGTGCGACACCTCCCATTCGTTGTCGGCCACGGGAAAGTACAGGTCGCGCTCGGCCGGCATCACGAGCGCGCGCGCCTGGATGGCGCCCAGTGCCTTCTTGAAGTCGCCCTTGAACACCGGGTTGTCGCTGATGTCGCCGTGTTGCCACGACCACAGCATCGCCAGCAGGTTGTTGGCGTCCTTCTGCAAAAAGAAGCCTTCCCAGTAGCCGACCAGGAAGTCCTCGAGCGAGCTGAAGCCCAGCTCGCGCCACAGCTGCTGCATGTAGAAGGGCTGCGACAGGCCCCAGCCCGCGTACACGCGGCCCACCGCGCGCAGCCCGCGCGTCGGCGGCGTGGTGTACCAGCCGCCGTTCCACGCGGCGTCGGCCGTGAGCGCGGCCTTCACGCCTTCGAGGAACACGATGTTGTGCGGCGCCGTCTTCGCCGAGCCGCAGAAGGGCGCGATGCGCTTCACCATCTCGGGGTAGAGGCACCCCCACTGGTTGGTCTGCTGCGCGCCCATCGACCAGCCCACCACCAGCGCGAGCTGTTCGATGCCGAACCGCTCGGTCACCAGCCGGTGCTGCAGCGTCACGTTGTCGTAGAGCGTGACGTCCGGAAAGCGCGCCAGGTTGTAGGGCTCGGGCGTGTTGCTCGGCGAGGACGACAGCCCGTTGCCCAGCATGTTGGGCACGATGATGAAGTACTTCGCCGGGTCCAGCGCCATGCCGGGGCCGATGAGCCATTCGTTGTCGGTGTGCTGGCCCGAGTACCAGGTCGGGTAGACGATGGCGTTGCTCTTCTGTGCGTTGAGCGTGCCGTAGGTCTTGTAGGCGAGCTTCGCGCCGCGCAGGGTGGCCCCCCGCTGCAGCGCGACATCGCCGAGTTCGAAGATGTCGTGGTCCATGGGGCGGCGCTTCAGCGGTGCTTGGCCGGTTCGTTCGGAATGCCCTCGATCGGGCACTCGGGCGTGCCGACCGTGGTGCGCGTGAACGACTCCACCCTCTCGCGCGTGCCCTCGGGGTCGTTGATCCACTGCGTGTAGAAGTTGTAGGGGCAGGCCGCTACGCCCTTGTCGCCGTCGCCCGAGTTGATGGTGCCGGTGTAGCCGCGGTGCACCAGCTTGAACAGATGGTTCTGCGACTGGCCGTTCTTGCGCGCGTCGCGGATCAGGCCCATCGACAGCTCGGCGTAGTTGATGCCCATCTCTTCCTCGCCGCATTCGCCGAGCGTGCGGCCGTCGAAGCCGATGAGCGCCGAGTGGCCGAAGTACGAGTACACGCCGTCGAAGCCGGCCGCGTTGGCCACCGCCACGTAGGTGTTGTTCATGAACGCCATGGCCTTGGAGACCATGATCTGCTGCTCCTTGGCCGGGTACATGTAGCCCTGGCAGCGGATGATGAGCTCGGCGCCGCGCATCGCGCAGTCGCGCCAGATCTCCGGGTAGTTGCCGTCGTCGCAGATGATGAGGCTCATCTTCATGCCCTTGGGGCCTTCGCTCACGTAGGTGCAGTCGCCCGGGTACCAGCCCTCGATGGGCACCCACGGCATGATCTTGCGGTACTTCTGGACGATCTCGCCCCGGTTGTTCATGAGAATCAGCGTGTTGTAGGGCGCCTTGTTCGGGTGCTCCTCGTGGCGCTCGCCGGTGAGCGAGAAAACGCCCCACACGTTGGCGCGGCGGCATGCGTCCGCGAAGATCGCGGTCTCCTCGCCGGGGATGGCCGACGCGGTGTCGTACATCTCCTTGGCGTCGTACATGATCCCGTGCGTGGAGTACTCGGGAAAGATCACCAGGTCCATGCCCGGCAGGCCTTTCTTCATGCCGACCAGCATCTCGCCGATCTTGCGTGCGTTGTCCAGCACCTCGGCCTTGGTGTGCAGGCGGGGCATCTTGTAGTTGACGACCGCGACGCCGACGCAATCGTTGCTGCTCGAAATATCACCATGTCTCATGACGCTGCTCCTGAAGGGGTGGTTGAAGAAAAAGAGGAAGGGCTACACGGTCAGGAAAGACCTGACCTTGTCCTGGTCGAGCGTGGCGCGCGCTTCGTCGTGCACGATGCGGCCCCGGTCGATGACGAGAAAGCGGTCGGCCAGGTCGAGCGCGAAGCTCAGCACCTGCTCCGACACCACGACGGCGAAGCCGCGTTCGGCGCGCAGCACGTTCAGCGTCTGCGCGATCTCCTTGATGATCGAAGGCTGGATGCCCTCGGTGGGTTCGTCGAGGATCAGCACCTTCGGTTCCGAGATGAGCGCGCGCGCAATCGCCAGCATCTGCTGCTGGCCGCCCGAGAGGTTGCCGGCCTTGCGCTGCTTCATGTCCCGGAGCACGGGGAAGAAGGTGTAGAGGTACTCGGGCACCGTGCGGTGGCCCGACCTCGCGGCGCCCGACAGGATGTTCTGCTCCACCGTGAGGAACGGAAACACCATGCGCCCCTGCGGCACGAAGGCCAGGCCTTGCGCCACGCGCTGGTAGCTGGGCAGCTTCGTGATGTCGGCATCGCCCAGGCGAATGCTTCCGCCGCGCGCAGGCAGCAGGCCGATGAGCGACTTCAGTAGCGTGGTCTTGCCCATGCCGTTGCGGCCCATGATGGCGACCGCTTCGTCGGGCGCGACGCGCAGCGACACATCGCGGATGACGTGCGATTCGCCATACGCCACGTTGAGATCGGAGACTTCAAGCATCTGGGTTTCTCCTTCTTCTCAATGACCGAGGTACACGTCGATCACGCGCGGGTCGGCCTGCACCTCGGCGGCCGTGCCTTCGCTCAGCAACTTGCCCTGGTGCAGCACCGTGACGCGGTGCGCGATGCGCTTGACGAAGTCCATGTCGTGCTCGATCACGACCACTGACTTGCCCGCCGAGATGCGGCGCAGCAGGTCGCCGGTCTGGTCGCGCTCGCGCGGGCTCATGCCAGCCACGGGCTCGTCGAGCAGCAGCAGCTCGGGCTCCTGCATGAGCAGCATCCCGATCTCGAGCCACTGCTTCTGCCCGTGGCTGAGCTGCCCGGCGCGGTCGCCCAGGCGATCGGCCAGGAAGACCTGCTCGGCCATCGCGTCGATGCGCGCGCGCACGGCGAGCGTGCGGCGGAAGGTGAGCGACTGCAGCAGGCCGTGCATGCGCGGCAGCGAGATCTCGAAGTTCTCCAGCACCGTGAGGTCTTCGTAGACCGAGGGCGTCTGGAACTTGCGGCCCACACCGGCGCGCACGATCTCGTACTCGTTCAGGCGGCCGAGGTCCTGGCCGTTGAACAGCACGCGGCCCGCGCTGGGCTTGGTCTTGCCGCACACCATGTCCAGCAGCGTGGTCTTGCCGGCGCCGTTCGGGCCGATGATCACGCGCAGCTCGTTGCGCTCGACCGAGAGGCTGAGCCCGTCCACGGCCTTGAAGCCGTCGAAGGACACGGTGAGGTCCTCGATGCGCAGGATCTGCTCGCTCGACGGCGGCACCGCCGAGGCGGCCTGCGGCAGCCCGCCGTTGGGCATCGTCATCGTGGCGTTCATGGCGCCACCTCCGCGGCGGCACGCCGGCGCACGAGCTTCTCGCCCAGGCCCGCGAGCCCGTTCGGCATCGCCCACACCACGAGGATGAACACCGCGCCCAGCACGTACAGCCAGCCTTCGGGAAAGGTCTCCGACAGGTACGACTTGAGAAAGCCGATGAGCAGCGCGCCGATCACCGCGCCCGGAATCGACAGCCGCCCGCCGACCGCCGCGTAGATCACCATCTCGACCGAGGCCACGACGCCGATCACGCCCGGCGCGATGAGCCCCACCTGCAGGCTGTAGAACGCACCGCCGATGGCCGACAGCACGGCGGCCACCGCGAACACGAAGGCCTTCATGTGCGCCGTGTTGTAGCCGCTGAAGCGCACGCGGTCTTCCTTGTCGCGGATGGCGATCAGCAGCTTGCCGAAGCGGCTGCGCACGATGGCGAGCGACACCATCATCACGAGCGCAATGGCCGCCACCTCGACGAAGTACATCGTGCGCTTGGCTTCATCGCCGGCGATGTCCCAGCCCAGCAGCGTGCGGAAATCGGTGATGCCGTTGGCGCCGCCGGTGTCGCCCTGCTGGCCGACCACCACCACCGTGAGCGTGAGCGCCAGCGACAGCGTGACGATCGCGAAGTACACGCCGCTCACGCGCCGCTTGAAGATCGCGTACGAGAACACGTAGGCCAGCACGGCGGGCACGACGAGGATGCCCACCACCGTCCAGCCCAGCGAGTGGAAGGGCTGCCACCACGCGGGCAGCTGCTCGACGCTGCTCCACACCATGAAGTCCGGCAGCTCGGGCGCGGAGGCTTCGAGCTTGAGGAACATGGCCATCATGTAGCCGCCCAGCCCGAAGAACATGCCCTGGCCCAGGCTCAGCACGCCGCCGTAGCCCCAGGTGAGCACCACGCCCACCGCGACGAACGCGAAGGCCAGGTACTTGCTCACAAGGTTCAGGCGGAACGGGTCGAGCGTGAGCGGCAGCACCACCGCCAGCAGCACCAGCACCGCGAGCAGGGCGCCGATGTCGCGCTTGCGTTGAGGAGAAAGACCGTGCATGCCTCAGCTCCTCGCGCGCGTGGCGAACAGGCCGTTGGGCCGGAAGTACAGCACCGCGATCACCAGCAGCAGGATCGTGGCCTTGGCCATCGAGCCGCTCATGAGGTACTCGAGCCAGGTCTGCGACTGCGCGATGGCAAAGCCCGAGAGCGCGGTGCCGATGAGGCTCTGCACGCCGCCGAACACCACCACGATGAACGAGTCGACGATGTACAGCTGGCCCGTGCCGGGGTTGGTCGAGCCGATCATGGTGAACACCGCGCCCGCGATGCCCGCCAGGCCCGAGCCCAGCGCGAAGGTCATCGCGTCGACGCGGTGCGTGTCGATGCCCACCGCACCGGCAATGGCGCGGTTCTGCGTCACCGCGCGCACCTTCAGCCCCCAGGGCGTGCGGTACAGCAGCAGGTACACGCCGACCGCCACCAGGGCCGTGAGCCCGACGATGAAGATGCGGTTCAGCGGCAGCTGGATGCCCGCCGTCGGCTCCCACGCCCCCGCCAGCCACGAGGCCAGCGGCACGCTCACTTCCTGCGCGCCGAAGATGGAGCGGTAGGCCTGCTGCAGCATGAGGCTCAGGCCCCAGGTGGCCAGCAGGGTGTCCAGCGGGCGGTCGTAGAAGAAGCGGATGAAGCCCCGCTCCAGCACATAGCCGAACGCGAAGGTCACGGCGAACGCGAACGGAATCGCGGCGAACAGGTACAGGTCCATGAAGCCCGGCGCGTAGTGCGCGAAGAAGCGCGCCGCCAGGTAGGTCATGTAGGCGCCCAGCGCCATCAGCTCGCCGTGCGCCATGTTGATGACGCCCATCAGGCCGAACACGATGGCCAGCCCGATGGCCATGAGCAGCAGGATGGTGAACAGGCTCACGCCGTTGAACACCTGCATCACCGCGATGTCGAAGTTCATCGCGTTCAGACCTTCGGGAAGGGGTTGGGCTCGACCAGCTGCGGCGATTCCCACACGATGTCGAACTGTCCGTCGGGCCGCGCGCGGCCCACGCGCACCTTCTTCCACACGTGGTGGTTGGTGGCGTGGATGCGCACCGTGCCTTCGGGCGCCTCGATCTCCACGCCCGCGGCGGCGGCCGTGACCTTGTCCACGTCGAAGGACTTGGCCTTTTCCACCGCCAGCTTCCACAGGTAGACGCTGTTGTAGGCCACCTCCATCGGGTCGCCGATCACGCGGTCCTGGCCGTACTTGGCCTTGAAGGCCTTCACGAACTTCTCGTTGGCCGGCGATTTGATGCTCTGGAAGTAGCCCATGCAGGCGTAGTAGCCGGCGGCGTTGTCGCGGCCGATGCCGTCGATCTCGTTCTCGGACACCACGGTCGAGAGCAGCACCTGCTTGGCACCGTCCAGGCCCGCCGCGCGCAGCTGCTTGTAGAAGGCCACGTTGGAGCCGCCCACCACCGTGCTGTAGATGCAGTCGGGCTTGGCGGCCTTGATCTTGTTGATGATCGACGAGAACTCGGTGTGGCCCAGCGGTGCGTACTCCTCGCCGAGCACCTTGCCGCCGGCCTTCGCGATGGCGGGCTTGGCGATCTTGTTGCAGGTGCGCGGGTAGATGTAGTCGGAGCCGACGAGGAAGAAGTTCTTGCCCTTCTCGCGCGCCATCCATTCCACGGCCGCGATCACCGACTGCGTGGCTTCCTGCGAGGGGTAGAACACGCGCTTGTCCTGCTCCTGGCCCTCGTAGTAGGTCGGGTAGAACAGCAGGCCCTTGGCCTGGTTGAGCACCGGCAGCAGCGCCTTGCGCGAGGCCGAGGTGTAGCAGCCGATGATGGCCGCCACCTTGTCGCGCTCCAGCAGCTTGCGCGCCTTCTCGGCGAACACCGAGTTCTCGCTCGCGCCGTCTTCGACCACGGCCTCGATCTTCTTGCCCAGCACGCCGCCGGCGGCGTTGATCTCCTCGATGGCCAGCTTCTCGGCGTCGACCAGCGAAGCCTCGGCGATGGCGATGGTGCCCGAGAGCGAGTGCAGCAGGCCGAGCTTCACGGTGGCGCCGTCCTGCGCGCGGGCCAGGCCGGCCACGCCGCCGGCGGCGCCCAGCACGATCATCGAGCCGCCGGTCTTCACGATCTGGCGGCGGTTGAAAGCGTTCGTCATGTCAAATTCCTTTGCTTTGGTTTTGTGCGAGTCATCAGGAACATCCGACCTTCGGAAGCCGTGCGTTGGGTGTCTCCTCCCGCCGCGCGGCCCCTGCAAACGAGCGCTGTGCTGCCAGTGCTTTTTCTTCGGGCAAGGCTGCGCCACCGGATGACGCGCATCCGTTTGAAAAAGGCGTTGTTGCGACCGAAAAAACAAAAAAGCCCGAACCGGTGGTGAAACCGATTCGGGCTTAATTGCCCGACACCTCGCTGGCAGCACTGGCAGCGGGCGTCGTATGACTGGGAACGATTGCTCGTTGGGGCGGATTCTTCTCAACTCACCCCGGCGTGAACATACGCTCTTTCGCTAATTGGCGAAAGGGCGGCGCGTGTGCTATTCGCGCGCAGCGCCCGGGTGCATCAGCTGCGCGGGCGTGCGTAGTCCGACTCGATCCACGCGGTCGCGCTCGAGGTCGTGAGCCGGAACGCGGGCGACACGTTCACGCTCGCCAGTTCCGAGTCGTCGGCATCGTCGTAGGCCGTGAGCGTGGCCGAGGGGTTGTCTTCGTCGGGCACGATCGACAGCGCCACGCGGATGCGCTGCTCGTTGCGCGCAGTGACCGTCACGCTCTTGTTGAGCGTGGCGTGCAGCTGCTGCTCGTGGCGGCGGATCACCTCGGCGGCGGTCTTCACCAGCGTGTGGAAGGCGGGGGTGTCCAGCGGCTTGGGGTTCTTCTTGTCGCGGCCCATGGTCCAGGGGCCGACGAGCGCGGGCTCGGGGTCGCCGTGGCGGGTCATCTCGACGGCCCAGCCGTCGTCTTCCTCGTTCTTGATGATGCGGGCGGTCCAGAGGTCGTCGCGCCAGAGGCGGGGTTCCTGCAGGGGGAGGTGGTCGGGGGAATCGGTCGTCGTCATTCAGGGAGAAGCTTTGGGTCTTGCGCGGGGCATTGTCGCCCGGGGCGCGGGGGCCGCCGCCGTGCCAACGTACTGTTGCAAGCCCTCGACCAGCGCATCGAAGGCCACGCGGCAGCGCGGGCTGTGGCGCAGGTCTTCGTGCATCGTGACCCAGGTGTCGAGCTTGAGCGAGAGCGCGCGCGGCAGCAGGCGCACCAGCGCGGTGTCGCGTCGTGCCAGGCCGACCTGGCACACGCCGATGCCCGCACCTGCACGGATGAGGGCCAGCTGCGCGAGGTCGCTGTCGGTGCGCAGCGCAAAGGCATCGCGCGTGAAGCCCGTGACCGACTTGAACGACTTGATCGCCTCGCGCACGAAGGCCGAAGGCTGGTCGTAGCCGATGAGCGCGTGCGCCGCCAGGTCGTCGGGCGTGCGCGGCGTGCCGTGGCGCGCGAGGTAGCTGGTGTGCGCGTGAAAGCCCAGCTCGATGTTCCCGATGCGGCGCGCCACCAGCTGCGCCTGCCGGGGCCGCACCATGCGCACGGCGATGTCGGCCTCGCGCCGCAGCAGGTCCTGCACGCGGTTGGTCGACACCAGCTCGACCTTCAGCGCCGGGTGCGCCTCGCGCAGCCGCGCCACGACGGGCGGCAGCACCTCCACCGCGACCACCTCGCTGACCGACACCCGCACCACGCCGCGCACGCCGTCGCCCTGGCTGCTGGCCGCGCGCTGCAGCGAGGCGGCGGTGCTTTCCATGGCCTCGGCGTGCGTGCGCAGCGCCAGCGCCACCTCGGTGGGCAGCAGGCCCACCTGCGAGCGGGTGAAGAGCACCACGCCGAGCGCTTCTTCGAGCGCCGCCACATGGCGCCCGACGGTGGGCTGCGTGATGCCGAGTGCGCGCGCCGCACCCGAGAGCGAACCCTCGCGCAGCACGCCGAGGAAGGAGCGGTACAGCTCCCAGCTGATGTTCCAGGTCATACGGAAATGTATGGCCGGTGGTGCATGTTCGGCAATTCCATTTGAACCCCGCCTTGCCCAGAATTCGTCCATCGATCACTGTTCAGGAGCATTTCATGGCACGCAACGACAACACGGTTCTGGTGCTCGGCGCCACGGGCGGCATCGGCGGCGAGGTGGCCCGCCAGCTGTGCGATGCGGGCTGGGAGGTGCGAGCCCTGAAGCGCGGCGCGGTCGAAGGAAAGCGCGAGGGCATCACCTGGCTGGCCGGCGACGCGATGGACGCGCAGGCCGTGCGGCGGGCCGCGAAGGGCTGTTCGGTCATCGTGCATGCGGTCAACCCGCCGGGCTACCGCGGCTGGTCGGAGCTGGTGCTGCCGATGCTCGACAGCACCCTGGCCGCCGCGAAGGCCGAGGGCGCGACCGTCGTGCTGCCCGGCACGGTCTACAACTTCGGCCCCGATGCCTTCCCGCTGCTGGCCGAAGACTCGCCGCAGCGCCCGCTCACCGCCAAGGGCGCGATCCGCGTCGAGATGGAAAGGCGCCTCGAAGACGCCAGTCGCGAGGGCGCGCGCGTGCTGATCGTGCGCGCCGGCGACTTCTTCGGCCCGAGGGCCGGCAACAACTGGTTCTCGCAGGGGCTGGTGAAGGCGGGGCAGCCGGTCAGGGCCGTCAGCCGCCCCGGCGACCCCGGTGTCGGCCACCAGTGGTCGTACCTGCCGGACGTGGCCCGCACCATGGTCGAGCTGCTGGCACGGCGCGACCGGCTCGCGCCCTTTGCGCGCTTTCACATGGCCGGCCACTGGGACGCCGACGGCACGCGCATGAGCGACGCGATCCGCAAGGTGGTGGCCCGGCGCACGGGCGCCCAGGTGCGCGTGTCGGCCTTTCCCTGGTGGCTGCTGGCGCTGGCCTCGCCCTTCGTCGTCACTTTTCGCGAACTGCGCGAGATGCGTTACCTGTGGCGCACGCCCGTGGGCATGGACAACGCGAAGCTGGTGGCCTTCCTGGGCCGCGAGCCGCACACGCCGCTCGAGGAAGCCGTGGAGGCTGCGCTCGACGGCATGGGCTGCCTGCCCGTGGCGCCGGTGGCCGTCGCGGCGTGAATGCAGTGAACGCGCGTCAGAACACCGACAGGCCGGTGCGCGCCACGAACAGCTCCAGCGCCTTCATGCCCAGCAGCGAGTTGCCGGTCGCATCGAGCGCCGGCGACCACACGCACAGCGTGAGCTGGTCGGGCACCACCGCGACGATGCCGCCGCCCACGCCGCTCTTGCAGGGCAGGCCGATCGAAAAGGCCACGTCGCCGGCCGCGTCGTAGGTGCCGCAGGTGAGCATGAGCGAATTGATGCGGCGCGTCTGCCGCTCGCCCGTGACCTCGGGCTCGCCGGGGATCGGGTGCGCGCCGTCGCGGCACAGGAAGGCGGCGGCGCGCGCGAGCTGGCGGCAGCTCATGCGCAGCGCGCACTGGTGGAAATAGGTGTCGAGCACCTCGGCCACGTCGTTGTCGATCTTGCCGAAGCTCTTCATGAAGTTGGCCAGCGCGACGTTGCGAAAGCCCGTGTCGGCCTCCGACTGCGCCACCTCGCCGTCGAAGTCGATGCGCTCGCCGCACAGGCTGCTCATGAGCGCGAGGATGTCGGCCTTGGCGCTGCCGCCCTTGGCCTTGGCCTGGCTCACGAGCCGGTCGGCCACCGCGATGGCGCCGGCATTGATGAAGGGGTTGCGCGGCTTGCCCTGCTCGTTCTCCAGCTGCACCAGCGAGTTGAAGGGGTTGCCCGAGGGCTCGCGCCCGATGCGCTCCCACAGCGCGTCGCCCATGCGCTGCATGGCGAGCGTGAGCGTGAAGAGCTTGGACACGCTTTGAATGGAGAAGGGCGTCTCGAAGTCGCCCGCGCCGGCTTCCTCGCCGTCGCAGGTGCGCAGCGCGATGCCGAACTGCCGCGCATCGACGCGCGCCAGCGCCGGGATGTAGCTGGCCACGGTGCCGCCCTGGCCGAGCTGCAGGCGCAGGGTGGCGACGATCTCGTCGAGGACGGGCTGGAACCGGTGGAGTGTCTTGCTCATGCCGGGCGTTGTACCGCAGGCCGCCGGTTCACCAGCACGATGCCCAGCGCCACGCCGATCAGCGCCACCACCAGCTGCAGCGTGAGCGGCTCCTTCAGCAGCGCCACGCCGAAGATCAGCGCGAACAGCGGCGTGAGAAAGGTGAAGGACGACATCTGCGTGGCCGGGTAGTGCCGCAGCAGCCACATCCAGGTGAGGTAGCTGGCGAAGGCGCCGACCACCGTCTGCAGGCCGATGGAGGTCCAGGCCCAGGCGGAGTACGAGAAGCCCCAGGTCTCGCCCAGCGCGAGCGACAGCAGGGGGCACACGGCGGCGGTCACGGCCACTTGGTAGAACAGCGTTTTTTCGGCGCTGGCCGTGGCCAGGCGCGTGGTGCGCAGCGTGAGCGTGGTCAGGCCCCAGAGCATGCCGGCCGCCAGCGCCATGCCGTCGCCGATGAGCTGCGACGAACTCATGTGGCCGAAGCCTTCGCTGAAGGCCAGCACCACGCCCGCGAAGGCGATGAACAGGCCCAGCCACTGGAAGCCGCGCAGCCGCTCGGCCGGCACCCAGCGCGGCAGCAGCAGCGACACCCAGAAGGGCGCGGTGTAGAGGAACACCGTGAGCCGCGAGGCGCTGGTGTGCTGCAGGCCCAGGTAGATGCCAGCGAACTCGCCCGCGAACAGCAGGCCGGCCAGCAGCCCGGGCCACAGCGTGCCGTCGCGCTCGAACAGCGGCACGCGTCGCACCGCGCACCACAGCCACAGCAGCGCCACCGCGCCGACCATGCGCACCGTGGCCTGCCACAGCGGCGGCACTTCGGTCACGGTGGTCTTGATGAGGATCTGCTGCAGGCCCCAGAACGCGCAGCAGACGATGAGCAGGCCGATGGCCAGGGAGTCGAGGTGGGTCTTGCGCTGGATCATTCGCGGTCAATCGGTGGCGGCACAGGCGGCGGAAGGGCCGCGGAATTCATCCGATGATCGTATCGCGTCGGCGCCAAAGCCGTGCGGCGCCGCTCAGTTTCCGGCCGGCGGGTAGGGCGGCTTGCCGCGCGTGCCCGCCATCAGGTCGGGCACCACGGTCTCGACGTCGGGCACGGTGCGCGCCGCGCGTTCGAGCTTCCGCGCCAGGGCCGCGTCGGGCACGCAGCCCTGCAGGTAGACCCAGCGGCGCTGCACCGTGACCCACACGCTGCTGCGGCGCACGCCCGGCACCGCGAGCAGCGCGGCGCGCACCTTGGGCGCGAGCGGCTTGTCGTAGCGGTAGGCGTTGCTGTCGGTGCACTTGCCGGCGAGCCAGCAGCTGGTGCCGCGCTCCAGCCGCGAGTGGGTCTGCGCGCGGCGTTCCTCGGCGGTGTAGTAGGGGCCTTGCGGCATGGGGCAGGCCGGCAGGCCCGCGGCGACCTGGAAGAAGGGGTCGTCGAACCAGTTCTGCCGCAGCGGCGATGGCTCAGTGGTGCCCTGCGCCGTGGCGATCCGCGCGGCGAGCAGCAGGACGGCCAGCAGCGCGGGGTGCTTCACAACGGGTGCTCGGTGTAGAAGCGCCCGCCGTGGAACAGCAGCGGCGAGGCGTCGGGGTCGTGCGTGCAGCGCTCCACCTCGCCCACGAAGATCACGTGGTCGCCTTCGTCGTAGCGGCTGCGGTTGAAGCACTCGAAGCTCGCCGCCGCGCCCTGCAGCACCGGCGCGCCGCCCAGGCCCTCGGTGTAGGCCACGTCGGCCCAGCGGTCGATGTTCTTGGTGGCGAAGCGCTCCGCCAGCGTCTTCTGATTGGCGGCCAGGATGTTGACCGCGTAGTGCGAGCCGGCGCGCAGCGCGGACATCGACGCGGCCGCGCGCGCCAGGCTCCACAGCACCAGCGGCGGCGCGAGCGACACCGAGTTGAACGAGTTGGCCGTGAGGCCGACCAGGCTGCCGTCGGCCGCGCGTGCGGTGACGATGGTCACGCCGGTGGCGAACATGCCGAGTGCCTTGCGGAATTCGCCGGGCGAGAAGGTGGGGGGCTGGGCCCGGCGGGAGGTGGTCACGGGAGAACGGACGGCAAGGCGGTGAGCGGCAAAGGAGGGGTCATTTTGGCTCAGGCTCTGGCGGGCTGCTGAACCGGCCCGAGCAACTCGGTCACAAGCCGGGTATAGACCGTGGCGGCGGCCGAGGGCGTGCGGCCCGCCAGCGTCACCAGGCTGTAGTGGGTGCGCATGCGCGACAGACCCGCCACCGGCAGCGGCGCGAGCGCGGCGGTCTCGGGCGCGAGGCCGGGCGCGTGGGGCGCGAGGATCACCGCGTGGGCCGTGAGCGCGAGGTGCCGCAGCGTGTCGGCGTCGTCGCAGGTCACGTTGAACACGCCGCGGTCGGTGCGGCGGATCTGCCGGTCGAAATGCGCGGCCACCTCGGCCGGCAGGTTGGGGCCGGCCACCGGGTAGTCCATGAGCTGCTCGAGCGTGACCGGTGCCGGCTGTTTGAGCAGCGGATGCCGGGGCCGCACGAAGAAGGACACCGGCACGTTGGGCAGCCGCGCCAGCTTCAGGCCGGGCTGCTTCTTCAGGTCGCGGGTGTCGGCGATGAACAGGTCGATCTGGCGCCGGTGCAGGCGCTCGCTCAGGGTGGGGGTGTCGGCCACCTCCATGCGCATCAGCAACTGCGGGTGGCGCTGCGTCATGAGCGAGAGCGCCGCGCGCCCCAGCAGCCCGGCCGCGAACGGGCCCAGGCCGACGTTGAGGCTGCCGAGCGTGAGGCCTTCGAGCTGCTGCACCTCGCGCTGGATCTGCCGCGCGTCGGCGACCAGCTCGCGGGCCCGCGCCAGCACCAGCTCGCCGGCCTGCGTGAAGCGCACGGTGCCATAGGCGCGGTCGACCAGGCGCGCCTTCAGCGCCTGCTCCAGCGCGTCGATGCTGCGCGAGAGCGCGGGTTGCGACAGGTGCACGGCCTGTGCGGCACGCCCGAAGCTGCCTTGCTCGGCGAGGGCGATCAGGTGCTGGAGATGGCGCAGCTGCATTTTGCGTTTCAGTTCAAAAGCAAGCACACATTTTGCATTTGCCAAGGGGTTGGGCGCTTCCGAAAATCGGCCGCTGCCTTCCCGTGCTTTCGTCGTCCGACAGACCCAACCCCGAGACATCGATGACCCGCATTGCTCCTGCCGCTTCTTTCGCGCCCCGCCGTTTCTCCCTGGCCCTCGTCGCCTGGGCCTGCGCCTTCACCGCCACCGCGCAGCCGGTGGCGGTCGCGCCCAAGGCGGCCGAGCCCGTCACGCTGAAGGCCAACGCCGACATGGCGAAGGCGCTGCCTTTTGCGAACAGGCAGGACTTCGAGGACGCGATGCGCGGCTTCATCGGCACCGTGCCCGACGCGCTGGTGAGTGGCAGCGGCCCGCGCCCGGTCTGGAACATGAAGCCCTACGACTTCCTGAAGGCGAACGAGGCGGCCGACACGGTCAACCCGAGCCTGTGGCGGCAGGCGCAGCTCAATGCGATTCACGGCCTGTTCAAGGTGACCGACCGCGTCTACCAGGTGCGCGGCTTCGACCTGGCGAACGTCACCATCGTCGAAGGCGACACCTCGCTGATCGTGATCGACCCGCTGCTGGCCGCCGAGACCGCGCGCGCCGCGCTGGAGCTGTACTACCAGCACCGCCCGAAGAAGCCGGTCGGCACGGTGATCTACACGCACGGCCACGCCGACCACTTCGGCGGCGTGAAGGGCGTGGTCAGCGAGGCCGACGTGGCCGCGGGCAAGGTGCAGGTGATCGCGCCTTCGGGCTTCATGGAATCGGCGGTGGCCGAGAACATCCTGGCGGGCAACGCGATGAACCGGCGCTCGCAGTACCAGTTCGGCACGCTGCTGCCGCCGGGCGCGCGCGGCCAGGTCGACACGGGCCTGGGCAAGGCGCTGGCGCGCGGCAGCGTGACGCTGATCGCGCCCACCTCGACCATCGAGAAGACCACCGAAGAACGCACCATCGACGGCGTGCAGATCGTGTTCCAGCTGGTGCCGGGCTCGGAGGCGCCGTCCGAGATGCTCATGTACCTGCCGCAGTTCCGCGTGCTCAACATGGCCGAGGACGTGACGCACAACATGCACAACCTGTACACGATCCGCGGCGCCGAGGTGCGCGACGGCAACCTGTGGGCCAAGTACATCGACGAGGCCCGCGTGGCCTTCGGCGACAGGACCGACGTGCTCATCGCGCAGCACCACTGGCCCACCACGGGGCGCGAACGCATCGTCGACCTGCTGAAGAAGCAGCGCGACATGTACAAGTTCATCAACGACCAGTCGCTGCGCCTGCTGAACCACGGCTACACGGCGTCCGAGATCGCCGAGACGCTGCGCATGCCCGCGAGCCTGGAGCAGGAGTGGTCCACGCGCGGCTACTACGGCACGCTGCGCCACAACGCGAAGGCGGTCTACCAGAAGTACCTGGGCTGGTACGACGCGAACCCGGCCAACCTGAACCCGCTGCCGCCGGTGGCGCAGGCGAAGAAGACGGTCGAGTACATGGGCGGCGCCGACGCGGTGGTGGCGCGCGCGCGTGAAGATTTCAAGAAGGGCGAATACCGCTGGGTGGCCAGCGCGATGAGCCAGGTGGTGTACGCCGACCCGGCCAACCGCGCGGCACGCGAACTCGGCGCCGATGCGCTCGAACAGCTGGGCTACCAGTCGGAGGCGGGCACCTGGCGCAGCGCCTACCTGGTGGGCGCGATGGAGCTGCGCAACGGCGTGCCGAAGATCCCGGGCGGCAGCAGCGCGAACGGCGACACGCTCAAGGCCGTGAGCAACGAGCTCTTCTTCGACTTCCTCGGCGTGCGGCTCGATGCGGCCAAGGCCGAGGGCAAGACGATGGTGGTCAACTGGAACTTCACCGATTCGAACCAGAAGTTCGTGCTGACCCTGGAGAACTCGGCGCTCACGCATGTGAAGAACCAGCAGGCTGCCGGCGCGGATGCCACGGTCACATTGAGCCGGGCGACGCTCGACGCGATCACGCTGAAGCAGACGACCTTTCCGGAAGCGGTGCAGTCGGGGCTCGTGAAGATCGACGGCAACCGGGCGAAGCTGGGCGAGCTGTTCGGGATGCTCGACAACTTCGACCTGATGTTCCCGGTGGTCGAACCCCGCAAGTAAGCGGGCTCAGCCGAAGAACCAGTAGCAGACCGCAATCGCAGCCACCACCCCCGCCAGCTCCGCCAGCAAGGCACAGACCACGGTGTGCCGGGCGCGCTGGATGCCCACGGCGCCGAAGTACACCGCCAGCACGTAGAAGGTGGTTTCGGTGCTGCCCTGGATGGTGGCGGCCACCAGCGCGGGGAAGCTGTCGACGCCCTGGGTCTTCATGGTCTCGATGAGCATGGCGCGGGCCGCGCTGCCCGAGAAGGGCTTGACGAGTGCCGTCGGCATGGCGTCGACGAAGCGCGCGTCCCAGCCGCCCGCCTGCACCAGCCAGCGCAGGCCGTCGAGCGCGAAGTCGAGCGCGCCCGAGGCGCGCAGCACGCCCACCGCGCACAGCATCGCGACGAGGTAGGGCAGCAGGTGCTTCGCGATGTCGAAGCCTTCCTTCGCGCCTTCGACAAAGGCCTCGTAGACCTTGACGCGCCGGATCGCGCCGGCCGCCAGGAACACGATGATCACGCCGAACAGCGTGAGGTTGCCCAGCAGCGACGACAGCGAGGCGATGGCCGCCGCCGACAGCGTGCCCAAAAGCGCCATGAAGCCGCCCAGCAGCAGCGCGCCGGGCACCAGGTAGGCCAGCACCACCGGGTCCCACAGCCGCAGGCGCTGCACCACCGCCACCGACAGCAGGCCCACCAGCGTCGAGGCGCTCGTGGCCAGCAGGATCGGCAGGAACACCAGCGTCGGGTCGCTCGCGCCCTGCTGCGCCCGGTACATGAAGATGGTGACGGGAAGCAAGGTCAGTGACGAGGCGTTGAGCACCAGGAACAGGATCTGCGCATTGGTGGCGGTCACGGGGTCGGGGTTCAGGCGCTGCAGCTCGCGCATGGCCTTCAGGCCGATGGGGGTGGCGGCGTTGTCCAGCCCCAGCGCGTTGGCCGCGAAGTTCATCGTGATGAGCCCGAGTGCGGGGTGCCCGGCCGGCACGCCCGGCATCAGCCGCCGGAACAGCGGCCCGAGCAGGCGCGCGAGCCAGCCGACGAGGCCGGCGGTTTCCGCGATGCGCAGGAAGCCCAGCCACAGCGTGAGCGTGCCGAACAGCAGCACCATCACCTCGACGGCCAGCCGCGCCATCGCGAACAGGCTTTCGACCAGCGCCGCGAACACGGTCGGGTCGCCGCCGACGAGCCACCGTCCCAGCGCTGCGAGCGCCGCCATCCCGAAGAACCCCAGCCACAACCCATTGAGCACGCGTTTTTTCCTTCTTTTCGTTGGCTGCCGTGTGTGCCGTTGATCATAGGGCGGCATGCCGCCCCGGCCGGGCTCTGCGGCGCTACAGTGCGACCCATGGCCGCCGCCCTGTTTCGCCTTCGTCGCTTTGTCGCCCTGGTGTCGAGCGGGCTGGCCCTCGCCTGGCTCGCGGGCTGCGCCAGCCTGCCGCCGCCGCAGCCGCACCCGGTGCTCACGAACGCGATCACCGACGTGGCCGACACCGACCTGGGCCGGCTGGCCGCCCAGGACGCGCCGCAGGGCGGGGCGGCGGGGCTGTCGGGCTTCCGGCTGCTGCCCGAGGCGGCGTTCGCGTTCGATGCGCGCATCTCGCTGGCGCGGCATGCGCAGAAGTCGCTCGACGTGCAGTACTACCTGATCAGCAACGACGACGTCGGCCTGCTGTTCCTCAAGGAACTGCGCGAGGCCGCCGCGCGCGGCGTGCGCGTGCGGCTGCTGGTGGACGACCTGTACACGGCGGGCGAGGACGAGGTGTTCAGCAGCCTCTCGGCCTTCCCGAACATCGAGGTGCGGCTGTTCAACCCGCTGCCTTCGCGCGCCGGCTCGCTGGCCGCGCGGCTGCTGTTCTCGCTGGGCGACTTCGGGCGCATCAACCACCGCATGCACAACAAGCTGCTGGTGGCCGACAACAGCTTCGCCGTCTCGGGCGGGCGCAACATCGCCAACGAGTACTTCATGCGCAGCACGGCGGCGAACTTCATCGACATGGACGTGCTGTCCAGCGGGCCGATCGTGCGCCGCATGTCCGAAGGCTTCGACCGCTACTGGAACAGCGAGCACGCCTGGCCCATCGAGCGCATCGCGCCGCGGCGCCTGCCGATGGAAGAAGCCCAGCGGCGCTTCGACACCCTGGCGCGCGCGGCCGTGCCCGACGTGCCCATGCGCCAGCGCGACATCCTGAACAAGTCGCCGCTCGGCGAGCAGCTCACCACCGGCCGCATCGACCGCTACTGGGCCCCGGCCACGCTGTTCGTGGACGACCCCGACAAGATCACGCGCAAGGCCGAGGCGGCCTACGGCGGCAGCGTGACCGAGGGCGCGCTCGGCGTGATCCAGGCGGCGAAGCACGAAGTGAAGATCGGCTCGCCGTACTTCATTCCGGGCGCGCGCGGCATGGCGATGATGAAGGCGACCATCGAGCGCGGCGGGCGCATCACGGTGGTCACCAATTCGCTGGGCGCCACCGACGAACCGCTGGCCTATGCGGGCTACGAGCGCTACCGCGCCGACATGCTGAAGATCGGCGTCACCATCTACGAGATCGCGCCCACGCTCACCGGGCGCTCGGGGCGCTTCGGCGACTTCGGCAAGTCGATCAGCCGGTTGCACGCCAAGCTGGCCATCGTGGACGACGAGCGCTTCTTCGTCGGCTCGATGAACCTCGACCACCGCTCGGCCGCCGTCAACACCGAGATGGGGCTGGTGATCGACAGCCCGCGGCTGGTGCAGGACTACGACAAGCTCATGAACGGCGAGCGCGTCAACCTGGGCTACCGGCTGCGGCTCGCGCCGGGCGGTCGGCGCGTGCAGTGGCTCGAATACGACGACGCCGGCGGCGACATCGTGCACGAGGACGAACCGGGGGAATTCCTCTGGCTGCGCTTCAAGAACTGGTTGCTTTTACCCATCGTGGGCGAGGAGCTGCTCTAGGGTTTGTCATGACCGATCCAGTGAGGTGCGTTACATTTCTGTTTGAAATGTGAACTTTTGTCACCGACTATTGGAGGCTTTGATCATGACCGTCCCCGTGCCGCGCGAGTCGACCGCGCCGCTTTCCACCAGCCGCCGCCGTGCCCTTTCCGGGCTGGCCGCCACGACGGCCGCCGCGGCCGGCGTCGGGCTGGGATTTCCGGCGTTCGCGCAGAACCGTGCGATCCGCATCGGGACGACCTTCGACAACAGCAGCGTCGAAAAAGCCAACGGCCAGGGGCTGTACCAGGGCTCCAGCGCGTTCTTCAACGCGCTGAACAAGGCCGGCGGCATCCACGGCAGCAAGGTCGAGCTCGTGATGGCCGACGACACCTTCAAGCCCGAGGTGGCCAAGGCCAACGCACTGGCCTTCGAAAAGGACAGCTCGGTGCTCGCGTTGGTGCACCCGCTGGGCACGCGCCAGACCGCCGAGGTGATGGACGCGGTGCCCGGCATGGCCGTGGTGGGCCCGATCACCGGCACCATCGCGCTGCGCAAGAAGACCTCGCCCAACACCTTCTGGGTGCGCGCCAACTACGACCAGGAGGTCGACAAGCTGGTGAGCACGGCCGCCGTGCTGGGCCAGACCCGCATCGGCCTCGTGCATTCGAACGACCCGCTGGGCCAGTCGGTGCTGGCGGCGTTCAAGAACGCGCTGGCCAAGGCCAAGCTGGAGCCGGCGGTGATCGCCACCACGCCCAACACCACGAGCATGGAAGTGGGTCCGGCCGCCGAGGCCATCGCCAAGGCCAAGCCGCAGGTGGTGGTGGTCGGCCTGGCGGGCACGGCGCCGGTGTTCCTGAAGGCGCTGCGCGGCGCGGGCAACAGCAGCTCGGCCTACGGCCTGTCGATCACGGCCAGCGCGCTGTCGGCCATGGGCGACCTGGCACGCGGCCTGGGCTTCGTGATCGTGGTGCCGTCGCCGTACTCGACCAAGTTCGAGATCGTGCGCCGCTACCAGGCCGACATGGTGGCCAACGGCACCAAGGATTTTTCGCTCACCAGCCTGGAGGGCTACATGAACGCCGCCGTGCTGGCCGAGGGCCTGCGCCGCGCCGGCCCCGCGCCGACGCGCGCCGCCGTGCTCGGCGGCATGGCGAGCATCGAGAACTTCGACCTGGGCGGCGTGAAGATCAACTACGGCCGCTCCAACCGCGAAGGCGGCCAGTTCGTGGACGTGGCCGTGATCGGCAGCCGCGGGCAGATGCTGAGCTGATGCGGTCGAGGCGTACCGCGCGCTGCGGCGCACGGTAGCGCCTGCCGGTACGCCGGCACACGCACGGCCCTGTCGCGGGCCGGCGTGCTTACAGTGCGGCCATGACCCTCGAACTCATCCTGGGCCTCGGCCTGCTGGCCCTGGTGCTGCTGGACCTGGCCCTGTTCTTCCTCGTGCGCTGGGCCGTACTGCGCGAGCACCTCGGCCCGCTGGTGGCCAGCCTCGTCTACGGCCTGTGCCTGGCCGTGCTGCCGTACTTCGTGTGGTGGGGCCTGGGCACCCACGTGCTGTTCGGCAAGGACACGACCTTCCTGGCGCCCGTGGTGGACGTCGGCCTGGCCTTCATCCTCTACACCTGCGTGTGGCTGTCGTGGGGCGTGAGCCTCATCGCCGGCGGGCTGGCGTCGTGGCGTTTCTTTGTCGGTGCCCGGCGGATCGGCCTGCTGGCCTGACGGCTCAGCCGGCCGGCGCTTCGGCGATGCCCACGCCCAGCAAACCTTCGAGCAAGTCCTTGTCGGACGCCAGCGCCGCGCTCGGGCCGGCGTGCACGACGGTGCCGCGCTCCAGCACGATCGCCTGGTGCGTCATGTCCAGGGCCAGCACCGGGTGCTGCTCCACCACGATCGAGGCCAGGCCTTCCGATTCGCACAGGCGCCGGATCGCCGCGGCCAGCTCTTCCACGATGATCGGCGCGAGGCCTTCCATCGGCTCATCGAGCAGCAGCAGCTTCGGGCTGGTCATGAGCGCGCGGCCGATGGCCAGCATCTGCTGCTCGCCGCCCGAGAGCTGGTTGCCGTAGTTGCCGCGCCGCTCGCGCAGGCGCGGAAAGAATTCATAAACCCGTCGCAAGGTCCAGCTGCCGGGGCGGGCGATCACCGTGAGGTTTTCTTCCACCGTGAGCGAGGGGAACACCTCGCGCTCCTGCGGCACCCAGCCCAGCCCCGCGCGCACGCGCTGGTGCGCGGGCCAGCGCGTGATGTCGGCACCCTGCCAGCGGATCGCGCCTTGCATCACGCGGGTGTTGCCCATCAGCGTTTCGAGCAGCGTGGTCTTGCCCACGCCGTTGCGCCCGAGGATGGCCAGGCTTTCGCCGGGCCGCAGCGAGAAGTCGAGGCGGTCGAGGACCACGGCGTTGCCGTAGCCGGCGGTGACGCGGTCGAAGGCGAGGGCGGCGGTTTCAGCCATGGTGGTGCGAGCTTCCCAGGTAGACCTCGCGCACGCGCGGGTCGGCGCCGATCTCGGCGGGCGTGCCTTCGGTGAGGATGCGTCCGCCCACCAGCACCGAGATGCGGCGCGCAAAGCGGAACACGAGCTTCATGTCGTGCTCGATGAAGAGCACGCTGATGTCGGCCGGCAGCGCCGCGATGGCTTCGAAGAGTTCGCCGCTCTCGTCCTCCGGCACGCCGGCGGCGGGCTCGTCGAGCAGCAGGATGCGGGGCTTGGCGGCGAGTGCCAGCGCGATCTCGAGCAGCCGCTGCTTGCCGTAGGCCAGCTCGGCCACGGGCACGTCGGCCAGGGCGTCGAGCTTCAGCGTGGCCAGCAGCGCATGCGCTTCGTCGAACACGGCGGTGCAGCCCTTGAGCGGCCGCCACCAGGTGGCGCCCAGGCCTTCGCGCTCGCTGATGGCCAGCACCACCGACAAGAGCGGCGTGAGGCTGGGAAACAGCGTGTTGATCTGGAAGGTGCGCGCCAGCCCCATGCGGGCGCGCTTGTCGCCGGGCAGGCGCGTGATGTCGCGCTCGCCCAGGCGGATCGATCCGCTGGTGGGCTTGAACACGCCCGTGAGCAGGTTGATGAGTGTGGTCTTGCCGGCGCCGTTGGGGCCGATCAGCGCCTGCCGCGCACCGGGCTCGAGCGACAGGTTGACGTCGCTCACGGCCTGGAAGGCGCCGAAGCGGATGCCCAGGTTCTGCGTGCGCAGGGCGTGCGTGGTGTTCGTACTCATCGCGCCTTCCCCGTGCGCACCACGCGCGAGAGCGCGCCCATGATCCCGCCGCGCCCGAGCATGACGGCCGCGATCAGGAAGATGCCGAGCCAGAACATCCAGTACTGCGGGTTCATGTCGGCGAACCAGTCGTGCACCAGCATGTAGACGATGGCGCCGATGAGCCCGCCGTACAGCCGCCCGGTGCCGCCGAGCACGAGGATGATGAGCACTTCGGCCGAGCGGTTGAAGCTGATCGATTCGATGCCCACGAACTGCGTGGTCTGCGCCAGCAGCGCGCCCGCCACGCCGGCCACGGCGGCCGACATCGCGTAGGCCATGCGCAGGCGCGCTTCCACCGGCGAGCCGATGGCCGTCATGCGCTTGCGGCTGTCGTGGATGCCGCGCAGCGCCAGTCCGAAGGGCGAGCGCAGCACCAGCCGCACCAGCAGGAACATCGCGAGCACCACGCCGAAGGCATAGCCGAACGCGGTCTTGCCGTAGAGGTCGAAGTCGAACAGGCCCAGCACCGGCGCGATCACCACGCCCTGCAGGCCGTCGGTGCCGCCCGTGATGCCCGAGAGCCGGTTGGCCAGCTCGAACAGCAGCACGCACACGCCGATGGTGATCATCAGCCGCGTGAGGTCGGCGCCGCGCACCACCAGGTAGCTCAGCACGTAGCCCAGCAGGCCGCACACGGCGAGCGCGAACACCAGGCCGCTGAAGGGCTCGCTCCAGCCGTACTTGGCGAGCAGGCCGGCCGCGTAGGCGCCCGCGCCGAAGAAGGCGGCGTGGCCCACGGTGAGGATGCCCGCGTAGCCCAGCGCCATGTCCAGCGACACGGCGAAGAGCCCGAAGATCATGATCTGGCTCATCAGCGTGAGCTTGTCGGGCAAGAGGAAGAAGCTCGACGCGAGCGCGAGCCAGAAGGCGATTTCGGCCACGCGCAGTTGCGCGGGGGACAGGCTCAGCGGCTTCATGCGAGCCCCTTCTTGGCGACGATGCCGTTCGGGCGCACCAGCAGCATGACGATCATGAACACGTAGATGAGAAAGGCGCCCGTTTCAGGCAGGTAGTACTTGCCCGCCACGTCGACGATGCCGACCAGCAGCGCCGCGATGAACGGCCCGGTGACGGTGCCCGCACCGCCCACGCACACCACCATCAAAAAGTAGACGAGGTACTTGAGCGGGAACGACGGCTCCAGCCCCAGCATGCCCAGGCTCAGCGCGCCGCCCAGGCCCGCCAGGCCGCAGCCCAGCGAGAAGGTCAGGAAGAACAGGCGCTGCACGTGGATGCCCGTGCCGCCGGCCACGCGCTGGTTGTCGACCGCGGCGCGCACCATCGCGCCGTAGCGCGTCTTGCCCAGGCCCAGCAGCAGCGCGACCAGCACGGCCACGCCGCAGCCGATCAGGAACAGGCGGTAGCGGCCCACTTCGAGGCCCAGCAGCGACACCTGGCCCTCGAGCGCCTTCGGCAGCGTGAAGGGCTGCATCGTCGGGCCGAAGAAGTAGGTGAACGCGGCGATCGAGACGAACACCACGCCGATCGACAGCAGCACCTGGTCCAGCGGGTGCGCGCGGTACAGCCGCCGGTAGAACACGAACTCCAGCACCGCGCCCACCACCGCCGCCGCCACGAAGGCCGCCGCCAGCGAGAGCCCGAAGCCCAGGCCCCACTGGTTCATGAGCACGCTGGCCGCGTAGCCGCCCACCATCGCGAAACTGCCGTGCGCGAGGTTGACGAAATTCATGAGTCCCATCGTGATGGACAGGCCCACGCCGATGAGAAACAGGAGCATGCCGTAGGCCACTCCATCGAAGATCACGATGCCCATGAATTTCCTGCTTGCTGCGTGCTGGCTGGCGTTGGCTTACTTGGGAGCGGCTTCCTTGGCCGGGTCCTTGACGCGCTCGAACTTGTCGAACTCCACGTTCACCAGCTGGCCGTTGGCGCGCTCGGTCTTGCGGATGTAGACGGTCTGCACGATGTCGCGCGTGGCCGCGTCGATCTCGATCGGGCCGCGCGGGCTCTCGAAGCTCAGGCCCTTGAGCGCGTCCATGAACTTGTCGCCGGCGGTGTCGCCCTTGGTCTTGGCCAGCGCCAGGTCGATGGCGGCCATGGTGTCGTAGGCGGTCACGGCGAAGTAGCTGGGGCGCAGCTTGGTGCCGTTGTCGGCGGCGAAATCCTTCACGAACTTCTGGTTCTTCGGCGAGTTGTGCGCGAACGAGTAGTGGTGGCTGGTCACGAGGCCCAGCGCCACGTCGCCGGTGGCGTCCAGGTAGCTGTCGTCGGTGGCTTCGCCGGTGGCGAAGAGCTTGATGCCGGCCTGCTCCATGCCGCGCTCCTTCCACACCTTGAGGAAGGCCGGCGGCATCACGCCCGAGGGGAAGAAGAAGAACACGGCCTGGGGCTTGGCGTCCTTGATGCGCTGCACGTAGGCCGAGAAGTCGGGGTTGTTCATCGGCGTGCGCACCTCGCCCGAGACCTTGCCGCCGCCGGCGGTGAAGGCCTTCTTGAACGCGGTCTCGGCATCGACACCCGAGGCGTAGTCGGCGACCACGGTGTAGGCGTCCTTCACGCCCTGCTTGAGCATGTAGCGCGCCATCGGGTCGGTGACCTGTTGCACGGTGAACGACAGGCGCGCCACGTAGGGCGAGCTGGTGGTGATGGCCGAGGATGCCGCGTTCATCACCAGCGTGGGGATCTTGGCCTGCGTGGCGATGGCGCCCACGGCGTAGGCGTTGGGGCTGAAGTCCAGGCCGGTGAGCACGTTCACCTTGTCGCGCACGATGAGCTCCTGCGCGATGCGCTTGGCGGCGTCGGGCGCCGGGCCGGCGGTGTCTTTCTTGATGATCTCGACGGTACGACCGCCCACCTTGCCGCCGTGCTCCTTCAGGTACAGCGCGATGCCGGCATCGAACTGGCGGCCGTAGTCGGCGTAGGGGCCGGAGTAGGTCGCGATGAGGCCGATGCGCAGCGGCTCGGTGGTCTGTGCCTGGGCCGCACCCGCCATGCCGAGGCCGGCGAGCAGCAGGGTCGAGAGGAGGGTTCGCTTGGTCATCGTCGTCGTCATGAAAAAACGCCTTTCAGAGGGAGTGGAATGCGCCGCACGGGCGCCGCTGGCTTGTAACCGGATGTTTGGCAGCGGGCGATGATGCCCGACGCGCTGGTCAGACCTGTGTATCGGGCACACGCACCGTGAGGCCATCGAGGGCGGCGCTCACGCTGAGCTGGCAACTCAGGCGCGAACCGGGCCGGCGCTCGGACGCGACGGCATCGAGCAGCGCGCTTTCCATGTCGTCGGGCGGCGGCAGCAGTTCGAGGAACGCGTCGTCGACGTAGACGTGGCAGGTCGCGCACGAGCAGCAGCCGCCGCACTCGGCGTCGATGCCGCGCACGTTGCCGCGGATGGCGGTCTCCATCACGCTGGCGCCGACCTTGGCGTCGACCTCGCGCGTGGTGCCGTCCTTGAGGATGTAGTGGATCGTGGGCATTGAAGGGTTCAGAACATGTCGAAGTACTCGCGGTGTTCCCACTCGCTGACTTCGAGGTTGAAGCGGGCGATTTCCGCTTCCTTGATGTGGCACAGGTAGTCGACGAAGGTCTTGCCCATCTGCGTGTTGAGCATCTCGTCGCGGCGCAGGCAGGCGAGGGCGTCGCCGAGCGATCGCGGCAGTTGCTCGGCCGGTGTTTCGTACGGCGCATCGGCCGAGGGGCCGGGGTCGGTCTGGTGGCGGATGCCGTCCAGCCCCGAGAACAGCTGCGACGCGAGGTACAGGTACGGGTTGGCCGTCGGCTCGCCCACGCGGTTCTCGATGCGCGAGGCGTTCTGGCCCGGGCCGCCGAGCACGCGCAGCATCGCGCCGCGGTTGTCGCGGGCCCAGATCGCGCGGTCGGGCGCGAGCGAGAAGGGGCGGTAGCGGCGGTAGCCGTTGATCGTCGGGCTGGCCAGTGCCGCGGCGCCGCAGGCGTGCGCCTTCAGGCCGCCGAGGTAGTGCATGCCGATCTCGCTGAGGTCGCGTCCGCCGGGTTCGGGCATGAAGGCGTTGACGCCGTCGCTCTTGCGGCGCAGCGATTGGTGCAGGTGCCAGCCGCTGGACATCACGTTCGGGATCTTCGGGCGGCACATGAAGGTGGCGTGCAGGCCGGCGCGCTGGCAGATCTGCTTGATGGCGCTGCGCAGCAGCACCATGGTGTCGGCGGGCGTCACGCCGGCCGTGGGGCCGAAGGTGAGCTCGAACTGGCTTGGGCCGAACTCGATCTCCAGCGAGCGCAGCGGCAGGCCGAGCGCCACGAGCTGCGAGCGCAGCAGCTCCATGAGGCCGTCGACGCGGTCGTAGCGCAGCTCGGTCAGGTACTGGTGGCCATGCGACAGCAGCGACACGCGCGGCGGCTCGCCAGGCTGGCCCGAGTCGGCCAGGCCCATGCGCGCGTCTTCGAGCTTGAAGACGTGGAACTCGACCTCGAGGCCGGCGATGAAGTCCAGCCCGAGTTCGTCGAGCTGCGCCACCGCGCGCTGCAGGATCTGCCGCGTGGCGAAGGGGCAGGGCCGGCCGTCGGCCATGTAGGCGTCGCACAGGATCCAGCCGGTGCGCGGTGCCCAGGGCAGCACCTTGAAGGTGGCGGGGTCGGCCACGATGGTGAAGTCGGCGCCGCCCTGCAGGCCCTCGATGGCGAAGCCGCCGCCTTGGGTGAACACGGGGAACACGGTCTTGTGCGAGGTGTCCTTGGCCAGCAGGGTGGAGGTGAGGTTCACGCCCTCCCACAGGGCCGAGCGCGCCTCGCCCGCGACCAGGGTCTTGCCGCGCAGCAGGCCGTGCTGGTCGGGCCAGGCGAAGCGGACGGTGTCCACCTCGCCGCTGTCGATGCGGCGCACGAGTTCGCGCGCCTGCGCATGCTGGTCGGCCGACCAGAGACCGAAGCGGTCGACGAAGGTGTGGCTGTTCATGGCGCGTGCTCAGGCCGTGGCGGCCAGGCGTGCGGACGCCCAGTCGGACTTCAGGCGGCGCGCGCGGTCGGCGTCCTGCCAGTAGGCCTCGGTGGCGGCTTCATCGACCACCTTGCCGATGCCGTCGATCGACGGCGGGCCGGTCATGGCGCTGGCCTGCGCGGCGTCGATGAGCATCGGCGCGGTTTCGCCGGCGAGCGTGGCCTCGATGGCCTTCACCAGCACGCGGCGGTAGGCAATGATGCCCTTGTCGGTGCTGCCCAGGTGCTCGCGCGTGCGGTCCTGGATGGCGCCCTGCGACTCCACCGCCCACTGGTCGTGCACGTTGATGTCGTCGCCCATGCCGGTGTAGGTCTCGGTCAGCTGCTCTTCGATGCTGTAGCCGTAGTTGTTGCGCTTGTTCTTGCGCGAGGTGTAGTCGGGCAGCTCGTACAGCTTCAGGCGCTGGTCGCGCATCTGCTGTTTGTCGACCGGGCCGGTGAAGCTGGTGAACACGGCGTACCAGTAGCAGTGCGTGTCGTCGACGGGCACGTGCCACTGCGAAATGGTCATCTCGGCGCTCATCGGGATCACGAAGGCCTGCGGGAACACCACGTTGGTCACGCGCACGTGGGTGGTGTCTTCCGACAGCTTGCGCAGCGCCTTCAGGCGGAAGCCGTAGTCGGTGGGTTCCACGCTGATGTCGGGGCGGTCGTACTCGCGCAGCACCTTGGTGATGGGCATGTCGGAGTCGGCCGAGGCGCCGCGGAACTGCTTGCCGTAGCTTTCCGATGTGTCCTCGTCCTCGAAGAAGCGGTGCAGGTACGAGGCGTGCGCGGGGTCGATGCCCACCTCGAGCGCCTGCAGCCAGTTGCATTCGAAGAGGCCCTTGAACGCGAAGGTGTGGCTGTCGGGCGCGACGAAGCAATCGAAGTCGGGGAAGGCCGGGGGCTCGCCCTCGCCGATGTAAGCGAAGACGATGCCGGCCTTCTCGATCACCGGATAGGCCGACTGCTTGATGCGGCTGCACAGCTTGCTGGTGGCGGGCTCGGCCGGGGTCTCCAGGCAGTTGCCCTTGGCGTCGAACAGCCAGCCGTGGAAGGCGCAGCGGATGCCGCCGTTTTCCAGCCGGCCGAAGGCCAGGTCGGCGCCGCGGTGCGGGCAGTCGCGGTCGAGCATGCCGAGCTGGCCGCTCTCGTCGCGGAACAGCACGAAGTCCTGGCCCATGAGCTTCACGGGCTTGACCGGGCGCGGGCCCGCCAGTTCGTCGGCCAGGGCCACCGGCTGCCAGTAGCGGCGCAGCAGCTTGCCGGCGGGCGCGCCGGGTCCGACGCGGGTGATGAAATCGTTTTGCTCGGCGCTGATCATCGTGCGGGCTCCATCGAGAGGTCTTTGTCAGAAGGCCTGCAGGCATTGCATGCAGTTGTATGCATTGTCTTGGTGATTTTTGACAAAGGTCAAACTTTCATCGGCCGATTCGCCCTGTTTTGGGGCTCGAAGCGGCCATATATAGGGTTAACTCTGAGGTGATTGTGTGTTTTTGACACACTTCTGTTTGCAGTGCATGCAACAAACGCGCCCGTTTGGCTATGCTGCGTGCAGTGGCGGGCGGGTCTCCTAGAATCCGCCCATTCATCCCTCTCCTTGTTGCCCTGGCGCCTCCCGATGGACTCCCAACAATCCCGCGTGCTCGTGCAACTGCGCGACCTGATCCTCAAGGGCGAATTCGTGCCCGGAGAGCGGCTGGCCGAGATCCCGCTGGCCGAGAAGCTCGGGGCCTCGCGCACGCCGGTGCGCCTGGCGCTGGCCAGCCTCGAGCACGAAGGCCTCATCGAGCAGTCGCCCAGTGGCGGTTATCAGATGCGCCGCTTCACCTCGCAGGAGGTGGCCGACGCCATCCGCGTGCGCGGCGTGATCGAAGGCTTTGCCGCCCGCCTGCTGGCGGAAGACGGCGTGTCGCGCCAGCTGCTGCGCGACCTGAAGGACTGCCTGGAAGACGGTGACCGCGCCGTCAACAAGCCCAGCATGGAGATCGACGACTACGCGGCGTACGTCGAGATGAACGACCGCTTCCACCGGCTGATCCTCGAAGGCTGCGGCAACCTTGCGCTCAAGCGCGTGATGGACATGCTCGGCGGCCAGCCCTTTGCCGCGCCCAGCGCGATGCTGCCCATGCAGTCGTCGATGGAGGAGGGCCAGCAGTGGATGCGCCAGGCGCACCGCACGCACCACGCGATGGTGCAGGCCATCGAGCGCGGCCAGGGCTCGCGCGCCCAGGCGCTTGGCGAGGAGCACGTCGAGATCGCGCGCATGAACCTCGACTACGCGCTGGAGCGGCCCGAACTCGCGGCCGAACTCATGCCGGGCATCCGGCTCGTGGCCAAGGGGCGCACCGCCTGAGCGGCGAAACGGCCGGTCAGCGGATCTCGATCAGCAGCTGGGGCTGGTAGCCCTCTTGCTCGCCGTTGCTGCGGTAGCCCAGCGGATTGGCGACCACGCGGCAGCCGTCCTTCACATAGTCGAACGGGCAATGCAGGTGGCCGTGCAGCCACAGCTGCGCGTGCGGCAGCAACTCGTCGAGCGAATTGCAGAAACCCGCGGTCCCGGGCGTGAGCCCATAGCGGGGATCGGCGCTCGCCAAGCTGGGCGCGAAATGGGTGATGGCCACCGTCGTGCCGTCATACGGCTGGGCCAGCGCATCACGCAACCAGGCCTGGCAGGTGAGCGCTTGCTCTCTCATTTCGGCAGCCATGAAGGGCTTGCCGTCGCGTGTGCCGGCCATTTTCTCGAGGTAGAAATCGGCCGCGCGCATCGCCTTGCCGCGCTTCTTGAGCGCCTCGGCGAGGCCGTCGCGGGGCTCGACCAGCGCGTCGAAATCGGCCCACAGCGTGGTGCCGATGAAGCGGATGCCTTCGATGACCAGCGTCTCGCGCTCCAGCCAGAGGATGCCCAGCTCGTCGCACAGCGCCCGCAGGCGCGCATGCGTCGCGTCGAAATCGAGGTTGTCGTACTCGTGGTTGCCCGGCACGTAGACCACCGGCGTCGGCCAGCCCTTGCGCGGCGAGAAGCGGCCCAGGCCGAAATCGGTGTCCGTCAGGCGGGAGCCTTCCTGGTAGGAGCCGATGTCGCCCCCGAGCACGAGCAGGTCGGCGCCCGGGATGGGGTCGGCATGAAAGTTGGGGTGGGATTCCAGGTGGAGGTCGGAGAGCAGTTGCAGCTTCATCGTCGGGTCAGTCTAGGTGAATCGCACTATGCGTGAGATGCATAACCTGGGGCTTGCTTTACTAGGGATTACCCTTAATCTACATCCATCGTTAATCAACCCCGTCGCAGCCACAAGCCGCGCACCGTCATGTTCAGTCTTCTTGCCCAAGTGGCCCGTTTCTTCCGTTCGTCGCCGAGCCAGACCCCCGCCAGCCACGCTGCCGCGCTGATGGAAAGCGCCGACAGCCGTGCCGGTCGCGGTGCGCACCACGCGCAGGAGCTGCGTGCGGCGGCTTCCGCCTGGCTCAGCGTCGTCAGGTAATTCGCCGACGCGCGCCGCCCCGCCCCGTGCGGCGCACCCGGGATCCAGGGGCAGGTCACGCCTGCCCGTGGACCGAGTCCGCAAACGCCGCGGCCGCCGAGCGCAACAGCGCCGTGCGCAGCCACTCGTGCGAATGCCCATGCTGGGCGCGCCGGTGCCAGATGGCATCCACGTGCACCGGCGGCTGGTCGAAGGGCAGGTCCCGCACCACCAGCTGATTCTCGATGCCTGTCACGCTCACGAAGTGACGCGGCAGCACCGCCAGCAGGTCCGAATTCGCGACCACGCGCCCGGCGGTGAAGAACTGGTTCACCGTCACCGCGATCCGCCGCTCGCGCCCCATGGCGCCCAGCGTCTGGTCGATGAAGCCGTACGGCCGCCCCGAAAAGCTCACCAGCAGGTGCCGCGCCGTGCAGTAGCTGTCGAGCGTCAGCGGTGCGCTGGCCAGCGGATGGCCGCGTCGCATCACGCAGACATATTGGCCCAGGTAGAGCCGCTGGGTCTCGAACGGCACCCCCACCCCTGATTGCCCGCGCGCCGCCAGGCTCGCGATCACGGCAGGAAAGTAGCCGATCGCCATGTCGACTTCTTCGTGCTCCAGCATGCGGCGAGGGTCGCGCGTGGTCAGCGGCAGCACGCGCAGCGAGATGGCCGGGGCTTCTTCTTCCGCAATCTTCACCAGCCCCGGCATGAGTTCGGCGGCCGTGGCGTCGGCCATGGCCAGCAGGAAGGTCGTGTCGGCGGTGCCGGCATCGAACTCGCCGGGCGCCAGCGTGTGCTGCAGCTGGCGCAAGGCGTCGCGCACCGTCGGCCAAAGGGCTTGCGCGCGCGGCGTGGGTTCCACGCCCGCACCGGAACGCCGCACCAGCTCGTCGCCCAGCAGCTCGCGCAGGCGGCGCAGCGAGTTGCTCACGGCCGGCTGGGTGATCGCAAGGTTGCGGGCGGCGCGCGTGAGGTTGCGCTCTGCCATCACTTCGTCGAAGACGCGCAGCAGGTTGAGATCGAATGTGCGGAAATTGACGTCCATCAGCGATATGAATGATAAACATCAGAAAGATAAAGTGGCGGAACACTGGGGTAATCCCTAATATCAGGGCATCGGCCTTGTTCGCCACCACTGATTACCACTTATCCCCAGGAGGGATGCATCATGACCAGCTTTGTCCACGTTGACCAACCCACCGAACATCCCGGCGTCCGTCGCGCCGAAGTTCTCTTCGGCCAGATCCAGGCCGCCCGTGCCGGCGCCCATGGCGCCCGTCCGCTGATCGCCCTGTTCGTGCTGGCCCTCGCGGCCGCCGTGCTCGTGGTCGCCGACAAGATCGTCTCCAGCTGGGACGAAGGCGCGCTGCTTGCCGCATGGACCGTGTTCTGCGTCGCCGCCATCGCCTTGTTCGCACTCTTCGTCGGCTCGGTCCGCAAGAGCAGCCTGGCCACCCTGTGGCGCGAAGCTGCAGAGCGCCGTGCACAAGCGCGTGCAGACGCCCGCTTCCTGGCGACCGCTCAAAGCGACCCGCGCATCATGCAAGAGCTGCAAGCCGCCGTGTGGCGCCAGCAGTCGGACGACGTCGTGTCGGTTCAGGCTGTCGCCAAGGTCGACGCCCTGGCCCGCATGAACCGCCGTTCGCAAGAGGTGCGCATGCCCACGCTGTACGAAGCGATGCGCCGCATGAACAGCTCGCGTTACTACTAAGCAAGGCTGGGCCGGGCACCGAAGTGCTCGGTTGTAGCTGAGTTGGTTCAAATGCCCGTCGAACGTATGTTCGACGGGCATTTTTCATTGGGGGCTGAGCCGATGCAGGTTGGCGAATGTCTCTGCTGTCATGGAGGCGCTGCAGGAGTTGCTCGATGGCACCCTCGTTAGCGGAGCGTACGCCGCTCTATATAAGGGGCGGATGGAGTCGCTACTGGGGAGCGCAGTGAGATCAAGCGGTGCCTGAAGACGCGGCAAGCTGTGGAGCGGTCTCACTGCAAGATTCTTTTCATCTCGTGTTGGCTTCGGCACCCAAAATGACATACACTGGCAGGCTTCGCTGCTGAATACCTCTGGTGTTTGAAGCGACTGGTGCTCTCAGGGGCGCTGGTTGTGGGTGGTGAAGAAAGTCTTCGAAAGTTGACGCGGTTTGAAAAAACAGTGCATAATCGAAGGCTTCG
>NZ_JBXAJX010000011.1:0-114676 GCF_058797695.1 Variovorax sp. GW823-FHT02B07
GAAATCAAGGAGGAGGGGCGAAGCCCCGGGGGACATTCGCGGAGCAAGGTACCGCGTCGGCGGGAGCGTCGCCCTGAATGTCAGGAGTTCAACCCGCCAACCCGACGTACACGTTCTGCACGTCGTCGTTCGCATCAATGGCCGCAAGAAACGCCTCGACCTCTTCCAGGTCCGCCGCACTCAGGCTCGCCGGATCGACCGGATTCTTCGGCCGGTAGCCCAGCTTGGCCGACAGCACGGTGAAGCCCTGGGCCGGCAGTGCGCGGCTCACCAGGTCCAGGTCGGCGGGCTCGGTCAGGAACAGGGTGGTGCCGTCTTCGGCGCCCGGCTCGAAGTCTTGCGCGCCGGCTTCGATGGCGGCCACTTCGGCGTCGGCGTCCTTGCTGGCGGGCTCGGCTTCGATCATGCCGAGGTGGTCGAAGTCCCACGAAACCGAGCCGGAGGTGCCGAGCTGGCCCTTGCGGAACAGCACGCGCATTTCAGGCGCGGTGCGGTTCACGTTGTCGGTCAGGCACTCGACCATCACGGCCACGCGGTGCGGGGCGAAGCCCTCGTACATGACGTGGTCGAAGTGCACCGCCTCGCCCGTGAGGCCGGCGCCCTTCTTGATGGCGCGGTCGAGCGTGTCCTTCGGCATCGAGACCTTGCGGGCCTGCTCGACGACCAGCCGCAGCCGCGCGTTCGAGGCCGGATCGGCGCCGTTGCGCGCGGCGATCATGATTTCCTTGGCCAGCTTGCCGAACAGCCGGCCCTTGGCATTCGCGGCCACGTCCTTGTGCTTGGCTTTCCATTGCGCGCCCATGTCTGCATTCCTTGGTGTTGTGGGGGGTGGCGAAACGCCGCAGCCCCCGAGGATGCCACGAGCCGGGGGCCGCGCCCAGCCGGCCCCCTTCCGCCGTCAGGGCCGCCCCGTCTGCTCGCCCTCCTCCGGCGCCAGGCTGACCCACAAGGCGGCGCCCACGATCAGCAGGCCGCCGGCCCAGCCCCAGGCGCCGATGCGCTCGCCCAGCCCGAGGGCCGCGATGGCCGCGCCGAAGACCGGCTCGCTGCCCATGAGCAGCGACACGCGGCTCGGGCTGCTGCGCGAGGCCGCGTGGTTCTGCGCGAAAAAGGCGAACACGGTGCACAGCAGCACGAGATACGCCATGCCCCACCAGAAGCCGGCCGTGGCGGGCGGCAGCTGCCAGGCGCGCCCGCCCGACGCGGCCAGCAGCGACAGCGCCGCCGCGCCCAGCGCCATCACGCCCGACTGCACGGCCGTCAGCGTGAGCGCCGGCAGGGTGTGGCGGCCGGCCAGCCGGCGCGTGAGGCACACCATGACGGCGCGCAGGAAGGCAGCGGCCAGCATGAGGGCATCGCCCCACCCCATCGACAGGTCGGCGAGCGAGGGCGCCGAGAGCAGCGCCGCGCCCACGGCCGAGAGCCCGGCCGCCCAGAACACGCGCCGCGCGGGCCGCCGGTCCAGCAGCCACCATTCGACGAACGGCGTGATCGCCACGCACAGACTGATGAGGAAGGCGGCGTTGCTCGCCCGGGTCAGTGAGACGCCGAAGGTCTCGCACAGGAAGATGGCGAGCAGGTTGGCGCCCAGCAGGCCGCCCACGGCGAGCCCCTGGCGCCATTGCGGGTCACGCCACAGCGGCCGCAGCGCAGGCAGCAGCACGAGAAAGGTGAGGCCGAAGCGCAGCGCGACGAACTCGAGCACGGGCAGCTGCTGCGTCGCCTGCTTGGCCACGGCATAGCTGCCGCCCCAGACCGCCGCCACGAGCAGCAGCATGAGCTCGGCCGGGCCGAAGCCGGCCGTCCACGACCTGCGCCCGACCGGGACCGCACCTTGCAACACCTTTGAATCCATACTGTCTGCCCGCGGCCCGGGGCGCCTGAAAGAAGAAGAGAAGGCGCATTGTTCCGGGCGGCACCAGGGCCGCACAGCCGTCGGCCGGAACAGGACTCTTGCGTGGTCGGAACGAATTCATTTCTCAAGGTGCTGCCCGAGATGGTCACCTTCGTGCGGGTCGCCGAACTGGGCAGCTTCTCGGCCGCGGCCGACCAGCTGGGCATCACGCCCTCGGCCGCGAGCCGGCAGGTGAAGCGGCTCGAACAGGAGATCGGCGTGCAGCTGCTGCAGCGCACCACGCGCCAGCTGCGGCTCACGGAGCCCGGCGCCGAGGCTTTTGCGCGCTGCCGCGAGCTGGTGGCGGCGGCGCAGGGCGCGATGGACATCGGCGCGCAGTTCGCGCGCACGCCGGCCGGCCGGGTACGCCTGAGCGCGCCGAAGGCCTTTGCGCGGCGCGTGCTGCATCCGCACCTGCTCGACTTCCTGCGCGCCTATCCGGAAGTGGACGTGCAGCTGATCGTGGCCGACCGCGACATCGATCCGATCCGCGAAGGCGTCGATCTGGTGGTGCGGCTGACCACGGCGCCGCCCGAGGGGCTGGTGGCGCGGCAGCTGATGGCGGTCGAGCACATCCTGTGCGCCACGCCGGCCTACCTGGCGCGCCACGCCGCCATCGCGCACCCGCACGACCTGCGCGCGCACAGCTGCCTGTCGCTGGGCGAGCACGAGCGCGACAACCACTGGCGCTTTCGAAAAGACGGTGAAGACGAGGTCGAGGTGGTGGTGGGCGGCCGCTACGTCTGCAACCACAGCGAGATGCGGCTCGACGGCGCGCTCGCGGACCTGGGCGTGGCTTGCGTGCCGGCCTTCACGGCGCGCGAGGCGCTGGACGACGCCCGCGTGGTGCGTGTGCTGCCCGACTGGGCGCTGCAGGGCAGCTACCAGGGGCACGCGTGGCTGATGTACCCGCCCAGCCGCTACCTGCCGCCCAAGTGCCGGGTGCTGGTCGAGCACCTGCTCAGCGCGGTGCCTTCCCCGTGAGCACGCGCACGGCCTCGGGCAGCGAGTGGACCTGCGGCATGAAGTGGTCGATGAGCGCGCCCAACGCCACCGCGCAGATCACCGCGCCCAGCAGCGGCTTCCACGTGAGCCGCACCGCCGCCATGAGCCAGCCTTCGCGCGCCACGCGCACCGCGGCGCGGGCCGACACATAGGAAAAGGCGACCTCGATCGCCACGGCCAGCAGCGCGTCCCAGCTGAAGTACAGCAGCACGAGCGAGCCCGCGCCGAGCACGACGGCCACGCACAGCAGGAAGATGGCGAGCACCGGCACGACGATGATCGCGCCTTCGTCGGCACTGCCCGCGGCGTCGAGCGCGCCGCTGGCCACGTCGGAGAGTGCGCTGCCGCCGTCGGCGGCGTCAGGCGCGCATCCATGATCGCTGGAGCCGTCGGCACCCAGGTCCGCATCGGGCGCCTCGAACTCGGTGCGCCGCTCCACCAGCCGCTGTGCCCACCAGCGCAGCACGCACAGGTACCCGACATAGCCCACGCCGAGCGTGACGAGGTAGCGCACGGCCAACGACTCGACGTGCAGCAGGTGCATCTGCAGCGCCGACACGCCCCACATCAGCAGCAGCGTGAAAGTGCCGATCAGCAGGCCGTGCGTGCGCAGGCTGTGATCGCGGTGCAGGTCGCGTTCGACCTGGGTTTCCCACAGGCGCACGGAGCGCCAGTTGGAAAGAACCTTCACGTCATTCGTCGGCGGGTGCGAAAGGCACCCGCGGCGCGACCGCGCACATGAGTTCGTAGCCGACGGTGCCGGCGGCCTGGGCCACCTCGTCGATGGGCAGCACCGCGCCGGTCAGGGCCGAGCGGCCCCACAGCGTGACCTCGGCGCCGAAGGCGGCGTCGGGCACGGGCGTGAGGTCGACGGTGATCATGTCCATGCTCACGCGGCCCACCATGCGGGTGCGCACGCCGTTCACCAGAACCGGGGTGCCGGTGTCGCAGTGGCGCGGGTAGCCGTCGGCATAGCCGACCGCCGCGATGCCGATGGTGAGCGGGCCTTCGGCCGCAAAGCGCGAGCCGTAGCCGATGGTGTCGCCGGCCTTCAGCGTCTGCACCGAGATGAGCCGGGTCGACAGCGTCATGGTCGGCTGCAGCTGCCAGTGCGCCGCGTCGTGTTCGGGGAAGTCGGGGGCGCTGCCGTACAGCACGATGCCGGGGCGCACCCAGTCGCCGCGCGTGCGCGGCGCATGGCGCAGCGTGGCGGCGCTGTTGGCGATGGAACGCTCGCCGGGCAGGTCGCGCGTGGCGCGCTCGAACACCTCGAGCTGGTGCTCGATGCCGCGCGGGCCGTCGGCGTCGCTGAAGTGCGTCATGAGCGAGATCTCGTCGACCTGCGGGAGCGCGTTCAGGCGCGTCCAGGCCGAGCCGAAGCGCTCAGGCGAGAAGCCCAGGCGGTTCATGCCGGAGTTCATCTTCAGGAACACGCGCTGCGGCTTCAGGGTCTTGTGGGCCGCGAGCATGTCGATCTGCTCGTCGCAGTGCACCGAATGCCACAGGTCCAGGCGCGAGCACAGCTCCAGGTCGCGCGCATCGAACACGCCTTCGAGCAGCAGCACCGGGCCGCGCCAGCCCAGCGCGCGCACGCGCTCGGCCTCGGCCAGGTCGAGCAGCGCAAAGCCGTCGGCGCCGCGCAGGCCTTCGAAGACACGCTCGATGCCGTGCCCGTAGGCGTTGGCCTTGACCACGGCCCAGACACGGGCGTCGACGGCCGAGCGGCGGGCGCGGTCGAGGTTGTGGCGCAGGGCGGCGGTGTGGACGGTGGCGAGAATGGGGCGCGGCATGGCGGGTGTTGGGGTGGTTTCAGACCACGTTTTAGCATCTTCGGGAATGGGGTCGAATCCCGTGGGGATGCCTGAATTCGCGTCGTACCCCCATGCTATAACCGCCCATTCGCGCCTGACGCGACACTTTTTCACTACCGCCAGCAGACCCTCTGGCCAGCCAGCCCATCGATGAAGCGCGGTTTTTACACGATCATGTCGGCCCAGTTCTTTTCGTCGCTGGCCGACCAAGCGCTTTTCGTCGTTGCCGTCGATCTCATGCGAAGTTCGGGCGCCCCCGAATGGCAGCGGGCCGCCCTGGTGCCGATCTTCGCGGTCTTCTATGTGGTGCTGGCCCCGCTGGTGGGCGCCTTTGCCGACGCGCTGCCCAAGGGCAAGGTGATGTTCATCAGCAACGCGATCAAGGTCGTGGGCTGCCTGATGATGCTGTTCGGTTCGCACCCGCTGCTGTCGTATTCCATCGTGGGCCTGGGCGCCGCGGCCTACTCGCCGGCCAAGTACGGCATCCTCACCGAGCTGCTGCCGTCGTCGCAACTGGTCAAGGCCAACGGCTGGATCGAAGGACTGACCATCGCCTCGATCCTGCTGGGCATCGTGCTCGGCGGCATGCTGGTCGGCCATGCGGTGTCCAGCCAGCTGCTGCTGATCGACCTGCCGTTCATCGACACCGGCATCGACTCGCCGGCCGAAGCCGCCATTGCGGTGCTGATCTTCGTCTACGTGCTCGCGGCCTGGTTCAACACCCGCATCCCGCACACCGGCGTCGAGATGCGCCCGCTGCGCTCCAACCCCGAGCAGAGCATGGTGCGCAACCTGGCCGGCCTGCTGCCCGACTTCTGGCATTGCAACGCCCGCCTGTGGCGCGACCGGCTGGGCCAGATCTCGCTGGCGACCACCACGCTGTTCTGGGGCGCGGGCGGCAACCTCAAGTACATCGTGCTGGCCTGGGCCGCCGTGGCGCTCGAATACAACACCACCCAGGCCTCGGCGCTGACCGGCGTGGTGACCATCGGCACCGCGGTGGGCGCCATCGTGGCCTCGATGTACATGCGCCTGGACATGGCCACGCGCGTGATCCCGATGGGCATCGCGATGGGCCTCATGGTGATCTGCATGAACTTCATCGGCAACGTCTGGCTGGCGGTGCCGTTCCTGATCATCCTGGGCGGCCTGGGCGGCTTCCTGGTGGTGCCGATGAACGCACTGCTGCAGCACCGCGGCCACAACCTGATGGGCGCGGGCCGCTCCATCGCCGTTCAGAACTTCAACGAGCAGGCCTGCATCCTCCTGCTGGGCGGCTTCTACAGCGTGTGCACGGGCCTGGGCCTGTCGGCCTACGGTGCGATCAGCGCCTTCGGCCTCGTGGTGGCGGGCTGCATGTGGATCATCAAGCGCTGGCACGAGAACAACCTCAAGAAGTATCCTGAGGAAGTCGAGCACCTCCTCGCGATCGCCCGCAGCGACAAGCACCACTGATTTCGCGCGACCGCGTTGGTGCAATGGCCGGCGCGCCGAGCGCCCCCACTCCAACGCCCCCATGCCCGCCCTCGCCCTGATGTTCAACGCCTTCGTGTGGGGCGTTTCGTGGATTCCGTTCCGCCAGATCGCCAGCCACGGCTTGCATCCGCTGTGGACCACCTGCCTGATCTACCTCGTCATCGCCACGGCGATGGGCCTCGTGCGCCGGCACGCCTGGAAAGCCTTCGCCGCGTTCCCGATGCTGGTGGCGCTGGGCCTCGCAGCGGGCTTCACCAACGTGGGTTTCAACTGGGCCGTGACGCAGGGCGACGTGGTGCGCGTGGTGCTGCTGTTCTACCTGATGCCGCTGTGGAGCGTGCTGCTGGCCTGGCTGCTGCTGGGCGAGCGGCCCACGGGCGGCGCACTGATGCGCGTGGCGCTGGCGCTCACTGGCGTGGTGGTGGTGCTGAAGGCGCCGGGCACCGACTGGCCGGTGCCCTCGAGCCTGCCCGACTGGCTGGGCGTGGCGGCAGGCTTCGGCTTTGCCGTGACCAACATCGTGCTGCGCCACCTGCGGCATGCGCCGGGCGAGTCGCGCGCGCTGGCGATGTTCTGGGGCTGCACCGTGGTGGCGGGCGTCGGCGCGGTGAGCGGCACCGCGTTCGGCGGCATCGATTCACCGCTGCTCGCCTCGCCCGGCTGGCTGGGCTGGGCCGCGCTGCTGGGCACGGGCTTCATCGTCGCCAACGTGTGCCTGCAGTACGGCGCACCGAAGCTGGCGGCCAGCGCGACCTCGGTGATCATGCTGTCGGAAGTGCTGTTCGCCAGCGTCTCGTCGGTGGCGCTGGGCGCGTCCACCATGAACTCGCGCATCCTCGTCGGCGGCGCGCTGATCGTGCTGGGCGCGGTGTGGTCGGCGTTTGCGCGAACCCCGCTCGCGCGCGATGATGGCGTTTCCGCGTCCACCTGAGGAGCTCTCTCCATGACCAGCGTCTACGACTTCCAGGCCACCCGCATCGACGGCAAGCCGGTGAAGCTCTCGACCTTCCGCGGCAAGGTGCTGCTGATCGTCAACACGGCGAGCAATTGCGGCTTCACGCCGCAGTTCGAAGGCCTGGAAGCGCTGCACGAAAAGTACGCCGGCCAGGGCCTCGCGGTGCTGGGCTTTCCCTCCAACCAGTTCGGCGGGCAGGACCCGGGCACCAACGAGGAAATCGGCGCCTTCTGCATGACCAACTACGGCGTGAGCTTCCCGATGATGGAGAAGATCGACGTCAACGGCAGCAACGCGCTGCCGCTGTACCAGTGGCTCACCAAGGAAAAGCCGGGCCTGCTGGGCAGCACGGCCATCAAGTGGAACTTCACCAAGTTCCTGGTCGGGCGCGACGGCGCGGTGCTCAAGCGCTATGCGCCGCTGGACACGCCGGCTTCGCTCACGCGCGACATCGAGGCGGCGCTGGCCGCCGGCTGAGTTCAGAAGCGGAAATCGGCGCTCTTCGGCGCGCCGCCGACCGTCACGGTCTGGCTCTTGGTTTCACCTGTCGAGGTGCTCACGTCGATCACGTAGCGCCCCGCCGGCACGTCGATGAGGCACACCGGACCGGTGGCGGTGAAGGCCATGGCGGCGGACGAATTCGCGTCGCCGCCCTTGATCGCGACGTTCAGGTTGGCCAAGTAGGCCCCGTCGGCGCGCGCGAACAGCAGCGACAGCGGGTGGTTCTTCATGGCGGCGCGCATGGCGTTCGACTCGTCGGAGCCGATGCCGCCGCACACATAGCGCGTGGTGCCGATGCCCTGCCAAGGCGGCAGGGCCGAGGGCGGCTGCTGCGCCTGCGCGGCGACGGTGCCTGCGATGCAGGCAGCGGCCAGCAATGCACGGGGCAGCGGAAAAGCAGAAACGAAAGACATGGCACGAACTCCTTGCAGCGTCTTCGATTCGCCATGATGCGCCCCGAACGCGCCAGGCGCACGTCGGACGGCAGCGTGCCCTGCCGTGCGCGCGCGCCCTACCCTGCGGGCGTCTGCAGCGCCGCGTCGAGCAGCTCGACCCAGTGCCGCACGGGCGTGTCGCCGCTGCCGCTTTGCAGGTGCGTGATGCAGCCGATGTTGGCCGAGGCGATGGTCGTGGGCTGCAGCTGCTTCAGGTGGCCGAGCTTGCGGTCGCGCAGCGGGTAGGCCAGCTCGGGCTGCAGCACCGAGTAGGTGCCGGCCGAGCCGCAGCACAGGTGCGATTCGTTCATGGCCACGCGCACGTCGAAACCGAGCGCGCGCAGGTGCGTCTCGACGCCGCCGCGCAGCTTCTGGCCGTGCTGCAGCGTGCACGGCGGGTGGTAGGCGACCACGCCTTCCGGCGCGCGCACGCGGCCCTGCAATGCGGGCACGAGCTCGGGCAGCAGCTCGCTCAGGTCGCGCGTGAGCGCGCTGATGCGCGCGGCCTTGGCGGCATAGGCCGCGTCGTGCTGCAGCAGGTGGCCGTACTCGCGCACGGTGACGCCGCAGCCCGAGGCGTTCATCACGATGGCCTCGACCTCGTTGCTTTCGACGAAAGGCCACCATGCGTCGATGTTGGCGCGCATCTGCGCCTTGCCGCCCTCCTGGTCGTTGAGGTGGAACTTCACGGCGCCGCAGCAGCCCGCCTTGGGCGCAATCACCGCTTGAATACCGGCGGCGTCGAGCACGCGCGCGGTGGCGCTGTTGATGTTCGGCGCCATCGACGGCTGCACGCAGCCTGCGAGCATCAGCACCTTGCGCGCGTGCGTGGCGGTGGGCCAGCGGCCGGCGTCCTGCTTGGCGGGCACCTTGGCCTTCAATCCTTCGGGCAGCAGCCCGCGCACCGATTGGCCGAGCTTCATCGCGGGGCCGAACAGCGGCGACGGCAACGCCTCCTTGAGCAGCCAGCGCGTGGCCGACTCCATCGCCGGGCGTGGCACTTTCTCGTCGACGATCTTGCGGCCGATGTCGACCAGGTTCCCGTACTGCACGCCGCTCGGGCAGGTGCTCTCGCAGTTGCGGCAGGTCAGGCAGCGGTCGAGGTGCAGCTGCGTGCTGCGCGTGGGCGCATGGCCTTCGAGCACCTGCTTGATGAGGTAGATGCGCCCGCGCGGCCCGTCGAGTTCGTCGCCGAGCAGCTGGTAGGTCGGGCAGGTGGCGGTGCAGAAGCCGCAGTGCACGCACTTGCGCAGGATGGCTTCGGCTTCGCGGCCCGCGTCGGTGTCGCGGAATTCGGGGGCTAGTTCGGTTTGCATCGCGGGGGTGTCGTTTCTTTTCTTATTGGTCGTCTGCGAAGAGCCGGCCGCGGTCGAAGACCCCGTGCGGATCGAACTCCTGCATCAGCGCGCGATGGATGCGTGCCACCGGCGCGCTCAATGCATCGAAGCGCGGCACGTCGCAATCAGCCGCTTGCGCCGCGGGCACACGGAACAGCGTGGCATGGCCACCCGCTGCCTGCGCGGCCTCGCGCAGGCGCGCAGCCTGTGCGGGCGGCGCGAGGTACCAGCGCTGCCCGCCGTGCCATTCGACCAGCGGCGCGGCGCAGCCCTCGATGGCGATCACCGGCGCGGTCTGCGGCACCGACAGGCGCCACAGCGCCAGCGACCCGGCTTCGTCGAGCGCGAACCACGGCATGCGCTGGTCGCGCAGCGCGGCCCATCCGGCGGCGGCGCGCACCGGGTCCTGGCGTTCGCCGCCGAGCTGCGCGCAGGCGGCTTCGACGGCCGCCACGGCGCCGCGCAGCCGCAGGCGCAGCACGCCCGCGCCGGGCGCGTGTTCGAACCAGCTGCTCGCGTTCAGCGGCAGCGGGCGCCCGCCCCACTCGTTGAGCAGGCGCAGCGCATCTGCCTGGCTGCAGGCGAAGGCGAGCGTGGCCTCGGCGGGCGCCACGGGCAGCACCTTGAGGCTCACTTCGGCGATCACGCCCAGCGTGCCGAGCGAACCCGCCAGCACGCGCGAGACGTCGTAGCCGGCGACGTTCTTCATCACCTGGCCGCCGAAGCTCAGCACCTCGGCGCGGCCGTTGATGAGCGTGGCGCCGAGCACGTAGTCGCGCACCGCGCCCACGCTGGCGCGCGACGGGCCGCTGAGGCCGGCAGCGACCATGCCGCCCACCGTGCCGCCATCGGCAAAACACGGCGGCTCGAACGGCAGGCACTGGCCCTGTTCGGCGAGCGCGGCCTCGAGCTCGGCCAGTGGCGTGCCGGCACGCACGGTGACGACCAGTTCACTCGGCTCGTAGCTCGTGATGCCGCCGAGCGCGCGCAGGTCGAGCAGCTCGCCGCGCGGTGGCTGGCCGTAGAAATCCTTGGTGCCGCCGCCGCGCAGGCGCAGCGGCGTGGCATCGGCCGCGGCGGCGCGCACGCGCTCGACGACCTGCTGGAGGGCGGTATCCGTGTTCATGAAGCTCTCAGAATCTCGGCAGGTCGGGATGCGCCAGCCGGCCGCCGCGCACCACTTCCTTGCCGTACTCGGCGCAGCGCTGCAGCGTGGGAATCACCTTGCCGGGGTTGAGCAGCCCGGCGGGGTCGAAGGCGCGCTTGATGCCGAACATCTGCTCGTTCTCGGCCGCGGTGAACTGCACGCACATGCTGTTGAGTTTTTCCACGCCCACGCCGTGCTCGCCCGACACGGTGCCGCCCATGGCGACGCTGGTCTCGAGGATGTCGGCGCCGAACAGCTCGCAGCGGTGCAGCTCGTCGGGGTCGTTGGCGTCGAACAGCACCAGCGGATGCAGGTTGCCGTCGCCCGCGTGGAACACGTTGCAGCAGCGCAGGTTGTACTTCTTCTCCATCTCCTGGATCGCCAGCAGGATGTCGGCGAGCCGCTTGCGCGGGATGGTCGAATCCAGGCACATGTAGTCGGGGCTGATGCGACCCGACGCCGGAAAGGCGTTCTTGCGGCCGCTCCAGAATTTCATGCGCTCGTCTTCGCTGGTGCTCACGGCGATGGCGGTGGCACCGCAGCCGCGCAGCACGTCGGTCATGCGGCCGATTTCTTCTTCGACCTCTTCGGGCGTGCCGTCCGACTCGCACAGCAGGATGGCGGCGGCGTCGAGGTCGTAGCCCGCATGCACGAAGTCTTCGACGGCGGCGGTCATGGGCTTGTCCATCATCTCCAGGCCGGCCGGGATGATGCCCGCCGCAATCACCGCCGCGACCGCGTCGCCGGCTTTGCGCACGTCGTCGAAGCTGGCCATGATGCAGCGCGCCAGCTGCGGCTTGGGCACGAGCTTCACCGTGACCTCGGTGGTCACGGCCAGCATGCCTTCGCTGCCGATGGCCAGCGCGAGCAAATCGAGCCCCGGCGCATCGAGCGCCTCGCCGCCGAATTCGATCGCCTCGCCCTCGGCCGTGAAGCCGCGCACGCGCAGCACGTTGTGCAGCGTGAGGCCGTACTTCAGGCAGTGCACGCCGCCCGAGTTCTCGGCCACGTTGCCGCCGATGGTGCAGGCGATCTGACTCGACGGATCGGGCGCGTAGTAGAGGTTGAAGGGCGCGGCGGCTTCGCTGATCGCGAGGTTGCGCACGCCGCACTGCACGACGGCCGTGCGGCTCACGGGGTCGACCTTCAGGATGCGGTTGAACTTGGCCAGCGACAGCGTCACGCCCAGCGCGTGCGGCATGGCGCCGCCCGAGAGCCCGGTGCCCGCGCCGCGCGCCACCACCGGCACGGCCAGCGCATGGCAGGCGCGCAGCACGGCGGCCACCTGCGCCTCGGTCTCGGGCAGGGCCACCACCAGCGGGCGCTGGCGGTAGGCCGTGAGGCCGTCGCACTCGTAGGGCGTGGTGTCTTCGGCGTGCCAGATGAGCGCATGCGCGGGCAGGTGCGCCTGCAGCGCCCGCACCACCTGCGCCTGGCGCTCCGCCTTCGACAGCTGCGCGTGCTGGTCGGTCGTGACGGGAGCATTCATGGCGGGAACAACTTTCAGCGGACGACCATCAGGGTGAATGGCCACACATAGGCCTGCAGCGTCACGTACAGGCCGACCAGCGAGGCCAGCGCGATCGAGTGGAAGAACACGTAGCGCAGGATGTCGCCTTCGTGATTGAACCACCGCGTGGCGGTGGAGGCCACCACGATCGACTGGGCGTCGATCATCTTACCCATCACGCCGCCCGAGCTGTTGGCCGCGCCCATGAGGTTGGGCGCCAGGCCCAGCTGCTCGGCCGCGACCTTCTGCATGCCGCCGAACAGCACGTTCGAGGCCGTGTCGGAGCCCGTCATGGCCACGCCGATCCAGCCCATGAGCGTGCCGAAGAAGGGATAGAACACGCCGGTGTTGGCAAAGGCCAGGCCCAGCGTGGTGTCGGTGCCCGAGTAGCGCGTGAGCGTGCCCAGCGCGAGCATCAGCACGATGGTCATGAGCGAGTAGCGCACCATCCAGAGCGTGCGCACGAAGGTGCGCACGATCTCGATCGGGTTGTACTTCATGAACAGCGCGCTCACGATCGCCGACAGCAGGATGCCGGTGCCCGTGGCCGACAGCAGGTTCAGCACATACACCGCGCCTTCCTTGGTGGGCGCGGTGACCACCGGCGGCATCTTCTCGATCAGGTTGTGCAGCCCGCCCATCGGGAACGAGGGCGCGAAGACGCCGTTGAGCGCGGTCTTCACCGACGGCAGGCCCCAGATGAAGACGAACACCGAGAGGATCACCCAGGGCATCCACGCGCGCACCAGCGCTTCACGGCTGTGCACGACGATGGCCGCCGGCGGCTTGGCCTCGTGCGCGCTCACGTCCTTGCCGCGCAGCGAGGGCGAGCGCCACACGTTCTTGGGCTGCCACACGCGCAGGAACAGCACCAGGCTGGCCATCGACACGATGGCCGCGATGATGTCGACCAGCTCGGGGCCGATGAAGTTCGACACCAGGTACTGCGGCACCGCGAACGACACGCCCGTGACCAGGATGGCCGGCCACACTTCCATCATCGCCTTGCGTCCGGCGAAGGCCCAGACCAGCCAGAACGGCACCAGCAGCGAGAAGAACGGCAGCTGGCGCCCGATCATCGCGGTGACTTCCATCAGGTCGTAGCCGTGCACCTTGGCCAGCGTGATCACCGGCGTGCCGAGCGCGCCGAAGGCGACCGGCGCGGTGTTGGCGATCAGCGAGAGGCCCGAGGCGGCCAGCGGCGAGAAGCCCAGCCCGATCAGGATGCCGGCCGTGACCGCCACCGGCGTGCCGAAGCCCGCCGCGCCCTCGAAGAACGCGCCGAAGCAGAAGGCGATCAGCAGCAGCTGGATGCGGCGGTCTTCGGTGATGCCCGAGAGCGAGTCCTGCAGCACCTTAAAGCTGCCGTTCTGTTCGGCCAGCTGCTGCAGGAAGATGATGTTCAGCACGATCCAGCCGATCGGCAGCAGGCCCGTGAAGCCGCCGAAGAGCGCGGCGCGCCCGGCCATCTCGGCGGGCATGCCGTAGGCGAACACGGCGACGGCCAGCGCCGCCAGCAGGCCCAGGCCTGCGGCGATGTGGGCCTTGATGTGAAAGAAGCCGAGGCACGCAAGCATCACCACCACCGGGATCGCGGCGAGCGCGGTGGAAATGATCATGTTGCCGAACGGGTCGTAGATCTGCTGCCAGGTCATGCGTTGTCTCCGGGGAGGCTGTTGTTGTGCCCCGCACTCTAGGGAGAAGCGCGCCGTCCGGATTGAAGGTTTTTTGCCCGGACCTTGATAAAAATTTGTCGGGCCGGCGTGTCGGTCAGTGCAGCGTCTGAACGATCCAGTCGACGAAGGCCGCGCACTCCCAGCGCTCCAGCGTGCCCGGCTGCCAGCAGATGTAGTGGCGGTGCGGCGAGGGCACGGGCCGTTCCGACAGCGCCACCAGCCGGCCCGATTCGAACCAGGCGGCGCCCAGCTTCTGTCGCACCAGCGCCACGCCGAAGCCGCTGGCGGCCGCGTCGTAGACCAGGCCCAGGTCGTTGAACTGCGCGCCCAGGTGCGGCTCGGGCTGGTCGATGCCGCAGCTCGCGAACCAGGTGCCCCAGGGCTCGAGCGGGCTGCGGATCAGCCGCGCGCTGGCGATCTCGGCCGCGGTGCGAAAGCCGTCGAAGGGCCCGAACTCGTTCAGGTAGCTCGGGCTGCAGGCGGGCACCACGTCCTCGGCGATGAGCAGGCGGTGCTCGCAGTCGGCGTACGCGCCGATGCCGTAGCGCACCTGCAGGTCGGTCTGCTCGGCGGTGACGTCGAGCAGCGGGATCGACACGTGCAGCGCCAGCTCGATGTCGGGGTAGAGGTTGCGAAACAGCTCCAGCCGCGGCATCAAAAACTGGCGGCTGAAGGTGGGCGTGACGGCCACGCTCAGGCGCGGTGCGCGCAGCGCCGCGTCACGGCTGCCGGGCGTGGCCTGCTGCAGCGCGGCCAGGCCGACGCGCACGTTCGCCAGGTAGGCCGCGCCGTCGGCCGTGAGGCTGAAGTCGCTGCGCCCGAAGAGCTTGAAGCCCACGTGCGCCTCGAGCTGGCGGATGCGGTGGCTCACGGCGCTGGCCGTCACGCACAGCTCGTCGGCCGCGCGGCCCGCATGCCGCAGGCGCGCGACGGCCTCGAAGGTCAGCAGGCATTGGATCGGGGGGATGTGGTGCAGGGCCATCCGCAAGCAGCCGGAAGGCTCAGTCTTCGAAAAAGCTGACTGGCAGACCCGGCGTGTCGACGCGCATCGAGAGCACGGTGCCCGAGGCCGGGCGCTGCACCAACTCGTCGGCCGGGCGGCCCTTGCGCCCGCTGGTGACGAACAGCGTGCGCAGGTCGTCGCCGCCGAAGCAGGGCATGGTCGGGCACTGCACGGGCACCGCGATGGCGGCCACGCGCTCGCCCGTGGGCGCAAAGCGCAGCAGCTGCGCGCCTTCGAACATCGCGACCCAGTAGTGGCCGGCGGCGTCGACGGTGGCGCCGTCGGGGCGGCCGTCGTAATGCGTGGGCGTGCTGGGTACCCAGCCCGCGGGCTTGGGGTCGAACTGCTGGAACACGCGCGCATGCGACAGCGTGTTGGCCTCGGCGTCCCAGTCCCAGGCGCGCACCACGTGCGCGGCGGTGTCGGCCCAGTACAGGGTGCGGTTGTCGGGCGAGAACGCCAGGCCGTTGGCGGTGGTGACGTGTTCCAGCATCGACGTGATGGTGGGCGAGACGTCGCCCGGGCGTGCGTCGAAACAGTAGAGCGCGGCGTTGGCGCGGTCCTTGGCCTCGTTGAGCGAACCGGCCCAGAAGCGGCCGAGCGCGTCGCACTTGCCGTCGTTGAAACGCATGGCGCGCACGTCGTGCTCCGCGCGCGCCATGGCGACGAGGCTGCCGCCCCACTCGCGGGCCCGGTAGATGCCGTCGCGCAGCGCGATCACGAGGCCGCCCGTGCGTGCCGGCGCCATGCAGCCGGGTTCGGTGGGCAAGGCCCATCGCTCGACCGTGGCCGTGGGCGAACCGATCTCGCCGCGCGTGCGCAGCACGGCGCGGCCCGGGATGTCGAGCCAGTAGAGCGCGCGTTCGTGCGGATGCCAGAACGGCGATTCACCCAGCTCGCAGAGGCTGTCTTCGATGGAGGTCCACATGGTGGGGCGATTGTGCCCCCGGCCACGCGGGCCGCGGGCAAAAAAAAGCCCGCTGACGCCGAAGCGCTCGCGGGCTGAACATCCAAAGGAGACTCGCCTGAAAAAACCGGGAGTGGTTGTTCTTCTTTGTATCGAAAAGGGGGGTGGTGGTCTTGGAGGAGCGGGGGCCGGCGCCGTGCCGGGCCACCCGCTGTCTGTGTGCGAATCAGCGGTTGTAAGCCGTTTCGCCGTGGGACGAGATGTCGAGGCCTTCGCGCTCTTCTTCTTCCGACACACGCAGGCCCAGGGTCAGGTCGGCGATCTTGTAGGCGATGAACGCGACCACGCCGGACCACACGATGGTGAACAGCACGCTCTTGACCTGGATCCAGACCTGCGCGCCCATCGAGAAGGTGTCGGGGGTCAGGCCGCCGGTGCCGCCCAGGCCCTTGGCAGCGAACACGCCGGTCAGGATGGCACCCAGGATGCCGCCCACGCCGTGCACGCCGAACACGTCGAACGCGTCGTCGGCACCGAGCATGCGCTTGAGGCCACCGACACCCCACAGGCAGACCAGGCCGGCGAGCAGGCCCAGCACGATCGAACCCATCGGGCCGACGAAACCGGCGGCAGGCGTGACAGCCACGAGGCCGGCAACGGCACCGGACGCAGCGCCCAGCATCGAGGCCTTGCCCTTGTGCAGGCTCTCACCCAGGATCCACGACAGGGCCGCGGCGGCGGTGGCGAGCACCGTGTTCACGAAAGCCAGGCCGGCGGCGGCGTTGGCAGCACCTGCCGAACCCGCGTTGAAGCCGAACCAGCCGACCCACAGCAGCGAGGCGCCGACCATGGTGAGCGTGAGCGAGTGCGGCGTGAAGGCTTCCTTGCCGTAGCCCACGCGCTTGCCGACCATGTAGGCACCGACCAGGCCGGCGATACCGGCGTTGATGTGCACCACGGTGCCGCCGGCGAAGTCGAGCGCGCCGTCCTTGCCCAGCAGGCCGCCGCCCCACACGATGTGGGCCATCGGCACGTAGCTGAAGGTGAACCAGATCACCGAGAACAGCAGCACGGCCGAGAACTTGGCGCGTTCCGCAAAAGCGCCGACGATCAGCGCCACGGTGATGGCCGCGAAGGTGCCCTGGAAGGCGAAGAACACGTATTCGGGGATCGTGGTCAGCGCGCCGAAGGTCTCCTGCGTGATGCCCTTCATGAAGATCTTGTCGAAGCTCCCGAAGAAGTTGCCGTCGCCCGTGAAGGCCAGGCTGTAGCCGTAGATGGCCCACAGCAGGCTGATGAGCGAGAAGATCACGAAGACCTGCATCAGCACCGACAGCATGTTCTTGGAACGGCCCAGGCCGCCGTAGAACAGCGCCAGGCCGGGAATGGTCATCAGGATCACGAGCAGGGTCGAGGTGAGCATCCAGGCGGTGTCGCCGGAGTCGACCTTGGGCGCGGGGGCGGCGGCCGGTGCGGCGGGCGCGGCTTCGGCAGCAGCGGGTGCTGCAGCCGCTGCAGGCGCGGGCGCAGCCGCGGCAGGTGCAGCAGGTGCCGATGCAGCCGGTGCCTCAGGGGTGGCGGCGGGTGCCTGGGCCAGCGCCGAAGTACCGGCGACGAAGACGCTCAAGCCGAGCGCAAGAGAGACAAGAAGTTTTTTCATAGTCGTTGTTCTTTCGGGCCAGGACTCGATCAGAGGGCTTCGCGGCCCGTTTCGCCGGTGCGGATGCGCACGACCTGCTCGAGGTTGTAGACAAAGATCTTGCCGTCGCCGATCTTCCCGGTGCGCGCGGCGCCTTCCACGGCCTCGATCACGCGGTCGACCAGCTCGTCGGAGATGGCCGCCTCGATCTTCACCTTGGGCAGGAAGTCGACCACGTACTCGGCGCCGCGGTACAGCTCGGTGTGGCCCTTCTGGCGACCGAAGCCCTTCACTTCCGTGACGGTGATGCCCTGCACGCCGATGGCCGAGAGCGCTTCGCGCACCTCGTCGAGCTTGAACGGTTTGATGATGGCTGTGACCAGCTTCATGATGAGTTGCTCCTTCTGGATGGATGAAAGGCGGCGCGGCAACGTGGGCCGCGCCTGGTTGTTCTGTCGATTACAGCGTCTTCGTCAGCGTGAGGATGAAGCGTGCCTTGTTGGGCGAGTAGTAGGTGGTGCCGAAGGTGCCGAAGTCGGGGATCTCGATGCCCGGGTAGGCCACGACCTGGTAGTTGGCCTTCTTGTTGGCGCCCTGCACCGAGCCCGTGAGCGTCAGGCCGCTGCCGAAGTCGTAGGTGGCGCCGATGTTGTAGTCCACGTAGCTCTTGTAGCCCAGGCTGCGGATGTCGCTGGACATGTTGGTGAAGCCGACGGCCGCCTTGAGCGTGACCTTGGGCACGATCTCCTTGCTGTAGGCCAGGTTCAGGTAGCCGGTGTTGCGGCCCTTCAGGCCCGAGCCCGTCTTGGCGCCGGCGTAACCGAAGTAGTCCTTGGACACCGTGTGCGAGTACTTGGCCGTGAACGAGCCGAAGCTGTCGTTGGCGTAGGTGGCGCCCACGTACAGCTCGGTGGTGTTGCCCACCGAGTTGCCCGGGTAGATGTAGGTGAGCGCGCCCACGTCCATGTCGACCGGGCCGGCCTTGAACTTGTAGCCGCCGTACAGGTCGCTCTCGATGCTGTTGCCCTTGAGCCAGTTGACGCTGGAGTTCCAGTTGCCGATGTAGAAGCCGCTGTCGCCGAAGGCGTAGTCGAAGCCGCCCTGGATGGCGGGCTTGAAGCCCTTGGTCTTGGCGTAGTCGTTCTTGCCGATCATGTCCTGGTCCTGGCCGCGGAACTTGTAGTTCGTGGTCAGCGAGACATTGCCCGTGAGCAGGGGCGCGGGCGCCGGTGCGGCGGCGTCGGCGGCCTGGGCCATGGCGGCGCCCGAGGCGGTCAGTGCAGTGGCCAGAACGATCAACGCCTGGGCGGCGGTACGGTGCGTCATCAGGGAACTCCTCGCAAGTGTGTTGTTGGACCTGAGCACCCTCAAAGCAGGGAGCGTGCCAAACTGCACGAATACCGCCCCGGCCAGAGGGCGCAGGTGTCCGGCGATGAGCGCCAAATCGTTACAAGCCCTGTTTCCGGCAGTTGCACACGCTTGCACGCTGCACGGTCCTGGGCTTGCACGTCGCAGGCGCACCAACTTGGGGAGAGGGAGAAAAATGAGTCTGTCTTTGGTGCAAAGCCGCGCCTTGCTCGGCTTGGAGGCCGCCGCCGTCACGGTCGAGGTGCATCTGGCGAACGGCCTGCCGAGCTTCACGCTGGTCGGGCTGGCCGAGACCGAGGTCAAGGAGGCGCGCGAGCGCGTGCGCTCGGCGATCCAGAACGCCGGGCTCGAATTTCCGACCAACAAGAAGATCGTGGTCAATCTGGCGCCCGCCGACCTGCCGAAGGATTCGGGCCGCTTCGACCTGCCCATCGCCCTGGGCATCCTCGCGGCCAGCGGGCAGATCGAGAACGCCCGCCTCGCCGGCCATGAGTTCGCCGGCGAGCTGTCGCTGTCGGGCGAACTGCGCCCAGTGCGCGGCGCGCTGGCGATGGCCGTGGCCACCTACACGCAGGGCGCGGCCGTGCGGCTGGTGCTGCCCCTGGACAGCGCGCAAGAGGCTGCGCTGGTGCCCGGTGCGCAGGTGTACGGCGCCCGGCACCTGCTCGACGTGGTGCGCCAGTTCGTCGCCGGCGGCGGCGGGCCCGTCGACGCGAGCGACGACGGCTGGACCCGCGTGCGCGCCGCGCCCGGCGACGGCGCCCCGCGCTATGCCGACCTGGCCGACGTCAAGGGCCACACCGGCGCCAAGCGCGCCCTCGAGATCGCTGCGGCCGGCGGCCACAGCCTGCTCATGGTGGGCGAGCCGGGCTCGGGCAAGTCGATGCTGGCGCACCGCTTCGCCGGCCTGCTGCCGCCGATGAACGTGGACGAAGCGCTGGAGAGCGCGGCCATCGCCAGCCTCGACGGCCGGCTGGCGCCCGAGCGCTGGATGAGCCGCCCGACGGCCACGCCGCACCACACGGCGAGCGCGGTGGCGCTGGTGGGCGGCGGCTCGCCGCCCCGGCCGGGCGAGATCTCGCGCGCGCACCACGGCGTCTTGTTTCTGGATGAGTTCCCCGAGTTCACGCGCGCCGCCCTCGAAGCCCTGCGCGAGCCGCTGGAGACCGGCACCATCACGATCACCCGCGCCGCCCGGCGCGCGGAGTTTCCGGCGCGCTTCCAGCTCATCGCCGCGATGAACCCCTGCCCCTGCGGCTACCTCGGCTCCACGCTCAAGCCCTGCCGCTGCACGCCCGAGCGCGTCGCGCGCTACCAGGGCAAGCTCAGCGGCCCGCTGCTGGACCGCATCGACCTGCACATCGAAGTGGCGGCCGTGTCGGCGCCGCAGCTGCTCGATGCGCCGGCGGGCGAATCGACCGACAGCATCCGCGCGCGCGTGGTGGGCGCACGCGACCGCGCGCTGCAACGCCAGGGCCATGCGAACCAGGGGCTGCAGGGCCGCGCGATCGACACGCACGCCGTGCTCGACGGCCCCGCCCGACAGCTGCTGCAGCAGGCGGCCGCGCGGCTGGGCTGGTCGGCGCGCAGCACGCACCGAGCGCTGAAGGTGGCGCGCACCATCGCCGACCTCGCGGGGCAGGACGCGGTGCAGGCCGCGCACGTGGCGGAGGCGGTGCAGTACCGCCGCGCATTGCGCACCGGCACGCCCTGACGCGCCGCCCTCTTACTTGAACTCGTGGCTCACCACCGGTGCGGACTTGCTGTCCTGCACCGTCACGCGCTGGCGGTAGGCCGTGAGGTCGCCGTTGCGCACCTCGATCGTGTAGATGCCGGGGCGCAGCGGCAGCGACTTGAGCGGCGGGCTCACGCCGCGGTCGGCGCCGTCGACGAAGACCTGGCCCCAGGGCCGGATGTTGAACTGCACGCGGCCCATGCCGGGCGCCGCGGCCGGCGGCGGTGGCGGGGCCGGCGGCGCGCCCGCGATCACGGTCGGCACGGGGTTCGTGCTGCCCGCGGCCGGCGGAGGCGGTGACTGCCGGTTGAGCTGGGCGATGGCGTTGCGCGCCTCGCGCGCATGCAGGCCGCGGCGGTGGCGCCGCAGGTAGGCCTCGTAGCCTTCTCGGGTGTTCTCGGCCTGGGCCAGGTTCCAGTCTTCCACCTCGGCGACCACGGCGGGGTCGGGGGGCGGCGGCGCTTCGGGTTGGGCCGGCGGTGCAGGCTGCGCGGGCGGCGCCTCGGGCTCGGCCGGGAGCGCCGCAGGTGGCGTGGGCGCGGCGGCGATGGGCACGTTGTCGAGCGGGCTCAGCGGGGCGCTGGCCGATGCGGCGGGCGCGGACGCAGGCAGGGCCTCTGAGGTCGCGCCGGCCGGCGGCATCGCGGCCGGGGGCGCGCCCGGATCGGACATCGGCGTGCCGGGCGGCGGCGCGGCCGCAATCATCGGATCGGACGGTGCCTTGGCCGTCAGCCGCCAGCCGATCCAGCCGCCGACCGCGAACAGCGCGAGCACCAGCGCGCCCACGAGGAACCACGGCGGGCGCTTCGACGGCTTCTTCGGGCGCGCGACGGGCGATGGCGGCGCAGGCGGCGGTGGTGCCTGCACGCGCGCGGTCGCCGCTTCCACGGGCACGGGCTGCACCTCGGGCGCGGGCGGTGGCGCTTCCTCCACAGGCTCCGGCGCAGGCGGCTCCTGCGGCACGGGCGCCGCGACGGGCACGGCAGCAGCAGCCACCACCGCCAGCGCCGACCGGTCCACCACGTACAGATCGCCCAGCTTCACCAGCCCCAACTCCGCCGCGAACGCCGCCACCGTCTGCGTGCGGTCCTTGCTGTGCACGGCCAGCGTGTGGTCGACCGCGGCGCAGAAGGCCGGGCTCAGGTCGTCGCGGTCCATCGACGACAGCGGCACGTAGGCGTCCTGCACGCTGCGCACCACGGCCGAGGGCGGCGGGTGCCCCGTGACCGCGCGGTACAGCACGGCGCCCAGCGCATAGAGGTCGGTCCACGCGCCCTGCAGCAGCGTGTTGTCGTCGGCGTACTGCTCGATCGGCGAGTAGCCCGACTTCACCATCACCGCGACCTCGTCGACGAGGTCGGCGATCGACTTGCGCGCGGCGCCGAAGTCCAGCAGCACCGGGCGGTCGTCCTGCTGCTGGATGAAGATGTTGTCGGGCGCGATGTCGCGGTGGAAGCACTGGCTGTGGTGCAGCGTGTCGAGCGCGCCCAGCAGCGGCCCCAGCATGCCCAGCAGCCAGGGCTCCGTCAGCGTGCCCGGCTCGCTCTCGGCCAGCTGGCGCAGCGTGCGGCCCTTGTACAGCTGGATCGCCATGTAGGCGGTGGAGTTGGCCTCCCAGAAGCGATGCACCCGCACCAGCGCCGGGTGGCTGAACTGCGCCAGCGTGCGCGCCTCGTTGATGAAGCTGCGCAGGCCCGCCGCGAAGGTGGCGGTGAGGCGCTCGGAGCGCACGTGCACGCTGTTGTCGCCCACGCGGCGCGCGAGCATCGAGGGCATGTATTCCTTGACCGCCACCTCGCGCTGCAGCGAGTGGTCGTAGGCGCGGTAGACGATGCCGAAGCCGCCCTCGCCGATGACTTCGAGCAGCTCGAACTCGTCGAGCCGGTGGCCCGTGCCGAGGGGATGGGGGCGCTCCTCCTGCGGGTCGGGCGTCGCGCTAGGGCTGGCGGGCGTCGTCATGGGGTGTCTCTTCTTCCTGCGGGTGGGTCGGGCGCGTCATGCCCATGGCACGTGGCCTTGCGAAAACAACTGGGAAAACAGCGGCGTGTTGAGCCCGCCGCCGTGCGCCGCGGTGCGCAGCGGCGAGCCGTCGGCCTGGTTGGTCCACCAGTAGCTGGTGCCGCCGAAGGGGTCGAAGCACAGCGGCAGCTCGGGCCAGCCCAGGCGCTGCTGCGCGCTCGCGCCGCGCGCACCGTTGGCAGCAGGGCCGGCGGCCGCGCCGAGGATCGAGAGGATGTCGTCCGAGCCGCCGCTGGCGGTGCGAAACCCCGTGCGGCCTGCGGCCAGCACCTGGCCGTCGAAGAGGTCGGGCGCCACGCCGTGGCGGATGGCCTGCAGCAGCGCGCTGCCGCACTGCCAGTACCACGCGGCCGAGCCTTCGAGCAGCGCGGGGTGGTAGCGCGCGGCGTCCACCTGCAGCGCCACGCAGGCCGGGTAGTAGCGGCCCACGCGGTCGCAGCTGGGCGCGATGCAGCCCAGCTGCACCGCGTTCACGCCGTGCGTGGCCGGAATGGCGAAGTTCCAGACCGGGGCCACCGCGTAGTGGCGCGTCATGGCGTCGGGCCAGCGCTTGAAGCTGCCCAGGCCGTTCTGCATCCAGCGGTCCCACCAGGCCTGCAGTTCGCGCGGCATGCGGCGGTAGAGAAAGTCGCCGGCCGACGGCAGCTTGCCGTACCAGCCGATCTGCTCGTCGAGCGGCGACCAGGCGTGCGGGGGAGGCGTCATCCTAGGATTTCCCGGGGCAGGAGAAGCTGTTCATCTGCGACAGCCGCAGCGGGTTGTAGACGCTGTTGGCCGTCACCGCGAGCACCACCTTCTTTCCTTGCAGGTCGAAGGTCGCGTTGAACGACTCGGGCGTGCGCCCCGACGAGATCGAGGCCTTGTCGAACAGCCGGTGCAGCGCCCACGGCCCCTCGGTCACGATGCCGCCGGCCGGCGTGCCGTTGGCCACCGTGACCTGCAGCCGCACCTGGTTGCTGTTGCGCGGGCCGGGCCACTTGATGCTGCTGGGCGCCTGCGGGCCGTGGGCGTAGCGCACCGTCTGGCCGTCGATGTCCAGCGTGAACTGCGTGAGCGTGGCGTCCATGTCCTCGGGCCGGATGTCGAGCGTGAACGAGGGCGTGCGCCCGCCCGCCATGCCCGTGAAGAACACGTCGCGGATCGCCTGCGCCTTCTGGAACGCATCGAGGTACGCCGAGCGCCCCGACGCGCTGCCGTCCACGCCGCGCTTGAAGGTCCACGGGTTGACCGAGGTGTCGACCTGCGAGGCGAGGTTCTTCTGGAAGAAGTCATCCATCATCCCGCCGGGCGCGAACAGCTGCGCGAAGTCGCCGGCCGCCACGTCGCGGTTCGAACCCCGCGCGAACGGGTAGCGCCCCGCGATCGCCTGGCTGCAGAACTGCCCGATGGTCGCGGCCGCGTTCTGCCCGATGTTCTGCCGCGTCACCGCCGCGGCCTTCGACGACGCGGTGGCCGACAGGTCGTTCAGCATGCCCTGGAACGGCACCGGCAGGCGCCCGGCCTCGGCCTGCAGCTTGGTCACGGCGTCGCCGGGCGGCGGGATGTTGCCGCTGCGCAGCGCGGTGTCGGTGGCGGTGAGGAAGGTGTACAGCTCGTTGATGAGCGCGGCCGTCTGGTCCAGCGGCGTCTGGCCGCCGGCCTTGGGCGCGGTCACCATGCGCCGCAGCGGCGCGAAGTGGTTGTCGACCAGCGACTCGGGCCGGTCGGGCGCGGTGTTGCGGCGCTGGCTGCCGTCGGGCTGGCCGATGAGCTGCTCGATGCGCTCGCGCGTGCTGGTCACGCGGTTCTGCGCCTGGTCGAGCAGGCTGCGCGTGGCCTCGTCGTGGTTGCGCAGCAGGTCGGTCTCGCGCGCCGCGCCGCGGATGAGGCGCGACATCGGCGACTCGCCGGTCGACAGCACGCGCGTCATCTGGATGCTCTGCAGCAGCGACTTGCTCTCGGCCAGCCGGATGTCGGCCAGGTACTCGTCCCAGGTGCGGATGTAGTCGCTGAGGTACAGGCGCCGCACCTCGCGCAGCAGCAGCTCGCGCGAGGTGATGTCGGCGATGCCCGGCGCGCGGATCTGCAGCACCCAGCGGTCTTCCTGCTCCAGCGCCAGCGTGGTCTCGGCCATGCGCTTGTCGAAGATGTCCCAGTAGCCGCGGTAGGTGAAGAGCGTGGGAATGCCGTCGGTCAGCGGCTTGCCGCTGGCGCGCCGGATCACCAGCGCCGACTCCGCGCCGCCCGCCTCGGCGATGGTGAAGGCATTGGGCGCGCTGGTCTGCAGGAGGATGCGGCGCAGCCGCGCGTAGGAGCGCTGCGCCAGCGGCACGCCGGCCAGGCGCTCGCGCGTCTGCGCGATGAGCTTGTCGTCCTTGGTGAAGGGCGAGCTCACGACGCGGTCGGCGAACAGCGTCTTCAGGTGCGCTTCGAGGTTCGTGCGCTGTTCGCGCGTGAGCGAGGCGCCGATCTTGCGGTCGACGTCGGTCAGCAGCCAGGCCTGCAGAAAGTCGGCGTCGTAGCGCTCGGGGTCGTACAGCATGAGGTAGGCCTTGAGCGCCTCGTAGCTGTATTCGGCGTCAAGCTTCGCGGCCTCGCGCAGCGACTGCTCGACGCGCTGCGCGGCCTGCGGCAGCAGCACGGTTTCGAGCGCGCGCTGGTACACGCCGTCGGTGGCGGCCTGCAGCTTCTCGCCCTGGTAGAGCCCGAAGCGGTAGCCCACGGGCGGATCGCCGATGTCGAACTCGGCCGATTTGGGCAGGTCGCGCAGGCGGTCGAGGATGAGCAGCGAGCTCGCGATGTCGCCGCTCGAATCGACCACCGTCGGCAGCTCGCCGCGTGCGGCGGCCTTGTTGAAGGCCTTGGCGTTGCCGTCGACCTCGGCCACGTAGGCCTTGTTGTGGCGCCAGCTGTTGGCCCACGCGCCCAGCAGCACCACCGCGAGCACGCCGACCAGCGCGTAGCCCGCGAGGTCGATGGCGCGGCGGCGGCGGTACCAGCGCAGGTTGGTGCCGGCCACGCCCGCGTCGCGGAAGATCACCTGCTGCAGCAGCTCTTTGAGGAAGTAGCTCTTGCCCGGGCCCGGCGGCGGCGCGGGCGGCGCGTTCACCTGCAGGTAGCGCTTGATGGCGCCCATCACGCGGTCGAAGGCCGTGCCCTCCTGCGTGCCGCTGGTGAAGTACACGCCGCGCAGCAGCGGCGCCACCTCGAACTTCGACGGGTTGAACACGTCGGCCAGGAAGGTGCCCAGGATGTCCTCGAAGCTCGCGAACTGCTGCGGCAGCAGGTAGGCCTGCGCGCGCCGCATCGGGTCGGGCTCGGTGGCCAGCAACTCGGGCAGGCGCTCGTCCAGGCGCTGGTGCAGCAGCTTGTATTCCTGGTGAAAGCGCTCGCGCAGGTCGGCCTTGGCCGGGTCGGCGGGGTTGCCTTCGATGGGGAAGGTGAAGCCCCACACCTGCTGGCGCTCGGCGCGGCCCAGCGAGCCGAAGTACTCGTTGAAGCCGGCCAGCAGGTCGGTCTTGGTGACCAGCACGTACACCGGGAAGTTGATGCCCAGGTCGTTGCGCAGTTCGAGCAGCCGCTTGCGCAGCGCCATCGCATGGCGCGCGCGCTGCGCGTCGTCGGCCAGCGGCAGGTCGGCGATGCTGATGGTGAGGATCGCGCCGTTGATCGGCTGGCGCGGTCGGAACTTCTTGAGCAGCTCGATGAAGCCCTTCCACTCGCCCTCGTCGGTCTCGCGGTGGCTCTCGTGCGTGGTGTAGCGCCCGGCCGTGTCGATGAGCACCGCCTCGTTGGTGAACCACCAGTCGCAGTTGCGCGTGCCGCCGATGCCGCGCACCGCGGCCTTGCCGAGCTGGTCGGCGAGCGGAAAGTCGAGGTCGGAGTTGACCAGCGCCGTGGTCTTGCCCGAGCCCGGCGCGCCGATGAAGATGTACCAGGGCAGCTGGTAGAGGTACTGCCGGTCGAACAGCGCGAAGCGCCCGGCCGCCTTGCCGCCGGGGCCCGGGCCGAAGCGCATGTTCTTCAGCACCGCGGTGGCGTCGGCAAAGCCGCTGTGCAGCTCCTTGATCTCGGGCGCCTCTTCGGGCTTGGCCTCTTTTGCCTTGGGCGACGGCGTGCGCAGCTGGTGCAGCAGCTGCGCGTTGAGGCGGCGCTCGCGCCACTTGCGATAGGCCACGCGCACCAGCCACACGCCGAACATCAGCGCGATGACCACGATGCGCACGAACTCGCCTTCGAGCGGCCGGTAGCGGCCCACGGCGATCACCGGGCCGATGACCCAGATCAAAAACGCGAGCGCGACCAGCCCGAAGAAGACCCAGAGGTCGCGGCTGACGAGAAAACGGAAGAGCGCGCGCAGCATCAGCGGGTTCCTCCTTGGGGTTGTTGCTGCCGGGGTTGCGGCGCAGACCCCGGAACGGGCACGCCCGCCACCGGCGCCACCAGCAGCGTCACCTCGACGCGCCGGTTGCGCGCGCGGTTGGCCGCCGAGTCGTTGGGCACCAGCGGATCGGCATCGCCGCGGCCTTCGGCGCGCAGCCGCTCGGGCCGGCTCAGGCGCGTGGCGATCATGGCCTTCACCGCATCGGCGCGCGCCTGCGAGAGCTGCCAGTTGGACGGGAAGCGCACGCTGCGGATCGGCTGGTCGTCGCTGAAGCCGCTGACCAGCACGTTGCCTTCCACCGCGTTGAGCGCGTCGGCCACGCGCGCGAGCACCGGCGCGTAGCGGTCGAGCACGCGGTCGGAGCCCGAGGCGAACAGGCCGTCGCCGCGCAGCACCACCACGCTGCGGTCGGCCTCGTCGCGCACCGTGAGCAGGCCGTCGCGGATCTCGGGTTCGAGGAAACGCTGCAGGCGCGGCTGCGCCGCGGGCACCGCCACCGCGCGCTGCGTCTGCGGCAGGCGCACCGCGTTCACGGCCGAGAACGCGCCGTCGGAATGGCCCGCGAGGTTGAAGGTGAGCACCGCGAACACCAGCACCAGCAGCACCGCCGCCACCGCGCCCACGGCCCACACCGGCAGCCAGTGGCGCGTGCGGCGCACGGGCGCGCTCGCGTCCTGCCAGTGCGGCGACAGCGGCGCCGCGATTTCGCCGCGCGCCTGCCGGATGATCTGCAGCAGCCGCTGCTTGAGCGTCTCGAGTTGCGAGCGGCCGTTGTCGATGACGCGAAAGCGCCCCTCGAAGCCCATCGCCAGGCAGAAGTAGATGAGCTCGATGAGGTGCAGGTGCTGCTGCGGGTTTTGCACCAGGCGCGACAGCAGCTGGAAGAACTTCTCGCCGCCCCAGGTCTCGTTGTGGAACATCACGAGCAGGCTCTGCGACGACCAGATGCTGCCGCCCCACGGCGTGAGCGCCGCGGCCTCGTCGACCGCGGTGCACAGGCAGTAGCGCGCGCCGATGATCACTTCGGGCGCGATGCCGGCCTGCTGCGCGCGCGTCTCGAAACGCCGCACCTCGTCGACCAGGTGTTCGCGCAGCTGCGTGGGCGACGGGTGGTGGCCGGTGGCGCGGATCTGCGGGATCAGGTCGAGCAGCGGGTTGGCCGCCGCCACCAGCGGGTTGTTGCCCGCCAGCGCCGTGTCGCCCGCATGCGGGCGCCGCGCGTCGTGCCACGCGGTGAAGGCATCGGGCTGGGGTTGCTGCTGGGGTTGCGGCCCCGGGCCGCTGTGCGTGGTCGCGCCGCCGCCCGGATTGGGCGGCACGAAGCCACCCGGGCCGACGGCCATGTCATTGGCACCGTTCATAGGGTCCCTCACGGACGGATGGCCCAGAACTCCATGGCGAGCCCCGGAAAGTCGCCGGCCAGGTGCATGGCGACGCCGCCCGATTTCTCGAGCTGGCGCCACATGTCGCCGCCCTTGTCGAGTTCGAAGTAGTGGTAGCCCGCGTGGTACGGGATCTGGCGCGGCGCCACCGGCAGCGAGCGCACGACCACGCCGGGCAGCTGCAGCTGCACGAGGTCGCGGATGCGCTCGACCGAGCCAATCTTGACCTGCGTCGGAAAGCGCTGCTGCACGGCGTCGGCCGGCAGGTCGGCATGCACCGCGAGCACGAAGGCCGCGTTGCGCACCAGCACCGGGTCGGGCATGCGGCCCACGCGCACGCCGTGGCTGCGCTCTTCGAGTTCGATGGCGATGGCGCTCTGCTCGAGCACCGCCGACAGCGAACGCCGCAGCTCCTCCATCAACGGGCGGATGCTCTCGTTGAGGTTGTCGTGGTCGTACACCGGCCACACCACCGGACGGCGCGTGGGCGAGGTGTGCGTGGCCAGGTCGCAGGCCAGCTTGAGCCAGTCGACGAACAGCGTCTCGGGGTGCACCTGCACCGCCTGCTGCGCATGCCAGGTGAGCGCCAGGTAGCGGTTGACCAGCTCCAGCAGCAGGAAGTCGGAGACCTCGCTCACGCCGCCGCGCCCCGGCTGCGACAGCCGCGAGGCCAGCGCTTCGGAGCGCTGCGTGAGCAGGCCGTGCAGCTCGGCCGTCATGCTGCGCAGCATCGGGTGCGCCGAGGCATCGAGCACCGGCGGAATGTAGTTGGCATCGACCACCAGCTTGTGGTCGGTGCGCCGCTCGATCACGCGCACCGCGCCGATGGCCTGCCACTCGGCCGTGAGCGACGACGCGCGCGCCAGCCGCAGGCGCGGCTTCGCCAGTTGCAGCACCGCGGGGCCGAGCGCCACCGCGTTGCCGTCGGCCACTTCGCGTTCGACCACGCCGAAGCGCGCGGCCGAGCCTTCGTCTTCCGAGAAGATCACCTCTTCGCTGCCGGGCCTGCGCAACGGCAATGCGAGCACGATGAGTTCGTCGGTGAGGTCGGTGGGCACGTCGAAGGGCATCGGTGCGTCTTCGAGGCCGAACGAGAACGGCGTGCCGTCGGGCAGCACGCCCGCGCCGCCGAGCAGCGACACGCGCCCGAGCGCGAAGGCATCGCGGTCGATGTCCAGGTGCAGCCATCCCCAGTAGGCACCCTGCATGCCCGCGGTGCGGCGAGTGACGTACTGCTCGACATAGCGCTCCATCTGCTGGAAGTGCTGGGGCCGCAGGTACATGCCTTCGGACCACACCACGCGATTCGCCAATGCCTGAGATTGGGCGCCCTGACCGGCTGCGCCCGCGTTGCGAACTGTCACCAAAGAACCTCCTGGAGTGCTCACACGGAGGCGGGAAATGCGCTGTACAGCGGCTCCCCGCTCGATCTTCTTTCGCGTCTGATGCTACACGGCGCCTCTTGCGTTTTGCATGCCTTTTCAGAGGCGAATGCGCCGCACTTTCGTATTAGCGCGTGCTGAAACTTAACGACTTGGTAGCAGTTCGAGGCCGCTCTTGCGCACCGCGATGCGCACGCTCTGCTCGCTCGGAGAAAACTGCCACACCTTGTAAAGATTCGTTTGTTTCGGTTCCTTCAACGGCAACACGATGCGCCACCGCGCCGCTTCCAGCTTGCGATAGCCGGCGATCACGCCGATGGCACGCGAGTCGAGTCCGGCCTCGCGCTTGAACACGCGTTCCTCGCCGCTGCGCAAGATGGCCTGGTCCGCGTTCACGAGCTCGGTCATGAGCGTCTCGCGGTCGCGGTCCTGCAGCGCGAAGTAGTCTGCCGTTTCAAAGTTGCCGGAAGATTTCAGTTCGAAGACCTTCACGAGAATCGGTGCGGCCTGGCCGCGTCCGTCGGGATTCACGCCGTCGTCGATGCGCACGGTGATGGCATACGGCGTGGGCATCGACTTCGCGGTCGATGCGCAACCAGCGAGGCCTGCGAGCAACGGCGATGTGGCCAATGCGCCTTGAATCAAGGTCCGTCGATGCATGAGATCTCCCTGAAAGCTTCGCGATCTATATTATCGAAACCATGCACGCGCACGGTGTGCATTGCGTGCTGTTGCATCGTGATGCAACAGCACGCCCTCTCTCACGCATTGCCTCTCGCGAAGTAGGAGAAAAGATTGAAGTCTTGCCTGCCTGTTCTGTCTTTTGCCTTCATGCTTGCGCTGTTGAGCGGCTGCCAGAGCACCCCGGATGCCTCACAGCAACCCGAACGCCTGAGCCAGCAAGTGGCACGCACCACGCTCGAACGCGCGCAGCAGGCCTACGATGCGGGCGACTACGCCAAGGCCATCTCCACCTTGAAGAGCGGCGGCGTGTCGGTGTTCGACGGGGCCGAGCCCGCGACGCGGCTGGCCGCACTCAAGCTCGAGGCCTTCAGCTACTGCGTGAACAACCAGATCGCGGAATGCCGCACGCAATTCCGCAAGCTCCTCGATGTGTTCCCGAGCTTCGACCTGAACGTCGCGGAACGCACCCACCCCGTGTGGGGCCCCGCGTTCGAGGCCGCGAAGAAGATGAAGCGCGGATGACACGCGGCCGGCCACGGCCGCGCCCGGGCACGCTCGCGCCCACCGCGACGAACATGGAGATGCCATGCGCTGGACAGTGATTGAACACGGCGGCATGCCCGTGGCCTCGGGGCCGTCGGCGCTGCTCGCCGCCCCTGGCGGCACCATCGGCCGCAGCCCCGACAACCACCTCGTGCTGCCCGACGAACACCGGCAGATCTCGCGCCTGCAGGCCACCGTGCGCTTCGACGACGACGGCGCCGCCGTGGTGCGCAACATGAGCGCGGTGCTGCCCATCAGCGTGAACGGACGCACGCTGCGCCACGAAGAAGAATCGCGCGTCGCGTTGGGCGACCGCGTGACCATCGGCAGCTACGTGCTCGAAGCCGCGAGTGCAAGCCAGGCACCTCCGCCTGCGATCGCCGAGGCGCCCATCACCGAGCCGCTCACCGAGCCACCGGCCGCACCGATCACCGAGCCGTCGCTGTCGCAGTTGGTGTCTGCCTCGCCTGCAGCATCGAACCTCGCGTCGGCCCCGTCGATCAGCGCACTGCTGCCCACTGCAGCGCCGGCCTCCGATATCTTCGCGGACCTGTTCGGCGAAGGCGCGCTGCCTCTTGGCGATGCACCGCCCGAGACGACGGTCGCGATGCCGACCTTCGCGCCCGCGCCGGTGAATGCACCGGCCCCTGCGCCCTTGCCTGCACCGCCGCCGCCGTTGTCTTCTACTGCTGCAGCGCCTTCCACGACCACGCAGGTCTCCGCGCAGATGCCGTCGGCCGCCGACTGGGACGCCATCCTCGCGAACGCGCCGCGCCGTGCCGATGATGCGGCGGCACCGATGCCCGACCCGCTGGCGCACGAGCCCTTCGCCCTGCCCTCGCAGGCGCAACGCAACCCCGTCGATCCGCTCGCCGGGCTGGACCCGCAGGCGACGCAGGGCCTGTCGGACCTTGCGCTCAAGCGCAGCATGGACCCGCTCTCCTTCTTCGCCGAAGACCGCGATGCGCCCTCGCCGCTGTCCGACCCGCGCCCCACGGCGCTGACGCAGGACAACCCGCTCGACGACGTGCACCCGGCCATGGACCTGATCGCACGGCCGCCGGCAGTGTCGTCAGGGCACAGCCTCGCGAACCATGCGCGCGAGATGACGTCGCAGTTCAATCCGCCGCAGCCGGTGGCGATCACGCCCTCGGTCGCCATGCCGGAGCCAGTGGAAGAGGCTGCGCCTGTTGAAGAGGAGCCCGTTGTTGTCGCAGCGCCGGAGATTCCCGTCGCACCGGCGGTGCCTGAAGAAGCGCCGCCTGCCTTGCCGGTCGCTGCAGTCCCTGCGCCAGCGTCGACCTCTCCACGCGCCCCCTCCTCCGGCGACGACCTGTTCAAGGCGTTCCTCGAAGGCGCCGGCGTGCCCGAGATCGCGGGTCAGCAGCCGCTCGATGCCGAGGCGATGCGCCACCTGGGCCGGCTGATGCGCGCCTTCACCGACGGCACCATCGAGCTGCTGTCGTCGCGCGCCATGCTCAAGCGCGAGGTGCGCGCCGAGATCACCATGATCGTGGACGAAGAGAACAACCCCTTCAAGATCCTGCCCAACGGCCGCGCCGTGCTGATGCAGATGTTCGGCGCGCGCATGCCCGGCTTTCTCACGCCCGAGGCCGCCGTGCACGATGCGCTGGGCGACCTGCAGTCGCACCAGCTCGGCATGGTGGCCGGCATGCGCGCCGCGCTGCTCACGCTCTTGCATCGCTTCGACCCGGGCGGTCTCGACAAGGCCACGCCGCACGACGGCGGGCTCGGCGAGAAGCTGTTGCCCGGTGGTCGCGAGGCGCGGCTGTGGCGCCAGCTGAAGCAGCTGCACGCCAGCACCACCGCCGCCGTCGAGGACGACTTCCAGGCCGTCTTCGGCCGCGCCTTCCAGCAGGCCTACGACCGCGAGATGGAACGCTTGAAGGAGGCGCGCCGTGCTTGAAGCCACCCACGCCTTCGCCGTGCCCATCTCGACCTCGCAGTTCTCGTGCGTGGGCGAACGCAGCGGCAACCAGGACGCCATCGGTTATCACCTGGACGAACGCAACGCCTGCTTCGTCGTGAGCGACGGCGTCGGCGGCCACGCGGGCGGCGAGCTGGCCTCGCGCATCGTGGTCGACACCGCGCTCAACACCTTTGTCGACCACCCGTCCGTCGCGGCCGACGACATCCGCCATGCCGTGAAGGAAGCCAACGATGCCGTGCTCGCCAAGCAGCGCGAGCTGGCCGACCAGAGCCGCATGAGCGCGACCATCGTCTCGCTGTTCGTCGACCGCGCCACCGGCGAGGCCTGCTGGGCCCACGTCGGCGACAGCCGCCTCTACTGGTTCCGCCGCGGCGCGCTGATGCAGCGCACCGAAGACCACAGCCTGTCCGAACGCTCGGGCGAAGCCGCCGCGGGCCAGGGCGCCAACGGCGGCGAGCGCCTGGTGAAGAGCAACCTGCTGTACCGCGCCCTCGGCGCGCGCGCGACGGCGGAGACCTCCGTGTCGACGCCGCAGCGGCTGGCCGACGGCGATGCGTTCCTTCTGTGCACCGACGGGCTCTGGCAGCTGATCTCGCAGCAGGTGATGGAGCGATCGCTGCAGCTGGCCGACAGCGCGGAAGAGTGGCTCGCCCTGCTGCGCCGCGCGGCCGAGGCCAAGGCCGACAAGTCGCGCGACAACTACTCGGCGCTGGCGGTGTGGGTGGGGTCGCCGCAGCAGGTGACGCTGGCGGGAGCGGCGACGGTGCGCGCTGCCGCGTGAACCCTCAGGGCGCGAGGACCAGGACCTTGAACTGGCTCGGGATCAATCGCATGCCCACGATGTTCATGCGATTCTGCAAGGTCAGGCTGGTGACCCGCGTCGTGGGCAGCGCCTTCGTCAGCACCGTGAACGCGCCGGTGATGTGACGCGACTGCTGCATGAACGTCTGCGAAATGATGCCGCCCAGCACGCCTGGCTGATCGCCCAAAGTGATGGGCGTGACCGTTCCCAGGTTGTGGGCAGGCATGGCCATGAGCAGGATGTTGGGAACGTTCGGGATCGCCATGGGCCCCAACGCCATGTTGGGAAAGGGCACGGGGACTGGCGTCTTGCAGACATCGGGAAAAGCGAGGTCCATTCCCATCAACTGGCAGTTTGCGAACATGGGATCTCCTGAGGATGGCGTGGGTCCGGGGCCTGTCAGCCCATATGGATCTGTGCACTGTCGACCTTGACCAGGTCCTGCCCCGTGACCACGGTGTGCCTGCCGTGGACACGCACGGTGTCTCTCGCTTCATGGTCCACGTGTCCTGCGCGCACCTGGTCGGTCTCATCGACGATGCGCAGCGCCGTCCGGGCCATGTGCACCATGCGATCCACCACCGACTCCAGGGCCTTGCCGAAGAATCGAAGGTGCCCGACGCTGGCCTCGGCCGACTGTGCGCAGAAGTCCATCTCGGTCACGGCGCAGGTGGCCTTGGAGGCCGCCAGGTTCAGCATGCGCCCGCCGTGCAGGCGCAGTTCCGAACTGCTTTCCAGGCTGACCCGCCCGCCGCTCATGGCGGTCAGGGTGACATCGCCGGCGGCCTCGATGCAGCTGGCCGAGGCCTGTGCCTGTTCGACCACGGCGATCAGGTACAGCCGATACCGGTCCGGTCCCGACACCATCACCGTGTCCCCCGGCTCGGGTCGGAGCAGGCAACTCGCGGCCCGGCGGCAGGTCCAGGTCGCGCCGCTTTCATCGACGACCGTCCACTGGCCATCGGGCGTGCTGCCCAGGAGGTGTCCCAGGACGTGGACCGAGGCGGGTTCCCTCGGCGGATTCGGATGCAGTGATACGACGTTCATGGCTGTCCCTTCTGAATGAAGTCCGGTGGTCCTCGCGCCCTATTCGGGACGCGTATGTGAAGCCGACCATTGCTGCGCCTTGTGCAAGCCTTCGTCGACCTCGATGATTCCGCTGCGCGTGGACAGCAGCGCCCCTGCCATCTGGGCATGGTGCATGCGCGTTCGCTGGAAGATCGCGCCGCGCAGATTGCTGTCTCTCAGGTCCGCGTACGAAAAATCCGCATCGCACAGGCTGGCACGCTCGAACACGGCGGCCTGGCATCGGGTCCGGTGCAATGCGCACAGATCGAGCTGCGCCTGCGTGAAGTCCGCCCCTTCGAGGCACGCCCCGACCCACACGGCGCGCGCAAACCTCGCGCCCCGGCAGTTCGCGCCGCGCAGGTCGGCCTCGGGAAACAAGGCAGCCTCCCCCTGAGCATCGGCGAGCTGGACGGATTGCATGGCCGCCCCCTTGAAGTTGCTCTGCGTGAGCACGGCGCGGGACAGGTCCGCGCCCTGCAACCGGCTGCCGATGAACTGGCAGCGCACCAGGGTGCGACCCGAGAGGTCCATGCCTTCCAGAACGCACTCGTTGAACACGCAGCTGTCGCATGCACCGCCGTCCCAGGCCATGGCCCGCAGGTCGGACTTCATGAAGACGCAGAAGCTCATCTGCACATCGGACAACCTGGCGCCATCGAGGGTGGTCTCGAACATCGCCATCCGGTCGCAACGCCCGAAGTTCAGGACCGCATCCTTGGCCGTGCATTTGTAGAAGGCGCTGCCGGACACATCCGCCCCGTTCAGCAGGGCGCCCTCCAGGTTCGACTCGGAGAACTGTGCGCCCGACAGGTTCGCAGCGTCGAGGCGGGCGCCGGCAAGCCCGCAGCGCACGAAGCGCGCATCCTTCAGGAACGCGCCGGACATGTCCGCCTGCGACAGGCTGCAACCGATCAGGCTGGCATCCTCCAGGTTCACGCCGGCCATCCTCGCCTGCACGAGGTTGACGCCCTGCATCTGCACCCCCGAGAGATCCAGCCCTTCGAGGTTCTCACCGCGGAGGTCCACATGGAGCAGGGGCATGCCATGGCGAATGCGATCCAGCAGCTGCTCGCGCGTCATGCACCTGCCTCTTCACGGCGTTTCGGCCACAGCTTGGCGTGCTGCGTGTAGGCGCCTGCGAGCAGGGTCGTGGCATCGATCAACGCCTGTGAGACGTCGGCCCGATAGAGGTTGGCCCGCTCGAGGTTCGCGAACCTCAGATCGGCCTTCGCCAGGCTGGCATCGATCAGATCCGCCCCTTGCAAGGAAGCGGCGTTCAGGTTGGCGCGGATGAAGAGGCTCTCGCCTGCGACCAGTCCGTCCAGCCGCGCGCGCGCCAGGTCGCACTCGGAGAAATCGCAGTTCTCCAGGTGCGCGCCCGTGAAGTCGGCGCCTTCGAGCCGCGTCGTCCTCAGGCCGCACTGCTTCAGGCGCGCACGCCGAAAGACCGCCGCCGGCATGGCCGTGCCATGCGCAAAGCTGCAGGCCTCCAGAGAAGCGTCGCTGAAATCCACGCCCGCGCTGGCGTCGGTCGTGATGAAACCGCAGCTGTCCAGTCGAGCGCCCACGAAGGCCGCCTGGTCGAATGCGCATTCGACCCATATCACCTGCTTGAACTGCGCCGCATCGAAACGCAGGTGCGCGAGACGGACCTTCCAGAAGACCAGGTTCGACCAGTGGGACTCGCGCAGATCGCAACGGCGCCATTGGCTGTCCCGCAATTCGTTGGCACGGAACCGGGCCTGCCGAAACACCGCTTCGTCGAACACGGCACCCTGGCAGTTCGTGGCGTCCATGCTCGCGCCCGTGAAGTCGGCGCGCGTGCCATGGGCCTTGGCGAGACTGGCGCCATCCAGCCGCGCATTGATCAGGCTCGCCTGCGCCAGGGTCGCGCGCGCCAGGACCGCGCCGCTCAGGTTGGCCCCGTCCAGCCGCGCCCGGGTGAGATTGGCGCTCTCGAGGTTGGCCTGCGAGAAGTCGTAGCCCCGCAGGTCCATGTCCGAGAGGTCCACGCCACTCAGGTTGGCGCCCACGAATTGCTTCGCTGCGTCGCGCGCGCGGTCCAGCCGGCGGCGCCATTTGGCGGAGCGGAAGCTCGTCGCCTGCGGCGGTGCCGGCTGCAGGTGCGCCATGTGCCGGTGGGACTCGCGGATGCGCTGCACCTGGGCCTCGTCCTGCGCAGCCTGCGCGGCCTGGCGTTGGGCGTCGTCGGGGGTGCGGGTTTCGGCGGCGGCCTCCGCCGCACGGCGCGCGCGCAGGCGTCGGATGGTTTCGCCGGGGTCGACCCTGGCACCGCCGTCGGGCATCTGCGCGAGCAGGTCTTCGTCCATCGCGGGCGCAGACGGCTTCTGCTGCGCGCCGCCGGCGCCCACGCCGCCCGCTTCGCCCTTGGCGCGCCGCATGTCTTCGAACTCCCGCTTCAATCGCTCCTGGTACAGGGGCAGGTCATCGAGATCGGGCAACGTCTCCGACTCCGCGAAGGGCGGCAGATGAACCTCGGGGTCGAGTCCCCGCTGCAGGAGCGCCTGCTTCCTCTGCTCATGCTGGCGGCGCGCCCCTGCCTTCGCGTTGCGTACCGAGGGCCGTTCCGGGGCCCGCAACTGTTCGTCCAATGCCAGCAGGCCCAGGATCGACTTGGGGGCCAGGTCACTGTCGCGAACCGCATGGATCGCGGTCTCGGGGTTCAGCCGTTTGGCCAGCACCGACGCATAGTGGCCCATCGGCCGCGGCTCGTCCGGCCTCTCGATGGCCGCCATCAGATGATGGACATCGGACGCGTCGTCCTCGGCGATCGAGAACACACCGTGCCAGATCAGCACGGCCCGTTCAAGGTGCGGAAAGAACCAGACCGTGGTCAGCCGCAAGCCGGCTTCCTTCAGCTCGCTGCCGTCCTTGTGCCAGCTGGCGAATGCACGCACGCGCCAGTCTGGCAGGCATCCCCGCAGCACGGGCTGGGCCGGATGCATGTTCCAGAGTTCGTAGGGCAGGCCTGCCGGCACTTCCTGCAGCCCCTCCCACCGCTGATCGACGGGCGCGGCATTGAAGTAGCGCCAGTCCGCGTCGCGTGCCAGTCCGGGGAAATCCTGCTCGCGCCATTGCTCGCCATAGTCGCTGCCCAGCAAACGCAGGCGCTGCGGCCAATCCGGCGGGATGGCACCGAAGCCCGAAGGGCGCACGGCATCGCGCGGTGAACGCATGCGCTGGCCTGGCGCCTCCACATTGGGCAACCGGCGGGTGCGCACACCGTTGACCTGCTCTTCCTCGGCGCCCGTGCCGAGCGGATTCTCCGGAAAGCCCGGGCCGCCGAACGCGCGTGTCCAGTCCAGGGGCATGCGATCGAATGCCTGCGGTTGCGTCGCCCGGCCGTCCAGCCAGTAGCGGTCGCCGAAAACGGTCAGCGACTTCTCCATGCCGCCGACGCGCACCTGCACGGCGCAGGTGGTCTTGTCGGCCTGGTGGGCGGTGTGGCCATAGCCGCTCAACAGCCATTCGGGCACCAGCTTCGGCAAGCCCAGGTCCAGGACGCCGCCTGCGCCGATTTCCTCGGACGCGATTCGCCAGAGATCCTGTTCCGAGTAGAGCCGGGGTTCCGGCTCCAGGCCCACGAGGCCCAGCGCCGCCACACCCAGCCAGGTCCTTCCGGCCTGCACATAGGGGCGATTCAGCAGGCTCAGCCGCAGAGGCTTGATGGTCTTCATGGTGCGTCGCTCACCGGCGTGCCTGGTCCACGGCCACTTCGCGCGTCCCGGTGTCCACGCGGACCTTGATCGTGCGTCCCGGCGAGAACTCCGCCTGCTTCACGGGACTGATCGGCGTGGTGAGCGTCGTCTCGAAGCTGCCGGTCGAACTCTCCACCCGAAGCGTCAGCCGGGTCAGGATGAAATACCTCGCGACGCGGTTGCCCGTGTCGTAGGTGTCCAGGACCAGCGCCGTCGCAGGCTCACCCCGCCTGCGCACGTCGTCGGCTTTTCCCTCTCCGGCCAGCTTGCGGACCACCGCCCGCTGGAGAACGAAGAACGCCGCCACGGCGGCCAAGGCAAGAGCGATCCATGTCATCGCCTCCAGCATGTCGCTCCTCCGATTTTTCAATGGGTGGGATTCGGTCACGCCTAGGTGATCAACTTGAGGAGGGGCGTTTCCAGATCCATGCCCTGGTTCGAGAGATGGAAGAACGACTGCGTGGTCGTGAATCCCGCCATGCTGAGGGACGTCGTCGCCCATGTGAAGGAGTGGATGTAGGTGAAATCCGCCTTGGCCCAGCTGTAGGCCGTCTGCCTGTCGTTGTGAAACTCGGCATAGCCGTTGTACAGCTCCATCGAGCCATTCTTCGACCAGGCCAGGCCCTTGGTTTCCGTCTCTCGCGAAGGCGCGGTGTCGATCACGTGCATGCGGTTGGTCCGCCTGACGTTGTCGCCTTCGAGCAGCACGTTCCCTTTGGACACGATGCTGATGTCGCCCTCGGTGGACTCGATGCGGATGGTCTTGGCCTTGCCCACGTAAGGGCCGGCCACCGTGGAGTTGTGAAAGGTGTCGATGGTCTCTTCCAGTCCACCCTTCACGTCGTCCTTGCCGCCACCGCCCAGGATCTTCCGGTTCCACCCGGTCTTGTAGCTCTCGAACCGCTTGCCGGCCCACGCCTCGAGCGTGGAGTCGCCGGTGTAGACGTGCTCGGTCATTCCGTTCTTCACGTCGACATGCAGCGCGTTGTCGAAACTCTCCTGTCGCAGCCCGGCCACCACGTGCACGGTGGAGTCGCCTGTCTCGACGGTCTCCGTGGCCCCCTCCTTGGTCGTGATCGCGATGGCGTTGTTGAAGAAGTGCTCGGTCTTCTTCGTCACCTCCAGCTTCGAGCCCGACTTGTAGATCGCGTGGTCCAGGCCGTTGTTCACCGTCGTGGTCCGCGCCTCGTCCACGGTGAGGTCGTCGTTCTTGTGGATGTGGGTGGTGCGGTTGCCTTCCACCGTGTGCATCTCGTTGTTCTCCACCTCGAGCGTGAAGTCCTTCTGCGCATGGATCTTGATCGACTCGCACCCCGGGTCGTCGTCGATCACGAAGTGGTTGGCCAGCTCGCCATCGCCCTTGATCGTGCGGCTGATGAACCCGCTGACCGTCGCCTTGGCAGGAAGCTCCAGCGGCGGCATCTGGTCGGCGTTGTAGACGCGCCCGATGATGATCGGCCGGTCGGGACACCCGGCAATGAAGTCGACGATCACCTCCTGCCCCACGCGCGGATGGTTCACGGCGCCGAAGTTGGAGCCGGCCCAGGCACTCGACACGCGCACCCAGCACGAGCTGTCCTCGTTGCGCTGGCCGTAGCGGTCCCAGCGGAACTGCACCTTCACGCGGCCGTACTTGTCGATCCAGATGTCTTCGCCGGGCGGCCCGACCACGGTGGCGGTCTGCGGGCCCTGGGTGCTCGGCACGCGCGTGATGCGGCGCGCGCGGAAGGGGAACGAGGTGGGCTGCACGCCGAAGTGAAAGCTGTACTCGCCCGGCATGCCGCCGCTGGCGTAGCCGCCCTCGCGCAGGCTGTACATCACCGAGACGACGAGGTACTCGCGGTTGTCTTCGTTGCGCGGTGCGTTCTGCATGGTGAAGCGGTAGCCGGGCGCCATGCCGCGCACGTTGGTGTGGCCGGTGTCGACCTCGGCCTGGGCCTGCGCCTCCTCGAGGCGGATGCGTGCGTAGTGCTCGCCCTGCCCCGCGTCGCTGTAGCCGCCCATCCACTCGTACATCTCGTAGCGGCCGTGGTCGTTGCCGCGCGGCTGGCTGCGCGTGTTGAGCAGGTCGGCCCTGGGCTTCTTGAAGTCGAAGTCGTCGACCACGTAGGTGCCGGGGCGAATCTCTTCGGTGACTTCCCACTGGTCGATCACTTCGCGGCCGGGGTCGGTGGCGCGGTCGCTCGCGAGGTAGCCGATCTTCGGGTAGCCGGGCAGCGTCTCGTGCGCGCTCATGTCGTCGGCCAGCACCAGCGTGTGCTGGTTCTTGTCGTGCTTGAAGTAGTAGTAGATGCCCTCATGCTCCATGAGCCGGCTCACGAAGGCGAAGTCGGTCTCCTGGTACTGCACGCAGTACTCCCACTGGCGGTACGAGGCGCTGAGCTTCTTCTCGAAGGCGAAGCCGTACTCGCCCAGCACGTCTTCGAGGATCTCGACCACCGACTTGTTCTGGAAGATCTTGCAGTCGCTGGTGCGCGTGAGGTACCAGAGCCAGGGCCGCACCGAGGCGCGGTACACGGTGTAGCGCGAGGAGCCGCCCTCGCGCCCGATCATGGTGAAGCGCGTGATCTGGCCGTTGAGGTAGCGCGGCGTTCCGCTCAGGGTCTGTATCTCGAGCGCGAGCGGCTTGCCGAGCAGGCCCTTCATGTCGACCGAGGTGTTCGGGCTCAGCAGGTCGACCTCGAACTCGAACAGCTGCGACAGCCCTTCGCTGCCGTGCATCGAGCGGAACAGCAGCTGTTCCTCTCCAAGCGGGGTGTGGGCTTTGACGACTCTGTCCATGCGGCTCTCCCTTGGGTCTACGCGGGGCGTTCTGAAAATTCGTACTGGAAGTCGTCGCCCGCTGCGCTCAGCTGCACGCCGGCGAGCTTGCGCGCACTGACGGTGGCGCCGATGACTTCCTCGCTCAGCCGGGGCAGGATGGTGTGCGTGAGGATCGCGTCGATCATCCGGCCACCCGACTCTATGGCCGTGCAGCGGCGTGCGACAAGCGCGACGGCGCTGTCGTTGTAAGCCAATGCAATGCCGTGGTTGGCCTGCAGCCGCGCCGCGATGCGGTCCAGCTGCAGGCGAATGATCCGGTGCAGCGCGTCGGCCTGCAGCGGGTAGTAAGGCACGACCACCAGGCGCCCGAGCAGCGCGGGCGCGAACACCTTCAGCAGCGGCTCGCGCAACGCGGCCGCCAGCGGCTCGGGGTCGGGACGCAACGTCGGGTCTTCGCACAGCTGCATGACGAGGTCGGTGCCGACGTTCGACGTCATGATGATCACGGTGTTGCGAAAGTCGATGTGGCGGCCTTCGCCGTCTTCCATCCAGCCCTTGTCGAAGACCTGGAAGAAGATCTCGTGCACGTCGGGGTGGGCCTTCTCGATCTCGTCGAGCAGCACCACGCTGTAGGGCCGCCGGCGCACGGCCTCGGTGAGCACGCCGCCTTCGCCATAGCCCACGTAGCCGGGCGGTGCGCCCTTGAGCGTGGAGACGGTGTGCGACTCCTGGAACTCGCTCATGTTGATGGTGACGAGGTTCTGCTCGCCGCCATACAGCGCCTCCGACAGCGCGAGCGCGGTCTCGGTCTTTCCCACGCCCGAGGGACCGCACAGCAGGAACACGCCGACGGGCTTGTTCGGGTTGTCCAGCCGCGCACGCGCGGTGCGGATGCGCCGCGAGATGGTCTCCAGCGCATCGGGCTGCGCGACCACGCGGGCCGACAGGATCTCGCCCAGGCGCAGCACCGACTGCGCGTCGTCGCGCACCATGCGGCCGATGGGAATGCCGGTCCAGTCGGCGACCACGGTGGCGACGGCCTGCGCGTCGACGGCCGCGAGGATGAGCGGTGTCTCGCCCTGCAGCTTCACGAGCTGGTCTTGCGCTTCGTCGAGTTCGGCGCGGATGGCTTCGGGTGTTCGCTCGGGCTCGGCGGGCGGTTCTTCTTCGTTGTTGTCTTCTTCGACTTCAGCCTGCACCGGCACCGCCGCAGGCGACAGCAGCTTGCGCAGCGCGACGATGCGCTCGACCAGCGCCGCTTCTTCCACGCGCCGCTGCTCCAGCAGTTCGAGTTCAGCCTGCGCGGCAGCCACCTGCGCCGCGATGTCTTCCACGCGCTGGTGCTCGCCGACCCCGATCGCCGCCTCGCGCCCCGCGATGCCCGACTCGATGCCGAGCACCTCGATGCGCCGCTTCAAATCTTCGAGCGCCGCAGGCAGCGCATGCTGACTCAGCGCCACGCGCGCGCACGCCGTGTCGAGCAGGCTCACGGCCTTGTCGGGCAGCTGGCGCGCGGGAATGTAGCGGTGCGACAGGCTCACGGCCGCTTCGAGCGCGGCGTCGAGGATGAGCACGCCGTGGTGTTTCTCCAGTTCGGCCGAGATGCCGCGCAGCATGACCACGGCCTTGGGCTCGGTGGGCTCGTGCACCTGGATGGTCTGGAAGCGCCGCGTGAGCGCCGGGTCTTTCTCGATGTACTTCTTGTATTCCGACCACGTCGTGGCGCCGATGGTGCGCAGCCGGCCGCGTGCGAGCGCGGGCTTGAGCAGGTTGGCCGCGTCGCCGGTGCCGGCGGTTCCGCCCGCGCCCACCAGCGTGTGCACTTCGTCGACGAACAGCACGATGGGCTTGGGGCTTTTCTCGACCTCGTCGATCACCTGTCGCAAGCGCTGTTCGAACTCGCCCTTCACGCCCGCGCCGGCCTGCAGCAGCGTGGGGTCGAGCACCCACAGCGACACGTCCTTCAGCGAAGGCGGCACGTCGCCGGCCGCGAGGCGCGAGGCCAGGCCTTCGACCACGGCCGTCTTGCCGACGCCGGCCTCGCCGGTGAGCAGCGGGTTGTTCTGGCGACGGCGCATGAGGATGTCGACGATCTGGCGGATCTCGTCGTCGCGGCCGTACACGGGGTCGAGCTCGCCGGCACGCGCCTTGGCCGTGAGGTCGCTCGCGTACTTGGCCAGGGCCGAGCCGCCGACTGCGGGCGCATCGCCCTGGTGCTGCGCCACCGATGCGCCACCGCCCGCCTCCGACGCGGCGTCGTAGTCGTCTTCCGGCGAGCCTTCGGTCCACGCCGCAAGCTGCGCAACCAGCACGTCGGGCACGAGCTTGTCGAACTCGCGCGAGATGCCCGAGAGCACCTGGCGCAGGCCCGGCGTCTTCACGATGCCCGCGAGCAGGTAGGCGCCGCGGATCGACGTGGCCTCGAAGCGCAGGCTGGCATAGACCCACGCACGCTCGACGGCGTGGTCGACATGCTCGGAGATGTCGCTGATCGACGTGGCGCCGTGCGGCAGCCGGTCGAGCGCGCGCACGAGGTCCTGCTCGACCGCATCGAGGTTGAGCCCGGCGCGCTTGATGATGCGCAGCAGGTCGCTGTCCTGCAGCTGCAGGATCTGGTGCAGCCAGTGCACGAGCTCCACGTAGGCATTGCCGCGCAGCTTGGCGAAGGCGGTGGCGGTCTCCAATGCCTTGTAGAGCATCGGATTCAGTTTCGAAAAAAGAGAGACGCGGCGGATGTCGGTCATGAGGAAGCCGGTGCGTTGCGGGAAAAGAGCGCCTCGGGCTGGAACACCATGTCGCCGGCGTCGGTGTCGGACAGGCGGGTGCCGAGCCAGCTGCCCCAGCCCAGGCGCTGGTCGCTGCTCAGCCGCATGCCGCGCGCCTCGGGCTTGCTGAGCACCAGCCGCAGCTCCCAGGCGAATTCGATGCCGACGTACTGACGCACCCAGTCGACCACCTGTTGCAGCCGCGGGCTGCCCGGCAGGAACTCGCGGAACTGCTGCTGCGACAACGGGCCGAGTTCGAGCCTGAACTTGCCCTGCGCATCGCGCACCGCCAGGCCGATGGTCGCGCCGCTGCCCAGCCGGTGGTTGCGCCCGAGCAGACCGATGCGGCTGACCTGGCGCTCGTCGATGTGCACCCAGTCGCTCACGAACTCGACCACGCGCACGGGCACGTCGAAGTACAGGCGAAGAATCTGGATGAGCCCCTCGGGGTTGCGCGTCTGGCGCACCAGGTGCCCTGCCATGTGCGTGCGCGCGTGGTCGGCGATGCGGTCGCGCGCCTTCAGGCCGGGCTGCCCCATGTTCATGAGGCTGGCCACGTAGTCGACGAAGCGGTGGCCGTCGGTGCGGTCCAGGCTGTTGACCGACTGCGCGTCGGCCCAGGCGCGGTAGAACAGCAGGATCAGCCGGTGATGGAACAGGTCGGCGAACGCGCTGAGCGTGTTGTCGGCGTGGTGGCGCTTGCGCTCGCGCGCGTACTCGGTCAGGTGCAGCGGCAGCGGGCCGTTGGGGCCGAAGAGACCAAAGCCGTAGATCGAGATGCGCGGCGCGCCGTCTTGGTCGACCTCGACACCCGACACGTTCGACGGCGCGAAGGCCATCGAGGGCTCCTGCCCCAGCCGCAGCGGCTCGTCGCGCGGGCGCGGCGCGCGGCCCAGCAGCGGATGGTCGCCCTGCGCGTCGAGCCGGCGCAGCAGCATGAACAGGTCGTGCTCGAAGGGCTGCTCGACGAGCCGGGCCCACAGCGCGGGGTCGGCCTCGGGCACGCCGCGGCGCGGCGCGGACTTCGCCTTGGTGTGGGTGGGGCTGCGCGCATCGACGGCCGCTTCTTCGCGCGTCTCGGTCTCTGCCGGCAGCACCTGCAGCATCGCGTCGTCGGTGAGGCCGGTCGTGCTCATACGGTGGGGCGGCGTCCCACGCGCGGGGTCCAGCGCGCAATTTCGCCGCGCTGCAGGCTGGACAGCGCGAACTCGGTGAACGCATTGAGCGACACGTGCCGGCTGAAGAACTGCTCCAGCACGGCGCCGAACAGGTATGGGCTCGTGCCCGAGAAGGCGACCTCGTCGATCTGCAGCGCGATCTCCACGCCGCGCCCGAACACGATCGGGCCCGGCTCGGGCAGGCGGCGGAAAACGGGCGCCAGCGCCATCGAGCGCACGCCCTGGATCTGGCGGCGCACGGCCGGGTCGGCGAGGTTGCCGTACAGGTCGAGCATCTCGCGCAGCGCGGCGGCGCCCTGCGTGGCATCGACGTCGGTCAGGCTCAGGTAGTTCAGGCCCAGGTGGCTGATGAGGCGCCAGGTGAGCGCGCCTTCGGCCAGCGCCGGGTACGGCCGCGACGGGCCGCGCAGGATGCGCACGCCGCGCACTGGCGCCGACACGCGCAGCGTGAAGTCCGATTCGAGCCCGGTGGGCAGCAGCAGCGGCAGGTCGCGGTTGGTGCACAGCGCGTCGATGGTGATGTGGCGCAGGCTGTGCGGAAACGGCGCGTCGTGCTGGTCGACCAGCGACACGTACACCTCGCTGCCGGTGTAGCTGGTGCGCGTGCCCTGCGCGCGTGCGCGGTCGGACACCAGGCGCGGTTCGCGGCGCAGCGAGAAGTAGGCGCCGAAGTCGCCGTCGTCCGAAGCGAACGAGCCCAGGAAGGGCCGGAACTCGCGCTCTTCCGAGCCGTTGGCCATGTGGCCCGTGACGCGCTCGACGGTGAAGATCTCGAAGTCGCGCGGGCGCGTGCGGTCGATTACCGCATGGTGCTCGTGCTGGCCCGGCCCGACCGGGATGCGGTCGCTGCGGCGCGGCACGAGGTTGATGATGGGCGTGCAGAACAGCGAGAAGTGCCTGGCGTCGACCAGCCGCTCCAGGTCGGCGTCGGCGCGGTCGAGCAGGATCACGATCTCCATCGTGGTGCCGCCGATGGCCGAGGCCGCCGCGCGCAGGTGCTTCACGCTGAAGAACAGGTAGCGCTCGGGAAAGGCGAAGTACTCGTGCAGCAGGCGGTAGCCCTGGAACGAGCGCGCGTCGTAGGGCAGCAGCGACTGCTCGGGGTCGAAGCCCTCGTGGCGGATCGCCTCGTCGCCCAGCGGCACGATGCGCGCCGTGCTGCCGGGGCCGGCACGGCACACGGTGGCCACGCTGTGGTGGGCCACCAGTTCGAGCACGCGCAGCGCATGCAGCTCGGCGCCCGAGAGAAAGAACTCGAGCCGATCCAGAGGCATCTCGGCAAAGCGCGCGCCGCCCACCGCCTCGAGCTTGATGGTGATCGCACTCTTCGCCTGGCGCGCCGCCATCGGCAGCGCATGCGCGATCTCGGCCGGCACCGGGCCCAGGCTCGCCTCGGCAATCTTGATCGGCCACAGCGTGACGGCATGGCCCGTGCGGAACTCGCAGGCCGTCTGCTCGCCCTTGATCATGCGACCGCGCAAGAGCGTGTGGCGCGGCAGCTCGTAGCCCGCCTTCAGCGAGCCTTCGTTGAGGTTGCCGTCGATCTGCACCACGGCCATGGCGGGCAGCGGCGCGAGGAAGTTGGGGTACACCACCTCGAGCAGGCGTTGCGAGAAGCGCGGAAACTCCGCGTCCATCTTGAGTTGGATGCGCGCCGTGAGAAAGCTGAAGCCTTCGAGCAGGCGCTCCACGTACGGGTCGCTGACCTCGATGCCGCGCATGCCCAGGCGGCCCGCGATCTTGGGGTAGCGCTGCGCGAACTCGGCCCCGAGCTCGTGCATGTAGGTGAGTTCGCGGTTGTAGTAGTCGAGGAGCTTGGCGTCCATCACAGCCCTCCCGTCGGCCGCAGCACCATGTGCCCGCTTTCAAGGTCCAGCTCCGAACGCAGGATGAACTCGATGGGATACGGCACCGACCACAGCGTGCCGCGGATCTCCAGCGCGAGCAGGTTGTGGTGCTCCAGGTCGGTCGCATCGGTCACGCAGCGCACGTCGATGCTGTCCTTCATGATGCGCGGCTCGAAGTCGATGATGGCCGCGCGGATCGCCGCCTCCACGTCGGCGAAGTCGACCTCCGACATGCGCCCGCCGGCCCAGCCGCGCACGCCGTAGTTCACCACCGAGCCGCGCGCGCGCGGCATGCCGTTGATGCGGTGCTCGGCGCCGAAGTTGGTGGTGTTGAGCAGCCACTGCAGGTCGCGCAGCACCGAGTCGCGCAGCAGCTTGCCGCTCATGAGGAAGGCGCCCGCGCGCTCCTGGCCGTTCTGCGGCGCCTTGTCGGTGAGGCGGTCGAGCAGCACGGGCTGCAGGCGGTCGCGCGCGACGCTTTCCTGGGCGTCGCCGTCGATGTCGGTGGTGACGGCGGGGGTCATGCAGCCACGCCTTCCGTCGCTGCGGCGAACTCGATGCGCCGCAGGTCGAGCAGCGAGTGGTCGCCGGCCTCGCTGATCAGCGTGCGCTGGCCGATGCCCGCGAACTGGTCGTCGCCCGAGAGCGGTTGCCAGTCGGTGCGGCGGCCCAGCGCGGTCTCGTCGTCCAGGCTGTCGAGCGCGCCCGGGTAGCGCACGGGCACGAGGCCGTTGAGGCCGCGGCCGTCGTGCAGCTCGATCTCGGCCGGCGCCCACAGCAGGTCGACCAGATGCTGCGGGCGCGAGAACTTGATGCGGCGCACCGCCGGCAGCGGCAGCCACGCGTAGCCCGAGGGCGTGAACAGTTCGAGCACGGCGCCGATGCGCGCGTCGCCGTCGCACAGCCAGGCGAAGTCGCTGTGCGCCGCGGGCTCGCCATCGAGCGCCTGCACGGCGCGCGCATCGGAGCGGTCGACAGTGGTCAGCGTGCCCTGCAGCGCCGGCACCGCATCGCGCGCGGCCTCGCGCAGCGCGGCGGCCTCGTCGGCACGTTCAGCGGGCAAGACGGCGGCGCCGAGCAGCTGCTCGACCCAGTCGGCATTGCCCGAGACGATGGCCGGCGTGCGTCCGCCGCCGGCCCAGAAGTCGCTGCGCTCGCGCTCGCCCCGCAGGGCCATCGCGCAGGTGACGCTGGCCGGCGTGAACGTGGGGTCGAGCTTCGTGGCGAGCTTGAGCTGGTCTTCGGCCCGCTGCCATTCGCCGCGCAGCGCGAGGAAGTGGCACAGGGCAAGGCGCAGGCCGGCATTCTGGGGACTGGCGCGGATTTGCCGCTGTACCCATTCGGTGTGCTCGGCCACGGAGCGCTCGCCCAGCACTGCAAACCCATCGCCCATGAAACTTCCCCGTTGACTGGCTGAAAGGTGAAAGGCGGCGCGCCGCGAAGGGGCGCCGCAGGAGACAGACAAACGGCTGTGGACCGCCGGCGGGGGCTGCATGGCCCTGAAGGCCACGGCCCCGCCGCGCAACAAGGAAATCAGGCTTCCTTGTTTTCCTTGATGTTCCAGCCCAGCACCGTCTCGGCGCCCTTGCCGCCCTTGTCGGTCTGTTCCCAGTACTGCTGTTTCACCTTCGCGGCCTGGAAGGCGTACTGCACGAGCACCGCATCGCCGCCCTGCTCGGCCGTGTACTGCACCGAGGTGACGAGCACTTCTTCGAGCGTGACGCGCGTGTATTCGATCTGCGAGCCGCCGGCCTTGCACACGGCCACCTCGACCTTGCTCAGGTGCTTGCCGCTCGCGCAGTTCTTCAGCACGGAAGGCGCGGCCTTGTCGATGCGCGCGAGCACCTGCAGGTCGTTGAAGCTGGCCTTGCCCACGCCGCCGCCACCGCCGCTGACCATGTTGCCAGGCTGCGTCGCTCCCCATGCAAACGACTTGATGTCGGTCCAGTCCTTGTGGTTGGAGTCCTTGGACTCACCGTTTGCCCCCTCGACGCGCATGAACATGTCTACTGCCATGATTGACCCCCAAAAGTTATCGATGAATTGCCCGGTAGCGGGACAGTGGAATTAGCTGCTGTCCTTCTTGTTGGACGGCAGCTTCGAAACCAGCCGCAACGACACCGTCAGCCCCTCGAGCTGGTAGTGCGGCCGGAGAAAAAACTTGGCGGCGTAGTAGCCGGGGTTGTCCTCGATGGCTTCCACCTGGACCTCGGCCGCCGCCAGCGGCTTCATCGCCTTCGTGTCCTGCGACGAGGTGCCGGGGCTGCCGTCGACGTAGTTCATGATCCAGTCGTTGAGCCAGCGCTCCATGTCCTCGCGCTCGCGGAACGAACCGATCTTGTCGCGCACGATGCACTTCAGGTAGTGCGCGAAACGGCAGCATGCGAACAGGTACGGCAGGCGCGCCGCCAGGTTGGCGTTGGCCGTGGCGTCGGCGTCGTAGTACTCGGCCGGCTGCTGCAGCGACTGCGCGCCGATGAAGGCCGCGAAGTCGGAGTTCTTGCGGTGCACCAGCGGCATGAAGCCGTTCTTGGCCAGCTCGGCCTCGCGCCGGTCGCTGATGGCGATCTCGGTCGGGCACTTCATGTCCACGCCGCCGTCGTCGGTGGGGAAGGTGTGGGTGGGCAGGTTCTCGACCGCGCCGCCCGACTCCACGCCGCGGATCGAGGTGCACCAGCCGAACTGCTTGAACGAGCGGTTGATGTTCACGCCCATCGCATAGGCCGAGTTGGCCCAGGTGTAGCGCGTGTGCAGCGCCGAATCGGTTTCTTCCTCGAACTCGAACTCGTCGACCGGGTTGGTGCGCGCGCCATACGGCAGGCGCGCCAGGAAGCGCGGCATGGCCAGGCCGATGTAGCGCGCGTCTTCCGAATCGCGCAGCGAGCGCCACGCGGTGTGCTCGGTGTTCTGGAAGATCTTGGTCAGGTCGCGCGGGTTCGACAGCTCCTGCCACGAGTCCATCTGCATCACGGTGGGCGAGGCGCCGGCGATGAAGGGGCAGTGCGCGGCGGCGGCGATCTTGGCCATCTCGCCGAGCATCTCGACGTCGGGCGGGCTGTGGTCGAAGTGGAAGTCGCCGATCAGCGCACCGAAGGGCTCGCCGCCGAACTGGCCGTACTCGGCCTCGTAGATCTTCTTGAACATCGGGCTCTGGTCCCAGCCGATGCCCTTGTGGCGCTTGAGCGAGCGCGCCACTTCGCGCTTGGAGGCGCACATGACGCGGATCTTCAGCTGCTCGTCGGTCTCGGTGTTGTTCACGAGGTAGTGCAGGCCGCGCCATGCACCTTCGAGCTGCTGGAAGTCTTCGTGGTGCAGGATCTGGTTGATCTGCTCCGACAGCTTGCGGTCGATCTCCGTGATGATGGCCTGCACGCTGCGGTAGGCGTCGTTCGAGATGGTGACGGTGTTCTCGAGCGCCTGCACGGCCAGCGTCTTGACGGCGTTCTCCACCGCCTCGCGCGCCTGCTCGGTCTTGGGCTTGAACTCGCGCTGCAGGAGGTCGGAGAACTCGTTGGGCTCGAGCGCTTCGACGGTGGCGGTGCGGGCGCGTGCGCCTTGCTGGGATGCGGTGCTCATGGTGCGGTCCTGTCGTCGGCTTGCTTGGCTGCTGCGGCATCGGCGGCCGCCTGCGCGACCACGGGGTTGGGCGCGGACGCCAGCGACTTGAGCAGCGCCGGGTTCTGCAGCGCCTGCGCGATGAGTTGCTCGGCCCCGTTCTTGCCGTCCATGTACGAGAGCAGGTTCGACAGCTCGGTGCGTGCCTCGAGCAGCTGCTGCAGCGCATCGACCTGGCGCGCGATGCGCGCGGGCGAGAAGTCGTCCATGCTGTCGAAGGTGATGTCCACGTTCATCTGGCCTTCGCCGGTGAGCGTGTTGGGCACCTGGAACGCGACGCGCGGCTTGATCGACTTCATGCGCTCGTCGAAGTTGTCGATGTCCACCGCCATGAACTCGCGCTCCGCGAGGTCGGGCATGGGGTCGGTCTGCTTGCCCGCGAGGTCGGCGATGACGCCCATCACGAAAGGCAGCTGGATCTTGCGTTCGCTGCCGTAGATCTCGACGTCGTATTCGATCTGCACGCGCGGCGCCCGGTTGCGCGCGATGAACTTCTGACCACTGTTCCTGACACGGTTGTCTGCCATAAGCGTCCTCTTGAAACTGAATGCATGGGTCGTACCGGTCGACCGGTGCCGGCGCGTTGTTCCTGCTCGCCGGCAGCAACGGCCGCTAGGGCAATGCGGCGTCGCCGTTCAACGGGCGGCCGGCAAGGCTTTCTATCTTTTGCAATCCCTCGGGCACGAGCTCTTCGATGATCTGGAAGAAGTTGAGGTCCATCAGCCGCTGGGCCCTGCGGATCAGCATGGGTGCCGGATGGCTCGGTTCCGTTCGCTCCAGGAACTCGCATGCTTTTTCCAACAACACTTGCACATCTTCACGAGCCGATATTTCAATCTCTTGAATACGCAGCGGGCGCACTGCAGCCTGCGTGGCCGCTGCAACATGCGCTGCGGGTGCGTGCACCTGCGCCGCACCGCTTGTGTCTTCTGCACGGCCCGTTGCCGACGCCTGCGGCACCTCGCTGTGCGGCTGCTCCGGCAGCAACTGGCCCACGGTACGCAGCGACCGTTCGAGCCTTGAAAAATCGGGCGCCCAGCTCTGGCCCAGCGCGCGCTCGCAGGTCTCGCGGATGCGCTGCAGGAGTGCCAGAGCCTCACGCAGGGCCACGACCGGCGCCGCCGCCTTGTCGTGTGCGCGGCGTGCGGCCTCGCGCAGGCGGCCGACGCCGCCGGGGTAGTCCACCTGGTCGCTCTTGCTCGAATCGAGCAGCGCCTCGACCTGCCGCAGGCTCATCGCCGTGCCACCGTCTTCGAGCAGCCGCGCATCGCGCACGCTGCGTCCGAGCCCTTCGGCTTCGGCCAGTGCGGCCAGCGCATTCATGCGCGGCAGCGGGTCTTCGTTCGTGCCATCGACGACGCGCGGATGCACGTCGTTCCAGAAAGTCTGCAGCACCGCATCGACCTGGCGCAGCCCGTCGACATAGCCGGGCAAGCCGCGGCTTTCGGTCCATGCGAGCGTGAGCGGCACCAGCACGCGCAGGTCGCGCGTGCGCACGCACAGCTGTCGTGCGATGCGGTCTACACGCGCCCAGTCGGGCGGCTCGGCGGGAATGATGGTGTCGCCGAACTGCTGCTCGCGCTTGCCCGTGGCCGCCTGTTGGAGCGCCATGAAATCGGCGTCGTATTCCAGATCTTCACCACAGGGAAGCGGGCCCTCGACGGGCGTCTGCAACAGATCGATCTCATTCGGCAGCAACCACGACTCCCTTGATTTATCCACTCGCGATGGTAGTCATCTTGAGGGTAAGAAGAGGCATGGTCAACCGCAACAGAATGCAAAGTGCAGCCTCTGAATTCCAAAGGAGTACATCTGCTTTTAAAGTGCAGAAGTACGGGCTACAGCAGCCGACGCGACGCGAGGTTGCGCATCAACGCACCGAGGCCGAAAGACCACCGCGGCGCCTGGTCTGCATGCACGACGCGGTTGTTCAACGCACCCAATTCAGGGGCCGCGATGCGCACATGGTCGCCCACGACATGCGTGAATCCTTGCCCCGGTCCGTGACGGTCTTGTGTCGGCGCGAACATCGTGCCCAGAAACAACATGAAACCGTCTGGGTAGGCGTGGTGGCGGTTGAGTGTCTGCGCCACGAGGTCGAGCGGATCGCGGCTGATCTTCGACAGCGAGCTCGAACCTTCGAGCGTGAAGCCCTCGGGCCCCGTCACGTTCAACGCGACCGTGATGCGCCGCACATCGGCAATGCCGAAGTGCGCATCGAACAGACGGATGAACGGCCCGATGGCGCACGAGGCGTTGTTGTCCTTGGCCTTGCCCAGCAGCAGTGCGCTGCGGCCTTCGAAGTCGCGCAGGTTGACGTCGTTGCCGAGCGCGGCGCCCAGCGTCTCGCCGCGGCTGTTCACCGCGAGCACGACCTCGGGCTCGGGGTTGTTCCAGGCCGAGTCCGCGTGGATGCCCACGTCGGCGCCGGTGCCCACGGCCGCAAGCACCGGCGCCTTGGTGAAGACCTCGGCGTCGGGGCCGATGCCGACCTCGAGGTACTGCGACCACATGCCTTGCGCGATGAGCACGTCCTTCACCTTCATGGCTTCGGGCGAGCCCGGCACGATGTCGGCGAGGTTGTCGCCGAGCACGTCGCCGATGGCCGCGCGCGTGGCCTCGGCGCGCGAGGCATCGCCGCGTGCCTGCTCTTCGATCACGCGTTCGAGCAGGCTGGCGACGAAGGTCACGCCGCTGGCCTTCACGACCTGCAGGTCGCAGGGTGCGAGCAGCCAGGGTTGGCCACTGTCGCGCTTGCTCTCGTCGCTGTTGGCGAGCACGGCATCGAGTTCGGCGATGCGTGGCGCGGTGCCACTCTGCAGTGCCGCGCGCACGGCTTCGGCCGGCGAGCCGTTGCCTTCGAGCAGGTCGCTCATGGTGGGTGCGAGCTTTGACAGATCGTGCAGGCCATCGCCCTGCACGGCCACCAGCACCGGGCCCACGCCGGGTTGCCAGAGACGGCCGACAAGGGTGGCGCGCTCGGCGTCGCGGGGCAGGCTGGAAGCGGTCGAAAGGTCCAAAGGCATGGTGGGGTGTCTCCGTGAATAAGGTCTGCGCGCCATCGTAGCCGCGGCCCTGCGGCCGCGCGCGCCGCGGGTCAGTGGCCCGGCGTGGCCCGCACGCGCGCCACGTCGGCGGGCAGGTTCGCCCACGGCGCTTCCTGCGGCGCGAAACGTGCGCGCATGTAGCCGGCGAGGTCGGCGATCTGGCGGTCGTCGAGCGCCTCGCGGAACGCGGGCATGAAGCCGATGTCGCGGTGCGCGGGTGCGCGCACGCCGTCGAGGATGGTGCGCAGCAGGTTGTCGGGCCGCGTGCTCGTGAGGCTGCTGTTGAGTGCGAGCGGCGTGTTCACGCCCAGCAGCGTGGGGCCGTCGCCGTCGTGGTGGCATGACGCGCAGGCGCTGTCGAACATGCGCTGCGCGGGGCCGAGCAGCTGGCCTTGCGTGCGCGCGGCGTTGTCGATGGCCTGCTGCGCAAGCGCTTGCGGTTGCGCGACCGGCGCGGGGTTGAACGCGCCGAGGTAGACGGCCATCGCGCGCACGTCGGCGTCGGGCACCTGCGCGAGTTCGCGCACCACCTCGGCCATCGGGCCGCCCGCGATGCCGTGGCGCGGCGAGTGGCCGTTGCGCAGGTAGCGGTAGAGCGCGTCGGTGTCCCACGGCACGGCGGCCTTCGACAGCTGCGTGAGCGCGGGCGCTTCCCAGCCATCGACCATCGCGCCCGAGAGGAACGCGCTGCCGCCCTGCTCCGCGCCGAGCGCGTTGCGCGGCGTGTGGCAGGCGCCGCAATGGCCCAGGCCGTTGACGAGGTAGGCGCCGCGGTTCCATTCGGCGCTCTGCGTGGGCACGGGCGGAAGCGGCGCGGGGTCGTGGAACAGCGCGTTCCAGCCGGCCATCAGCGGGCGCAGGTTGAACGGGAACTTCAGTTCGGACTTGGGCGTTTCCGCACGCACCGCCGGCATTGACATGAAATACGCATAGAGCGCCTGCAGGTCGTCGTCGCTGGTCTTCGCGAAGGCGGTGTAGGGGAACGCGGGGTACAGGTGGTGGCCGTCGCGCGAGACGCCTTCGCGCATCGCGCGCTGGAAGGCGCTGAACGACCAGCGGCCCAGGCCCGTCTCCGCGTCGGACGTGAGGTTGGTGGTGTAGAGCGTGCCGAAGGGCGTGTCCATCGCGCGGCCACCGGCATTGGGTGCGCCGCCCGGCGCGGTGTGGCACACGGCGCAGTCGCCGAGCGCGGCGAGCACGCGGCCGCGCTCGATGGTGGACTCGCTGTAGACCGGTGCGGTGAGCGACACGGGCGCGATGGCGGAGCGCCAGCCGAGCAGGCCGGCGATGACGCCGAGGCCGCCGATGAAGAGCGCAGCGCCGGTGGCCCACAGGCCCTTGCGGCGCGGCCACAGGGCGTTGCTCACGCCTGCGCTCGAGGCCGGTGGCGAAGAGGGTCCGGCGGCATCGCCCTGCCCCGGTGGCGGAGGCAGCGAACCGCGGTTCAACTCCGCCAGCACCGTCTCCGGCGTGAACGGCGGCGAGCGGAAGCGCACGCCCGTCGCATCGAAGATCGCGTTCGCGATCGCCGCGGTGCCCGGCACCGACGACGACTCGCCCGCACCCAGCGACGGCTCGCCGGGCCGCGGCATGTGCATCACCTCGATCACCGGCACGTCGCGGAAATTAATGATCGGGTAGCTGCCCCACTCGCGGCTCACGACCACGCCGGTCGGCAACACGCCCGGCAACTGCGCACCGCCAGCAGCAGCACCTTGTTGCGGCGCGAACTGCACCTGCTCCTTGAGCGCGCGGCTCGTGGTCTGGATCACGTTGCCGTGCACCTGGTGCTCGACGCCCGCCGGGTTGACCAGCAGCCCCGCGTCGTGCCCCACCACCACGCGGCGCACGTGCACCTCTCCGGTCTTCTGGTTGACCTCGACGTCGGCCACCCACGCGGCCCACGCGGCGCCGAAGCCCGGCCACTTGCTGTGGATGTAGCGCGCGTACGCAAAGCCCTGGCCGAAGAGGATGTCGCCGCCTTCGCCCAGCCCACCGTCGGCGTTCTCCTGCGGCCCGGTGCGCATGCGCCAGCCGGCCTTCTGCGCGGTGGCCTGCACGAGTTCGATGGCGCGCGGATCGTCCAGGTGCCGCAGGCGGAACTGCACGGGGTCGACACCGGCGGCCGTTGCCAGCTCGTCGATGTACGACTCGTGCGCGAACGAACTCGGCAGCGCCGACACGCCGCGCAGCCACGAGGCGCGCACGATCGGCGCCATGTCGTTGACCTTCACGCGCAGGTTGTCGTAGCTGTACGGCGGGCGCGCGGTGCGGTCGCCCATCTCGTAGGCCTGCGCCACGGGCTCGACCGTGCGCGTGAGCAGCAGCGCCAGCGTGGGCGCACCGTTCGACGGATAAGAGGTTTCGAAGTCGTAGGCCGCAACGCGGCCGTCGGCCATCAGCCCGCCGTCGATCTCCATGAGCTGCGCGGCGCCCTTGGGCTCCCACGCATGCTCCTGCTCGCGCGAGAGCTGCACGCGCACCGGCGCACCCACGGCGCGCGCGAGCAGCGCGGCATCGGCCGCCACGTCGTCGGCGCCGTTGCGGCCGTAGCAGCCCGCGGCCTCCATGCGCACCACGTCGACCTGCACGTCGTCCACGCCCATGAGCTTGGCCAGATCGGCGCGCAGCACGTGCGGGTTCTGCGAGCCGGCCCAGCAGCGCAGCTGCATGCCGCTGCCGTCGGCCGGTTGCCACTCGGCCAGCGCGCACGAGGGGCCGATCGACGCATGCATCTGGTACGGCCACACGTAGGTGCGCTGCATCGGCTGCGCGGCGGCGGCCAGGGCGCCGTCGACATCGCCTTCGTCGACCAGCAAGCGCTGCGTCGACGGGTTGTCGCGCAGGGCCTGTGCCACGTCGCGCAGGTCGGGCATGCCGGGCCAGGGCTTCCAGGTCACGCGCAGCTCGCGCATCGCCTGCTCGGCGTGCTCTTCGCGCTCGGCGACGATGCCGACGAAGTCGCGCACCACGACCACGGCACGGATGCCGGGGATGTGGGCGATCGACGCTTCGTCGACCGACTCCAGCGTGTTGCCGATGAACTCGCCATGGTCCGCGCCCGCATACGGTGGACGCACCACGCGGCCGTGCAGCATGCCGGGCACGCGCATGTCGTGCACGAACACGAGGTCGCCCGCGAGCTTGGCCGGGATGTCGACGCGCGCCTGGCGCGTGCCAACGAGGCGGTAGTCGGCCGGGTTCTTGGGGGTGGCGTCGAGGTCCAGCCGCAGCACGGTGCGCTGGTGCGCCACGAGGTCCGCGTAGTTGAGGTGGCGCTCCGGCGCCTCGGCCACGCGCACCACGCCGTTGCGCACCTGCAGCGCATCGACGGCCACGCCCAGCCGCTCGGCCGCGCGCGCCAGCAGCCAGGCGCGTGCCTGCGCGGCGGCCAGCCGCAGCGGCTGCGCGTGGATCTGGATCGACGCGCTTGCGATGGTCGCGCCCTGGTTGGGCGCGCGCGCGGTGTCGCCGAGCATCATGCGCACGCAGGGCATGCCGAGGTCGAGCTCCTCGGCCACGATCTGCGCGAGCGCGGTCTGGATGCCGGTGCCCAGGTCGACGTGGCCGTTGAGCGCGGAGACGCTGCCGTCGTCCCACAGCGCGAGCAGCACCTCGTCGCCTTCGCTGGGGTGGCTGGCGATGAAGGCGGGCTGGCCCTTGGCGGGCGGCGGCGGGGGCGGCGCTTCGCGCACCACCAGCAGCACGCCATCGGCAGCGAGGAATTCCGCGCGCGTCTGCGGCAGGTCGGCGCGGCGCGTCATGCGGCGGGGGCGTCCGGCGGGGCCGCACGCAGGCGCACGGCGGCACGCTGCACGGCGTCGAGGATCTCGATGTGCGTGCCGCAGCGGCACAGGTTGCCCGACAGCTCGCTGCGGATGCGCGCCTCGCTCGCATCGGGGTCGCGCGCCAGCAGCGCGGCGGCCTGCATCACCATGCCGTTGAGGCAGTAGCCGCACTGCGCGGCCTGCGCGTCTTCAAACGCGGCCTGCACCGGATGCCAGCGCCCGCGCATGCCCAGGCCTTCGAGCGTGGTGATGCTGCGCCCCGCCACGCCGTGCGCCGGAATCACGCAGGACCGCGCGGCCACGCCGTCGACATGCACCGTGCACGCACCGCACTGCCCGAGCCCGCAGCCGTACTTGGGCCCGTTGAGCCCGAGGTCGTTGCGCAGCAGGTGCAGCAGCGTGGCTTCGCGCGGCACGCCGGCGAGCGCGTGGGCCTGGCCGTTGACCTGCAGGCGCAGCGGCTCAGCGCCGCAACTGGCCGTCACGGGTGTACATCTCCAGGTCCACGAAGGTCGAGCCGTTGTGGTTCTTCGCGCTGTAGTCGACGGGGAAGTCGCCGAAGCGCGTGCTGCCGATGCTCTCGAGCCCGGCGATGAAGCTGTCGCGCGTGAGCGCCTTGCCCGCGCGGCGCAGGCCCTCGGTCATCACGCGCGCGACGATGTAGCCCTCGAGCGCGGTGTAGCTGTCGATCTTCTGGCCGAACTCGGTGCGGTCGCGCTGGTAGTCGGCCACGATGGGCACGCGCTGCGCACCGGGCGGCGGCACGATGCTGGCCGTGACCAGCCCGGCGAGCTTGCCGTCCAGCCGCTTGGCCGAACCCGCCGCGTCGGTGATGCCGACCGACAGCGTGTACAGCGGCGCGGCCGCACCGCTCGCGCGGTAGTCGCGGATGAAGACCTCGGTCATGCGCCCGGCCATGATCATCACGACGGCGCCGGGGCGGCCCTCGGCGAGCCCGCCGATCACCTGCTTGGCGTCTTCGGCCGCGATGGCCATGGGCAGCGTCTGCACCACCTTCACCTTGTACTCGGCGGCCAGCTGCTCGCAGGTGGCGAGGTTCGACTTGCCGAAGGCGCTGTCCTGGTAGACCACGGCGATCGACTGGATGCCCAGCGTCGAGAGGTGGCTGATGATCTTGCGCAGCTCCAGGTCATAGCCCGCGCGCACGTGGAACAGGTAGCGGTTGGTCTTGGTGCGGAACGACGTGGTCCCCACCAGCGGCGCGAACATCGGCACGCCGGCCTTCTCGGCCAGCGGCATGGCGGCCGCGAGGTTGCCCGTGGCGACGTAGCCGGTGAGCGCGAAGACCTTGTCCTCGTCGATCAGCTTGGCCGTATTGGCAGCCGTCTTCGCGGGCTCGTAGGCGTCGTCGTAGGTGACGAGTTCGATCTTGCGGCCGTGGATGCCACCCGACTTGTTGACGCGGTCGAAGTACAGCTGGATGCCCGCACGGTAGTCGACGCCGAAGTCTTTCGCCGGGCCGCTGAACACGGCCGACTGGCCGATGCGGATGGTGCTGTCCGTCACGCCGTTGTCGGCGCGCGCCGGCCGCAGCAGGCCGGGGCCGAGCGCCAGGGCCGCGCCGCCCGCCACCAGGGTGCGCCTTGAAATCGAAAGCTTCATGCGTCGTCTGTCTCTTTGTTGTTGTCGTCGGAGGGGTGTTGCCGCGGCGGCGCCGCGGACTTCGTCGTCAGCCGGCCTGGATGTCGCCGGACTGGATGCGCTTGACGCCCTTGGCCGTCATCTGTTTCCAGGCGGCGGCCAGCGAGCCGTTGAGGTCGATGCCGCGCGTAGCGTCTTCGATCACGTAGGCCTCGAAGCCGGCCTTGCGCGCGTCCATCGCGGTCCAGGCCACGCAGAAGTCGGTGGCCAGTCCGGTGACGAACACGGTCTTGATGCCGCGCGCCTTGAGGTAGCCGGCCAGGCCGGTGGCCGTCTTGTGGTCGGCCTCCTCGAAGGCGGAGTAGCTGTCCATGTCCTTGTGGAAGCCCTTGCGGATGATGAGCTGCGCGGTCGGCACCTTCAGCTCCTTGCCGAGTGCCGCATCGTCGGTGCCCTGCACGCAGTGGTCGGGCCACAGCACCTGCGTGCCGTAGTTGAGCTTCGTCGTCTCGAAAGGCTTCTTGCCCGAGTAGGTGCTGGCGAACGAGGCATGGCCCGCCGTGTGCCAGTCCTGCGTGACGACGATGTTCTGGAACGCGGGCGCCAGCGCGTTGATGACCGGGATCACCTCGTTGCCGCCCTTCACCGCGAGCGTGCCGCCGTCGAGAAAACAGTTCTGCACGTCGACCACGATCAGCGCGGCCTTGCCACCGGGCTTGATCTTGCCGGCCGCGAAAGCGGACGAGAGACCGAAACTGCCGAGGCTGCCGACGAGCCCCAGGGCAGCGGCGGACTTCAAGACGGTTCTGCGATGCATGGTGTGGACTCCGGTGGTTGAGGAAAGGAAACGGTCAGACGCTGAGGTAGGCCCTGCGCACTTCTTCGTTCGCGGCCAACTCGGCCATCGTCGCGTGATAGCGGATCTGCCCCTTCTCGAGCACATAGGCGCGGTCGGAGACCAGCTCGGCGAAATGCATGTTCTGCTCCGACAGCAGGATGCTCACGCCCTGCGCCTTGAGCTCGAGGATCATGTTGGCCATCTGCTCGACGATGACCGGGGCCACGCCCTCAGAGGGCTCGTCGAGCAGCACGAGGTAGGGGTTGCCCATCAGCGTGCGCGCCACGGTGAGCATCTGCTGCTCGCCGCCGCTCATGCGCCCGCCGGGGCGGTTGGGCATTTCGCCGAGGTTGGGGAACAGCTGGAACAGGCGCTCGGGCGTCCACAGCGGCGCAGCCGTGCCGTCGGCCCACTGGCGCGCGGGCTGCTTGCCGACCTCGAGGTTTTCCATCACCGTGAGGTCGGTGAACACGCGCCGGTCTTCGGGCACGAAGCCCAGGCCCAGGCGCGCCGCGTGGTGCGGCTCGCTCTTCGAAATGTCGTGGCCCAGGAAGCGCACCGCGCCGCGGCGCTTGCTCAGCATGCCGATCAGCGTCTTGAGCGTGGTCGACTTGCCCGCGCCGTTGCGGCCCATGAGCGCGACGACTTCGCCGCGCCGCACTTCGAGGTCGACGTCGTAGAGGATCTGCGCGGCGCCGTACCACGCGCACAAGGCCTTGGCTTCCAGAAGAGGTTCGTGCGTGCTCATGCGGCAACTCCCAATGCAGCGGCTTTCTCTGCAATCTTCTCGAAGGTCTTGCCGCTGCCGAAGTACACCTCCTGCACCTTCGGGTGGTCGCGGATTTCCAGCGGCTTGCCCTGCGCGATGAGGCGCCCGCGCGCGAGCACGATCATGCGATCGGCGTACGCGAACACCACGTCCATGCTGTGCTCGGTGAAGAGCACGGCCATGCCGCGCTGGATGACGAGGTCCTTGGTGAGCGCCATGAGCGAGTTGCGCTCCTGGGGCGCCATGCCGGCGGTGGGCTCGTCCATGAGCAGCAGCTTGGGCGAGTTGGCCATGGCAATGGCGAGTTCGACGCGCTTCACGTCGCCGTAGGCCAGCACGCTGCAGGGCCGGTCGGCCTGCGCCTTCATGCCGACCTGGTCGAGCAGCGCCAGCGCCTCGTCGCGCTTGTGGTCGGCCGCGCGGCGCCACATCGAGAACAGCTTGTGGTCGTGCGAGAGCAGCGCCATCTGCACGTTCTCGACCACGGTGAGCGAGGCAAAAGTTTCGGCGATCTGGAAGGTGCGGCCCACGCCCTTGCGCCAGATCTCGCGCGGCTTGCGGCCCACGAGTTCGTGGCCGTCGAGCGTGATCGAGCCTTGGTCGGCCTTGAGCTGGCCGTTGACCATGTTGAAGGTGGTCGACTTGCCGGCGCCGTTGGGGCCGATGAGCGCGAGCAGCTCGCCGGGCGGCAGCTCGAAGCTGATGCCGTCCACGGCCTTCACGCCGCCGAACGATTTGCCGAGGTTGGTGACTTTGAGGAGGCTCATGCCTTCACCTCCTTGAGCTTGGCGTCTGCTTCATCATGCTTCGGTGCACGCCACCGGTCGACGAGTTGCTTGATCGAGCCTGCGATGCCCTGCGGGAACAGCAGCACCAGGATCAGGATGATGGCGCCGAGCATGGCGCGCCAGTAGTCGGTGTTGCGTGCCACGGTGTCGTGCAGCCAGGTGAAGGTGACGGCGCCGACCACGGGGCCCGCCAGGGTCTGGATGCCGCCCAGCAGCACCATCACGAGGCCGTCGACCGACTTGCCGACCGACAGGCTTTCCGGCGAGATGCTGCCCTTGGAGAACGCATAGAGCGCGCCGGCCAGGCCCGCCACGGTGCCCGCGATGACGAAGGCCGCCCACTGCATGCGCTTGACGTCGATGCCGATGGCGTCGGCGCGCAGCACCGAGTCGCGGCCCGCGCGCAGCGCATAGCCGAAGGGCGAGAACAGCACGCGGCGCAGCCACCACACGCCCGCGCCCACGAGCACCAGCGTGAGCCAGTAGTACACCTGCTTGTTCGACAGCCACTCCGAAGGCCACACGCCGGTCAGGCCGTTGCTGCCGCCCGTGAAGCTGTCCCACTGGTAGGTGACGGCCCACGTGATCTGCGCGAAGGCCAGCGTGAGCATCGCCAGGTACACGCCCGACAGCCGCACCGCGAACCAGCCGTAGACGAAGGCGCCGAGTGCCGCCACCAGCGGCGCGACCACCAGCGCCAGCTCCATCGGCAGGTGCAGCGCGCGCACCAGCAACGCCGCGCCGTAGGCCCCGAGGCCGAAGTAGGCCGCGTGGCCGAAGGAGTGCATGCCGGCCGGCCCCATGATGAAGTGCAGGCTGGTGGCGAACAGCGCGGCGATCAGCAGGTCGATCATCAGCACCGTGGTGTAGGGCGAGCCGGCCGTCAGCAGTGGCAGCGCAGCCAGCACCAGCGCCAGCCCGGCGGCGGCCACGATGTAGGCGGTGCTCGGGCGGCGCAGCGGCTCTTCCTGCATGCCGACATAGCGGCTCGGCGCCTGCGGCCGGCCGAACAGGCCCCACGGACGCCACACCAGCACGATGGCCATCACGAGAAAGTCGACCATCAGCGTGAGCTTGGAGAACGACACGTCGATGCCGAAGATCTGCACCACGCCCAGCCAGATGCACACGGCCTTGATCTCGGCGATGAGCAGCGCGGCCACGTAGGCGCCGGGCAGCGAGCCCATGCCGCCGACCACCACGACGACGAAGGCGGCGCCGATGGTGTTCAGGTCCATCTCGAGCGTGGCGGGTTCGCGCGGCAGTTGCAGCGCCCCGCCCAGGCCCGCGAGCAGCGCGCCGAGCGCGAACACGGCGGTGAAGAGCCAGGCCTGGTTGACGCCCAGCGCACTGACCATCTCGCGGTCTTGCGTGGCGGCGCGCACCAGCGTGCCGAAGCGCGTGCGCGTGAGCAGCAGCCACACGAGGCCGAGCACCAGCGGGCCGACGACGATCAGGAACAGGTCGTAGGAAGGAAACTGGCGACCGAGGATTTCGACCGAGCCCTTCAGGCCCGGCGCGCGCGGACCGAGCAGTTCGTCAGGGCCCCAGAGCCACAGCACCGCGTCCTTGATGACCAGCACCAGCGCGAAGGTGGCCAGGAGCTGGAACAGCTCGGGCGCCTTGTAGATGCGGCGCAGCAGCAGCACCTCGATGAGCGCGCCCAGCACGCCCACCGCGAGCGCGGCGATCAACAGCGCCGGCCAGAAGCCCACGCTCGGGCCGAGCTTCTCGACGAGCGTGTACGCGACGTAGATGCCCACCATGAAAAAAGATCCATGGGCGAAGTTGACGATGCGCGTCACGCCGAAGATCAACGAGAGGCCGGCCGCCACCAAGAACAGCGAAGACGCGCCGGCCAACCCGTTGAGCAACTGAACAACGAAGCCTGAAAAGCTCATGAGGGACCCTGAGGAAACTGGAGACACCGCGCCCCGCCGCGCTCAAGAAGCGGCGGCGGACGCGTTGCAGGAGCCGCGCGTGATCAGTCCGCGGGGCGCATCTTCTTCACTTCGTCGTCCGTCGGCTGGAACTTGGCACCGTCGAGGTACACGTAGTCGACCATCACGCCCTTGCCGCCGTCGTTCTTGGTCTTGCCGACGTACGCGCCCATGGTGGACTGGTTGTCCTGGGCGCGGTAGCTGATCTTGCCGAAGGGCGTGTCGACCTGCAGGCCCTTGAAGGCGGCGACCAGCTTCTCGGTGTCGGTGCTGCCGGCCTTCTTCACGCCGGCCGCGATCGAGTAGATGGCGCTGTAGCCCACCACCGAGCCCAGGCGCGGGTAGTCCTTGAACTTGGCCTGGTAGGCGTCGTTGAAGGCCTTGTGCTCGGCGGTCTTCACGCCGTACCAGGGGTAGCCGGTGACGACCCAGCCGTTGGGCGCCTCGTCCTTCAGCGGGTCGAGGTACTCGGGCTCGCCGGTCAGCACGCTCACGACCTCGCGGTCCTTGAACAGGCCGCGCGTGTTGCCTTCGCGCACGAACTTGGACAGGTCGGCGCCGAACAGCACGTTGAAGATGGCGTCGGGCTTGGCATCGGCCAGGGCCTGCACCACGCTGCCCGCATCGACCTTGCCCAGCGGCGGCGCCTGCTCGGCGACGAACTCGACGTCGGGCTGGATCGCCTTGAGCAGCGTCTTGAAGGTGGCGACCGACGACTGGCCGTATTCGTAGTTGGGGTACACGATGGCCCAGCGCTTCTTCTTGAGCTTGGCGGCCTCGGGCACCAGCATCGCGACCTGCATGTAGGTCGAGGGGCGCAGGCGGTAGGTGTACTTGTTGCCGTTGCTCCAGACGATCTTGTCGGTGAGCGGCTCGGCGGCGAGGTAGAAGAATTTTTTCTGCTTGGCGAAGTCGGTCAGCGCCAGGCCGGTGTTCGACAGGAAGGCGCCGGCCAGCACGTCGACCTTCTCGCGCGAGATGAGTTCTTCGGCCACGCGCACGGCGTCGCCGGGGTTGGCGTTGTCGTCGCGGCTGATGAGCTCCAGCTTCTTGCCGTTGACGCCGCCCTTGGCGTTGATCTCGTCGACCGCCAGTTCCATGCCCTTCTTGTAGGGCTCGAGGAAGGCGGGCTGCGCCTTGTAGCTGTTGATTTCGCCGATCTTGATCACGCCCTGCGCATGCGCGGGGACGAGGGCGGTGGCCAGCGTGACGACGGAAGCGGCGCAGAAGGCAAGGCGCAATGGATTCATCGGGAAGCTCCTAGAAGTTCGAACAGAAAACACGATGCGGGTGACGATGCAATGACAGGTCAGCGAAGACCGTCTTCGCCCTTGATTTCGCTGGCTTGCAGGCCGCCGACGCGCGGCAGCGGGCGGCCGCTGTCGGTGACGGCCACGGCCACGACGATCTCGTTGGCGCGCGGCGCGTCGGCCACGCGGGCCTCGACGGCGTCGAAGTGGCTGCGCACAAAAGCGGCGTCCTTGTGGCCCAGCGGCACGTCGATGGCGGTGCCCAGCGTGCCCTGCTTCTTGGCCGAAGGCACGAGCGCGGCGCCCTTCTCGACCGCCACGCGCAGCGGCGCGCCCAGCTTGGGATGCAGGATGGCGGCGGCATGCTCCAGCTCGCCGCGCTCGCCGACGATGGCGGCCTTGCCGTAGCTCTGCGCCTGGCCGGGCTCGATGCCCAGCGCCTTCACGGCCTTCTGGCCCAGCAGCGCGCCGAGCTCTTCGCCGATGGCGATGAGTTCGTCGAGGTTCTCGCTGTAGCGGCCGGCGTAGGGGTTCTCGATCACGGCGATGGCGACGGCGCGGCGCGTGGGCGGCGTGACGTCCTGGCCCATTTCCTTGCGGGTTTCGTCCACTTGAATGACGAGCTTGCGGATGTTGGCGGTCATGTCTGTTGTTCCTTGTCTTGTCTCTTGTCTTGTGCGGTCAGCGCAGGCCGTCCCACTTGCTGATGTCCTTGGCGAGCAGGCCGCCGACGCGCGCATGCACGCGGTAGCCGGTGCTCATCGCGAGGATGAAGACGATCTCGTCGGCCATCGGCGCGCCGGGCACGCGCACCTCGATGGCGTCGAACTGGCCGCGCACGTAGCTGGCGTTGATGTTGGTGAGCGGCACGTCGAGCGCGGCGCCGGGCGGGCCGACCTTCTTGGTCGAGGGCACGATCGACAGCGCGTTGCCGGGCTGGCCGGTTTTCTCTTCGGCCTTGCCCGCGGTGTAGGCGGCGCGGCTGCCCTTCCAGCCGAGCAGTTCGCGCATCGCGTAGCCGCCGGGCACGTGCCACAGCGCGCCGTGCTCCAGCTCGCCGTCGGCGCCGACGATGGCGCCCTTGCCGTAGGTGGCGATCTGTTCGAGCGGCACGTCCATGGCGGCGTGCAGCTGGTGCGCCATGTCGACGCCCACGGGGTCGAGCAGCGCCATCATCGGCAGGATGTCGGGCTCGTAGCGGCCCGCGAAAGGATTGGTCAGCACCGCGCCGATGGCACCGCGCACCAGCGGCATTTCGGCACGCGGTCCGAACTCGTGGTGGATGTGCTCGACATGGGTGAAGACGCGACGGATTTCGATCATGAAAAAGAACCTTGCTTTTCGTTAAGCAAATACTGAACCAACTGCTTCGGGCAGCGCGATGTCCAGCGACTTCGAGCATAAGGGTTCCACCCGCCGCCACTGCCCCTGGCAAACGAGCAGAACGGCCCACACGAGCCCCCTTTTCTGCAGCACGCGGGCGCACGCCGCGCCCGCATCGAGTGCATGGTGCACCTGCGCGGGCGCCAGCGGCGGCACGTCGACGGTGACGAGGGTGTCGCCGAGGTCGCTGTCGTCCTTGCAGGCGCTGGCGGGCTGGCGCTGGATGGCGGCGTCGGCCACGTCGACGGCATTGGCGATCACGGTGGCGGCGGCGTCGGCCTGCGCCGCGGTGGCGGCCAACACCGTCACGCTGTCGGCGATGCCCAGCGAGAAACTGCGCCCGCGCCAGCCGCTGGTGGCGACGCCGCGCACGGGTTGGTCAGCGTGCAGCTCGAACTGGCCGTCGGTCGTGAGCATGCCGCTGTCGCGCCAGTCGAAGCGCGCGAGGTCGGCGAACAGGCCCACGCGCGCCGTGTGGCCGGGCGCGAGGTGCAGTGCGATGTCGCCGCCGTTGTTGACCCAGGCGCGCTCGATGCCGGGCCGGTCGTAGAAGGCGATGAGTTCCTGCGCCACACTGCCGGCCACGGCCGCCATGGGCGTGAGGAACAACGGCGAAAACGCATCGCAGGCGTCCCACATGCGCCGCGCAACCACGCCGCGCGGGCGCTGGCGCGCGGTCACGGGCAGGCGCAGCTGCGGCAGCTCGCGCACGAGTTCGTCGAGCACATGGCCGAAGCGCGCCCAGGCGGCGTCGTGCGCGGCGGCGACGGCGTACGGATCGCCGTGTGCTTCGGCCACGATGTCGATCGGGCCGTGGTTGAAATGCCAGCGGCCCGCGTCGAGCGCTGTACGTTGGGCGGACATGAATCAGCCCAGCATGGGGGCGTGACCCAGGGGCCACGGATTGGCATCGTCGATGACGAGCCATTGGCGCGCCAGCGGTGCGCCGTCTTCCTGCCATGCACCGCGTGCGAGCGCCTGTTCGAGCGGGAAGATGTGTTCGACGTGGCCGCCGAGCGCTTCGTAGTCGGCGCGCCGCATGCTGAACTCGATGGGCGCAACGATGGCCGGCGTGGGCACGGTGCCGAAGCTGTTGTCGGGCATGCGCATGACGTCGGCCATCACGGTGATGCCGCCGCCGGGCCACACATAGGCCGGCGCGCCGCCGCAGGTGACGTTGACCAGCGCGCGCTTGATGGCGCGCGTGAGCAGCACCGGGTTCTCGGTGACGCCCGCGCGCAGGCTGCCGCCGGCGCCGCCGAGGAACAGCACGGTGCACAGCGAGGGCTCGCAGTTCTCGCCGATGCGGTCGACGATGCGGCGCACCTCGGGCGGCATGGGCTGCTCGATGGGCTTGAGCGCCTCGTCGAGCACGTACCACTGCGCGTGCTCGCCGGTGGTGGAGGTCATGAGCAGGCGCAGGCCGGGGCGGGCCACGCCCTCTTCCCAGCCTTCGATGATCGCCAGCGGGTCGGCGATGTCGGTGCCGCCCCAGCCGTTGCCGGGGTTCGCGACCTGGAAGTAGCGCCCCGGCGTCGACTTGCGCCCCAGCATCTGGATGCCCGAGGGCGTCATGTCGAGGCAGCGGCCGGCCTGGTGCTCGGTGAGCACGCCGGTGATGTGGTCATCGACCACCACCACCTCATCGGCCACGCCGGCGAACTGGCGCGCGAAGATGCCCACGGCGGCCGAGCCGCAGCCCACGCGCATGCGCTGTTCTTCCACGCCGTTGACGATGGGCGCCTTGCCGGCCTGGATGACGAGGCTGGCGCCGCCGTCGATGGTGCATTCGACCGCCTGCTTGTTGCCCAGCAGCTGCATGAGCTCGGCCGTCATGCGGCCTTCCTTCTTGCTGCCGCCCGTGAGGTGGTGCACGCCGCCCAGCGACAGCATCTGCGAGCCGTACTCGGCCGTGGTGACATGGCCCACGACCTCGCCCTTGTAGCGCACGTTGGCCTGCTCGGCGCCCAGGAAGCGATCGGTGTCGATCTTCACCTTGAAGCTGCAGTAGCTGAAGATGCCTTCGGTGACGACGGTGACCATGTCGACGCCCTGGGCTTTCGAAGCCACGATGAAGGGCGCGGGCTTGTAGTCGGGGTAGGTGGTGGACGAGCCCACGCCGGTGACGAAGACCTCGTCGGCGTGCAGCAGGTCGCCGTTCCAGTCGGGCGTGGCATCGGCCTCGGCCGCCTCGGCGCCGGGCCGGTCGAAGGGCACGAGCGCCGGCTGTTCGCTGGCGAGCGTGCGGCGCAGCAGCACCACCGGATCGACGCGCACCAGCACGCCCTGGCGGTTGGCGTAGCGGTCGCAGGCGCCGGTGCGGCCGTCGGAGATCTGGCACAGCACCGGGCAGGCGTTGCACTCGACCTTGGCGGTGCTCATCTTCTCGTTGCGCGGCGGCGCCTTGCCGAAGGCGGCGCCGCCGGCCTGCGCGACCAGGGGCATGTCGATGCCGGGCAATCCGTCTGTCTTGGTGTGTTCAGTCATCGGGGCGATCTCGTGGTGTGGTGCTGTCGGAGCGGGTCTTCAGGCTCCGGAGGTTTGCAACAAACGTGCCGTGCAGGTGCTTGTGCGGCGGCTTTCGTTTGTGTAGCATCCCCTACACTTTCATGTTGCGTTCACTACATCAAAGGTCAATGTAGCAAACAGGCCCGATGCTTGCAATGGTGTTTTCTCGCGGTGTTCATCGGGGTTTTTCCGACCAACGACAATGGAGGGTTGCTAGCCGGCCGATGGCGGACGCCCCAAAGGCGTGCATTTCGGCTCAGCCACCCTTTTCTGTCTTCAACCAACACTTGAGTTCTGTATGAGTGCATTCAGCGAAGAACGCGTCCTGAGCGTCCACCACTGGACCGACCGCCTGTTCACCTTCACCACCACGCGCGACCCGGCGCTGCGCTTCTCGAACGGTCATTTCACGATGATCGGCCTGAAGGTCAACAACAAGCCCCTGCTGCGCGCCTACAGCATCGTGAGCCCGAACTACGAGGAGCATCTCGAGTTCCTGAGCATCAAGGTGGAAGACGGCCCGCTCACCTCGAAGCTGCAGCACATCCAGGTGGGCGACACCGTGATCGTGGGCCGCAAGCCCACGGGCACGCTGCTCATCGACTACACGCTGCCGGCCAAGCGCCTGTACCTGTTCGGCACGGGCACCGGCCTGGCGCCGTTCATGAGCATCATCCGCGACCCCGACACGTACGAGAAGTTCGAGCAGGTCATCCTGGTGCACGGCGTGCGCCAGGTCGACGAACTGGCCTACCACGACCTCGTGACCGACCACCTGCCCAAGCACGAGATCCTGGGCGAGATGATCGCCAAGCAGCTGCTGTACTACCCCACGGTCACGCGCGAGGAGTTCCGCAACCAGGGCCGCGTCACCGACCTGATCGAGAGCAACAAGCTCACCGACGACCTGGGCCTGCCCCCGCTGAACGTCGAGGAAGACCGCGTGATGCTGTGCGGCAGCCCCGGCCTGCTGGTCGACCTGAAGCACATCCTGGAAAAGCGCGGCTTCAAGGAAGGCAACACCTCGACGCCGGGCGACTTCGTCGTCGAACGCGCCTTCGCCGAGAAGTAAGACCCGACACAGAGGCGCTGCGCGCACGATGGCCGACTCCCGCTCCGTCAGCAAGCCCAAGCCCCAGCGCCGCACCGGCGTGCGCGAGGCCGCGGCCCAGGCCACGCGCGACAGCATCCTCAAGGCGGCGACCAAGGTGTTCGCCAAGTACGGCTACGACGGCGGCAGCGTGGAGAAGATCTCCAAGGCCGCCAAGTCGTACGACCGGATGATCTACTACTACTTCGGCAGCAAAGAAGGCCTGTTCATCGCGGTGCTTGAGGGCATCTACCAGCGCATGGACGACGCCGAAGCCGCCATTGCGCTCGACGCCTCGCGGCCCGTGGAAGCGCTCACCGAAGTCATCCGCTTCGTGCTGGGCTACTACCGCAAGAACCCCGAGTTCGTCACCCTGCTGAACACCGAGAACCTGCACAAGGGCCGGCACATCTCGAAGTCGCTGCGGGCGCGCGAGTACTCGTCGCGGGCGGTGGCCATCATTTCGGAAATCCTTGCCAGCGGCGCGGCCCAGGGCCTGTTCCGCACCGACCTCGTGGCGCGCGACATCTACCTGCTGATCGCGTCCACCGGCTATTTCTACACCTCGAACCGGCACACGCTCACGGCCTTCCTCGGCGAGCCGCTGGAGTCGCCGGAAGCCGTCGCGCACTGGGAAGATTTCGTCATCGAGACCCTGCTGCGCACCGTGCGCGCGGACGACATCCAGGAACAAGACAACAACTCCCCACCCCACGACGAGGACACCACGAAATGGCAGAAATCGCAGCCGGCGCAAAGTCGGGCAAGGTCGTCATAAAGAACATCGGGCTGCTGCTCTCGGGCGACATCGACAAGCCCATCCTCGACGCCGACACCCTCGTGGTGAACGACGGCCTGATCGTGGCGGTCGGCAAGGAGAAGGACTGCGACCTCGAAGGCGCCGTCACCGTCATCGACGCGAAGAAGACCTGCGTCGCACCCGGCCTCATCGACAGCCACGTGCACCCGGTGTTCGGCGACTGGACGCCGCGCCAGGGCCAGATCGGCTGGATCGACTCCACCATGCACGGCGGCGTGACCACCATGGTCTCGGCCGGCGAAGTGCACCTGCCCGGCCGTCCGAAGGACATCGTCGGCCTGAAGGCGCTGGCCATCACCGCGCAGCGCGCCTTCGACAACTTCCGCCCCGGCGGCGTGAAGGTGCTCGCCGGCGCACCGGTGATCGAAAAGGGCATGGTCGAGAGCGACTTCAAGGAACTCGCCGAAGCCGGCGTGGGCCTCTTGGGCGAAGTGGGCCTGGGCTCGGTGAAGGCCGGCTACGAAGCCAAGGAGATGGTGGCCTGGGCGCGCAAGTACGGCATCCAGAGCACGATCCACACGGGCGGCCCGTCGATCCCGGGCTCGGGCCTGATCGACAAGGACGTGGTGCTCGAAGCCGACGCCGACATCATCGGCCACATCAACGGCGGCCACACCTCGCTGCCCGAGGCGCATGTGTGCGAGCTGTGCGAGAAGAGCTCGCGCGCCATCGAGATCGTGCACAACGGCAACGAGAAGGTCGCCATTGCGGCGGCCAAGGCCGCGCTCGAACTGAAGTGCCCGCACCGCGTGATCCTGGGCACCGACGGGCCCGCGGGTTCGGGCGTGCAGCCGCTGGGCATCCTGCGCATGGTGGCGATGCTGTCGTCGATCGCGAACATCCCGGCCGAACTGGTGTTCTGCTTCGCGACCGGCAACACGGCGAAGATCCGCAAGCTCAACTGCGGGCTGATCGAAGTGGGCCGCGCGGCCGACTTCGTGTTCATGGACCGCGCCCAGCATTCGCCCGCGCCGGGCCTGCTCGAAAGCGTGCAGCTGGGCGACATCCCGGGCGTGGGCATGGTGATGATCGACGGCCTCGTGCGCTGCGGCCGCAGCCGCAACACGCCGCCGGCCACCGAGATCCCGGTGGTGGTGTCGGGCGGGCACTGAGCGCGCTTGAACGCGCCCGGTGGCGGCCTCAGCCGCCGCTGCGGTGCGAGCGGAAGACCAGGTAGCGCGCCGAGAGAAAGTTGGCGCCCAGGCCCGCGATGCTGCCCAGCGCCACGCCGAGCGCGGCGGCCCAGCGGCCTTCCACCCAGTGCAGCGTGAGCACGTAGGTGCCGTAGTTCAGCACGGCGCCGGCCAGCATGGTCGTGAGGTAGCCCAAGTATTCGCGCCAGACCGAACGCCCCGTGGCGGCGCCGGCCGCGCTCGCCGCGAAGGTGTAGCGGCGGTTGTAGAGCCAGGTGGTGGTGGCGGCGGCCAGGAAGGACACGACGCGCGCGCCGTACCACCCCAAGAGCGGCGCCAGCAGGTAGAGCACCGTCACGTCCACCACGAAGCCGATCACGCCGGCCACGGCGAACGAGAGGAACTCGCGCCCGATCTTCATCGCGCCGCCGTCAGTGCGCGCGCAGGCTCTTGCGCAAGCTCTCGCGCACGCAGGGTTGCGCCAGGTAGCGCAGCCGCTTGGCCTCCTGCCGGCCGAGCGTGACGGTGTGCATCACCACGCCGCAGACAAAGGACAGCAGCGCCGCCAGCATCGCGCCGGTGGCGAGCACCGCCGTGGGCAGCCGCGGCACCAGGCCGGTGTGGGCGTAGGTCATGAACAGCGGCAGGGCCAGCGCGAGCGCAGCGATCGCGAGCACGGCCGCGACGATCGAGAAGAACTGCAGCGGCCGCTCGCTCACGAACAGCTTGCCGATGGTCTTCAGGATGCGCCAGCCGTCGCGGTAGGTCGAGAGCTTGCTGTGCGAGCCTTCGGGGCGCGTGCTGTAGGCGGTGGCTTCCTCGGCGTAGGGCATGCGCAGTTCGAGCGCGTGCACGGTCAGCTCGGTCTCGATCTCGAAGCCCTGCGACAGCGCCGGGAACGACTTGGCGTAGCGGCGCGAGAACACGCGGTAGCCCGAGAGCATGTCGGTGAGGCCGCCGCCGAAGAGCTGCGCCACGGTGCCCGTGAGCAGCCAGTTGCCGAAGCGGTGGCCGGCGCGGTAGGTGAGCGCGTCCTGGCCGTCGTCCACGCGGCTGCCCACCACCATGTCGAGGTTGCCCTCGACCAGCCGCGCGATGAGGCGCGGCGCGGCGGTGGTGTCGTAGGTGGCGTCGCCGTCGACCATCACGTAGATGTCGGCCTCGACGTCGGCGAACATGCGCCGCACGACGTTGCCCTTGCCGCGCGCGGCCACGTGCGTGACGATCGCGCCGGCCGCGCGGGCCACGGCGGCCGTGTCGTCGGTGGAGTTGTTGTCGAAGACGTGGATCTCGGCGCCGGGCAGGGCGGCACGGAAGCCCTCGATCACCTGGGTGATGGCCAGGGCCTCGTTGAAGCAGGGAATGACGGCGGCAATGCGCGGCATGGCGGACACGGGGGCGGGTCGGTGGTCGGTCGTCATGGAGCGGTCGTCGGAAGGAGTCGGTAGGCGCGGCTGCCGTCTTGGTCGTGCAGCAGGCCATAGTACTGGTCGAAGCCGGGCCGCACGCTGAGCACTTTCACCATCTCGGGCGACATGACGACGGTGGTGAAGCCCTCGGCCGCCAGCTTGCGCGCCGTGTCGCCGGGCGACATCAGCAGGTAGTCACGGTAGCGCCAGCGCCCCAGCGTGTCGCCCCAGATCGGGTTGGGGCCGTAGTAGATCGCCTCGTTCAGCGCGATCTGGTAGACGCGGCCGGTCACGTTGCGGCGCACGTAATCCATCACGCCGTAGCCCGGCACGTGCTTGCGCAGGAAGGCCTCGCGCGACTCGGGCGTGAGCGAGATCATCGACACCTTGGTGGCCGTCTGGCCCACCGACACGGCGGCCAGCACGGCCAGCAGCAGCACCACGATCCAGTCGCCAACGCCGGCGCCGCTGCGCGGACCGTCGGCTGCGACCGCCGCGGGCGCTGCGCGCAGCCGGCGCACGCCCGCTGCGATCCAGCCGAACAGCACCTGCCAGCCCACGGCCGCCGTCATGGCGAGCAGCGGGAACGAGGCCATGAGGTAGCGCGGGTAGCGCGAGGTCACGACCCATACGGCCACCGAGTACAGGCAGAACCAGCCCGCCGCGCGCACGGCGGCGGAGCGCTTCCACCACACGCTGAAGGGCGCGAGGAACACCGACCAGATCAGCGCGTTGGGCATCTCGGCGTGGTCGCGCACGTCGGCCACCTGCTGCACGTAGTCGGCCGGCACCCATTCGGTGAAGCCGAACACGCGCGCGCCGATCGGGTTGAAGGGGTCGCCCGTCATGATCGCGTTGCGCGCATACCAGTAGATGCACGGAATCAGGAAGCACAGCAGCGCGGGCGCCCAGGCCCGCCACACGCGGCGCTCGTGGCGCACCACGAACAGCGCCACCAGCGGCAGGAAGATCAGCGCCTGGTACTTGGAGCCCGCCGCCACGCCGAGGCAGAACGCCGCCAGGCAGAGCCAGCGCGTGCCGTCGCGCAGCGGTTCGGATTCGCGCCACCACCACAGCGCCACGAAGGCCGACAGCACGAACAGCGCCACGCCCATGTCGATCAGCGCGTTGGCGTAGTCGCCCATGCCCAGCCAGATGGCCGCGCCGATGCAGGCCGTGAGCCGGTTGGCGTGCAGGATGCCCAGGCGGAAGATCATCAGCACCGACAGCGCGCCCGCCAGGGCGTTGAGGAAGTGCGGCAGCACGTCGTCGCCCACCTGCAGCGCGGCGGCGTACAGCAGGTTGTAGTTGTAGGGGAACCAGGGGTAGCGCAGCCAGTCGTGGATGCCCAGCGTGCCCTGCTGCGCCACGAGGCGTGCATACGGCAGGTGGTACATCAGCTCGTCGAAGGCGGCCGGCGGCGCGAGCGGCGCCACCAGCGCGGGCAGTGCGACCAGCGCCAGCGCGATGGCGGCGATGCGTTCGAAGCGGGTCCACGGCGGCGTGGCCGGCGCGGCCGCGCGCAGCGCACGGATGTCGGCATGCCAGCCGCGCCACTGCCACGCGGCGGCCACGACGCCCGCGCCGATCAGCCCCAGCGTGGCCTCGCGGCGGAAGAGCCCGAAGATGGCCAGCGCCTGGAAGGCACAGATGTAAAGGCCGACACCGAGCGCGGCCGACATGGCCGCTTCGAGCCAGGCGTCGCGGCGCGAGGGCGGGCGCAGGCGCGCGAGCACCGCGCGGCCGGCACCCCAGCAGGCAATCACGAAGATCGCGAACTGGGCGTAGTGCGCGGCGGCAAAGATCAGCTTCTGAATATCAACTCCCGTGGCCGGTCACTCCGGTCGCGCCGACCGGCCGGCAGGTTCAAAGGTTCGGCGCCAGCAGGCGCTCGAGCTCCGATTCGCTCGTGCGGCGCCGCGCGGCCTGGTCCTGCAACTGGTCGTGCCCGATCTTGCCGACGTTGAAGTACGTCGCATCGGGGTGCCCGAGGTAGAAGCCGCTCACGCTGGCGGCGGGCCTCATAGCGAGGCTCTCCGTCAGGGTCATGCCAATGTCCGCGCAGTTCAGAAGGTCGAACATCGGGCCCTTCACGCTGTGGTCGGGGCAGGCCGGGTAGCCGGGCGCGGGGCGGATGCCGCGGTACTTTTCGGCAATCATGTCGTCGTTGCTCAGGCCCTCGTGGGGCGCGTAGCCCCACAGGTCGGTGCGCACGCGGTGGTGCATGGCTTCGGCAAAAGCCTCGGCCAGCCGGTCGGCCAGGGCCTTGAGCATGATGGCCGAGTAGTCGTCGAGGTCGTCGATGAAGAACTTCTCTTTCTTCTCGACACCCAGGCCGGCCGTGACGGCGAACACGCCGACGTAGTCCTTCACGCCGCTGTCCTTGGGCGCGACGAAGTCGGCCAGGCAGCGGCTGGGGCGCATCACGCCGTCGATCATCTGCTTCTCGGTCTGCTGGCGCATGCCGTACCAGGTGAGCGCGACTTCGCTGCGCGTCTCGTCGGTGTACAGCTCGATGTCGTCGTCGTTCACCGTGTTGGCGGGCCAGAAGCCGACCACGCCGCTGGCGCTGAGCCAGCGCCCTTCGATGAGGCGCTTGAGCATGCGCTGGCCGTCGGCGTACACGCGCACGGCCTCGGTGCCGACGATCTCGTCCTTCAGGATGGCGGGGAACGGGCCGGCCAGGTCCCAGGTCTGGAAGAACGGGCCCCAGTCGATGTACTTGGCCAGCTCGGTGAGGTCGAAGTTCTTGAACACGCGCCGGCCGATGAACTTGGGCACCGTGGGCACGAAGTTCGCGAAGTCCACCGGTGTCTTGTTGGCGCGCGCCTTGGCCAGGGGCCACATCGGCACCTGCTTCTTGTTGGCGTGCTGCGTGCGCACCTTCTCGTAATCGGCGTTGATCTCGTCGATGTACGCGGTGGCCTGGTCCGAGAGCAGGCTCTGCGCCACGCTCACGCTGCGCGAGGCATCGGGCACGTAGACCACGGGGCCTTCGTAGTGCGGCGCGATCTTCACGGCGGTGTGCACGCGGCTGGTGGTGGCGCCGCCGATGAGCAGCGGGATCTTCTTGATGCGGAAGTGGTCGTCCTTCTGCATCTCGCCGGCCACGTACTGCATCTCTTCGAGGCTGGGCGTGATGAGGCCCGACAGGCCGACGATGTCCGCGCCCTCGACCTTCGCCTTGGCCAGGATCTCGTGGCACGGGACCATCACGCCCATGTTCACCACTTCGAAGTTGTTGCACTGGAGCACGACGGTGACGATGTTCTTGCCGATGTCGTGCACGTCGCCCTTCACGGTGGCGATGATGATCTTGCCCTTGGTGCGCACGTCGCGGCCCGCGGCCTCGTCCTGGCGCTTTTCTTCCTCGATGTACGGAATGAGGTGGGCCACGGCCGACTTCATCACGCGCGCCGACTTCACCACCTGCGGCAGGAACATCTTGCCCTGGCCGAAGAGGTCGCCCACGATGTTCATGCCGTCCATGAGCGGGCCTTCGATCACGTGCAGCGGACGCCCGCCCTTGGCGAGGATCTGCTGATAGGCCTCTTCGGTGTCTTCGACGATGAAGTCGGTGATGCCGTGCACCATCGCGTGCGACAGGCGCTGGTTGACGTGCACCGGGTGCTCGGGCGTGCCGCGCCATTCGAGCTTCTTGCTGTCGTCCTTGGCGCCGCTCTTGGCGGTCTCGGCCACTTCGACCAGGCGCTCGCCGGCATCGGGGCGGCGGTTGAGCACCACGTCTTCCACGCGCTCGCGCAGCGTGGGTTCGAGGTCGTCGTACACGCCGACCATGCCGGCGTTGACGATGCCCATGTCCATGCCCGCCTGGATCGCGTGGTACAGGAACACGGTGTGGATGGCCTCGCGCACCGGGTCGTTGCCGCGGAAGCTGAAGCTCACGTTGCTCACGCCGCCCGACACCTTGGCGCCGGGCAGGTTCTCTTTGATCCAGCGCACGGCGTTGATGAAGTCGACCGCGTAGTTGTCGTGCTCCTCGATGCCGGTGGCAATGGCGAAGATGTTCGGGTCGAAGATGATGTCTTCGGGCGGAAAACCCACCTCGTCGACCAGCACGCGGTAGGCGCGCTCGCAGATCTCGATCTTGCGTGCGTAGGTGTCGGCCTGGCCCTTCTCGTCGAAGGCCATGACCACGGCGGCGGCGCCGTAGCGCTTGACCAGCTTGGCCTCGTGCTTGAACTTGTCGACGCCCTCCTTCATGGAGATGGAGTTGACGATGCCCTTGCCCTGGATGCAGCGCAGGCCGGCCTCGATGACCTCCCACTTGGAGCTGTCGACCATCACCGGCACGCGCGCGATGTCGGGCTCGCTGGCGATGAGGTTCAGGAAACGCACCATGGCGGCCTTGCTGTCGAGCATGGCCTCGTCCATGTTGATGTCGATCACCTGCGCGCCGTTCTCCACCTGCTGGCGCGCGACGGCCAGGGCGTCCTCGAACTGGCCGTTGAGGATCATGCGCGCGAAGGCCTTGGAGCCGGTGACGTTGGTGCGCTCGCCGATGTTGACGAACAGCGAGCCTTCGCCGATGGCGACCGGCTCGAGGCCGGACAGCTTCATGGGAGGGGGAGCGACGGGAGCGGAAACGGATGCGGGAATCTGGGACATGGCCTCACCTGCGGAAGAGTCGGACAGGCGAGCGTCGTTGTCGCCCCAAGCCTGACGATTCGCCTCTGTGGCGAACCGCTGCAACGCTCCTTGGGAAGTCGCGCATTTTAGGTCGATTCGATTGCGCCCTGGGAAAACCCCAGTTTTCATTCCTGCACGTGTCAACAGAATGCGCCCACCGTTTCTGAACGAACGTTCGTGTTTTTAACCAAACGTAAGGGAGTTCGCCGATGGCCAGGAAGTGGAATGTCCGGTTGCAGCATGCAGCCACCCCGATGCGCGCCGTGGCCCTGAGCTGCGGCCTCCTGGCCGCAGCGGCCCTCGCGGTTCATGCGCCACCGGCGCGTGCCGTCGCCGGCGACAGCGCCACCCGCGTCGAGGCCCGCGTCACCTCCGACACGGCGAAGACGAAGTACCCGATCGTGCTGGTCCACGGCCTGCTGGGCTTCGACAACCTGCTGGGCGTCGACTACTTCTACGACATCCCCGGCAGGCTGGCCGCCGCGGGCGCCAAGGTGTACGTGGCGCAGGTGTCGGGCACCAACACCTCCGAGATCCGCGGCGAGCAGCTGCTGCAGGAGCTCAAGACCATCCGCGCGCTGGAGCAGAACCCCACGCTCAAGTTCAACCTCATCGGCCATTCGCAGGGCTCGCCCACGGTGCGCTACGTGGCGGCCGTGGCGCCCGACATGGTGGCCTCGGTCACGTCGGTGGGCGGCGCCAACGGCGGCTCGAAGGTGGCCGACCTGCTGGCCAAGCTGCCCGAAGGCGGCATCGGCCAGACCCTGGTGGTGAAGGCCGTCGGCCTGCTGACGGGGCTGATCGGCTTTCTCTCGGGCAAGGACCCGAGCCAGCTGCCCGAAGTGCCGCTGAACGCGCTGGCCTCGCTGACCACGGCGGGCGGCGCGGCCTTCGACGCCAAGTTCCCGCAGGGGCGCCCCGCGCCGGGCTCGTCGTGCGACGTGAAGAGCGGTGCGGCCGTGGCCAACGGCGTGCGCTACTACTCGTGGTCGGGCGTGTCGACCAGCTTCAACCTGTTCGACCCGAGCGACACGGCGCTGTCGACCCTGGGCAGCCTGTTCTTCTTCGGCGAGGCCAACGACGGCCTGCTCGCGGTCTGCACCACGCGCCTGGGCACCCACCTGGGCGACTACCGCCAGAACCACCTGGACGAGGTGAACCAGGCCTTCGGCAACACCTACGGCAGCCAGTTCCCGTACTACGAGAAGAAGCCGCCGGAGCTGTTCAGGGAACAGGCCGCGCGACTCAAGAGCGCGGGGCTCTGAGGACGCTGCGCATGCGCGGTGTGGCCTTGACCATCGGCGCCGTCGCGCTGGTGGCCGCGGGGACCGGCTGGCTGGCGCTCGGCCCCGGGGCGGTCGATGCGCCGCAGGCCGCCGCGCCCCGCGCCACGGCGGCGGTCGCGATGCCCGGCGTGCCCCCGCCGGTGCCGCAAGCTGCCGCGGCCCCCGACGCCCTCCTCACCAGCGACCTCATCACCCTCTTCGACCAGGTGCTCGCCGAAGCGCAGGCCGACAGCAAGGCCACGCTCATGGCCCGCGCGCCCGCCCTGCTCGCCCAGCGCCTGCGCGAAGACTGGCGCGTGCGCGCGCTGGGCCTGCTCGAGCGCTACGTCGACATGCAGGAAGCCCTGCGCACCCTGCAGCCGCCCGCGCCCGGTGACCCGGCCTTTTTGCGGCGCAGCCTGGAGGCGCGCGAGGCGGTGCGCCGGCAGTTCTTCGCGCCCGAGGAAATCGAAGGCTTGTTCGGCGACCAGATCCGGCAGGACCGGTTCATGGCCGAGAAGATGGAACTGCTGTCCAACCCCGACCTCACGCCCGAGCAGCGCGCCGCGGCGCTGGCGCAGAGCGAGCAGGCCTGGCTGTCGCCCGCGCAGCGCGAGGTGCGCAAGGAGGCGGTGGCCCACCTCGACGTGATGCGCCAGACCGAGGCGCTGCAGGCGCGCGGCGCCAGCCCCCAGGAGCGCTTTGCCGCGCGCAGCGAGGCCTACGGCTACGAGGTGGCGCGCGGCTTGGCCACGCTCGACCAGGAAACCCAGGAATGGAACGCCCGGCTCGACCGCTACGCCAGCGCGCCCGAGGCCGAGCGGGCCCAGCTGCGCGAGACGCTCTTCAACGAGAACGAGCGCCTGCGCCTGAGCGGTGCCCTGGCGATGCGCTCGGCCGCCGCGTCCAAGCCGGCGAAGTGAATCGGCTAAGTAAGCGCAGGCTTACGCAGGCTGCGCTTCGCCCATGGCCGAGGCCGGCAGGCCGAACACGCGGTCGAAGGCCCAGTTGAAGACGAAGGTGTAGACCAGGAAGAACACCACCAGGCCCAGGTCCATCACCAGCGCCTGCCAGAGCGACACGCCCAGGCCCCAGGCCAGCATCGGCACCAGGAAGGCGATCAGGCCGCCCTCGAAGCCGATGGCGTGGGCGATGCGGCGCTTCAGGCTGCGCCCGCGCACCGCCTGGCGCGACTCCCAGCGCTCGAACAGGGCGTTGAAGGTCAGGTTCCAGATCACCGCGATGACCGAGGCGCCCACGGCCAGCAGGCCCGAGTGGCCGAGCCCCGCGTCCGACATCAGGGCCAGGCCGGCGCTGGCCGCCACGATGGCGATGCCCTCGTAGAGGGAGATGTAAACGATCCGACGCTGAAGGCCCTGCATGACTGTTTCTCTGTGTGTTTGACTGCGATGGAGGGACTTTATTTGCTTTTTGTTGATATAAAAAGTTAACTTATTTCAGTTTTATTGATAGATCGGGCGCCATGGCTTTCTCCAGCGACAACGTCGAGGTCTTCCTGGCCGTGATCGACCACGGCTCCTTCTCGGCCGCCGCACGGGCGCTGCGCAAGGTGCCGTCGGCCGTGAGCATGGCCATCGCCAACCTCGAGGCCGAACTGGCGCTGCCGCTGTTCGACCGCAGCGGCCGCGAGCCCCAGCCCACGTCGGCCGCGCGCTCGCTCGAACCGCAGGCGCGGCTGCTCGCGGCCCAGCTGCGGCAGTTGCAGGTGCAGGCACTGGCGCTCACGCAGGGGCTGGAGGACCGGCTCACGCTGGCCATCGCGCCCGAACTGCTGGCCGCGCCCTGGAGCGGGCCGCTGGCCGCGCTGGCCGACGACTACCCGCTGCTGCAGGTCGAGGTGCTGGCCGCGCCGCAGGCCGACGCGCTGGCGCTGCTGCACAGCGGTCGGGCGCAGCTGGCGCTGGTGTTCGAGCGCCCCAGCCTCGACGGCCGCGAGGGCTTCCAGGAGGTGGGCAGCGACACCATGGTGGCCGTGATGGCGCCCGAGCACCCCGTGCTGCGCGCCGCGGCCGGCGGGCGCCTGCGCGAGGAGCACCTGACGAACACGCGCCAGATCGTGGTCGCGGGGCGCGACCTGGCCACCAGCGACCCGCGCTTCGTGTTCGCCCGGCATGTCTGGCGCACCGACAACGCGCTGGCCGCGCTGAGCCTGATCACCGCCGGGCTGGGCTGGGGCTGGCTGCCGCGCAACTTCGCGCGGCCGCACGTGGCGGCGGGCGCGCTGGTCGAGATTCCGTTCGAAAACCTCAGCAACGGGCTCGACCTGTGGGTGGACGTGGTGTGGTCGCGCGAACGGCCGCTGGGCCTGGGCGCGCAGCGCTTCGTGGCGCTGATCGCGCGCGACCGGCAGGCGGCGGCCGGCATCGCAACGCCGGCCGTGTGAGCCGAGTCAATTCTTTCCGTGGCCGTGGCCGTGCCCGCCTCCACCGCCGTGCCCGCCGCCCCCACCGTGCGGACGCCCTCCTCCGCCCCCGCCGCCCCCACCGGGCCGGCCCCCGCCCGGATGCGGATGCGACACGCCCGGCGGCGGCCCGGGCCGGAAGCCCGGCTGCGGGCGCGGCGGGCGGAACCCCGGATCGACGGGCGGCCGGATGCCCGGCCCGTGCGGGGGACGGACCCCAGGTCCATGAGGTGGACGAACCCCGGGTCCGTGGGGCGGACGCACGCCAGGCCCCGGCCAGGGCCGCGGCTGCCAGCCCGGGTGCACGGGCGGCGGCGGACGCCAACCCGCGATCGGTGGCGGCGGGGGCCGGTGGCCCCACCAGCGCCGGTCGCCGTACCAGGGGCGGTCGCGGTAGTAGTCGGCCCAGTAGCTGCCGATCACGAAGCTCACGATCGGCACGCCGATGACCGCGCCGTAGGTGGCCAGCGGCACGCGCTGCTGCTGGTAGGCGTAGTCGAGGTTCCTGGCCCAGACCCAGCCGCGCCCGCCGTCGGGCAGCACCACGTCGCACCAGCCGTAGCCGCTGGTGCAGCCGACCACGTCGACCGGCTGACCCGGCCCGAGCCGTGCCACCAGCGGGTAGTCGCCCGAGGGCCCGGCGCGCAGGTTGACCGCGCCGCGCGTGAAGGCCTGCTGCGCCGACGCCGCGAGCGGCAGCAGCAGGACGAGCGCGCCCAAGGCAGCGCGGCGCAAGAAGGATGTGGCGTTCATGGGAGGCTCCTGTGCGCCCCAGCGTAGGCGTGGGGCGGGGAGCCGTCAATCAGCCGAGGGCGCGCGCGGCGCCCGGCGTCAGGCGGCTTCCTTGTAGAAGCCGTTGCTGTTCAGCAGGCGGCCCTTCGCAGGCGCCACCGCTGCACCGATCGCCGCGATGTGGTCCGGCGTGGTGCCGCAGCAGCCGCCCACGATGTTCACCAGCCCCTCGGCCGCGAACTCGTGCAGCAGGCGCGAGGTGACGTCGGGCGTCTCGTCGAAGCCGGTGTCGCTCATCGGGTTGGGCAGGCCGGCGTTCGGGTAGCAGCTGATGTAGGTGTCGCCCGCCACGCGCGCCAGTTCCTGGATGTAGGGGCGCATCAGCGTCGCGCCCAGCGCGCAGTTCAGGCCGATGGCCAGCGGCTGCGCATGGCGCACGCTGTGCCAGAAGGCGGTGACGGTCTGGCCGCTGAGGATGCGCCCCGACGCATCGGTCACCGTGCCGCTGATGATCAGCGGCAGGCGCTGGCCGCTGTTGTCGAAATATTCGTCCACCGCGAACAGCGCGGCCTTGGCGTTGAGCGTGTCGAAGATGGTCTCGACCAGGATCACGTCGGCGCCGCCTTCGACGAGCGCTTCGGTCTGCTCGTAGTACGCCGCGCGCAGCGATTCGAAATCGACGTTGCGCGCGCCCGGGTCGTTCACGTCGGGGCTGATGCTCGCCGTCTTGGGCGTCGGGCCGAGGGCGCCGGCCACGAAGCGCGGCTTGTCGGGCGTGCTGTACTTGTCGCAGGCCGCGCGCGCCAGCTTGGCCGATTCGAGGTTCATCTCGCGCGCCAGGTGGGCCATCTTGTAGTCCTCCTGCGCGATGGTGGTGGCGCCGAAGGTGTTGGTCTCGATGAGGTCGGCGCCTGCCGCGAGGTAGGCCTCGTGGATGTCGGTGATGACGTCGGGGCGCGTGAGCGACAGCAGCTCGTTGTTGCCCTTCACGTCGCGCTCGAAGTCCTTGAAGCGCTCGCCGCGGTACTGCTCTTCAGTGAGCTTGAAGCGCTGGATCATCGTGCCCATCGCGCCGTCGAGGATGGCAATGCGGTTGGCGAGGATGCCCGGCAGCGCCTGGCCGCGGGTATAGATGAGGGGCTTGGTCATGTCCGCGATTGTAAAAACCCCGGTCTGGCCCGGCGCGCAGGCGGGTCTTGCCGGCGTCAGCCTTGCCCGCCCGCGATCTCCGCCAGCGCCTGCACGAAGCGCGCGTTGTCCGCGTCGGTGCCCACCGACACGCGGATGAAGGTCTCGAAGCCCGGCTCCTTCCAGGGCTTGACGATGATCCCGCGCGCCAGCAACGCCTCGTTGACCGGCGCGTTGGGCCGCCCGAGGTCAACGAACAGGAAGTTGGCCGCCGAAGGCGCGATGCGCAGGCCCGGCCAGACCGACCCGGCCAGGGCGCGAAGCTGCGCCGCCAGCGCCTCGCGCTGTTGCACGGTGCGCGCCACCGCCTGCGCCATGAAGGCCTCGTCGCCCCAGGCCGCCAGCGCCGCGGCCTGCGCCGCCAGGTTCACGTTGAAGGGCGTGCGCACGCGGTCGAGCAGCTGCACCAGCGCCGCGTCGGACGCAATGCCGTAGCCCACGCGCAGGCCGGCCAGGCCCCAGGCCTTGGAGAAGGTGCGCAGCACGATCCAGGGGGCGCGGCCTTCGCCGGCCGCCTGCCAGGCGCGCAGCAGGGCGAGCACGTCGGGGTAGCCGGGCGCCAGCCGCGCATATTCGTAGTAGGCCTCGTCCACCACCAGCAGCGTGCCCGCGGGCACCGCGGCGAGCAGGCGCGCGAAGTCGGCCGCATCGAACATGCAGCCGACCGGGTTCGAGGGGTTGGCCAGCATCACCACCTTGGGCCCGCGCGCAAGCGCGGCACACCAGGCGTCGACGTCGAAGCCGAGTTCCGGCGTGAGCGTCAGCAGCTCGACCTGCGCGCCCATCATGCGCGGGTAGATCTCGTGCAGGCCGAAGGCCGGGCGCTGCGTGAGCACGCGGTCGCCCGGCGACAGCAGCGCCTGGCACAGCATCTGCAGGATGTCCTCGGAGCCGTTGCCGATCACCACCTCGCCGGGCTGCGCACCGGTGCGCTGCGCGATGGCGGCACGCAGCGCCGTGGAGTTGGCGTCGGGGTAGGTGCCCGCGCGCGCCGCCAGGTCGACCAGCGCACGCGCCACCGCGGGGCTGGGGCCGTACGGGTTCTCGTTGCTCGCCAGCCGCGCGATCTCGCTGACGCCGTAGCGCGCGCGCACGGCGTCCGAGGACAGCCCCGCGTTGTAGGGCGGCAGCGGCGGCACCTCGGGGCGCGCGAACGCGTGGATGGCGGCGCTCACCGGGCGCCGCCTTCGACGAAGGCCAGCACCGCTTCCAGCATCCGGCGCACGTGCGGCTTCACGCCCGCGGCCACGTCCGGCAGGTAGTCGAAGGGCAGCGCTTCCTGCATGTAGCTCGACTGGGTCATCTCCAGCTGCACCGCGTGCACGCCGCCGGCCGGGTTGCCGTACTGGCGCGTGATGTGGCCGCCCTTGAAGCGGCCGTTGAGCACGCCGGTGTAGCCCGGCGCCGATTCGGCGATGCCGCGCAGCGTGGCGGCCAGCGCGGGGTCGCAGCTCTTGCCGTCGGCGGTGCCCAGGTTCAGGTCGGGCAGCTTGCCTTCGAAGAAGCGCGGCAGCACGGAGCGGATCGAGTGCGCGTCCCACAGCGCGACGGTGCCGTGCGCGGCCGTGAGGCGATCGAGCTCGGCCTGCAGCTGCTGGTGGTACGGGCGCCAGACGGCCTCACGGCGTTCGGCAACTTCTTCGTCGGACGGGTGGTCTTCGGGCTTCGCATAGACAGGCGTGTCGTCGAAGGTGTCGACCGGGCACAGGCCGGTGACGCTCTGGCCCGGGTACAGGCTGGCGCCGTCCGGCGGACGGTTCAGGTCGACCACGTAGCGCGAGTGCGTGGCCACGAGCACCGAGGCGCCGAGTGCGTCGGCGAAGTCGTAGAGCTGCTCGAGGTGCCAGTCGGTGTCGGGCACGTGGCGCGCCTCGTCGGTGAAGCGGGCGGCCAGCGCGGGCGGCACGTGCGTGCCGACGTGCGGCATCGAGATCAGCAGCGGGCGCGTGCCCTGGCGAAAGCGGAACGCCGGTTCGGTGGTGGTGAAGGCCATGGGAATTCAGTCCTTGAGGAGTTGGGTGCGCGCGGCAACGAAGGCGGCTGTGGCATCGCCATGCAGCGCGTGGCGCCCGGCCGTGACGCGCGGGCGGCCCGCCACCCAGACCGCGTCGACGGCCGAGGTGCGGTGGCTCGCGAACACGTGGGCCGAGAGCATGTCAGGCGCCGACAGGCCCTGCAGCGCGAGGTGATGGGCATCGAGCACGACGAAGTCGGCCTGCTGCCCCACGGCCAGCCCGCCGACCGCGCGGCCCGCCGCTTGCGCCCCGCCCTGCACCGCTTCGAGCGTGAGCGCGGTGGCCACGTGCGGCTGCGCCGCGCTGGCGCCGACGTTGCGCTGGCGCCGGCCCAGGCGCTGGCTGTATTCGAGCATCAGCAGTTCCTCGGCCGCGTTGACGCTGGCGTGGCTGTCGGAGCCCACGCCCCAGGCGCCGCCGTGGCTGCGCCAGCGCGCGAAGTCGAAGATGCCATCGCCGAGGTTGGCCTCGGTGGTCGGGCACAGGCCCGCGACCGCGCCGCTCTGGGCGGCGTATTCGTATTCGGCGTCGTTCATGTGCGTGGCGTGCACGAGGCACCAGCGCGCATCGACGGCCGCGTGGTCGAGCAGCCATTCGACCGGGCGAAGGCCGCTCCACTCCACGCAGTCGTCCACTTCCTTCGTCTGTTCGGCGATGTGGATGTGGACCGGCGCGGTGCGGTCGATGGCGTCCAGGCCGGCGAGCGCCTCGCGCAGCGCCTCGGGCGGCACGGCGCGCAGCGAATGCGGCGCCAGGCCCAGGCGCGCGCCTTGCGCGTCACAGTCGGGCTTGAGCGCGTCGAGCAGGCGCAGCATCGATTCGGTCGAGCGGATGAAGCGTCGCTGCCCCTCGGTGGGCGGCTGGTCGCCGAAACCGCTGGTCTGGTAGAGCACGGGCAGCAGCGTGAAGCCGATGCCGGTGTTGCGCGCGGCGCGCAGCAGCGCGCGGCTCAGCGCCGCGTCGTCGGCGTAGGGACGGCCGTCGGTGTCGTGGTGCACGTACTGGAACTCGCACACGCTGGTGTAGCCCGCCTCGAGCATCTCGGCGTAGAGCCAGGTCGCGATGGCCTCCATGTGCTGCGGGCCGAGGCGCGCGGCAAAACGGTACATCAGCGTGCGCCAGCTCCAGAAGCTGTCCTGCTGTTCGGCGCGGTGCTCGGTGAGGCCCGCGAAGGCGCGCTGGAAGGCGTGCGAATGCAGGTTGGGCATGCCGGGGATCACCGGGCCGGTCGCCACCTGCGCGCCCGCTGGCGGTTGCGCGCCGGCCTGCACCTGCGTGAGCCGGCCGGCGTCGTTCCACGACAGCAGGACGTTCTTCGTCCAGCCTGCGGGCAGCAGCGCATCGGCTGCGAAAAGCGTGTGTGTCATTCGGTGGCTCCGATGGCGATGCGTCCCTGGCGCACCACGGCGCGCACCGGCTGCTGGCCGAACCAGTAGGCCAGCTCGGCGGCGTCGTGCAGGTTCCAGAGCACGAAGTTGGCGGGCATGCCGGGCGCGATGGTGCCGTGCGTGTCCTGCAGGCCCAGCGCGCGCGCGGCGTGCACGGTGACGCCGGCCAGCGCCTCGGGCACGGTGAGACGGAACAGCGTGCAGGCCATGTTGACCATCAGCAGCAGGCTCAGCGTCGGCGAGGTGCCGGGGTTGTGGTCGGTCGAGACGGCCATCGGCACGCCCGCGGCGCGTAGCGCGTCGATGGGCGGCAGGTGCGTGTCGCGCAGCGTGTAGTAGGCGCCGGGCAGCAGCACGGCCACGGTGCCCGACTGGCGCATGGCCGCGATGCCGTCGGCCGACAGGTGCTCGATGTGGTCGCACGACAGCGCGCCGTAGCGCGCGGCCAGGGCCGCGCCGCCCATGTCCGACAGCTGCTCGGCATGCAGCTTCACCGGCAGGCCCAGCGCCTTGGCGGCCTGGAAGACCTGCTCGGTCTCCGCGAGCGAGAAGGCGATGCGCTCGCAGAACACATCGACCGCATCGACCAGCCCTTCGGCGGCGAGCGCGGGCAGCATCTCCTTGCAGACGAGGTCGATGTAGTCGCCACTGCGGCCCGCGTATTCGGGCGGCAGCGCGTGCGCGCCGAGGAAGGTGGTGCGCACGGTGACGCCGTAAGCCTCGCCCAGTCGCCGTGCCACGCGCAGCTGCTTGCGCTCGTGTTCGAGCGCCAGGCCGTAGCCCGACTTGATCTCGATGGCGCAGACGCCGTCGGCCAGCAGCTGTTCGAGGCGCGCGGCGGCCTGGGCGAACAGCGTGTCCTCGTCGGCCTCGCGCGTGGCGCGCACCGACGAGACGATGCCGCCGCCGGCCTTGGCCACCTCTTCGTAGGTGGCGCCCGCGAGCCGCATCGCGAACTCGTTGGCGCGCTGGCCGCCGTAGACCAGGTGCGTGTGGCAATCGACGAGGCCGGGCGTGACGAGCGCGCCGCCGCCGTCGTGCGGCGCGAGCCCCGCGAATTCGGCGGGCACATCGGCGCGCGCGCCGACCCAGCGGACCGTGCCCTGCGCGACCACGAGGGCGGCTTCGGCGTCGGGCGCCAAGCTCAGGCCGGGCGCCGCACCGGGTGCGAGGCGCAGGCCGGTCCACAGGCCGTCGGCCGAGGGGAATTCGCTGGGGGGTGTCATCGTCATCTCCTTTTTCTGTGGCCGCTCAGGCCGGCACGAAGCGCACGGCCACCAGCCGCGCGCCGTCGCTCGCCGGTGCGGCCTGCCATGCCTGCGCGGCGTCGGTCCAGCACAGGCCCTCGCCTTCGCCCAGGGCCTCGCCGTCATTCAAGCGCCACTCGCCGCGCAAGGCCAGCAGCACGCCGTGCGGCGCGGGCGCGATGTCGGCGGCGCGTTCCAGCACCTGCACGTCGGCACGCCACTGGCCGCCGCGCGCCATCACGTTGAAGTCGTTCGAGGCGCCGCCGAGCAGCGTGCAGTCGATCGGGTCGTCGCCCGAAAAGGCGAAGGGCCGGTGCGGCACGTCGAGCCGGTGCGACACGCGGCCGTCGTGCGTGAAGAGGCGCACGCCGTCGCCTTCGAGCAGCATGATCTGGCGGTCGATGCCCGGGAACACCGAGAACGGGCCGGGCGACGCGATGGTGGCGATGCTCACGCGCCAGCCGAAGCTGTCGAGCCCCGCGCCTTGCGGCCAGCTGGCGATTTCCTGCGTGGTGCCGCCGCCGTTCTTCCAGGGCGTGGCGCGCAGGGTCGCGCGCGAAAAACGCTGCACGCTCATCGCATCAACCCGCCCTGGCGCAGCTTCTGTTCGAAATGCCGCAGGATCAGCGTCATCGTGCCCGTGAGCATGAAGTACACGAGCGCGATGGCCAGGTACACCTCGAGCGAGCGGTACGACACGCTGATGATCTTCTGGCCTTCGTGCATCACGTCGTGGATCGTGAGCAGCGACACCAGCGCCGAGTTCTTGATGAGCGCGATGAACTCGTTGCCCAGCGGCGGGATCATGCGCACCACGGCCTGCGGCAGCACGATCTGGCGCATGGCCACGCCGGGCGTCATGCCCAGCGATTGCGCGGCCATGGTCTGGCCCTTGTCGATCGATTGGATCGCGCCGCGCACGATCTCGGACACATAGGCGCCCGAGTACACGCCGAGCCCCAGCACGCCGCACACGAAGGCCGGCAGCAGGATGCCGAAGTGCGGCAGGCCGAAGAACAGGATGAACAGCTGCACCAGCAGCGGCGTGCCGCGAATCGCCGCCACGTAGGCGGTGCACACGCCGTAGATCCAGCGCCGCTTCGGGTTCAGCCGGCCAATGCCGACCAGCAGGCCCAGCACGCACCCCAGGGCCAGCGCGCAGGCGGTGATCTCCACCGTGACCAGCGCGCCGCGCAGCAGGTCGGGCCAGCCCTGCCAGACGGGCGAGAAATCGAAGTCCATGGCGCGCTTACTTGGCGGTGGCGCTGAACCACTTCTTGACGATGGCGGCGTAGGTGCCGTCGGCCTTGAGCTTCTCGATCGCGCCGTTCACGGCCTTGGTGAGCTCGGGCGTGTCCTTGCGGATGGCCATGCCGTATTCCTCGGTGGTGATCTGCTCGTCGAGCACCTTCAGGCCGCCGCGCGTGCGCACGTACTGGAAGGCGGCGGGCTTGCCGGTGACGGCAGCGTCGGCGCGGCCGATGTCCACGAGGTTGAACATCTCCTGGTTCTTCTCGACTTCCATCAGCTGCACCTGCGGGAATTTCTCCTTCGTGTACGACACGGACTTGGTGCCCACCTGCACGCTGACCTTCTTGCCGTTGATGTCGGCCGGCTTCTTGATGGTCGTGTTGTTGTCCTTCACCATGACCACGAGGCCGCCGGCGTAGTACGGCACGGTGAAGTCGACAACCTTCTTGCGCTCGTCGGTGATGTAGATGCCCGACACGGCCATGTCGAAGCGCTTGGAGATGAGGCCCGGCACGAGGCCCTTGAAGTCGATGTCGATCCACTCGATCTTGCGACCCAGCGTCTTGCCGATGGCCTCGACCAGCTCCACGTCGAAGCCGGTGCGCTTGCCGTTTTCCACGAACTCCATCGGCGGGAAGGTGGCGTCGGTGGCCACGCGCAGCGGCTCGCCCTGGGCTTGCGCGGCGCCAGCGAAACCGAAGAAGGCGAGGCCGGACAGGGCGGCGGCGACGAGGGTGCGACGGGTGTTCATGGGAGGGCTTTCGTGGAGGTGAGGGAGGGAGAAAGAAAAAGAAAAGCGGCGACTACTGCAGTGCGCGCGAGATGCGGGCCGCCGTGACGACGGTCATGTGGACCAATGCAGCTTCCATGCCTTCGACGCGCGTGAGCGGCGCCATGAGCGTGATCGCCCCGCGCAGGCGCCGGCCCGCGGCCAGCACCGGCGCGCTCGCGCCCCACACGCCGGCATCGACCTCGCCGTGGGTCACGGCATGGCCGGCGGCGCGGATGGCGTCGAGTTCGGCGGCGCGCTCGGCGCGGCGTTCGGGGCCTTCGTCGAGACCGTCGAGCAGCAGGTCGCGCGCGTCGTCGGGCGCGTGGGCCAGCAGGCACTTGGCGCTGGCGCCGTCGCGCGCGGGCACGCTGCGGCCGCGGTCGAAGGAGCAGCGCAGCGACTGTTCGCTGTCGATCATCTCCAGGCACACGACGCGCTCGTTCACCAGGGTGACGAGCGCCACGCTCTCGTGGCTCTGCTGCGCCAGCACGCGCATGTCGGCGCGCGCGGCCATCACGAGGTCGGAGTTGCCGTCGAAGCCGCTGGCCAGCTGCACGCTGACGGGCCCCGGCGAGTAACGGCCCTCGGACTCCATCACGAAGCCCCAGCGGCGCAAGGTGGCGACCTGGCGGTACAGCGTGCTCTGCGACAGGCCGGTGGCCTGCACCAGCTCGGCCGCCGTCATCGCCGCCTTGCTTTGCGCCAGCACCGACAGCACGAACAGCGCGCGGTCGTTGTGGGCGGGAGCGTCAAGGGGGGTCGTCATCGGGGGCAATCGCTGGGCGGTCGAAAGTGGATGCGGCGTGCAGTATCTTGCTCGCCGTTCTCACGACCAAGCCCGAATTCCCACTCGATGGGAATGAGCGCGTTTTTTCTTTCTACCTTCGTCTTACCGAGGCTCAGCGCACCAGCAGCGGAAAGAGCGGATCGTCCATCGGCGCGCCGGCCGGCAGGCGCTCGGCCAGGCCCGGGAAATCGGGCGAGGTCTTCCAGCTGCGCGGGGCGTGGCGGATGTCGTCGCCCAGGAAGCGCACCGAGAACACGCGGCGCCGGTTCGGCCCCTCGACGCCGGCCGCCGCATGCAGCGTGAGCATGTGGAAGCAGACGAAGTCGCCGGGCTCGATGTCCCAGCCGACGATGGGGAAGCGCTCGCGCGCGCCCTCGATGTCGGGCAGGTCGTCGAGGCTGCCTTCGGGGAACCACTTGGCGTGGTTGTCCATGAAGGTGCGCGGCATGAGCCACGGCCCCTTGTGGGAGCCGGCCACGAACTCGAGCGTGGCGGCACGCGACACCGGATCGACCGGAATCCACATGCTGACGTTCTGCATGCCCTCGATGTTGTAGTAGGGCTGGTCCTGGTGCCACGGCGTGCGCTGGCGCGTGCCGGGTTCCTTCACGAGCAGGTGGTCGTGGTACAGGCGCACGGTGTCCGAGCCCATGAGCCGCTGCGCGAGGGGCGCCAGCGGCGCCTGCCGGATGAAGCGACCGAAGGCGTCGATCTCCTGCCAGTTGCAGAAGTCCTCGAAGAAGCGGCCCGGATCGTCGGGCCGGCTCGCGACCTTGGCGCGCGGGCTGGGCGCCGCCAGGTTCGCCTCGATGCCGCCCTGCAGCAGCGCGAGTTCGTCGGCCGTGAGCAGTTGGCGGATGCAGACCGCGCCGTCGCGCTGGAACTGCGCCACCAGCGCGTCGTCCACGCGTTCGCGCACGCGGCGCTGCAGGTCGGAAGCATCGAGGGTCATCGTCGGGTCTCCTTCGTGTGTCGGGTGTCGGGTGACCCGCTTTTTTACTTCACCTGCGGCGCCTTCCGGCCTTACTTGATCATCGGCAGCTTCAGGCCCTGCTTCTTCGCCGTGGCGACCGCGATGTCGTAGCCCGCGTCGGCATGGCGCATGACGCCGGTCGCCGGGTCGTTGAAGAGCACGCGCCCGATGCGCTTGGCCGCGGCGTCGGTGCCGTCGCACACGATCACCACGCCCGAGTGCTGCGAGTAGCCCATGCCCACGCCACCGCCGTGGTGCAGGCTGACCCAGGTCGCGCCGCCGGCCGTGTTGAGCAGGGCGTTGAGCAGCGGCCAGTCGGAGACGGCATCGGTGCCGTCCTTCATGGCTTCGGTCTCGCGGTTCGGGCTGGCGACCGAGCCGGTGTCCAGGTGGTCGCGGCCGATGACGATCGGGCCCTTGAGCTCGCCGTTCTTCACCATCTCGTTGAAGGCCAGGCCGGCGATGTGGCGCTCGCCCAGGCCGAGCCAGCAGATGCGCGCGGGCAGGCCCTGGAAGGCGATGCGCTCGCGCGCCATGTCGAGCCAGCGGTGCGTGTGCGTGTTCTCGGGGAACAGCTCCTTGATCTTGGCGTCGGTCTTGTAGATGTCTTCCGGGTCGCCCGAGAGCGCCACCCAGCGGAACGGGCCCTTGCCTTCGCAGAACAGCGGGCGGATGTAGGCCGGCACGAAGCCCGGGAAGTCGAAGGCGTTCTTCACGCCTTCGTCGAACGCGACCTGGCGGATGTTGTTGCCGTAGTCGACCGTGGGGATGCCCATGGCCTGGAAGTCGAGCATGGCCTGCACGTGCACGGCGCACGATTGGGCGGCGGCCTTCTTCAGGGCGTCGTGTTGCGAGGCGTCTTTCATGGCGGCCTGCCACTGCGGCACGGTCCAGCCCGAGGGCAGGTAGCCGTTGATCAGGTCGTGCGCGGAGGTCTGGTCGGTCACGAGGTCGGGCTTGAGGCCACCGGCCTTCGCGCGCTTGACCAGCTCGGGCAGGATGTCGGCCGCGTTGCCCAGCAGCGCGATCGACACGGCTTCCTTGGCGTCGCAGTGCTGTTTGATGAGTTCGAAGGCGTGATCGATGTCGCGTGCCTGCTTGTCGACGTAGCGCGTGCGCAGGCGGAAGTCGATGCTCGACTGCTGGCACTCGATGTTCAGCGACACGGCGCCGGCCAGCGTGGCCGCGAGCGGTTGCGCGCCGCCCATGCCGCCCAGGCCGGCCGTGAGGATCCACTTGCCCGCGAGGCTGTTGTTGTAGTGCTGGCGGCCGGCTTCGACGAAGGTCTCGAAGGTGCCTTGCACGATGCCCTGGCTGCCGATGTAGATCCAGCTGCCCGCCGTCATCTGGCCGTACATGAAGAGGCCCTGGCGGTCGAGCTCGTTGAAGTGTTCCCAGTTGGCCCACTTCGGCACGAGGTTGGAATTGGCGAGCAGCACGCGCGGTGCGTCGGCATGCGTCTTGAACACGCCGACCGGCTTGCCCGATTGAATGAGCAGCGTCTCGTCGTCTTCCAGTTCCTTCAGCGAGGCAAGGATCTGGTCGTAGCAGGCCCAGTCGCGCGCGGCGCGGCCGATGCCGCCGTACACCACGAGGTCCTGCGGGCGCTCGGCCACCTCGGCGTCGAGGTTGTTCTGCAGCATGCGGTACGGCGCTTCGGTGAGCCAGCTCTTGCAGTTCAGCTCGGTGCCGCGCGGGGCGCGGATCACGCGAGTCGGGTCATGGCGCGGATCGGCGCCGGCAGCGGGGGTGTTCAGGGCGAATTTGTCGGGTGCGTTCATGGCGTGGTTCTCCTTGTCGGGTGGCAGTCGGTACGGATCACTTCGAGTGGCTGGGCAGGATGTCGAGCAGCGCGGCCGGCAGGTCGGCCGCGAGCGCCCACAGGCGCATGGCTTCGATGTCGGGTGCGAGGTAGCGGTCGGTCTCGAGGAACGCGACCTTCTGGCGGATGCGGGCGAATTCCGCTTCGACCAGCGGCGAACTCTTCAGCTTGCGCTTGAGTTCGATGCCCTGGGCGGCGGCCATCGCTTCGATGCCCACCACCACGGCGGTGTTGTTGACCATGTCGCCCAGGCGGCGCGCCGCGAAGGTGGCCATCGACACGTGGTCTTCCTGGTTGGCCGAGGTCGGCAGGCTGTCGACGCTGGCGGGGTGCGCGTGCGACTTGTTTTCCGAGGCGAGCGCGGCGGCCGTGACCTGCGCGATCATGAAGCCGGAGTTCAGGCCGCCGTCGCGCACCAGGAAGGGCGGCAGGCCCGACAGGCCGCTGTCGAGCAGCAGCGCGAGGCGGCGCTCGGCGATGGCGCCGACTTCGCTCACGGCCAGCGCAATGATGTCGGCCGCGAAGGCGACGGGCTCGGCGTGGAAGTTGCCGCCCGAGATCACCTCGCCGGTGTCGCAGAACACCAGCGGGTTGTCCGACGCGGCATTGGCTTCGATGACCAGCACGCGCGAGGCGTGGGCCAGATTGTCGAGGCAGGCGCCCATCACCTGCGGGATGCAGCGCACCGAGTACGGGTCCTGCACGCGGCCGCAGTCGGCGTGCGAGGGCACGATTTCGCTGCCGTCGAGCAGCGTGCGCACGGCGCCGGCCACGGCGATCTGGCCGGGCTGGCCGCGCGCGGCGTGGATGCGCGCGTCGAAGGGCTTGATCGAACCCTGGATGGCTTCGAGCGACAGCGCGCCCGACATCAGCGCGGCGGCGAACACGTCTTCGGCGCCGAACAGGCCGGCCAGCGCGAGCGCGGTCGACACCTGCGTGCCGTTGAGCAGCGCCAGGCCTTCCTTGGGGCCGAGCACGAAGGGTTCGAGGCCGATGCTGCGCATGGCTTCGGCGCCGCTCACCTTCTTGCCGTCGGCCAGCGTGGCTTCGCCTTCGCCGATGAGCACGCAGGCCATGTGCGCCAGCGGCGCGAGGTCGCCCGAGGCGCCGACCGAGCCCTTGCACGGAATGCTGGGCGTGACGCCCGCGTTGAACAGTGCCAGCAGCGCATCGACCAGCGCGGGCCGCACGCCAGAGTGGCCGCGCGCCAGGCTCACGGCCTTGGTCGCGAGGATCATGCGCACCACCGGCGCGGCCAGCGGCTCGCCCGTGCCCACGCTGTGCGAGAGCACGAGGTTGCGCTGCAGCTCGGCCAGGTGGTCGTTGCCGATGCGCGTGCTCGCGAGCTTGCCGAAACCGGTGTTGATGCCGTAGACCACCTCGTCGTTCTCGACGATGTGGCGCACCGCGGCCTCGGCCTTGGCCATGCCGTCCTGCACCGACGGGTCGAGCGCAAGGTGCACGCCGCCGGCCTGGATGCGTCGCAGCATCGCAAGGTCGACCTTGCCGGGCGTGAGGGTCAATGTGGCGTGGGGAGTGGCGGTGTGATTGCTTGGCATGTGAACCTGTCTATACAAGTGGTTGCGAGAGAAAACGTGGGCCTCTGAGGGTCGAAAAAACGGGTTAGCCGAACGTCGGGTTGCCGTCGGACTTGAAACGGCTGCCCAGGCTGTAGCGCGAGGCCGGATGCAGGCAGCGCACCCAGGTCACGGGCGTGTTGCGGATCCAGGTGCGGCGCGTCAGCAGCAGGCAGGGGTCGGTGGGCGCCATCGCGAGCCGCTCGGCCTGTTCGGCGCTGGGCAGCACGGCATCGACGACGTGTTCGATCTGGTCGAAGGGCACGTTGCGCACCAGGTACTCGCTGGGCGGCACGGCCGTGAAGTCCTGCTCGAGAAAGTCGGGCACGACCTGCGGGTTGACGTAGCGCTCCTCGAGCTGCACGGGCGTGTCGTTGTCCAGGTGCAGGCAGGCGCTGTGGAACACCGAGTCGCCCGCGCGCAGGTCGAGCCAGGCCGCCACGTCGGGCGAGGCCGCGAGGCGCTCGACCGCGAGCATCTCGCAGCGGTAGTCGTGGCCGCGCTGGCGGATCTCGCTGGCGATGTTGGCGATCTGCAGCAGCGTCGACTGCGGCTTGTTCTCGGCCACGAAGCTGCCGACGCCGGCCACGCGCACGATGCGCCCCTGCTCCATGAGCTCGCGCAGGGCGCGGTTCACGGTCATGCGCGCCATGCCGAACTGCGCGACCAGCTCGTTCTCGGAAGGCAGGCGGTGGCCGGGCGGCCACGTGCCGTCCTGGATCTTGCGGGAGATGTGATCCTTGACTTGCGCATAGAGCGCGAGGGACGGCAGGTCGCGTTTCATCGGGGGCTTAATGCTCCGCAGCGGCCATCGACTCGGCGCGGATTTCTTTGGTCAGGCGCGCCTTGATGTCCATGAACTCGGGCGAGGTCTTGATGGTGTAGCTGCGCGGGTGCGGAAAGTCGACCGCGATCTCGGTCTTGATGCGGCCCGGCCGCGCGCTGAACACCGCCACGCGGTTGGCCATGAAGATCGCCTCGTCGATGTCGTGCGTGACGAACAGCACCGTCTTCTGCGCCGACTCCCAGATGCCCAGCAGCAGCTCCTGCATCAGCACGCGGGTCTGGTTGTCGAGTGCGCCGAAGGGCTCGTCGAGCAGCAGCATCTTGGGGTCGTTGGCCAGCGCGCGCGCAATGGCGGTGCGCTGCTGCATGCCGCCCGAGAGCTGCTTGGGGAAGTGGTGCTCGAAGCCGCGCAGGCCGACCTTGGCGATGAAGAACTCGCTGCGCTCCTTCTGGTCGGCTTCGCTCATGCCGCGCTCGCGCAGGCCGAAGCGGATGTTCTGCGCCACCGTGAGCCACGGGAAGAGCGTGTAGCTCTGGAACACCACGCCGCGGTCGGCGCCCGGGCCTTCGATGCGCTCGCCGTCGAGCATCACCTGGCCGGTGGTCGGGAAGTCGAGCCCCGCCACGATGCGCAGCAGCGTCGACTTGCCGCAGCCCGAGGGGCCGAGGATGGTGACGAAGTCGTTCTCCTTCACCTCGAAGTCGATCGGCTGCAGCGCCTGCGTGCGCTGGCCCTTGGTGCCGGTGAAGACGCGCGAGACGCCTTGAATGGAAAGTTGATTCTTCACAGTGCAGCCCATGCAAACAGACGGCGATTCATCGCCTTGAAAGCGAAGTCGGACAACAGGCCGATGACGCCGATCACGATGATCCCGAAGATGATCTGCCCGGTGTTCAACAGCGCCTGGCTGTCGGTGATCATGTGGCCGATGCCCGACGAGGAGCCGATGAGTTCCGCCACGATCACGTACGTCCAGGCCCAGCCCAGCACGAGGCGCAGCGTTTCGGCGATGCCCGGCGCGGCGCCCGGAATGAGCACGCGCGCCACGATGCCGCGGCTGTTGGCGCCCAGCGTGTAGGCGGCCTCGACGAGGTCGCGCCGCGCGCCGCCCACGGTGACGGCCACCATCAGCACGATCTGGAAGAACGAGCCGATGAAGATCACCAGCAGCTTCTGCATTTCGCCCAGGCCCGCCCACAGGATGAGCAGCGGGATGAAGGCCGAGGCCGGCAGGTAGCGGCAGAACGACACGAAGGGCTCGAAGAAGGCCTCGACCGTCTTCCAGGTGCCCATGGCCACGCCCAGCGGCACGGCGATGACGGCCGCCAGCAGGAAGCCGCCGAACACGCGCCACACGGTCATGCCGATGTCGCCGATGAAGCCGTACTCGGTGAAGAGCAGCCAGCCCTCCTTGACCATCGTGATCGGGCTCGCCAGGAAGGTGGGCGACACGAAGCCGCCCAGCGTGGCGATGCCCCACACCACCACGAAAAGCACGAAGAAGCCCAGCCCCAGCATCGTGCGCGCGGACGCGCTGATGGGCTCGAGCGGCGCGAACACGCGGCGCCGCACGGGAGGCGCGGGCGGCGGCGTCACGGCGCGCGCCGGAGCGGCGGTCATCGGTTGCATCTGCGGCAAGGCCTTACTTGACATAGCTGGCGTCGAAGGTGGCGGCATAGTCTTCCGGCGCCTTGCGGATCACGCCGGCCTCCAGCAGGATGGCCGCGGCTTCCTTCATGAAGCTGGTGAGCTCGCCTGCGAAGAACTTCTGGTTGGCGGCCTTGTCCTGCCAGCGCAGGTACGCCGACGACTTGGCGAACTGCTCGCCGCTTTGCTTGACGGCCGAGCCCATGAGCTCGTTGGCCTTGGCCGGGTCGGCCTTGATCATGTCCAGCGCGTCGAAGTACGACTTGGTGAGCGCGGCAGCGGCTTTGGCGTTGGTCTTGAGCCAGGTGGGCGCGCAGCCGACGGTGTCCATCACCATCGGGTAGTCGAGCGTGGTGGCCAGGATCTTGCCGGCGGCCGGGTTGGCGCGCACGGTCGAGAGGTAAGGCTCGTAGGTCATGGCGGCGTCGTTCTGGCCGGCCACGAAAGCCTGCGCAGCGGGCTGCGGCTCGAGCGAGACCACCTTCACGTCCTTCAGGCTCATGCCGTTCTTGCTGAGCATCCAGGCCAGGCCGAAGTACGGCGCGGTGCCCGGGGCGCTCACGCCGATGCTCTTGCCCTTGAGGTCGGAAAAGCTCTTCACGTCGTTGCGCACGGCCAGGCCGTCGGCGCCGTAGGACTTGTCCATCTGGAAGATCTGCACGATCGGCACGCCGTTGGCGTTCCAGGCCACGTGCGTCTCCACCGTGGTGGCCGCGCACTGGATCGCGCCGGAGGCCAGCGCCAGGTGGCGGTCCTTCTGCGGGATCATCTTCAGTTCGACGTCCAGCCCGTTCTTCTTGAAGATGCCGGCCTTGTCGGCCAGCGACAGCGGCGCAAAGCCGGTCCAGCCGGACATGCCGAGCGAAATCTTCGTGTCCTGGGCGGCGGCCGTTCCGGCCATGCCCGCTGCACATGCACCTGCTGCCAGCAGCGAAGCGACTTTCACAACTACCGTCTTGACCATGGGGACTCCTGGTTCCATTTTTTGAGAGAGGTGACTCGGCGATACATGCCCGGGGGATATGGGCAGCACGCCTCGCATTGTTGCCAGGCGCCCCAACTTGTATATACAGGATAACCCGAAAGTCCTGTTTTGGTGCATCTCCGAGAGAAATGCCCCAGTTTGCTGTCTAGACAAGAGGGGTGCCGGGACGGGGTTCACCATTGCAAACGCCGTGCCACAGTCATATCGGAGCCGCTGGGGGACAATCGGCGTCCGCCCCGGCTCCGGCCCTTTTCTCCCCCTCTCCCGCCCTTCGCACCCCCGCCTGTGTCCTCCCTCGCTCCCCGCCCCTTCGACGCCACCAGCGACGGCAGCAGCCCCGGCAGCGCGGCCCCCGCCGACATCCTTCACGACGTGTTCGGCTACGCGCGCTTTCGCGGAGCCCAGCAGGACATCGTGGAGCACGTGGTGGGCGGCGGCGACGCGCTGGTGCTGATGCCCACGGGCGGCGGCAAGTCGCTCTGTTATCAGATTCCGGCCATCGCGCGGCAGCGCGCGGGGCGCGGCGTGGCGGTGGTGGTGTCGCCGCTGATCGCGCTGATGCACGACCAGGTGGGCGCGCTGCACGAGGCGGGCGTGAGCGCGGCCTTCCTGAACTCGACGCTCGACTGGGAACAGACGCAGGACGTGGAGCGCCGCATGCTGCGCGGCGAGATCACGCTGCTGTACGCGGCGCCCGAGCGTGTGAACACGCCGCGCTTTCTCTCGCAGCTCGATTCGCTGAACGAGCGCGGCAAGCTCTCGCTGTTCGCCATCGACGAGGCGCATTGCGTGAGCCAGTGGGGCCACGACTTCCGCCCCGAGTACCGCGCGCTCACCGTGCTGCACGAGCGCTATGCGGGCGTGCCTCGCATCGCGCTCACGGCCACGGCCGACGACCTCACGCGCGCCGACATCGTCGAGCGGCTGCAGCTGGAAGAAGCGCGCCAGTTCGTCTCCAGCTTCGACCGCCCGAACATCCGCTACACCATCGTCGAGAAGAAAGACGCCACCACGCAGCTGCTGCGCTTCATCGAGCGCGAGCACGAGGGCGATGCGGGCGTGGTCTATTGCCAGTCGCGCAAGCGCGTGGAAGACCTCGCGACGACGCTGCAGGGCGCCGGCATCAACGCGCTGCCGTACCACGCGGGCCTCGATGCGGCGGTGCGCCAGAAGCACCAGGACCGCTTCCTGCGCGAAGAAGGCATCGTGATGGTCGCGACCATCGCCTTCGGCATGGGCATCGACAAGCCCGACGTGCGCTTCGTCGGCCACGTCGACATGCCCAAGAACATCGAGGGCTACTACCAGGAAACCGGCCGTGCGGGCCGCGACGGCGCCCCCGCCGACGCCTGGATGGCCTACGGCCTGAACGACGTGGTGAACCAGCGCCGCATGATCGACGAGAGCCCGGCCGGCGAGGAGTTCAAGCAGGTGATGCGCGGCAAGCTCGACGCCCTGCTCTCGCTGGCCGAGGCCAGCGACTGCCGCCGCGTGCGCCTCTTGGGCTACTTCGGCGAGAAGAGCACGCCCTGCGGCAATTGCGACAACTGCCTGAACCCGCCGCAGGTGTGGGACGGCACCGATGCCGCGCGCAAGCTGCTGAGCACCATCTACCGCGTGCAGCAGCTCAGCGGCATCAGCTTCGGCGCGGGCCACATCATGGACATCCTGCGCGGCAAGGCGACCGAGAAGGTCAAGCAGTTCGGCCACGAGCGCATCAGCACCTTCGGCATCGGCGCGGAGTTCAGCGAGGTGGCACTGCGCGGCGTGCTGCGCCAGCTGATCGCCACGGGCGCGCTGGCAGTGGACGCGGAGGCGTTCAACACGCTGAAGCTCACCGAGGGCTCGCGCGCGGTGCTCAAGGGCGAAACCTCGGTGTCGCTGCGCGAGTCGGTGTCGTCACCGGCCGAGCGCAAGCCCCGGCGCGAGAAGGTGGCCAAGGGCGCACCGTCGCCGGCGGCGGCCTCGCTCGACGACACCGGCAAGAAGCGCTTCGAGGCGCTCAAGGCCTGGCGCGCCGAGGTGGCCAAGGAACACAACCTGCCGGCCTACGTGATCTTCCACGACGCCACGCTGGCCGCCATTGCCGAGCGCGCACCCGCGACGCTGGAAGACCTGCAGGGCATCAGCGGCATCGGCACGAAGAAGCTCGAGGCCTACGGCGCCGAAGTGCTTCGCGTGTGCGAGGCCTTCTGACCCTCTCCGGCTAAAGCAGGCGGGCCGCCTTCGAGAAATCGATGGACGCGAGCACCGCGGCGCGCATGGCCGTCAGCAGATGGCGCTCGTCGTTGCTGCGCTTCTGGAAGGTGTAGGTCAGCGCGGGCAGGGCCTGGCGGGTCTTCAGGATGCGCAGGTCGCCGCGGCGCGACAGCAGGCGCGCCCAGCCTTCCGGCAGGAACCCGACACCGATCCCCTCGATCAGCAGGCCGGCGACGGCGCCCCAGCTGTTGCAGCTGAGGCGATGCGGCGCCTCGAGGTTCTCGGCCATGAGCCATTCGTCGAGCAGGCGGCTGGTGCCCGCGCCCGGGGGCAGCGTCACGATGGGGTGTTGCGCGAGCAGCGGCGCGCCGATCGCGGTGGTCTTGCCTGCCAGCGCGGGCGCGGCCACCCACACGAAATGCGCCTGGCCCACGGTGTGCGACGAGATCAGTCCGTGGTGCGGTGAACGCCCGGCGATCACCGCGCAGTCGAGTTCGCCGTTGCGAAGGCGCTCGTCCAGCGCCGAACCGAAGTTGACGTGCGGCTCCAGGCGCAGGTCGGGCAGGTGCCGCCCCACGTGCGCGACGAGCTGGGGCAGCCAGGTCAGCGCGCTCAGCTCGCCGATGCCGAAGGTGCAACGGCCGCCGAGGCTGGCGGGCGCGCCGATCGACCGCTTCGTTTCGTCGGCCGCCAGCAGCAGCGCGGCGGCGCGCGGCAGGAAACGCTCGCCCGCGTCCGTGAGCGTGGCCCGTTGCCCGGCGCGGTCGAACAAGGGCGCGCCGAGCGACACCTCCAGCTCGGCCAGGCGCTTGGACAGCGACGAGGTCGACAGGTGCAGCCGCTGCGCCGCGAGCGCGAAGCTGGCGCAGGTCGCGGCCCAGTAGAACGCCTCCAGTTGCTTCAGCGTCATGCGCCGTTCCCCACTGTTATTTCGAAAAAAGCGAAATGGCAAATTACCATAAATTCGCTTTTTTTAAACCTTCTGCACGCCTACAGTCCGCGCGGACCGAACGACTGACTGGATGGCGGACATGACTGTTTTCTCGCGTGCCTTCGATGCCCCGCGCACCGCGCCGGCGCAAGCCCCTGCTGCTGCCGCCGCGACGCCGCGGCGCCTGGCCGGCATCCTGTCGCTGCAGGACTTCGAGCACGCGGCCCGGCGCCGGCTGCCGCGCCCGCTGTTCGGTTACATCGCCGGCGCGGCGGAGGACAACCGCTCGCTGGACGCCAACCGCGCCGCGTTCGACGCGCACGACTTCCTGCCCCGGGTGCTGGTCGATGTCTCCCGGCGCTCGCAGGAGGTCACGCTGTTCGGCCAGCGCTACGCGTCGCCCTTCGGGATCGCACCGGTCGGCATCAGCGCGCTGTCGGCCTACCGCGGCGACCTGGTGCTCGCGCAGGCGGCGCAGGCGGCCGGCATTCCCGCGGTCATGAGCGGCACCTCGCTCATTCCGATGGAAGAAGTGGCCCAGGCCGCGCCCGGCACCTGGTTCCAGGCCTACCTGCCGGGCGATGCGGCGCGCATCGACGGCCTGGTGGCGCGCATCGCCGGCGCGGGCTTTCGCCACCTGGTCGTCACGGTCGACATTCCGGTCTGGGCGAACCGCGAAAACAACGTGCGCGCCGGCTTCACGACGCCGCTGCGGCCCAGCCTGCGGCTGGCATGGGACGGCCTCGTGCGGCCGCGCTGGCTGCTCGGCACGCTCGCGCGGACCTTCGTGACGCGCGGCATGCCGCATTTCGAGAACTCGTTCGCCACGCGCGGCGCGCCTCTTTTCTCGAGCACCGCGATCCGCGACACGACCGGCCGCGACCACATCCACTGGGACCACATCGCCCGCATCCGGCAGCAGTGGCGCGGACCGCTGATCCTGAAGGGCATTCTTCATCCGACCGATGCGCGCCGCGCGCGCCAGCTCGGCGTCGATGGCCTCATCGTCTCCAACCACGGCGGCCGGCAGCTCGACGGCGCGGCCCCGGCCCTGCGCGCCCTGCCGCAGGTGCTGGACGCCGCGGGCGAGCTGCCCGTGATGGTCGACGGCGGCGTGCGTCGCGGCAGCGACGTGCTGAAGGCGCTGGCGCTGGGCGCCAAGGCCGTGTTCGCCGGCCGCCCGTTCATGTATGCCGCCGCCGTGGGCGGCCACGCGGGCGTCACGCACGCGATCCGGCTGCTGCGGGACGAGGTCGACCGGAACATGGCGATGCTCGGCGTCAACGACCCGGGCGAGCTCGACGCGAACTGCCTGATTCCGCGGCGCCCCTGACCCGCCCCCCACTCATCCCGCCCATTCCATCAATCCAAGAGGAGGAAGACACCTTGCCCAAAAACCCCACCCTGTTCGCCCTCGCCTGCCTGCTGGCGGCAACCGTGCCCGCCCACGCGCAGGGCTACCCCGACAAGCCCGTCAAGCTGCAGGTGCCGTTCGCGCCGGGCGGCACGACGGACATCATTGCGCGCGTCATCTCCGAGCCCCTGGGCAGGCACCTGGGGCAGAGCGTCATCGTCGAGAACAAGTCGGGCGCGGGCGGCGCGATCGGGGCCGCCGAGACCGCGCGCGCCACGCCCGACGGCTACGCGCTGGGCATCGGCACCGTGTCGACGACGGCGGCGAATCCGGCCATCAACCCCAAGGTGCCCTACAACCCGAAGACCGACTTCACGCCCATCATCAACCTGGCGGCGACGCCCAATGTCATTGCGGTCCACCCCAGCTTTCCGGCCCGGGACTACAAGGGCTTCATCGAGGTGCTGAAGAAGAACCCCGGCAAGTACGCCTACGCCACCGCAGGCACGGGCAGCATCGGGCACCTGCAGATGGAGCTGTACAAGGGCATGGCCGGCGCGTCCGTCACGCACATTCCCTACCGGGGATCGGGCCCGGCGCTCAATGACACCGTCGCGGGCCAGGTCGCGATGATCTTCGACAACCTGCCGTCGGCGCTGCCCTTCATCAAGGACCGTCGGCTGATCCCGATCGTCGTGGCGGCGTCCGAGCGCCTGAAGGACCTGCCCGACGTGCCGACCTTCAAGGAGGTCGGCCTGGCGCCGGTAAACCGCATGGCGTACTACGGCATCGCGGGCCCCAAGGGCCTGCCCAAGGACGTGGTGGACAAGGTGCACGCCGCGGCGCGCAAGTCGCTCGAAGAGCCTGCCGTGCGCAAGCGCATCCAGGACACCGGCTCCTTCGTCGTCGGCAACACGCCGCCGGAATTCACGCAGCAGATCGCCGCCGAGTTCGACGTGTACAAGAAGGTGGTGGACTCCGCCGGGCTCACGCCGGACTGAACCGGCGAGCGCCTCGTCAGGCCACCGACGCCCAGACCGGCGCCATCGCGCGGTAGAGCGCGCGGAAGGCCTCGAGCCGGGGCTGGTAGGCCGCATGCAAGGCGGCGTCGGGCGCCAGCACCTGGCGCACCGCCGGCGCCACCACCACACCCGCCGGGTCTTCGCCCGTGACCGCCAGCCGCGCGAGCCGCGCCGCGCCGAAGGCCGGGCCGCGGTCGGCGGATTCGTACAGCACCAGCGGCACATCGAGCACCGAGGCGATCAGCTGCGCCAGGAAGGCGGAGCGCGCGCCGCCGCCGATCAGCGCTAGGCGCTCGGGCCGCGCCGTCTGGGCGCTCAGCGCTTCCAGGCCGTCGGCGAGCGAGAAGGCGATGCCTTCGCAGACCGCCTGCATCAGGTCGGCGCGCGTGGTGGCGCCCGACAGGCCGACGATCGCGCCGCGCGCGAACGGGTTGTTGTGCGGCGTGCGCTCGCCGAACAGATAAGGCAGCGCGAGCAGGCGCGACGGCCCGGCGTACGCGGCCTCGACCTCGGCCAGCAGCGCGCCCACCGATGCACCGCCGGTGCACGACGCCAGCGCCGCGAGCGGGCTCGCGCCGTTGAGCAGCGCGGCCATGCGGTACCAGCGCTGCGGCAGCGCGTGGCAGAAGGCGTGCACCAGCCGCTCGGGGTCGGGGCGGTGCGCGGTGTCGGCCACCAGGATCTGCGCCGAGGTGCCGAGCGACACGAAGCCGTCGCCCGGCCCGACCACGCCGATGCCGACGCCGCCCGCCGCGGCATCGCCCGCGCCGCCCGCAATCGGCACGCCGCGCGGCAAGCCCCAGCGCGCAGCCAATGCATCGCGCACGGTGGCGCAGGGTTCGCACGACTCGACCACGCGCGGCAGCCAGGCGGGCTCGACCCCGCAGGCGGCGAGCGCCTGCGGCGACCAGCGGCGCTGCGCCTGGTCGAACAGCCAGGTGCCGGCGGCGTCGGTGACGTCGGTCACCTTCTCGCCCGACAGCTGCAGGCGCACGTAGTCCTTGGTCAACAGCAGCGAGCGGGCGCGCGCCACGGCCTCGGGCTCGTGGGTGCGCAGCCAGCGCAGCTTGGGGCCGGTGAAGCCCGCCATCGGCTGCACGCCGACGGCGCGGCGCAGGGCCAGGTCGGACTGCATGAGCTCGGCGGCCTCGGCGGCGGCACGGCCGTCGTTCCACAAGATCGCAGGGCGCACGGGCCGGTCGGCCTCGTCGAGCAGCACCAGCGAGTGCATCTGGCCCGACAGGCCGATGCCTTGCACGCCGGCCATCGCCGTCGGATGCGTGCGCGCCAACTCGTCGAGGCCGTCGGCCACGGCGGCCCACCACTGGTCGGGGTCGTGCTCGCACCACAGCGGCTGCGGGTACTGCGAAGTGAGCGGCCGATCGACCGTGGCCACGACCTGCAGCAGTTGCAGGTCGGTCAGGACGATCTTGACCGCGGAGGTTCCGATATCGATGCCGATCAGCATGCGTGTGTTCCCTGTTCGAGGGCCGAAGTATCGGCGCTCCGGCCCCGCGCGCCGGCTGACGGCAGGTGGTTTACGAGCCGCTCGCCGGCAGCGAAATCGGCACCGGTCGCGTGTGCAGGTCGATGTAGAGCTCGAAGAAGCGCGCGTTGTCGAACTTCTTCACCACCGTCATCTTCTGCAGCAGCACGCCCGCGGGCGGCGTGGTGTAGCCGATGGAGCGGCCGTTGTCGGCGGCGCCGGGCTTGGCGACCACGTCGACATAGCGCTCGACGGTCTGCGTGGCGTAGCGCGGATCGATGAGATAGGCCAGCACCAGCGTGTCCCAGATGTTCTGCGTGTAGTTCGGGTTGTTCTCGAAGCCGTTGGTGCCGCTGAAGCCGTAGCCGTTGAGCTTGCGGAACACCTCGGTCACCGCGGTCGGCTTGGCCGGGTGCGCGATGCGGTCGTAGACGGGCTTGGTGAGGAACACGGTGTCGGTCACGTCCAGCGGCACCACCACCTGCGGGATCGGCAGGCGCACCACGAACTGCGCGGCCTCGGGGTCGAACCACCAGTTGAACTCGGCGAAATGGGTGGTGTTGCCCGCCACGTCGACGGCGCCGCCCATGTAGATGATCTTCTTGATCAGCGGCACGATGTCGGGGCTCTTCTTCACGGCCAGCGCGATGTTGGTGAGCGGGCCGATGGCCAGGAGGGTGATCTCGTTCGGGTTGGCCTTGACGGTGTCGATGATGAAATCGACCGCGCTCTTGCGCTGCACCACGGTGCGGGTGGCGAAGCCGTCGGGCGAGGGCTTGAGGTCGGCGTCGGTCTTGGGCTCGGGGCCGCTCCAGGCGCCCAGGTAGCCGTCGCCGCCTGCGCCGGCCTTCATCTCGGCCTCGATGGTGGCGTAGTCGTGGTTGAAGGCGTAGTTCTCGCCCACGTAGACACCGATGCGCTGGCCCACGCCCAGGCGCTCGACCGACATCAGCGCGTCGGCCACGCCCTGCTTGAGCCACTGGTTGCCCGACACCACGCTGATGCCCATCACCTGCACCTTGCCCTCGGCCTGTAGCTGCGCGGCCATGACGCCGAGCTGGCCGTCGTCGCTCATGGTGTTGTAGTCGCTGTCGATGATGACTTTCTGCGCCACCGGCGTTGCGGCGAACCCGGGCGCCAGGCCGATGCCGTCGTTGCCGCCCCCGCCGCCGCCGCATGCCGTGAGCACGGCCACGACGACGAGCCAGAAGGTCGTCACTGTCCATTTGCGCATCTGCTTCTCCTAAGTGTTTGGTTTCCAGCCCGGTTTCCAAAAGGGGCGCCAGGGAGTGAAAACGTTTGCGCAAACCTTTGCGCAAACGTTTGCCAAACTCTAAGTGGCAGGCCGCAGGCGTGGCAATGGGGTGCGGCTAGGGGTTTTCCGCGAGGCCGGGGCCGGCCTCGCGCGCGGGGTCAGGCCGTCTGTCAGCCCGGGTTGGGCACAAGGTCGATCAGCCGGTTCTCGCGCAGCGGCGAGCGGGGGCGCAGGAAGAGTTCTTCTTCTACCGGCGTGGCGGCCTTCTCCAGGCCCTGGGTGTCCGCGGCCTTGGCGGATGCCGTTGGTGCCGTGCACGAACCGGTGTCGCGCAGCCGCAGCGCCGCGGCCAGCCGGCCTTCGGCGGCGTCGCCCAGCAGGTGGTCGAAGTCGTCTGCCACGGCGCAGCTGGCATTGGGTGCAAAGCCGTCGCCGTAGTCGCCGAAACCGGCCTGGTTGACGCCCTTGAAGTTGACCGCGAAGTAGGTGGTGCCGCAGTTGTCCTGCGGAACGAACCCGTAGGGCTTGCCGCAGGTGGTGGCGCCCACGAGGTTGACCGTGACGCCCACGCCGCGCAGGCTGTTGATGACCGACTCGCTGGCCGAGCAGGTGCTGCGGCCCGTCAGCAGCGTGACGCGCGACAGGCCCAGCGTGGGCAGGGGCTGGCCGGCGCGGGTGGTCGTGAAGAAGGGCGTGAGGTTGTCCGCGAGCGTGGTGCGGTACGGGTTCTTGTCGTTGAAGGTCAGCAACTCGAAGGTCTTGCCGTTCGTCGGGCCCGGCCCGGCCACCATGTAGGCCAGCTGGCTCGCGATGCGCAGCTGGCCGCCGCCGTTGTAGCGCATGTCGATCACGAGGTCCTGGACGCCGCCGTCCTGCTTGAGCGTGTTCATGGCCGTGACGAGCTGCCCCTCGGCGGTCGAGATGTGGTCGTTGAACAGCAGGTAGCCCACGCGGTTGCCGGCCGGCCCGATGGTGCGGGTGTACAGCACCGGCGTGCTCGTGATGCGCTGGGCCGTAAGCTCGATCGGGCTGCCGCGCGTGCCGCTCACCTCGAAGGTGAAGGTGTGCTTCTCGCCGAGGTTCTGCGGCGAGATCGCGCGGTTGATGATGTCGACGTTGGCCTGCCCGGTGCTGGCCACCACGTCGACGCCGTCGACCCCGACCAGCTTGGCCCCGCGCGCCAGGCCGGCCGCCGCCGCCGGCGAACCCGGCTCGACGAAGGCGAGGCGGATGTTGCGCGGCGGCGAGCTGCGCACCGCCGCCGTGTCCATGCCGTAGCCGACCGACACGCCGCCCTCCGACTCCAGGCGGTACGCCTCGGTGTCGAGGTAGAAGTGAAAGCGGTCCTTGAGCTGGCCCGAGGGCGTGGTGGCCTGCGTCTTGAGCACGCTGAACCAGGTCAACGGCGTGGCGTAGTCGGACGCCTTGAGCGTGGTGGGCACCTCGTTGTACCAAAGGTAGGTTTCGTCGATCCAGCCGCGCACCCAGCTCTTCTCGTTGTCGACGGTGCCGGCGGTGTCGGGGTACGCGCGGCCCGTCGCGGGGTTGGTGCCCCGGCGCGGCGCGACGCACTGGCCGGCGACGGTCGCGGACGCGACGATGCCGCCCTCGCCACCGTTGCCCCCGCCTCCCGGCACGGGCGTCGGCAGCACGCCGATCGGGAAGCCACCGCCGCCACCTCCTCCCCCGCCGCCTCCACCGCACCCCGCCAGCAGGCCGGCCAGGGCGAGCGCCACCGCGCCGGTGGCGGCGGCCAGGGCCCGCGAGCGCCGCGACGCGTGTGCATTGCGAAAGGCCATCGGGTCCTCCTGGCGTCCGCGGTGGCGGACAGTGCTGATCGGTTTTTGTTCGGGGCGCGGGGGCGGGACGCTCGCCCGCTACTGGATGAAGCCCATGCCGCGCGATTCGCGCACCTCGGGCTTGATGCGGTGCTCGGCTTCGAGCTGTTCGAGAAACTCCGCCGCCGAGAACTCGGCCGCGAGGATGTCGGTCTGCCGCTTCACGGCCGCGAAGTCGCCCGGGCACAGCTGCGACAGCAGCGCCAGGCGCGCGCGCACCTCGCCGGTGAGCAGGGCCGCGTCGCCCGCAAGCGCCTCGGTGACGAACATGCGCTCGCGCTGGGCGGCGGTGAGCGGCATGAACTTGATCTTGAAGGTGAAGCGCCGCAGCGCCGCCTGGTCGAGCCGGTCGAGCAGGTTGGTGGTGCACACGAACACGCCGCGAAAGCGCTCCATGCCCTGCAGCATCTCGTTGACCTCGGTGACCTCGTAGGTGCGCTGCGCGCCGCGCCGGTCCTGCAGGAACGAATCGGCCTCGTCGAGCAGCAGCACGGCCTTCTCGGACTCGGCCTCCTTGAACATGGCGGCCATGTTCTGCTCGGTCTCGCCGACGTACTTGCTCATGAGGTCGCTGGCCTGCTTGACGATGAGCGGGCGCCCCACGGCCTTGGCGATGTGCTCGGCCAGCGCGGTCTTGCCGGTGCCGGGCGCGCCGTAGAAGCACAGCGTGCCGTGGCCGCGCGCCTTCAGCGCCTCGACGATGCGCGGGATCTCGAAACGGGTTTCGACGTGGAGCATGTCCAGGTCATAGGTGGTGACGCTGCGGCGCTCGGCCGGGCTCTTGTCGAGCGTGCCCAGCGCGAGGTCGGCGTTGCGCAGCTGGCGCTCGATGAGGGCCTCGACCGAAGCCTCGTCGGTCTTCGCCAGGCCGGCGAAGCGCACGGCGGTGCGGATCTGCGCGGGCGTGAGGCCCTTGCGCTCGGCCAGTTTGGCGGTGAAGGCCTCGGACACGACCACGCCTTCGAGCGTCTTCTTGACGAGCTGCTCGCGCGCGCCGGGCGGCGGCGACTTGAGTTCGAGGTGGTAGGCGAAGCGGCGGCGGAAGGCCGGGTCGATCTGCTCGATGCGGTTGGTGACCCACAGCGTGGGCACGGGGTTGGCCTCGAGGATCTGGTTGACCCAGGCCTTGCCGCTCACGCTGCCGCTGGCGGGCGCGGGGATCTGCTCGGCGCGCGCCATGAACTGCGCGGCCTCGGTGCTGATGGGCGGGAACACGTCCTCGACCTCGTCGAACAGCAACGCGGCCTGCGCGCTGCCCTTGAGGAAGACCTGCGCGATCTGCAGCGAGCGGTAGCGGTCGCGGCCGCTGAGCGAGTTGCCGTCGCGGTCGGCGTACTCGACCTCGAAGAGCTCCAGGCCCGCGGCCTGCGCGACCACCTTGGCCAGCTCGGTCTTGCCAGTGCCGGGCGGGCCGTACAGCAGCACGTTGACGCCGGGCTCCTTGCGCGCGACGGCCGCGCGCAGCAGCGTGACGAGCATCTGCGCGTCTTCCTGCACGAAGGAAAAATCGTGCGGCGTGAGCGCGCTCTTGGCCGAGGGCCGCGTGAACACGGCCATCAGCTCGTTGTGGTCGCGGTACTCGCGCATGAGCACAGGCGGCAGCTTCTCGCTGACCTTCATGAGGTCGGCAAGGTCGGTGATGTTGTGCTCGGAGATGAGGTTCTCGACGAGGCCGATGCGCTCCAGCCGCGAGCCCGCGCGCAGCGCTTCGCCCACTTCGCTCGCGTTGACGCCTGCGATGTCGGCGATGGCAGCATAGGCCTCGGGCGCGTTGTTGACCTTGAACTCGACCAACAGCGAGCGCAGGTCGCGCTGATAGCGCGCGAGCGTGCCGTACAGAAGCAGCGCGCGCTCGGCCTTGTTGAGCTGCAAGAGGCCAGCGAGCGCATCGATGTTCTTCTCGACCAGCGTGGACTGCTTGCGCAGCGCGTGCGTGAGCCAGTCGCGCGTGACGGCCAGCACCGAGAGCAGGTCTTTCGGCTGGTCTTTCGCGTACTCGTCGAGGTAGAAGAACAGCGTGCCTTCTTCATACGGGCCGCGCCACACGCCGTGGCGTTCGAGCAGCGTGCGGCCGTCGAAATCTTCGACGCCTTTCCACGCTTCGTTGCCCGCACAGCGGCGGCCCAGGAACTCGCGCAATCGCTGGAGCACCGCGGCGGGCCACACGAGGTGGCGCCCGGTGAGCGAGAGCAATCCGTTGATATCGCGCCGCACATTGAAGCGCGGCCCCTGCTTGGCGGCGAGCGTGAGCACGAAGTGCGAGCACATGAGCTCGAGCACCGGTGCTTCCTTGAGGCCGGGCGAAGGCAAGGCCTGCCCGCGCACCGCAGCAGCCACCACATCGACACCCGCACGCTTGACCATCAGGCAACCTCCTGCGAGGAAATACTTGGAGCGACCATAACGCAGACTTTTGGCTTCGGGAAGACGCCGAAAGAGTAAAAACCCTGATCCGCTGGATTCCAGCCACAATGCGCGCCATGGTCGGAATCGAAGCTATCCGTCGCGCCGCGGCGCGCCTGCAGGGCCAGGTGCTCAACACGCCCTGCGTGGAGTCGCGCACGCTCTCTGAAATCGTGGGCGCGCAGGTGTTCCTCAAGTTCGAGAACCTGCAGTTCACGTCCTCCTTCAAGGAGCGCGGAGCGTGCAACAAGCTGGTCGATTTGTCTGAAGGTGGCACGCGCGGCGTGATCGCCATGTCGGCCGGCAACCATGCGCAGGGTGTGGCTTATCACGCGCAGCGGCTGGGCCTGCGCGCACTCATCGTGATGCCGCGCTTCACGCCCGGCGTGAAGATCGAGCGCACGCGCGGCTTCGGCGCCGAGGTGGTGCTGCACGGCGACACGCTCGACGCGGCGCGCGCCCATGCGCTGGCACTGGCCGAGCGCGAAGGCCTGACCTTCGTGCACCCCTACGACGACGAAGCCATCATTGCCGGCCAGGGCACGATCGCACTCGAGATGCTCGACGCGGTGCCCGACCTCGACACGCTGGTGGTAGCGGTCGGCGGCGGCGGGCTCATCGCCGGCATGGCCGTCGCGGCGCGCGAGATCAAGCCCGGCATCGAGATCGTCGGCGTGCAGACGCAGCGCTTTCCGGCGATGGTGAATGCCGTCAAGGGCACGCACCACGCGCAAGGCACGAGCACGATCGCCGAAGGCATCGCGGTCGGCACGCCCGGCGTGCTGACGCGGGAGATCATCGCCGCCAAGGTCGACGACCTGCTGCTGGTGGATGAAGGCGACATCGAGCAGGGCGTTTTGATGCTGCTCGAGATCGAAAAAACCCTGGTCGAAGGCGCGGGCGCGGCCGGCCTGGCGGCGCTGATCCGGCATCCGGAACGCTTTCGCGGCAAGCGCGTGGGCCTGGTGCTGTCGGGCGGCAACATCGATCCGCTGCTGCTCGCGGCCATCATCGAGCGTGGCATGGTGCGCGCCGGGCGGCTCGCCCGGGTGCGCGTCAGCGCGCGCGATGTGCCGGGCTCGCTGGCCCAGATTACGGCCACCGTGGCCGAAGCGGGCGCTAACGTCGACGAGGTGCACCACCAGCGCGCCTTCACCATGCTGGCGGCGCAGAATGTCGACGTCGAGCTGGTGCTGCAAACGCGCGGTCGGGCCCACCTGGCGAGCGTGTTGAGCGCCCTGAAAGACGCCGGTTTCGAAGCGGTGGAGCAGCACTGAGGGCTCCTCGCAACCCCCTAGACCCGCTGACGGCGCCTCGCCGGTAAAATGGCGGGAGTTTTGTCATTTGCGGTTGACTGCATTTGATGCGTTGTCATTTGCGTATTCGAGGTATTTCCCGATGTCCCATCCCACCCCCGCCGAGCACGGCCACGCTGCCGCCGCCGAACATGACGCCGTCGAATCGGTCGTTCACCTGATGCCCCTCGTGCTGCCGCTGGCCGGCGGCGTGCTGATGCTGCTGCTGGCGTCCATCGCCGTTTTTCTCGCCTGAACTGACAGGCTTTCGCGCTTTTGTCCGCGGGCTGTGCGGCCCGCGTTGACGCAATCTCCCGAAGCGAAACGTTTTCTCAAACGGACCTCCGTGCCTGGTCAGGCGCGGCGCCCCGTTCGGAAAGACGATTTTTCAACTTAGGAGATTTCCGATGAACGCACCCACGATGAAGGGCCTTCCCATTCAGGCGCCCTCATACGTCAAGAACGCCAAGCTGATCGCCTGGGTGGCCGACATGGCCGCACTGTGCAAACCCGATGCCGTCCACTGGTGCGACGGCAGCAAGGAAGAATACGACCGCCTCTGCCAGCAACTGGTCGACGCCGGCACCTTCAAGAAGCTGAACCCCGCCAAGCGCCCGGGCTCGTTCCTCGCGATGTCCGATCCGAGCGACGTCGCACGTGTCGAAGACCGCACCTTCATCTGCTCCGCACAGAAGGAAAACGCCGGCCCCACCAACAACTGGATGGCCCCGGCCGAGATGCGCACGACGCTGCAGCCCCTGTTCGACGGCTGCATGAAGGGCCGCACCATGTACGTGGTGCCCTTCAGCATGGGCCCGCTGGGCTCGCCCATTGCACACATCGGCATCGAGCTGTCCGACAGCCCCTACGTGGCCGTCAACATGCGCATCATGACCCGCATGGGCAAGGCCGTGTACGAGGTGCTGGGCACCGACGGTGAGTTCGTGCCCTGCGTTCACACCGTGGGTGCACCGCTCGAGGCCGGCCAGAAGGACGTGACCTGGCCCTGCAACACCACCAAGTACATCGTTCACTACCCCGAGACGCGCGAGATCTGGAGCTACGGCTCGGGCTACGGCGGCAACGCGCTGCTGGGCAAGAAGTGCTTCGCACTGCGCATCGCCTCGAACATGGGCCGCGACGAAGGCTGGCTGGCCGAGCACATGCTGATCCTGGGCGTGACCAGCCCCGAGGGCAAGAAGCACCACGTGGCAGCTGCTTTCCCGAGCGCTTGCGGCAAGACCAACTTCGCGATGCTGATCCCGCCGGCGGGCTTCGAGGGCTGGAAGGTCACGACCATCGGCGACGACATCGCCTGGATCAAGCCGCAAGCCGACGGCACGCTGCGCGCCATCAACCCCGAAGCCGGCTACTTCGGCGTGGCCCCGGGCACCAACGACCTGACCAACCCGAACTGCATGGCCAGCCTGCACCGTGACGTGATTTTCACGAACGTGGCGCTGACCGACGACGGCGACGTCTGGTGGGAAGGCATGGGCGACGCGCCCGCGCACTGCATCGACTGGCAAGGCAAGGAGTGGACGCCGCAGATCGCCAAGGAAACCGGCGCCAAGGCCGCCCACCCGAACGCGCGTTTCACCGTCGCCGCCACCAACAACCCCGCGCTCGACGAAGCCTGGGACGATCCGAAGGGCGTGAAGATCGACGCCTTCATCTTTGGTGGCCGCCGTTCGACGACCGTGCCGCTGGTCACCGAAGCCCGCAACTGGGTCGAAGGCGTCTACATGGCCGCCACGATGGGCTCCGAAACCACCGCTGCGGCCGCCGGCCAGCAGGGCGTGGTGCGCCGCGATCCGTTCGCGATGCTGCCGTTCATGGGCTACAACATGAGCGACTACTTCCAGCACTGGCTCGACCTGGGCAAGAAGCTGCAAGCCTCGGGCGCCCAGCTGCCGAAGATCTACACGACCAACTGGTTCCGCAAGGGCGCGGACGGCAAGTTCGTCTGGCCAGGCTACGGCGAGAACATGCGCGTGCTGAAGTGGATGATCGACCGCGTGGAAGGCAAGGCGACGGAAGGTGTCGAGCACATCACCGGCGTGAGCCCGCGTTATGAAGACCTGAACTGGACTGGGCTTGATTTCAGCGCCGAGCAGTTCGCTACCGTCACGAGCATCGACAAGGCGGCTTGGCAGGCGGAGCTGAAGCTGCATACGGAGCTGTTCCAGCAGCTGGCGCACCATCTGCCGAAGGAATTGCCGGAGACGAAGGCTGCGATTGAGCAGCGGCTGGCGGCTTAAGTAAGGTAAGCGCTGCTCGCGGGCTCATGAGGCCTGCGAAGTGCGGGTTTTGAAAGCCCAATAGGAAGCCCGATGAGCTCATCTCATCAGGCTTTTTTGTTTTAGGCACTAGTCAGTTGGCGCCGCGGCAGGTGATTCCAGGGCATGGCGGCGTCTTCACCGATGTGGAGCGTGCGTTGCAGACAGCGTGTCGGCGACTTTAAAGCGAGACCCTGTGAAGCACGCGCGCCATGCGATGAAGGTGTTGATGAAGTTCAAGCTTCTGGAGCTGCACGCGGTG
>NZ_JBXAJX010000012.1:0-84377 GCF_058797695.1 Variovorax sp. GW823-FHT02B07
GGGCTGGATGCAAGGCGCCCGTGCGCAGCAAGGCTGAAGCCTTGCAAGCGCGGGCAACGCCGCAGACGGCCCCTTGGCCCGCCAACCCTTCGGGAAGGTCTGCCAGCGCGGGCCACTCGGCGTTGCGCTCCTTGTGCGTGCGCATGCACGCGCGGCGTCACGCGCCTTGATTGGCCCGCGCTGGCAGACCTTCGCGACCCCGGAAATAGGGTGAACAGGCCCTAATCGATCGTCGTGCCGGAGGCGCGGATCACGCGCCCCCAGCGTTCGGTTTCGCTGCGGATGTAGGCTGCCAGCTGTTCCGGCGCGCCCGCGCCGTGCGCCCCCGGCGCGGCCGGCTCGAAGCCTTCGTTCTCGAGCTTCTGGCGCAGCGCGGGCTGCGCGACGAGGCGGGCGATCTCCTGGCTGCAGCGGTCGATGAAGGCCTTGGGCGTGCCTGCGGGCGCGACCACGCTCTGCCACGCCACCGCCTCGAAATCGGCGGTACCGGCCACGCCCGACTCGGCCACGGTCGGCACGGCGGGGAAGGTCGGCTGGCGCTTGCGCGAGGTCACGGCCAGCGCGCGCAGCTTGCCGCTGCGCACGTGCTGCAGGGCCGGCGCGATGTCGGTGAACATGAGCTGCAGCTGGCCGCCGAGCAGGTCGGTCAGCGCGAGCGCGCTGCCCTTGTAGGGCACGTGCACCATGTTCGCGGCGGTCGCGACCTTGAACATCTCCGCGCCCAGGTGCTGCGGGCTGCCGTTGCCGGCGGAGCCGTAGCTCAGGGCGTCGGGCCGCGACTTCGCGAGCGCAACCAGCTCGGCCAGCGTGGTCGCCGGCACCGACGGGTGCACCACCACCATCAGCGGCACTGCGCCGATGAGGCCGACGGGCGCGAAGTCTTTCGCGGGGTCGTACGAGAGCTTCTTGTAGAGCCAGGGGTTGATGGCGAGCGTGGTGCTGGTCGCGACCAGCAGCGTCGAGCCGTCGGGCGCGGCGCGCGCCACCTGCGAGGCGCCGATGGCGGTGCCGGCGCCCGGCCGGTTGTCGACGATCACGGTGCGGCCCAGGGCGGTGCCCAGCTGCTGCGCGATGAGCCGGCCGAGCATGTCGGTCGTGCCGCCGGGCGCGTAGGGCACGACGATGGTGATGGGCTTGTCGCCTTGTGCCCGCACGAGGGCGGGGCCTGCGGCGCAGGCGGCGGCGGACAGCGCGCCCAGATGGCGCAAGGCATGGCGACGGTTCATTGGCTTGTCTCTCTTTCTTTTTCGGGTGTCGGTGCGGCCACCACGGCGGCGCCGCGCAGCAGGTCGACCAGCGCGAGCGCGTCGGCCGGCACGGCATGTCCGCGCCAGGCCACGTGCTGGTCGGGGCGCGAGATGACGAGCGGCCGGTCGTACACGGCGGTGGCGGCCGAGGCGCGGATGTCGAGCGTGCGCAGCGGCAGGCCGCGCGCCGCGGCGGCGGCTTCGAGCGGTGCGACATCGATCGCGGGGTCGAAGCGCAGCAGCGTGTAGCCCTCGCCGGGCATCGCCATCGCGTCGTACAGCGAGCGCCCGTCGTCCAGCCACAGGTGCGGCGTGCGGCAGCCCGGCACGGTCGAGGGCGTGAACTCGTACATCGTGTAGGCGGGCGCGGCCTCGCCGTCGTAGGCGATGAGCGGCGAGCCGTCGTAGAAGTAGCCGAAGTTGAGGCCGCCGCAGCAGTACTGCTGCACGTTCAGGTCGTACAGCGCCTGGCCGCGCGCGGCGCGCAGCGCGTCGCCCTCGGGCCCGGGCGCCTCGATGTTCTCGGGCACGCCTTCGCGCTGGCGCTGGAGCGCGAGCGCGTGGTTCATCGCGAACCGCGACACCTGCTCGGTGATCGGCTGGCGCTCGGCCTCGTGCGCCGCGAGCGCGCCCTCGGCCAGCCAGCCGTGCAGCCGGCCCGCGAGCAGCCACGAGAGGTTCATCGCATCGGCGATGCCGGCGTTCATGCCGTAGCCCGCCATCGGAATCCACAGGTGCGCGGCGTCGCCGCAGATGAACACGCGGCGGTCGCGGAAGCGGTCGGCCACGAGCCGGCGCCCGACCCAGTCTTCGTTGGAGATCACTTCGTACTCGAAGTCGTCGTCCACGCCGAGGATCTGGCGGATCGCCCAGTCGCGGTCGATCGAATCGAAGTCGGTCTCCTCGGGCAGCAGGTAGTTGTGCAGCAGCCAAGTCTCGCGCCCGTCGATGGCGTACACGTTGCCGCAGCGGCGCGGGTTCAGCGCGAAGGTGGCCCAGGCCGGCGGGTGCTTCAGCAGGCCCAGCAGCGCGGGCGCACGGAAGTACGTCGACTGCACGCGGCCCACCACGTCGGTGCCGTGCAGGCTGGCGCCGATCTTCTTGCGCACCGTCGAGCGGCTGCCGTCGCAGCCGACGAGGTACTGGCAGCGGATGCGCACCGCGCGGCCGTCGTCCAGGTCCACGCCGGTGGCCCACACGCCCTCGTCGTCCTGCTCGAAGTCGTCGATGCGCGTGCGGTTGCGGATGCGCAGACCGGGCGTGCCCCCGGCATGCGCGAACAGCACCGGCTCGAGAAAGATCTGGTTGATGCGGTGCGGCGGTTCCGCCGTGGGCCACCAGGTGTCGGGGCCGCCGGTGGCGGTGTAGCGCTCGCGGCGCGCGGGGATCGGAATGCGCGACAGCTCCATGCCCGTCACCGCAGTGCGGTAGGCCACGTCGTTCGGGTAGTCGGCCGGCAGGCCCGCGTCGCGCAGTGCCTGTGCCACGCCCAGGCGGCGGAACACCTCCATCGAACGCGCCGCCACGTGGTTGCACTTCACGTTGGGCGGCTCGCCGCGGTGGCGGATCTCGGTCATCAGCACGTCGATGCCGCGTTGCGCCAGGTCGATGGCCAGCGTCAACCCCACGGGGCCGGCGCCGACGATCAGCACCTGGGCTTGCAGTTGCTCGGTCATGGGTCGCTTGTCTCCAGATTCTTGTGAGGCGCCATTACAGTGCCGAACCGGCTCGCGGAAAAAGTGAAACTTTCATGGCCATTCATAAAAAACCACTATCAATGCGCGGCGTGCCCTCGGTGCGGCAGCTGCGCGCGTTCGCGGCCGTGTACCACAGCGGCCAGTTGTCGAGTGCGGCGGCTGCGCTGTCGCTGACCCAGCCGGCCGTCAGCGTGCTGCTGCGCGAGCTCGAAGCGCGGCTCGGCGTGCGCCTGTTCGACCGAACCACGCGTTCGCTGCAACGCACCGAAGCCGCGAACGAGGCCATCGCCTACGCCGAGCGCGTGCTGGCCGAACTCGATGCACTGGGCACCGGCATGGCCGAGCTGGCGGCGGGCCGGCGCGGGCGCGTGCGCATCGCGGCCACGTCCACCATCGCGCAGACGCTGATGCCCAAGGCCCTGCGCCGCTACCTCGACCTGCATCCCGACGTGAAGGTGGCCATCGAAGACTGCGCGCCCGGGCAGTTCGTGGAGAAGGTGCTCGGCGAGCAGGTCGACTTCGGCGTGGGCACGCTGCAGGCGCGCACGCCGGGGCTGGACCAGCGCGTGTTCGTGCACGACCACCTCGCGGTGATTGCCGACCGCGACCTGCGTCTGCCTGGCACCGACCGCATCACCTGGCGGCAGCTCGCGGGCCATCCGCTGATCACGGTCAAGCCCGGGTACGGCGTGCGCAGCAGCATCGACATTGCCGCGGCAACCGCCGGCGTGCGGCTGGACATCGCCTACGAGGTGACGCTCTTGACCACGGCGCTCGCGATGGCGGCCAGCGGGCTCGGCCCGGCGCTGCTGCCGGCGTCGATCCTCGCGCACGCCGACCACACGCGGCTGGTCGCGCGACGGCTCATGCGCCCGACGGTGGCGCGCAACATCGCGGTCGTGACGCGGCAGGGCCGATCGCTCTCGCCGGCCGCGGCGGCGTTCGCGGACCTGCTGGTGCGCGAATTCGCCATCGCCTGAACCGCGCCCCCTAAACTCGCTGCATGGCCAAGGACAAAACAACTTTCGTCTGCAGCGAATGCGGCGGCACCAGCCCCAAGTGGCTCGGCAAATGCCCCAGCTGCGGCGCATGGAACACACTCATCGAACAGGTCGCCGGCGCGGCCAACGGACCGGCCAACAACCGCTTCGGCACGCAGTTCGCGTCGCTCGCGGGCGCGTCCGAACTCGCCACGCTCTCGGAAATCGAAGCCACCGATGTCGCACGCACGCCCACCGGGCTCGACGAGCTCGACCGCGTGCTCGGCGGCGGCATCGTGTCGGGCGGCGTCACGCTGATCGGCGGCGACCCGGGCATCGGCAAGTCGACGCTGCTGCTGCAGGCGGTCGACGCGCTGCAGCGCGCGGGGCAGAACGCGCTGTACGTCACCGGCGAGGAAAGCGGCTCGCAGGTGGCGCTGCGCTCCAAGCGGCTCGGGCTCGACCACTCGCAGGTGCAGGTGCTGGCCGAGATCCAGCTCGAAAAAATCATCGCCACGCTCGACGCCACGCGCCCGGCCATCGCGGTGATCGACTCCATCCAGACCGTGTACTCCGACCAGCTCACCTCCGCGCCCGGCTCGGTGGCGCAGGTGCGCGAATGCGCGGCGCACCTCACGCGCTTCGCCAAGACCAGCGGCACGGCCGTGGTGCTGGTGGGCCACGTCACGAAAGAAGGTGCGCTGGCCGGCCCGCGCGTGCTCGAGCACATGGTCGACACGGTGCTGTACTTCGAAGGCGACACGCACTCGAGCTTTCGCCTCGTGCGCGCCATCAAGAACCGCTTCGGCGCGGTGAACGAGATCGGCGTGTTCGCCATGACCGAGCGCGGCCTGAAGGGCGTGACCAACCCGAGCGCGATCTTCCTGAGCCAGCACGCCGAGCCGGTGCCCGGCAGCGTGGTGCTGGTCACGCTCGAAGGCACGCGGCCGATGCTGGTGGAAATCCAGGCGCTGGTCGACAACGGCGGGCCGAGCCCGCGCCGGTTGTCGGTGGGCCTGGACCGCGACCGCCTCGCGATGCTGCTGGCCGTGCTGCACCGCCACGCGGGCGTGGCCTGCATGGACCAGGACGTGTTCGTCAACGCGGTGGGCGGCGTGCGCATCAGCGAGCCCGCGGCCGACCTGGCCGTGATGCTGGCCATCACCTCGAGCCTGCGCGGCAAGCCGCTGCCCAAGGGCTTCATCGCCTTCGGCGAAGTCGGCCTGGCCGGCGAGGTGCGGCCTGCGCCGCGCGGCCAGGAGCGCTTGCGCGAAGCCGCCAAGCTGGGCTTCAGCGTGGCCGTGGTGCCGAAGGCCAACGCGCCGCGCAAGGGCACGAAGGAGATCGAAGGCCTGACCATCCACCCGGTCGACCGCATCGAAGAAGCGATGGACGTGGTGCGGCGTCTGGACTGACGCGCGGCGCTGCAGGCGCATCATTCATTTTTACGGAGGGTCCCGCCATGCAACTCATCGTCTCCGCCGGGCTGATCGCCGTGGTCGTGCTGTGGGGGCTGGTGTCTCCCGCGTCGCTCGACCGCGTGTTCAGCACCGCGCTCGCCGACATCACGCGCAACTTCGGCTGGTTCTACCTGTGGGTGGTGCTCGGGCTGGTGGTGCTGGCCTTCTTTCTGGCCTTCAGCCGCTTCGGCGACCTGAAGCTGGGCGACGAGGACGACGAGCCCGAGTTCTCCATCGGCGCCTGGTTCGCGATGCTGTTCGCGGCCGGCATGGGCATCGGCCTGGTGTTCTGGGGCGTGGCCGAGCCGATCTCGCACTACGCGAACCCGCCGCCCGGTGTGATCCCCGGTACGCCCGATGCGGCCGGCGTGGCCATGCGCTACGCCTTCTTCCACTGGGGGCTGCACCCCTGGGCGATCTACGGCATCGTCGGCCTGTCGATCGCCTTCTTCAGCTTCCGCCGCAAGGCGCTGCCGCTGGTCAGCTCGGCCACCGAGGCGCTGCCGTGGCGCTTCGTGCAGCGGCTGTCGCCGGCCTTCAACGTGCTGGCCGTGGTGGCCACGGCCTTCGGCGTGGCGGCCTCGCTGGGCATGGGCGCCACGCAGATCAACAGCGGGCTGCACGCGGCCTTCGGCACGGACATCGGCCGCTGGACGCAGGCGGTGATCATCGTGGTGACGACGGTGCTGTTCATCACCTCGGCGGTCACCGGTGTCGAGCGCGGCGTGAAGTGGCTGTCGATGGGCAACCTGGTGCTGGCGGCGCTGCTGGCGCTCACGGTGCTGGTGGTGGGGCCGACCATTGCCATCGTCGAGACCTTCACCAACACGCTGGGTTCGTACCTCGCCGAGTTCGTGCGCATGAGCCTGCGCATGAACCCGTTCCGCAACAGCTCGTGGGTGGCCGACTGGACGCTCTTCTACTGGGCCTGGTGGCTGGCGTGGTCGCCGTTCGTGGGCCTGTTCATTGCGCGCGTGTCGCGCGGCCGCACGATCCGCCAGTTCATCCTGGGCACGGTGATCGCGCCCACGCTGGTGGGCTTCGCGTGGTTCTCGGTGTTTGGTGGCGCCGCGCTCAACTTCGAGATCTTCCAGGGCGTGCCGCTGGTCGAGTCGGTGAAGGCCGACGTGTCGACCACCATGTTCGTGATGTTCCAGGCCATGCCCATGGGCGGGCTGCTGTCCATCGTGGCGACGCTGCTGGTGTTCGTGTTCTTCGTGACCTCGGGCGATTCCGCGACGCTGGTGCTGGGCATCATGAGCACCAAGGGCAACCCGAATCCGCCGGCGCGCGTCAAGATCACCTGGGGCGTGCTGGTGGCGGCGATTGCGCTGAGCCTGCTGTTCGCGGGTGGCATCAAGGCGATCCAGACGGCGACCATCGTGTTCGCGCTGCCCTTTGCGTTCGTGATCCTGCTGATGGCGCTGTCGGTCACGCTGGCCATCCGCGACGACTGGAACGCCGAGCAGAAGCGCGAACGCGAGCTGCGACGCAAGATGCGGCAGCTCGTGAACTGGTAGGACGGACAAAAAAACGCCCGGCGCGCGGTGGACACGCGCCGGGCCTACCCTCCCTACCTTCCCTGGCCTCCCTGGCCTTCTGTGTTCTTTGCTTGCTTAGCTTCCGATGTGCATCGTGAACGCCGGCCCGTTGTTGAGCACGCACTGGCCGCTGCCCAAGGTGGCGGAGTTCATCGTGTACTGGCAACTCAGGTTGCCGCCGCGACTGCCGGTGGCGTTCGCCACCCCGGCGGTGCGCGAGCCGGCCACGCGGGTCGCCTCTCCCTGAAACTGTTCGGCACCGATCTGCGCGCTGAAGTGGCCGCGGCCGTTCATGTCGTTGGTCACCGTGCCCCCGACGGCGCCGTAGCGCGCGGCTTCGGCGTTCGACGGATACAGCCGCGCGCTGAAGGTCTGCGACACCGGCCCCGGTGCCACGGCGTAGCTTTGCTGCGACGGCGCGACGGGAGCGGGTTGTCCGAGCGGCACCACGTAGCAACCGCTGAGGACGGTGCCCGCGAGTGCGGCGGCAAGGGTGAGTCGAACGATGGTGACGGAACGCGGGATGTTCATGCGTTTCTCGGTGGCCCGGGCAGATGCCCGTGCGGCGAAATGTGCCCGCACCCGCCCCGGCATCGTGCGCCTTTCGCCGGGAGTACCGCTTTCTGCGCCCGGCGGTAGCCACGGCGGCTACTGCGGCGGGGTCGCGGCCGCACAATCGCGGGCCGTTTCCCGCTGTCGCCGAATGAAATCCACCGCACCGCCCATTGCCGCCGTCATGGTCCACGTCACCGATGTGAATGCGGCGCTGCGTTGGTACGCCGACGCCTTCCCCGATGCGGTGCCGCTGTCGATCGGCTCGCCGGCCTTCGAGTGCCTGTCGGTCCACGGCGTGCTGCTGGAACTCGTGCCGGCCGATGCGAAGGTCGGCGCGGGTGCCTCGGGCTCGGTCGTGTACTGGAACGTCGCCGACTTCGATGCGGCGCTGGCCCACCTCGAGGCCTGCGGCGCGCCGCTGTACCGCGGCCCGCTGCGGCTCGAGGGCGACGAGCACATGGCCCAGGTGCGCGACCCCTGGGGCAACTGCATCGGCCTGCGAGGGCCTTCCACCGGGCGGCGACAATGCGCCCCATGAATTTCCAGAAATTGCTGGTGCCCGTGGGGGCCGTCGTTCTCCTCGGCCTGTCGTGGCACCAATACGGATGGGGCGGCGTGGCGTTCGCCGGCGGTGCGATCGTGATGTTCCTGCTGATGCACTTCAACCGCACGATGCAGGTGCTCAAGCGGGCCGCCGACCGGCCCATCGGCACGGTGGCGAGCTCGGTGATGCTGAATGCCAAGCTCAAGCCCGGCGTGACGCTGATGCACGTCATCGCGATGACGCGCGCGCTCGGCGAGCAGCGCTCGCCCGAGAACGAGCAGCCCGAGCTGTACCGCTGGACCGATGCCGGCGGCTCCTACGTCGATGCCGTGTTCAACGGCGGCAAGCTGCAGAGCTGGACGCTCACGCGGCCCGAGGCGTCGGCCGACGAAGAAACGCCCGCGGCCTGAAGGCGGCGCGGGCGCTTCGCCTGATTCGGAACCTCAGAACGGCGCGTCTTCTTCTTCGGGCGTGTCGGCCTGCGTTGCAGGCGCAGTGGCCGCAGCCTTCGGCGCTTCATCCGGCGGGGCCGCCGAGAACGCCGCTTCACCACCCAACGCATCGAGCAGCGCCGGCACCAGCTGGCCGAGTTCGCCGGTGGCAATGGCCACGTCGGCGTCGAAGTTGTCTTCCTTCTTGCCGCCCGCCGCGCCGTCGCCCGTGCCTTCGAGGAAGGTGATCTTGCGGATCAGCAGGCCGTGCGTCAGCTCGAAGGACACGCGGTCGTCCCAGGTGAGCGCCAGGCGCGTCGGGCGCTTGCCGTCGGTGATGTGCTGCTTGACCTCGTCGATGTCCAGCGCGTGCTTGGCGTAGCGCACCACGGCCTTGGAGTCGTCCGAGGCCTTGAGCTCGCACTCGCGATCGATGCTGAAGCCGGCCGGCGGCTCCTGCGTCAACAGCCAGTTGGCCATGGCGGCGGCCGGCTCGATCTGCGTGTTGATCAGCGCCACGGCAAAGCCGTCGAGCGACTTCACGAGGCTGGTGACCACTTCGTCGGCGCGCGCCGCGTTGCCGCAGTTGATCACGAGGCGGTTCTCGGCCTTGTCGATCCACACCGTCACGCGCGCGCTGCGCGTGAAGGCCATGGGCAGCAGCTCGAGGGTGATGTCTTCCTTGAGCTCCTTCTTTTCCTTCTTGCCGGGCTTGCGGCCGGTGGTGGTCTCGATCTGGGCGCAGCGCTCGTCGAGCTTGCGGCGCACCACGGAGCCGGGGACCTGCTTGCTTTCGATCATGTACTCGACCAGCCACTGGCCGTCGATGGACTCCACCAGCGGGCCGTTGGCCTCGCCGCGCGGCTCGACCCAGCCGGCGGACTTTTCCTGCGAGGGGCCGCAAGGCACGAAGCGTTGCTTGGCCAGCCCTTCTTCTGCCTCGGTCAGTGATTGGGACCAGGCAGGTTCGATGCGATAGACGATGACGTTCTTGAATACGGACACGGGAACCCTTTTTCCACTGGTTGGCACAACCGGCCATTGTCGGGCACCCGGTTCCGGGCTCGGCCGTAAAATCGAAAGCTTTTGCGACTTCCCAGTGGGTCGCACCCCCACACCGCTCCCAAAGGAATCAGGAAATGAGCTCGATCCCCCCCTCGCTGGACGACCGTGACGGCAAGATCTGGATGGACGGCGAACTCGTGGACTGGCGCGACGCCAAGATCCACGTGCTGAGCCACACGCTGCACTACGGCTGCGGCGCCTTCGAGGGCGTGCGCGCCTACAAGACGGCCGACGGCGCCACCGCCATCTTCCGCCTGGCCGAGCACACCGAGCGCCTGTTCAACAGCGCCAAGATCCTGCGCATGAAGATCCCGTTCTCGCAGGAACAGCTGAACGAAGCCCAGAAGCAGGTCGTGCGCGAGAACAAGCTCGAGAGCTGCTACCTGCGCCCCCTCATCTGGATCGGCTCCGAGAAGCTGGGCGTGAGCCCCAAGGGCAACAAGATCCACGCCATGGTCGCGGCCTGGTCGTGGGGCGCCTACCTCGGCGAAGAAGGCATGCGCCGCGGCATCCGCGTGAAGACCTCCAGCTACACCCGCCACCACGTCAACATCACGATGACGCAGGCCAAGACGGTGAGCAACTACACCAACTCGATCCTCGCCAACATGGAAGCGCTGGACGACGGCTACGACGAGGCGCTGCTGCTCGACGCGAGCGGTTTCGTGTCCGAAGGCGCGGGCGAGAACGTGTTCGTGGTCAAGGGCGGCGTGGTCTACACGCCCGACCTGTCGGCCGGCGCCCTGAACGGCATCACGCGCAACACCATCCTGCACATCTGCAAGGACCTGGGCATCGAGCTGGTGCAAAAGCGCATCACGCGCGACGAGGTGTACGTGGCCGACGAGGCCTTCTTCACCGGCACCGCCGCCGAAGTGACGCCCATCCGCGAACTCGACCGCATCGAGATCGGCAACCGGGGCGACGGCGGCGCGCGCGGCCCGGTCACCGAGAAGATCCAGTCGGCCTTCTTCGACATCGTGAACGGCAAGAACCCCAAGTACGCCCACTGGCTCACGAAGGTCTGAGGAACAACATGTCCACCAATGCAGTCGTCGAACTCCTCGCGAAGGAGCTCAACCACCAGGGCGGCGTGTTCTGCCCCAGCCCCAAGGCCGACATGAAGCTCTGGAACAGCCACCCGAAGGTCTACCTCGACGTGGCGCGCACCGGCGAAGCCAAGTGCCCGTACTGCGGCACGGTGTACCGCCTGAAGGCGGGCGAGACCGTGTCCAGCCGCCACTGAGCGGCCAGGCGGAAAAAAGAAACCGGCCCTCGCGGCCGGTTTTTTCGTTTCAGCTTGGCCGGGCCCTCGGCCACAGGCCGCGCCACGGATCGGGGTCCTGCGATTCCTGCGCCAGCCGCAGGTAGACCATCGCGATCCACAGCACCGCCAGCCCGATCTGCGCGTCGCGCATCGCCGAATTCACGCTCGACGCGATGAGCGCGATGAGCGTCGCGGCCAGCGCGTAGCGCCCGGCGATGTCGGGCCGGCGCCAGGCCTGCCAGACGGCGACCAGCATGATCGCCAGCAGGCTCAGGATGCCGGGGATGCCGCTCTGCGCGCCCACCCAGAGGAAGTCGTTGTGCGGCATGTTGGAGTCGGCGAACAGCGCCGGGCCGCGCTTGTGCCACTGGTCGGTCCAGCCGCCGATGCCCCAGCCCGCGACGGGCTGGTCGGCGATCATGGCGCCGGTGTCGCGGTACATGTAGTAGCGGATGATCCAGCTGCCGTGGAACACGGCGCCGGTCTGCGCCTTCTCGAGTTCCTCGATGCCGGTTTCGACCTTCTGCTGCAGCTGCGGCAGCTGGTACAGGCTTGCGCCGATCACCACCGCGCCCAGGATCAGCGCAGCCGACAGCGCCTTCAGGTGGTTCTTCCACTGGTGCAGGCAGACCACCGGAATCACCAGCAGCAGCGCGAGCACCGAGGTGCGCGACGTGAGCGGCAGCGCGACGACGGCGCCCAGCCCGAGCACGAGCGCGAAGGCCGCCAGTGCGCGCAGGGGCCGGTGCCCCGTGATCTGCGACAGCCCGTAGACCGCGGCGCTGGCCGCGACGATGCTGAACAGCAGCGCGTTGCTGATCGACTTGTTGCCCACTTCCATCACCACGCCGCGCAGCGCGCCCGGCACCGGAAGGCCCAGGCTGTAGTGCAGCACGATGAGCACGATGTTGAGCGCCGCGATCAACAGGAAGCCGCGCAGCGCCCACAGCGCCTCCTCGCGCGTGAGCGCCATCGCCATCAGGAAGGTGAAGGCGATGCGCAGCCCGTGGAACAGGTTGGAGGGGGTCTCGGGATAGTGCGGCCGCACGGCCAGCACGATGAAGGTCCACGCCACGTAGGCGACCACCGGCCACCACAGCGGGTTGGCGCGCAGCCGCGCATAGCGCTCGCGCAAGCCGCCGCCCACCAGCAGGGCAAGCAGCAGCACGATGGCCGACAGGTAGGTGACGCCGACCGGCATGAACACCACCAGCCCCCAGAACATGGCCGCGGGCCGAACGATGTGCGATCTCTGCATAGGGGCGGGATTTTAGGTGCGGCCCCTCGGCCGAACCTGACTTGCCCCTGCGCGCCCGAAGGCGCTCAGTGTGGTGCGACGGCAGGGCCCTTGGCCGGCAGGCGGATCACGAAGCTCGCGCCGCCACCCGGGCGGTCTTCGCACTGCACCGAGCCGCCGTGGCGCTCGGCGATCGACTTCACCAGCGCCAGCCCCAGGCCGACGCCGCCATTGCGCTCGCTGGCGCCCGGCAGGCGGTAGAAGGGCTCGAAGATGCGTTCGCGCAGCGTCGCCGGCACGCCCGGCCCGCGGTCGTTGACGCGCACCGTGGCGTAGCCGCCGGCGCTGCCGAGTTCGACGCTGATCTCGCCGGCGCCGTAGCGGCGGGCGTTCTCGAGCAGGTTGCGGATCGCGCGGCGCAGCAGGCGCGACACGCCGGGCACGGTGAGCGTGGTGTTGTCGGTGCCTTCGGCCAGGTCGAGTTCGGCGTTCACCTGCGCGCACTCTTCGGCGGCCAGACCGGTCAGGTCGACGGCTTCGATGGTGCCCATGTCGGCCTCGCTGGCGTCGAGCCGGCTGGCCAAGAGGATCTCGTCGATGAGCTGGTCGAGCTCGCCGATGTTGCGCGAGATTTCCTCGCGCGCCGCCGGGCTGGGCTGGTCACCCATGAGCTCCAGGCCCATGCGGATGCGGGTGAGCGGCGAGCGCAGCTCGTGCGAGGCGTTCGCCAGCAGCGACTTGTGGGAACGCACGAGCTGCTCGATGCGTTCGGCGGAGGCATTGAATCGCTTGGAGAGATCGGCCACTTCGTCTTGTCCTTCCTCGATCACGCGCGCCGAGAGGTCGCCCTCGCCCCAGCGCTGCACGCCGCGCTGCAGGGTCTCGAGCCGCTGGGTGATGCGCCGCACGATCGGGTAGACGCCCAGCGCCACCGCCACGCCCACGAGCGCAATCATCCAGCCCAGCCCGAACGGGGTGCGCCAGGGCGCGAAGCCGCCGGTGCCGGTGGGGCGCTCGCGCGGCGCCACGCGCAGCGTCATGTCGCGGCCGTCGCTCAGCTGCACGTCGAACTCCAGGCCCTGGCCGGGCACGCGCATGGCCTTGCCGGTGCCGATGGTGCGGTCCTGGCTGTCGAGCACGACCACCTCGCGCGGCACCGGCGCCAGGCGTTCGCGCTCGGCCTCGGCGGCCACGCGCACGATCCAGTTGGCCATCAGCGTGAGGATGACCACGCCGCCGACCACCGCGAGCCAGATGCGGACGTAGAGGTGGCGGCGGTAGAGGCTGCGCAGCATCGCGGGGCGGTCCGGGTCAGTCTTGCTGCTTGGCGAACACGTAGCCCACGCCGCGCACGGTGAGGATGCGCTTGGGGTTCTTCGCGTCGACCTCGATGGCGGCGCGGATGCGGCCCATGTGCACGTCGATCGAGCGGTCGAAGGCCTCGAGCTCGCGGCCGCGCACGGCTTCCATGATCTGGTCGCGCGTGAGCACGCGGCCCGCGCGCTCGGCCATCGCCACCAGCAGGTCGAACTGGTAGGAGGTGAGGTCGGCCAGCGCGCCGGCCACCGACACGGTGCGCGCGTTGCGGTCGATCTCGAGCGTGCCGAAGCGCATCACCGTGGAGGCTTCGGCCTCGGTGGCGTTCTCGCTGCGCCGGCGCAGCACGGCGCGGATGCGCGCCAGCAGCTCGCGCGGCTCGAAAGGCTTGGGCAGGTAGTCGTCGGCGCCGATCTCCAGGCCGATGATGCGGTCCATCGGGTCGCCCTTGGCCGTGAGCATCAGCACCGACACCTTGGCCAGCGGGCCGGGCAGGGCGCGGATGCGGCGGCAGACCTCGAGCCCGTCGGTGTCAGGCAGCATCAGGTCGAGGATCACCAGGTCGGGCGCGTGCTGCTGCAGCTGCTCCAGGCCGGTGGCGCCGTCGCCGGCGTGGTTGAAGGCGAAACCCGACTGCGTCAGGTACTCGCCCACCATCTGCGCCAGGCGGGCGTCGTCTTCGATCATCAGGAGTTGGGGGGTGCTCATGCGCTTCATGGTCGTTCACCGGGAGCAAGCGGGCTTGAACGCTCCGTAAAGTTGGGTAAACGCAGCATCGCCCTGTCAACCTGGATCGCTGCGAAAAACATAGCGCCTCGCCCAGGTTGCGTGGGCGCCATGCGGCAATGATGACGTACCGGGGCGCGGTTGCGTGTGTCAACACGCACCGCCGCCCCCCGGCGCAGGCCGGTCAGCCCGCGGCCTGCAGGCGCAGCCGCAGGGCCAGCGCGGCCGACAGCGGCAGGTCGATGGGCGCGTCGGCGCTGCCCGGGGCCTGGGCCAGCGCCTCGAACAGGGGCAGGGCGTCGGCCATCGGGTTGATGTCCTTCAGCGTGGCGGCGGCGGCCGAGCGCGGCGCGGTCGCCGTGCCGTCGCCGACCAGCGACCAGTCGAGGCTGGCCACGGTGCGGGCCGTGCGTTCGGGTGCGATCACCAGCGCCACGGCCAGCAGGCCGCGGCTGTCGGTCACCGAGGCCAGCGCGCCGACCGTGGGGGCGTCGTAGCCCACCAGCAGCACCGGCGTCTGGTCGGCCGCGCACTGCACGGCCGCTTCGAGCAGGCCGGCGGCAAAGCTGTGGCCGTAGGCCGAGACGGCGTTGCTGGCCGCCATGCAGCCGGTGCCGATGGTCCAGTAGCCCACGGCCGCGTTGTGCACCGAGTTGTGGAACTTGGTGGGCGACAGCATCTTCGGGTCGCCCGCGAGCGTGCTGCACATGTAGTCGTTGATCGACAGGTCGCCGTGCGCCGACGTGAACACGCAGGGCACGTCGGCCGCGGGCCGGTCGGCGCCCGCGATGGCCGCGGCGGCCACTTCGAGCGCCAGCGCCACGGTGTCGGGCGCGCGGCGGCGCTCGGCCGGGGCCAGCACCTGCGGCGAGGGCCGCTTGGCGGGCGGATCGGCCAGCGCGCCTTCGCCGCGGAAGGCCGCGCGCGCGGCCTCCCAACCGGGCAGCGTGGGGGTCCAGAAGGCGGGGCCTTCGATGTAGAGCGTCGGAGGCGTGTTCATGCGTTGACCGCCTTGCCGAAGACCAGCGCGCAGTTGTTGCCGCCGAAACCGAAGGAATTGGAGAGCGCGTAGCGCACCTCGCCCGTGGCGGGTTCGAGCTTGATCTGCGGGCCGAAGCCTTCGTCCAGCGTGCGCGTGTTGACCGTGCCCGGCATCAGGCCGCGCTCGATCGCCAGCAGGCAGACCACGGCCTCGACGATGCCCGCGGCGCCCAGCGTGTGGCCCATGAAGCCCTTGGTCGAGCTGGCGTGCGTGCGCGCCGGGAAGCGGCGTGCCACCAGCGCGCCCTCGACCTCGTCGTTCTTCTGGCTCGCCGTGCCGTGCATGTTGATGTAGTCGATGGCGTCGGCGGCCAGGCCCGCGCGCGCCAGCGCGTCGTCGAGTGCGCGCTCGGCGCCCAGGCCCTCGGGGTGTGGCGTCGACATGTGGTGTGCGTCGCTCGCCTCGCCGTAGCCCAGCAGCTGCGTGGCGCTTTCGCCCGCCTGCACGCGCTCGACCAGCGCGAAGCCGGCTGCCTCACCCAGGCTGATGCCCTTGCGTTCGGCGTCGAAGGGCCGGCAGGGCTCGGTGGAGACCAGCTCCAGCGAGTTGAAACCGAACAGCACGCTGCCGCACAGCGTGTCGGCGCCGCCGACCACGGCCGCGTCGGCCAGGCCCAGGCGGATCAGGCGCTCGGCCGAGGCGAACACCTTGGCGCTGGACGAGCAGGCGGTGGAAATCGTCTCGCTCGGGCCGTCGATGCCCAGCACCTGCTGCACGAACATGGCCAGCGAATGCGGCGTGTGGACGGCCGCGCGGCGCTGGTCCGGCGGAAAGTTGCCGTCGGCGTCGAGCTGGGTGTAGGCCAGCTCGGTCTCGCCGATGCTGGCCGTGGAGGTGCCGAGCACCAGCGCGATGCGCGTGGCGCCGTACTTCTGGCGCGCGGCCGCGACCGCCTCGAGGAAGCCGTCGGCCTGCAGGCCCAGCCAGGCCAGCCGGTTGTTGCGGCAGTCCCAGAACGCGGCCGATTCGGGCAGGCGCACGTCTTCCAGCCCGTCGACGCGGCCGATCCAGGTCGGCAGCGGCGCCTCGCCGAAGTCGTTGGCGCGCAGGCCGCTGCGCGAGTGCGCGAGTGCGTCGGCGTGCGCTTCCTTGCCGACGCCGACGGCCGAGGTGGCCGTGTAGGCACTGATTTGAAGGGGAGAAATTCGGGACGGCACGATGGATGTGGGAGCAGGCGACAGGCGAAAGGGCGTCGGCGACAGAAGAAAAAGCGGGAAAGCGCAATTTTCACGCAATGAATGTCGCAGCCTACCAGCGTTGCGTATCAGGTTGCGTCGGCTGTTTCCTATAGATGACAGCTCCGGCGCAGGCCCTATTGACGCTCGCCGTCGCCTGTGCGGGCCGTCATGCGCGAGGCCAGCGCCACCAGCAGCAGCACCGGCACGCCCAGCAGCGCGGTGGCGGTGAAGAAGGTGCTGTAGCCGTAGGCGTCGACAAACGCGCCCGAATAGCCGGCGATGAACTTCGGCAGCAGCAGCATCAGCGAGCTGAACAGCGCGTACTGCGTGGCCGAGTAGCTGATGTTGGTCAGGCTCGACAGGTAGGCGATGAAGGCCGCCGAGGCGATGCCACCGGCCAGGTTGTCGGCCGAGACCACCGCGATCAGCGCCGTCAGGTCGTGCCCGCGCGTGGCCAGCCAGGCGAACAGCAGGTTGCTCGCGGCGCTCAGCACGGCGCCCAGCATCAGCACCCGCATCACGCCCAGGCGCATCGACAGCACGCCGCCCACGAAGGCGCCCACCAGCGTCATGATCACGCCGTAGATCTTGCTGACTGTGGCCACCTGGTCCTTGGTGAAGCCCATGTCCACGTAGAAGGGGTTGGCCATGATGCCCATCACCACGTCGCTGATGCGGTAGATGGCGATCAGCGCCAGGATCAGCGCCGCCTGCCACTTGTAGCGGCGGATGAAGTCGGCAAAAGGCTCGATCAGCACGCTTCGCAGCCATTCGCCTGCGTTCTTCGCCTTCGGCAGCGCGCGCCGCACCGGTTCGGGCGACAGCAGCACCGTGAGCACGCCGACCGCCATCGAGGCCGCCATGACGAGGTAGGCCGTCTTCCAGGCGCCGTTCTGGTAGGCCGCCGCGCCGGTGACGGCCACGGCGGGCGCCACCTCGGCCCAGGCCGCGACCCACAGCACGCCGGCGCCGGCCCAGATCATCGCCAGCCGGTAGCCCGTTTGATAAGCGGCGGCCAGCGCGGCCTGCTTGCGCGTCTCGGCCGATTCGATGCGGAAGGCGTCCAGCGCGATGTCCTGCGTGGCCGAGCCGAAGGCCACCAGCAGCGCGCACCAGATCAGCGGCTGCAGCCCCAGGCGCGGGTCGTTCATCGCCATGCCGACCAGCCCGACGATCACCATGCCCTGCGCCAGCAGCAGCCAGCCGCGCCGGCGACCGAGCAGCGTGGTCAGCGGCGGCAGCGGCAGCCGGTCGACCAGCGGCGCCCAGACCCACTTGAAGCCATAGGCCAGCCCGACCCAGCTCAGGTAGCCGATGGTGGTGCGGTCGATGCCCGCCTCGCGCAGCCGGAAACTCAGCGTGCCCAGCACCAGCAGCAGCGGCAGGCCGGCCGAGAAGCCCAGCGCGAGCATGCGCAGGGTGGCGGGTTCGAGGTAGACCTTGAGCGCGTCGCGCCAGGGCAGCGCGGCGCTCGCGGGGGCTTGGGTGGGTTCGGCGGGCGGTGCGGACATGAGTGGGGGATTGTCCATGAGCTATGGAGGACATCGGCGCGCCCGCTCGTCTTCATTTGTTCCTATCATCCGGGCACCTATGTGCACACGATGCGAACGCCCCCTTTCCGCCCTCTCCGAAGCCTCGGCATGGAACCCGCGCCGGGCCTTCCTGCTGGCCGCCGCCGGTGCGGCGCTGAGCGCGCCGGCGCTGGCGCAGGTCAATGTCGGCAATGCCTCGGTGGCGCGCAACCTCGTGCCCGCCGACCAGATCGAAGCGGCTGGCGTGCAGCAGTACGGCCAACTGCTCGAGCAGGCGCGCGCCAAGGGCGCGCTGGCCGGCGATGGCAACGCGCAACTGCAACGCCTGCGCACCATCGCGCAGCGGCTCATTCCCTTCGCCCTGCCGTGGAACACCCGCGCGCGCGAGTGGAAGTGGGAGGTGAACCTGATCGGCAGCAAGCAGATCAACGCCTTCTGCATGCCCGGCGGCAAGATCGCCTTCTTCACCGGCATCCTCGAGCAGCTCAAGCTGAGCGACGACGAGGTCGCGATGGTCATGGGCCATGAAATGGCGCACGCGCTGCGCGAACACGCCCGCGCGCGCATGGCCAAGAGCGTCGGCACCGGCGCGGCGCTGTCCATCGGCGCGCAGCTGCTGGGGCTCGGCCAGGTCGGCGACCTCGCGGCGCGCGCCGGCACGCAGCTCATCACCCTGAAGTTCAGCCGCAGCGACGAGACCGACGCCGACCTCGTGGGCCTCGAACTCGCCGCGCGCGCGGGCTACGACCCGCAGGCCTCGGTGTCGCTGTGGAAGAAGATGGCCACCGCTTCCAAGAACCAGGGCGGCCTGAGCTTCCTGTCGACCCACCCGAGCGGGCCGGACCGCATCGCCAAGCTCGAGGCGAACGTGCCGAAGGTCGAGAACCTGTACCGGGCGGCTGCGCGCAAGTAGCTGCGCTTCCCGCCGCGCTCAGTCGGCGGTGATGTTCCCCTTCTTCACCACCGTCGCCCAGCGCTGCGCATCCTTCTGGATCAGCGCGCCGAACGCCGCCGGCGTCGAGCTGGCGGGCACCATGCCCTGCGACTCGAAGGACTTCGCCACCTCGGGCGACTTCAGCACCGCGGCGATCTCCGTGTTCAGCCGCGCCACCACGTTGGCCGGCGTGCCCTTGGGCGCGAGCACGCCGTACCACATGTCGACGTTGTCGGCGGTCACGCCGGCCTCGGCCAGGGTGGGCACGTCGGGCAGCTGCGGCAGGCGGTGGCCGCTGCCGGTGGCGAGCGCCTTGAGCTTGCCGGCCTGGATGTGCTGCAGCGCCACGTGCACCGGCAGGAACATCGCGTCGATGCGCCCGCCGAGCAGGTCGGTGACGGCGCCGGCCGTGCCCGTGTAGGGCACGTGCAGCAGGTCGGTGCCGGTGCCCTGCATCAGCAGCGCCATCGACAGGTGGTGCGGCGTGCCGACGCCCGGCGTGGCGTAGGTCAGCTTGCCGGGGTTGGCCTTGGCGGTGGCCACCAGTTGCGCGAGCGAGCCCGCCTTCTGGGTGGACGGGTTGGTCACCAGCAGCAGCGTGCCCCACGAGGTCTGCGACACCGGCGTGAAGTCGGCCACCGGGTCGTAGGCGAGCGACTTGTACAGGCCCTTGTTCATCACCAGCGTGTTGACCTGCACCAGCAGCGTGTAGCCGTCGGGCTTGGCGCGCGCCACCTTCTCGCTGCCGATGTTGCCGCTGGCGCCGGCCAGGTTCTCCACGATCACCGGCTGGCCGAGCACGGCGGGCAGGCGGGCCGAGAGCTGGCGCGCGATCAGGTCGATGCCGGTGCCGGGCGTGTAGGGCACCACCAGCGTCACCGGCTGGTCGGGCCAGGCGTGGGCCGCGGCGGCGCTGGCCGCAACCAGCAGGGTGGCGAAGGTCCGGGTCAGAAATTTCATCGTGTCTTGTCTCCGTCTTGATCTGTGAATGTGCCGGCGCTCAGAGGTATGACGCGCGCGTCTTCAGCGCCGCCGGGTCGTAGCCGGCCACGCGCTTGTAGTGGTCGGAGATCGCCTGCAGTTCCTGCTGCGTGACGAGCTCGTCGAGGTTCTCGACGCGCTTTCCGCCCGAGCGCTCGAACACCTCGCGCAGGATGGTGTCGGGCGGGTTGCTGCGGTTGGTCAGCACCACGTCGGTGGTGGCCTTCACGCGCACGCGGTCGTAGGTCTCGAGCGCCGCGATGCCCACGCCTTCGCGCTTCATCGCGCCTGCGAGAAAACGCGCGTCGATGATCGCCTGGCCCGCGCCGTTGGAGCCGCGCGGCACCATCGGGTGCGCGGCGTCGCCCAGCAGCGTGAGGCGGCCGTGGCTCCAGCGCGGCAGCGGGTCCTGGTCGACCATCGGGTACTCCAGGATGGTGTCGGAGGCCAGGATCAGCGCGGGCACGTCGAGCCAGTCGAAGTGCCAGTCGGCGAAGGCGGGCAGGAAGTCCTCGAGGCGGCCGGCGCGGCTCCAGTCGCGCATCGCGGGCTGGGGCGCGTGGATCTCGGCGACCCAGTTCACGAGCTGGCGGCCCTGGTCGTCGATGTCGTTGCGGATCGGGTAGATCACCATCTTGCCGACGGTGAGCCAGCCCGCGCGCACCATGCTGCCGCCCGAGAGAAAGGGCTTCCAGGCCGCGGTGCCGCGCCACATGTTGATGCCCGAATAGCGCGGCGCGCCCTCGTCCGGATACAGCTGCTTGCGCAGCGCCGAGTGGATGCCGTCGCAGCCCACCGCGACCGCGCCGCGCACCGGCGCGCGGCCGTCGGCAAAGCGCACCGTCACGCCGTCGGCGTCCTGTTCGACGCCGGTGCAGCGGTGGCCGCACTGCACGCTGTCGGGCCCCAGGCGCTTGCGCGTTTCGTTCAGTAGCACCGTCTGCAGGTCGCCGCGGTGGATCGAGTACTGCGGCCAGTCGTAGCCCGCGTGCTGGCCGGCGGGTTCGCGGAACACGAGCTGGCCGTGCTCGGTGAAGAAGACCGCCTCCTGCGTGCGCACGCCCACGGCGTCGAGCGCGTCGAGCAGGCCCAGCTCGGACAGCTCGCGCACCGCATGCGGCAGCAGGTTGATGCCCACGCCGAGCGGGCGCAGCTCGGGCACGGCCTCGTACACGCGGCAGGCGATGCCGGCCTGGTGCAGGCTCAGGGCGAGGGTCAGGCCGCCGATGCCGGCGCCGAGGATGATGACTTCGTTAGGTGCGGTGCTCATGGGGTCCGTATTGGGACCGCAAACGATGCATATGGGAAATTTAGATGTGATATGGATTTATCATGAATTCTTATGAACCTGACCACGCGCCAGATGCGCGCCTTCCTGCAGGTGGCGCGCATCGGCAACTTCACCCGCGCGGCGGAGCAGGCGCACATCACCCAGGCCGGCCTGAGCATCCTGATCCGCGAGATGGAGAAGCAGCTCGGCTGCCGCCTGTTCGACCGCACCACGCGCATGGTGAGCCTCACGCCGGCCGGGCGCCGGCTGCTGCCGGTGGTGGAGCGGCTCGTCACCGACCTCGATGACGTGGCCACCGAACTCGGCGCCGAGGGCGATGCGGCGCGCCAGACGCTGCGCATCGCGGCCACGCCGCTGGTGTCCTCGCACCTGCTGCCCTGGGTGTTCGCGAGTTTTCGCGCCGCGCATCCGCAGGTCGTGCTGCGCCTGTTCGACGCCGACCTGCGCGATGTGGAAGCGATGGTGGCCGCGGGTGAGGCCGACCTCGGCCTGGGCTTCTTCTTCAAGGCCGCAACGGGGCTCGACCGCACGCCCGTGGGGCGCTTCGAGCTGATGCGCGTCACGCAGGCCACGGCCGACGGCGAGCCGGTCGGCACCGCGCCCTGGTCCGCGCTGCGCGGTGCCACGCTGATCGGCCTGCCGCCCGGCAACCCGATCCAGAAGGTGATCGAACGCCAGCTCGGCGAGATCGGCCTGGCCGACGCGCAGCGGCCCGCCTTCAACTTCTTCGGCACGCTGATCTCGATGGTCGAGGCCGGCTTCGGCACCGCCGTGATGCCCACCTTCGCGCTGGCGGCCTGCCGCCGTCACCGCGTGAAGACCGACGTGCTGCTGAAGCCGCGCGTGGGCATGGACTTCTTTCGCCTGACCAAGCGCGGCACGCACGAGACCGAGGCGATGCGCGCCTTCAGCGAGACGCTGGCGAAGGCCTTGCCGGCGCTGTCACGCTAGCGGTCACACCATCGCGTTGTCGCCGCCCGGGATCTCGTGCGCCTTGATCTGCCGGCGCGTGAGCTTGTAGAGCGTGGACGACAGGAAGCCGTCCTGGTGGGTGTTCTTGGTCACGTTCACCACGAACTCGTCCTCGGGCGCCACGGCCTGCGCGCCCATGATCCAGCGCACGCTCTCGCGGTAGTTGTAGAGCACCTTGTCGTTGGCGTCGGCCAGCAGGGTCGACAGCGTGGCCATGGCGATGGCGTCGCCGTTGGTGGCGTGCTCGCGCACGAAGTCCAGGTGGCGGTGGCGCACGGGGATCTCGGACAGGTCGCTGATGAACATCAACGCGCCCTCGGTGGCGTCGTCGTGGCCCAGCTCGCGGGCCTTCAGCATGGCCTCGACCGCCTGCGCCTGCAGCACGGGGCGCTGCGCCGCGGGCGTGGCGTCTTCCCAGGCCATGTCGTGGCAGAGGTAGCCCAGCTTGTAGGCCGCGACGCTGTTGCCGGCCTCTGCAGCCTGGCCGTAGCAGTGCATCGCCTGTTGCCGGTCCTTGGTGCCGTGCTCGCCGCCCGCGTGGAAGATGCCGAGCGTGAGCAGGCATGAGGTGTCGCCGGCGGCCAGCCCCATCTCGAGGATCTCGAAGGCTTCCTGGTTGCGCGGCACGCGCCACAGCGCGCGCGCCAGGTCGTCCCAGTTCTCGGTGCCGGCGTTGCGTTCGCGCGCGGCCGCCAGCCAGGCGTTGCCGGTCGCCGCGTTGGGCACGAAGCCGAAGGCGCCCTTCAGGCTGCAGTAGCCGTGCAGGATCAGCGCGGTGTTGCATTCGTAGGCGTTGGCGCTGTTGCAGATGGCCTGGCCCAGCCAGTGGCCGTCGGGGTCCTGCTCCAGGGCGACGTGCACCGCCATGTTCATCGCGTAGTCGTCGTCGATGGGATGGTGGCTCTCGGCCTCGCGCAGGCAGGCCAGCGCTTCGGCGTGCTGGTCGAGCATGTAGTGGCTCACGGCCAGCCAGCGCAGGGTTTCCCAGCGGTGGTAGGGGTAGAGCGCCTCCTGGGCGCGCTGGCGCGTGGCGGCCATGCGCTGCTGGGCTTCGGCCGGGTCTTCGTCCTTGTCGACGCTGTTGCCCTGGTAGTCGTCGCGCCAGATCTCGTGGCGCAGCCGGTCTTTCTCGACCTCGCTCAGGTGGGCGCAGGCGGGCGAGGCGATGAAGGCGCGCACGCGCTCGTGGCTGCCGCCCCAGCGCGGCTGCTGGAACCAGACGCACTGGCGCATGAAGAAGAACAGCCGCGGGTGCACGTGCAGCGTGGCGTGGATCCAGTAGGACGTGCCGCTGATCACCTTGCGGCCCTGCACGGGCGAGGGCAGGGCGGTGGGCGCGGCCTCGGGGCAGGCGACGCGCTCGTCGTGCGCCAGGCCGGAGCGCGCGAGCTGCGCCAGCAACTCGTCGCGGGTGGCCGCATCGTCGTCCAGCGAAAAGTCGTGCTGCAGCGGCTTGTCGGGCCAGCGGCCGCTGCGCACCAGCTCGGTCAGCCAGTCGGGCTCGTTGAAGGCCGAGGTGCTCTGCAGCAGCAGGGCGCAGGCGGTCCACATCGTGGGCGCGAGCGTCAATGCGCGCAGGGCGGCCACGGCGCAGCGCGTGGCGCAGGCATGGGCGCATTCCCAGCCCAGCGCGGTGACCGTGCTGGCCCAGCCCGAGCCGCGGTACTCGTAGGCCCAGTGGTACCAATAGTGCGCTTCGCACAGCCAGGCGTGGGCCGACTGCGGGCGGGCGGCCTGCCATGCGGCCAGGCGGGCCAGGCCTTCGGCGCCGTCGGCGGTGCAGCCGGCCAGGTCGTCGGGCAAGGCGCCGTAGTAGCGCTCTTCCTCGTCGCGGTCTTGAAAGCTGGCGGCCAGCGCGTCGTCGAGCCGCTGGTCGAGTGCGGCGTAGTCGCCGGCGCGCAGCAGGGCGTCGATGTCGCAGAGCTTCCAGCGCGCGGGGGCGGGGGGAATCACGGTCGCTGCGGCAGAGGGCGTGTGGGTGGTCATGGGCGGGGCTCGCGCGTCAGGCCGACGCGGCGGGGGCGAGAGTGACGGGTTGGGGATCGAAGATGCGGTAGCGCTTCCAGGGCAGCGTGAGCCAGTTGCCCTGGGTGTTCTGCAGGTGCTCCTGCACCTCCAGCGTGGCGCGTGACGAGGCGGGGCCGTCCTGGCTGCTGATGCGCAGCCAGTGCAGCCGGGCCCGCGCATAGGCGTGGCCGAAGTCTTCCCAGCTTTCGAAGCTGTCCTGTGCGCGCTGCGCGTTGAGGAACAGCACCAGCCAGGCCTGCGACTCGGGCACCCAGCCCAGCAGCGCGATGCAGCGCACCAGGAAGGCGGTGCGCGCGCAGTCGAAGGCCAGCGCGTCGCGCACCTGGCCTTCGGCCGCGAGTTGTTCGTAGAAGTTGGCGTGGGTGCGGCCGAGCCCGCCGACCCAGCCGACCAGCGCGGCCTGCATCTGCGTGGCGATGTCGCGTTCGGGCAGGTCGGCGGCCATGTTCATTTCGCGCAGCACCTGCCTGGCCAGACGCTGGCGCTGCTCGGCGGGCACGTCGAGCGCCAGCGTGTCGCTGTCGCAGCGCAGGCCGTTGCGCAGCAGCAGGATGTCGCCGAGCGCCAGCGCCCAGCGGCGGCGGTTGGGCACCACCTTGCCGGCGTCGGCCCTGGCTTGTGCGGCGCGCACCGCGAGGTCGGCGTTGGCCTTCTCCATGTGGCCGATGGCCGTGCCCGAGCCGCGCACGACGATGCGGAATGCCGTGCGCACGACGAACCACGCGATGCGCACCCCCAGGTACAACAGCCCGAGCAGCATCAGGATGACGATGGCCTGCGTCATGGCAATGCAGCGCCCAGCGGCGGCGCGCACACGGCGGCGCTCAGCGAGATGCCTTCGATCTCCAGCATCGTGGCGGGCGCCGGCGTGGGGGCCGCCTGCAGCGACGGCGGCAGCCGGTTCGGGGGCAGCGTCAGCCGGGCGGCGGCGGCCACCGCCACGTCCATCTGCCGCAGCCGCGCCAGCTCGTGCGGCGCGATGCGCAGCAGCAGCCATTGCAGCGCCGGCGGCGGCTGCTCGAAGTGCTCGATCAGGTGGAAGTTGCCGCTCATCACGCTGAGCAGGAAATCGGGGCTTTGCACGTCGGTCACGAACTTCCATTCGCCCCGGGCGGCGTCCGAGGCCTCGGGCTCGAACACTAGGCCCATGCCCTCGCAGTCGCTGTGGCGCTCGCCGCGCGGCGGCAGCGTGCGCAGGAACTGCAGCACGTCGTCGGCGTACTTGCGGATCGGGTGGCGGTTCTGCTTGCCCTTGATCTGGTCGACCCGCAGCCCGTCCGGATGCACTTCGAGGCTGATGGTCACGTGCGGCAGGTTGCCCGCGCTGCGCAGCGTGAACAGGCGCAGCCGGCCGCTCTGCGCGGCGCTGGCGTACTGCTCGCCGTAGCCGCCGTTCAGCTTCTTGATGTTGGCGAACTGGCCCAGGCAGTGCTGCATGTGGAACGACTCGTAGGCCATCTCCTCGCGCAAGGCGGCGTGGCTGCCGATGAACTCGAAGATCACGCCGTTGGGCGTGCGCAGCACTTCCTTCAGCGCCAGGCCGCTGCTGGGCACCCAGCCCTTGTTGCGCTTGGCCTGCATGCGCTGGTGCTCCTGCTCCCACATGGCCATGGCCATGAAGCAGGTGATGCGCTGCAGCTTCTGTTCGAGCCGCGTGCCGCGCCGCGAGCGCAAAAACTCGACCAGCATGCGTTCGCGGTCGACCAGCAGCAGGTGGTCGGGGTCGAGGTAGTAGAAAGTTTTCGGAGCGGCTTCGGCGGCGGGCGATTCGGCCGTGTTGCCCTTGTGGCCCTTGGACTTTTCCTTGTCCTGCACGGACGCCGCGTTCACGGCGGCAGGCACACGCGGCTGCAGCTGCTTCGCCAGCCACTCGGGCAGCGGCTTGTCGGGCCCGGCCGCGGCCAGGTAGTCGGCGGGCGACTGCACCGGCAGCACGTTGCCGAAGCTGCCGATGGCCCAGCGGAAGAAGTGGTTCTGCAGCCAGGCCACCATGTCGGCGTCGTCGCCGCGCTCGGCGCTGCGGCGCGCAATCGCGGCCTTGACCTCGGGCGCGTTCACCACGTCGCGCGGCAGATAAACCGCCGTCGCGGCAGGTGGCGCGGAGGGGCTCGTGGAAGGAGACGGAGTCGGGATGGGCATCGACGGGCGGGCGACTTACAGCGTGAAGTCGTACTCCACCGTGATCGGCGCGTGGTCGCTGAACTTGACCGTCTTGTAGATCGCCTCGGTGCGCGCCAGCGCGCCCATGGCCGGCGTGGCCAGGTGGTAGTCCAGCCGCCATCCCACGTTGTTCGCGTAGGCCTGGCCGCGGTTGCTCCACCAGGTGTAGGCGTCGCCTGTGGTGTCGGGCTTGAGGCGGCGGTACACGTCCACCAGGCCGGCGCCTTCGGTGCCGGCGTCGAGCAGGCGCGTCATCCAGGCGCGTTCTTCGGGCAGGAAGCCGCTGTTCTTCTGGTTGCCGCGCCAGTTCTTCAGGTCGATTTCCTGGTGCGCGATGTTGATGTCGCCGCACAGGATGAACTCGCGCTCCTTCTTCAGCGCCAGCAGGTGCGGGAAGAAGCCCTTCAGGAAGCGGAACTTGGCGGCCTGGCGCTCCTCGCCCGAGCTGCCGCTCGGGAAGTAGCAGCTGATGACCGAGAACTTGCGCTTGGGCGTGTCGAAGCGCAGCTCGAGGTAGCGGCCTTCGGCGTCGAATTCGGGATCACCCCAGCCCACCACCACGGCGCTGGGCGCATGCTTCGTGTAGATGGCGGTGCCCGCGTAGCCTTTTTTCTCGGCAAAGTGGAAGTGGCCCTGCAGGCCCGCCATCTGCTCGAAGCGGCCTTCGACATCGCTGGCCTGGACGCGGATCTCCTGCATGCAAATACAATCCGGCGCGAGTTCGGCCACCCAGTCGGCGACGCCCTTGGTGGCCGCCGAGCGCAGGCCATTGAGATTGAGACTGGTCAGTTTGAACACAAGGAATTTCCAATGGCTGTAGACGGTCAGACAAGCAGCGCGGTGGCACAGGACTTCGTCCAGTTCGCGCTCGACGCCGGCGTGCTTCGCTTCGGCGAATTCAAGACCAAGGCCGGTCGCATGAGCCCGTATTTCTTCAATTCGGGCCTCTTCGACGACGGCGCCAAGATCGCGCGGCTCGCCGGATTCTATGCAGACCGCCTGGTCGAAAGCGGCCTCGAGTTCGACATGATCTTCGGCCCCGCCTACAAGGGCATCCCGCTGGGCGCCACCGTGGCCGCCGAGCTGGCCCGGCGCGGGCGCAACTACCCCTTTGCCTACAACCGCAAGGAAGCCAAGGCGCACGGCGAAGGCGGCAATCTGGTGGGCGCGCCGCTGAAGGGCCGCGTGCTGATCGTCGACGACGTGATGTCGGCCGGCACCGCGGTGCGCGAATCCATCGCCGCGATCCAGGCCGCGGGCGCCACGCCGCATGCCGTGGCCATCGCCCTGGACCGGCAGGAAAAAGCCACCGAGAACGGCGTCGACGTGGACCACAGCGCCGTGCAGTACGTGCGCAACCAGCTCGGCCTCGCGGTGGTGCCCATCGCCACGCTGGACGACCTGCTGAGCTACCTCTCGGGCAACGCCGCCGCCGACCTCGGCGCGCACCGCGAGCGCGTGCTGGCCTACCGCACGCGCTACGGCGCCTGAGACGCAGCGCCGATGCGACGCCCCGCGCGCGATCCCTCTTCTGCCGCTGCCGTGGCGTCGCTGTGGCTGGGCCTGGCGGCCCTGTCGTCGTGCGCAACGGCGCTGGCCCAGCCCGCCAAGACGGACGGCCCCGGTGTCGGCATCTACACCTGCGTCGACGCGCGCGGGCGCACGCTCACGGCCGACCGGCCGATCGCCGAGTGCAGCGACCGCGAGCAGCGCGAACTGGGCCCGAGCGGCACGGTGCGCCGCAAGCTGGAGCCGACCTACACGGCGCGCGAGCAGCAGGAGCGCGAGGACCGCGCGCGCGAAGCCGCCATCCAGGCCGCACGGCTCATCGACGAGCGCCGCCGCGAGCGCGCGCTGCTGGTGCGCTACCCCAATGCCACCACGCACGACCGCGAGCGCGTCGAGGCCCTGTCGCAGATCGATGCCGTGATCCAGGCCGCGAAGAAGCGCATCGCCGAGCTCGCCGACGACCGCAAGAAGATCGACGAAGAACTCGAGTTCTACAAGCAGGACACGAGCAAGGCGCCCGGCGCGGTGCGCCGCAGGATCGAGGACAACACGCAGAGCGTGGCCGTGCAGAACCGCTTCATCGCGGAGCAGGAAGACGAGAAGAAGCGCGTGAATGCGCGCTTCGACGAAGAGCGCGGGCGCCTGAAGACGCTCTGGTCGCCGCAGAACGGCGGCAACCCGCGCTGAACGAACCGGCCGGGGCCTGGCGCAAGGCCCCGGTGGTTGGTGGCTGGATCAGCCCAGCTTGGCTTTCAGCAGCTCGGTGACCTGCGCAGGGTTGGCCTTGCCCCCGCTGGCCTTCATGACCTGACCTACGAGGCCGTTGAGCGCCTTTTCCTTGCCGCCACGGTATTCCTCGACGTTCTTCGCGTTCTTGGCAATCACCTCGTCGAGGATCTTGTCGAGCGCGCCGGTGTCGGCCATCGGCTTCAGGTCCTTGGCTTCGATGATCGCGTCGACATCGCTGCCTTCGCCGCTCCACAGCGCTTCGAACACCTGGCGCGCAGCGTTGTTGGGCAGCGTGCCGTCGGCGATGCGCGTCACCAGCTGCGCGAGCTGCGCGGCCTTCACGGGCGCGGCCTCGATGCCGATCTCGGCGGCGTTCAGGCGGCGCGCCATCTCGCCGGTGATCCAGTTGCTGGCCAGCTTGGGCGCCGCGCCGGCGTTCACCGCGTCGTCGAAGTAGCGGGCCAGCGCCGCACCCTGCGTGAGCTGCGCGGCGTCGTATTCCGACAGGCCGTGGTCGCGCACATAGCGCTCGGCCGTGGCACGCGGCAGCTCAGGCATCGTGGCGCGCACGCGCTCGATCCACTCGGCGGCCACCACGAGGGGCGGCAGGTCGGGGTCGGGGAAGTAGCGGTAGTCGGCCGCGTCTTCCTTGGTGCGCATGGTGCGCGTCTCGCCGGTGGCGGGGTCGAACAGCACGGTGGCCTGCTCGATGGCGCGGCCTTCTTCGAGTTCGTCGATCTGCGAGTTGATCTCGTAGTCGATCGCCTGCTGCATGAACTTGAAGCTGTTCAGGTTCTTGATCTCGCGGCGCGTGCCGAGCTTTTCACCGGGCTTGCGCACCGACACGTTGGCGTCGCAGCGGAAGCTGCCTTCCTGCATGTTGCCGTCGCAGATGCCGATCCACGTGACGATCTTGTGCAGTTCCTTCGCATAAGCCACGGCCTCGGCGGTGGAACGCATGTCGGGCTCGGTCACGATCTCCAGCAGCGGCGTGCCGGCGCGGTTCAGGTCGATGCCGCTCTGGCCGATGAAGTCTTCGTGCAGCGACTTGCCCGCGTCTTCCTCGAGGTGGGCGCGCACCAGGCGCACGGTCTTCTTTTCTTCGCCGAGGAAGAACGACACCGCGCCGCCTTGCACCACCGGGATCTCGAACTGGCTGATCTGGTAGCCCTTGGGCAGGTCGGGGTAGAAGTAGTTCTTGCGTGCGAACACGCTGCGCGGCGCGATGTGCGAGCCCAGCGCCAGGCCCAGCTTGATGGCGCGTTCGACCGCACCCTTGTTCATCACGGGCAGCGTGCCGGGCAGTGCCAGGTCGACCGCGCAGGCCTGCGTGTTGGGCTCGGCGCCGAAGGCGGTGGAGGCGCGGCTGAAGATCTTGCTCGCGGTCGACAGTTGGGCGTGCGTCTCGAAGCCGATGATGACTTCATAGCCGCGCACCAGCGGGCCGGTCGGACGGCCTTGTTGTTGTGCTTCGAAGGTGTTCACTGCGGTGGTGTCGCTCATCTTAAAAACCCTCCGGCGTGCGCGTGTGCCAGTCGGTGGCTTGCTGGAAGCGGTGCGCTGCATTGAGCAGCTTCGCTTCGCCGAAGTAGTTGCCGATCAGTTGCAGGCCCACGGGCATGCCGCTGTCGAAGCCTGCAGGCACGCTCATGCCCGGAAGGCCTGCGAGCGATGCGGGCAGCGTGAAGATGTCGGCGAGGTAGTCGGCCACGGGGTCGTCGCCGTGTTCGCCGATCTTCCAGGCGGTGGTCGGTGCGGCGGGGCCGGCGATCACGTCGCATTGCGTCAGCGCCTGCTGGAAGTCGTCCGCGATCATGCGGCGCACCTTCTGCGCCTGCAGGTAGTAGGCGTCGTAGTAGCCGTGCGAGAGCACGTAGGTGCCGATCATGATGCGGCGCTTCACCTCGTCGCCGAAGCCTTCGGCGCGCGTGCGTTCGTACATCTCGGCCAGGTCCTTGTACTGCCTGGCGCGGTGGCCGAACTTGACGCCGTCGAAGCGGCTCAGGTTGCTCGAGGCCTCGGCCGCGGCCAGGATGTAGTACACGGGAATCGACAGCTCGGTGCGCGGCAGCGAGACCTCGACGCGCTTGGCGCCGAGCTTCTCGTACTGTGCGAGCGCCGCGTCGATGGCGGCGCGCACGCCGGGTGCCACGCCGTCGCCGAAGAACTCCTTCGGCACGCCGATGCGCAGGCCTTCGAGCGAATCGTTCAGCGAGCGGCCGAAGTCTTCGGCGGGCTTGTCGAGCGAGGTCGAATCGCGGTCGAGATCAGGGCCGCAGAAGGCCGACAGCAGCAGCGCGCAGTCTTCGGCCGAGCGGGCCATCGGGCCGGCCTGGTCGAGGCTCGATGCGAAGGCCACCATGCCGTAGCGCGAGGCGCGGCCGTAGGTCGGCTTGATGCCGGTTACGCCGCAGAACGATGCGGGCTGGCGGATCGAACCGCCGGTGTCGGTGCCGGTGGCGGCAGGCGCAAGGCGAGCGGCCACGGCGGCGGCGCTGGCGCCCGACGAGCCGCCCGGAATGCGTTCGAGGTTCCAGGGGTTGCGCACCGGCACGGCTTGGTCGTGGCCCACGGCGGGCACGGCGACGTTCTCGTTGGCCGAGCCCATCGCGAACTCGTCGCAGCTGAGCTTGCCGAGCGTGACCGCGCCGGCTTCGGCCAGGCGGCGCACCACGGTCGCGTCGAAGGGCGAGCGGTAGCCCGCGAGCATCTTCGAGCCGGCGGTGGTGGCGAAATCGGTGGTGACGAAGATGTCCTTGTGTGCGATCGGAACGCCGGCCAGCGCGGGCGCGTTGCCCTTGGCGAGGAGCGCGTCGGCCGCGCGGGCCTGGGCCAGCGTGACTTCTTCGTTGACGTCGACAAAGGTGCCGAGCGATTCGTGGGCCTTCATGCGGCCCAAGAAGGCCTGCGAGGCTTCGACGGCCGAAACCTTGCGGTCGGCCAAGGCCTTCGCCAGCGCGACCACGCTCAATTGGTGCAGTTCACCGCTGCTCATCATTCGATCACCTTGGGCACGAGGAACAGGCCGGCTTCGACGGCCGGGGCGCTCTTCTGGTTGGCTTCGCGGTTGTTCGGCTCGCTGACGACATCGTCGCGCAGGCGCAAGGTCACGTCTTCGAGCGCGGCCACGGGGTGCGCCAGCGGCTCGACGCTGGTGGTGTCGACCGCGCGCATGCGTTCGACCAGATCGAAGAAGCCGTTGATTTGAGTGAGCATGCGCTCGCTTTCATCTGGGGCAAGCTGCAGCCGCGCCAGGGAGGCGATGCGTGCAATATCGGAAGCGGAAAGAGACATAGATGGCTGACGGGTCGAAAAAACCGGAGGCAATCGCACGCCGAAGAGGGTGCCGACACGGGATTCAGAGGGGATTCGGTTATTATCCCGCCTTTGCCGCAACCCCCGCGAACGCGCCGGCTTTTGCGCCAAAAACGATCAATTCACCCCGTCAAACGACCCAAAAATAGAGCGACGACCTGCCGATGCGCAGGCCGTGCTCAGAGGATTCCGCACATGTTTGGAGCTTTCCGTCGGTACTTCTCCACCGACCTGGCGATCGACCTCGGCACCGCCAACACCCTGATCTTCGCCCGCAACAAGGGCATCGTGCTGGACGAGCCCTCCGTGGTCGCGATCCGCCACGAAGGCGGTCCCCATGGCAAGAAGGTGATCCAGGCCGTCGGCCGCGAAGCCAAGGCCATGCTGGGCAAGGTGCCCGGCAACATCGAGGCCATCCGCCCGATGAAGGACGGCGTCATTGCCGACTTCGTGATCACCGAGCAGATGATCAAGCAGTTCATCAAGATGGTGCACCCGCGCACGCTGCTCACGCCGAGCCCGCGCATCATCATCTGCGTGCCCTGCGGCTCGACCCAGGTCGAGCGCCGCGCCATCAAGGACGCGGCCGAAGCCGCCGGCGCCACCGCCGTCTACCTCATCGAAGAACCCATGGCCGCGGCCATCGGCGCCGGCCTGCCCGTCAGCGAAGCCTCGGGCTCGATGGTGGTGGACATCGGCGGCGGCACCACCGAAGTGGGCGTGATTTCGCTGGGCGGCATGGTCTACAAGGGCTCGGTCCGCGTGGGCGGCGACCGCTTCGACGAAGCCATCATCAACTACATCCGCCGCAACTACGGCATGCTGATCGGCGAGCCGACGGCCGAAGTCATCAAGAAGAACATCGGCTCGGCCTTCCCGGGCTCCGAAGTCAAGGAAATGGAAGTCAAGGGCCGCAACCTTTCCGAAGGCGTGCCGCGCAGCTTCACCATCAGCAGCAACGAAGTGCTGGAAGCCCTGACCGACCCCCTGAACAACATCGTCTCGGCCGTGAAGAACGCGCTGGAACAGACGCCTCCCGAACTGGGCGCCGACATCGCCGAGCGCGGCATGATGCTCACCGGCGGCGGCGCGCTGCTGCGCGACCTCGACCGCCTGCTCGCCGAGGAAACCGGCCTGCCGGTGCTCGTGGCCGAAGACCCGCTGACCTGCGTGGTGCGCGGCTGCGGCATCGCCCTGGAGCGCATGGACCGTCTGGGCAGCATCTTCACGAGCGAGTAAAAGGCGAAAGCCATCATCGGCCGGCCTCTGCTTGCGCAGGCCGGCTTTTTGTTATTTGATGCCGCACCACCGCCGGGTCTGACTACATGCCTCTGGGCACGCTCGATCGCACAGCGCCACCCCTGTTCAACCAGGGGCAATCGGCACTCAGCAAGCTGATCTTCTTCGGCGCGCTCTCGCTCTTCCTCATGGTCGCCGACGCACGCTTTCACCTCGTGAAGCCGATCCGCTCGGCCATCGGCGCGGTGCTCTATCCGGTGCAGATGGCGGCGCTCAAGCCGGTCATGCTGGTGATGGGCGGCAGCCGCTACTTCGAAGAGCTGCAGACCGCGCAGCGCAACGAAGACGAGGCCCGCAAGGCCCTGATGCTGCAGGCCGAGACCGCCAGCCGCGCCGACACGCTCGCGCAAGACAACGCCCGCCTGCGCGAGCTGCTCGAGCTGCGCCAGACCACCACCACGCCGGGCCGCCCGGCCGAGGTGCTGTACGACGCGGCCGACCCCTACACGCGCAAGATCGTCATCGACCAGGGCCTCGCGCAGGGCGTGGCCGCCGGCTCGCCGGTGATCGACGCGCGCGGCGTGCTGGGCCAGGTGACGCAGGTGCTGCCCTTCACGAGTGAGGTCACGCTGGTGATCGACCGCGACCTGGCCATTCCCGTGCAGAACACCCGCACCGGCGTGCGCAGCGTGGCCTTCGGCGACGCCTCGGCGCACGGCGGCGGCATGGAGCTGCGCTTCATGGCGGCCAATGCCGACCTGCAGGAGGGCGACCTGCTGTCCACCAGCGGCGTCGACGGCATCTACCCGGCCGGCCTGCCGGTGGCCAAGATCGAACGCATCGAGCGCCGCGCCGACTCGGCCTTTGCGCGCATCTACTGCGTGCCGCTGGCCCGCGTGACCGCGGCGCGCTACGTGCTGGTGCTCGAGCCCTCGGGCGCCCCGGTGGCGCCGCCGCACGTCGAGGCCGCGTCCACCCAGCGCAAGCGCCCCGAAGGCAAGCCGGGCGCCGGCAAGAACGAGAAGAAACCGGCGGGAGCCACGCGATGATCAAGCGCCCCGGCCAGCAGCAGCTGTTGCTGCCCGTCAGCCCCGTCTTCATGTGGACCAGCCTGCTCGTGGCGCTGCTGGTCAACATGATCCCCATCGGCCGCGCCGCCTGGATGCCCGACCTGCTGGCGCTGGTGATCGTGTTCTGGGGCGTGCACCAGCCCGCGCGCGTGGGCATCGGCGCGGCCTTCATGTTCGGCCTGCTCATGGACGTGCACCAGTCGTCGATGCTGGGCCAGCATGCGCTGTCCTACACCACGCTGGGCTTCTTCGCGATCATGATCCACCGGCGCCTGCTGTGGTACCCGGTGCTCTCGCAGGCGCTGCAGGTGCTGCCGCTGTTTGCGCTGTCGCAGTTCATCGAGGTGATCACGCGCATGATCGGCGGCGGCGTGTTCCCGGGCTGGGGCGTGCTGGTCTCGCCGGCGCTCGAGGCGGCGCTGTGGCCGCTGGCCACCGCGCTGCTGCTGGCGCCCCAGCGCCGCACGCCCGAACCCGACGAGAACCGCCCCCTCTAGTCATGGTGCCCCCCGGCTTTTCACTTCGCTTCGCTGCGTGTAACTCCACCCCCCGAGGGGGAGGCGCGGCCCGCCTTGGGGCGGCCCGGCGGCGGCCGCCCGTCGCATTTGCCATCGCACCTGCGCACGCCTAAGCTTCCTGACGCCATGACCGAAATCCGCAACGTTGCCGCCGACCTGGCGCGCTTCAAGCGCCGCGTGATCGTCATCGGCCTGGCGGTGCTGTTCGCCTTCAGTCTGCTGGGCTCGCGGCTGGTCTACCTGCAGGTGGTGCGCCATGCCGACCTGGCCGAGCAGGCCGAGAGCAACCGCACGGCCGTGGTGCCGGTGGTGCCGAACCGGGGGCTCATCCTCGACCGCAACGGCATCGTGCTGGCCTCCAACTACTCGGCCTACACGCTGGAGATCACGCCCTCCAAGGTCGGCGACGTCGAGGAGACCATCAACAGCCTGACCAGCGTGCTCGAGGTGTCGCCGCGCGACCGCCGCCGCTTCAAGCGCCTGCGCGAAGACTCGCGCAGCTTCGACTCCATTCCGATCCGCACCCGCCTGAGCGACGAGGAAGTGGCGCGCTTCGCGGCACAGCGCTACCGCTTCCCGGGCGTGGAGATCAAGGCGCGCCTGTTCCGCAACTACCCGCAGGGCGAGCTGGCCTCGCACGTGCTGGGCTACATCGGCCGCATCAACCAGCGCGAGAAGACCGCGATGGAAGACTGGGACGAGGAAGACCAGGCCAACTACAAAGGCACCGACTACATCGGCAAGCTGGGCATCGAGCAGAGCTACGAGAAGATGCTGCACGGCCAGACCGGCGTCGAGCAGATGGAAACCTCGGCCGGCGGGCGCGCCGTGCGCCGGCTCGCGAGCCACCCGGCCACGCCGGGCAACACCGTCATGCTCTCGCTGGACATCAAGCTGCAGAAGCTGGTGGAAGACATGTACGGCGACCGGCGCGGCGCGCTCGTGGCCATCGACCCCAAGACCGGCGAGGTGCTGGCCTTCGTGAGCAAGCCCACCTTCGACCCCAACCTCTTCGTCGAAGGCATCGACACCGAGAGCTGGCAGGCGCTCACCGAATCGATCGACAAGCCGCTGCTGAACCGCGCGCTGCGCGGCACCTACCCGCCGGGCTCCACCTACAAGCCCTTCATGGCGCTGGCGGCGCTGCAGACCGGCAAGCGCGCCGCGAGCGTGGTGGTGAACGACCCCGGCTACTTCAACTTCGGCGGCCACCGCTTCGGCAGCCCCGAGGGCTACCTGGGCGGCGTCGACATGCGCCGCTCGATCCAGGTGTCGAGCAACATCTACTACTACTCGCTGGCCAACGAGATGGGCGTGGACCTGATCCACGACTTCATGAAGCCGATGGGCTTCGGCCAGATCACCGGCATCGACCTGGGCGGCGAGGTGCGCGGCGTGCTGCCCAGCACCGAGTGGAAGCGCAACGCCTACAAGCGGCCCGAGCAGAAGAAGTGGTACGCGGGCGAGACCATCTCGCTGGGCATCGGCCAGGGCTACAACGCCTTCACCATGCTGCAGCTGGCGCAGGCCACGGCCATCGTGGCCGACGGCGGCATGAAGCACCGGCCGCACCTGGCGCTGGCGATGCGCAACACGGTCAGCGGGCAGGTCGTGCCGCTGCCGCAGCCGCCGGCCGAGAACCTGGGCTACACGGCGGCCAACGTGGCGGTGATCCGCGAGGGCCTGACCAGCGTGGTCACCAGCGGCACCGCGCGCGGCGTGTTCGCGGGCGCGGGCTACCAGGCGGCCGGCAAGACCGGCACGGCACAGGCCGTGACGCAGGCCAAGAACACCAAGTACAACGCGCGCGCGCTCGAAGAACACCAGCGCGACCACGCGCTGTTCATGGCCTACGCACCGGCCAACAACCCGAAGATCGCGCTCGCCGTCATCGTCGAGAACGCCGGATGGGGCGCGGGTGCTGCGGCGCCTTTGGCGCGCCGCGTGTTCGACTACTGGCTCATGGACCAGTACCCGAGCGAGGCCGACATGGCCGCCGTGCGCATCGGCCGCGCGGGCGCGCCGATGGGCAAGCCGCGCGTGGCCAGCGAGGTGGCCTGGCCCGCGGCGGCCGCGGTGCCGGCACCGGCGGGCGCGGCATCGTCGGCGGCGCCGACGCCCTGAAAGATGCGCCCCTCGGGGCGCACCGTCGCTCAGGCCAGGGTCAGACCACCGTCCCGGCGACTTCACCCAGGCCGATGCGCACCGCGCCTTCGCGCTCGCACCAGCCGCGCATCACCAGCGTGTCGCCGTCTTCCAGGAAGGTGCGCTTCTCGCCGTTCGGCAGCGTGACCGGCTGCTTGCCGCCCAGCGTGAGTTCCATCAGCGAGCCGGCCTGGTCGGGCTGCGGGCCCGACAGCGTGCCCGAACCCAGCAGGTCGCCGGGCTGCAGGTTGCAGCCGTTCACCGTGTGGTGCGTGATGAGCTGCGCGGCGGTCCAGTAGGCGGCCTCGGTGGTGTTGCCCAGCGTGAGGCGCACGGGCGCCACGCCGTCGGCGCGCATCTTCGCGGTCTGGAGCAGCACTTCGAGCGTGATGTCGAGCGCGCCGCTGTCGCGGTTCGACGGGGCGTCGAGGTAGGGCAGCGGTTGCGGGTCTTCGGCGGGGCGCTCGAACTTCGCGCGGAACGGCGCCAGCGCTTCGGTCGTCACGATCCAGGGCGACAGCGTGCTGGCGAAGTTCTTCGCGAGGAACGGGCCCAGCGGCTGGTACTCCCAGGCCTGCAGGTCGCGCGCCGACCAGTCGTTGAGCAGGGTCACGCCGAACAGGTGGTCTTCGGCGTCGCCGATGGCGATGGGTTCGCCCAGCGCGTTGCCGCGGCCCACGAGGAAGCCCAGCTCCAGTTCGTAGTCCAGCCGCTTCGAGGGGCCGAAGCTCGGCGCCACCGCGTCGGGTGCCTTGGTCTGGCCTTGCGGGCGCTTGAAGACCTGGCCGCTCACGCCGATCGACGAGGCGCGGCCGTGGTAGCCGATGGGCACCCACTTGTAGTTGGGCATCAGCGGCTGGTCGGGACGGAACAGCTTGCCGATGGTGGTGGCGTGGTGGATGCCCGTGTAGAAGTCGGTGTAGTCGCCGATGCGGCAGGGCACGGTCATCTCGGCCTGGGCTTGCGCGAGCAGCGCCTTCGACCATGCAGCCTGCTGGCCGCTGCCTTCGGCGAGGCCCGCGGAGATCGCGGCGCGCAGCGCCTGGCGGTCTTTCACCGAGGCGTTCATCAGCACGTTCATGTCGTCGGTGTCGATGAGGCCGGTGGCGCGCAGGTCGAGGATCTGGTCGCCGATGGCCACGCCGATGCGGAAGGTCTCGCTGCTGCCGGCCGTGCGGAAGCGGCCGAAGGGCAGGTTCTGGATCGGGAAGTCGGTGCCGGCCACGTTGGCGGCGGCGACCCAGCTGCGCAGCTTCGGGTCGTGGGTGGCGTTGAGTGCGGTCATGGAGGTCTTTCTTTGAATCGGATCAGTCTGCGGTCATGCCCGCTTTTTTGGCGACGTCGCCCAGGCGCTTGTATTCGGTGTCGGTGAGCGCGGCGAGCTCCTGCGCGGTCGAGCCGCGCGGCGAGAAACCGGCCTGCTGCAGCTTGGCCTTCACGTCGGGCATCGCGAGCGCTTCGACGAACGCTTCGTTCAGCGCCTTCACGATCGGTGCCGGCAGCTTCGCCGGACCGTACACGCCGAACCACGGCTCCAGCGCGTAGCCCTTGAGGCCCGCCTCGGCCATCGTCGGCACGTCGGGGAGCGAAGGCGAGCGGGTGCCGCCTGCCACCGCCAGCGCGCGCAGCTTGCCGGCCTGGATGTGCGGCAGCGACGCCGGCAGGTTGTCGAACATCACGCCGATGGTGTTGCCCAGCATGTCGGTGATGGCCGGGCCGCTGCCCTTGTAGGCCACGTGCGTGAGCTCGGTGCCGGTCATCTGCGCGAACATCACGCCGGCCAGGTTCATCGAGGTGCCGGTGCCTGCGGTGGCGTAGGGCAGGCCGGGGTTCTTCTTCGCGGCGGCGATGAGCTCGGGCACGGTCTTGATGGCCGAGCTGGCGGGCACTTCGAGCACGATGGTCGACATGCCCAGCAGGCTGATGGCCGTGAAGTCCTTGCGCGGATCGAAGGCCATCGACTTGTAGATGTGCGGGTTCAACGCATTGGTCGAAATCGCGCCGAAGCCGATCGTGTAGCCGTCGGGCGCGGCCTTGGCCACGGCGTCCATGCCGATGTTGCCGCCCGCGCCGCCGCGGTTGTCGATGAGCACCGGCTGGCCCAGCTTCTCCGACACCTTCTGGCCCACGGTGCGCGCCACCAGGTCGGTGGTGCCGCCGGCCGTGTAGGGCACGATGAACTTGATGGGCTTGGACGGAAAGTCGGCCGCGTGCGCCAGCAGGAACGGCGCCGCGAGCAGTGCGACGGCCGCCGCGCGGCGGGTGAGGGCGAAAGCGCTCTTCTTCATCTTCATGGCTTGAATTGGTCCTTGAGGCCGGCCCAGCAGTCGGTGTAGTCGGTGTCGAGCGCCGGGCTTTGCAGCGCGAAGTTCGTCGGGATGAAACGGTAGCGGCTCTCGAACATGAAGGCCAGCGTGTTGTCCAGCTTGTGCGGCTTGAGGTCGGCGTGCGTCGCCTTGTCGAAGGCTTCCTCGTCGGGCCCGTGCGGCACCATGCAGTTGTGCAGGCTCGCGCCGCCGGGCTTGAAGCCGCCCGGCTTGGCGTCGTACTCGCCCAGCACCAGGCCCATGAATTCGCTCATGAGGTTGCGGTGGAACCATGGCGGACGGAAGGTGTTTTCCATCACCATCCAGCGCGGCGGGAAGATCACGAAGTCGCAGTTGGCCGTGCCGGGCGTGTCGCTGGGCGAGGTCAGCACGGTGAAGATCGACGGATCGGGATGGTCGAAGCTGATCGAGCCGATGACCATGAAGTTGGCCGTGTCGTACTTCACCGGCGCGAGGTTGCCGTGCCAGGCGACCACGTTGAAGGGCGATTGCTTGGTCGGTGCGGTCCAGAAGCGGCCGCCGAATTTCTTCACCAGCTCGTAGGCGCCGCCGTCTGCCTCGAAGGCTGCGACGGGCGCCTGGAAGTCGCGCGCGTTGGCCAGGCCGTTCGAGCCGATCGGGCCGAGCTCGGGCAGGCGGAAGTGCGCGCCGTAGTTCTCGCACACGTAGCCGCGCGAGAGCCCGTCGGGCAGGGCGACCTTGAAGGCCATGCCGCGCGGCAGCACCACGATTTCGCCGGGCTTGACGTCGAGCACGCCGAGTTCGGTCGTGACGACGAGGCGGCCTTGTTGGGGCATCACCAGCATCTCGCCGTCGGCGTTGACGAAGGCGCGCTTGTCCATCGAACGGCCCGCCATGTACATCAGCGAGCCGATGCCGACCTGCGACTCGGCGTCGCCGTTGGCGGCCAGCGTGTGCATGCCGTCGATGAAGTCGACGTCGGCCGCGCCGTCCAGCGGCAGCGGGCCCCAGCGCATCGGCTCGGGCGGCAGCGCGATCTCGCGGTCGGCGCCGGTGGTCCAGTGCGCCTGCGCGTAGGGCTGGTAGCGGCCCGACACCACCGAGGGCTGGCGGCGGTACAGCCAGGTGCGGCGGTTCTCGTGGCGCGGCGCCGTGAAGGCGGTGCCCGAGAGCAGTTCGGTGTACAGGTCGAAGGGGCCGCGCTGCGGGTTGTTGCGGCCTTGCGGCAGCGCACCGGGCACGGCCTCGGAGGCGTATTCGTTGCCGAAGCCGCTCTGGTAGCGCCGTTCGGCGGCGGGTGTTGCTTGGGTCATGGGCTTGTCTTTCGAAAGTCGCGATGAGGTGGGAGCGTGCGGCCGTTCAGCCGGCGCGCGCCGCGTCGAAGGCTTCGCGCAGCACGGCCAGCGAGCCGACGTGGTTGGCCAGCACGAGCACGAGCCGTGCGTTGAAGGCGTGGCTTTCCTCGGTGGAAAGCCCTTGGTGGGCCTCGATGAGCGCCTCGTAGAAATCGTCGGGCGCTTCGAGGTTCGGCGTGGTGATCAGTTGCGGTTGCATCGGGGTCATGCCTTTGCCAGTGCGTGGTCGAGGGCCGCGCGAAGCTTCGCCGCCGTGGGCTGCCGCCAGCGCGCGCACACGTGCTGGTCGGGCCGCAGCAGGTAGACCGTGCCGGGCTGCGCGTCGTAGCGCTGCGTGGCGAGTTCGGCGTCGGCGCCGGTGCCTTCCACGCGCACGATGTGCAGCGCGAGGTCGCTGCTTTTCAGCGCCTGCAGGCTGCGCTCGGCGGCGTCGTCCTGGCCGAACACCAGCGCGGTGAAGCGCGCCACGTGGCATTCGCGCAGCAGCCAGCCGGAGCTGCCGTCGGCGCGCCGCACGGGCGCGTCGGCCGCGGCCGCGCCGGGCACCATCGCGCCGACGAAGGGGTCGGCGTCGGGCGTGTTGAGCGGCGAGTCGCGCAGCACCGTGGCCACCGACAGCCGCCCGCTGTTGACCAGCGAGCGCGCGAAGGCGTGGCGCTTGGTCAGTTCGAGCACCGCGTCGCGGAAGAGGCGGCTCACCTCGCTCTTGGGCGTGATGAAGTCGGTGGCGCGCGTCGAATTGCGGATGTTCTCGTCGGCCGCGTATTCGCGCTCGCTGGCGTAGCTGTCGAGCAGCGCATCGGGCGCGTCGCCGGCCAGCACGGCCGCGAGTTTCCAGGCGAGGTTGTCGGCGTCCTGCACGCCCGAGTTGGCGCCGCGCGCGCCGAAGGGCGACACGCCGTGCGCCGAGTCGCCCGCGAACAGCACGCGGCCGTGGCGGAAGCGCTCCATGCGCTGGCAGGCGAAGGTGTAGACGCTGGCCCAGCCGATCTGGAACTGCACGCCTTCGAAGCCGATGCTGTCCAGCAACGCGCGCACGCGCGGCGTGATGCGCTCGGGCTTGCGCTCTTCCACCGGGTCGGCGTCCCAGCCGAGCTGGAAGTCGACGCGCCACATGCCGTCGGCCTGCTTGTGCAGCAGCACGCTCTGGCCGGGGTGGAACGAGGGGTCGAACCAGAAGCGGCGCTCGGTGGGCAGCTGCGCGTCCATCGTGATGTCGGCGATCAGGAAGCGGTCGCGGAACACGCGGCCCTTGGCTTCCTGCCCCAGCATCTGGCGCAGGTTGGAGCGCGAGCCGTCGCAGGCGGCCACGTAGCCGGCCTGCAGGCGGTACTCGCCCTCGGGCGTTTCCACGGTCAGCACCGCGCCGTCGTCGCCTTGCGCGATGCCGGTGACCTTGTTGTTCCAGCGCAGGTCGATCAGCGGCAAGGCCGCGGCGCGTTCGACGAGGTAGCCCTCGACGTAGTACTGCTGCAGGTTGATGAAGGCCGGGCGCTCGTGGCCGGGCTCGGGCAGCAGGTCGAAGCGGTAGACCTGCTCGTCATGGAAGAACACCTTGCCGACGTTCCACGACACGCCCTTGTCCACCATGCGGTCGCCGCAGCCGAGGCGGTCGAACACCTCGAGCGTGCGCTTGGCGAAGCAGATCGCGCGCGACCCGCTGGACAGGCTGTTGTCGTTGTCGAGCAGCACCACGGGCACCTGCCGCAGGGCGAGGTCGATGGCGAGCGTGAGGCCCACCGGGCCGGCGCCCACGACCACCACGGGGTGGCGGGCGGGCGCGGCGGCGTCCTGGTCGGCGTGGCGGGTGTAGTCGAAGCGCAGGCTTTGATAGTCGATCACGTGGTGTCTCCGTGTCCTTGTCGTTTCCGTCGCCTTCCCCGCGCGGGGGAAGGTCGCGGCGCGATCAGCCTTCCAGGGCCTTCCACATGTCGATGTCGCGCTGCGCCGTCCACACGCGCGGGTCGGCGTGGCCCGAGGCCTCGTCGTAGGCGCGGCTCACGTCGAAGGGCATGCAGTGGTCGAAGATGACCCACTGCTTGTACTTGGGCTGCAGCTTCGCGTAGGTTTCCTTGTAGACCGCGTTCAGGTCGCGCCCGGCCTTCACGCCTTCCTGCACGCTGGCGTACACGTCCGAAATGAATGCCCGCGTGCCGTTCAGGCCCTCGGCCACGGCTTCGGGCGTGGTCAGCGCGGCGCCGCGGCCCGGCACCAGGGCCAGGGGCTTCAGGGCGGCGATGTTGTCCAGCGTCTGCGGCCAGTCCTGGAAGTAGGCGTCGCCGGCGTACGGCGTGGCGCCGAACTCGACCAGGTCGCCCGACAGCAGCGCGCGCTCCTGCGGCAGCCAGACAACGGTGTCGCCCTTGGTGTGGCCGCGGCCCAGCTGCAGCAGCTGCACTTCGAGCTTGCCCAGCCACAGCGTCATCTTGCCGGTGAAGGTCATGGTGGGCCAGGTCAGGCCCGGGGGCACCGTCTCGACGTTCTGGAACAGGCGCGGGAAGCGGCCGATTTCGCTGGCCTTGTCTTCCTCGCCGCGCTCGACGATCAGGTCGCGCGTGTCCTGGCTGGCCAGGATGTGTTCGGCGCCGTAGCCTGCCGCGCCCAGCACGCGCACCGCGTGGTAGTGGGTGAGCACCACGTACTTGATGGGCTTGTCGGTCACTTCGCGGATGCGGCGCACCACGTCGGCGGCCATGGCGGGCGTGGCCTGGGTGTCGGCCACCAGCACGCAGTCGTCGCCGATGATGATTCCGGTGTTGGGGTCGCCCTCGGCCGTGTAGGCCCAGGCGTGCTCCGAGATCTGGCTGAAGGTGATCTTCTTTTCTTCCAGGTCGGCGTGGCTGGCGAATTTCTTGGCTTGGCTCATCGTGTGTCTCCGGTGGGGTGGTTTTGGGATTCGTCTGATTCGTTTAAGGCGAACGAGTTTGCAGATAACGAATGCGCGGAGTGTAAGCCCGAGATCAGTTCATGTCTAATGCCTTCTTCATGAACGAACAACCAGACGGCAAGGCGGCCATGGCAGCGACTGACACCGACCGCGCCCAGCGCGGCATCCAGAGCATCGAAGTCGGCGGGCAGCTGCTGCGCGCGCTGGTGCACCACGGCCGCCCGATGGCGCTCAAAGACCTTGCCCGCGAAGCGGACATGACGGCCGCCAAGGCCCACCCGTACATGGTGAGCTTCGGCCGGCTGGGCCTCATCGAGCAGGACCGCGCCAGCGGCCACTATCTGCTCGGCCCGCTGGCCTTGCAACTGGGGCTGATCAGCCTGCAGCAGGCCGACCCGGTGCACATCGCCACGCCGCTGATCGGCCAGCTCGCGCAGCAGATCGGCCACACGGTGGCGCTGGCCGTGTGGGGCGCGCGCGGCGCGACCATCGTGCGCACGGCCGAGTCGCCCTCGCCGGTGCACGTGAACATGCGCCACGGCACGGTGTTCTCGCTCACCAACACGGCCTCGGGCCGCGTCTTTGCCGCCTACCTCGACCCGGGGGTGGTGCGCGCGCAGCTCGAGGACGAGCGCCAGCGCCAGAAGCAGCGCAAGGGCGCCGCCGAGCCCGCGCCGCCGGCCGGCATGCCGCCGGTGCAGCCGCTGCCCTCGTGGAGCGACTTCGAGCGCCAGTGCCAGGAAGTGCGCGACCACGGCATCAGCCGCTCCGACGGCGAGGTGATCGAGGGCGTGAGCGCCATGGCCGCGCCCGTGTTCGACCACACGGGCGCCATCGTGCTGGCCGTGACCGCCATCGGCCCGGCCGGCATCTTCCACACCGCCTGGGACGGCGAGATCGCGCGCGCGCTCAAGGCCTGCGCGGGCACGGTGTCGCAGCGCTTGGGGGCGAGCGCCACCGGCGCCGTGGTGCCCTCCGTTTCCGATCGATGACCCTGTTTTCTTCCGCCTTGTCTTCTTTCTCTTCTTCCGACGACCTCGCGCTGCGCATCGACCGCACCGTGGCGCTGCTGCGCGGTGCGCGCCGCATCGTGGTCTTCTCGGGCGCGGGGCTGTCCAAGGCCTCGGGCATCCCGACCTACCGCGACGCCGACGGTCTCTGGATGAGCCAGAACGCGCTCAAGTTCTCGCATGCCGAGGACCTCGCGCGCGACCCCGGCGGCTTCACGAAGTTCTGGGCCCAGCGCCTGTCGCTGATCGAGACCGCGTCGCCCAACCCCGGCCACCTCGCGCTCGCGCAGTTGCAGCGGCTGCGCCCCGCGACCCGGCTCATCACGCAGAACGTCGACGGCCTGCTCGGCAAGGCCGGCGGCCAGGACGTGCTGGAGCTGCACGGCTCGCTGCGCCGCTGGCGCTGCGACCACTGCGGCAACCGCAGCGGCCCCTGGCCCTTCCATCGCTGCCTGCGCTGCGGCTCGCACGCGCGGCCCGATGTGGTCATGTTCGGCGAGATGCTGAACGCCGGCGTGCTGCTCGACGCGCAGGTGGCCGCGCAGGAGTCCGACCTGTTCCTGGTGGTCGGCAGCACCACCATCGTCTACCCGGCGGCCGAACTGCCCAAGCTGGCGATGGCGCGCGGTGCGCGGCTGGTCACGCTGAACATCGAGCCGCTGCCGCATCTGGACGATGCGGCGGCAGTGGTGTTGCGGGGGGCGTCGGAAGACCTGTTGCCGAAGTTGGTCGCCGGGATGGCGGGCGACTGAAGTCCTAGCCGGCCCGCATCTTCTCGCGCAGCACGCGCCAGCGCGCGAGGCTCTCGGCGGGCCAGTAGTCCTTGCGGTCGTAGTACTCGTGCACCGCCGGTGCGCCGGGCGGCAGCACCACCCACGGCTGCTTGGACATCGTGAAGATGTGCAGGTCCGGCGGCAGCCGGTCGGGCGTGTCGAGCGTGCCCACGCGGATGAAGCTCACGGCGTCGCCGGCGCCGGCGTAGTGGCTCCACAGCGCGACATGGCAGGCCGGGCAGCGCGCGTACTTCTGGCCGCGTCCGCTGGCCGAGGGCGTGAGCACCAGATCGACCGCGCCCTGCAGCACCTGCACATGCTCGGGTTCGATGAGTGCATTGAGCGAGAAGGACGAGCCCGTCTCGCGCTGGCACCAGCGGCAGTGGCAGCAGTGCACGAAAAGCGGCGGGGCGTTCAGGCGGTAGCGCACCTGCCGGCAGGTGCAGCCGCCTTCCAGCGGCACGAAGGCGTCGGCCATGGCGGTGGTCGGGCGCTCAGCCCTTCTTGCCACCCAGCAGCACCAGCGCGCCGCCCACCACGATCGCCGCCACGCCGGCCCAGGCCGGGATGTTGATGGTCTGTTTTTCCTTCACCGAGAACTCCAGCGGGCCCAGCTTGGCTTGGTGGGTTTCCTTGGTGAAGCTGAAGCCGCCCAGGCCGAGCCCGGCGATGCCGGCCACGACCAGCAGGATGCCGACGATGCGCGTTGCGTTCATGGGACGGGTCTCCTCAGGGTTGGTTGGAATGAAAAGCCGTTCAGCGCCGTGGCGCCGCCACACGCGGCTGCGGCGGCTCCTGCTGCTGCAACTGGTCGACCCACTGCACGACCTCGGCCATGGCCGCGTCGCTCGCCGCGATGAGCGCCTTCACGCCGCCGGGCGCGTCGGCGCTGGCGGCGGGGCGGCGCACGGTGAAGGTCCGCTGGCCCATCACGCGGTCGCCGCCGGTGGCGCTGCGGACCAGCGTGGCGCGCAGGCGCACCAGGCCCGTGCTGCTGGCCGGCGCGTCGAAGTAGTGGCTGAACTCGTCGAGCGAGATGCGCAGCGTGTCGGGCACGATGCCCTCGGTGCGCGCGAGCGTCGCGCTTTCTTCGGGGCCGAGCACGGTGCGGCGCTCGGCCAGCGTGTCGCGCAACCGCTGGCGCAGCAGCTGCGCGGGCGGCAGGCTCCAGCGCGACTGGCCGTAGGGGCGCAGCTCGTTGGCGTCGGCATAACCCAGGCGGTACAGGATCTGCGTGCCGTCCAGGCGCGTGTTGCTGTCGAACTCCGCGAGGGACAGCGCCGGCAGCGCGGTGGCCGGCGCGGCAGCGGTGGCCGGTGCCGTGGCCGAAAGGCCGGGGCCGAAGTCGTACAGCGTGGCGCGCGCCGGCTTGTCGGGCAGCATGCCGCAGCCGGCGACCAGCAGCACGCAGCCGAGGCTGGCGAGGGCGGGGAGGGTGTTCTTCATGCGCATGGTTGGTCTGCTCCCGGTCAGTGGCGTGCGGCGGGCGCAACGAAGCCGGGCTCGCCCGGGCCCGCGGCCGCGCCGCCGTTGCCAAACAGCAGCGATTGCGGGTTGTCGTTGATGCTGTCGGCCGCGCGGCCCAGGCGGCGCACCGCGTGGGCGGTGTCGTCGGCCACGCGGTTCACGCGCGGCAGGGTGGCGGCGTTGAACGAGTCGACCGCCTGCGCCAGCGCCTTGGTGCCCTCGCTCAGGCGCTCGACCGGGCCGTCGGGTGCGTTGAGCCGGCCCACGGTGGAGTTGAAGTTGTTGGCCACGCGCGAGACGTCGCCGGCCGCTTTCTTCACCGTCGACAGCGTCTCGGGCATGGCGGCCAGCGTCGGGTTCAGGCCGGTCTTGACGGTGTTGTCGAGCTGCTTGAGCAGCGTGTTGGCGCTGGCCGAGGCGGCCGCGATGTTCTCCAGCGCGTCGGCCACGCGCTTCTGGTTCGCGTCGGCCAAGAGCGCGTTGGCGCGCTTGGTCACTTCTTCCACCTGGTCGATGATTTCCTCGCCGCGGTCCTGCAGCTTCGCGAGCATCGAGGGCTTGAGCGGAATGCGCGGCGGGTTGTCGTTGTTCGGCTTGAGCGCGACGGTCGATTCGCCCTCGTCGTCCAGCGCGATGAAGGCCAGGCCGGTCACGCCCTGGTAGCTCAGCGTGGCAAAGCTGGAGGTGGTGAGCGGCACGCGCTCATCGACCGTGATGCGCACGCGCACGTTGCCCTTGGTCTTGGGGTCGAAATCGATCGAGGTCACCTTGCCGACCGAGATGCCGCGGTAGCGCACCTGGGCCTGCGGCTGCAGGCCGCTCACGGCGTCGCGGGTGGAGAGTTCGTAGACGTTGCGCACGGTGTTGTCGCGCGTGAACCAGACCACCAGCGCGACGAGCGCGGCGATCAGGCCGAGCACGAAGGCGCCGGCGGCGAGGGCATGGGCCTTGTTTTCCATGAGGGGACCTACCTTTCGTCAGCGCGCGCGGCCTCGGGCCGCGGCGCGGGTGGTGCTTTGCCGGCGGCGGGCTTGTCGTGCAGCGCCTCCAGGGCGCGCTGGCCGCGCCCGCCGAGAAAGTATTCGTGGATGAAGGGATGCGGGTAGGCGATGACTTCGCGCGCCGTGCCGCTCACGATCACCTTCTGGTCGGCCAGCACCGCGATGCGGGTGCTCAGGTCGAACAGGGTGTCCAGGTCGTGCGTGACCATCACGACCGTCAGGCCCAACTCGCGGTGCAGGCCGCGCAGCAGGTCGCAGAAACTGTCGGAGGCTTCGGGGTCGAGGCCGGCCGTGGGCTCGTCCAGCAGCAGCAGCGGCGGGTCCATGATGAGCGCGCGCGCGAGCGCCACGCGCTTGATCATGCCGCCCGACAGGTCCGACGGGCTCTTGTTCGCATGCTGCGGCTCCAGCCCCACCATCTGCAGCTTCACGAGCGCGGCGTTGCGGATCAGCTCGTCGGGCAGCAGCTTGAGTTCGCGCAGCGGAAAGGCGATGTTCTCCAGCACGCTGAAGGCCGAGAACAGCGCACCGTGCTGGAACAGCATGCCCACGTTGGCCGCGCCGGCCGCGCTGAGTTCGCCCGGCGCCCGGCCCAGCACCTCGACCGCGCCCTTCGTGGGTTTCTGCAGCCCGAGGATCTGGCGCAGCAGCACCGTCTTGCCGGTGCCCGAGCCGCCGACCAGCGACAGCACCTCGCCGCGGTCAAGGTGCAGGTCGAGGTCGCGGTGCACCACCTGTTCGCCATCGGGGCTCTTGAACACGGTCCAGAGCTTGCGGATGTCGACCACGGTGCTCGACGGGGATGTCGCGGCGGCGTTCATCCGCGGAATCCTATGCCCTTGAAGAGCACTGCGAAGAGCGCATCGACCAGGATCACGGCGGTGATCGAGGTCACGACCGACGACGTGGTGCCGCGCCCCAGGCTCTCGGTGTTGGGCTTGACCTTCATGCCGAAGTAGCAGCCGATCAGCGCGATCAGCACGCCGAACACCGCCGACTTGGCCAGGGCCAGCCAGAGGTTGGAGATGGGCACCGCGCGCGGCAATGCCGACAGGAAGTACGACGGCGAAATGCCCAGCGCCGCATCGGCCGCGAGCATGCCGCCGGCCAGCGCCGCCATCGAGGTCCACAGGCTGATCAGCGGCATCGCGATGGCCAGCGCCAGCACGCGCGGCATCACGAGACGGAAGCCGTGCGGGATGCCCATCACGCGCATCGCGTCGAGTTCTTCGGTGACGCGCATCACGCCGATCTGCGCCGTGATCGCCGAGCCCGAGCGGCCCGCGATCAGCACGGCGGCCAGCACCGGCCCGAGCTCGCGGATCAGCGACAGCCCGAGGATGTTCACCACGAAGGCCTCGGCGCCATAGTTGCGCAGCTGCTGGGAGATCAGGTACGCCAGCACCACGCCGATCAAGAGGCCGACCAGCGCCGTGATGTGCAGCGCCGTGGCGCCGAACTGATAGAGGTGGCCCGAGAAGTCGCGCCATGGCGCGCGGTGCGGCGCGCGCGCCAGCGTGCACAGGTCGAGCGCGAGCTGGCCGATGAGGCCGACGAAGTCGCGCAGCACGACCATCGCGCGCGGGCCGTGGTGGGCCAGTGCGTGCAGCCGGTCGCTCAGCGATTTGGGTGGCTCGTCGGGCGTGGCCACCGTGAACTTCGCCACCTGGTCGAGCACCGCCTGGTGCTGCGGCGACAGCTCGATCGTGGCCGGCCAGGCCTGGCGCCAGTGTTCCCACAGCAGCTGGGCGCCGATGTGGTCGAGCTGGCCGATGGGGCGCAGGTCCCAGGCCCGGTCGTCCGCGGGCGGCAGCGCCGCGAGGTCTTTGGCCAGCGCCTCCCAGGCCGGGCGCGTCGACATCGCCAGCGTGGTCCAGCAACCGCTGGCCACGGCCCAGGTGCGGCCGTCCACGTCCTGCGTCTGCGCGCGCGGCGGCGCGAAGGCGTCGTCGGTGGCGGGGGCGTCAGCGGGCGACGGGGTGGGCGACATGGGCAAAGGTGCGGGACAAAACGTAAACAAAGGTCCAAGCGAGAGCGCGCATCGTAACCGCGTGCATCCGGGGCTTGTGTGCGTCTGGCCCTTCGTTTGCGTAGGGCCAGACGCCGTTTTTTTCAGCCAATCTTCAGCTCCAGGCCCGGGCCAGCGCATCCCAGGCGCTGGCGATCACGGGCTCGTCGCGCCGCGCGGCCAGCGAGACGAAACGCAGCGCGCAATCCAGCCGCACGCGGTCGGCCAGCACGAGGCCGTGGGCCTGGCTTTCGCGGATGGCGATCGAGTCGCGCACCAGGCTCAGGCCCACGCCTGACTTCAGCAGGTCGAGCATCGAGGCCTCCTGGTCGACCAGCGCCACGCGCCGGGGCGCCAGGCCGAGCGGGCCGAACACGCGCTCCAGCAGCCGGTGGTGCGCCGACTCGGGCGGCGTGGCCAGCCAGGGCAGGGCGGCCAGCGCCTTCCAGTCGCGTCCCAGCACCTGCGGGCCCCAGCCGGCCGGTGCGACCACGCGGTAGCTGAAGCGGGTGAGCGTGCGCACCGCCAGCGGCGCCGGGGCGGCGTCGTCGGGTGCGTCGTCCGGATTGCCCGGGTCGAGGTGAAAACCCACGTCGAGCTCGCCGCGCAGCACCTGCGCCAGCACGCTGCCGCTCATGCCGTGGCGCAGCTCGGTCTCGATCTGCGGCGCGGCCTCGACCAGCTCGCGCAGGAACACGCCCAGCCGCGTGAACTCGGGGTCGAGGATGGTGCCGATGCGCAGCGCCCCGCGCACCGTGACCTGCAGGTTGCGCGCGGCCTGCTGCAGGTCGCCCACGGCCGCCAGCACGCGCTCGGCCTGCGGCAGCATGGCCGCGCCGTCGGCCGTGAGCGCCAGCCCGTGCGGCGTGCGGGTGAACAGCACCAGCCCGGTTTCTTCCGCGAAACGCTTGAGCTGCAGGCTCACCGCGGGCTGCGTCAGGTGCAGCTTTTCGGCGGCGCGCGAGACGTTGCCCTCGCGCGCCGCCAGGATGAAGGCGCGCAGAATCTGGAGGTCCATCGATGACGTAGTCATATAAGACTGATTTATAGCGCCATCGACGCGAATTCATTGGCTTTCTCTTCGTGGATTGGGCCAAATTGCCTTCAGGAGACCCGCACATGCCCATCAGCACCCGAAATATCGATCACCACATCGCCGGCGCCCCCGCCGCCAACACCTCCGGCCGCACGCAGGACGTGACCAACCCCGCCACCGGTGCCGTCACCGGCAAGGTCGGCCTGGCCGACGCCGCCCAGGTGGGGGCCGCCGTGGCCGCCGCGCAGGCCGCGTTCCCGGCCTGGGCCGACACGCCGCCGATCCGCCGGGCGCGCGTCATGTTCAAGTTCCTCGAGCTGCTCAACCAGCACAAGGACGAGCTCGCCCACCTCATCACCGCCGAGCACGGCAAGGTGTTCACCGACGCACAGGGCGAGGTCAGCCGCGGCATCGACATCGTCGAGTTCGCCTGCGGCATTCCGCAGTTGCTCAAGGGCGACTTCACCGACCAGGTGAGCACCGGCATCGACAACTGGACGCTGCGCCAGCCGCTGGGCGTTGTGGCCGGCATCACGCCCTTCAACTTCCCGGTGATGGTGCCGATGTGGATGTTCCCGGTGGCCATCGCCGCGGGCAACACCTTCGTGCTCAAGCCCAGCCCGACCGACCCGAGCCCGTCGCTGTTGATGGCCGAGCTGCTCAAGAAGGCCGGCCTGCCCGACGGCGTGTTCAACGTGGTGCAGGGCGACAAGGCCGCGGTCGACGCGCTGCTGGAGCACCCCGACGTCAAGGCGATCAGCTTCGTGGGCTCCACGCCCATCGCCAACTACATCTACGAAACCGGCGCGCGCCACGGCAAGCGCGTGCAGGCGCTGGGCGGCGCGAAGAACCACATGGTCGTCATGCCCGACGCCGACATCGACCAGGCCGTGGACGCCCTCATCGGCGCCGGCTACGGCTCGGCCGGCGAGCGCTGCATGGCGATCAGCGTCGCGGTGCTGGTGGGCGACGTGGCCGACCGGCTGCTGCCCAAGCTCGTCGAGCGCACGAAGACGCTGAAGGTGCTCAACGGCACCAACCTCGCGGCCGAGATGGGCCCGATCGTCACGCGCGCCGCGCACGAGCGCATCACCGGCTACATCGCGCAGGGCGAGAAGGAAGGCGCGAAGCTGCTGGTCGACGGCCGCAGCTTCGACGGCAACAAGGCGGGCGAAGGCTGCGGCGACGGCTTCTGGATGGGCGGCACGCTGTTCGACCACGTCACGCCCGAGATGCGCATCTACAAGGAAGAGATCTTCGGCCCCGTGCTGGGCTGCCTGCGCGTCGCGACCTTCAAGGAAGCCGTCGACCTCATCAACGCGCACGAGTTCGGCAATGGCGTGAGCTGCTTCACGCGCGACGGCAACGTGGCGCGCGAGTTCGGCCGCCGCATCCAGGTCGGCATGGTCGGCATCAACGTGCCGATCCCGGTGCCGATGGCCTGGCACGGCTTCGGCGGCTGGAAGAAGAGCCTGTTCGGCGACATGCACGCGTATGGCGAAGAGGGCGTGCGCTTCTATACGAAGCAGAAGTCGATCATGCAGCGCTGGCCCGAGAGCATCGGCAAGGGCGCCGAGTTCGTGATGCCGACAGCGAAGTAAAGGTAAAAGGGGGCGCCGCACGCGCGGCGCTTCGCATCCGAAGAACAACGAGAGACAAAAAGCCAGCCGCCATGAGCGACACCACCTTCGACTACATCATCATCGGCGCCGGCACCGCCGGCTCGCTCATCGCCAACCGGCTGAGCGCCGACAAGACCAAGCGCGTGCTGCTCATCGAGGCCGGCCGCAAGGACGATTACCACTGGATCCACATTCCGGTGGGTTACCTGTACTGCATCGGCAACCCGCGCACCGACTGGCTCTACAACACCGAGCCCGACGCGGGCCTCAACGGCCGCACGCTGCGCTATCCGCGTGGCAAGACGCTGGGCGGCTGCTCCAGCATCAACGGCATGATCTACATGCGCGGCCAGTCGCGCGACTACGAGCACTGGGCTGAGCTCACGGGCGACGAAGGCTGGCGCTGGGAGAACGTGCTGCCGGCCTTCCGCAAGCACGAAGACTTCTACCTGGGCGCCGACGAGATGCACGGCGCGGGCGGTGAGTGGCGTGTCGAGAAGCAGCGGCTGCGCTGGGACATCCTCGATGCCTTTGCCGACGCGGCCGTGCAGGCCGGCGTGCCGCACACCGCCGACTTCAACCGCGGCAGCAACGAAGGCGTGGGCTACTTCCAGGTCAACCAGAAGAACGGCTGGCGCTGGAACACCGCCAAGGCCTTCCTGCGGCCCACCTGCTACGGCCGCCCCAACTTCGAACTGTGGACCGGCGCGCAGGTGTCGCGCCTGCTGTTCGAGACGTTGCCCGACGGCACGAAACGCTGCACCGGCGCGCAGGTGTGGGACGGCACCGAGATGACCACGGCGCACGCCGAGTGCGAAGTGATCCTGAGCGCGGGCGCCATCGGCTCGCCGCAGATCCTGCAGCTGTCGGGCGTCGGCCCGGCCGAGCTGCTGCGCCAGCACGGCATCGACGTGGCGCTGGACGCGCCCGGCGTCGGCGCCAACCTGCAGGACCACCTGCAGATCCGCGCGGTCTACAAGATCGAGGGCGCGCCCACGCTCAACGTGCTGGCCTCGTCGCTGGTCGGCAAGGCGAAGATCGGCCTCGAATACCTGCTCAAGCGCAGCGGCCCGATGAGCATGGCGCCGTCGCAGCTCGGCGCCTTCACGCGCAGCTCGCCCGACCGCGCGTGGCCCAACATCCAGTACCACGTGCAGCCGCTGTCGCTCGACGCCTTCGGCGAGCCGCTGCACAGCTTCCCGGCCTTCACCGCGAGCGTGTGCAACCTGAACCCGACGAGCCGGGGCACGGTGCACATCAAGAGCGCGCGTTTCGAAGACGCGCCCGCCATTGCGCCCAACTACCTGAGCACCGAGGAAGACCGCAAGGTGGCGGCCGATTCGCTGCGCGTGACGCGCCGCATCGCGCAGCAGCCCGCGCTCGCCAAGTACAAGCCGCAGGAGTGGAAGCCCGGCGTGCAGTACCAGACCGACGACGACCTCGCGCGGTTGGCCGGCGACATCGCCACCACCATCTTCCACCCGGTCGGCACCACGAAGATGGGCGCCGACGGCGACCCGATGGCGGTGCTCGATGCGCGCCTGCGCGTGCGCGGCGTGCACGGCCTGCGCGTGGTCGATGCGGGCGCGATGCCCACCATCACGAGCGGCAACACCAACAGCCCGACGCTGATGATGGCGGAGAAGGCGGCGGGCTGGATCCTGGAAGACAACCGCAACCGCTGAGCCGGCTCAGCGGCGCGGCTTGGCGCTGCGCTGGGTGTCAGCCGCCAGGCGCGCCTTCGCGCCTTCGAGCATGAGGTCCACGCCGACCTCGAACATCGCGTCGGGGCCGGCCTTGCGGTAGCTGGCGAAGGCCTCGGCCAGCAGCGGGCGCGAGGCCGCGGCGGCATCGAGCGCCTGCTGCCGGATTTCCGCATCGGGCGGTGCCGCCTGCTCCTCCAGCCCACGGCGCAGGGCTGGCCGGCGCCGTGCGCTATCTGCAGTGTCTGCCGGTGATGCTGTGCAGGTCGCCTGCGGCGGGTGGCTAACTGTCGAAGAACGCCAGCTTGCGCGCGCGAGGCAGCGCCTTGAGCGCGATCTCCGCCCGCAGCGCGGCGCCCTTGTCGGGGTACTGGCGCGCGGCCAGCACGCGCTGCGGCGGGCGCGCGCGCGTGAACTTGGCGCCCAGCCCGAAGACATGCTGGAAGAAGCGCTGCTCCACGTCGAGCGCGATGCCCGCGTAGTACACGCCGCCTTCGCATTCCAGCAGGTAGAGCCAATAGGGTGGGGGCGGCGAGGGATCGGGCGGTTTTCGGGGCACGCGCGCATTGTGCGGGCAGGCGCTTATCGTGCGTCGAACGAAGGTGTTGCCACGAAGTTCATTCGCAAAACGCACCAAGTCCTTCCAATTTTTCGCTAGGCAAGGGCGCGGGTTTCGCACATATTGGCCCGTTCCTGCTGTCGCATTTCTTCTTCTGTCCTTCCTTCTCCCTGGAGCGTCCATGCCAGAAGCCCAGACCCCCGTGTCCCTCCCCGCCGAGGTCGAACAACTGCTGCATCGCCTGGGCGTGCCCCGCACCGCCCACACCCGCGGCGAGCTCACGGTGCGCTCGCCGGTCAGCGGCGAGGTGATCGCGCAGGTGCCGCAGACCACGGCGGTGGAAGCCACCGGCGCCATCGGCCGCGCGCACGAGGCCTTCAAGGCCTGGCGCCTGGTGCCGGCGCCGCGCCGTGGCGAGCTGGTGCGCCTGCTGGGCGAAGAGCTGCGCGCCGCCAAGCGCGACCTGGGCCGCCTCGTCACGCTGGAGGCCGGCAAGATCCCGTCCGAGGGCGCGGGCGAGGTGCAGGAAATGATCGACATCTGCGACTTCGCGGTCGGCCTCTCGCGCCAGCTCTACGGCCTCACGCTGGCCACCGAGCGCGCCGAGCACCGGATGATGGAAACCTGGCATCCGCTGGGCGTGTGCGGCGTGATCTCGGCCTTCAACTTTCCCGTGGCCGTGTGGTCGTGGAACGCGGCGCTCGCGCTGGTGTGCGGCGACCCGGTGGTGTGGAAGCCTTCAGAGAAAACACCGCTCACCGCGCTGGCCGTGCACGCCATCGCGCAGCGCGCCATCGAACGCTTCGGCGACGCGCCCGAAGGCCTGCTCGGTTTGCTGCTGGGCCCGCGCGACATCGGCGAGGTGCTGGTCGACGACCCCCGCGTGCCGATCCTCTCGGCCACCGGCTCCACGGCGATGGGCCGGCAGGTCGGGCCGAAGCTGGCGGCGCGCTTCGCCCGCGCGATCCTCGAACTGGGTGGCAACAACGCCGCCATCGTCACGCCCTCGGCCGACCTGGACCTCGCGCTGCGCGGCATCGCCTTCGCGGCCATGGGCACGGCGGGCCAGCGCTGCACCACGCTGCGGCGCCTGTTCGTGCACGAGAGCGTGTACGACCAGCTGGTGCCCAAGCTCGTGAAGGTCTACGGCAACGTGCAGGTGGGCGACCCGCGCGAGGCCGGCACGCTGGTCGGTCCACTGATCGACCGCGCGGCCTTCGACGGCATGCAGAAGGCCCTGAACGAAAGCCGCGAGACCGGCGCCACGGTGCACGGCGGCCAGCGCGTCGAGGGCATCGGCACGCAGGACGCGTTCTATGTGCGCCCGGCGCTGGTGGAGCTGAAGTCGCACGCCGGCCCGGTGCTGCGCGAGACCTTCGCGCCCATCCTCTATGTGGTGCGCTACAGCTCGCTTGACGAAGCCATCGAGTGGCACAACGCAGTGGGCGCGGGCCTGTCGTCGTCGATCTTCACGCTCAACGTGCGCGAGGCCGAGCGCTTCATGTCCAGCGCGGGTTCCGACTGCGGCATCGCCAACGTCAACATCGGCCCGAGCGGCGCCGAGATCGGCGGCGCCTTCGGTGGCGAGAAGGAAACCGGCGGCGGACGCGAAGCGGGCTCGGACAGCTGGAAGGCCTACATGCGCCGCGCCACCAACACCATCAACTACTCGACGGCACTCCCCCTCGCGCAGGGCGTGACCTTCGACATCGGCGACTGAACAACCCCGGCCCGTGGTGCCTGCCGCGCGGCATTTCGCCGCAGCGGCCAGGCAGCGGCCGCGCCTATCCCCCCAGAAAAACCACCAGGAGACAGCAAAGATGAAGATGCAACTGAAGACCCTCGCCACCGCCGCGCTGCTTGCGCTCGCCTTCGGCACCACCGCCACCGCGCAGCAGGCGCCCACCGGCGGCACGCTCGACAAGATCAAGGCGAGCGGCAAGGTCGTGCTCGGCGTGCGCGAAGCCTCGCCGCCCATGGCCTACATGCTGGGCGCGGGCGAGAAGTACGTGGGCTACCACGTCGAACTCTGCGAGCGCGTGCTGAAGGACATCACGCCCAACGCCAAGCTCGAGTACATGGCCGTGACCGCGCAGAACACCATCCCGCTGGTGCAGAACGGCACGCTGGACATCGGCTGCGGCCCCACCACCAACAACACCGCGCGCCAGCAGCAGGTGGCCTTCGCGCTCACCACGTACGTGAGCGAAGTGCGCATGGCGACCAAGGTCGATTCGGGCATCACCACGCTCGACCAGCTCGCGGGCCGCAACGTGTCGGCCTCGACCGGCACCACCGCCGTGCAGCTGCTGCGCAAGCGCGAGCGCGCACAGAACGTCTCGTACAACACCATGCTCGGCAAGGACCACCTGGAAAGCTTCCTGCTCATGGAGTCGGGCCGCGCCGATGCCTTCGTGCTCGACGACAACCTGCTCGCCGGCATCATCGCGAACTCGAAGAACCCCACGGCCTACCGCATCACCGGCGAGGCGCTGGGCTCCGAACCGATCGCGCTGCTGTTCCGCAAGGACGACCCGGCCTTCAAGGCCGCGGTGGACGATTCGCTGCGCAAGCTCATGAAGAGCGGCGAGCTCGAGAAGATCTACACCAAGTGGTTCGTGGCCGCGATCCCGCCGAAGAACACCAGCCTCAACCTGCCGATGAGCCCCGCGCTCAAGCAGCTGCTGCTCGAGCCCAACGACAAGCCGCTGGAAGCCTACGCCAAGTGACGGACGCCGCCGTGTTCTCGCCGGCGCAACGCGTGCGCGCCATCCAGGTCTCGGAGATCCTGCGCATCACCGATCACGCGCAGGCGCTCAAGCGCGCCGGCCGCCCGGTGATCGTGCTGGGCGCGGGCGAGCCCGACTTCGACACGCCCGAGAACATCCGGCATGCGGCCTCGCAGGCCATTGCGCGCGGCGACACGCGCTACACGGTGCTCGACGGCAGCCCGGCGATGAGGGCGGCGGTGCAGCTGAAGTTCAAGCGCGACAACGCGCTGGACTTCGCGCTCGACGAAATCAGCGTGAGCGCGGGCGCCAAGCAGGTGATCTTCAACGCGCTGATGGCGAGCCTGAACCCGGGCGACGAAGTGATCCTGCCCGCGCCGTACTGGACTTCGTACGCGGACATCGTGCAGATCTGCGGCGGCGTGCCGGTGTCGGTGGCGTGCGGCGAGGAGAACGGCTTTCGGCTGACGGCAGCGCAGCTGCAGGCCGCCATCACGCCGCGCACGCGCTGGCTGTTTCTCAACTCGCCGTCGAACCCGAGCGGTGCGGCCTACAGCGCGGCGCAACTGAAGCCGATCACCGACGTGCTGCTCGACAACCCCCACGTCTGGGTGCTGGCGGACGACATCTACGAACACATCCTCTACGACGGCCTCGCGTTCGCAACGCCGGTGGCTGTCGAACCGCGCTTGCGCGAACGCACGCTCACGGTGAACGGCGTGTCGAAGGCTTATGCGATGACCGGCTGGCGCGTCGGCTACGGCGCAGGACCGCGCCCGCTGATCGCCGCGATGGCCGTGGTGCAGAGCCAGTCGACCTCGTGCCCGTCGTCGGTGAGCCAGGCCGCGGCGATCGAGGCGCTCACCGGCCCGCAGGGCATCGTGGCCGAGCGCTGCGCATCCTTTCAACAGCGCCGCGATGTCGTCGTGGCCGCGCTCAACCGCACGCCGGGCCTGCACTGCCGCGTGCCCGAGGGCGCTTTCTACACCTTCGCAAGTTGCGCGGGCGTGCTCGGCAAGCGCACTGCCAGCGGCGCGCTGCTGCAGACCGACAGCGACTTCTGCCGCTACCTGCTGCAGGACTTCGAGGTGGCGGTGGTGCCGGGCAGCGTGTTCGGGCTCGCGCCGTATTTCCGCATCTCGTATGCGACGTCGATGGCGCAGCTCGAAGAGGCCTGTGCGCGCATCGCCGCCGCCTGCGCCGCGCTCTCCTGACCCTCCTCTTCATTCCACTGGAACCCTCATGACTTCCTCCCGCACCGGCGGCCAGATCCTGGTCGACCAGCTCATCACCCACGGCGTCCGGCAGCTCTTCTGCGTGCCCGGAGAAAGCTTCCTGGCCGTGCTCGACGCGCTGCACGACGCATCGATCGACGTGACGGTGTGCCGGCAGGAAGGCGGCGCGACGATGATGGCCGAGGCGCAGGGCAAGCTCACGGGCCAGCCCGGCATCTGCTTCGTCACGCGCGGCCCCGGCGCCACCAACGCGGCGGCGGGCGTGCACATCGCGCACCAGGATTCGACGCCGCTCCTGCTGTTCGTCGGCCAGGTCGCGCGCGACGCGATGGGCCGCGAAGCCTTCCAGGAGCTGGACTACAGCGCGGTCTTCGGCACGATGGCCAAGTGGGTCGTGCAGATCGACGATCCGGCGCGCGTGCCCGAGCTGGTGTCGCGCGCCTTCCATGTCGCGACCTCGGGCCGGCCCGGTCCGGTGGTGATCGCGCTGCCCGAAGACATGCTGACCGAAGCCGCCGTGGTGGCCGATGCGCTGCCGTATGCCGTGACCGAAACCTATCCCGGCGCGGCGCAACTGACCGAGCTGCAGCAGCGCTTGTCGCAAGCGCAGCGGCCCGTCGCCATCCTGGGCGGCAGTCGCTGGTCCGAGGCCGCGACGCAGCAGTTCGCGAAGTTCGCCGAGGCGTATTCGCTGCCCGTGTACTGCTCGTTCCGCCGCCAGATGCTGATGTCCGCCGAGCACCCCAGCTATGCGGGCGACCTGGGGCTCGGCGCGAATCCGCGCATGCTGGCGCGCATCCGCGATGCGGACCTCGTGTTGCTGGTGGGCGGGCGCCTGTCGGAAGTGCCGTCGCAAGGCTATGAGCTGTTCGCGATCCCGCAGCCGAAGCAGGCGCTGGTGCACGTGCACGCCGATGCCGACGAGCTCGGCAAGCTCTACCGCCCGACGCAGGGCATCCACGCCACGCCGCAGGCGTTTGCCGAAGCGGTGTCCGCGTTGCGTCCGGCGTCACCGCCCGTGTGGCAGGCCGAGACGAAGACGGCGCGCGAAGACTTCCTGCGCTGGAGCGACCCGGCCGCGATCCGCATTCCCGGCCCGCTGCAGATGGGCGAGGTCATGCAGCACCTGCGCGAGGTGCTGCCGGCCGACACCATCTTCTGCAACGGCGCGGGCAACTTCGCGACCTGGGTGCACCGCTTCTGGCCGTTCCGCGCGTTCGCGAGCCAGCTCGCACCGACCAGCGGCTCGATGGGCTACGGTCTGCCCGCCGGCGTCGGCGCCAAGCGGCTGTGGCCCGAACGCGAGGTGGTCGTGTTCGCGGGCGACGGCGATTTCATGATGCACGGCCAGGAGTTCGCCACTGCCGTGCAGTACGGCCTGCCCATCCTCGTCGTGCTGCTGGACAACGGCATGTACGGCACGATCCGCATGCACCAGGAAAAGCACTACCCCGGCCGCATCAGCGCCACGCAGCTGAAGAACCCCGACTTCCGCGGCTACGCCGAGGTGTTCGGCGGCCACGGCGAGCGCGTGACCACGACGGAAGAATTCGGCCCTGCATTGGCGCGTGCGCGTGCCAGCGGCAAGCCGGCGATCCTGCATTGCCTGCTGGACCCGGAGGCGATCACGCCCGCGAGCACGCTGGCGTCGATCCGCAAGGCGGCGCTGGCCGCGAACTGAGGCGTCGTCAGCGCAGCCCGCCGACATAGCGCGGCGGCGGCGTGGGCGGCAGGCCGTCGGGCTGGCGCGCCGCCAAGCGCGCGGCGCGGGCCAGCGGTTCCATGGCCTGCTCGAGCCGCGTGGCGAGCTGGTCGAGTTCGTCGTCTTTCGTCTCGGCGGCGTGCTGGCGCGTCATGCGCACGATCTCGGCGGCGTACTCGGCGTTGGTGGCCATCCATTCGGTGTCGGTCACGCGCCCGTGCTTTCGCCGCAGCGCCACGTGAAGGCGTGCTGCAAGCGCGATGCGTTCGCTTTCGGACATGGATGGCATGGCGTCTCCCTCGGGTGGTCAGGCTCCCAGGTGTTCACGATGCTGAGCAAGATCGAGGCCCACCAGTTCGCTCTCGGGGTCGACGCGCAATCCGACCAGCACATGCACCAGGAACAACACGATGGCCGTGCCGGCCGCGCTGTAGATCGCCACGCTGGCGACCGCGATGGCCTGCGTCAGCACATTGCCCGCCGCGCCCGAGATGCGCGGGTCGGCGAACACGCCCGTGAGCAGCGCGCCCACGATGCCGCCGATGCCGTGCACGCCGAACACGTCGAGCGAGTCGTCCGCACCGAGCAGGTGCTTCAGGCCCGTGGCGCCCCAGTAGCAGGCCAGCCCGGCGATGGCGCCGATGGCCAGCGCCGACAGCGGCGTGACGAAGCCGGCCGCCGGCGTGATCGCCACCAGCCCCGCCACGAGGCCGGAGCACAGGCCCAAGAGCGACGGGCTGCGGCGCACGATCCATTCGCCGACCATCCAGCTCATGGCGCCAGCCGCCGCCGCGATGTGCGTCACCAGCATGGCCAGGCCGGCGCGCCCGTCGGCCGCCACCGCCGAGCCGGCATTGAAGCCGAACCAGCCCACCCACAGCAGGCCCGCGCCCGTCATGGTGAGCGCCAGGCTGTAGGGCTCGAAGGCCTCGCGCCCGTAGCCCCGGCGCGGCCCGAGCGCATAGGCGCACACCAGCCCCGCGATGCCCGCGTTGACGTGCACCACCGAGCCGCCCGCGAAGTCGAGCGCACCCATCTGCGCGAGCCAGCCGCCCGGCTCCCACACCCAGTGCGCGACCGGCGCGTACACGAGCACGCTCCACAGCAGCGCGAACCACAGCAGCGCCGAGAAGCGCATGCGCTCGACAAAAGCGCCGAGCACCAGCGCGGTGGTGATGATCGCGAAGCTCAGCTGGAACATGGCGTAGACCGATTCCGGCACGTTCGGCGCCACGTGGCTCACGGCCACCTGGCCGGCCTCCTTCAGGTACTCGAAGCCGGAAAAACCGATGCGCGAGAGCTTGCCCAGCCAGGGCCAGCCGGGCGTGAAAGCCAGCGAGTAACCGAGCGCGAACCAGGTCAGCGAGACCACCGCGGCGATCGCCACCACCCCGGCCATGGTCGCCAGCACGTTCTTGCGCCGCACCATGCCGGCATAGAAGAGCGCGATGCCGGGCAGCGTCATCAGCAGCACCAGCGCGGTCGAGGTCATCATCCAGGCGGTGTCGGCCGCGTTCAGGGAGGCTTGGGGTGCCAGCAGGGCCATGACCGTTTCTTCTTGGAGTGGTGGACAAGAGGCCTGTGTGCACGAGTCATGCCATCTTGTTAACTGACTGAAACACTTTGGTTTCCCAACCGGAGGGTCGAAGTAACACGAAGCGGGTAATTCCTAATGCACCGGGCGGGTGCGCGCTTGCACAATCTGCGCACTCGCGACGGGCCCTGCTCGTACTGCCGAGGGTCCGAGGAGACAAGCTTCCGATCGATCAACAAGAACATTCTTCAAAGGCTCCGTACGAGATGCCTGTCTGATATTTGAAAAGCGCCGCTGGTCGGCGCTTTTTTTTTGCCTGTTCGCAGCGCGAATGCAGGCGCTTTCCTCCAAGCCAAACAAGCCTCCTGGCCAGCCGGTACCGGCCACCACAGCTATCGTTTCGATAGCGATTCCGGTGAGACAATCGCCCGCATGGAAATGCTGGTGGTCACGGGCGCCTCACTGCTCGCGGGTTTTATCGATGCGATCGTGGGCGGCGGCGGGTTGATCCTGGTGCCGGCCCTCTTTGCGGTGTTTCCGGGCGCGCCGCCCGCCACGCTGCTGGGCACCAACAAGAGCGCGTCCATCTGGGGTACGGCGGCCTCGGCGGCCCAGTTCAGCCAGCGGGTGCAGATGCGCTGGGGCGCGATGTGGCCGGCCGCGCTGCTGGGCTTCGGCGGCTCGATGCTCGGCGCCTGGACCGTCACGGTCTTCCCGGGCGACTTCCTGCGCCGGGCGCTGCCGGTCATCCTGCTGGGCGTGCTGGTCTACACGCTGGCACGCAAGGACATGGGCCGGCTGCACGCACCGCGCTTCAGCGGCCGCGCCGAGACGCTGGCGGCCAGCACCATCGGCCTGACCATCGGTTTCTACGACGGCTTCTTCGGGCCGGGCACGGGCAGCTTCCTGGTGTTTTTGTTCGTGCGCTGGATGGGCTACGACTTCCTCAACGCCTCGGCCTCGGCCAAGGTCATCAACACGCTGACCAACGCCGCCGCGCTGATCCTGCTGGCCGCCAAGGGCCACGTCTGGTGGCACTACGGGCTGGTGATGGCCGTGGCCAACGTGGCCGGCAGCCTGGTCGGCACGCGCGTGGCGCTGAAGCACGGGGCGGGCTTCGTGCGGATCGTGTTCATCGTGGTGGTGAGTGCGCTGATCCTGAAAACCGCTTACGACGCGTTCCTGAAATAAAAAAGCCCCTGGCGTCTGGCCAGGGGCTTTTTTTCGGGGTGCCGAGGTCAGTCTTCGACAAAGGCCTCTTCGCGCTTCGCCTTGATCGCGGGCAACAGCACGATGGCCAGCAGCAAGGCTGCAGCGATCAGCAGGCCCGCCGACAGCGGCCGCGTGACGAACACGCTCCAGGCACCGCGCGACAGCAGCAGCGCGCGCCGCAGGTTCTCTTCCATCATCGGCCCGAGGATGAAGCCCAGCAGCAGCGGGGCCGGCTCGGTGCGCAGCTTCAGGAACAGGTAGCCGATGAAGCCGAAGATCGCCACCATCCACACGTCGAAGGTGTTGTTGTTGGTCGAGTACACGCCGATCGCGCAGAACAGCACGATCGCCGGGAACAGGAACTTGTAGGGCACCGTCAGGAGCTTGATCCACATGCCGATCAGCGGCAGGTTCAGGATGATCAGCATCGCGTTGCCGATCCACATCGAGGCGATCAGGCCCCAGAAGAGCTCCGGGTTGCTGGTCATCACCTGCGGGCCGGGCTGGATGTTGTGGATCGTCATCGCGCCCACCATCAGCGCCATCACGGCGTTGGGCGGAATGCCCAGCGTCAGGAGCGGAATGAAGGAGGTCTGCGCGCCGGCGTTGTTGGCCGACTCGGGCGAGGCCACGCCGCGGATGTTGCCCTTGCCGAAGGCGACTTCGCCGGGGCGCATCTTGATCTTCTTTTCCAGCGCGTAGGCCGCGAAGGCCGCCAGCAGCGCACCGCCGCCCGGCAGGATGCCCAGGGCCGAACCCAGCGCCGTGCCGCGCAGCACGGCGGGCGTCATGCGCTTGAAGTCGTCCTTGGTGGGCCACAGGCCCTTGACCTTGTGCGTGAACACCTCGCGCTCGTCGTCGGGCTGCGAGAGGTTGCCGATGATTTCGCCGTAGCCGAACACGCCCATGGCGATCACCACGAAGCCGATGCCGTCGGTGAGCTCGGGAATGTCGAAGCTGAAGCGCGCCACGCCCGAATTCACGTCGGTGCCCACGATGCCCAGCAGCAGGCCCAGCACGATCATCGCCACCGCCTTGAGCAGCGAGCCCGAGGCCAGCACCACCGCGCCGATCAGGCCCAGCACCATCAGGGAGAAGTACTCGGCCGGGCCGAACTTGAAGGCCAACTCGGTCAGCGGCGGCGCGAAGGCGGCCAGGATCAAGGTGCCGACGCAGCCCGCGAAGAACGAGCCCAGGCCGGCCGCGGCCAGCGCGGGGCCTGCGCGGCCCTGCCTTGCCATCTGGTAGCCGTCGATGCAGGTGACCACCGAGGACGACTCCCCGGGCAGGTTCACCAGGATGGCCGTGGTCGAGCCGCCGTACTGGGCGCCGTAGTAGATGCCGGCCAGCATGATCAGCGCCGACACGGGCGGCAGCGCGTAGGTGGCGGGCAGCAGCATCGCGATCGTCGCAACCGGGCCGATGCCCGGCAGCACGCCGATCAGCGTGCCCAGAATGCAGCCGACCAGGCAGTACAGCAGGTTGGTGAAGGTGAAGGCGACGCCGAAGCCGGTCGCCAGGTTGTGGAACAGTTCCATGGCGGTGTGCTCCTCAGCCCGAAATGAAGGTGGGCCAGACCTGGATCTGGAGCTTGAGCGCCCAGATGAAGGCCACATAGCTGCCGGCCGCCAGGATGGTCGCCAGCACCAGCACGTCGCGCAGCTTGAAGTGCTCGCCCGCCATGCTCGAGATGATCGTGAGCGCGTAGATCGCGATGATCATGCCCATCGCCGGCAGCCCGACGCTGGGCAGGCCACCCAGCAGCACGCCGAAGGCCAGGTTGGCGCCGAGCACGAAGGCCAGCGGCTTCCAGGCCCATTTGCCGATCTTGTCGCCGTCGGCGCTCTCGACCACCATGGCCTGGAACATGATCAGCGCGCCCAGCAGCGCCAGCAGGATGCCCAGCATCAGCGGAAAGTACCCCGGCCCCATGCGGGCGCCGTCGCCGATGGTGTAGGTGGTGGCGCCGATGGCGAACGCGCCACCGACGGCGGCGAACATGACTCCTGAGAAGAAGTCCGCCTGTCTCTTGATTTTCATTGTCTCGACCCTCTGTTTTCGAAGGGACGAGGGTCGTCGCCAGCGGCTGACCGTCGGCTGACCAGCGCGGTACGGACAAATGCTTACAGGGAAAGTACGGGCTTCTCCCCCAGGCTTCGCGCACTTCGTGTCGCTGTTCCCCGAAGGGGGCGGGCGGGTTGTGGGGCCAGAAACGAAAAAAGCTCCCGAAGGAGCTTTTTATTCATTCAGAGCGCCGAGGCGCTCATGAGTGTGTGGGGGAGGGCTTAGTAGCCGCCGCGGCCACCGCCGCCGCCGTAACCACCGCCGCCACCGCTACGGCCGCCACCGCCGCCGCCGTAACCGCCGCCGCCGCCACCACCACCGTAGCCGCCGCCACCACCGCCGTAGCCGCCACCACCGCCGGTGCGGGGGGGACGTGCTTCCATCGGACGGGCTTCGTTCACCGTCAGGGCGCGGCCCTGCAGCGATGCGCCGTTCATGCCTTCGACAGCTGCGAGTGCTTCAGCGTCCGTGCCCATTTCGACGAAGCCGAAGCCCTTCGAACGGCCGGTGTCACGTTCCATCATGACCTTGGCGCTGACGATCGAGCCGAACTCGCCGAAAGCCTGTTCCAGGTCGTTGTCACGCACGGAGTAGGCGAGGTTGCCCACGTAAAGTTTCTTGCCCATGGAGGGACTCCTAATTCAAACCAAAAAAACACAAAGCGATGGAGTCCCAGAATCACAACAAACTAATGCGCTGTGGCGCGAAACTGACCGATCACCAAATTACGTGCACGGGAGCCGAAGCTCGCAGACACGTGAGCCGGATTATCCGGCCCGATTTCCGAAAAAAGGGGGGAAATCTTGTGTTATCGAGAAACATTCCGACCCGACGGGCGGTTTCGCAACGGTTTCAGGAGGTCGGACAGGCCGTTGTGGTCTATTTCATGCATCAAAGCGAGCAGCCGGCCAATTTCTCCCGCGGGAAAACCCTCGCGCGCAAACCAGGTCAGGTAATTTCCGGGCAAATCGGCAATCAGCGTGCCCTTGTGCTTGCCAAAAGGCATTTCGAGCGTCACCAGGCGCTGCAGGTCTTCGGGGTTCATGCGCGCTTTCAGCCGCCCGCGCGCTTGACCGTGTGGCCCTGCTTCACGAGGGCGGCGATGACGACCTCGCGGTGATCGCCCTGGATTTCCACGGTGCCATCCTTCACCGTGCCGCCCGTGCCGCAGGCCGCTTTCAGCTGCTTGCCCACGGCCGCCAGCGCCGCCGCGTCGAGCGGCAGGCCCTTGACCACGGTCACGCCCTTGCCCTTTCGGCCCTTGGTCTCGTGCGATACGCGGACAATGCCGTCCGTGGCCGCCGTGCGGGCCTTCGCGAGTTCCTTGCAGCGGCATTGCGCCATCGGGGCGCCGCAGTCGGGGCACATGCGCCCGCCCGCCTCGGTGGAGTACACCAGCGTGCTGCCGGTGCGGCTGTTCTTCATCGTTCCCATTCGATCCGTCTTTCTTTCGATCTCTCTCTTTTTCCCGGTGCCCGTTCCATGCCATTCGATACCCTGGGCCTGACCCCCGCGCTCGCGCAAGCGGCCGCCGCGAGCGGCTTTGCCGCGCCGACCGCCATCCAGGCGGCGGCCATCCCTGCCATTTTGCAGGGCCGCGACCTGCGGGGCTCGGCACAGACCGGCTCCGGCAAGACGGCCGCATTTTCCCTGCCGCTGCTGCAGCGCCTGGCCGCCGAGCCTGCCTCGTCGGCGTCGCGCCGCCTGCGCGCGCTGGTGCTCGTGCCCACGCGCGAACTCGCGGCCCAGGTGGGCGAGACGCTGGAAGACTTCGCACGGCATCTGCCCGAGCGCCTGAAGATCGTCGTCGCGGTCGGCGGCGTCTCGATCAACCCGCAGATGATGCGGCTGCGCGGCGGCGCCGACATCGTGGTCGCCACGCCCGGCCGGCTGCTCGACCTGTTCGAACACAACGCGCTCACGCTCGACGCCGTGTCGACGCTCGTGCTCGACGAGGCCGACCGCCTGTTCGACCTGGGCTTTGCCGAGGAGCTGCAGCGCATCCTGGCGCTGCTGCCGGCGCGGCGCCAGAACCTGCTCTTTTCGGCCACCTTCCCGATCGCCATCCAGGCGCTGGCCGACGACATGCTGCACGACCCGGCGCTGGTCGACGTGCAGGGCGAGCCCGGCACCCGGCCCGACATCGTGCAGCGCGCCATCGAGGTCGACGCCGCCCGCCGCACCCAGCTGCTACGCCAGCTGCTGAAGGACAACGAAGGCACGTGGGACCGCGTGCTGGTGTTCGTCGCCACGCAGCACGCCGCGCAGACCGTGGCCGAGAAGCTGTACCGCAACGGCATCTACGCCGTGCCCTTTCACGGCGACATCGCGCAGGGCACGCGCCGCGACATCCTGGCGCAGTTCAAGCAGAGCCGCTGGGACGTGGTGATCGCCACCGACCTGGCGGCGCGCGGCCTGGACATCGCGCAGCTGCCCGTGGTCATCAACTACGACCTGCCGCGTTCGCCCACCGACTACATCCACCGCATCGGCCGCACCGGCCGCGCGGGCGCGAGCGGGCTGGCGATCAGCTTCGTGAGCCCCACCACCGAGGCGCACTTCCGCCTGATCGAGAAGCGCCAGGGCCTGCGCGTGCCGCGCGAGCGCATCGCGGGCTTCGAGCCGACGGAGGCGGCGCCGGTGCTGGTCGATACCTCGGGCAACGGCGGCATCAAGGGCGCGCGACCGAGCAAGAAGGACAAGCTGCGCGCGGCGGCCGCGCTGGCCGCACAGGCGGGCGGTGGGGAAGACGCGGACTGACGCGCGTCAGGCGTCAGCCGGCATGAAAGGATGCTGGCGGGTGCTTCGAATGGCTTTCCGCTTTCGTGCGTTGCACGCTACGCGTGCTGCTTGCCGAGCAAACTCGCGATCAGGTCCACCGGCAGCGGAAACACGATCGTCGTGTTCTTGTCCGCGCCGATCACCGTGAGCGTTTCCAGGTAACGCAACTGGATGGCCTGCGGCTCCTGCGCCAGCACGCGTGCGGCCTGGAACAGTTTCTCGGACGCCTGCAGCTCGCCCTCGGCATGGATCACCTTGGCGCGGCGTTCGCGTTCCGCCTCGGCCTGCCGTGCGATGGCGCGGATCATGGATTCGGTGAGGTCGATCTGCTTGATCTCGACGTTCGACACCTTGATGCCCCATGACGCCGTCTGCACGTCCAGCGATTCGCGCACATCCAGGTTGAGCTTCTCGCGCTCGGCCAGCATGTCGTCCAGCTGGTGCTTGCCGAGTACCGAGCGCAACGTGGTCTGGGCCAGCTGGCTGGTGGCGTTGAAGAAGTCCTTGACCTCGATGATGGCCTTGGCCGCATCGACGATGCGGAAATAGACGACCGCGCTGACCTTCACCGACACGTTGTCGCGCGAGATCACGTCCTGCGTCGGCACTTCGAGCACCACGGTGCGCAGGTCGACGCGCACCACCTGCTGGATGGCCGGAATCACGAACACCAGTCCGGGCCCTGCCACCTTCGAGAAGCGCCCCAGGGTGAACACGATGCCGCGCTCGTACTCCCGGAAGATCCATACCGCCGAAAAGAGCAGCGCCGCCAGCAGGACCAGAACGACGGCGCCGATGCCATAAGTGAAAGAGAGCATGGTGATCTCCCGCGACTCAGCAAAGGTGCTGAACGGTTGGACACCCGCTGCGCAGCGGCGTTCCGGCCGGGCCGGAAGAAAGGTCGGCTCTGCCGCTACACCCACCCGAGTTGGCGCGCCGCCAGCTCCTTCATGATCTCCTCGGCCCCGCCGCCGATCATCATCACCTTGACCTCGCGGTAGACGCGCTCGCTCACCGTGCCACGCATGAAGCCCATGCCGCCGAGGATCTGCACCGCCTGGTCGGCGCAGAACTGCATGGTCTGCGTGGCGTGGTTCTTGAGCAGGCAGACCTGCGCCACCCACTCGGGCGCGTTGATGCGGCCTGCCGCCTCGTGGGCGTCGCCCTCGGCGGACACGGCCTCGAGCCAGGCCTCGGTCGAGGCGATGCGCATCTGCATGTCGACCAGCTTGTGGCGCACGGCCTGGTGTTCGATGAGCGCGGCGCCGAAGGTCTTGCGCTCGCGCGACCAGGCCAGCGCCTCGTCGAGGCAGGCCTGCGCGAAGCCCAGCGCGCCGGCCGCGAGCCCGACGCGCTCGCCGTTGAAGTTGCCCATGACCATGCGGAACCCGCCGCCTTCTTCGCCCAGCAGGTAGCGCGCGGGCACACGCACGTTGTCGAAGTGCAGCGTCGCGGTGTCGGAACACAGCCAGCCCATCTTCGCGAGCCGCGTGCGCGAAAGGCCGGGCGCGCCGCCCGGCACCAGCAGCATCGAGAGCCCGCCCGCGCCGCGGCCTTCGCCGGTACGCACGGCCACGGTGATCCAGTCGGCGCGCATGCCCGAGGTGATGAAGGTCTTCTCGCCGTTGAGCACGTAGTGGTCGCCGTCGCGCTTGGCCGTCGTGCGCACCGCGGCCACGTCGGAGCCGCCGCCGGGTTCGGTGATCGCGAGCGCGGCGATCTTTTCGCCGCGCAGCACGCCCGGCACGACCTCGTGGCGCACCGCGTCGCTGGCATGAAGCACCACGGGCGGCAGGCCGATGTTGTGCGAGAACAGGCTCGCGAGCACGCCGCCGCTCTGGCCGTGGCGCGCGAGCGCGACCCACGCAGGCAGCTTCAATGAATAGGAGGCGGGTGTGCCGCCGAGTGCTTCGGGGTAGCCCAGGCCCAGCAGGCCCAGCTCGGCCGCGCGGGCGTACAGCGCGCGCGGGAATTCGCCGGCTTCGTCCCAGGCCTGCACGTTCGGTGCGATCTCGGTCTGGGCGAATCGGCGCACCGTGTCGGCGAGCGCCGCACGGTCGGCCTGCAGTTCCGCGTCCATGTCGCTCAGCCGCGCGGCGGGCGCTTGGCGATGCCCATGGTCTTGGCGAGGATGCCGAGCATCACCTCGTCGGCGCCGCCGCCGATGGAGCCCAGGCGGCCGTCGCGGTACAGGCGCGACACGCGGTTCTCCAGCGTGAAGCCCATGCCGCCCCAGAACTGCAGGCAGGTGTCGGCCACCTGGCGCGTGAGGCGGCCGGTCTTGAGCTTGGCCATCGACGCGAGCTCGAGCACGTCCTCGCCCTTCACGTGCAGGTCGCAGGCGCGGTAGGTGAGGGCGCGCAGCGCCTCCACCTCGGTCTTGAGCTCGGCCAGCTTGAACTGCACCCACTGCTGGTCGGCCAGCGTGGCGCCGAACATCTGGCGCTGCTGCGCCCATTCGATGGTCTGCGTGATGCAGTCGTCCATCGGCGCGAGCGAGCTGGCCGCGCACCACAGGCGCTCTTCCTGGAACTGCTGCATCTGGTAGACGAAGCCCTGGCCTTCCTCGCCGATGCGGTAGCGCTGCGGCACGCGCACGTTGTCGAAGTAGATGAGGCCGGTGTCGCTCGAGTCCATGCCGATCTTGCGGATCTTCTTGGCCTTCTCGATGCCGGGCAGGTTCATCGGCACCATCACGAGCGACTTGTTGCGGTGCACCGGGCCTTCGCTGGTGTTGACCAGCATGCACATCCAGTCGGCCTGCAGGCTGTTGGTGATCCACATCTTCTGGCCGGTGATGAGGTAGTCGTCGCCGTCCTTCTTCGCATAGGTCTTCAGGCCCGCCACGTCGCTGCCCGCGCCGGGCTCGCTCACGCCGATGCAGCCGACCGTGTCGCCCGCGATGGCGGGCACCAGGAACTCGCGGCGCAACTCGTCGCTGCCGAAGCGCGCGAGCGCGGGCGTGCACATGTCGGTCTGCACGCCGATGGCCATCGGCACGCCGCCGCAGCTGATGTGGCCCAGCCCTTCGGCGAAGGCCATCGCGAACGAGTAGTCGAGCCCGGCGCCGCCGAAGGCCTCGGGCTTGTTCAGGCCCAGCAGGCCGAGGTTGCCGAGCTTCTTGAAGACCTCGTGCGCGGGAAAGATCTCGGCCTCTTCCCATTCGTCGACGTGGGGGTTGATCTCCTCGTCGATGAACCGGCGCAGGGTGTTCTGCATCTCGAGGTGTTCATGGGTGTACTGCATCACTGGTCTCCGTTCGTTCGCTCGTTACTTGTCCTGGAACACGCGCGGTGTCTGCGCGAGGTGAAAGCCGTCGTAGGGCCGCACCGCGGGGCGCTGCTGCGCCTGCGCGTCGGGCAGTTCCATCGGCCAGCCCATGCGTGCCTGCGGGCGCGCGCCGTCCACGCGCAGCACGGTGCCGCTGATGAAGGCGGCGGCCGGGCCCAGCAGGAAGGCGATGGCGGCGGAGGTCTCGGCCTCGTTGCCGAAGCGGCCGGCCGGCACGGTCTTGCGCATGGCGCGCAGCATGTCGCCGGCCTCGGGCGGGTAATGGTCCATGCCGCTGGAGGCGATGTAGCCCGGCGCCACGGCGTTCACGCGCACGCCGCTCACGGCCCATTCGGCGGCGGCGGTCTCGGTGAAGCTCACCATGCCGGCGCGCGCGGCGCCGCTGTGGCCCATGTTCGGCATCGACCCCCAGATGTCGGCCACGATGTTGACGATGGCGCCGCCGTTCGCCTGCATGCTCTGCAGGTAGCACTCGCGCGCCACCAGGAAGCCGCCCGTGAGGTTGGTGTGGATCACCGCCTCCCAGCCCTTGGCCGAGATGGCGGCCAGCGGCGTGATGTACTGGCCGCCTGCGTTGTTGACCAGCCCGTCGATGCGCCCGTGCGCCGCGACGATGGCCTTCACGGCCTCGCGCACGGCGTCTTCCTGGCGGATGTCGAAGGCCTGCGTGCTGGCGTTGCCGCCGGCCGCTTCGATCTCGGCGCGCACCGCGTCGAGCTTCTCGGGCTTGCGGCCCACCAGCACGACGTGGGCGCCGAGCGAGGCCAGCTCGTGCGCGGTGCAGCGGCCGATGCCCGAGCCGCCGCCGGTGACGACGATGCATTGCCCGGCGAACAGGCCGGGCGCGAAGACGGAGCGGTAGTGGGATGCGTTCATTCGACAGGTTCTCGAAAAAGGGGAGGGGCCTTCAGGCCTCGACGATCTCGGCCACGATGTGGCGCGCGGCCACCTGCACGCCCACGGCCACATGCAGCGCCGCGACGCGGCCCGCGCGCGGTGCGCAGTGCACGTGTTCCATCTTCATGGCTTCGAGCGTGACCAGTGGTTGGCCTGCGGCGACGGTGTCGCCCTCGGCGGCCAGCAGTGCGACCACGCGGCCGTTCATCGACGCGCGCAACAGGCCGTCGCCGCCGCCCGCGTCGGCGCGCGGAACGGCCACGTGCGTGAGGTCGTCGAGGCGGTGGGCGCGGCCGTCGAAGTGGAAGTCGACGCGTTCGGCGCACCGCACGACCTGCGCCTGCGCGGCCACGCCGTCGCAGGCGAAGCGCAGCAGGCCGTCGTCCGCCAGCGCCAGCAGCGCGAGCGTGGCCGGCGCGGCGTCGTTCAGTACGACCTCGAAGCGCGCCGCGCCGCGCGGCGTCACGCGCGCCGTGTGCACGGCACCGTCGAGCGCAAAACGCAAGGCATTGGGCAGCGTGTGCGCCAGCGGCGAAGGCCAGCCGCGCGCGCCGGTCTGCAGCAGAAGGGCCGCGAGCAGGGCGGCGCGCGTGTCGCTCGCGGTGTCGGCGGCCAGCAGCGCGTCGAGGTGGTCGCCGATGAAGGCGGTGGTCGCTTCGCCGCCCGCGAACACGGGGTGCGCGAGCGCGCGCTGCAGCAGTGCCTGGTTGGTCGGCAGGCCGAGCGCCACCGTGTCGCGCAGGCCCGCCAGCAGCCGCTGCCGCGCCTCGTCGCGCGTGCGGCCCGACGCGATGAGCTTGGCGATCATCGAGTCGTAGAAGGGAGGCACTTCGGCGCCGTCGCGCAGCGCGTGCTCGGTGCGCAGAGCCGGTGACGTGCGCCATGCGCTCAGCGTGCCGCTTTGCGGGAGGAATCCCTGCTGCGGGTCTTCGGCGCACAGGCGCACTTCGATCGCGCAGCCGGTGATGCGCACGTCGTCCTGCGCGAGCGGCAGCGGCTCGCCGGCGGCCACGCGCAGCTGCAGTTCGACCAGGTCCAGCCCCGTCACCGCTTCGGTCACGGGGTGCTCCACCTGCAGCCGCGTGTTCATTTCCATGAACCAGTACTGGCCCTGCGCGTCGAGCAGGAACTCCAGCGTGCCCGCGCCCTCGTAGGCGATGGCCTTCGCGGCGGCCACGGCGGTGGCGCCCATGCGCGCGCGCAGCGCGGCATCGACGGCCGGCGAGGGCGCCTCCTCGATCACCTTCTGGTGGCGCCGCTGCACCGAGCAGTCGCGCTCGCCGAGGTGGATCGCGTGGCCGTGGCGGTCGGCGAACACCTGGATCTCGATGTGGCGCGGCGCGACGATGGCGCGCTCCAGGATCACGGTGGCGTCGCCGAAGGCGTGCAGCGCCTCGGACTGCGCGCTCTGCAATTGCTCGGCAAAGGCGCCGGCCGAGGCCACGAGCCGCATGCCGCGCCCGCCGCCGCCGGCCGTGGCCTTGATCATCACGGGCCAGCCGATGCGTTCGGCCTCGGCGGCCAGCGTGGCGGTGCTTTGATCCTCGCCCTGGTAGCCGGGAATGCACGGCACGCCGGCCGCCTGCATGAGCCGCTTGGCGCCGGCCTTGTCGCCCATCGCGACGATGGCCTCGGGCGAAGGGCCGATGAAGACCAGCCCCGCGTCGCGGCAGGCCTGCGCGAAGGCCGCGTTCTCGGCAAGGAAGCCGTAGCCCGGGTGCACCGCGTCGGCGCCGCTGGCGCGGGCCGCGGCAATGATCGCGTCGATGTTCAGGTAGCTCTGCGCGGGCAGCGGCTCGCCGATGCACACGGACTCGTCGGCCTGGCGCACGTGCTCGGCGTCTGCATCGGCACGCGAGTACACGGCGACCGTGCGGTAGCCCATGGCGCGGGCGGTGCGCATCACGCGCACGGCGATCTCGCCGCGGTTGGCGATCAGGATCTTGTGAAAGGTGCTCATGGCCGTGCCACCGAAAACTGCATGGGTTGCGGCGCACGCGCCTCGGCGTCGCGGCAGATCGACAGCGCCTCGGCCAGCACGGCGCGCGTGTCGCGCGGGTCGATCACGCCGTCGTCGAGCAGCAGTGCGCTGGTGGTGAAGACGCTCATCTGGCGCTCGAAGCGCTCGACGATCTGGCGTTGCATCGCGTCGATCTTCTCGCGGTCGACAGCACCCTTGCGCGCCATGCCGGCCTCCATGACGATGGCCATGGTCTGCGCGGCCTGCTCGCCGCCCATCACGGCGGTGCGTGCGTTGGGCCAGCTGAAGCAGAAGCGCGGCGCAAAGCCGCGACCGCACATGCCGTAGTTGCCCGCGCCGTACGAGGCGCCGCAGTGCAGCGTGATCTGCGGCACGTTGGCGCTGGTCACGGCCTGGATCATCTTGGCGCCGTGCTTGATGATGCCGGCCTCCTCGTGCGCGCGGCCCACCATGTAGCCCGTGATGTTCTGCAGGTAGACGATGGGCGTGCGCGACTGGCAGCAGGCCTGGATGAAGTGCGTGGCCTTGGTGGCGCCGTCGGAGTCGATCGGGCCGTTGTTGGTGATGATGCCCACCGCGTGGCCTTCGAGCCGGATGTGGCCGCAGACCGTGGCGCTGCCGTAGTGCTCGCTGAAGGCCAGGAACTCCGAGCCGTCGGCGATGCGCGCGATGACCTCGCGCATGTCCACCGGCCGGCGGCCGTCGGTGGGCATGAGGCCCATCAGCTCCTCGGCGTCGTGGCGCGGCGGCGCGAAGGTGCGCGGCGCCTCGTCGCGTGCCCAGTCGATGCCGCCGAGGATGGCGCGCGCGATGCGCAGCGCGTCGCGGTCGTCCTCGGCCAGGTAGTCGCCCAGGCCCGAGATGTGGGTGTGCATGACGGCGCCGCCCAGTTCTTCCTCGGTGGCGATCTCGCCGGTGGCGGCCTTCAAGAGCGGCGGCCCGGCCAGGAAGGCCCGGGTGCGGTCGCGCACCATCACGATGTAGTCCGACAGGCCCGTCTGGTAGGCGCCGCCCGCGGTCGACGAGCCGTGCGTCACCGTCACCACCGGCAGGCCCGCGGCCGAGAGCCGCGCGAGGTTGCGGAAGATGTTGCCGCCGCGCACGAAGTCCTGCACGCGGTACTGCATGAGGTTGGCGCCCGCGCTTTCCACCAGCTGGATGAAGGGCAGCTTGTTCTCCAGCGCGATCTCGTGCAGGCGCAGCTGCTTGTCCAGGCCCATGGGCTGCAGCGCGCCGGCGTCGATGCCGGAGTCGGAGGCGCTGATCATGCAGCGCACGCCCGCCACGCGCCCGATGCCGGCGATCAGGCCGCCGCCGGGCACGCTTTTCGAAAGGTCGGGGTTGTCCTGGCCCAGGCCTGCGAGCGTGGCCAGCGGCAGGAAAGGCGCGCCGGTGTCCAGCAGCAGCGCGAGGCGTTCGCGCGGCAGCAGCTGGCCGCGCCTGGCGAAGCGCTCGGCCGAGGCGCTGGAGGCGGCCACGGCGCGGGCTTCATGGGACCGGACCTGGTCCAGCAGCGAGAGCATGCTGGCGCGGTTGGCCTGGTAGGCGTCTCCGGCGGTGTGAAGCCGGGATTCGAGGAAGGGCATGGGGGTCTGTGCGGTGCGCGCGTGTCGTTTCGCACAGACTTTAGGAGGCGGGCCCCCGGCCCGCTTGCGCCAACTAGCTGGGGCGCACGCGCCGTTGTGCGGCGGGGGCGGCGTCCAGGCTGCTGCCCGTGACCACCCAGTAGATGAAGATCAGCACCGCGCCGGCCGTGCCGAACACCGTGAGGCCCATGTAGCTGCCGCCCAGCGAGAGCGCGTCGACCGGGGCGGCTGCCGTGCAGATCATGCTGGCCGCGCTCATGCCCACGTAGTGCATGGTGCACACCGCCACGCCCATCACGGCGGCGGCGGCCACCTGGTGGCTCAGCTTGCGCAGGTTGAAGGCCAGCCACAGCGCGGCGGCGGCGGCCGTGATGGCGATGACCACCGACAGCGCGACCATGCTGAAGTCGAAGCTCATCGTGGCCCGCATGTTCATCGCGAACATGCCCATGTAGTGCATCACGCACACGCCCAGGCCCGCCAGCAGGCTGCCCGCCAGCCAGCCCGAGCGGCTGAACTTGGCGCGCCCGCCCGCCAGGTACAGCGCAATGCCCGAGATCAGGATGGCCGCCACCAGCGACACGATGGTCAGCGGCATGTTGTAGGCGATGCCGAAGGGCAGCCGGTAGGCCAGCATGCCGATGAAGTGCATCGACCAGATGCCGATGCCCCCCAGCGCCACCGCGGCGCAGGCCACGATGGCCAGGTTGGGTTTGCCGTCGGCACCGACCATGCGCCCGGCACAGATCAGGGCCACCAGCGAGCCGAAGAAGGAAATGACGAACGAAAGCGCGACCAGCCCCAGGGAGTATTCGGGCGATAGCACTTGGCCTACGACGAGTGGAGTCATGCGATGTCCCTTCGGAAAGAGCGCTTCGCAGACCCCGACTGCCCTATGCGATCGGAACGCTGCGACGCGTCCCGACCAGTTTGTAATATGTGTTTATAAAAGTAAACAGAAACTTGTACTAATTGTTACCCTGAATGACAGGCCGAATTCGATAGATCGAATTGTTCCTGTCGGCCGCCACGTAGACCGTGCCGTCGCGGCCCACGGCCACGCCCGTCACCACGTAGGGCGGCGGCAGGCCGGGCCCGGCGGCCAGGCCAATGGGCAGGTTCTCGGCGACGGTGCGGCGGGTGCCGGTGGCCGGGTCGATCTCGACCAGCCGGCGTGCCGCGCTCTCGGCCACGATGAAGCTGCCCCACGGCGTCTGGGCCAGGCCCTCGGGCAGCGCCAGCCCGTCGGCCACGGTGCGCAGCGGGGCGCTGGCGTCCAGCGGAATGCGCAGCAGCTTGCCGGCGGCCTCGGTCACGTAGAGCGCGCCGTCCTGGCCGACCACCAGTTGCACCGGGCCGTTCAGCCCGCTAGCCAGCACTGACTTCTCTGCAAACTTCGGCCCGCTGGCGCGGGTGATGCTGCCGGTGGCGAGCTCGGCGTAGATCACGCTGCCGTCGGGCATCGGCAACGCGTCGAACGGCGCCTTCAGGCCGTGGATCGTTTCGACCGTCTTCAGGGTCTGTCGGTCGACCAGTTGCACCGAGCCCGTGAACCACGAGGTCAGCGCGAAGAGCTTGGGCGACAGCCCGACCGCGAAGGGGTAGTCGAGCTCGGGGTCGCGCTGCATGCGGAACACGTCGCGCACCTCGCCGGTGCGCACGTCGACCTGCCGGAAGCCGAAGACGTCGGCCACCCACAGGTCGTTGCCGTCGATCTTCAGTCCGGCCGGCACCGCCACCTTGCCGCTGGTGAGCGTGCGCAGTTCGCCGGTGGCGGGGTTGAAGGCCTGCACCTCGTTGTTGGCCATGTTCGAGACGTAGATGGTCCCGTCCGGAGCGATGGCCAGGTTGTCGAGCGACGGGCGCAGCTGCTTGGCGACGGTCTTCTTGCCGCTCGCAAGATCGACCTTCACCAGTTCGCCGCTGCGCGCGTCGACCACCCAGAGGTTGCCCTTGCCGTCGAGGTTGGCGGCGGCGGGGATCTTGAAGCCGTCGGCGATCACGGTCAGATTGCCGTTCGCCGGGTCGATCTTCACGACCTGGCCCTTGAACCACAGCGGGCCGTAGAGCAGGCCGTCGGGCCCGACCTCGAAGCCGTTGAAGCCGCCCATGTCCTTCTTGATGAGCCGGGGCGGCTGCTTGCCCTCGCGGTCGATTTCCCACAGTGCGTCGCCCAGGAACACCTGCGAGGCGTAGAGCTTGCCGTTTCGGCGATCGAAGTCGAGCGAGTTCAGGCCGGGCAGGTCCTTGGCGAGCACGCGCAGCGGCGCGCTGTCGTTCTCGCGGTAGCGCAGCATGCCCATGAGGTAGTTGGTCCACGCCAGCTCGCCCTTCGGGCCGACCGCGATGTCGTCGGCCTGACCCTCGGGCGCATCGACCAGCACTTTGGCGGCGCCGGTCTGGCGGTCGACCTCCCACAGCGTGTTGCCGAGCACGGAGCCCGCCAGCAGCCGGCCCTTCGCATCGATGGCCAGGCCGTGCACGCCCGCGAAGGACGACGGGGCCACGAGCACCTCGGGCGTCGCCCACGCGGCGGGGCGCTTGGGCGGTGGCGACAGCGTGCTGCAGGCGGCGAGCAGGGCGAGGGCGGCGGTCAGCGCGGCTGCGCGGATCGAGCGACGGGGCATGGCGATCTCCTCTGGGGTTGGCGTTGTGGATGCGGCAGTGCGCCCGCAGTCTAGGAGCCGGAGGAGGCCGCGCAGTCGCTCGCGGGACAAGACGCGGACTTTCGTCCGCTGCGGATAACCCGCAGCACCCGGTGATTTTTCAGCCGCGCAGCAGCTGCGTCGCCGTGTGGATCAGCAGCCCCACCAGCCCGCCCACCAGCGTGCCGTTGATGCGGATGAACTGCAGGTCGCGCCCGATGTGGCGCTCGAGCTCGTCGGTCATCTCGTGCGCGTTCCACTCGCCCACGCGCTCCTCGATGTAGCGGCGGATGTCCTCGCGGTAGCGCTCGATGGCCGCCGGCGCGGCGGCCTCGAGCTGCTCGTTGATCCAGGCGCGGATGGCCGCGTCGTTCTGCAGCCGCTGGCCCAGCGCGCCGGCCATCGTCGCGATGCGCTGGCGGATGGTCGAGTCGGGGCGCCCGAGGTCGTCGTGCAGCCAGCCCAGCAGCTCGCCCCACAGGCCGTGCAGGTAGTCGCCCAGCGCGGGGTGCGCGATGAGCTCGGCGCGGATCTGCTCGCCGCGCTGCTGGAACTCGGGGTCGAGCTTCAGGCGCACCACGAAGTCGTCCACGAAGTGGTCGAAGCGCCGGCGCATCGGATGGTCGGGCTCGGCCGCCAGCTCGGCCAGCGTGCGCGCGATGGCGGCCACGATCTTGCGCGTGGCGAGCTTGGCCGCCACCTGGTCCAGGCCCACGTAGCGCAGCGTCTTGATCTCGCGCGCGATGGCCTCGGTGATGTGCGCCTGCACCTCCTCGCCGTCGAGCAGCTCGGCCACCTGCTGCAGCACGTCGTCGAGCAGCGCCTGGTGGCGCCCGCCGGCCGTGAGCGCATCGAGCGCCTGGCCGGTGAGGCGCGAGAGGTCGATCTTGGCCAGGCCGGCCGCGGCGGCGCGGCCCATGAAGTCGCGCACCCGTTCGTCGTCGAAGGCGGCCAGGCCGTAGCGCGTGGCGGCCACGCCCCATTCGCCGAGCCGCTCGCCGCTGGCGGGCCGGGCCAGCCACTCGGCGATGCGCCCCGCCGCATCGAACTGGCGCAGCTTGGCCAGCACCTGGGCGGTGCTCAGGAAGTTGTCGCAGATGAAGCCCGCGAGCTTGGCGCCGATGCGGTCCTTGTTGCTCGGGATGATCGCCGTGTGCGGGATCGGCAGGCCCAGCGGGTGGCGAAACAGCGCCACCACCGCGAACCAGTCGGCAATGGCGCCGACCATCGCGGCCTCGGCAAAGGCCGCCACGTAGCCCCAGGCCGGGTGCTGGCCGTGCAGCGCGCTGGCCAGCGCATACAGCGCCGCCGCCGCGCACAGCAGGCCGAGCGCGACGCGTTTCATGCGTTGCAGTGCGCCGCTGCCGTGGTCTTCAGCCAATGGTGTGCGAGGTCGCGAGGCGCTCCATGAACAGCTCGCAGCGCGCGAGCTGCTCAAGACTCACGAACTCGTCGGGCTGGTGCGCCTGCTCGATGCTGCCGGGGCCGCACACCACGGTGGGGATGCCGGCGTTCTTGAACAGGCCCGCTTCGGTGCCGAAGGCCACCAGCGTGGTGCGGTCTTCGCTGGCCAGGCGCTGCGCGAGCAGCGTGACCGGGTCGCCGGCCGCACCCAGGAAGCTCGGGATCTCGCAGATCGTTTCAAACTTGAAGCCCGCGTCGGGCGCCACCTTCTTCATGGCGGGCTCGATGCTCGCGGCGTACGCCAGCACGTCGGACTGCATGCGCTTGGCGTCGGCCGTGGGCAGGTCGCGGAATTCGTAGCGGAACTCGGCGTCGCGCGGCACCACGTTGTCGGCGATGCCGCCGTGGAACTGGCCCACGCTGGCGGTGCTGAAGGGCACGTCGAAGCCGTCGTAGCGCGGCTCGCTGCGTTCGAAATCCTCGGCCATGTCGCGCACCTTGCCGATCACGCGCGCCGCCATCTCGATGGCGTTGACCGACTTCGGCGTGAGCGACGAATGCGCCTCCTTGCCGCGCACGCAGCACTTGTAGCGGTACACGCCCTTGTGGGCGATGGCCGGCACCATGCTGGTGGGCTCGCCCACGATGCAGGCCAGCGGCTTGATGCCGGCGTCGCGCATGTCGGCAATGAGTTCGCGCACGCCGAAGCAGCCGATCTCTTCTTCATACGTGAAGGCGAAGTGCACGGCGAAGGGCGCGTCGCCCTCGAGGAAGCGCTGGGCATTGGCCAGCGCGATCGCGATGTAGCTCTTCATGTCGGCCGAGCCGCGGCCGTACAGGCGCTCGTTCTGCACCACGGCCGACAGCGGGTCGACGCTCCAGGCCTGGCCGTCCCAGGGCACCGTGTCGGTATGGCCCGAGAGGATCACGCCGGCCGGCTTGCCCTCGCCCAGCGTGGCGAACAGGTTCGCCTTGGTGCGCTCGGCGTTGTAGGTGATGCGGCTCTTCACGCCGAGGGCGGCGAGGTGCGCCTGGGCGAAGTCGATCAGCTCGAGGTTGCTGTTTGCGCTCACCGTGTTCATGCGAACCAAGGTTTGCGCCATCAAGAGGCTCTGGGGAGAAAGCGTGTGCTGCATGCAACAGATTGTCCGGGAAGTTGAACGCCCGCGCAGATGGGTATCGGCGTTGTCACGCGCAGCGGGTAGCCTGCCTCCTCTTTTTTCTTTGTTTGGATGGAGAAGACAACATGCGCATGTCCCTGCAGATCACCCTGACCGCCGTGGCCGCCCTGAGCCTGGCCGCCTGCGGCACCACCGGCCCGGCGGCGAACAAGCTGCTCACGCTGGATGGCAACCCGCCGCTGGTCATTGCCCACCGCGGCGCCTCGGGCTACCTGCCGGAACAGACGCTGGAGTCGTACGCGCGCGCCATCGAGCTGGGCGCCGACGTCATCGAGATGGACCTGGTCTCCACCAAGGACGGCGTGCTCATCGCCCGCCACGACCCCAACCTGGCGATCAGCACCGACGTGGCCAAGCACGCGCGTTTTGCCTCGCGCAAGAAGACCATCCAGGTCGACGGCGAAACCCAGACCGGCTGGTTCAGCAACGACTTCACGCTGGCCGAGATCAAGACCCTGGGCGGCATCTCGACCGACGCGGAGCGCCCGCAGGAATTCAACGGCAAGTTCAAGGTCGTGACCTTCCAGGAGATCATCGATTTCGCCAAGGCCAAGACGAAGGAAACCGGCCGCACCATCGCGATCTACCCCGAGACCAAGAACCCCACCTACTTCCGCGACCTGGGCATGCCCATGGAAGACAAGGTCATCGCCGCCATCAACGCCGCCGGCTGGAACAGCAAGACCGCGCCCATCTACGTGCAGTCGTTCGAGCCCGGCAGCCTCAAGTACATGAAGAGCAAGGGCCTGAACACCCGGCTCATCCAGCTGATCGACGGCGACGGCATCGACATGAAGACCGGCGCCATGACCTACGCCGTGCCGGTCGACCGCCCCTACGAGTGGACCAAGGCCGGCGACAAGCGCAACTTCGACGTCATGGTCACGCCCGCCGGGCTGGCCGAGATCAAGACCTACGCCGACGGCATCGGCCCCTGGAAGCGCTACATCGTGAGCGTCAAGGGCACCGTGGGCGCCGACGGCAAGGTGGTGGACGTCAACAAGGACGGCAAGATCAACGACGCCGACGCCACCTCGACGGCCCCCACCACGCTGATCGCCGATGCCCACAAGGCGGGCCTGTTCGTGCACCCCTTCACGTTCCGTAACGAGTCGCGCCGGCTCGCGTCCGACTACAACAAGGACGGCAAGAACGAATACGCGGTCTATTACAAGCTCGGCGTCGATGGCGTGTTCACCGACTTCACCGACACCGCGCTGGCCGCGCGTGCCGAGTACCTGAAGAGCATCGGTCGCTGAGGGTTTGCCCGGCACGGTCTTTGCGGCGCATTCCGCAAAGCCTAGACTGTGTCTTATGAAACTCATCGACTCGCTCGTCACGCAGGCGGCCGGCATCGCGGCCGTCCGGCGTGACCTTCATGCCCACCCTGAACTCTGTTTCGAAGAAGTCCGCACCGCCGACGTGGTGGCAGGCAAGCTCACCGAATGGGGCATTCCCATCCACCGCGGCCTGGGCACCACCGGCGTGGTCGGCATCGTCAAGAACGGCACCAGCACCCGCGCCGTCGGCCTGCGCGCCGACATGGACGCGCTGCCCGTCACCGAGCTCAACACCTTCGCCCACGCCAGCCAGCACCACGGCAAGATGCACGCCTGCGGCCACGACGGCCACACGGCGATGCTGCTCGCGGCGGCCCAGCACCTGGCCAAGCACCGCAACTTCGACGGCACCGTCTACCTGATCTTCCAGCCGGCCGAAGAAGGCGGCGGCGGTGCGCGCGAAATGATCAAGGAGGGCCTGTTCGAGCAGTTCCCCATGGACGCCGTCTTCGGCATGCACAACTGGCCCGGCATGAAGGCCGGCCAGTTCGCCGTGAGCCCCGGCCCGGTGATGGCCTCGGGCAACAAGTTCCATGTGAACGTGGTCGGCAAGGGCGGCCACGCCGCGCTGCCGCAGACCGGCATCGACCCGGTGCCGATCGCCTGCGAGATCGTGCAGGCCTTCCAGACCATCCTCACGCGCAAGATGAAGCCGACCGATTCGGCGGTGATCTCGGTCACCACCATCCACGCCGGCGAGACCAACAACGTGATCCCCGACAACTGCGAGCTGTCGGGCACCGTGCGCACCTTCTCGCTCGAGGTGCTCGACATGATCGAGGCCAAGATGAAGCAGATCAGCGAGCACATCTGCGCCGCGCACGACGCCACCTGCGAGTTCCGCTTCGAGCGCTATTACCCGCCCACCATCAACACCGAGGCCGAGGCCGACTTCGCGCGCCGCGTGATGGGCGGGATCGTCGGCCCCGAGAACGTGCTCAAGCAGGAGGCCGCCATGACCTCGGAAGACTTCGCCTTCATGCTGCAGGCCAAGCCCGGCGCCTACGCCTTCATCGGCAACGGCGACGGCGCGCACCGCGACATGCACCACGGCGAAGGCCCGTGCACGCTGCACAACGCCAGCTACGACTTCAACGACGACCTCATTCCGCTGGGCGCGACCTGCTGGGTGCAGATCGCCGAGCAGTTCCTCCAGCCCGGCGGCACTGCCCCATGATCGGCATCGGCGAGGCCTTTTCGCCGCGCTACGCCCAGGCGCGCCAGAAGTTCCTGCAGGGCTGCGTCAGCGCCGGCCTCACGGTCGAGCCGCATGCGCACCCGCTCAAGGGCCGCGACGGCGAAGAGCTGTCGATGGACGTGGCGCTCGACGGCGACGCCAACGCCGAGCGGCTGCTGGTCGTCACCAGCGCCTGCCACGGCGTCGAAGGCCACTGCGGCAGCGGCGTGCAGGTGTTCGCGCTGCACGACGCCGAATGGCGCGAGAAGGCCAAGGCACAGGGCGTGGCGGTGCTGTACGTGCATGCGCTGAACCCGCACGGCTTTTCGTACGGCCGCCGCGTGACGCACGAGAACGTCGACCTGAACCGCAACTTCCTCGACTTCTCGAAGCCCGTGCCGGTGAACGAGCCCTACGCGAAGCTGCATCCGCTGCTGCTGCCCGACACCTGGCCGCCGACGCCGGACAACCAGGCCGCGATCGAGAAGTGGATCGAGAAGCATGGCGCCACGGCCTACCAGGCGGCGGTGACCAGTGGCCAGTACCAGTTCGACGACGGCCTCTTCTTCGGCGGCAAGGCCCCGACCTGGAGCAACAAGACCATTCGCAGCGTGCTGCGCCGCCATGCAGGCAGCGCGAAGCGCCTGGCCTGGATCGACCTGCACACGGGGCTCGGTCCCAACGGCCTGGGCGAACGCATCTTTGCCTGCCGCGACGACAAGGTGGCCTACGCCCGCGCCAACGCCTGGTGGGGCACGCCGGCGGCGCCCGTCACCTCGATCTACGACGGCTCCTCGACCTCCGCGCTGCTGCGCGGGCTGATGTGGGACGCCGTGTACGAAGAGTGCCCGCAGGCCGAGTACACCGGCATCGCGCTCGAATACGGCACGCTGCCGATGCTCGAGGTGACCGGCGCCCTGCGCGCGGACCACTGGCTGCACAAGCACCCGGACGCACCCGCCGACCTGGCCGATGGCATCCGCGCGCGCATGGTGGAGGCGTTCTACACGGACTCCGACGCCTGGCGCGGCCAGATCGTGAGCCAGGCGCGGCAGGCGATGTTCCAGGCGGTGGACGGGCTGAGTAGCTGAACCTGAACGGCCCGGGCGCGCGCTCTGGCGTGCTCCCGCCGACGCGGTACCTTGCTCCGCGAATGTCCCCCGGGGCTTCGCCCCTCCTCCTTGATTTCGCTGCGCAAG
>NZ_JBXAJX010000013.1:0-72837 GCF_058797695.1 Variovorax sp. GW823-FHT02B07
CCTGCGCTTCGCCATCCGTGAAGGCGGCCGTACCGTGGGTTCGGGCGTCGTGGCCAAGATCCTCGACATCTAAGCCGAGCGTAAAGAGTACCGGAGGGGTATAGCTCAATTGGCAGAGCGTCGGTCTCCAAAACCGAAGGTTGTAGGTTCGATTCCTACTGCCCCTGCCACCTAGGTGGCACCCCGACAAGCCCATCGCGATCCGATGGGCTTCGGCGTCTCAAGAGACGCATTGAATTGAAGGCCGCGAGGTCACAGGAAATCAGCCGACATGGCCACTTCTCAAATCGAAACCGTGAGCACGGGTGCCGACAAAGCCAAGCTGGCTGCGGCGGTGGTGCTGGCAGTGGGCGCCATCGTGGCGTTCTACTTGCTGTCGCGCCAAGGCTCGCTGGTGCAATGGGCTGCGCTGCTGGTCGGCCTGGCCGCGGCCGTGGGCGCCTTCGGCAGCTCCGAGAATGGCCGTCAGCTGTGGGCTTTCGGTCGTGACTCGTGGCGCGAGGTCAAGAAGGTCGTGTGGCCGACCCGCAAGGAATCGATGCAGATGACGGCCTATGTGTTCGCCTTCGTGGCGATCATGTCCGTCTTCCTCTGGCTCACCGACAAGACGCTCGAATGGGTGTTCTTTGACCTCATTCTGGGCTGGAGAAAATAATGACCGACGACGCAGTTGAAACCACGCAGAGCACGCCGGAAGAGGAGCAGAACCCTCTCCTGACCCCCGCTGCCAACCCTGATCTGCGTTGGTACGTGGTGCATGCCTACTCGGGCATGGAAAAGGCCGTCGAGCGCAACATCACCGAGCGCATCACCCGCGCCGGCATGCAGGACAAGTTCGGCCGCATCCTGGTTCCGACCGAAGAAGTGGTCGAGATCAAGAACGGCCAGAAGCGCACCACCGAGCGCCGTTTCTTCCCGGGCTACGTGCTGGTCGAAATGATCATGGACGACGAGAGCTGGCACCTGGTGAAGCACACCAACAAGGTGACGGGTTTCGTGGGCGGTGCCAAGAACCGTCCGGCCCCGATCTCGCAGAAAGAGGTCGAGGACATCGTCAACCAGATGCAGCAGGGCACCGAGAAGCCGCGCCACAAGGTCGAGTTCACCGTGGGTGAGTTCGTGCGCGTCAAGGAAGGCCCGTTCACCGACTTCAATGGCACGGTGGAAGACGTCAACTACGAGAAGAGCAAGGTCAGCGTGTCGGTCATGATCTTCGGCCGCGCCACCCCTGTGGAGCTCGAATTCGGTCAGGTCGAGAAGACCTGATCCCATGGCCTGCCTTCGGGCGGGCCTGCCAGTTTCCGGCTGCGCGTTGTCCGACTCGGCGCGCGGTCTTGATCGAAGAGTCGTTTAACCCCGGGGAGCCGCGGCGAGAGCCAAGGCGATATCACCCGCAAGGAGCAAAGCATGGCGAAAAAAATCGTCGGCTTCATCAAGCTGCAAGTGCCAGCTGGTAAGGCCAACCCGTCCCCGCCGATCGGTCCCGCACTGGGTCAGCGCGGTCTGAACATCATGGAGTTCTGCAAGGCGTTCAACGCGCAAACCCAAGGCGTCGAGCCGGGTCTGCCGCTGCCGGTGGTCATCACCGCGTTCGCTGACAAGAGCTTCACCTTCATCATCAAGACGCCTCCGGCGATCACCTTGATCAAGAAGGCCATCAAGCTGGACAAGGGCTCGGCCCGTCCGCACACCGACAAGGTCGGCAAGATCACGCGCGCTCAGCTCGAAGAAATCGCCAAGGCCAAGATGAAGGACCTGACTGCCGCCGACCTCGATGCAGCAGTTCGCACCATCGCCGGCTCGGCCCGCTCGATGGGCGTGAATGTGGAGGGCGTGTAAATGTCCAAGATCACCAAGAAGCAAAAGTCGCTGCAAGGCAAGGTCGACAGCAACAAGCTGTACCCCCTGGCTGACGCCATCGTCATCGTCAAGGATGCCGCCACCGCCAAGTTCGACGAATCGATCGACGTGGCCGTGCAGCTGGGCATCGACGCGAAGAAGTCGGACCAGGTGGTTCGCGGTGCTGTCGTGCTGCCCAACGGCACCGGTAAGACCAAGCGCGTCGCCGTGTTCGCCCAAGGCGCCAAGGCTGAAGAAGCCAAGGCCGCCGGTGCCGACATCGTCGGCATGGACGACCTGGCTGCGATGGTCAAGGCTGGCGACATGCCTTTCGACGTCGTGATTGCTGCCCCCGATGCCATGCGCGTCGTCGGTACGCTCGGTCAGATCCTCGGCCCGCGTGGCCTGATGCCCAACCCCAAGGTTGGCACCGTGACGCCTGACGTCGCCACCGCTGTCAAGAACGCCAAGGCTGGCCAGGTCCAGTTCCGCGTCGACAAGGCCGGCATCATCCACGGCACGATCGGCCGTCGCTCGTTCGACAACGACAAGCTGCAAGGCAACCTCGCTGCGCTGATCGACGCTCTGGTCAAGGCCAAGCCGGCGACCAGCAAGGGCGTGTACCTGCGCAAGGTGGCTGTGTCGTCGACCATGGGTCTGGGTGTCCGCGTGGACACGCAAACCATCTCGGCGAGCTAAAGAGATTTGCCCGATCCCGCAAGGAGAGGGCAGATGTGGTGGGTCGCGGCAGCTTCGGTTGCTGCGGGCCATCCAAGACCGCTGGTGTGCAGGGCGCTGCACTTAATCGCCGGATCGATCCTTCCGGTATCCAGCGCAGATGGCGACCCCACTGCAAGGAATTTGATTTTTGTTCCGAAACAGTTGGTCGCTGCATGAAGCGCGATCCGAGGCCCCGGCCGAAGGTCGCATTAAAAGGAGTAGACCTTGAGTCTGAATCGCAGTGAGAAAGAAGCGGTCATCAGTGATGTGACCAGCCTCGCCGCAAAAGCTCAAACGCTCGTGATGGCGGAATACCGTGGCATCACGGTGGCCGATATGACCAAACTGCGCAGCGAAGCGCGCAGCAACGGTGTGACCCTGAGTGTTCTGAAGAACACGCTGGCTCGCCGTGCTGTCGCTGGCAGCCCGTTTGAGATCGTCGGCGACCAGATGACCGGTCCGCTGATCTATGGCTTCTCCGAAGACGCTGTGGCTGCCGCAAAGGTGGTGGCCAATTTCGCGAAGACCAACGACAAGTTGGTGATTCGCGGTGGCGCATTCGGTGGCAAGGCCCTGGACGTCGAAGGCGTGAAGCAACTGGCCAACATCCCTTCCAAGGAAGTGCTGCTGGCGCAACTGCTGGGCTTGATGCAATCCCCGATTTCTCGTACCGCCCGCGTGCTCGCGGCGCTGGCCGAGAAGCGTGGTGGTGGCGAAGCTGCACCCGTCGCCGATGCACCGGCAGAAGAAGCGCAGGCCGCCTGAGCGCGCCCTCGTTTTTGAATATTCAACCCAATTGTTAGGAAACAAAAATGGCATTCGATAAAGACGCATTTCTGACCGCGCTCGACGCAATGACGGTCCTGGAACTCAACGACCTGGTGAAGGCCATCGAAGAGAAGTTTGGCGTGAGCGCCGCAGCCATGTCGGCACCCGCTGCCGGCGGTGGCGCTGCTGCTGCAGTCGCTGAAGAGCAAACCGAATTCAACGTCATGCTGATGGATGCTGGCGCGAACAAGGTGTCGGCGATCAAGGCCGTGCGCGAAATCACCGGCCTGGGCCTCAAGGAAGCCAAGGACCTGGTGGAAGCCGCTCCCAAGGCTGTCAAGGAAGGCCTGTCGAAGGCTGACGCTGAAGCCGCCAAGAAGAAGCTGGAAGATGCCGGCGCCAAGGTGGAACTGAAGTAATTCAGACCCCCTAGAGGGCTGGAGGTGCCTGAAAAGGCCCTCCAGCCTTTGCCGCTTTCAGAGCGCACCCAAAAGCCGGCTTGGCGCCGGTTCTTTCAGAGGCCGAAAGGTCGATGGAATAGCAAAAGCCAAGACGATTTTTGAGTGTCTTCTGAACCCGACTGCAGAAGACCCCTTGGTTCGGGCGATGTGCAATGCATCGCCGTCCGCCAACGGCTGGTAGTGGCCAGCCGCCAAGCAGTGGTGCCGTTCGCCCGGCACTGCTGACAAGTCGCTGAAGATCTCAAGCACCGGAGCTCTCATGGCCCAATCGTCCGCGTACAGTTACACCGAACGCAAGCGCATCCGAAAAAGTTTCGGTAACCGCGACAGCGTCGTCGAAATCCCCTACCTGCTGCAGATGCAGAAAGACGCGTACACCGCGTTCCTGCAAGCCGGCATCGCCCCCAAGCACCGCACCGTCGAAGGCCTGCAGGCCGCGTTCGACGCTGCCTTCCCGATCGTCTCGCACAACGGTTTCGTCGAGATGAAGTTCCTCGAGTACAACCTGGCGAAGCCGGCGTTCGATGTGCGCGAGTGCCAGACCCGTGGTCTGACCTTCGCCTCGGCCGTGCGCGCCAAGGTGCAGCTCATCATCTATGACCGCGAGTCGTCGACCTCGCAGTCGAAGGTGGTCAAGGAAGTGAAGGAACAAGAGGTCTATATGGGCGAAGTGCCGCTCATGACCGACAAGGGTTCGTTCATCATCAACGGCACCGAGCGCGTGATCGTCTCGCAGCTGCACCGTTCGCCCGGCGTGTTCTTCGAACACGACAAGGGCAAGACGCACAGCTCGGGCAAGCTGCTGTTCTCGGCCCGCGTGATTCCCTACCGCGGTTCGTGGCTCGACTTCGAATTCGACCCGAAGGACATGCTGTACTTCCGCGTGGACCGTCGCCGCAAGATGCCGGTCACGATCCTGCTGAAGGCCATCGGCCTGAACCCGGAATCGATCCTCGCGAACTTCTTCGTGAACGACAACTTCCGCCTGATGGACAGCGGCGCGCAGATGGAGTTCGTCTCCGAGCGCCTGCGCGGCGAAGTCGCGCGCTTCGACATCACCGACAAGTCGGGCAAGGTCGTGGTCGCCAAGGACAAGCGCGTCACCGCGCGCCACACGCGTGAGCTCGAGCAGGGCGGCACCACGCACATCAGCGTGCCGGAAGACTTCCTGGTCGGCCGCGTCATCGCCCGCAACATCGTCGACGCCGACTCCGGCGAAATCCTGGCCAAGGCCAACGACGAGCTGACCGAAGCGCTGCTCAAGAAGCTGCGCACGGCCGGCGTGCAGGACATCCAGGTCATCTACACGAACGAACTGGACCAGGGCGCGTACATCTCGCAGACGCTGCGCATCGATGAAACGGTGGACGAGTTCGCCGCGCGCGTGGCCATCTACCGCATGATGCGCCCCGGCGAGCCGCCGACGGAAGACGCGGTGCAGGCCCTGTTCCAGCGCCTGTTCTACAACCCGGACACGTACGACCTGTCGCGCGTGGGCCGCATGAAGTTCAATGCCAAGGTCGGCCGCGACGAATCGACCGGCCCGATGGTGCTGACCAACGAAGACATCCTGGCCGTGGTCAAGATCCTCGTGGACCTGCGCAACGGCAACGGCGAAGTCGACGACATCGACCACCTGGGCAACCGCCGCGTGCGTTGCGTCGGCGAACTGGCCGAAAACCAGTACCGCACCGGCCTGGCACGTATCGAGAAGGCCGTGAAGGAACGTCTGGGTCAAGCGGAGCAAGAGCCGCTGATGCCGCACGACCTGATCAACAGCAAGCCGATCTCGGCCGCGCTGAAGGAATTCTTCGGTGCGTCGCAGCTGTCGCAGTTCATGGACCAGACGAACCCGCTGTCCGAAATCACCCACAAGCGCCGCGTGTCGGCCCTTGGCCCGGGTGGTCTGACGCGTGAACGTGCAGGCTTCGAAGTGCGCGACGTGCACGTGACCCACTACGGCCGCGTGTGCCCGATCGAAACGCCTGAAGGCCCGAACATCGGTCTGATCAACTCGCTGGCCCTGTACGCCCGCCTGAACGAATACGGCTTCATCGAGACGCCGTACCGCCGCGTGGTCGACAGCAAGGTCACGATGGACATCGACTACCTGTCGGCCATCGAAGAAGGCAAGTACGTCATCGCCCAGGCCAACGCGGTCCTGGACAAGGACGGCAAGCTGACCGGCGACCTGGTCTCGGCGCGTGAAGCCGGCGAATCGATCCTGGTCGGTGCCGAGCGCATCCAGTACATGGACGTGTCGCCCGCGCAGATCGTGTCGGTGGCCGCCTCGCTCGTGCCGTTCCTGGAGCACGACGATGCGAACCGCGCGTTGATGGGCGCCAACATGCAGCGTCAGGCCGTGCCTGTGCTGCGTCCCGAAAAGCCGATGGTCGGTACCGGCATCGAGCGCGTCTCCGCGGTCGACTCGGGCACCGTGGTCACGGCCACCCGCGGCGGTATCGTCGACTACGTCGATGCGACCCGTGTCGTGGTGCGCGTGAACGACGCCGAAGCGGCGGCCGGTGAAGTCGGTGTGGACATCTACAACCTGATCAAGTATCAGCGTTCGAACCAGAACACCAACATCCACCAGCGTCCCATCGTCAAGCGCGGCGACAAGATCGCCAAGGGCGACGTGGTGGCCGACGGCGCCTCGACCGACCTCGGCGAACTGGCCCTCGGCCAGAACATGCTGATCGCGTTCATGCCCTGGAACGGCTACAACTTCGAAGACTCGATCCTGATCTCGGAGCGCGTCGTCGCCGAAGACCGCTACACCTCGATCCACATCGAGGAACTGGTGGTGATGGCTCGCGACACGAAGCTGGGCGCCGAAGAAATCACGCGCGACATCCCGAACCTGGCCGAGCAGCAGCTCAACCGCCTCGACGAATCCGGCATCATTTATGTCGGCGCCGAAGTGCAGCCGGGCGACACGCTGGTGGGCAAGGTCACGCCGAAGGGCGAGACCACGCTGACGCCGGAAGAGAAGCTGCTTCGCGCCATCTTCGGCGAGAAGGCTTCCGACGTGAAGGACACCTCGCTGCGCGTGGACCAGGGCTCGCAAGGCACCGTGATCGACGTGCAGGTGTTCACCCGCGAAGGCATCCAGCGCGACAAGCGCGCCCAGCAGATCATCGACGATGAACTCAAGCGTTTCCGCCTCGACCTGAACGACCAGCTGCGCATCGTCGAAGCCGACGCGTTCGACCGTATCGAGAAGCTCTTGACCGGCAAGGTCGCCAACGGCGGCCCGAACAAGCTGGCCAAGGGCACCAAGCTCGACAAGGCCTACCTGTCGTCGGTCGAGAAGTTCCACTGGTTCGACATCCGCCCGGCGGAGGACGACGTGGCCTCGCAACTCGAGTCGATCAAGAACTCGCTCGAGCAGACGCGCCACAGCTTCGACCTCGCGTTCGAAGAAAAGCGCAAGAAGCTCACGCAGGGCGACGAGCTGCCCGCGGGCGTGCTCAAGATGGTCAAGGTCTACTTGGCCGTCAAGCGCCGCCTGCAACCCGGCGACAAGATGGCCGGCCGTCACGGCAACAAGGGTGTGGTGTCCAAGATCGTTCCGGTCGAAGACATGCCCCACATGGCCGACGGCACGCCGTGCGACATCTGCTTGAACCCGCTGGGCGTGCCTTCGCGGATGAACGTGGGCCAGGTGCTCGAAGTGCATCTGGGCTGGGCCGGCAAGGGCATCGGCCAGCGCATCGGTGATCTGCTGCAGCAGGAGGCCAAGGTGGCCGAGCTGCGCAAGTTCATGGAGCAGCTGTACAACGGCTCGGGCCGCAAGGAAGAGCTCGACCAGTTGAGCGACACCGAGCTGCTCGCCATGGCCGCGAACCTGCAAAGCGGCGCGACGTTTGCCACGCCGGTGTTCGACGGCGCCTCGGAAGAAGAAATCCGCGGCATGCTCAAACTCGCCTACCCGGACGACATCGCCAAGCTCAAGGGCCTGACCGAGACGCGCACGCAGGCGTACCTGTACGACGGCCGCACCGGCGACCAGTTCGAGCGTCCCGTCACCGTCGGCTACATGCACTTCTTGAAGCTGCACCACCTGGTGGACGACAAGATGCACGCCCGTTCGACCGGCCCGTACTCGCTCGTCACGCAGCAACCGCTGGGCGGCAAGGCGCAGTTCGGCGGCCAGCGTTTCGGTGAAATGGAAGTGTGGGCGCTGGAAGCTTACGGCGCCGCCTACGTCCTGCAGGAAATGCTGACCGTGAAGTCCGACGACGTGCAAGGCCGTACCAAGGTGTACGAAAGCATCGTCAAGGGCGAGCACTCGATCGAAGCCGGCATGCCGGAATCGTTCAACGTGCTGGTCAAGGAAATTCGTTCGCTGGGTCTCGACATCGAGCTCGAGCGTTCCTAAGTTGAAAAGGGAAAGAGTCTTATGAAATCGCTACTCGACCTGTTCAAGCAATTCACGCCCGATGAGCATTTCGATGCCATCAAGATCGGCATGGCTTCGCCCGAGAAGATCCGTTCGTGGTCTTTCGGCGAGGTGAAGAAGCCTGAGACGATCAACTACCGCACGTTCAAGCCCGAGCGCGACGGTCTGTTCTGCGCCAAGATCTTCGGCCCCATCAAGGACTACGAGTGCCTGTGCGGCAAGTACAAGCGCCTGAAGCACCGCGGCGTGATCTGCGAGAAGTGCGGCGTTGAAGTCACGCAGACCAAGGTGCGTCGCGAGCGCATGGGTCACATCGACCTGGCCGCGCCCTGCGCCCACATCTGGTTCCTGAAGTCGCTGCCGTCGCGTCTGGGCCTCGTGCTCGACATGACGCTGCGCGACATCGAACGCGTGCTGTATTTCGAAGCGTACGTGATCACCGACCCCGGCATGACCCCGCTGAAGAAGTTCGGCATCATGTCCGAGGACGACTACGACGCCAAGCGCAAGGAATACGGTGACGAGTTCATCGCCAAGATGGGCGCCGAAGGCATCAAGGACCTGCTCGAAGGCATCGAACTCGACAGCGAGATCGAACGTCTGCGCGGCGACCTGACCGGCTCCGAAGTCAAGGTCAAGAAGAACTCCAAGCGCCTGAAGGTGCTCGAGGCCTTCCGCAAGTCGGGCATCAAGCCCCAGTGGATGGTGCTCGAAGTGCTGCCCGTGCTGCCGCCGGACCTGCGTCCGCTGGTGCCGCTGGACGGCGGCCGCTTCGCGACCTCCGACCTGAACGACCTGTATCGCCGCGTCATCAACCGCAATTCGCGTCTGCGCCGCCTGCTGGAGCTGAAGGCTCCGGAAATCATCGCGCGCAACGAAAAGCGGATGCTGCAGGAAGCGGTCGACTCGCTGCTGGACAACGGCCGCCGTGGCAAGGCCATGACGGGCGCCAACAAGCGCGCGCTGAAGTCGCTGGCCGACATGATCAAGGGCAAGAGCGGTCGTTTCCGCCAGAACTTGCTGGGCAAGCGCGTGGACTACTCGGGCCGTTCGGTCATCGTGGTGGGCCCGACGCTCAAGCTGCACCAGTGCGGCCTGCCCAAGCTGATGGCGCTCGAGCTGTTCAAGCCCTTCATCTTCTCGCGCCTCGAAGCCATGGGCATCGCGACGACGATCAAGGCTGCCAAGAAGGAAGTCGAATCGGGCACGCCGGTGGTCTGGGACATCCTGGAAGAGGTCATCAAAGAACACCCGGTCATGCTGAACCGTGCGCCTACGCTGCACCGTTTGGGCATCCAGGCGTTCGAGCCGATCCTGATCGAAGGCAAGGCCATCCAGCTGCACCCGCTCGTTTGCGCGGCCTTCAACGCCGACTTCGACGGCGACCAGATGGCTGTCCACGTGCCGCTGTCGGTGGAAGCGCAGATGGAAGCCCGCACGCTGATGCTGGCCTCCAACAACGTGCTGTTCCCGGCGTCGGGCGAACCGTCGATCGTTCCTTCGCAGGACGTGGTGCTGGGTCTGTACTACACGACCCGCGACCGCATCAACGGCAAGGGCGAGGGCCTGATCTTCTCCGACATCGGTGAAGTGCAGCGCGCGCTGGACGCCAACGAAGTCGAGCTCACCGCCAAGGTCGCGGTGCGTATCACGGAGTACACCAAGGACAAGGAAACCGGCGTGTTCACGCCGTCGACCTCGCTCGTGGACACCACCGTGGGCCGTGCCCTGCTGTCCGAGATCCTGCCCAAGGGCCTGCCGTTCTCGAACATCAACAAGGCGCTGAAGAAGAAGGAAATCTCCAAGCTCATCAACGTCTCGTTCCGCAAGTGCGGCCTGAAAGAGACCGTCGTGTTCGCCGACAAGCTGCTGCAAAACGGCTTCCGTCTGGCGACCAAGGCCGGCATCTCGATCGCGATCGACGACATGCTGGTGCCCGCTGAGAAGCACGGCATCATCGAGCGCTCGGCCAAGGAAGTGAAGGAGATCGAACAGCAGTACGTCTCCGGTCTCGTGACCTCCGGCGAGCGCTACAACAAGGTGGTGGACATCTGGGGCAAGGCCGGCGACGAAGTGTCGAAGGTCATGATGGCCAAGCTGTCCAAGCAGAAGGTCATCGACCGCCACGGCAAGGAAGTCGAGCAGGAGTCGTTCAACTCCATCTACATGATGGCCGACTCCGGCGCCCGCGGTTCCGCAGCGCAGATTCGCCAGGTGGCCGGTATGCGGGGCCTGATGGCCAAGCCGGACGGCTCGATCATCGAGACGCCCATTACCGCGAACTTCCGCGAAGGCCTGAACGTGTTGGAGTACTTCATCTCCACCCACGGTGCCCGTAAGGGTCTGGCCGACACGGCGCTGAAGACGGCGAACTCGGGTTACCTGACCCGTCGTCTGGTCGACGTGACGCAAGACTTGGTGGTCACCGAGCAGGACTGCGGCACGCACGGCGGTTACCTGATGCGCGCCATCGTCGAAGGCGGTGAAGTGATCGAGTCGCTGCGCGACCGAATCCTCGGCCGCTCGGCTGCGGACGACGTGCTGCACCCGGAAAACCGTTCGGTGCTGCTCAAGGCCGGCGAGATGTTCGACGAAGACAACATCGAAGCACTGGAAGCCCAGGGCGTCGACGAAGTCAAGGTCCGCACCGCGCTGACCTGCGAAACGCGTTTCGGCATCTGCGCGACCTGCTACGGCCGCGACCTGGGCCGCGGCGGCCTGATCAACATCGGCGAAGCCGTCGGTGTGATCGCTGCCCAGTCCATCGGCGAACCCGGCACGCAGCTGACGATGCGTACCTTCCACATCGGTGGTGCCGCTTCGCGCGCTGCCATCGCCTCGAGCGTGGAAGCCAAGTCGAACGGCTCGATCGGCTTCAACGCCACGATGCGCTACGTGACCAACAGCAAGGGCGAGCTGGTCGTGATTTCGCGTTCGGGCGAGATCGTCATCCATGACGAGCACGGCCGTGAGCGCGAGCGTCACAAGGTGCCGTACGGCGCCACGCTGACGGTCAAGGCCGACCAGCAGATCAAGGCCGGCCACGTGCTCGCCAACTGGGACCCGCTGACCCGCCCGATCATTACCGAGTTCGCCGGCAAGGCGCAGTTCGAGAACGTCGAGGAAGGCCTGACGGTCGCCAAGCAGGTGGACGAAGTGACCGGTCTGTCGACCCTGGTCGTGATCGACCCGAAGCGCCGCGGCGCTGCCAAGGTCGTGCGTCCGCAGGTCAAGCTGATCGACGCCCAAGGCCTGGAAGTGAAGATCCCCGGCACCGACCACTCGGTGACGATCGGCTTCCCGATCGGCGCCCTGGTGCAGATCCGCGACGGCCAGGACGTGGGCCCCGGCGAAGTGCTGGCACGCATCCCGGTCGAAGGTCAGAAGACCCGAGACATCACCGGCGGTCTGCCGCGCGTGGCCGAGCTGTTCGAAGCCCGTTCGCCGAAGGACAAGGGCATGCTGGCCGAAATGACCGGTACCGTGTCGTTCGGTAAAGAGACCAAGGGCAAGATCCGCCTGCAGATCACCGATCCCGAAGGCGGCGTCTACGAAGACCTCGTGCCGAAGGAAAAGAACATCCTGGTGCACGAAGGCCAGGTGGTGAACAAGGGCGAAAGCGTGGTCGACGGTCCGGCGGACCCGCAGGACATCCTGCGCCTGCTGGGTTCGGAAGAACTCGCGCGCTACATCGTGGACGAAGTGCAGGACGTGTACCGTTTGCAGGGTGTGAAGATCAACGACAAGCACATCGAGGTGATCGTTCGCCAGATGCTGCGTCGCGTCGTGGTCGACAACATCGGCGACACGAGCTACATCTCCGGCGAACAGGTCGAACGCAGCGAAATGCTCAACACCAACGACGCCCTGCGCGCCGAAGGCAAGATCCCCGCGACGTTCACCAACCTGCTGCTGGGTATCACGAAGGCGTCGCTGTCGACGGACTCGTTCATCTCGGCCGCTTCGTTCCAGGAAACGACGCGCGTGCTGACCGAAGCCGCGATCATGGGCAAGCGCGACGAGCTGCGCGGCCTGAAGGAAAACGTCATCGTCGGTCGCCTGATTCCCGCAGGCACCGGCATGGCGTACCACCAGGCCCGCAAGGTCAAGGACGCCATGGACGAGGCCGAGCGCCGCGCCATCGCCGAGTCGGAAGCCGCCGAACTGGCCGGCTCCGGCGACAGCGATGCGGCGACCAGCACGGTCGACGCCAACGAAGGCGCCGCGACCGAATAACTGGTTAGCATCACCGGCATGACCGGTTGCCCACGCCCTCCGACCGCTCCGGTCGGGGGGCGTTTTTCTTTGTGTTCGCAGGGTTCCGACCGATGACCAAGAGGTTCTGTTTTCGATGAGCGTCCTGCCCGATTCGCTGGCCGGCTGGCTTGTTGTCGCGCTGCTGCTGTTCTGGTTCGTGGGCGCGTACAACCGGCTGGTGCGGCTGCGCGCGGCCGTGCTCCAGGCCTACGCCGTGCTCGACGTGGCGTTGCGCAAGCAGCTCGATTTCGTCCAGGCCAGCATCACCGCCGCACCGCGGCCCGAGACGCCGCCCGAAGGCGCGCCCACCGTGGCGCCGCTGCAGGCCGCCACGACGCAGCTCGCGACCCTGCTCGGCGCGACGCGGGTGCGCCCGCTCGATCCGGGCAGCATGGCGGCGCTGGCCACCGCGCTGCAGGTGCTCATTGCGGCATGGCGGCGCCAGTATCCGGGCGCGGTCACGGTGTTCGACGCGGACGGCACGCTGTCGCGGCCCGCGCCGCTGATGCCCGGCCTGGGCGGCGCGTCCGATCCGGCCGCGCCCATCGCCTGGCCCGAGCCGTCGGCCGCGGCGGAAATCGCACGCGGCCAGTTCAACCAGGCCGTGGCGCAGTACAACGCGGGCATCGCCCAGTTCCCGGCGCTGCTGGTGGCCTGGATCGTGCGACTGCGGCCCGCGGCCCCGCTGCTTTGACCTGACCCGACCCGGCGACAGGCGGTAACGCCTTCGTTTCCATTCCCACCGCGCGGCGTGCTGTCTTTCTCGCCCGTTACCATCGGCTTCAACTTGCCAGCAGATCTTTCCTCCGACCCCTCTTCGGGCAGCGCTTCCTCGGCGCCGCAACAACCGCCGCTCTGGCGCCAACTGCAACTGACCGCAGGGGCGCTGGCGTCGATTCGCGCCGGCACCTCGGGCACCGTCGCGTTCGAGGCCGTCGAGCCCGCGCTGCGCCCCGGCGTGCAGGCGCTCGGCTTCCAGGTGCTGCGCTGGCTCGGCCGCGCCGAGGCGCTGCGCCGCCACCTGGCCAAGCGCACGCCGCCGCCGCTGCCCGACGCCTTGTTGTGCACCGCGCTCGCGCTGGCCTGGCACAGCGACCACGCCCCCTACGAACCCTTCACGCTGGTCGACCAGGCCGTGGAAGCCGCCAAGCGCAACCCGGCCACGCGGGCGCAGGCCAGCTTCATCAACGCCTGCCTGCGCCGCTTCCTGCGCGAGCGCGACGAGCTCGTGGCCGCCACCGACACCGAACCGGTCGCGCAGTGGAACCATCCGCGCTGGTGGATCGAACGCCTCAAGCGCGACCACCCGCGCGACTGGCAGCGCGTGCTGTCGGCCGACAACGCCCAGGCGCCGATGACCTTGCGTGTCAACGCGCTGCAATCGACGCCGGCCGCCTACCTGCTGGAACTGGAAGCTGTGGGCCTCGCGGCCACGCGCGTCGGCGCCGACGGCCTGCAACTCGCGCGCGCCCGCCCAGTGCAGCAACTGCCCGGTTTCGCCGAGGGTGCCTGCTCGGTGCAGGACGCCGCCGCGCAACTCGCGGCCCCCTTGCTGCTCGACGGCCTGCTGCCCGCCACACCCGGTGCCGCACCGCTGCGCGTGCTGGACGCCTGCGCTGCCCCCGGCGGCAAGACCGCGCACCTGATCGAACGGGCCGGCCCCGGCGTCGTCGAGGTGACCGCGCTGGAGGTCGACGCCGTGCGCAGCCGCCGCATCGACGAGACGCTCGCGCGCCTCGGCCTGAAGGCCAAGGTGGTGGTGGCCGACGCCGGCCGCACCGCTGACTGGTGGGACGGCGCCCTGTTCGACGCCATCCTGCTGGACGCCCCGTGCACCGCTTCGGGCATCGTGCGGCGCCATCCCGACGTGCGCTGGCTGCGCCGCGAGAGCGACACGGCCCAGCTGGCGACCCAGCAGGCGATGCTGCTGGCCGCGCTGTGGCCGCTCGTGCGGCCCGGCGGCCGGCTGCTTTATTGCACCTGTTCCGTGTTCCGCGAAGAAGGCTCGCAACAAATTGATGCGTTTCTTGTACGCAACACCGACGCCCGTTTGCTGCCGTCCCCGGGACACTTGCTGCCTCAAAGTGGGGCGAATGCCCGTGGCGTCCCGGACAATCCCTCTGGTGACCACGACGGCTTCTTCTACGCCCTGCTTGAAAAACCCGCGCCGCACTGACGGCCGCCGGTCGATCCTGCTGGCCGGCCTGTGGCTGGCCTGGGCCCTGTGGATGGCCCTGTTCCCGGCCGCCGCCACCGCCCAGGGCAGGCCCGGCGGCACCACCATCACCCAGATGCGCCTGGAGCAGGCCGACGACGGCGTCTACCTGAGCGCGGCCGTGCAGTTCGAACTGCCCACGCTGGTGGAAGACGTGCTCGACAAGGGCATCGCCATCTATTTCGTGGCCGAGGCCGAGGTCTTCCAGGAGCGCTGGTACTGGACCGACCGCAAGGTCGCCCAGGTGGCGCGCCACATGCGGCTGGCCTACCAGCCCCTCACGCGCCGCTGGCGGCTGAATGTGTCGCCGGTGCCAATCACCGGCGCCGCCGGCTTCGGCATCTCGCTGAACCAGAACTTCGACAGCCTCGGCGACGCGCTCGAGGCCATCAAGCGCATCGGCCGGCTGCGGCTGGGCGACGCCGCCGAGATCGGCGACGAGCCGCTGCACCAGGTCACCTTCCGTTTCCGGCTCGACACCTCGCAGCTGCCGCGTCCTTTCCAGATCGGCATGGTCGGGCAGGCCGAGTGGAACATCGCCGCCGAGCGCACCGCCCGGCTGCCGCTGGAGAAGCAGCGGTGAGCAGCAAGCCGCGCAGCGGCGCCGCGGCCACGCCTGCCGCCCGCCGCTCGCGCGCGCTGCGCTGGGCCGTGGGCGTCGGCGCCGCGATGGTCACCGCCATCGGCCTGGTGCTGATGTTCCTGCTGGCCCAGGCCACCAACAACCGCGCGCTGTACGAGCGCTACTACGTGCGCCTGTTCGGCATCAACGTGGTGGTGGCCGTGCTGCTGGTGCTGGTGATCGGCTGGGTCGCGTTCCGGCTGCTGCGGCGGCTGCGGCAGGGCAAGTTCGGCAGCCGGCTGCTGATCAAGCTCGCGGCCATCTTCGCGCTCGTGGGGGTGGTGCCGGGGGCGCTGGTCTACGTGGTGTCCTACCAGTTCGTCGCGCGCTCGATCGAGAGCTGGTTCGACGTCAAGGTCGAGGGTGCGCTCGATGCCGGCCTGAACCTGGGCCGGGCCACGCTCGATTCGCTGTCCGACGACCTCGCCGCCAAGACCCGCACCGCCAGCGCCCAGCTGTCGCAGGTGCCCGACGCGAGCGCGGGGCTGCTGCTCGAGCGCATCCGCGACCAGCTCGAAGCCAGTGACGTGATCCTCTGGACCGGTTCGGGCCAGCTCGTGGCCAGTGCGGGCGCGTCGCGCTTCCAGCTCAACCCCGAGCGGCCGACGGCGCAGCAGTTCCGCCAGGTGCGGCCCGACCGCGCCGTCGCGCATGTCGAGGGCCTGGAAGAAACCGCCTTGCCCAGCGCCACGCCGTCGAGTGCCAGCGTGCGCGCGCTGGCCATGGTGCAGCGCCCGGGCTTCGACTTCGACACCGCGCCGCGCTACTTGCAGGTCACGCGGCCGCTGCCGCCGGCCGTGGTCGCCAACGCGCTGGCCGTGCAGGAGGCCAACCGCGAGTACCAGGAGCGCGCGCTGGCGCGCGAGGGCCTGCGGCGCATGTACATCGGCACGCTCACGCTGAGCCTGTTCCTCGCCGTGTTCGGCGCGGTGCTGCTGGCCGTGCTGTTCGGCAACCAGCTCGCACGGCCGCTGCTCGTGCTGGCCGACGGCGTGCGCCAGGTGGCCGCCGGCGACCTGCGCCCCACCGCCGTGCTGCAGGGCAAGGACGAGCTGGGCGGCCTCACGCGCTCGTTCGCCGTCATGACCCAGCAGCTGGCCGACGCGCGCGGCGCGGTCGAGAAGACCATGGACCAGCTCGACGCCGCCCGCGGCAACCTGCAGACCATCCTGGACAACCTGACCTCGGGCGTGATCGTGCTCGACGCCAAGGGCACCGTGCTGTCCACCAACCCGGGCGCCACCCGCGTGCTGCGCGCGCCGCTCGCTGCCTATGAAGGCAAGGCGTTGGTCGATGTGCCAGGGTTGGCCGATTTCGGCGCCAAGGTGCAGCAGCAGTTCGACGAGTTCCTGGTCGAGCGCATGCAGCACGGCCTCGATCACTGGCAGCACGCCTTCGAATTGCACGCCACCGGCAATGACCTGCCGCAACAGGACGACGCCATCAACATCGTCGCGCGCGGTGCCGAGCTGCCGGGCGACGCGCGGCTGCTGGTGTTCGACGACATCTCCGAAATCGTCTCGGCCCAGCGCGCACAGGCCTGGGGCGAGGTGGCGCGCCGCCTCGCGCACGAGATCAAGAACCCGCTCACGCCGATCCAGCTGTCGGCCGAGCGGCTCGAGATGAAGCTCTCGGGCAAGGTGGCGCCGCCCGAGCAGGCCATCCTGGTGAAGTCGGTCAAGACCATCGTCGACCAGGTCGATGCGATGAAGCGGCTCGTGAACGAATTCCGCGATTACGCCCGGCTGCCCGCGGCCGACCTCAAGCCGGTCGACCTCAATGCGCTGCTGGCCGACGTGCTGCAGCTGTATCACGCCGAGAACCTGCCGATCACGCTGCGCTCGGAGCTCGACGAGCGCTGCCCGCCCGTGCGCGGCGATGAACAGCAGATCCGCCAGGTCGTGCACAACCTGTTGCAGAACGCCCAGGACGCCGCCGAGGCCGCCGCCAGTGGCACGGGCCGGGTGGGCGAGGTCGTCATCCGCACCCGGCTGGGCGATTCGGGCCAGCGCGTGCGCCTCACCGTGCAGGACAGCGGCCCCGGCTTTGCCGAAAACATCCTCAAGCGCGCCTTCGAGCCCTACGTCACCACGAAAACAAAAGGTACCGGTTTGGGCCTGGCCGTCGTCAAGAAGATCGCCGACGAACACGGCGCGCGCATCGAGCTTTCCAACCGTGTCGTCGACGGGGCTGTGGCGGGGGCGCAAGTCTCGCTATCATTCGCGCTGGCAGGCGAACCGCGGGCAGCGGTCGCTCACACCGAAGATTCGAAATCTTCGTCCGCCTGAGTACCGGCGAATCCAGCGCATAGGGGCTGGATCGGGAGCGGATCAATACACACCAGCGCATACAACAAGCAGCACTCATGGCAAACATTCTCGTGGTCGATGACGAGCTGGGCATCAGGGACCTGCTCTTCGAAATTCTCAATGACGAAGGCCACAACGTGGAGCTCGCGGAAAACGCCGCCGAAGCCCGCGCGGCCCGACAACGCGCCCGGCCCGATCTCGTGCTGCTCGACATCTGGATGCCGGACACCGACGGCGTCACCTTGCTCAAGGAGTGGTCCACCGCGGGCCTGCTGAGCATGCCGGTCATCATGATGAGCGGCCACGCCACCATCGACACCGCGGTCGATGCCACGCGCATCGGCGCCTTCGCGTTCCTCGAAAAACCCATCACGCTGCAGAAGCTGCTCAAGGCGGTGGAGCAGGGGCTGGCGCGCGAGAGCGCCCGCCGCACCGCCGCCGGCGTGGTGCCGCCGCCCACGGGCGCCCACCAGGCCGCCGCCATCACGACCACGGGCGACAGCCTGCTGATGGCGTCGCTGGCGGCCGTGCCGGTGGCCGACGCGGGCCCGCAGTCGACCCAGAGCTTCGACCTCGACCGCCCGCTGCGCGATGCGCGCGACGGTTTCGAGAAGGCCTACTTCGAGTTCCACCTGGCGATGGAGAACGGTTCGATGACCCGCGTGGCCGAGAAAACCGGCCTCGAGCGCACCCACCTGTACAGAAAACTCAAACAATTGGGTGTGGATCTTTCCCGAGGCCGCAGAAGCGCTGTATAATTTAAGGCTGCACACAATGGCCCGGTAGCTCAGTTGGTAGAGCAGCGGATTGAAAATCCGCGTGTCGGTGGTTCGATTCCGCCCCAGGCCACCAAATTCAGTCAAAAAGCCCGACCTTCCGAGGTTGGGCTTTTTGCATTCTGGCGCCGTGTTTTGGGGAATGTCGCTCCCGCTACCCGGCCCGATCCCCGTTGATGTCGTCATGCCCGCGGCGCCTGCGTTCGGCCCGCGTCTTCGCCAGCGTCGCCTGGCTCTGCTTGGCCGCCGCCTCGCAGCGCGCGTGCAGTGCGATCAGCTCCTTGTCCGTGAGCTTCTCGATGCCGATGAAGTCGTCCTCCGCGTCGGAGGTGCGGATCAGCTCGTCGAGCTTGGTCTGCAGGGCGACGCTGTCGCGGTTCTGCGTGTTCTGGATCAGGAACACCATGAGGAAGGTGACGATGGTGGTGCCCGTGTTGATCACCAGCTGCCACGTTTCCGAAAAGCCGAAGAACGGCCCCGCGACCGCCCAGGCCACGACGACGATCACGCAGACCAGGAAGGCCGCCGGGCTGCCCGTCCAGCGTGCGACGGTGTTGGCGAAGGAATCAAAGAGTCGCTCCATGCGCGTGTCCTCCAGTCGGGGCGATGCTGCCGCGGCGGTGCGCGCGAGCGCGTCAGCCGAGGCCCGCCTCGCATGGCATCGCAATTCCCCTGAGGCTGTCGGTGCATGGCGGCGCGTGGCCGTGGCCTCGGACACGGCTTACACGCGTCGTCGGGTCGAGACGACAGGACGCTTCCCGCACCGTGTCGACCATGAAGGCTCATTGCAGTCTTTCTTTCTCAACCCGGCCCTCGCTTTGGCGACCGGCCTTCAAGGAGCAACCACCCATGGCCAACGATATCCAGGCAACCACCGCGGACGCGGTGTCCAACGATCAGGTGATCGACGTTCTGAATGACCTTCTGGAGAACACGCGCGACGGCGAGTACGGCTTTCGCGCCTGCGCGAAGGAAGTCGACTCGGCGCAACTGAAGCCGGTGTTCGAAAGCCGCGCTTCGCAATGCGCCAGCGCGGCATCCGAACTCGCCGCACTCATCCGCCAGCTCGGCGGCAAACCCGACGACGGCGGCACGGTCAGCGGTGCCGTGCATCGCGGCTGGGTGCATGTGAAGGGCGCGGTTGGCGCGAACAGCCCGCTGTCGATGCTCGAGGAATGCGAGCGCGGCGAAGACGCGGCACTCGCGCGCTACCGCAAGGCCCTCAAGGCCGACCTGCCGGCCGAGGTGCGCATGCTGGTGCAGCGCCAGGCCGACGGCGCGCAGGCTAACCACGACCAGATCAAGGGGCTGCGCGATCAATTCCGCAGCGCCAAGGGCTGATCGGCCGGCACCTCGGGATGCCTTCCACCGTGACCGGTGACAGCCACGCGCCCGCCATGCCCCGCGCGCCGTCCGCGACGGAAGTTGCGGACGGCGTCGGCGAGCGCCTTCTCACTTTCAGCTACCTCGGCTGGTGGTTTTCGTGCGCCGCGCAGAAGGTGGACGATCAGACCTTCAGGCCGGTGGTCTTCTGCCGCGCCCATGGGGGCGGCGACGTCGAAGGCGCGGAGCAGCGCCTGCCGCCCGACACGGACAACGTCGCGTACGGCAGCGAGGCCGAGGCGCTGCGCCATGCCGAGCAGCAAGCCATTCGCTGGGCGCATGACCGCACGGGCGACGGCCAGGGCCGGTTCTGATCACGCAGCTCGGACGAGTGCGATCGTCGCGTCGTCCCGCGCGCCGTTGAAGTACTGCACCAGCACATCGCCGAACACGGGGGCTTCAGGCGCCACGATCTCGAACAGCGTCATGCAGGAGCGCAGCTTGAGATCGTCCGGCGAGCCGAAGACCTGATGGACATCGGTGCCCACGGGCAGATCGCGCATCAGCGCCGCACAGTGGCGAAGCCGCTCACCGAGCACGGGGTGCTGCCAGTACGCCGTCGCTTCGGCGATACCGTCGAGGCCGAAGAACTGCGCGGTCGCACTGCGGCCCAGCGCCTTCAGTTGCGGAAAGACGAACCACATCCAGTGCGTGCGCTTGCGTCCCGCCGCGAGTTCCGCGCAGACCTGGGCGTACACGGGCTCTTGCGCCGCCACGAAGCGTTCGAGGTGCCAGTCGATGGTCATGTGTGTCAAGCGCCCGGTGTGGTTGCAGCTGCCCGATCATGCTGCAACCGAGGCGGCAACCGAGGGTCGAGCCAGTCCATGCGCCACGCCAGCAGCAGCACCGCGCCGACCACGCAGGTGACGGCCAGCGCGCCCGCGAGGCCGTGCCGCTGGCGGTATGGATCGGGCGCGATGCGCTGGGCGCCCGGCGGCACGCGTGCCATCTGCGACAGCATGCCGCCCAGGCGCACGTTGACCTTCATGCGCCCGTTGATGGCCCATCCGCTCGCGTCGAGGATCGGCCCCAGGCTGCGCTGGCGCAGCTTCAGCCACGCGATCAGCATGCTCGGTCCCGAGATCGCGATCACGATGCCGACGAGCGCCACCGGTATCCATTGCCCCAGGTCGACGAACTTGCCGAAGATGCCGACCAGCACGGCACTGATGCTGCCCAGTGCCACGCCGATGGCGGCCACGGTGCCCACGTCGATGCGGCTGGCGGTGGGCAGGATCGGCCCGGGCTTGGCCGGCGTCTTCGTTGACGAGGCCGCTGCGTCGGTCGGTTGGTCTGCGGTGGCGACGCGTCCGGCCAGCGTCTGCAACGCGCTCTGCGAGCCGGCCTCGCTGGCCGCCGCGCGTTTCGCCACCTGTTCCTCGATCAGCCGCACGAACTTCTTGTACGGCGCGAAGAAGGCCTGCGCCACGCTCGTGGGGTTTTCGATCAGCTTGGTGATGGTGGCGTCCCAGTCGCGGCCCTGGCGGTCGTAGAACACGCCGTTGCGCCCGGCGAAAAGGAAGTCGACGTCGCCGGCCGTGAACGCGGCGACGATGCTCATCTTCTCTCCCTGGCGCGTGCAGTCGCAGTACGCGAGGCAGGTCTTCGCCAGGCCGGCCAGCGAGGCGTGCCGCGCGGTGTCCTGCACCTGCACCGTGAGCTCGCAGCTGCGCCCGTCGAGGTAGAGCGTGCCCGCCTGGAAGATCGCGCCCTCGCGCCGGTAGAACGCCTTGAACGACACGAAGTTGTGCAGCAGCACGCGCAGGTCGCGCTGCAGCCGCAGCAGCTTCTCGAGGTCGGTCAGCAGGCGGTTGTGGTGCTCGGCGGCCTCGTCTTCGGCAATGAGTGCGAGCAACGCGTCGCGTGTCGCGAGCAGGGCGTCGATGCGTTCGCGCGGCAGGCCTGCGAGGGCGTTGGCAGGGCGCGCGGCGATCCACGCGTCGCAAGGCGCGAGCCGCTGGCGAAGCACTTGCCACTGGGCTTCTTCGAGTGTGTCGCGTTCGCCGAGCAACGGCGCCACCGCATCGCGCGCGAACGCGGCCATGGCCTCGGCCCAGGCGGGATTGAGGCTCGCACCGCTCAGTGGCAATGCGCGATGGGGCGTCACCGGTGCCAGCGGCAACTCGGCCACGGGCTGCACGTTCGCATCGAAGGTGTGTCCCGCGAGCGCGTCGTAGGCCTCGGGCGAGGGGTTGAGCGCCACCACCGCCTGCACGTCGTAGGCGGCCACGCGGCAGCGCGCGAAGAAGTCGTCGACCTTCGCCGCGACCGCGCGCAGGGCCTCGGCCGCGGCCAGCGTGCGCGCGCCCAGCGGCAGCAGCGCCTCTGCGTCGCCCTGCGCATGCCAGTTGCGGACCGCTTGCGCTTCGGCCATGAAGGCCTCGGCACGTGCGCGATCGAGGCCGGGCGTCTGTTCGTGCCGGTCGGGCGTGCTGCCGTGCGTGCGCATCGCGTCCTCGATGGTGGCGCGCAGCGCGTCGTCCGTGCCGGCCGTGGCCGGCGTGACCACGCCGTCGCCGTTGAAGCGCATCGCGGCCAGCCATTCGCCGCGATCGGCGATGTCGGCGAGGGTCAGCGTGTGCGTGTCCTGCTTGCCGAGCAGGTCGAGGATGCGTCGGCCTTCCTTCGCGAGATCGGCACCTGGCGCGCGCGTGTCGTCGAGGTCGTCCAGCGACAGCGTGCCGCCGCCCGCGAGCAGCACGTCGGCGCTGCGCAGCCGCTCGCACGCCCATTGGCAGGCCGCGATGACTTCGGGCGGTCGCACGCGGCCGTCGTTGTCGGTGTCGATGAGGTCGAGCGTGCGCGCATCGAAGTCGATGCCGCGCGTGGGGCAGGCGAGTGCGACCCAGAGCTTCTGGTCGAGCTCGGCGATGCGTGCGATGTCTTCGCCGTTGCGGAACACCACCTGGTCCACGCCGCCCGCACGGAGGAATTGCCAGCGGTGCGGCGTCGGGCCTGGCGAGTGGGTGCCGGGAAGGCCGGCGGGAACGGGGGCGGTCGTCAACGGGCTGATGTCCTTGGGGTGGTTGTGCGGGGTCGGGAGTGTTTGAAGGAGAGGGCCGCGTGCGCCGTCATGTACGACGCAGCGCCTTCGTCTCATGGGCGTCAGCCTAGATCGCGCGACGGATCGGCTTTGAGGACAGACGGCGCGCAGCGATGTCGGTCGACGCCGACATTGAGCGCGTGACCGCGTCATCCCACCCACGGCCAACAGGGGCAATGCCAGGGTATTGAGTGGATGCGCCGCGCCGACTTATCCTCCGGTCGCCATGGCCGCCACACGCATCGATCTCGATCTGCCTGACGGGTGGAGTTGCTGGCTCGAACTGCAGCAATCCGCCGAAGGCGCCTGTTCGGGCAAGGCGGAACTTCGCGAGGGCAACGAGCCGCGGTGCGTGCTGGTGATTGCGCAGCAGCCGACGCGCGAGGCCGTGATCGAACGGCTGAAGTTTCGCGCCGACTACTTCGTCGGGGAGTGGCGCATGCGGCAGCGCGAGGGCGGGACGCCGCGGCCCTGAGCTTGGGCGGTCTTGCGATCTTCTGCGTAGACCTCGGACCCGCAAGAAGTCGCCCCCCAAAAAGAAAAAGCGACCGTCTGAAGCGGTCGCTTTTCTTTGGATGCGCGAGGGTGCCGTTGCACCCGGGTGTCACATGCGATACGACGGCGCAGGCGACGAGACAGGCACCAGCTGGTAGCCCTGTCCGTAGACCGCGCGCAGCACGTACCCGTTTTCGCGCTGCAGCGACAGCTTGCGCCGCACGTTCGTGGCGCAGGCGTCGAGCGAGCGCGTGACGGGGCGTTCGGGCGGGAGCTTCCACACCGAACTCATGAGCCACGAGCGCGTCAGCACGTTGCCGAGGTTGCGGAACAGCTCGAGTGCGAAGGAGAACTGCCGCGGCTGGAGCGCGATCTCGCGGTCGCGGTGCAGCACGGTGTTGTTGCCGTCCACGAAGCGGTACTCGCCCCAGGTCCAGCGGTCCGTGGAGGGGGCCTGGCGCGTGGCGGCGCTCGTGTCCTGCTCCGTGTAGAGCGTGTGCATGTGCTGCACCAGCGCTTCGTTCGAGATGCGGCGCAAGTCGAAGTTGGTGCCGCTGCCCAGCAGGGGCATGTCGTCGAAATAGGAGGGCAGCGCGACCACGTCGGGTTCGCCCTGTGCGGTGATGGGCAGCGCGGGCATGCCCAGCACCCAGCACACGGTGAGCAGGCTTTCGCTGCCCATGGCATCGGGCGCAGCCAGCAGCAGGTCGAAGCGGCTGCCGCGGCTCAAGGTGGACAGCAACTCTCCGATGGTGCTGAACATCACGGGCCGGTGACCCATGGTGCGCAGGCGCTCTTGGAGCAAGGTGCTGCGCGAGCTGCTGTTGTCCAGCAGGGCCAGGGACAGTTTTCCCTCGAGGGTCATGGGATGGGTCGATTCCAAAAGACGGCGGTAACTCACAGCGGAATCAGCCAGCGACCTTGAACCTGCTTGCAAGGCGCCGAAGCTGCCTCCGCGGTGCGCGAAGAATCTTGATTCTGGTCAGGGGGGGGGCTTTTCTTGATCCGATCCTGCCGCTGGGTGATCCTTCCTTGCCCGCTTCTTGGTACGGAGCGAGCCTCTCCATGGGCTCTTACTTGTATTCGATGCTGAACGTGGCGGTGCCGTCGGCCCGGCCCGGCGTCACCTGGTTGCCGGTCTGGAAGTAGCGCGCGGTGTAGTTCAGTACGTAGTCGCCGTTCATCGAGGTGCCGACCAGCGCTTCTTCCCCGAACTTCACGGGCACGTTCTTCGCGTCAATCACCTGGATGCCCACGCCGGTCGCCAGGTTCGGCGTGCCTCGCGTGGGTCGCAGCACGCCGGGTTCGTTCGACGGGTCTTGTGCCGCGTCCATGCGCAGGTACACCGTGTTCTGCGCGTTCTGTCCCGCCTTGCAGTTGAGCTTGATGCTGAACTTGCGTTCGGCCGTGGTGCTGCCGCGGCCCTTGAAGCCGTCCTTGGGCACCTTGCCGAATTGCACCAGGATGTTGCGCGAGCCCAGGTCGACCGAACACGAGGGCGTGATGATGGTGATGCCTTCGCCCAGCAGGTTCGTCGTGAGAACCGACTGCGTGTCGGCGACGCTGTAGTACCGGGTATAGGTGCCCTGCGCGAGCGGGCCGTTGCCGGTGACGGGCGCGGTCTTGAACAGTTCCACCTGAAAGCGGGACGCCGCGTTGAAATCGCCGAAGTCGTCGGTGGTCGAGCGCTCGTGCGGGTAGTAGGAGACCGAGCTTTGGTCGAAGTAGCGCGACAGGCGGATGCCCACCCCGGGGACGCTGGTGGTGAACACGTGGTCGTAGCCCGGCACGGGGGTGCCCTGCAGCATCACGCCTTTCACGACGCCGCCTTTCTTGCAGGTCCATGGCTTGTCGGTCGTGCCGGAAAGGGGCAGGGGAAAGAACTGCTGCTTGAACACCGTGCCCACGCTGGCGTCGTTGGGAATGACGACGCGGCCGATGTTCATGTTGACGATTTTTTCCACGTAGCCCTTGGTCACGTAGCACTCGGCCAGCACTGGCGAGGCGCACAGCAGCAGGCCCAGGGCCGAGGCTGCCGTGCAGGCATTCAACAGGGGGCATCTGCTCATTTCATTCCCTTCGGTGGCGCGCTGTCTGTCGCCTGGCATTGCGCGGTCAGTTCGCGGATGGGCGGGGGGCTGGGATCGACCGGCAGGCGGTAGGGCACGTTGCACTGGTCCGCCGCGTCCTGGCCCCAGCGCACCGTGAGCTGGCCGCTGTCGCCCGCGCCCGTGACGAAGGCCTGGCCGTCCGGTCCGACGACGCCGACTTCCTGGCCGCTCTCGTTCTCGATCCGCGCGCCCAGCGGCAGTGCGCGTCCCTTGCCGTTGGTCAGCGTGATCAGCAGCCGGTAGCCCACCGAGGTCTCGAAGCGCGCGGCCACCACGGCGCCGCGCGTGGGCACCACGTCCATGGCGGCGTTCCTGACTTCCACGGTGTCACCCAGGTCGCCGGTGCGAAGCGCGACGCGGTTGAGCCGGTACGGGCTGAGGTTGGGAATGACGGCGTCGCCCGCCCAATCGGTGCTCACGCCCGGACGCGATTCGAGGCCGACGCCCTGCGCCTTGGGCGCCTGCACCAGCGCCACGGTTTCGCCCAGAGGCTGCGACAGCGTCACGCCACCCGCATGCGCCAGCAGGCCGCCGGCCACGCCGACCGTGGTCTGGCCGTAGCCCGGGCCGCGCGAATGCCCGAGGTCGAAGCGGCCCACGGGCGAGAGGTAGCTGGCGCTTGCGCTGCCGCTGCTGTCGCCGCCTTGGTTGGCATGCGCCGCGGTCAGGTTGTAGGTCAGGCGGCTGTCGTCGAACGCCGCGCCGTAGACGCTCGCCTGCTGCACCAGCCGGCCACCGATCTCCCGCGTGGCGGCGTACTGCGCGTGGGCGCGCGTGTCGCCCAGGGGAATGGTCAGCGTGAACATGATCTGCCGGTTCGGCGCGCGGTTCAGGCTGGTGCTGTGGTTGTAGAAGAGGCTGTAGCCGAACTGCCTGTAGCTGCCCGAGTAGCCGACCTGCACCAGCCGGTCCTGGGCGGAGGTGCCCCAGTAGCTCTGCTGGCGCGCCGAGGCGTACACGGATCCCCACTCGCCGAGCTGCTGCGACAGCTCGAAGCGCAGCTCGTTGCGCCGGCTGTGGAACGACTCCTGCGGCTGTAGGTCCTGCATCTGCACCGCCTCCTGGAAGGTGCGGTAGCCACTCGTGGAGTAGCGGTAGCCTGCCACGCGAAAGCTGGTGCCGGCGTCCAGGAAGGATTTCGAATACAGGAAGCGCAGCGACTGCCCGTTGTAGACCGACGCGCCGTTCAGGGGCGTGCGATCGGTGGTCCGCGCGTGCGTCAGATCGACCGAGACGGCGCCGAAATCGCGCAGGTTCTTGCCAACCCCGACAAGCAGCGACTGGTACATGTTCGCCCCCATCAGCCCGCCGTACAGCGAGAGCTCGTTGCCCAGCCCGCGCGCCAGCGTGGCCTGCAGGAAGGCCGGTCGTGCCGCCGCAGGCGTGGTCGGCGAGGTCTCGACGCCTTCGCCATTGCGGTACCTCCCGACGGCGGCCGAGAAGCGCCACGTGCCTTCGCGCAGCAGCGTGGGCACGGCCGAGAAGGTCTGCGTGTAGCGCGTCTGCCGGCCATCGGCCTCGGCGATGCTCACTTCGAGGTCGCCGCTCGACGAGGTGGGGTAGAGGTCGTCGATGACGAACGGGCCGGGCGCGACGTAGGTGCTGTAGATGATGTAGCCGTTCTGGCGCACCGTGACCCGCGCGTTGGTCTGGGCGACGCCGCGGATGGTGGGGGCGTAGCCCTGCTGGCTGTCGGGCAGCATCGCGTCGTCGGAGGCCAGCTGCACGCCCCGGAATGGCAGGCTGTCGAAGAAATTGCCGGGCGTGTTGCCGTCGCCGATGCGCAGGTAGGCGTTGATCGATGCCAGGTCGCGTTGCGCGTACGTGCTCACGCTTTGCCAGCGGCTGTGGCCGTCGAGGCCGCGGTTGTAGGTCGAGAAATGGCGAAAGCGCCAGTCGCCGACATTGAAGCCCGCGCGCAGTCCGGCGAAGAGCGTGTTGCGCTGCGGTTTGCGCGCGTTGTCGGTGAACGGATTGCCGTCGAAGATGTTCTGTGGCGCCGTCGGCATCGGCGCGGTGTCGCGCGTGCTGTTGCCGCTGTAGCGTGCGAAGTTCAGCTGGTAGTCCAGCATCGCGGCGGTGATGCCGCGGTCCCACTTTTCGGGGCCGACGGCCCCGCGTGCCGACCGCTTCAAGGCCGCTTGCGGGATGCTGAGCGTCAGGCGCTGCTTGCTGCCGTCGTAGGTGACGGCGGATTCGGGAATGGCGGAGACCAGGTCGACGCAGGCGTCGTCCGGCAGGCTCGCCAGGCCGGGAAACACCGGCACGTTCAGGCCCCATGTATCGAACATGCCGCGAGTGAGGCAAGGGGTGGCGTCGAGTTGGCCTTCCACCGCGGTGAAGCGGATGTCGGTCTGGCCGGTGCTGCGCTCGTTGAGCGAGACATCGACGAGGTACGTCCCCGCCAGCACGCGGTTGCCCGTGGAGAACAGGGACAGGTCTGCGTGCGGCTGGTCGCCGCCGATGCTGAGAAATTCCGCATTGAAGTCGGCACCGCCCGATGGCGGCCGTGGCGCGGGTTGCTGTGCGAGGGCCGGCACGCTCAGCATGCCGAGCGCACCCAGCATGGCGGCATGAAGTGCCGATCGGGCGGGTGCGCGAAAGACGCAGGAGTGACGCATGGCGATTCGTCCCGGACGCGGGGTCATCACTGCTTGCTGCCGTCCGCCGGGGCGACGGGCGGCGGCAGCAGCTCGGCCTTCACCGCCACGGGCGTGGTGCCCTGGGGAACGCGGACCTGCTCCCCGGGCGTTTCGCCGCCGTAGTCGTTGAGCGTGGTGAAGCTCACCCGGATCGCTTCGGGCGTCTTCACCGCGGTCAGCGGGTAGCTGGCTTCGCCGAAGGGCGGCACCATGTCCGCGTTGATCTTCTGCTGGCCGTCGTTGATGTCCAGCGCCGTGAACGTCACGTGGTAGGCCGACGGATTGGCCACCCGCAGCACCGCGCCGCGCCCCTCGGGGCCGGGGCTCACCACCCACTGCAATTGCGCGCGCGACTCTTCCGGCTTGCCCGCCAGCCGCGCCGGCCGGTAGAACAGCTTGATGCGGCTGCGCACCGCGATCTGGAGCACGTTCTCCTCCTTCGAGCGCTCGGGGATCTCCTTGACGTTGAGCCAGAACACCGACTCGCGGTCGGCCGGCAGGTCGCCGGCCACGCGCATGATGCGCAGGATGTTCTCCATGCCCGGATCGAGCCGCGACAGCGGCGGCGTGACGAGCAGCGGGGTCTTGTTCTGGCCTTCGCCGGCGTCGATCCAGGTCTGGACCACGTAGGGCGAGGTGCTGGTGTTCTTCACCGGAATGGAGGCCTCGCGGTCCTTCTCGCCCAGGATCACGCGCGTGCCGCTGAGCGTGATGCCCGCGCCGGCCGGCCACGGAAGGCACAGCGCCAGCAGGACGGCAAAGGTCCATTGGAAGCGGTTCTTGCTGAACATAGAAAAAATTCCTCGGCGCGTTTCCAACACATGAACCGCGCGCACCCGACCGTGCCGGCGCACCACGAAGTGCGCCCGGCGTGCGGGCAAGAAATGAAAACGGGAGGTGGCATCTGCCGCCGTGTGTCGATCGGGCGGTGGTGCCGTGAGGCCGGGGCGGTATCGCGCCGACGCGATGCGAAGGGCTTCGGTCGGCGTGCGAAGACCGCGGATGCGGCGATTACTTGTAGGCGATCGTGAACTGCGCGACCGAGTTGGCCGGACCCGCCGTGACGGCCGAGCGGGTGGCGACGTACGCAGCCTGGAACTTGAGTGCGTTGTCGCCCTGGCCCAGGATGTAGACCGCCGACGGCGAGCCCAGCGGGAGCTTGGTGCCGGCGGAATCGCCGAGTTCGATGGCGACACCGCTGGCGGCACCCACGCCGACCTGCCCGGCGTTGGCCAGGCGCAGGTTGCTGGCGTCGTCGAGGTCGGCGGTGCCGCTGAAGGTCACGGTCGCGCCCTTGGCGGTGGCGCCGCAACCCAGCAGGTCGATGTTGAACCTGGCGGGCGTGGCCTTCTTGCCGACGACCGCGGTGCCGGCGGTGGCGCCGTCGAACACGGTGCGCGACACCTTGCCCAGCGGCACGGTCAGGTTCTGGCTGCTCGGTGCGATCGAGCACAGCGTGTCGACGATTTCGCCGGTGAAGTTCACGGTGCCGTCGGCGGCCAGCGCGCCTTGCGAGAGAACCACGGTGACCGCGACTGCTGCAGCCTTGAAAAAACTACCCTTTTGCATTTGATTTCCCTGAACTTTTAAGAATGAATAACGTTTGCCTTTGTAAGGCGGGCGGAGTCTATTTCTTAAATCTTCTGGATGAAATGCGAAGTTTTCAGTGATTAACTTTGGTTGTGTTTGGTTGTTTGTTCTTGTGAAGAAATGGTGACATATTTCATGTGAAATGCGGATTGGTGAAATTGAAAAACTCACCGCACGCAGGCGAATGAAAATGGAGATTTAAAGGAGGATCGCCGATTGAGGGTTGTCGGCGTTCAAGAAATTGCGTCCGAATTGTTAATCGAAAATGCAGGCCAACCCGCCGGCAGAGTCTTTGCAAAGCTCCGCTTGATTCTGGGCCGGCGGCAGCAGCTCTTGGCCAAACGGTTAATTTTCGAGTGATTTAGTTCACTTTTGAATGTCCGCAGGTCATTGGAATATCACACGGTTCCAAACGCGTATGCCTGAGGGACGCATGCCGTTCATAAATTGGCTTGACTCCCACGCGACCGGCGCAGGAGCACCGGCGTGACAGGGCCTCCGAAGACAAACCCCGCGCGCACAACATCCAAACCCACGTCTTCAGGAGTTCACTCGATATGCGTACCCATTTCATTGCCGCCGTTGCTTTCACTGGCGCGCTCGCCCTCTCGCAATCCGCCTCGGCGGCGGACGGGAACATCTCTTTCAACGGCGAGATCACGGGCCAGACCTGCGTGATCAACGGCGGCAACAAAGACATCGTCGTGACCTTGCCGACCGTCGCCGCCAGCACGCTCAGCGCGACCGGCAAGACGGCCGGCAAGACGCCGTTCAGCATCGAGCTGACCGGTTGCGCCGCCACACCCGCCAAGGTGCAGGTCCAGTTCGAGCCGGGCGCCACGGTAGACAGCACGACCGGCCGTCTCATTCCCTCCCCGGGTGGGGCCACCAATGTGCAGGTCGGCCTGAGCAACGCAGACGACGCCAGCCCCATCAAGCTTGGCCTGGCGCTGTCGGCGCAGAGCTCCAAGGCCGCCGACATCGTCAACGGCGCGGCCTCGCTGCGCTACACGGCCGAGTACGTCGCCAGCGGCGGTGCCGCCACCGTCGGCAAGGTCACGACGAGCGTCGTGTATTCGATCGCCTACCAGTGACGGGTTGCGCGGGCGGCCGCAGCCAGCGGTCGCCCGTGTCCGGAATGACCGCTTCGGGAGAACCCATGAAGACTGCGCATGTATCGGCTGCGATGCGGACCGTGACGGCGGCCGTCGGCGCGCTCGTCCTGTGTGGCGGGGTGCAGGCGGCCGTGGTGATCGCCGCCACCCGCGTCATCTATCCCGCGAAAGAAACCGAGGTCACGCTGAGGCTCTCGAACGAGGGGGCGTCGCCCGCCCTGGTGCAGGTCTGGACCGATGACGGCAATGCCGAAGCCGGCCCTGCCGCGAAGGGCGCGCCGTTCCTGGTCACGCCGCCGGTGTCCCGCATCGATCCCACGCGCAGCCAGACCCTGCGCATCGCCTACACGGGTGAGCCGCTGCCTTCCGACCGCGAGTCGGTGTTCTGGCTCAACATGCTCGAAGTGCCGCCCCGTCCCGAAGGGGCCATGGCCGACGCGAACAAGCTGCAGCTGGCGTTCCGTTCGCGGATCAAGCTGTTTTTCCGTCCGGCCGGGCTGGCAGGAAAGGCCGAGGGGGCCCCGGCCAAGGCGGTCTGGCGGCTGGTCGGGCGCGAGGGCGCGCCGGCGCTCGAGGTGCGCAACCCGACGCCCTATCACCTGAACCTCGTCTCGGTGGAACTCGAAGGCGACGGCAAGCGCGCAGGGTTCGACGACGGGGTGATGGTGGCGCCGGGCGAAACCAGGGAGCTCCCGCTGAAGGGTTCGCTCGATGGCCGTGCGGCCGCAGACCTCCAGTTTCGCTATCAGACGCTGAACGACTACGGTGGCGCCGTGCAAGGCAACGCCGTGCTCCCCAAGGGCGCCGCACGCTAGCGGATGGCGACGCATGAAGGCCTCGAAGAACGCCGTGCGGACCGTGCGGCGGTTGTCCCCCTGCGCGTTGGCGGCGCTTCTGGCGATGGCGGCCAGCACGCAGGTCAGGGCCGACACGCCGGCCGCCGCAACGCAGCCTGCGGAAGTGCGCTTCAACGAAGACTTCCTGCGGCTGGGCAACGGCGTGCCGCTGGACCTGAGCCGCTACAACAAGGGCAACCCCGCTGAGGCGGGGCGCTATCGTGCCGACCTCTACGTCAACCAGATCTGGCTTGGGCGCAGCACTGTCACGCTGAAGGCCGTGGGCGCGCGCAGCGGCGATGTCGCGACCTGCTTCGACCGCGACCTGCTCGAGCGTGTCGGCATCGATCTGCAGCGCCTGTCGCCGGAGGCAACAGCCCTGCTGCCGGGCGCCGCGCCGTCGCCAAGTGATTGCGTGGCGCTGGCCCAGCTGGTGCCTGACGCGACCGCGTTCTTCGACAACGGCGAACAGCGGCTCGACATCGGCGTGCCGCAGGCGGCGCTTCGGCGCCAGGCGCGCGGCCATGTGGACCCGAGCCAATGGGACGACGGCGTGCCCGCCGCCTTGCTGCAGTACGACGCCAACTACTACCGCTCGAAGACCGCAGGACGCTCGGACAGCCAGGGCTACGTGGGCCTGGTGGCGGGCGGCAACATCGGCCCCTGGCGGCTGCGGCACCACGGCAGCCTCACGACCGGCTCGGCGCGCGGCACCCACTACCAGGGCACGCAGACCTACGTGCAGCGCGCCGTCGAGCCCTGGGGCAGTCAGTTGGTGGTGGGCGATGCCTTCACCGAGGGCGCGCTGTTCGACAGCTTCGGCTTTCGCGGTGTGCAGCTGGCCACCGACGACCGCATGGTGCCGGAGTCTCAGCGCGGCTATGCGCCGCGCATCACCGGCATCGCTCGCGGCAACGCGGTGGTGCGCGTCAGACAGAACGGCAACCTGCTGCGCGAGACCACGGTGGCGGCCGGCGCCTTCGTGATCGACGACTTGTACCCCACGGGCTACGGCGGCGACCTCGACGTCGAAGTCACCGAAGCCGACGGCAGCGTGCAGGTGTCGAAGGTGCCTTATGCGGCCGCGGTGAACGCGCTGCGTCCCGGCATCACGCGTTACCGCGTGACGGCGGGCCAATTGCGCGATTCACAGCTGCACAGCCGGCGCGCATTGTTTCAGGGCACGGTGCAGCATGGCTTCACGAACATGCTCACGGGCTACGGCGGCGTGCTGCTTGCACGCGGCTATCGCGCCCTGGTGGGTGGGGCCGCGCTCAATACCGAATGGGGCGCTTTCGGCGTCGACCTGACCGGCACCGCGGCCAGCCTGTCCGGGCAGGAGCGCCGAAGCGGCCACAGCGTGCGGCTGGCCTACACCAAGATCCTGGCGCCCACCGACACCCACGTCACGCTTGCGGCCTACCGCTATTCGAGCAAGGGCTACCTGGGTCTGCGCGAAGCCGTGGCGCTGGGCGAGGCCCCGGGGCCCTCGCGCGGCGACGGCAGCGGCCTGCCGGGCGGACACCTGCGCGGCCGCCTTCAGCTCATGCTCAACCAGAACCTGCCGGGCAACATGGGGTCGTTCTACCTGAGTGGCTCGACCCAGGACTACTGGAACCGCGAGGGCCGGGACACGCAGTTCCAGGCCGGCTACAGCAAGAGCTTCGGTCGCGTGAACCTCGGGCTCTCGGCCGCCCGGCAGTTCGACCCCTTGCGCAAGCGCTGGAACAACACGGTCATGCTGACCTTCGGCATTCCGCTGGACGCCGGGTCGCGTGAGGTCTACACCACGTCGAGCGTGCAGCGCGATTCCAGCGGCGCGATCGACATGCGCACCTCCGCAGGCGGCGTGTTCGGCGAAGACAACGCGTGGAGCTACAGCCTCAACGCGAGCCACAGCCGCGGGGGCGAAGGGGCATCGAAGTCGTCACGCACCGGCGGCGGCGCCACGGTGGCCCATGTCTCGCCCGTCGCCACCTGGCGCGGCAGCGCGTCGGCCGGCGAAGGCTATTCGCAGCTGGGCGTGGGCGTATCGGGCGGCGTGGTGGCCCACGGCGGTGGCGTGGTGTTCGCGCCTGCGATGGGAGAAACGCTCGCCATCGTCGAGGCGAAGGGTGCGAGCGGCGCTCGCGTCGCCAATGCAAGCGGGTTGCGTGTCGGGCCAGGAGGGCAGGCCGTGGTGTCGAACCTCGCGCCCTTTGCGAGCAACGAAGTCGAGCTCGATCCCAAGGGCCTGCCGATGAGCGTGGAACTGAAGTCGAGCACGCAGCGCGTCGCACCCACCGCGGGCGCCGTGGTCAAGCTGAAGTTCGAGACCTCGGGCGGCGGGCGCTCGGTGCTCGTGCGCGTCACCCTGGCCGACGGAACGCCGGTGCCGTTCGGTGCGCGGGTGACGGACGCGGCGGGGCAGGAGGTCGGCACGGTGGCGCAGGACGGGCGGCTTCTGCTGCGCAGCGTGATGGCCGAGGCCGCGCAGTACGAGTTGGCGTGGGGCGAGGAGAAAGGGCAGCGATGCAGCTTGCCGCTTCTGTTGGGCGCGGCGTCTACCGATGCCCCTGCGTCGCCGTGGCAGGTGGTGGACGCTCAGTGCGCCCAGTGAGAGGGCGACCAGTCTCCAGACAACGGACAAACAAGGACAAGCGATGAACTGCAAGAGATGGCTATCGAAATCGATCAATCGCACCGTGCGCGCGGCGCTGGCGTGTCTTGCCATGTGCTTGCTGGGGTTGCCTCTTTCCGTGAGCGCGCAATCGAAATGCACGGCTTCGCCCAGCGTGGTCGCCGCGCTGCCCGCCACGATCTACGTGAACCCGAATCTGGGGACGGGAGGGGGGCTGACGTCTTGGTTGCCTCTAATGCAGGGGGGAGGGGGGCTTATGTATACCTGCACCGGAAACGCGCTTCTTGGTGCTGCGATCAAGGTTGTGGGGTTGTCGAAATCAGGTATTCAGGTTCTATATTCCGGTACCCCAATCAGCGTCTTTGACACGAATGTCCAGGGCGTTGGCGTTGCGTTTGCCGCCTCCCTTTTCGTGGGGCCGTGCAACAGCGGTGTCGTCGACGCTGGTGGCCTGCCATCAACGGCCCCTGGATCGGGAGCAGCTGCAACGGTTCAGTTCACACCCTCTTCAGGCGTATGGGTCAAGTGCGGTACCGCAGGAGTTGGCCGAGTGAGCGCCTCCGTATTGATGCAGTTTGTGAAAACGGGAGCAATCAGCGGAGGAACCGTAACGCCCTTTGCCCCCATGCTCGAGTCGAGCTACAGCCTCGACGGGGTGCTGACAAAGGGCACGTGGAGCGTTACGGCAGGGCCGACGGTGGTCCAAGGTCTTCCGACTTGCACAGTGAAGGACCTGACCGTCGCGATGGGCTCGTACAAGAGTTCGGCGTTCGCAGGCATCGGCACGACCACGCCAGCGAAGGACTTCGAAGTTTCGGTCACCTGTCCTCCGGGGATGATGCTTGTGACCACGGGGCCTTTGCCGCGCCCCGTGTCTGTCGCGTACCGAATCTACTCAAATGGCACAGAGAACCCGCGTACCAACGTGTTTGCGCTTTCTTCCGGGTCGACAGCCAAGGGGATTGCCTTGCGCATCAGCAATTCGGCGTCTGTCCCATTCGGTGCCGGGAGTGCCTATCGCCTGGACTACGACGTCACCTCCGGTAGCAGCCATTCGGTCAAATTCCAGGCCGCCTATCAACAGATCGATGCAACGGTCACACCGGGGACGGCAAACGCCGTGTTGATCTTTGCGATGAACTACCAATAGGTGGTCATGCCCTTGGCGGCCGACCTCGCGGATTGAAGTCACACGCGCGTAGCACAACACGCCATCTTGCACCTAGACAGCGCCGTCGGGTGGAGTGATTGCACTGAGAAACGCGTCACATTGCACGCGTAACATCGCTCCGGTCGCCTTGCCCAAGGCGCTCTTGAATGTGCCGCTTCAGCGGCGGATGGCAAGGAGGGAGCACCATGGAACAACGCGCGGTTTCTCTTCGTCGGCTCGCCGCGATGGCCGGCATGTCCTGGCTGGGCGGGCTGGCGCTTGGCAGCCACGCCGGGGACGGCACCATTCATTTCACCGGTGCCATCGTCGCCGCGCCCTACCAGGTGGCCCTGGTGCAACCCCAGCAACATCAACGACAACAGCCGCAGCGGATGAAGGCGACATCGACGGGCGAACGCCAGGCCGAATTGGCCTTTTCCCGTGAAACCGTGGACCGGCCCAGCGCGCGAATGAAGGTCGAGATGGCGCGCACGCAGGCGGTGTCGGCGCGCTTCGTGGACAGCCGGGGGCGCACGCAGGCCATCGATCCCGCGCAGTGGCATGCGATCGGTCAGCAGGGCGGCACGCTGTCACTGCTTGCGTTGGCGCAGCCGCAAGCGGGCGGCCCATCGGCCGCACTGGTGACGCTCGCCTACGACTGACGCTGCGATATCGCGGCGATGGCGTGAACCGAGTCGGTGGCGGCCATCGCACCGACGCTGATGCCCGCCATGTCGAGCCGCGAGATCGGCAGCGTCTGGCTCTGGCTGTGGCGCATGGCCATCCGCAGGCGGAACTCCTTGGGCGTCATGCCCTTGATCTCCAGGAAGCGTCGGTTGAAGTTGGCGATGTTGTTGTACCCGGCGGCGTAGCAGATGCTCGAGATCTGCTGGTCGCTTTCCATCAGCAGCTGGCACGCCTTGCCGACGCGCAGCCGGTTCACGAAATCGGTGAACGGCACGCCCGTGGCCTGGCTGAACAGCCGCGAGAAACTACCCTGGCTCAGGCCTGTCTGCGCGCAGACCTCCGAGAGTGACAACGGCTGATCGAGGTGCTGCCGGATGTACGCGACGGCCTTGCCGATGCCAGTGACCGTCTCCGCGTTGCCCTTGACCGGCAGCCAGCCCGACGAGAGCACGCGATGCTGCCTGCAGCGCGTGAGCAGGCTCAGCAGGCCGAGAAACTCGGAGAACCGTTCGGGCCCTTCGCTGCGCTGCAGGCGCTCGAGGTGTTCGCGCACGTCGTCGCTGATGCCGAAGAACTCGATCCCGTAGCGGGCCATTTCGAGCAGCGGGGCTGCTTCCTGCAGTTCGGCGAACACCTGCATGCCCTGGCGCAGCGGTGCGTCCGGAAACTGCAAGGCGAGGCTGCGAAGTTCCACGCCTTCGGACGGCAGGTTGAGCGACACCCAGTTGTGCGGCAAGCGCGGCCCGGTGAGCACCAGGTGGCCGGGCTCGAAGCGCTCGACGTGGTCGCCGACGAAGGCCCAGCCTCCCGTGTCGGCGATCAGGTGCAGCTCGTACGCGTCATGGCAGTGCCAGCGCTCCTGCGGTGACGGGCTGCCGTGCTGCAGGCTGTGCAGGAAGCCACGCTGGCCCGAAGGCACCGGCCCGGTCTGCGGATGGTGCATGAAGCTGTGCTCGATCTCCGGGGCGGGGTTGCGGCGCACGCCTTGCGGCTTAATGGCGCTCCTCATCGCGAATGCGGCGCGGCGGCGCCCCGTGCGGTCTTCCTGCGTGTCCCTCGTCCTGGCATCGAGCACTCCCCTTTGTGTGTGTCTTGTGGCGGTTGCCGGGCCGTCCGGATTCGCGGCAGGCGAACGGTCGGCGCTCAAGACCTATTGGGGCGTAGCTCTGTAAATAAAAAGTAAACAATTCAAAAGCACAAAGAAACACGCGCAATGCAAACAAGTGTTCTGCGCATGCGGAGGCCCGCGGCCCGGGGGCGCCCGCTCAGGTAACTCGGTCAGGCCGCGTGGGCCGTGGTCGCTGGTGCGTCTGTGCGGTAGCGGGCCAGGGCCTGCGCAATGGCCCTCACCAGGTCGGCCGTGAGGAAGGGCTTGCGCAGGATCCGCGTGCGCGGCGGCACGGCGTAGCGGTGCGCGAGCAGGTCGGAGGGCAGGCCCGAGATCAACACCACGGCAGTGCGCGGGTAGAGGCGCTGCACGTCGCGCATCAGCTGCAGGCCATCACCGCCGGGGCCCAGGCTGACGTCCGACAGCACCAGGTCGAAGGCCTGGCGTTCGAGCGCGGCGGTGGCGTCGGTGGCCGACGCCACCGCCTGCACCCGCGCACCGTGCTCCTTGAAAAATTCGAAGGTGGCGTCGCGCACGTCGGTGTCGTCGTCCACCAGCAGCACCTGCAAGGCGTCGAGCGACAGCGCGGGTGGCGGCGGTGCGCAGGCCGGCGCCGCCGACGGCGCGGCCTCGGGCAGCACCAGCGTGAACGCGGTGCCCTCGCCGACCGTGCTGCGCACACGCAGGTCGCCGCCCGACTGCTTGACGAAGCCGTAGACGATGCTCAGGCCCAGTCCGCTGCCTTCGTTCTCCTTGGTCGAGAAGAAGGGCTCGAAGATGTGCTCCAGCACGTGCGGCGGCATGCCGTGGCCCGTGTCGCTGATGCGGATCTCGACCACCGGGCCGGGGCTGCCCTGCGCGCCATTCACGCCATGCGCCACCGTGCCGGCCGCCGCCGCGTGCCACGCGCTGTGCAGCGTGAGCACGCCCCCGCGCGGCATCGCCGCGCCCCCGTTCAGCGCCAGGTTGAGGATCGCGTTCTCGAGCTGCCCGCCGTCGGCCAGCACGCACGCCCCGTCGGCCTGCAGGTCGAGCTCGACGCGGATGCCCTGGCCGAGCGAGTACTCGATCAGGTCCTGCAGTCCGGCCAGCATCTGGTCGACATCGATCACTTCGGCGCGCAGCGTCTGCCGGCGGGCAAAGGCCAGCAGGCGCGTCGTGAGCACGGCGCCGCGCTCCGAGGCCCGGAACGCCCGGTCCACGATCCGGCGCATGTCGGGCGACAGGTCGTCGCGCGACTGCAGCAGCTGCAGGTTGCTGAAGATCGCCGCCAGCAGGTTGTTGAAGTCGTGCGCGACGCCGCCCGTGAGCTGGCCCAGCACTTCCATCTTCTGCGCCTGCCGCACTTGCCGTTCGAGCGCGCGGCTCTCGCTCTGGTCGCTGTACAGCGTGACGAAGCCGCCGGCCGGCATGGGGTGGTTGCGCACGGCCAGCACCTGGCCGTTGTCGAGCAGGTAGTCGTCGCGCCGCCGCTGCGCATCGGGTGGCCCCAGCAGGTCGACGGCGGGGCGGCCGTCGGCCAGCGCCGGCAACGCCGCGCGCAGCGTGTCGAGCGTCGCGCCGGTATGGATCGCCTGTGCGGGCAGGCGCAGCAGCGCGGCGAAGCGCGGGTTCCAGGCCACCAGGCGGCCTTCGGCGTCGAATGCACCCAGGCCGTCGTCGATGCTGTCGAGCACCGTGCGCAACAGGCGCCGCTGCTCCGAAATGTCCGCGCCCATCCGACGCATCGACAGCGTGTTGTCGCGGAACACGTTGAATGCACCGACGAGCGCACCGACCTCGTCGTCGCGCCGTGAGACATCGGGCGGCGCGCTGGCATTGCCATGCGACAGCTCGGTGATGGCGGAGGTGACCCGCGTGAGGTCGCGCAGCGATTCGCGCAGGCTCCAGTACCCGAGCACCAGCGCGGCGGCCGCGACCAGCAGCGCGAGCGTGACCGCGATCAGCCCCGAGCGCACGATCAGGCCCACCGAATGTTCGCGCGAGGACACCTCGGCGCTGAGCGCCGCCACATGGCGGTCGACCGAGCGCGTGAGCTCTTCCGAGAGCACGCGCGTGGAGGTCAGCAGCAGGGTCTTGCGATCGCGCAGCGCGAGGTGCTGCCTGCGCAGCGCGAAGATGCTGTCAGCCTGCGCGGCGATCTGGGCGCGGATCGCCGCATCGATGCGCAAGGCGTTGGCTGAGCCGGCGTAGGCGAGATAGACCCGCTCGGCCTCGTCCAGGTCGAGCGTGTTGTGGGCGTACAAGGCAACCCGCAGCAGATGCAGCGTGTGGTCTGCAACGAACCTGGAACGCTCGGGCAGATCGGCGATGCGGTGCTCCATCTGGCTCAGCGCGTGAATGCGCCCGCGGCCTTCTTCCCGCAGCGCGAGGTCCAGGCGCTTGAACTCGATCAGATCGTCCAGCACCACCTGCATGGCGCTCAGCACCTTCGGCACACCGGTGGCTGCGCCGCTCGCCGGCGGCAGTTGCGCCGCGAGCACGCGCACCTCCTCCTGTCGCTTCAGCAGATCGGCCTTTTCCTGGTTGAGCCGCGCCGATATCGACATTTCCGCCACGTACGGCGCTGCCGCCGCCAGGTGCGTGACGCGCTCCGACAGCGCGAGCGACTTCGCCACCGACGGCAGGATGCGCTCGTCGAAGCCCTGGATCGCGGCCTTGGCGTTGAACAGCGCCACCATCGCCACGGCGGCCAGCACCAGCGTGGTGATGGCCAGTACGGCGAACGCGGAGAGCCATCGCCCGCGCAGGCTGCACGAGCGCTTGCGCCCGCGCGCAGGCGCGTTCGCGTTCGAGGAGGTGCGGGGGCCTTGCATGGGGCGGGCGGGTGCGGGCGCTGCTGCCTCAGCAGCGCACCACGTTCGCTGCAAAGCGGTAGCCCGCGCCGCGTTCCGTGCAGATGAAGCGCGGATGGTCCGGGTCTTCTTCGATCTTGCGGCGCAGGCGCGACACCAGCACGTCGATCGTGCGGCTCACCGCGTCCGACTGGGCGCTGCGCGTCTTGAGCAGCAGCTGCTCGCGGTCGATGACGCGGTTTGCATGCAGCACGAAGACCTCGAGCAGGGCGAACTCGCCGTGCGTCAGGTCGCAGGGCGTGCCGTCGCCGTGCAGCAGCTCGCGCGCGGTGATGTTGAGGGTCCAGGGACCGAACAGGTAGCGCTCGTGGCTCAGGCGGTCGGTGCGCAGCGAGCGCGGCATGCCGGTCTCGGCCGAGCGGCGCAGCAGCGCGCGGATGCGCGCGACCAGCTCGCGGTTGTCGAAGGGCTTGGCGATGAAATCGTCGACGGCGGTTTCCAGGCCCAGGATGCGGTCGGCGGCCGTGCCCTGGCCGGTGAGGATGATGATCGGGATGCGCGAGCGCGTGCGCAGCTGGCGTGCGAGCTCGATGCCGTCTTCCTTCTTCAGACGCAGGTCGATGATCACGAGCGAGAAGGCGCGCTGGTCGAGGCGGGCCGCCATGGCCAGGCCGTCCGGCACGGCCTGTGCGCGAAAGCCCGACGACTCCAGCAGGTCGACCAGCGTCTCGCAGACTTCGGGATCGTCGTCGACCACCAGGATTTCGGGTTTCACTACGTCAAGCATGAGGTTCCAGAAGGCCGGACTGTGTGTCCGGTCGTCCAAAATTCTTGCAGACAAAAGCGCACCAATTGATACCTAAAGGTTAATCAAGTCCCTCTCAGGCTGGTATTTCGCGACTTTTTTTCGTCCGATGCTTTACACATGCATCGAAGCATCCCTTTCGGGGACTTCAATGTGATCCGTTTGTCACCCAAGTACAGGCGGTTCGACCGGCAGCGCCCGCTTGTGGGCGCTCTTGCGATGCGTCGACAGAATCACCGCGCGCGCCGCGGCCGACACCGGCTTGCCCTCGAGGAAATCGTCGATCTGCTCGTAGCTCACGCCGAAGGCGTCTTCGTCGGGCTTGCCCGGCACCAGCGACTCGAGGTCGGCCGTAGGCACCTTGTAGACCAGCGCATCGGGCGCGCCCAGCAGCTGCGCCACCGCGCGCACGCGGCGCTTGTTGAGGCCGGTGAGCGGCGTGATGTCAGCCGCGCCATCGCCGAACTTGGTGAAGAAACCCATGAGCGCTTCGGCCGCGTGGTCGGTGCCGATCACGAGGCCGTCGTGCGCGCCGGCCACCGCGAACTGCGCAATCATGCGCTGGCGCGCCTTGATGTTGCCGAGCACGAAGTCTTCGTGCGCCGCATCGCGAAAGGCCTGCCCGCCGGCGTGCAGCGCGGCCAGCATCGCATCGGCGGCGGGGCGGATGTCCACCGTCAGCAGGCGGTCGGGGCGGATCACCGCCAGCCCCGCCTGCGCCTCGGCTTCGTCGCGCTGCACGCCGTAGGGCAGGCGCATCGCGATGAAGGTGGCGTCGCGGCCTTCGGCGCGCAGCTTCTCGACCGCGCGCTGCGCAAGGCAGCCGGCCGTGAGCGAATCGACGCCGCCGCTGATGCCCAGCACCAGCGTCTTCAGGCCGGTGCTGCGCAGGTAGTCGGCGAGGAAGTCGGTGCGCCGCGCGAGTTCGGCGGCGGCATCGAAGATGGGCGCCACGTGCAGGGCCGCGATGATCTCGCGCTGCGTGGCATCGACGGGAGAAAGGTCTGCACTCATCTGTGGGGCCTGGATGTGAGGATGAAGATCAGAAATCGACAAGACTGAGACCGATGCTCAGCACGGTGCGCTTGCGGTTGTAGTCCACCAGCGTGTCGCCATAGCCATGGAACAGCTGCGTGTGGAAGCGCAGGTTGCTCTTGGTCGGATCGCCGATGGCCTTCAGCCATTCGAGGCGCACCGAACCGCGGCCGCTGTCGCGCAGGTTGTTGCGCACCGTGATGCCCAGCTGGTTGTCGCGGTTGAGGTTCCAGCGGCCCGTGACTTCGGCGCGGCCGATGTAGTCGGCGATGTCGGGGTTGTCGTCCTTCGCGGCGCTTTCGGACATGCGCTGCCAGACGCGGCCCGTGACGGTGAAGCGGTCGTCGAGCTCGGCGCCGCCCATCAGGTACACGCGGTTCCAGCTGCGCGACAGCGGCAGGCTCTGGCCGTTCGACTGGTGCACGATGCCCACGCCCGCATAGCGCCAGCGCCAGCCGCCGGGCAGGTGGACGTCGGTCGGGTAGACATACATCAGCTCGGGCTCGTGGTCGGTGGTGCGGAAGGGCCGCGAGATCGAGCCGTTGAACAGCTGCCAGGTCGACTGCTGCGAGTACGCGAACCACAGCGAGTCTTTCTTGATCGGGTCGTTCTGCGTGAGCATGCCCTGCGCGAGCTTGGTGCGCACCGACAGGCCGATGCGCATCTCGTTGGCCTGGTAGGCCACGGGCTCGGCCGTGTGGCCGGCCGACGGCGAGGTCGGCGGCTGGGGCTTGTCGGTGGCGGCCGAGGCCGACACCGTGAGCGGGCGGTAGCCGCGGAAGCCGAAGGTGCCGCAGTCGGTGGCATTCTCGAGTTCCCAGAAGCGTGACAGCGTCGAGTACTGGCGGTCGCGGCAGCCTTCGGTGGTGGCGACCGAGACCACGCGCGTGGCCGGAATCGCGCCGTCCACCGGCGGTTGCGTGCTCGCGAGCACCGGCGGCGCCACGGGCACCGACACCGAGGGCAGCGTCTGTTGTTGCGACCAGCGGTCGTAGCAGGCCAGGCGCGCTTCGTTGTTCGCGCCGAGCGCGGCGCACTGCTGCCAGGTGAGTTGTGCATCGGCCAGCGGACTGGCGGGCTTGTCGACGGCTTGTGCTTGTGCGACAGATGCGGCGCCGAGGCATGCGGCCACGGCAGCCACGGTGCGCAGCGTGAACAGAGAAGCAGGGTGTCGTCGTGTCGTCTTCATGGCTTTCCTTCCTGTGCGACGGTCTTGCGCAGCACGAACGGGTGCGTGCGCTCGGTCGCGGCATCGCGCCACGTGCCGCGGAACTCGCGGCCGCAGGCGCCGGGTTGCAGCGTGCCCGACCAGACGCCGCTGATGGCGCGGCCGTCCAGCGATTCGTCGATGGACAGCGCGCCCTCGTCGTCGACATCGCCCGCGAGCTGCGCGACGGTGGTCTTCGTGGCGGCACTGTCGGCGCGGCGCGTGATGGTGCCGCGCACGCCGGCGTATTCGGGGTGCTTGCCCAACTGCACGACGGCCGTGCCGGGCAGGTCGTCGAAGTGGGCGTCCCACTGGCCGTACAGCGCCTGCAGCGGCAGCTCGCGTGCGTCGGCGGGGCAGTTGGGGTCGCGGGGCGCGGCGCAACCGGCCGCCAGGGCGGCGGCAAGCAGCGCGACTGCGACCGTCGCCGTCGTCCTCATGGCGTGGCGGCGGCCTTGGCCGCGCTGTCCAGCGCCTTGCGTGCGAACTCGGCGCGCAGCGCCTTCAGCTTCTCGCGCGGGTCTTCCTTGGTCGTGGCCTTGTCCAGGCCCATCTCGGCGATGAAGCGGCTGGGCATGCAGGGCACCATGTCGCGGCCCTGCTTGCGCTTCTTCGTCCAGCTCACGGCCAGGCTGCGCTGGGCGCGGGTGATGCCCACGTACATCAGGCGGCGCTCTTCCTGCAGGCGCTGCGTGGTCTCGTCGCTCACCACCTTCTGGCGGCCGTTGTCGTCATCGAGCTTGAAGGGCAGCAGGCCCTCGGTCACGCCGATGAGCATCACGTGCGGCCACTCCAGGCCCTTGGACGCATGCAGTGTCGAGAGCGTGACCACGTTCTGGTCCTGCTCGCGCTCGCTGATGGTCGACAGCAGCGAGATGGTCTGCGCCACCTCGAGCAGGCTCTTGTGTTCGTTCGGGTTCGTGTCGTCGGCGCCCGAGGCGTCGTCGAGCGAACCGCCGGCGCGTTGCGACATCCAGTCGACGAACTCCAGCACGTTGGTCCAGCGCGTGGCGGCGGCGGCCTCGCTGTCTTCGCCTTCGTACAGATGGCGCTCGTAGTCGATCTCCTTGAGCCACTCGAGCATGAAGGCGCGCGAGGCTTCGGCGCCCATGGTGCGGCGCGCGCGGTATTCCAGGTCGTTGATGTAGCGGCCGAACTCGTGCACGCCGTCGAGCGTGCGCTTGGGGATCACGCTCGGCAGCGACGGGCTGAACAGCGCCGCGAACAGGCTCAGCTTGTACTGGCTCGCGAAGCTGCCCAGGCTGGCCAGCGTCGTGTGGCCGATGCCGCGCTTGGGCGTGGTGATGGCGCGCAGGAACGCCGGGTCGTCATCGTTGTTCACCCACAGGCGGAACCAGCCGCACAGGTCCTTGATCTCGGCGCGGTCGAAGAAGCTCTGGCCGCCCGACACCTTGTAGGGAATCTGCGCCTTGCGCAGCGCCTGCTCGAAGATGCGCGCCTGGTGGTTGGCGCGGTACAGGATCGCGAAGTCGCGGAACTCCTTGTACTGCTTGCCCTGCGACACCGTGTCGCCCGCGCGCAGGCTGATGATGCGCGCCACCGTGCGCTCGGCCTCGTGCAGCTCGGTGTCGGCATCGACGATGCGCACCGGCTCGCCTTCGCCGAGTTCGGAGAACAGCGTCTTCGGAAACAGCTTGGGGTTGGGGCCGATCACGTTGTTGGCCGCGCGAAGAATGGCGCTGGTGGAGCGGTAGTTCTGCTCCAGCTTGATGACCTTGAGCGTCGGGTAGTCGACCGGCAGCTTCTTCAGGTTGTCCAGCGTGGCGCCGCGCCAGCCGTAGATCGACTGGTCGTCGTCGCCCACCGCCGTGAACTGGCCGCGCTCGCCGGCCAGCGCCTTGAGCACTTCGTACTGCGTGGCGTTGGTGTCCTGGTATTCGTCGACCAGGATGTGGCCCAGCATGGCCTGCCACTTCGCGCGCACCTCGGGGAACTCGTACAGCAGCTTCAGCGGCATGCCGATGAGGTCGTCGAAGTCCACGCTCTGGTAGGCCTGCAGCCGCTCTTCGTACTGGACCATGATCTCGGCCGTGATGCGCTCGTTGTCGTCCACCGCGGCGGCCGCGGCCTGCGCAGCGTTCAGGCCCATGTTCTTCCACTTGCTGATCGTCCACTGCCAGATGCGGGCGGTGGCGATGTCGACGGTGCCGCCGCAGTCTTTCAAGATCTTGGTGACGTCGTCGGCGTCCAGGATGCTGAAGGCCTTCTTCAGGCCCAGCACGTGGCCGTCTTCTCGCATCATGCGCACGCCCAGCGCGTGGAAGGTGCACACCACCACCTTGCGCGCGTCGCGCCCGATCAGGTCCTTGGCGCGCTCGCGCATTTCGGCCGCCGCCTTGTTCGTGAAGGTGATGGCCGCGATGCGCTCGGGCTTCAGGCCCGACTGGATCAGCCGGCCGATCTTGTGCGTGATCACGCGCGTCTTGCCCGAGCCCGCACCCGCGAGCACCAGACAGGGACCGTGCATGTAGTTGACCGCTTCTTGCTGGGCGAGATTGAGACCGTGGGACATGGGGGAGGGGGAACCGGGAAAGCGGGAACGCGAAAAAGGCAGGAGGGGCCGCAGGGCGCGGCCGTCGCAAAGCGGGCAATGATACGGGCCCGGCTGCGGCCGTCCGTGTCAGCGGGCATCGCGCGACGAAGGAGGACGACAATGCCGGCGTGCTGCCTGTTTTCCTTGTTACTTTTCCTTTCTTCGCCCTGATCGCGGCCGGCTACGCCGCCGCCCGCACCCGCATCCTGCCGCTGGATGCGATCCCGGGGCTCAACACCTTCGTGCTGTATTTCGCGCTGCCCTGCATGCTGCTGCGCTTCGGCGCCGGTACGCCCATCGCGCAGCTGCTGGACGGCAGCGTTGCACTGATTTGGGGCATCTGCGCGCTGGCCGTGGTGGCGGGCGTGGTGCTGTTCACGCGCAATGCGCGCATCGGCTGGAACGACGCGGCCTTCGGCGCGCTGGTGGCGGCCTTTCCGAACACCGGCTTCATGGGCGTGCCGCTGCTGGTGGCGCTGCTGGGCGCGCAGGCGGCCGGGCCGATCATCATCACCATCGCGTTCGACCTCGTCGTGACCTCGTCGCTGTGCATCGCGCTGTCGCGGCTCGACGGGGCCGGCAGTGCGGGCCGCCACGGCGCCACGCTGGCCGCGCGCAAGGCGCTGCGCGGCATCCTCGTGAACCCGATGCCGTGGTCGATCCTGCTGGGCGTGCTGCTGTCGGCGGTGCGCTGGCAGCTGCCCGGGCCGGTCGAGCGCACCATCGCCATGCTGGCCGACGCAGCCTCGCCCGTGGCGCTCTTCACCATCGGCGCGGTGCTGGCGCGTTCGGCGCTGCTGGCGCGCGAGCACGGCGCCAGCGCCATGGTGGCGGCGGCGATGGGCACCGGCGCCGGGCCCACGCCGAAAGCGCCGCTGGCCGACGTGCTGCCCGTGGTGCTTGTGAAGCTGGTGCTGCATCCGCTGGCGGTCTGGGCGCTGGGGCGCGGCGCCATCGTGCTGGGGCTGCCGCTGGCACCCTCGGCGCTGGCCGTGATCGTGCTGGTCGCGGCGCTGCCGAGCGCGAGCAACGTGTCGATGCTGGCCGAGCGCTTCGGCGCCGACAACGGCCGCATCGCACGCATCATCCTGTGGACGACGGTGGCGGCGTTCTTCACCTTCCCGGTGGCGGTCGGCGCGCTGCGCTGACCGGGGGCGCTACTCGGTCAGCACGCCGAGCTTGTACGGATCGGCGTCGGAGAGCCGCTCGCACTTCGAGAAGTCGCGGCCCTGCGTGCCGTCGCAGTAGTAGGTGTTGTAGATACGGCCGAACAGCGTCGGGCTGGCCGTGAAGAGCACGCCGTGGTCCGGCTGCCAGTTGTCCTTGGGGGCGGGCGCGGTGGCTTCCATCGGGCGGGCCGCGTCGGTGGTGCCGGGGGCGGGCGTGAAATCGGCCAGCGTCTTGCGGGCTTCCTCGCCGCGCCAGCGCACCGCCAGCTCGGCCGCCGTGGGGCGGGTCGCCACCGGCACCAGGATGCCGTTGACCTGCAGGCCGTGCCCGAAGCGGTGCGTCTTGCCGGCCAGGAAGGCGTAGGCGCAGGCCGCCATGCAATGGCCGCGCACCTCGGTCTGCACGCCGCTCTCGCGGATCGCGTCGGCGTACGCGCCGGCCGCTTCGGCGGTGCCGCCGAACGAATCTTCGAAGACCACGGTGCGCACCGTGCCGCTGCTCAGGAGTTCGGTGAAGGCCTTGACCTTGCTGCCGTCGAGCGTGCCCGACACCACCAACCGCCGACCCTGCAGTTCGAGCTCCGCCGCGCCCGCGGACCCTGCAGCGGCAAGGTACGAGAGCGACACGGCGACAGCCACAGCAACCCCAGCCAGAAGAGACGACGATTTCACGGCGACCTTTGCATCAAGCGAGCGGGCACGAAACACCGCGGACCCAGCGATGGAACCGCACAGGCACAGCTTGTGCAAGGGCGGGGGTACCGTCAACTCTTTTTGCAGATTATTTCGGGGTAATCCCAGGGCATGTCTAAAGGCATACCGTGCGTTATCTCTTCAGATGAATGCTTGCGTATGCAGTTGCACTGCTACAGTGGTTCCGAGTCCAAGGTGTGAAGGGTCCAAGTGGGGCGCGCGATGGCAATACTGGTTCGCATCCTGATGTGGTTGACCTGGCTCGCTGCGGTGGGCTGGTTCTGGCATGCCGGCACGATCGGCACGGGCGCCGCGCTCGCGCTGGCCGCGCTGAGCCTCGTCGTGTTCGCCTGGCCGAACAGCATTGCGCGGCGACGGCACAACGAGCTGCGCTACGTCGACATGGGCAAGGAGCCCACCGGCTATCACTGACGACGGCTGACGACCGGCGCGGCGCGTTCGTGCAGCGCCTAGGACTTTGGTCCAATGCGCAACGACGCAGAGCTTCCTAGGATGGCGGCGCCTTACCGCCCTCCAGGAATCTCGCCGTGCCTCTTTTCCCTCTGCGTTTTCGTCTCGCCCGTCTTCTGCTGCTGGCCGTTCCGATGGCCGTGCTCGTCGCCTGCGGCGGCGGGGGAGACGGCGGCTCGGCCGTCGGCTTCTGGCCGAACGGCGGCACGACCACCCCGCTGCCCGTCACCACCCCACCCACGACGCCGCCCGACGTGCCCGACGACGGCGATGCCCTGCGCAACACGCCCTGGGTCGAGGGCGTGTTCCGGACCGCGAGCCTCTACAAGGACCGCTGCGCGGCACCGCGCACCGGCACCGACCCCGACGGCAAGCCCTTCGCCGACAAGACCGGCCGCACGCTCGACGAGAACAACTGGCTGCGGTCGTGGACCAACGACACCTACCTCTGGTACGACGAGGTGCCGGACCTGGACCCGGCGCTGTACGCCACGGCCGACTATTTCGACCTGCTCAAGACCCACGCCGTGACGCCTTCGGGCAGGGACAAGGACCAGTTCCATTTCACCTACACCACCGAGGAGTGGAATGCGCTCTCGGGCGCCGGCTCGTCCGTCGGATACGGCGCGCAGTGGGCTTTCTTTGCCCTCTCCCCGCCGCGCGATCTGCGCGTGGCGTACGTGGAGCCCGGCTCTCCCGCGGCCACGACGGGCGCCGGCCTGCCGCGCGGCGCCCGGGTGCTCGGGGTCAACGGCGTCGATTTCGTGAACGACCCCACGCAGGAAGGCGTCGATGTCATCAACGCGGCGCTCTTTGGCGCTGCACCGGGGACGTCCACGCGGTTCACCGTCGTCGACGCGGGCAGCAACACCCCGCGCGACATCACGCTGACGGCGGCGCCGGTGATCTCGACCCCCGTCCAGAACGTCAAGACGCTCCCGAACGCGGGCCGCACGGTTGGCTACCTGCAATTCAACGACCACATCGGCACGGCGGAACTACAACTGAAGGCCGCCATGGAGTGGCTGCGCGCGCAGCGGGCCACCGAGCTGGTCGTCGACCTGCGCTACAACGGCGGCGGCTATCTGGACCTGGCCAGTCAACTGGGCTTCATGGTCGCCGGCGAGACGCAGACGCGCGGCAAGACCTTCGAGACCGTGCGGTTCAACAACAAGCACACCGAGCGCGATCCGGTGACTGGCAACACGCTCGCGCCCACGCCGTTCTGGGCCACCACCCTGGGCTTTCTTTCTCCCATCGACCCGCCCCTTCCCCTGCCCAGCCTCGACCTGCGACGCGTCTACGTGCTCACGGGCCCCGACACCTGCTCGGCCAGCGAGGCGTTCATCAACGGCCTGCGCGGCATCGACATCGACGTGGTCCAGATCGGCGACACCACCTGCGGCAAGCCCTACGGCTTCTATCCCGAGGACAACTGCGGCACCACCTACTTCAGCGTGCAGTTCCAGGGCGTGAACGCCAAGGGCTTCGGCGACTACCCGGACGGCATCGTGCCTACCTGCTTCGTGCCCGACGATTTCAGCCGTGCGCTCGGTGATCCGCAGGAGGCGCGCCTGGCCGCCGCACTGGCGCACCAGGTCTCGGGGGCCTGCCCCGCCGCACCGGCCGGGCGCCTCGCCAAGCGTGCCGTCGCCGGCCCCGCCGCGCCCTTGCTGCACAAGCCCGAAGGCCTGCGCAACCGCATCCTGCGTCCGCGCTGAAGCAGGCGCAGGCGCAGGCACGCGCGCCGCGCTCAGATGCTGTGCGGGTCCACGTCCACCAGCCAGCGGATCACGCCCTTGCCTTCGGGCGTGCGCCGCAGTTCGTGCAGCAGCGGTTGCCAGGCGGCCAGCAGGCGCTGCAGCGCGGCGCGTGAGGGGCTTTCGATGAGCATCTGCGCGCGCTCCACATTCGCCACGCGCTGGATCGCCAGCGGCACCGCCGGGTAGCGCGTGACCAGGTCGGCGCCGGGCAGCGCCTCGGCCTGGTCGGCCGCGAGGTTCAGGAAGCCCTGCGCCACCGCCTGCTCGCGCGCGTCGGCGCGCACCAGCGCCTGGAACGCGAAGGGCGGCATGGCGGCGGCCTGGCGTTCCTCCAACTGCTGCTTGGCGAAGGCCTCGTAGTCATGCCGGCGCAGCGCCGCGAACAGCGGATGCGGCGCGTGGTGCGTCTGGATCCACATCTCGGCCTTGGCGCCCTGTGCCGCAAGGTAGGCGGCGTCGCGGCCCGCGCGGCCGGCCGACTGCATCAAGAGGCTGAACAAGCGCTCGGGCGCGCGGAAGTCGCTGGAGAACAGCGCGCCGTCGGGGTTCACGGCGGCCACCAGCGTGATGCGGCGGAAGTCGTGGCCCTTGGCGATCATCTGCGTGCCCACGAGCACGTCGACCTCGCCCGCGTGCACGGCGGCGAGTTGCGATTCGAGTGCGCCCTGTTTCTTGGTGCTGTCGGCGTCGATGCGCGCGATGCGCACCGCGCTGCCGTCCGCATGCTTCACGCCGGCGAACAGCTCGGCCAGATGCTCTTCGAGCCGTTCGGTGCCGCGGCCCACGGGCGCGATGTCGGGGTTGCCGCAGGCCGGGCAGGCGCGCGGCACGCGCTCGGTGAAGCCGCAGTGGTGGCAGCGCAGCGTCCGGTCGATCTTGTGGAACACGCGGTAGGCGCTGCAGTGCGGGCATTCGCTCTTCCAGCCGCAGTCGCCGCAGGCCAGCACCGGCGCATAGCCGCGCCGGTTCAGGAAGATCATGCTCTGCTCGCCGCGCGCGATGCGCTGGCCGATGGCGTCGAGCAGCGCGCCCGAGATCACCGTCTTCGGCGGCTGCAGGTTCATGTCCACGAGCCGCACCGCCGGCAGCGCGCCCGCGCCGATGCGCGAAGGCATGGCCAGCCGCACGTAGCGCCCGCCCGGGTCGTCGCCCTCGGGCGGCCGGCTCTGGTGCCAGCTCTCGAGCGAGGGCGTGGCCGAGCCCAGGATCACCTTGGCTTTTTCGCGCTGGCCGCGCCACACGGCGAGGTCGCGCGCCGAGTAGCGCGCGCCTTCCTGCTGCTTGTAGCTCGGGTCGTGTTCCTCGTCGACCACGATGAGCTTCAGCCCCGGGATCGACGCGAACACCGCCATGCGCGTGCCCAGCACGATGCGCGCCGCGCCGCTGTGCGCCGCCAGCCAGCTCGCCAGCCGCTGCGGGTTGGTCATGCCGCTGTGCAGCGACACCACGGCCTCGTCGCCGAAGCGCGCCTTGAAGCGGGCCTCGAGCTGCGGCGTGAGGTTGATCTCGGGCACCATCACCAGCGCCTGCGCTTCGGGGTCGCGCGCGAGCAGGTCGGCCACGCAGCGCAGGTAGACCTCGGTCTTGCCGCTGCCCGTGCTGCCGACCAGCAGGAAGGTGCCGGTGCCGGCCTCGATGCGGGCCAGCGCGGCCGACTGTTCGTCGGAGAGGGCAATCAGGTTCGCGGATTCGGCCGTCTCGGCCACCGGCCCGGCCGTGGTCTTGCGCTTGAGCCGGCGCGCCAGTTGGGTCGTGCTCAGGTCGCGCAGCTGCGGCGGCAGGGCGGCCAGCGCGATCTCGCCGATCGAGCGCTGGTAGTAGCGCCCGGCAAAGGCCACGAGGTCGCGCCAGGCCTCGCCCAGCGGCGCCAGCGCGTCGAGCGCGGCGCCCACGGGCTTCAGCGCCATGTCGGGCTCGGCACCCTCCAGCGAGGTCGGCTCGTTCCAGACCACGCCCAGCACCTCGCGCTTGCCCAGCGGCACCCGCACCAGCGTGCCCGGTACCAGCGGCTCGGCGCCGGCGTAGCTCAGCAGGTCACCCAGCGCCGCATGCGCGGGCGTCTGCACCGCGATGTCGAGTCGCCAGGGGCAGGAGACGTTTGTGGCGGATGTGACCGTCGGCGCGCCGGCTTCGGGCGGCGATTCGGCGGAGGGGCTGGGCGTCCTTTTTGGCAAGGTTTGTTAATGCGTTTTGGAGCAAGACCGCTTAAGTTGTTGATTTCACAGCGCTTTGGCGGTCATCCAGAGTTTCTGTGGATAACTTTGTTGACAAGACGGCTGGATAGTCGCCGAAGCCTTGATTTTCAAGGCTTCCGCTGGAATGCCTGTAAAAAAAGCAAAAATCAAAACCTATATAAATCAACCACTTAGCGTCGCTATTGGTTTAGGAGCAGAACCAATGCCCCCTCAGATAATCTTGCGCAGTGCAACACGCGTTTTGTGCATAAGTCGGGCGTCCGGGGCCGTTTTAGGGCTTGACAAACGCCGGGCGACTGGCTTTCAGGGGGCGCTGAGTCTGCCAACCGGGCGGTCGGCAGTTCACATTTGTTAGCTCAAGTGCGCAGCGCGCGCGACTGGTCGTGCACCGCCTGGACCAGCGCCGCGACGTGGTCGGGCGGCGTGAACTGGCTGATGCCGTGGCCCAGGTTGAAGATGTGCGTCGGGCCCGCGGTGGTGCGGTCGGTGTGGGGCTTGCCGAAGGCCTGCAGCACCTTGCCGACCTCGGCCTCGATGGCCGCGGGCGGGGCGAACAGCACGTTCGGGTCGATGTTGCCCTGGATCGCCTTGGCCTTGTCCTCGGTGCCTTCGGCCACGAGGCGGCGCGCGGCCGCGAGGTTCACGGTCCAGTCGACGCCGAGCACTTCGCAGTCGAGCGCGCGCATGGCGCCCAGCCACAGGCCGCCGCCCTTGGTGAAGACGATGCGCGGCACCGGCTGGCCGTCGGGGCCGTGGCGCTTCAGGCCGGCGAGCACGCGCGCGGTGTAGGCCAGGCTGAATTCGTGGAAGGCGCCGTCGGCGAGCACGCCGCCCCAGCTGTCGAAGATCATCACGGCCTGCGCGCCGGCGTCGATCTGGGCATTGAGGTAGGCGGCGACCGAATCGGCATTGACCGCGAGCACGCGGTGCATCAGGTCGGGGCGGCCGTACAGCATGCTCTTCACGAGGCGGTAGTCGCTCGAGCCCGCACCTTCGACCATGTAGCAGGCCAGCGTCCACGGGCTGCCCGAGAAACCGATCAGCGGCACGCGGCCGTTCAGTGCCTTGCGGATCGAGCCCACGGCGTCGAACACATAGCGCAGCTTGTCCATGTCGGGCACTTCGAGCGCGGCCACGGCCGCTTCGTCGCGCACCGGGCGCGCAAAGCGCGGGCCTTCGCCGGCCTCGAACGACAGGCCCAGGCCCATCGCGTCGGGCACGGTGAGGATGTCCGAGAACAGGATGGCCGCGTCGAGCGGGTAGCGCGCCAGCGGCTGCAGCGTGACCTCGGTGGCGTAGTCGGTGTTGGTGGCCAGCCCCATGAAGCTGCCGGCCTTGGCGCGCGTGGCAACGTATTCAGGCAGGTAGCGGCCGGCCTGGCGCATGAGCCAGACGGGCGTGTGGTCGGTGGCCTGGCGCCAGCAGGCCCGCAGGAAGGTGTCGTTTTGCAAAGGGGCGAAAGGCATGGCCCGATTGTCGCAGGGCCCCCCGCGTTCACCGTGAGTTGACCGACAGCGCACTTTGCGTTGCATCAACCCGCCCCGGTGCGCCAGGCCGAGCGCCAGCCGCGAGCATCCGTTCCGCATAACAACTTCGGTCTGGAACGGACATGGCGCAGCAGGTTTTCGATGTGGTGGTGGTGGGCGCCGGCTCGGCCGGCTGTGTGCTGGCGCACCGGCTGGTGCGCGCCGGGCGCCGCGTGCTGCTGCTGGAGGCGGGCCCGCCCGACGACGACCGCTTCATCCACATGCCCGCCACCTTCGTGCGCGTGATCGGCACCGAGCGCACCTGGGCCTACGAGAGCGAGCCGCAGCCCGCCGCCGCCGGCCGCAAGATGTTCGTGCCGCAGGGCCGCACGCTGGGCGGCGGCAGCTCGGTCAATGCCATGGTCTACGTGCGCGGCACGCCGGCCGACTACGACGGCTGGGAGGCGCAGGGCTGCGAGGGCTGGGGCTGGCGCGACGTGCTGCCGTGGTTCCGCAAGGCCGAGGGCAATGCGCGCTTCGCCTGCGAGCTGCACGGCACGAACGGGCCGCTGAAGGTGAGCGACACGCGCTTTCGCCATCCGCTGAGCCTGGCCTTCCTGCGCGCCGCGCAGCAAAGCGGACTGGCCTACAACGACGACTTCAACGGTGCCGCCCAGGCCGGCGTGGGCTTCTACCAGACCACCACCTTCGAAGGCCGGCGCGCGAGCACCGCCGCCACCTACCTCGCGGCCGTGCGCGACGACCCGAAGCTCACCGTGGTGACCGGCGCGCACGTGCTGCGCGTGCTGATGCAGGACGGCGCGGCCACCGGCGTGGTCTACCGCACGGGCCGCAACGGCAGCGGCGAAGAGGTGGTCGCCACCGCGCGCGATGAAGTGATCCTCTCGGCCGGCGCGCTCGCCTCGCCCAAGCTGCTGCTGCTGTCGGGCATTGGCCCCGGCGCGCAGCTGCAGGCGCTGGGCCTGCCGGTGGTGAAAGACCTGCCCGGCGTGGGCGAGAACTTCCAGGACCATCTGGAGGTGTCGGTCTACGGCCGCACGCGCGAGCCCGTGAGCCTGCTGGGCAACGACCGCGGCCTGGCGGCGCTGAAGCACGGCCTGCAATGGATGCTGTTCGGCTCCGGCCTGCTCACGTCGAACGTGGTCGAGAGCGGCGGCTTCGTCGACACCACCGGCGAAGGCCGGCCCGACCTGCAGTTCCATGTGCTGCCCGTGCTCGTGGGCGACGTCGACCGCGCACCGCTGGCCGGCCACGGCCTGTCGATCAACCCCTGCTTCCTGCGCCCGCAGTCGCGCGGGCGCGTGGCGTTGCGCAGCGCCGACCCGATGGCGCCGATCCTGTTCGACGGTGGCTACCTGCAGGCGCAGGCCGACGTCGACACGCTGGTGCGCGGCGTGAAGCTGGCGCGCCGCATCCTGCGCGCGCCGGCGCTGCGCGAGGTGGTGTCCGAAGAGCTGGCGCCGTCGGCCGCCGACGACATGTCCGACGAGGCCCTCGAGGCCTACGTGCGCGAGCGCGCCAAGACCGTCTACCACCCCAGCGGCACCTGCCGCATGGGCCGCGACGCCATGGCCGTGGTCGATGCGCGCATGCGCGTGCACGGCGTGGCGAAGCTGCGCGTGTGCGATGCCTCGGTGATGCCCTCGCTCGTCAGCGGCAACACCAACGCGCCCACCGTGATGCTGGCCGAACGCTGCGCGGACTTCGCGCTGTCGGGCAACTGAAGTTGCGCGCTCGGTCAATCGCCGAAGCGCACTGAAACCTAGAGTCCTTTCCAACAAGGAGACAGAGCGAATGAGTGCTACAGAGTCCATGGCCGGCAAGGTCGCCTTCATCACCGGCGGCGGCACCGGCATCGGTGCGGCGGTGGCCGCGCAGTTTGTCGCGGCGGGTGGCCGCGTGGTGCTGATGGGGCGCCGCCTCGCGCAGCTCGAAGCGGTGGCGTCGACGCTCGGCGGGCTCGCGGTGGCGGGCGATGCAGCGAGCACTGCCGACGTGCAGCGCGCCCTGGCCGCCGCGCGCGAACGCTTCGGCGGCGTCGATGTGCTGGTCGCCAACGCGGGCGGCCACGGCGTGGGCGATGCGCTTGCGACCGACGACGCCTCGTGGGCGCTGTCCACGCGCCTGAACCTCGACACCGCCTTCGTCTGCGCACGCGAGCTGCTGCCCGAGCTCATCGCGCGGCGCGGCAACATCGTCGTGCTCTCGTCGCTCGCGGGCCACTTCGCGGGGCCGGGCGTGGTCGGCTACGTGACCATGAAGCACGCGCTCATCGGCCTCGTGCGTTCGCTGGCGCGCGACTACGGACAGCAGGGCGTGCGCGTGAACGCCGTGTGCCCCGGCTGGGTGCGCACCGAGATGGCCGACGAGCAGATGCAGGTGCTCGTCGACAAGTACCGCCTGCCCGATGCCGACGCGGCCTACGCCCTCGTCACGCGCGACGTGCCCATGGGCCGCGCCGCCAGCCCCGACGACGTGGCGAACGCCGTGCTGTTCCTGGCCTCGCCGCTGGCCGCGATGGTCAGCGGCAGTTCGCTGATGGTCGATGGCGGTGCGTCCGCGGTCGACCTGCCCACCATCGCCTTCGCGCACGACGCTTGAAAGGGGCCGCACCATGAGCACCGACACCACCAAGCCCGCCGACTGGAAGACCTACGACCAGTTCGCCCTCGGCATCGCAACCAACCGCCTGCCCGCTACCGACGCGCTCGCCGGCCAGACGCTGCGGCTCGCGCTGCCCGGCTTCCAGCTCACGCTGCAGCCGCGCGCACAGCACACGCTCGACTGGCACGAAGACGGCGCACGCGGGGGCGAAGGCCAGGGCGACTGGTACGAGGCCATCGAGGTCGCGCCCGACACCTTCTTCCTCGACATCACGCAGGCCAGCCGACCCAGCGAGGCGCTGACCGTCGTCCTCAACACGCGCACGCGCCGCGTGCTCGCCATCCGCTGCCGCATCATCGGCGCCGACGAGGCCGCGGGCCAGCCGCGCGTGCCGCAGGACTTCTGGCCCGGCACGCTCGAAGGCGCCGCCGCCACCGGCCTCGCGCCGCACGCCACGCGCGACCTCATCGGCCTGCGCACCTGGCAGACCTACAGCCCCAACCACACCTACGAGCACACCTACCTGAGCGCCGAGCGCTACGCCTGGCAGTGCCTCGTGGGCGTGCAGCGCGGCCACGGCGACGTCGACCTCGCGAGCTACTGGAAGTTCGACGACGACCAGTACGTCTTCACCTTCCGCGAGTTCCTGATTCCGGTTGCGTCGGTGTTCTTCTTCGACTTCGCGAACGGCCGCTCGACCGGCAAGTTCCTCGGGCTCACCGGCACCGGCGCGATCGCCAACAACCCCGCCGGCGCCTTCATGCGCAAGGCCTCGCAGACCTTCTATCCGCCCGAGTTCGGGCCCGTCTGATTTCACCGTTGTCCAGGAGCTTTTGTCATGCGCACCCCTTACCAGATCGTGGCCGACCACTACGCCGCCTCCGACCGCCACGACCTCGCCGCGATGTTCGCCGACGTGGCCAACGACGTGCAGTGGACCGAGATGGCCGGCTTTCCCTGCGCCGGCACGCACGTCGGCCCCGCGCAGGTGGTCGAGAAGGTCTTCCAGGTGCTCGGCGCCGAATGGGAGGGCTACCGCTTCGTACTCGAGCGGCTGGTCGACGGCGGCGACACCGTGGTCGGCATCGGCGACTACCACGCGCGCCACCGCACCACGGGCAAGCCGATGCAGGCCCGCGTCACGCATGTGTGGCAGGTGCAGGGCGGCCAGGTGCGGCGCTTCGAGCAGTTCACCGACACGCTGCTCGTGGCCCGTGCCATGCAGCCGTGATGCCTCTTTCTTTCGCATCCCTTCCCGGAGCCCGCCCATGAATCTGCGCGACCTCTCGATCGAACACCTCGGCCAGGTGGGCCTGCTGGCGCAGCGCCGCCGCGGCAACCACATCGACGGCCACGAGGTCGTGCCCCGCAACGGGCAGTACCTGCCGGTGGTCGACCCGGCCACCGAGATGACCGTGGCCGAGGCGCCCGACAGCGACGCGGAGGACGTGCACGCGGCGGTCGCCGGCGCGCGCCGCACCTTCGAGAGCGCCGCCTGGAAGTCGCTGCGCCCGGCCGACCGCGAGCGCATGCTGTACACGCTCTCGACGCTCATCGAGTCGCACGCCGACGAACTCAGCGCGCTCGAAACCCTGCAAAGCGGCAAGCTGCGCGGCATCGCGCGCATGGTCGACGTGGGCGCGGGCGCGGAGTTCGTGCGCTACATGGCGGGCTGGGCCACCAAGCTCGAAGGCCAGACGCTCGACAACTCCATCGGCATCCCCGGCGCGCAGTGGGTCACGTACACGCGGCGCGAACCGGTGGGCGTGGTCGCGGCCATCGTGCCGTGGAACTTTCCGCTCGCCATCGCGCTGTGGAAGGTGGCGCCCGCGCTCGCGGCCGGCTGCACCGTGGTGCTCAAGCCGTCGGAAGAAACACCGCTCACCGCACTGCGGCTGGCCGAGCTGGCGCTGGAGGCGGGCTTTCCGCCGGGCGCGCTCAACGTGGTGTGCGGGCGCGGCGCCACGGCCGGTGCGGCGCTGGCCGCGCACCCGGATGTCCGCAAGATCAGCTTCACCGGCTCGACAGCGGTGGGCCGGCACATCGGCCATGCGGCCGTCGACAGCATGGCGCGCTTCACGCTGGAGCTGGGCGGCAAGTCGCCGCTCATCGTGCTGGGCGACGCCGACCCGGTGGCGGCGGCGCAGGGCGCGGCCAACGGCATCTTCTTTCACCAGGGCCAGGTGTGCACCGCGGGTTCGCGCGTGTACGTGCAGCGCGGCCTGTTCGACGAGGTGGTACGCCGCCTCGCGCAGGCCGCCGAGGGCCTGCACATCGGCTCGGGCTTCGACCCGAAGGCGCAGTTCGGGCCGCTGGTGTCCAAGCGCCACCTGGCGCGCGTGATGGCGCACATCGACGGCGCCGTGGCCGAGGGCGCGACGCTGGTCACGGGCGGGCGCCAGGCCTTCGACGGCGGCTGCTTCGTGCAGCCCACCGTGTTCGTCGACGCGCAGCCGTCGATGCGCATCGCACGCGAAGAAGTGTTCGGCCCGGTCGCGACCGTGGTGCCCTTCGACGACGTCGACGACGCGGTGCGCCTGGCCAACGACAGCGCCTACGGCCTGGCGGCCAGCGTCTGGTCGAACGACCTCTCCTCTGTGCACCGCATCGTGCCGCGCCTGCAGGCGGGCGTGGTCTGGGTCAACGCGCACAACGTGCTCGACAACGCGCTGCCGCTGGGTGGCGTGAAGCAGTCGGGCAGCGGGCGCGACCTGGGGCGCGCGGCGGTGGAGAGCTTCACCGAACTCAAGAGCGTGTGCATGGCGGTGTAGCCCCGCCCCCGGTTTCGATCACCCCAAAAGAAGGAGACACCTCATGCAAAGCAAAAGACGAATCGCGCTGTCGGCCGTTGCTGGCGCGCTGGCCCTCGCTGGCTTCAGCGGCGCCTGGGCGCAGGCGGGCCCCGACTGCGGCCTCAACACCGGCAAGCCCGCCACGGGCGAGCCCATTCCCATCGGCGCCGTGGTCGGCAAGACCGGCCCCGACGACTTCAGCGCCTCGGGCCAGGCGGCGGCCGCGTACTTCAAGTGCGTCAACGCCAACGGCGGCATTCATGGCCGGCCGGTCGACTACCTCGTGCTCGACGACCAGTGGAACCCCGAGACGGCCGCGCAGGTGGCCTCCAAGCTCGTGAAGGACCGCAAGGTGGTCGCGCTCGTGGGCAGCACCAGCTTCGTGGAGTGCGGCGCCAACGCCAAGATGTACGCCGACGAGGGCGTGATGGTCATCGCCGGCACCGGCGTGCCGCGCGAGTGCTTCAACGCGCGCAACTACGTGCCGGTGAACGCCGGGCCGCGCGTGTCGGCCACCATCGCCGCGATGTACGCCGCGCAGAAGTACAAGGCGAAGAAGATGGTCTGCATCATTCCGAACATCCCGAGCCTGGGTAACTGGGCCTGCGAGGGGCCCAAGGAATGGGGCAGGAAGAACGGCGTGACGGTCGAGACCCTCACCATCGACCCCGGTTCGGCCGACGCCACCTCGACCATGCTGCAGGCCGCCGCGAAGAAGCCCGACACCATCATCATGAACGTGCCCAAGGGCATCCTGGTGCCGATGCTGGCCGCGGCCGAGCAGCAGAACCTGGGCAAGAAGATCCACTTCGTGTCGGCCGCGCCGGCCTACAACGTCGACGTGCCCAAGGCCATCGGGCCGTACTGGAAGGGCAACTTCGACGTCAACCTCGAGTTCAACCCGCTCGAATCGGCCGGGCCCGACAACAAGAACTGGCTCGCGGTGATGGACAAGCACGGTGCCAAGAGCGACCCGCGCGACACCTTCTCGCAGGCCGGCTACCTGGCCGCGCGCCTGGCCACGCAGGCGATGCTGAAGATGGACCCGAAGAAGATAGCCCGCGCCAGCGTGACCGATGCGCTGCGCAAGGTGAGCGACTTCCGCAGCGACATTCTTTGCAAGCCCTTCTACGTGGGCAGCGGCAACCGCCACAACGCGAACAACAGCGGGCCCATGGCCAGCCCCGACGGCAATGGCTGGCGCTTTGCGCCCGGCGGCTGCCTCACGGCGGACGACCCGGAGCTGGTCGACATCCGTGCCGACGAGCAGAAGATGGGCCTGAAGTAAGCGCGCCGGGCCATGGAGGACTACCTGCCTTTCGTCATCTCGGGCCTGGGCCTGGGCGCGGTGTACGCGCTCTCGGGCGTGGGGCTGGTGGTGCTCTATCGCTCGTCGGGCGTGCTGAACTTCGCCTTCGGCGCCATCGGCGCGCTCGGCGCGTATGTGGCCTGGACGCTGCTCGAAGCCGACTGGCCGCAGGGCCTGGCGTGGTGCGCGGCGGTGCTTGCGGCCATGGCGCTGTCGCTGGCCTACGGACGCCTGCTGGCACCGCGCCTGTCGCACCGCGACCCGACCATCCGCAGCATCGCCACCCTGGGCTTCGCGCTCGTGGTGGTGGGCTTCACCGAATGGACCTGGGGCGAGCAGCCGCGCCGCCTCGTGCTGCCGACCGACGGCGGTGCGCTCGAGTTCGTGTTGGGCGAGGTCGAGGTGCGGCTCACGCACACACGCGCGCTCGGCCTGGCGCTGGCGGTGCTGATGATGGGCGGCGTCGGCCTGCTGCTGTCGAAGACGCGCGTGGGGCTGAAGATGCGCGCGCTGGCCAACGACCGCGACCTGAGCGCGCTGCTCGGCATCCGCGTGCTCGGCGTCGACACGGTGGCGTGGATATTGAGCGGCGCCTTCGCGGGCGTGTGCGGGCTGCTGCTGGCCAACATCGTGCGGCTGCAGGCCACGCTGCTGACCTTCCTCGTGATTCCGGCCTTCGCCGCCGCCATCATCGGCCGCCTGCATTCGCTGCCGGCGACCGTGGCGGGCGGCATCGCGATCGGCGTGCTGGAGGCGCTGGCGATCACGGTGCCGGGCTTCGCGGCCTTTCGCACCGCCACGCCGTTCCTCATCGCGCTGGCGATGATCGTCTTCTACCGCGCGGGGACGCGCTCGGCATGAACGCGTCGATCCTCGAAGGCGCCATGCCCGCGTCCGACGCGGCACCCGCCGCGCTCGCGCAGGCCACGCGCCGCGCCCGCCGTTCGCTCGTGCTCATGGTGGCCTGCGTGCTGCTGGTCGGCTGGGCCGTGCCGTGGTTCGCGAACGCGTACTGGATCAAGACGCTCACGTCCTCGCTCGCGCTGTCGGTCGCGGCAGCCGGCGTGGCGCTGCTCTATGGCCAGCTCGGGCTGGTGTCGCTGTGCCAGTACGCGCTGCTCGGCGCGGGCGGCTGGGTCGCGCTGCGCGCGGGGCACGGGCTGGGTTGGCCCTTCGAGCTGTCGGTGCTCGCGGGCGGGCTGCTGTCGTGCGTCGTGGGCATGCTCGCGGGCCTGCCGGCGCTGCGGCTCAAGGGGCTGTACCTGGCGCTCGTCACGATGATGATGGCGGGCGGCTTCCAGGTGGTCGTCAACGTGACGGGCTTTCCCGACGGCGGCGCGGGCTGGCTCGGCCGCGTGTTCGGCAGCGAGCGGTTGATGATGCCGCGGCCCGCGCTGGCGCTGTCCGACGCCGCGTACTTCCGCTACGTCGCCGTGTGGCTGGCGGCGGTGCTGGCGCTGATCGAGTTGCACCGGCGCACGCGCGCGGGCCGCTCGTGGGCGCTGATCCGGCGCGGCGAGGCGGCGGCCGTGGCGGCTGGCGTGAACATCCTGCGCTACCAGACCTGGGCCTTCGGGCTCGCGGGCTTCTGCGCGGGCGTGGCCGGCGCGCTGCTCGCGGGCGGCGTGGGGCAGCTCGACGGGCGCGCCTTCACGGCGGGCGAATCGGTGATGCTGTTCGCGCTCACGGTGGTGGGCGGCGTGTACCACTGGGCCGGCGCGCTCATCGCGGGCCTGCTGCTGCGCGCGGTGCCGGCGCTGCTGACCGACTTCGGCGTCAACGGCTACCTCGCGATGATCTTCTTCGGCGTGGCGCTGCTGCATGCGCTCATCACCGCGCCGAGCGGCATCGCGGGGCAGCTGATGGGCGTGTTCGATGCGGTGCGCCAACGCTTCGCCGCACCGAAGGACAAGGACGCCGCGCCATGATCCGCATCGACGATCTCACCGTCGCCTTCGGCGGCGTCAAGGCCATCGACGCGCTCACGGCGCAGCTCGACGCGCCCGTGTGCGGCCTGATCGGGCCGAACGGCGCGGGCAAGACCACGCTGGTCAACGTGCTCAGCGGCCTCGTGTCGCCGAGTGCCGGCCGCGTGGCGGTGGACGGCGCCGACCTGCTGGGCCTGAAGCCCATCGCGCGCGTGCGCTTCGGCCTGCGCCGCTCGTTCCAGACCGAGCAGGTGGTGGAAGACCTCAGCGTGTGGGATAACGTGCGCGCGCTGCTCGATCACGTGCCGCACGCGCGCGGCGAGGCCGCCTCGCAGGTGGCGCGCGCGCTGTCGCACACCGGCCTGCTCGACGTGGCGACCGTCATGGGCCACCGCCTCAACCTGTTCCAGCGCCGCATGCTGGAGCTTGCGAAATCGCTGGTCGGCGCGCCCAAGCTGCTGCTGCTCGACGAGCCCGGCGCCGGCCTCACCGAGCAGGAAGCCGGCGTGCTGCGCCGCACGATCGGCGCGGTGCATGCGTTCTGCGGCGCGCAGGTGCTGCTCATCGACCACGACGTCGACCTGATCGCCGCGACCTGCACGCAGACCCTGGTGCTCGACTTCGGCCGCCGCCTCGCGCTCGGCCCCACGCGCGAGGTGCTCGACGATCCGGCCGTGCGCAAGGCCTACCTGGGAACGGAGTGACCACCCCATGCTGAACGTGACCGATCTGCGCCTGCAGCGCGGCGGCAAGGCCGTGCTGCACGGCATCGACCTGCAGGTGCCGCCGGGCGAGGTGACGGCGCTGCTGGGCGCCAACGGCGCGGGCAAGTCGAGCACCGTGATGGCGATCGGCGGCGTGCTGCCGCTCACGGGCGGGCGCATCGAGGTCGAGGGCCACGCACTGCACGGCCAGCGGCCCGAGCGCGTGCGCGCGCTGGGCGTGGCGGTGGTGCCGGAAGGGCATCGCGTGCTCGGCGAGCTGTCGGTGCTCGACAACCTGCGCGCCGCCGCGACCGCGCTGCCTGCGGCCATGGTGGCCGATGCGGTCGAGCGCGTGCTCGGCGTGTTCCCCGAGCTGCGCGTGAAGCTCGCGCTGCCCGCGCGCTCGCTGTCGGGTGGACAGAAGCAGATGGTCTGCATCGCACAGGCACTCATCGGCAAGCCGCGCTACCTCGCGATCGACGAGCTCTCGTTGGGGCTCGCCCCTGCGGTGGTCAAGCGGCTGGTCGAGGTGGTGCAGCAGGTCGCGCGCGAGGGCGTGGGCGTGCTGCTGATCGAGCAGTTCACGACGGTGGCACTGGCCGTGTCGAGCCGCGCCTATGTGCTGGAACGCGGGCGCATGGCTTTTGCGGGCTCGTCGGAAGAACTGCGCAGCCGGCCGGAGATCCTGCACAGCAGCTATCTCGCGGCGGCCTAGGCGCGTTCCTTCGGCGCCTTCCGTGCGGTGGGCATCACGAAGGCCTGGAAGTAGTCGCGCAGCCGCGCGGTGAACTCCTCGGCGATGGCCGAAGGCGCCGACTGCGGCGAGAACGCCATCGACACCTCGACCGGGCAGCGCGGCGACAGCGGCAGGATCTTCAGGTCGCGCGCGAACACGGAGGCCACGTAGGGGTTGACGATGCCGACGCCCGTGCCCTGCGCCGCCATCATGCAGATGGTGACCGAGTAGGTGGTCTCGACCGTGGCGGCGCATTCGATGCGGTGCTGCTGCAGCGTGCGCTGGAACTGCTGGTGGATCTCGTCGTCGGCATTCAGCGTGAGCAGCACCTGCTGCTTCAGGTCGCGCACATGAATCGCGTCGCGGTGCGCCAGCGCATGCCCGGGATGCACGACGCACACCGCGCTGGCCTTGTGCAGGCTGACCGCGTCGAGCTGCGGGTCGTGGAAGGCGGCGGTGCTGAGCGCGACGTCGTACAGACCGTAGAGCAGGCCTTCGCGCAAGGCGTGCGTGCCGACGGTCTGCAGGTTGACGTGCACCTCGGGATGCAGCCGCGAGAAGGCATGGATCACCTGCGGCATGACGCCGAGCCCGAGCGCCGGCGTGCAGCCCACGCGCAGCGACCCCGCGCCCGACTTGCGCAGCACCGCCACGCTCTGCTCGATGCGGTCCAGGCCCAGGAAGTGGCGCTGCACGGTGTCGAACAGCTGGCGCGCCTCGTGCGTGGGGCGCAGCCGCCCCTTGTGGATGTCGAACAGCTTGAGCCCGGTGGCATGCTGGATCTGCGAGAGCAGGCGGCTCACGGACGGCTGCGTGGTGTGCAGCAGGGCCGCGGCGGCGGTGGTGGTGCCGGTCTGCATCACGGCGCGAAAGGCCTCGATCTGGCGGAAGTTCAACGGGCGCGACATGCGGGGGGCTCCTGGGGCTGCACGGTGCAAGGCGGAAAGCATGGCATATCTTTTCTGCATAGCCTGTGAATGAAAATGAATTTTTCAGAATGATGCTGCGTTCCTAGACTGCGCCCTATCCACCCCCTCCATCGCGCCGTCGCGGCGCACAGCAAGGAAGACGCATGACACAGCAATGGCCCCGCAGGGCCGCCGGCCTCGGCCTTCTCGCACTGGCCCTGGGCGTCGCTTCGATGTCGCACGCATCGCAGCCGCAGGCCTACCCCGACCGCATGATCCGGCTCGTGGTGCCCTTCACCGCCGGCGGCAGCTCCGACGTGCAGGCCCGCATGCTGGCCGACCGGCTGGGCAAGCTGTACAAGCAGTCGGTGGTGGTCGACAACAAGCCCGGCGCCGGCGGGCACATCGGCGGCAAGTTCGTGGCCGATGCACCGGCCGACGGCTACACGCTGCTGCTCGGCTCGATCGGGCTGCACGCGACCTACGGCGTGTTCAAGAAGCTGAGCTACGACCCCGCGACCGACCTGAAGGTGGTCACGGTGCTGGCCGAGATGCCGCACGTGGTGGTGGCCCACCCCGCGCTGCCTGCCAACGACCTGAAGCAGCTGGTGGCGCTGGCGCGCAAGCAGCCGGACACCAGCAACTTCGGTTCGGCCGGCGTGGGCTCGTCGGTGCACATGATCGGCGAGCTCTTCAAGCTCACGGCCGGTGCACCGCTCGTGCACGTGCCCTACAAGGGCAGCACGGCCGCGCTGAACGACCTGCTGGCGGGGCAGATCCAGCTGATGTTCGAGAACCCGCCGACCACGCTGGCCCACATCCGCGGCGGCAAGCTCAAGGCGCTGGCCGTGACGGGCAAGGCCCGCCTGCCGGCGCTGCCCGAGGTGCCGACCGCGATCGAGTCCGGCTTCCCGGCCTTCGAGGCCACCTCGTGGACCACGGTGGCGGTGAGCGCCAAGGTGCCCGACGCCATCGCCGACAAGCTCAATGCCGACATTCGCAAGATCGTCGCCGCGCCGGAGTTCCGCCAGGGCCTGTCGGAGCAGGGCATGACGCCGGTGGCCAACACGCGCGACGCTGCGACGCGCTTCATCGCCGCCGAGAAGCAGCGCTGGGACAAGGTGATCCAGCAAGGCCGCATTGCCGCGGAGTGAGCCCCATGTCGTCGAACCCACTTCCCGAGCAACCCCGCCTCGCGCCCGTGCCCTGCCGCCGCGTGGGCGATGGCGCGCAGCACCATTTCTTCGGCTACTACAACAAGAGCGCCTGGGACCGCAGCGGGCGCTACCTGCTGGCGCAGCAGGTGCCCTGGATGGACGCCGAACTCACGCCGACGGCGGCAGCACGCATCGGCTACTTCGACCTCCAGGACAACGACCGCTTCCATGCGGTGGGCGACACCACCGCATGGAACTGGCAGATGGGCAGCCAGCTGCAGTGGCTCGACGGCGCACCGGGCCGCCAGCTGGTCTACAACAGCCGCACCGGCGACGCCGATGCGTTCTACCCCGGCTTCGGCGCCACGGTGCTCGACGTCGACACCGGCGCCAAGCGCCTGCTGCCCCTGCCGATCTACGTGGTGGCCCCCGACAGCCGCTGGGCCTTGAGCGTGGACTACCGGCGCCTGTACATCACGCACCGCACCATCGGCTACAGCGAAACCGGCGGGCCGTTCGAGCTGCCGCTGGCACCGGCCGACGACGGCATCCACGCGACCGACCTGGCCACCGGCACGGCGCGGTTGCTGGTGAGCTACGAGGACCTGCGCCAATTCCACCCGCGCGCGTCGATGGAAAAAGCGATCCACTGGGTGAGCCACATCGAGGTCAACCCGTCGTCGTCGCGCGTGCTCTTCCTGCACCGCTGGACCGAGCGCGTCGAGGACGAGACCTGCTTTTTGCATCGCCTGCTCACGATGAACCCCGACGGCTCCGACCTGCGCCTGCTGGAGTGCTCCGACCACCCGCTGCCGCAGCTGGCGGACGATTTCGACCCGACGGCCGTGGGCACCTTCGACTACGAGAAGTCCGAGTACCAGATCTCGCACCCGCTGTGGCAGGACGACGAACACATCATCGTGTGGGGCCCGCACGCCGGGAAGATCCACTACCACCTGTACCACGACCGGGAGGGCGGCGAGGTCCGCGTGATCGGCGACGGCGTGCTGGTGGAGAACGGCCACATGACCTTCTCGCCGGTCAACACGCGCTGGCTGCTGAGCGACACCTACCCCGACGCCCGCACGCACGAGCGCGTGCTGTTCCTGTTCGACATGGCCACCGGCCGTCGCCACGACCTGGGCAGCTTCTACGCCTCGCCGGCGTTGAGCAAGGAGAACCGGTGCGACCTGCACCCGCGCTGGCGCCGCGACGGACTGCAGGTGTGCATCGACTCCGTGCACGAATCGCAGCGGCAGATGTACATCGTGGACGTGTCGGGGATCGTGGGCAGCCCCTGAAGGGGGTCGCCTAGTGCGTCAGCGCCGGCGACGCCGCCCGCTGCGCCTCGCGTCGCTGGAACTCGCGCGGCGACACGCCGTACTGCGCCTTGAACACGCGGCAGAAATGCGCGCTGCTGTTGAAGCCCCAGGCGAAGGCGATCTCCGACACCGAGGCGCGGCCGCCCGCGGCCTGGCGCAGCGCCTCGCTGCAGCGCTCCAGGCGCATCTGCCAGATGAAGCGGTCGAGCGTCTGGTCTTCGTCCTCGAACACGCGGTGCAGGTAGCGCTTGGAGCAGCGCAGTTGCTGCGCGATGAGGTCGAGCGACAGGGCCGGGTCGGCCAGGTGCGCATGCACGAACTGCTTCACACGCGCCTTCAGCACGCCCGGCAGCGGCTGCGCGCCGAACTGCTCGTCGGCGTGCGTGGCGAGCGTGGAGGCCAGCAGGCCCAGCACGGTGTCGCTGACCGAGCGGCCGACGGCGTTGGGCAGCGACGGCAGCTGGTCGGCCAGCGAGGTGAGGAACGAACCGAGCACCGCGTACAGCCCCTGCATGGCCGGCGTGTGGGCCTCGCAGGTGTGCAGGTCGGGCATCTTCATGCCCTTGAACTGCTGGCGCGGGATCGTGATGGCCAGCAGGCGCGAGCGCTCGGGGTTGGTGATGGCGTAGGGCACGCGCGGGTCGTACAGGCTCCAGTCGCCCGGGTGCAGGTGGAACTCGCGGTCGCGCTGCGAGATGTGGCCGTGGCCTTCCAGCTGCAGCACCAGCTTGTAGTGCTCGTCGAGCGCGATCTCGCGGTGCGTGTCGGGCCGCGCCACGCGGTGCGAGGGCGCCTCGATCATGAACATGCCCAGGGGGCCGAGCTCGTAGGCGTCCATGCGCGCGTCGAACGGGCCGGGATCGAGGCACTGCACGCGCAGCGCGCCGAAGTACGACTCGTTGATGCGGCCCCAGCAGGCCTGCCGGTCGGCCGGGTGTTCGAGCCGGGTGCTGAAGTGGTGTGCGTTCATGCCGTGGTTCCCTGGGGGCGCCGGAAGCGCTGGTGCAGGATAGGCAGGTCGGCGCGCGCCATCATCGGTACTTCCACCCGGGGCGGCGGGGGCGGTGCGCTCCCGGTCAATGGCCGGTGCGCGCTGGGTCAATGCCCGCGGTTCACACCTTCTCAGACGACGGGCACGCGGCCCGCGTCGGCCGGGTCGACGTTGCGGCGGTACAGCATGAGCGTCGCGATCAGCCCGCAGGCCGCGGCGGCCGTCATCCACAGGCCGGGCGCGCCCTTGTCGCCGGTCATTTCGATCAGCCCCGTGGCAATCGCCGGCGTGAAGCCGCCGAACAGGGCGGTGGCGAGGCTGTAGGCCAGCGAAAAGCCCGCGGTGCGCACGCTGACCGGCATCACCTCGGTGAGCGCCACCACCATTGCGCCGTTGTAGCTGGCGTACAGGAACGACAGCCACAGCTCCACCTCGAGCATGCGCGCGAAGCTCGGTGCGCCGACCAGCCACTTGAGCGACGGATAGGCCGTGAGGATGGTCAGCACGGTGAACAGCACGAGCAGCGGCTTGCGCCCCACGCGGTCCGACAGCGAACCCATGACCGGCAGCCAGAAGAAGTTGGAAATGGCCACGCACAGCGTGACGATGAGCGCGTCGGTGGTGCTCAGGTGCAGCACGGCCTTGCCGAAGGTGGGCGTGTAGACGGTGATCAGGTAGAACGACACGGTGGTCATCGACACCAGCATCATCCCGGCGACCACGAGGCCCCAGTTGGCGACCATCGAGCGGAAGATCTCGCGCGCGTCGGGGCGGTGCTTGCGCGCCATGAACTCCTCGGTCTCCTGCAGCGAGCGGCGGATGATGAACAGCACCGGCACGATCAGGCAGCCGACGAAGAACGGAATGCGCCAGTAGAAGTCGCCGATCTCCTGCGGCGTGAAGGTCACGTTGAGCCAGTAGCCGAGCGCGGCGGCGACGACGATGGCCACCTGCTGGCTGGCCGACTGCCAGCTCACGTAGAAGCCCTTGCGCCCCGGCGTGGCCATTTCCGACAGGTACACCGACACGCCGCCCAGCTCCACGCCGGCCGAGAAGCCCTGCAGCAGCCGTCCGACCAGCACCAGCAGCGGCGCGATGACGCCGATGGTCGCGTAGCTCGGCACGCAGGCGATGAGCAGCGTGCCGACGGCCATCAGCGCGAGCGTGACGATCAGCCCCTGGCGGCGGCCCACGCGGTCGACGTACGCGCCGAGAAAGATCGCGCCCAGCGGCCGCATCAGGAAGCCCGCGCCGAAGGTCATGAAGGTCAGCATCAGCGACGCGAACTCGTTGCCCGCGGGGAAGAAGGCCTTCGAGATCTGCGTGGCGTAGAAGCCGAACAGGAAGAAGTCGAACATCTCCATGAAGTTGCCGCCGGTCACGCGCAGGACGGTGGCGAATTTCGAGGAGGAATGCGCGTTGGCAGGCGCGGAAGTCATGGTGTGTCCCCTGGGGCGGTGTTGTGGGCCCAAGGGTAGGTCGGGGTTCCCGACCGGGACCTGACGGGGGGAGTCAGGTAGCTGTCAATGCGACTGTTGTGGTCAGCCTGCTGGGGGGGCGGCGCGCACGGAGCGTCTGGGTTGCCGCTCAGTCGACCAGCAGATACCAGATGACAGACCCGGTGTCTGTGCTTGTGGGCCCCGGCATCGATTGGCCGCGCTCGATGTGTTCGATGCGGTTGTTCAGGCGAGGGGCTTGCCAATTGCCAGTCTGCGGGCACGTTTCCCCAGCATGGGCACTTCGTGGCGAGGCGGAAGGCGCCGGCGTGGAGCTGCCTTGCGGTCTCGGGGGCTCGCCATGAACGAGTCCACCCCAGTCACTGTCGGAGTCGAAGCGCCGCAACCAGCGGGCCGATGATTCGGGCGTGAAGATATCGTCGCGAGGGACGTTGGGCGGGTAGCTCACCATCCAGAGCCGCTGCAGGCGTGCGGGCTTCAAAGCTTCGGCCAAAGCGCGTAGATGCGCGGGAACCCCTTCTTCGACAGGGTACAGCGCAGGCGCGTCGCCGGCTTCGATCCAAAGACCATCGCCGTTCATGCAAGGGCGCGTGTGAATGCCGGGAACGTTCTGCAGTTTGAGGTGCAAGGCAGCAATGCCGCCCAGCAAGCGCGCGTAGTCGCCGCAAACCAGAACGCCGTAACCGGGCGTACGCATGCCGCATTCGAGGTTCATGCCGTTAGGTCGATTGGAGCGGGAGAAAAAGGGCTTGTCGACATCGAGGCCGAGAAACCGGTTGGCCAGAGAAAACTCAGCCGGTTGTTGAAAGGGATACCGTTCTAGCACAGGTGGGAGGCCGATCCCCAACCCCATATAGGCTTGAACAGGCTTGAGTCGATCGAGTGCGCTCAGCCACCAAGTGCGGAGCTCATCCTGGCGCGACTGCCAGAAGCTTTGTGGGAAGTTGAGTGTCAAGTAGTCAAGTCCGATGACTGTTTCGGCGAATTTGATTTCGCGGCCGATGATGGGTTTGTCGACGCATGGACGAAACACGGGCTTAGCCAGCTGTGCGTGACGAAACTGCGCGATGGTCAGAAGCAAGAAGCGCGATGAGCTTTCCCTTGTCGGGGCATCGAATCCCTCCAGGGATGCAATGTCATCAGAGTTCGTTTGAAAGTGCGCTTCAATAGATCCTTGCGAGTGTGGTTGGCGTGCGATTGAACCTGACTTGAAGGCCATGTATCTCAATAGGGCGTGCCCCGTGAGCTGCTGGAATTCGCGATGCAGTTCTGGAATGACCTTCACCAACCGGTGGACGTCGTCCATGGTCAGTACATAGAAGTACGCTGTGGCCTGCATGCCAAGGTGCCATGTCGCTGGCTCTTGCATTGCGCTGAAGGGGCTTGAAGGCAGGGCGGTTGCGGCGGCTTCAGAATCGTTGCGAAGGGCTTCGATCCAGCTTTCAAGATCTGGGGCGGGCAGCTGCATGGTTGGCTTCGTGAGTGTGGGTGGGAACTCGGGGAATCAATGCGCAGGGACTGGACGTGGTCCCTGGCCCGGCAGACGGCCTCCCTTACGACCTCTGCTAAGCAGTAGCATCAGGATTGCCATGAGGACCTTCACCCAGTCCGGTTGTTTCGCCTCTTCGGGTTCGCCGGCTTGGCAGTCCGCTGGGAAATAGAGGACGTAGAAGCGTTCTTTCCCGAACATGTTGGTGTAGTTTTGGCCTTGATCGAACCCCACTGAATCCTCCCCGAACTTCATGTCGACCACATGTGTCACGTTCGCCTCGTCTGGTGCCTGATGACGCTGCCTAACAACGACGACATCTGGTGAAATGCTCCCCTTCGGTTTGCGCCAGTAGCAGTTTCCCTTCCGTTCCGGTCGTTGGGCCGGGCTGCCCATATAGGCTTTGCCGCTTGCGTCGTAGTTGGCTTCCGACTTGAAGTGGGCCTTCCAGTGACCGACCTGGTAGTCGCAGGCGTCGAGCAAGGTTGCGAATGTGCGCTGCATGTCTTCGCGAACCTTCGGCTTGTCGTCTCCGCCGGCGTAGAGGATCGATTCCTCCCCAGGAAGCGCCTCGTAGCGACGTGCGTCACCGCGCACCGGGAATGCCAGGGCGAAGGCGCCGAGGGCACAGTACAGCGGCCGGAATGGCAGCGGCCTTCCCCAACTGCTATGGGGCTTGCTTGTGTTTTGCATGCTCGCGCTCTGGTGCGGTGCGATGTTGTCTGTGAACTCGGGCCGGGTACGCATGACCACGCGGTCGATGCTGTACCAACCGGCGTACTGCAGCAATTGGGTGAGCAGGTCGATGGCCCTGCGCAAGCCCGTCTCGTGCGCTTTCAGGTCTGGGTAGATTTGAAGACTCGATTCGAGATCTTGCGCGAGCAGTTCGCTGACCGGCTGGCTGGGCGCTTGGGCTGCGCACAGTATCTTGCTCAGGCGATAGACCAGAACGCTCATTGACCACCGCAGGCTGTCGATGCCCCCGGGACCCAAATCGTTCAATGTCTCTAGTGCCTTGGCGATATGCCTGTCGTAGGGGAGGATGGGGATGGGATTGGTTGTCATGGGGTGATGCAGGCGAAGCGGCCGCGCTCAGATCAAGGTGCCGCGAGACAGGTCGTCCATGTCCACCGGGAATTCGGCAACCCAGGCCTTCACCAGCCTCATGCCCGATGTCTGCACCAGGTGTGCCCATCCGTCCAGATCGGTGATGCCGGTGTGAACGGTGCCGTCTTCCTCCCGTAGTTCGTAGCGATGCTGCGCGAGCTGTTGACCCGTGTGGCGATCCGCAAATTGGTACTTGACGCTGTAGTCAGATGGCTGCACGGGGAACTCTGGCAGTACAGGTGCCTTGCTCATGGGCCCGACCTGCGCATGCAGCGCCGCATGCTCCTGCCAGGTGCCGGCCGTGCCGTGCTTGATGCCGCTCTCGCTCCACTCCGAGTAGCTGCCCCCGCCGATGATCACGACCTTCTTCTTGGCGGTGATGTGTAGCTCGCCCTCCACGCTCTTGATGACCACGTCCTTGTGCGCAACCAGAATCAGCTCGTCGCGATGCGCCTGGATTTCTATCGGGTCTTCGCTCGCGATGAGTTTGATGCCCTTCTTGTGCGTGAACGCGCGGATGCCCTCGGCTGCGCTGGCCAGCCATCGCTTGGCGGTGCTGATGGAGGTGTGTCCCTGGCTTGTGAAGGCCGCGTGCTCTCCGGTGTGCAGGTGGAGGCTGCCCGGCGTGCTGGCCTCGATGCCCGCAGGGCTGGCGAGCACGAGGTGTGGTTTGTTCAGTTCAGGGAAGCGGCCATCCTCGCCCTGTCCCTCCTTACCCTGGATGGCGTCGTTCTGCGCCTTCAAGGCCTTCTGCACGGTGTCTTGATCGGAGCCTTGCTCTTGCGCCTTGTGCACCTGCGCTGCTTCGGCCAGCGCGTCGTGCTGATCCTGCGCTGCTTTTAGTCGCTGAGTGGTCTCGCCCATGTCCTTGGCATGGTTCGCAGCATTGCCCCTTGCTTCGGTGGTGATGAGCATGCCGTCCTGCGCCCGGAGCACGCCATGAGCATCCGTCCTCAACTCGAAGCCCTCACCCCTGGGGTCCTTTCTGCCCGCGTTGTCCTCGATGC
>NZ_JBXAJX010000014.1:0-59028 GCF_058797695.1 Variovorax sp. GW823-FHT02B07
GCATCGAGGACAACGCGGGCAGAAAGGACCCCAGGGGTGAGGGCTTCGAGTTGAGGACGGATGCTCATGGCGTGCTCAGGGCACAGGACGGCATGCTCATCACGACCGAAGCAAGGGGCAACGCGGCGAACCATGCCAAGGACATGGGAGAGACCACTCAGCGGTTGAAGACAGCGCAGGATCAGCACGAAGGTCTTGCGGAAGCTGCGGCGACAGCCAAAGCTCAAAGCGGCGGTGAAGACCAAGCTCTGGTGGTCCAGGCGCTCAAAGCGCAGAACGACGTCATCAAGGGCAGCGGTGGTGACAAGGCCCAAGGCCAATTCCCCGAACTCACAGAAGCCCAATTGGTACTCGCCAGTGCCGCAGGCCTCGCCGCCACCACGCCCGGCAGCTTTCATTTGCAAGCCGGCGAACACATCGCGATCAGCAGCCAGGGCCACACCAGCATCAGCGCTGCCAGGCGGCTGCTCGTCAGCGCCAAGAACGGCATCCGCCTGTTTGCGCTCCGAGGCGGCATGAAGTGGATCGCTGGCAACGGCAAGTTCCAGATCGAAGCGCACAAGGACGCGATGAATCTGACCGCCAAGAAGGCCGTCCGCATCACAAGCACCACCAGCGAGATCCGCATCACCGCGCCGATCAAGGTGGTGGTCAACGGCGGTGGAAGTTTCACGGAGTGGAGCAGCACAAGCATCTTGCACGGAACGCCGGGTGGGTGGATCGAGCATGCGGCGAGTCATGTCAAGGCGGGACAGGATTCACGGCGAATTCCCAAACCCGATTTCAAGTCATGCGGCCAACAAATTCGTGATGCTTCGGCGACCGGTGCCGGCTCCATCAAGCACTAAGTGGTGGTCAGTCATGACGATATGGAAAACGCTCGACCCCCACATTTGCCGCGCAATTACGTTGCAAATCGATGCCTTCACGGCGTTGAGTGAGTCCTCGAATTTCGTCCCCTATCTCCTGCTGGACCACGGCGAAGCAGACTTCCTTCCCGTCGAAAAGACCCGCTTTCGACCAACCCTCGATTCCTATTTCAAGGATGAACCGTGGCGAGCCCCCCACCTGCTGCCCTTGATGCTTCCTGCCGATCATGCGATCTTGCAGGAGGCCTTGGCATCGGCCATCTTGACTGCATCCCAACGCCTTCACCCTCAAAGAGTTTCGGCCCTGCTCCTGGTCTCAGGTGACCTCGCAGCGTTGCTGACGCATTTCGGCACCTTGAGCTTGCAGCACGACCCCACTGAGGAAGTCGAGCCTTCTTGTGTGCTGCGCTACCAGGATCCGCGCGTCATGCAACGGGTATGGCCCATCCTGAGCGAAGGCCAGAGGCGGGCATGGCTCGGCCCGGTCCGGCACTGGTACGCCATCACGCAGCCCATCGGCCCCATCGTGGCACGAACGGCCACTTCGCCCATTCTTTGGCACGCTGAACCGACATCTGCAGACGTGCAGCCGCATTCCCGCGTGCATCACTTGCTCGACCTGGGGCAATGGCGATTGGCTCACAGCGCTCCTGCGGAGAACAGCTTCTGGCAAGTCGTCAGCCTGAGATCGACTTCAGGTCTTACCTCACCCTATCCAAGTATTGGAGCCCTGCGTCATTGGCTCAGCGACGCGGCTGCGAACGGTCTGAATGGCAATGATCAAGCTGACTGGGTACTGTGCCAGTGGGGCGTCGGACAGGACTACTGGGAGAGCGCAGCGGGCCAGCGTCAGTCCCGTGCCGCACTCGATATGCAGAAAGAGCACGCGGGCCTCGGTTTTTCGGATGCGTGGCGGACGGTCGGTCAAGGTCTGTAGTCCTCGTCGTGCGCCGTTCCTCTCTCTCTTTTTGTTTCTCTGAACTTCGAATACTCCCATCGATGGCCTGCAAAACACCCTGCGATGCCTGCAAACCGGGCGATTTGCCGATCCTGTTCACCCGCTACGCTGCCACTTTCAGTGCCGATGCGACCCGTGCGGCTGCGCTGAAGAAGCTCAAGCCTGTTGGCGAATTCAAGGCACCGCCCATTCCTCTGAAAACTGCGAGCTATGCCGTGCGCATGCTCCGTGAAGGGGTCCTGTATGTTCTGGTCGAACGCGAAGGTAGAAAAAAATGGATGGGCTACATGGTGCATTCGCACGGCTACCTGAGTCCCTTCAATCCTCTTCTGACACCGGTGCCGGCCGAGCCATCCTCACCAGCCTGCGAAGTTGTCATTCGTGGCGCCAGCAAGAGCTTGGTCTGGGTTTCGGACCCGGCCAGCGTTACCAATCTTTGGTACTTCTTCCATCCTGATGCGGTGTTGCTGGATGTGCTCCAGAAATTGGAGGAGAGCCCGGCTGATCTACCGCGGCTGGACATCGCTGCGTGGGCTAGGAAACCTGTTCCCCAATCTCACACCTGCGCGCCCAGCGAACTGCCAATCAGGATTGCTGAATGGGCTGCTCTGAACGATGGGGCGATGCTGGCGGGCCTCAATGAACAGCTCTATGGAGTGATGGGTATTGAAACTGTGGAGCAGGGTTATGGCGAAGGGCAAGTCCCGATCTACGTGAATGCTGCCCTAAAGCAGAGTCGCACCGATCCCCCTTCCGGGGATATCTTCAGCGCAGACAATCCGTGGGGGCATTGGCGCAGGACTGAGCGCATGGGGCCGGGCACATTGCCGTCCTACGCCGACGTGCATCGAGAGCGTCTCCAAGAGATCGCCAGAGTGTTGGCCGGAGATCCTTCCGATCCGAAGAAGCCCCTGGGCGTAGTTGCGGCATGCCCAGACGCCATCGGGATTGCCCAGGAAATGAATCACTGGCGCAACAAGCCCTACCGAGATTTGATCATTTGGGGTGACGTGGTGGACAACGCGGTAGGCGCTCCCACTGTGACCGGATTCGGCGCGCCGCCGCCGGGCAACAAGCAGTCTCGCAAGACGCGCTTCGAGATTGCGGACGGCTGGAAAAGAATGGAGGTGCTTTTCAAGCAGCGTCGCATTGCGTACATGTCGCGCGAGATCGAAGCAAGCGAAAGAGCGACCCGGGACCCTGTTTTTCTCGAGGACAAGCCGACGAAGTCGGTCGGCTCTGCGCGCTCGAACGCTCGCGTATTCGACTCGCGTGCTGATTACATCGCCTATCTGAAGAGGATCGAGAACGCGAAGGAGAACTCTGCCAAAAGTGTGAATTCCCGATGGGATGAATACGCCTCGGGGATCAATCAGGATGCCATGGAGAAAGTTCAGGCCGACTACGTAGAGAAGGCAAAAGCCTTCGAGGGTACTGCCCATGAACGCGCACCAGATTCGTTGGCCTGGCTGAATTGCGGTGAACTGCAACGGGCGCTGGCCTTGTACAACGGAAAGGGACGCAGCGATATCGAACAAGGCGCCAAGTGTGCTGCGCAGATCAATGGAATTCTCGAAGGCCTCAATGGTGGCGGAGCACTTTGTGAACAGCGACTCATGGCGTGGGCCAAGGACCACTCGGACGAGCCAAAAAATCTTCTGTGGCGCGGGTACTTGATGAATCAGGAGGATGCGCAAGAAAGCTTCAGGGCCGCCATGGCGGCTGCACAGGCCCCCGCTACTTCGGTTGCAAGCATGGTTCAGTCCTTCAAGGATCAGCTCGACAAGTTCGCGAAGTTCAACGACCTCATCGCAGGAAAAAACGACGCCAGCATACGTATCTGCAGAGCCATACCGATGTTCGGGTTCAGTCCTATCCTCAATCTGATTGGTCATGCGATCTTCAAGGCGGGAAGTGGAAAGATTGAATTGGAGAAGAGGCTGGCTCGATCGCTCATGATGAGCCTGGTTGCGGGCACGGGAAGCCCCGCTGCTATCGAATTGCATGTGCGCTATCGACGGGCTTTGAAGGACATAGAGCCGGAGAAATTCCGAATCGTTGCCGATTACCAGTTCAAATGGAGTCAGCAACAGCTGAAAGCCGAGAGCCATGCGGCCGTCAACAAGATCATGGCAGAAGGAAGAGGCGGCGACTTCTTCAAGATGCGATTGACTGGCGTCATGACTCTTGTTGAAGGCATTCTTCTAAGTTTCAAGGCAAAGCAGTTGGCAGACGCCAAAGACGTAGATTCGGCGCAAAAGGCAGCTTGGGAGCTCAGTGCCGCGGCCTTGACAACCACATCGGCGGGCTTGGAAGTTGGAGCCATGACACAAGAGTGGTTGATATCGAAAAGTGCTCCCTACGGTGGCACTCTGGCCATGGCCGAAATTCGGCTCGGTGGTTTCAAGCTGGCAGGGAATGCGTTGGCGGGAATTGCAGGGATTGTGTCGGCCTGTCTGGACTACGGAGACGGAAAAAAATCCAGACAAGAGGAAAAATATGCACTGACTTGGCTGTTCTTTGGACGCGGTGCTGCTCACAGCGTCAACTTCGCTGTCGGAATGGCTCTGGGGTTTTCGTATACCGGTCCACTCATGGAGCATTTGGCAAGAAGCGTGGGGTTCGAGTCGTTGCGAGGTAGAGCGCTGCAGGTCCTTGCCGCCCGAGCCGCTGCGCTTGCGCTTGGAAGGACCGCTCTATTGGCCGCCAATTTGTGGGTCACGCTGACGATCCTGGCCGTTACATGGATCATCGGACAGCTCGGTGACAACGAAATTCAAAAGTGGATCAAGCGGTCGAGCTTTCGGTTGCCTCCAAAAACTGGAAACCAGTCCGAACCGCTTTATGAAAAGGCCGGTGAAGAGCTGACGGCCCTGTACATCGCTTTCAAGGTGACAGAGGAATGATGTACTGGTTCGAAGAAATCGACTATGAAGCAGCGAAAGAAATGGCCTCGGAAGAGCTTCGATCGGGGCGCAGACATACCCCTGATGAAACGATCAAAAAGGCAAAAAAGGGAGGGCTCCTGCTCACTCGACAGCAACTCGAGAGCACCCAAGCCTACGATCGGCACGAACGAATCGTGGAGCGGGCAGACGACCAAGGCTTGCTGCATGCCCGGAACGACAAATGGCTTGAGGTAAGAACTTGGAGCAACGACATCCGGGGCATCACCACGTTGTTTGGGTGGGGGTGCTACTGGATGGTGTGGAGTTTTGTCGCCAGTGGATGGTTGGACGTCATCTTTCTGTACTCGACCGGGCATCGTGCGGATGGAACGGTGCTGGTCAGAACCACGGCACTGGTCGCGCTGCTCAATGCCATTGGATTCACGGTGTTCGCGGCTGGCTTTACTTGGGCAATGCAGCGCTATTTTTTCCGCTACGAGTTGCTCACCCAACGCTGGATCCGCCTTCGATTCAATCGGGAAACCCAGAAGGTTTACTTGCTTCGCCCAAAGTACGCGGGTGGCTTGATGGTGTTCGATTGGTCTGATACTGACCCAAGCTTGAGCAAGAGCACTGACGCCAATGCCGTCCTCATGCATTGGCCTGTGCTGATCTGGGGAAGTGAGACGGAGCTGGGCAAGGTCGGTGCGATGCAGTTCATCGGGCGACGGACCAGTTTCAAGACGGTGGGCGATTGGATGACATTCTGGGAGTACATCCGTCGATACATGGAGGAGGGACCCGATGCGGTGCCCAAACCGAAGACAGTCATTGGTTACCGACCCAGCATCAAAGAAGCGTGGCTCAGCGTGACTCAGTGGTATCCAGCATTTCAGCAAAAAGGGTTCATCGGGAAGATCAGTGATGGCATCTCGCTGCTGATCCTTCCGCTGATCGTTTTGATATTCCTCGGCAACTTCCTCGGGCAGTGCCTGACATGGCAGGCGCGGTTTCCAGAGGAAATTGAAAGCGCCGCAGATGCCTCCTAGCTGCGCTCTGTCGCAATTGCGGCTGAGTAGGGCTGCCACATCTCTTCACAGGAAGTTCAGCCGCATGCTCGCGATCCTCTGTTTTCGTTCCGCGCTTCAGGGCTTCGAAATCCGTAGGGCCTAGATTCCATGAAGATCCAGTTGGCCAACGTTGTTGCCGGCTTGGCTCAGGAGCTCATGTCGTGTTTATTTTTGAGGCTGCGTTTCAGCATGAAAAACGAAGCCGAGGTATTCATTCGGCATTGAAATACCACGCGGATGTTGCCGGGGAAAAGCGACTCTATGGTCCGAAAGAGGGAGCAGCTCGGCGAGAAGAGGGCTCTCGAAAACCAACGAGAAAAGAGCGGGATGAGCAGGAGGCCTTCGCGCGACCGAGCTTCTCATCAATGGCAGTATTCGATTTCAATGAGCATTTCATCGAGCTGAGCAATCCAGGAGGGATGGCACGTTCCTTGGCGTTGATGTTGTTCGTGGTGGCAATCGTTCCTGGCATCTATCTCATCTGCTTGCTTGTAGGTGACGCCTTCGGAATCCTTCAGGGCGCCTTGCAGTTGACGCGCGATCGACTGATTGGCATGGGCATAGGGTTCGGATTCTTGATCTTCTCCCTGACGGTGTTCTATTTTCTTTGGGGCTCAATTTTTGCCCCTGCATTTTTTACGTCCCTGCGCGCTCGCTATCGCTTCAACCGAACGAGGCAAACGGTCTATGTGCTGCGTCCCAAGAGGTACGGTGGCGATGCCGTTCTGGATTGGGACCGAGTGCAAGCGCATGTGAACTGGGTGCCACCCAGTTCCTGGACACCCTCCCAGATCGCGAACGATCCGGTAGCGCGAGAGGCGAGATCGCTGGAAGGGCGTCGGACGCGATACCTTCTGCTGTACTGGCCGCCGCTGGATGCCAACGACCCCGAGCGCAAAGGCGAAGACATCATCTGGGTCGGCGACGAAGGTGCCGGTGAATCGCTGTGGCAGTACATCCGGACCTACATGGAGGAAGGCATGAGCAGTGTGCCCTGGCCCGGTGCGGACCACTGGCTGCGAAAGGGATTCAGCGGCGCAAGCGAACACCTGGAAGAAACTGTGATGCACCGGTCGCATGCGAATGATGATCTTGCAGGTGAGAGGACATCGACGGGAACCTACGCCAACTATGCCGCCAACATGCCTTGGGCGCCGTTGAACAGTCTGGCCGAGCGGCTGTGCTATTGGCCAACTTTTCCCGAAGAGTGGGGCAGTGACTGCGGCCAGAAGCGAAGAGAGAGCGGCATCGGGCCGGAGGAGCCGATGCGATGGGCTGTCAAGCCATGAGTCGCTGCGAAGACACAAGGCGGGCGATCTTTCGCAGGGGTTCATGATGAACGAGTTCAACCTGCGCTCCGATACCGATCGGACGTGCGGACAGGCCCGTCGCCCCAGTTCTGAACCGGTGAGCCGACAGCGCGCTTCCTGGCCGCATCCCGCCAGTGCGACCAGCCCATGGCTGGCCTCGCATCTACTCCCTTCGCCGTACCCCCTCTCGCCCCACCTAGGCCATTAGCTAGGCCTTAAGGCGGATTTGCCTCCCGCCCCCCGCGCCGGAAACTTCGTGTTTCTTCTTTCTTCCCGGCACCCTTGCCGTTGACGGAGTGCGGATGAGTTGGCGAACCAAAGTGGTCTGGAGCGAGGGGATGCTGTTGCAGCCTCAGCACCTGCAGCAGAGCGAGCGCCATGCCGATCATGCGCGGCATGTGCTGTTGCGCACCACCACGCCCTACGCCTGGGGATTCGCCGAAGTCGAGATCGACGCGGCGGCGCTCACGCTGGGCAAGCTGGCGCTGGTGCGGGCGGTGGGCATCTTCGGCGACGGCACGGTGTTCGACATGCCGGCGGTCGATCCGTTGCCCGAGCCCATCGACATTCCGGCGTCCATGCGCGATGAAGCGGTGGTGCTCGCATTGCCGCTGCGCCGCGCCGGAGCGCGCGAGGCCGACGCTGAAGAATATGAAGAGCTGGTGCGCCACCGCGTGCTGGAGTCGGACGTGCCCGACTCCAACACGGCCGGCGAGCGCACCGCGATGCTGCAACTCGGCCAGCTCCACACGCGCCTGATGCGCGCCAGCGAAGCGACCGATGCCTGGGCGACGCTGGGCGTGGCCCGTGTGGTCGAGCGCCGGGTCGACAACCAGGTGCAGCTCGACCGCGCGATGCTGCCGCCGCTGCTCGACGTGGCCGGCCATGCGGTGATCCGCGCCTGGCTCGACGAGCTGCTGGGCCTGCTGCGCCAGCGCGGCGAGGCATTGGCTGGGCGCATGACCCAAGGCGGCACGGGCGGCGTGGCCGAGATCGCCGACTTCATGTTGCTGCAGGCGGTGAACCGCAACGAGGCCATCTTTGCGCACCTGGCCAAGAGCGCGATGCTGCACCCGCAGCACTTCTTCGAGCACGCGCTCGGGCTGGCTGGCGACCTCGCGAGTTTTCGCGACACGCGCCGCGTGACGCGCTTCGGGCCCTACATCCACGACGACTTGGCGCTGAGCTTCCGTCCGGTGATGGACGACCTGCGCCGCAGCCTGTCGATGGTGTTCGAGCAGTCGGCCATCCGCATCGACCTGCACGACCGCAAGCACGGCGTGCGCGTGGCGGTGGTGACCGACGTGGAGCTGCAGCGCAAGGCGACCTTCGTGCTCGCGGTGAGCGCGAACATGCCGAGCGAGGCATTGCGCGCGCGCTTCCCCACGCAGGTGAAGATCGGCCCGGTCGAGCGCATCCGCGACCTCGTGAACCTCGCGCTGCCGGGCGTCACGCTGACGCCGATGCCGGTGGCGCCGCGCCAGATTCCGTTCCACACGGGCGCCAACTACTTCGAACTCGAAACGCGCAACAGCGACCTGTGGCGCCAGCTCGAGCAATCGGGCGGCATCGCGATGCACATCGCGGGCGATTTCCCCGGCCTCGATTTGGCGTTCTGGGCCATTCGTTCCTAGCCGCCTCCGGCTGACGGAAACGGAACATCACCATGAGCACCCCTCCCGACCCCTTTGCCGCCTTCGAGTCCGAGCGCACGGTCATCAAGCCCAAGCCGCGCACGCCGGGCAGCACGCCGCCGGCCGCTGCGCCCGCGCCGTTCTTCGGCGGCGCCGATCCGACGCCCGTGGCCGAGGTGGGCGAGATCGGCCTGCTCAATCCGCTGGTCTCGGCCGCGGGCAAGCTGCTGGTGCTGATCGGCAAGCTGCGCAACCTCGCGCAGCCGCCCAACGTGCCGGCGCTGCGCGCGTCCACCGCCGATGCGGTGAACCAGTTCGATGCCGCGGCGCGCCGCGCGGGCGTGGGCAACGAGTCGGTGCTGGCCGCGCGCTACGTGCTGTGCACCGCGCTCGACGAGGCGGTGGCCAACACGCCCTGGGGCGTGCAGGCCGGCTGGAACAAGCAGAGCCTGCTGGTGCAGTTCCACAACGAGACCTGGGGCGGCGAAAAGGTGTTCCAGCTGCTGGCCAAGCTCGCGCAGGATGTGCCCACGCACCGCCAGCTGCTCGAGCTGATCTACAGCGTGCTCGCGCTCGGCTTCGAGGGCCGCTACCGCGTGGTCGACAACGGCCGCGCGCAGCTCGACTCGGTGCGCCAGCGCCTGGCCGACCTGATCGCGAAGGACCGTCCGGCCGTCGAGCCCGAGCTGTCGCCGCACTGGCGCGGGCAGGGTGCGGGCACGGTGCGGCTGCGCGAGTCGCTGCCGCTGTGGGTGTTCGCGGCCGGCTTCGCGCTGCTGCTGGCGCTGGCGTGGTTCGGCCTGCGGCTCACGCTCAACCACCGCTCGGACACCACCTACGCGGCCGTGTCGAGCCTGCGCGTGCCCAACATCCAGATCGCGCCGCCCGCTGCGCCGGCCAAGTCGCCGCGGCTCGCGCGCTTCCTGGAACCCGAGATCAAGCAGGGCCTGGTCACGGTGACCGACGAGGCCGACCGCAGCGTGGTGCGCCTGCGCGGCGATTCGTTCTTCGGTTCGGGCAGCGCCGAGCCGATGGCGGCCTCGCTGCCGGTGCTGCGCCGCATCGGCCAGGCGCTGGCCGAGGTGAAGGGCGAGGTGCTCATCACCGGCCACTCCGACAACCAGCCGATCCGCTCGCTGCGCTACCCGTCGAACTGGCACCTGTCGGCCGCGCGCGCCGATGCGGTGAAGGGCGCGCTCTCCACGCTGGTCGAGCCCGCGCGCATGCGCTCCGACGGCAAGGCCGACGCCGAGCCCGTGGTGGCGAACGACACGCCGGCCAACCGCGCGCGCAACCGCCGCGTCGACATCGTGCTGCTGACCGAACCCGAGCGCCTTGCTGCTGCACCGGCTGCTCCCGTTCCAGGAGCGACGAAATGATCAAGAAAATCTTCGGCTTCCTGTTCAGCCCGCTGCTGCTGACGCTGCTCGCGCTGATCGTCGTCGCGCTGCTGATCTGGTGGATCGGCCCGCTGGTGAAGATCGGTTCGCTCGCGCCGCTCGAAGGCGAGATGACGCGTGCCATCGTCATCGGCGTCATCGTGCTCGTCGTGGTGCTGCGCGCGCTGTACCGCCGCTGGCGCGCGCGCCGCGCGAGCCAGCACCTGACCGACGGGCTCATGAAGGCGCCGGCCGCCAAGACCGGTGCACCGGTCGACGGCGAACAGAAGATCCTCGACACGCGCTTCAGCGAAGCCGTCGCCACGCTCAAGCAGATGCGCCTGCATGCCGCCGGCAAGAAGCCGGGCTGGCGCGACTGGCTGTCGATCTCGGGCGGCAGCTACCTGTACGACCTGCCGTGGTACGTCTTCATCGGCGCACCGGGCGCAGGCAAGACCACGGCGCTCGTCAACTCGGGCCTGAGCTTTCCGCTGGCCGAGAAGTTCGGCCCCGGCGCGATCCGCGGCGTGGGCGGCACGCGCAACTGCGACTGGTGGTTCACCGACGAGGCCGTGCTCATCGACACGGCCGGGCGCTACACCACGCAGGACAGCCACCAGTCGGAAGACAAGAGCGCCTGGGAAGGCTTCCTGGGCCTGCTGAAGAAGGCGCGCCCGCGCCGTCCGCTCAACGGCGTGTTCCTCACTGTGAGCGTGGGCGATCTGCTGAGCCAGGGCCCCGAGGCGCGCACGCAGCTCGCGGCCTCGATCCGTGCGCGCCTGCTCGAACTCGACGGCAAGCTCACCACGCGCCTGCCGGTGTACGTGCTCGTCACCAAGAGCGACCTGCTCTACGGCTTCACCGACTACTTCGACGACCTCGGCAAGGAGCAGCGCGCGCAGGTCTTCGGCTTCACGCTGCCGGCGGACGAGAACGTGCAGCTTGAAGAGAAGGGCCTGTCGGCCGCCTTCCAGCGCGAGTTCGCCTTGCTGCACAACCGCGTCAACGACGGCCTCATCGCACGCATGCAGCGCGAGACCGACGGCACGCGCCGCGCGGCGATCTTCGGCTTTCCGGCGCAGTTCGGCTCGGTCGGCCCGCTGCTGTCCGACCTGCTCGAACAGGTGTTCACCGGCTCGCGCTTTGCGCAACCGCCATGGGTGCGCGGCGTGTACTTCACCAGCGGCACGCAAGAGGGTAGCCCGATCGACCGCGTGATGGGCAGCCTGGCGCGCAGCTTCGGCATCGAGCGCGCCATGCTCGCACCGCAGAAGTCGAGCGGACGCAGCTACTTTCTTACCGCGCTGCTGCGCGAGGTGGTGTTCCCCGAGCAGCGCCTCGCGGGCGCCGACGTGAAGCTGGAGCGCCGCCGCAACACGCTGCGCCTGGCGGGCGTGGCCGCGATGACGCTGCTCACCGTCGGCCTGCTCGCGGCCTGGGGCTACAGCACCTGGCAGAACCACAACTACCTGAAGTCGGTCGAGGCGCGCGTCGAGCCCGCACAGAAGACGCTGGCCGCGCTGCCGACGCGCGTGCAGAACCTGGTCGAGGTCGCGCCTGTGCTGCAGGGCCTGCGCGACATCTGGAAGACGCCCGACAACCGCCAGGGCGACGAGCCGCTGTCGATGACGCTGGGCCTGTACCAGGGCGACAAGCTCGACGCCGCCGCCATGCTCACGCACCAGCGCGCGCTCAACGACGCCTTCCTGCCGCAGATCGCCAAGCGCATCGAAGACCAGCTGCGCACCGCGCAGAAGGACAACCTCGAGTTCACCTACGAGGCCCTCAAGAGCTATCTGATGCTCTACCAGCCCGAGCGCTTCGACCCCGAGGCGCTGAAGGCCTGGATCACGCTCGACTGGGCGCGCAACCTCGACCGCGGCATTCCCGAAGACCAGCGCAAGGCGCTCGAAGACCAGCTCGACGTGCTCATCGCCCAGGGCCCGCCGCGCTCGCCGCTGAAGATGGACGAGAACCTGGTGCGCAGCGTGCGTGCCGTGCTCGCGAGCTATCCGCTGGAGCAGCGCGTGTTCAGCCGCTTGAAGCGCCAGCGCGCCACCAAGGACATTCCGGGCTTCAGCGTGGCGCAGGCCACCGGCCCGTCGGGCCCGCTGGTGTTCGAGCGCATCAGCGGCAAGCCGCTGAGCGAGGGCGTGCCGGGCATGTTCACCTACGACGGGTACCACAAGCGCTTCCAGAACGAGGTCGTGGTGCTCACCGGCCTGCTGGCCGCCGAAGACCCGTGGGTGCTCGGGCAGGACCGCAACGCCAGCGAGCGCCTGCGCGATGCCGCGGCGCTCGGCGCGCTCACCGACCGCGTGCGTCGCCTGTACCTCGAGGAGTACGTCAAGCAGTGGGAGGCGCTGCTGGCCGACGTGCGGCTGATCCGCGTCAGCGGCCTGGAGAAGAACATCGAGACCGCGCGGATTCTCTCGGGTGTCGATTCGCCACTCGCGAACTTTTTGCGCGCGGTGGTCAAGCAGACCACGCTGATCCCCGCGGCCGATGCCAACAAGGACGTGGTCAGCAAGGCCACCGAGACCGTGCGCAACACGCGCAAGGGCCTGGAAGACCTGTTCGGCAGCGACCCCGGCAAGCAGGTGGCGCCGGGCAAGCGCATCGAGAGCATCGTGGACGACCGCTTCGAGTCGCTGCGCCGTCTGGTCACTGCGGGCGGCCCGAACCAGCCGGCGCCGATCGACGATGCGCTCAAGCTCTTCAACGAGGTGTACGTGTACCTCAACGCCGTCGACACGGCCGTGAAGGGCCGCACCTCGCCGCCGCCGGGCGACGTGGCGGGCAAGCTCAAGTCGGACGCGGGCCGCCTGCCCGAGCCGGTGCGCAGCATGATCGAGAACCTGAGCCAGACCGGCGCCGCGCAGGCGCAGGTGGCCGAGCGCGGCAACCTGAGCCAGGACCTGCGCCCCGTGACCGAGTTCTGCAACCGCGCCATCGCGGGCCGCTACCCCTTCGTGCAAAGCAGCAAGCGCGATGTGCTGCCCGAAGACTTCGGCCAGATGTTCGGCGCCGGCGGCCTGATGGACGACTTCTTCCAGAAGCGCCTGGCCGCGCTGGTCGACACCAGCACCCGGCCGTGGCGCTACAAGCCCGTGGCCGAGCGCGGCGCGATCACCACACAGGCGCTGGCGCAGTTCGAGCGTGCGGCGCGCATCAAGGACATCTTCTTCCGCGGCGGCGGTCGCGGGCCGTCGATGCGGCTGGACTTCAAGCCGGTGGAGATGGATGCGGGCATCACGCAGTTCATCCTGGACGTGGACGGGCAACTCGTGAAGTACGCGCACGGGCCGGTGGTGCCGATGGCGGTGCAGTGGCCGGGGCCGAAGGGAAGCAACCAGGTGCGCGTTCAGGTGAGTCCGCCGTCGACGACGGGGAGTTCGGGGTCGGCGATGGATGGGCCTTGGGCTTTGTTCCGTACGTTGGACGACGGGCAACTGGAAGCGGGGGATGCGCCGGAGAAGTTCTTCATCACGTTCCAGGTGGGGGCGCGGAAGACGCGGTTCGAGGTGACGACGAACAGCGTGCAGCATCCGATCCGGTTGAAGGAGTTGCGGGAGTTTTCTTGTCCGGAGGGGTTGTGAGTCTGGCCTCTTCTTCGCTCTTCGTCTCCGGTGAACTTCCTGGATGGTTCGGGAAGTTGCCGGGGATGGGGGACTTTGCGCATCGGCGGTTGCCGGAGGCGTTTCGCTCGGTCTGGGACCCGTGGTTGCAACGCGGGCTGGCTCGGTTGCGGGATCGGCATGCGGATTGGACTGCTCACTACCTGGAGGCGCCTGTTTGGTGCTTTGCGCTGGGGGCGCAGGTGGTGGGGGAACGAGGGTGGATGGGGGTGTTGATGCCTTCGGTGGATGGGGTGGGGCGGTACTTTCCGTTCACTCTCGCCGTTGAATTGGATGAAGGCGTACCTGGTGCGCTGCATGGAGAGGCGCTTGTTGCTGCGCTTCGGTGGTGGGCGTTGGGGACGCAGGCTGTGTTGGAAGGGCTTGAAGGGGATTTGGATGCGCTGCGGTTTGATGCGGCGCTGAGTCGGTTGTTTGTCGACGCTGCCGCTCCTGCTGAGCCTTCCGCTGAGGATCGGTCGCTTCAGTTGCCTTTGGCAGGGGCTTCGCTTTGGATGGAGACGCCTGGGGTGGAGGGCGGGGTTCGGATGTTGGCTACCGGGTTGCCTCGGGATTTGCAGTTCGAGGCTTTGTTTCTTGGGGGTGGGGAATGAGGGCGGTGCTTTCTTTTCTTTCCCGAGGCCGGGAGTTCCGCCCGGCGGCGGACTTACTTTCTTTTGCTTCGCCAAAAGAAAGTAAGCAAAGAAAAGGCGACCCCACTGTCTGCGACCCTGCGCTTCGCTACGGGCAACCTGCGGTGCTCGCGTTTCGCGGGGTCTCGCAGAACTCGCCTTCGGCTCAAACAGCTGCGAGCCCTGATCCGCGAAACGCTGCGCTCCTCGGCGCAGCCAGAGGGGAGGGGGAACTTCGGGCCTTTGCTTCGCTCGGCCCGGGAACTTCCAACAGCCTGATGCCACGGGTTTGCTCGCACTCGCACTCGCACTCGCACTCGCACTCGCACTCGCACTCGCACTCGCACTCGCACTCGCACTCGCACTCGTACTCGTACTCGTACTCGTACATGTGTCTGCACTTGCGCGAGCGCCAGCGCCCTGCCCAGTTCAACGCCACGCCCCATGCAAGCCGCAGCAGGCGCGAAGCGCCTGCTGCGGCCTACTGGCCGAGCAAAGCGATGGCCCGTTGGTATCCAAACCCCTTCTGTATGCGCCGAGGAGCGGAGCGTTTCGCGGATAAGGGCTCGCAGCTGTTTGAGCGAAGCGAGTTCTGCGAGACCCCGCGAAACGTGAGCACCGCAGGTTGCCCGCAGCGAAGCGGAGGGACGCAGACAGTAGGGTCGCCTTTCTTTTGCCTACGTTTCTTTGGCGAAGCAAAGAAAAGTAGGTCGGCCGCCGGGCCGAGACCCGGCCCCGGAAAGCAAGCCCCAAGCGGCGTTCGCCCAGCAGGAGCAGGTCAATGACCGACAACGCCCTTCCCCCGGAAGACGACCGCACCCGAGTCGTCTCCCGCCCCGTGCCCCTCACAGCAACCAGTGACGGCACAAGCACAGACACAGGCGCCACCGTCATCACAGCCAGCGGCCTCACCACACCCTCAGGCACCCCCGTCACCAGCCCCGCCACAGGAACCCCTCACGAAGCCGGCCTCCTCCCCGTAGGCAGCCGCCTAGCCGAATTCGAAATCACCCGAGTCGTAGGCCAGGGCGGCTTCGGTGTCGTCTACGAAGCCTGGGATCACACGCTGGAGCGCGTAGTAGCCATCAAGGAATACCTGCCGACATCGCTATCGACAAGACAGCAAGACGGCACCGTAGTCCCCCTCTCAGAACGCCACAGAGAAACCTTCGACCTAGGCATGCGCAGCTTCATCAACGAAGCCCGCCTCCTCGCCCAGTTCGACCACCCGTCGCTCCTCAAGGTCTACCGCTTCTGGCAAGAAAAGGGCACCACCTACATGGTCATGCCCTTCTACAAGGGCGACACCTTGCGCGAGGCTCTCGTAGCGATCCCCGCAGGCGTCGACGAAGCCTGGCTCACCCGCATCATGGACGGCGTCACCCAGGCCCTCGCGGTGATGCACAACGCCCACTGCTACCACCGCGACATCGCCCCCGACAACATCATCCTGCTCGAAGGCTCCGGCCGCCCCGTGGTGCTCGACTTCGGCGCCGCGCGCCGCGTGATCACCGACAAGACGCAGGCGATCACCGTCATCCTCAAGCCCGGCTACGCCCCCATCGAGCAGTACGCCGAGATGCCCGACATGTCGCAGGGCGCGTGGACCGACGTCTACGCGCTCGCCGCCGTGATGCACGTCGCCGTGTGCGGCCGCGCACCGCCGCCCTCGGTGGCGCGGCTGCTGTCCGACAGCTACGTGCCGCTGGCGGGCAACGACATCCTGCGCCAGCGCTACAGCGACCGGCTGCTCGCGGCGATCGATGCGGGCCTGGGCGTGCGGCCCGAGGCGCGGCCGCAGTCGATGGCGGAGCTGCGCGCGGCATTGGGCCTGGAGGTCGGCCACAGCATCGCGCCCACACCGCGCACCGTGCCGCCGTCGGGTGCACGAAGCAGTCAGTCGGGCGCCGATGCCCCCACCGTGATCGGCACGGCCCACATGCCCAAGCCGATCGCCGCCAAGGCACCTGTTGCTGACAACAGCAAGAGCGGCAGCAACAAGGCCGTCCTCGGTGCCGTCGCCGCCGCCGTGCTGGTTGCCGCAGCGGGTGGCGGCTGGTGGTTCCTCGGCCGCTCGGGCAGCGAAGGCGATGCCGGCAAGACGGCGCAAACCGCCACGCCCGCACCCCCACCCGACACCCCCACCCAGGTCGCCGAAGCCCCACCACCTCCGCCACCTCCGCCCCCTCCGAAGCCACGCACCCCCGCCGAATCCCTGCAATCCCTCGCCGCCGGCGCCGCCCCGGGCTTCGAAGTCACGGCCACGCCGAAGAAGGCCGAGGTCGCCATCGGCAAGGACAAGCTGGCCTTCGAGGTGCGCAGCAAGCGCGACGGCTTCGTCTACGTGTTCCTGCTGTCCAGCGGCGGCGAGATGTTCCTGCTGTTCCCGAACCTGCTCGACAAGTACAACAAGATCACCGCCAACGCCGCGCTCGCGCTGCCGCGCGCCTCCTGGCCGATGGACGCCGGCGGGCCGGCCGGCACCAACCAGTTCGCGGTGCTCGTGAGCGAGCACGAGCGCGACTTCGGCGCCTCGGGCGTGCAGAACGAAGGCGTGTTCCCGCAGTTCCCGCTGCCGGTGCTCGCGGCACTCGAAGCCACGCGCGGCACCGGGCCGTCGCCGCTGTTGGGCAAACCGGTGTGCGCGCCGGGCGCCCCGCCGTGCAACGACGTCTATGGCGTCGCGAATTTCAAAATCGTCGAGAAGTAATCGTCTGTAGAGCGTCGGCCGCTTTCGGCCCCCTTTCCACGACACGACCAGGAGACTTTCATGCACACGTCACCGTCGCCGCACTTCGCGCTTCCCCTTTGCCGAACGGCCGCCGTGGTCGCGCTGGTGCTGCTGGCCGCCTGCGCCAACACGCCGCCGACCGCCACGGGCACGGCCACCACCGCGCCCACCACGGCCGATCCCGCGACCGCACCGGCCCGCCCCACCGGCGGCAGCGTCGCCGGGCAGGCGCGCACCTTCTCGACCCAGCTCGCCACCTACACCTCGGTCGGCTTCGACGCCGTGCCGGGCTGGGCGCGCGACGATTTCTCGGAAAGCTGGCCGGCGTTTCTCGGCAGCTGCAAGGTGCTCAACGGCCGCGGCGCCGAGTGGAAAGAGGTGTGCGAGCGCGCGCTGAAGGTCGACGGCAAGAGCACGCAGGCGATCCGCGGCTTCTTCGAGAGTGAGTTCTCGGCCTACCAGATCCGCGACGACGACCGCAAGCCCGACGGCGTGGTCACCGGCTACTTCGAGCCCGAGATCGCGGGCAGCCGCACCTACGTCGCGCCGTTCATCTACCCGGTCTACGGCCAGCCCGAGGACATGTTGTTCGTCGATGCGCGCAAGCTCCCGGCCGGCAGCGGCACGGTGGCCGCGAAGGTCGAGGGCCGCAACGTGATCGTGCAAAGCGGCCTGAACACGCGCGACATGGGCGCACCGGGCCTGTACGCGCTCGACCTGTCCGCCATCACCCGCGACACGCTCGACCGCAAGGTGCGCCTGCGCATCGACGGCAAGCGCCTGCTGCCGTACTACACGCGCGAAGAGATCGAGACCAAGGGCGCGCCCAACGCCAAGGTGCTGGCCTTCGTGAGCAGCGCCACCGCGCTGTACGAGATGCAGATCCAGGGCTCGGGCCGCATCAAGCTGCCCAGCGGCGAAGTCGTGCGCGTGGCCTACGCCGAGCAGAACGGCCAGCCCTTCCGTCCGACCATCGCGCAGGCCGCCAACGGCAAGCCGCGCAGCGCGGTCAAGGTGCGCGGCGGCTCGCTCGAGCTGACGCTGGACGACGGCGACGACGAAGACACGGGCGCCATCGACAACAGCGTGATCCGCACGCGCGGCTTCACGCTGGCGCGGCCCACGGCCAGCGGCGCGGTGGTGGTGCCGGGGCGGCGCACGGCCGGCGCGGTGACCGGCTCCGGCATCAAGGACCCGAGCTACGTGTTCTTCAAGGAGTCGACCTCGCCCGCGGGCGGCCCGGTGGGCGCCTTCGGCGTGCCGCTGTCGGCCGGCCGCTCGATCGCGGTCGATCCGCGCAGCACGCCGCTGGGCTATCCGGTGTTCGTGTCGACGCGCACGCCCGGCAGCGGCGCACCCATGCAGCGCCTGACCATCGCGCAGGACACCGGCGGCGCCATCCGCGGCGCGGTGCGGGCCGACTACTTCTTCGGCAACGGCCAGCAGGCCGCCACCAATGCACGCCGCATGAAGGAACGCGGCCAGCTGTGGATCTTGTTGCCGCGCGGCCTGGCCGTGGCGCAGGCGGCGGTGTCGGGTGCGATCCGCACGCGCGGTGGCCCGGTCGGCGCGAATCTTCCGCAGTGCCTGGTGCCTACGGAAGGCGTCTGCGTCGACGACTGACCTCTTTTCTTTCGACCCCTTGGCCCTTCATGCAGGAAACCCTTTCGTCCGCGGAAAGCTCTGAACTCGTCCGCCTCTGGCGGCGCCGGCAGACGCTGTCCTCGGACGACATGGGCACCATGTACCGCATCGTGGGCGACGCGCTCGTGGCCTGCAACCCGCCCGAGCTGCAGGTGCTGGGCGAGGGGCGGCAGGAGCTGGTGGCGCAGTTCATCTACGTGAAGGTGCTGCGGCTCGACGCCGACCCCGACGAGTCGGAAGAGCGCGCCGGCCACAGCGCGCCGTCCACCGCCTTCGCGCTGTGCGCGTACTTTCGCCGCTACCTCATCGACTGCACGCGCGCCAGTTCGTTTCGCCGCAAGGTCTCCATCGGCGACCAGATCACCGAGGCCCAGCTCGAAGACGAACTCGGGCCGGGCGAAGACCTCGACGGCTGCCTGGCCGAGCACGGCCTCAGCGCGCAGGCCGTGCAGCTGGCGGCACGTGCCTTCATCGCCGGGCTGCCCGAGCCCGAGCGCATCTTGCTGTGCGAAGGTTTCGGGCAGGAGGCCGAGGGCGGGCTGTCGGGCGTGGCCTCGCGCCACGCCATCGCCTCGTACCACTACCGCGCCGGGCGGCTGGGCCTCGTGCACAAGCGCGAAGGGCTGGGCGCCGGCTATGCGCAGACCCGCATCGGCAGCTGGATCGGCCAGACCCTGGGCATCGCCATCGAGGCCGACAACATGGCGGCGATCCTGCAGGTTTTCAAAATCCTCGGGGCTGAAGCGTCTTATGTCTGAAGACATAGCCATTCAGGAACAGACGCCATGACCACCGACCTCTGGCCCCCGCTCAGCGTGATCCGCCATGCGTTCGAAACCGGCGCGCCGCCCGGCGATGCCGCGCCGGACGCCGCACCCGTCGCGATGCCGCACGGCAACAGCGCGGGCGCGGGCACGCCGGTGGTGTCGGACCTGCTGCTCCCTTTGACCGAATTGGCCCGGCGCCGCGAGGCTGTCGCCCGGCGCGCCTTCACCGCGCGCTGGGCGCCGGGCCGCCTCGTGAGCGTGGTGCACGACGGGCGTCTGCTCGGCGTGCTGCTCGACCGCTGCATCCACGGCGACCTCTGGCAGGGCTGGATGGCCGCGGGCGAGCCCGATTGGGCCGGCCCCTTCGACGTGCTGCTGGAGCCCGACGACGAGCCCTTCGAGCCCATGTTCGGCGTGGTCCAGGCCTGGAACGTGCTCACGCTCGAGCCCAGCCCGCAGCTGGCCGCGCGCGTGCTCGGCGAGGTGTCGGCCACGCGGCTCGCCGCGATCCGCGCGGTGCACGACGAATGGGCCGCGCACGCGGCGCCCGACATCGCGCCCGAGCCTGGGCGCATCGCGCTGCGCGGCGTGGCCGGCGCGTTCTCGGTGCTCTCGGGCACGCCGCTCGGGCCGCAGGACCCGCGCACCGACTACCAGGCGCTGTACCGCGACGCCGGCCTGCAACTCGGCCGCGCGCTGGCGCAACCGCAGGACGAGGCTCCGGCAGCCGCACCGCCGCCATCGCCCGCCCAGCCGCTGCCGCGGCCCGAGGACGGCTGGTGGGGCAGCATCCGCCGCTGGTTCGGCGCTGAAGGCTGGGCGCGCCCGGCGTTTGCGGCCGTGGCGCTGTTCGCGGTGATCCAGAACGTGGGGCTCATCGGCGGGCGCGGCACTACCGAAGACGACGACGTGCGTTTCCGCTCGGTGCCCACGGCACCCGTCGCGGCGCAGGCCAACCTGGTCGTGCGCTGGAAGGACGGCGTGCGCATCGACGAGGCCGATCGCCTGCTGCACACGATGTCGGCGGAAGTGGTCGGCGGGCCGGGGCCGAACGGCGTCTGGCGCCTGCGCGTGGCCGATCCGGTCGGCGCTTTGTCGGTGCTCGCGACGTCGCCATTGGTCGCGTCGGCCGGACCGGCCTCGGAGCCGCCATGAACTGGCGCGCGTGCAGCCTGCGGTTCCTGCTCGCGCTGGTGGTGTGGGGCGCGGGCGGTGTCGCCGCGCAGGCCGCGCAGCGCGCGCTCCTCGTCGGTGTCTCCGAACTCGTCAACCAGCCGCAGGCCCTGTGGCTGCAGGCGCCGCGCAACGACGTGATGCTCATGCGCGACGCCTTGCTGAAGCAGGGCTTCACCGCGCCCGACATCGCCGTGCTCGCCGACGGCGTGCCCGGTGCCGCGCTGCCCGAATCGCAGGCCATCCACGACGCCCTGGCGCGGCTGCTCGCGCAGTCGGCCAGCGGCGACTTCGTGCTGCTGTACTTCTCCGGCCACGGCACGCGCCTGCGCGACGTGGCCAAGCGCTACCAGGAGCCCGACGGCCTGTCCGAGAACTTTCTCGCGCGCGACGTGCGCGGCACGCTCGGCGCCGATGCCGCGCTCAGCGGCGACCTGCGCGATGTCGACTTCGACGCCTGGATCCAGGCCTTCCTGGCGAAGAACGTGTTCGTCGCCTCGGTGTTCGACACCTGCTCCGCCAACTCGATGACACGCGGCACGGGCGATGCGCCCGCGACCGCCGAGGGCCCGGCCGACGACGAGGTGCGCTGGCGCGGCCTGCGCACGACGCAGCTCATGGGCGGTGCGTCGCCCGCACGGTCCCTGGCTCCACCGGCCGCGACCGACGCCGTACCGCGCGCCCGCTACGTGGCGCTGTTCGCGTCCGAGAGCCACCAGATCACGCCCGAGCTGCGCCTGCCGCGCAAGGCGCGCACCGCCCGGCCGCAGGGCCTCCTGACCTGGGCCGTGGTCGAGTCGCTGGCGCGCAAGCCCGCCACCTGGCGCGACCTGTTCGACGGCGTGCTCGCGCTGTACCCGCCGGTCATCGACGAACTCGCGCAGCGCTTTCCCACGCGCGAGCTGCCGTCGCCCGTGGCCGAGGGCAACCTCGATGCGCCGTTGTTCGCCAACAGCGGCGCGCCCGCGTCCACGCGCCCGGTGTGGGGCGCGCAGCGCAGCGGCGACAGCCTGGCCGTCAAGGCCGGCCTGCTCGACGGCCTGGCGCCGCAGCAGGAGGTGCGCGTGCTCGCCACGCTCGACGACGGCACCGTGCGCCGCGCACCGGCCGCCATCGCGCAGATCAAGCTCGGCGGCGCCTGGCTCGCCGTGCCCGCGGCGTTGAAAGACCTGCCGGGCAGCGCGTTCTGGAGCGTCACGCCCATTGCCGAGCCGGCCGCGACGGCCCTGCGCGTGCGCGCCGACAAGCCGTTGCCCGCCGGCCTGAGCCTCGACTACCCGGCTGCGATCCGCCTGGCCGACGACCCCGCGAGCGCCGACGTGCGCTGGACCGACCTCGGCCCCGCGGGCCATCGCCTCGAAGCGCTCGCGCCCGTGTTCGGCACCGCCGCCTCGACCGTCGTGGTGCCCGACGTGGCCGCGCTGCGCCGCCGCCTGCAGGCGCTGGCGCAGCTCAAGTGGCTGGCGCAGCTGCAGGCCCATGCCAGGGGTGGCCAGCTCGACGGTTTCGATGCGGCGCTCGAAGTCTGGAGCGCCGACCGGCTGCTGCGCAGCGTGCCGGTCGCCGAGGCCGCGAGCGTGCTGCCTGCACTGCGTGCAGGGGAGCGCGTGCGCCTGAACGTGCGCAACACCAGCGGCCGTTCGCTCGACCTCGTCATCACCGGCATCGACGCGCGCGGCGCGCTGCAGGCGGTGTACCCCGACGGGGCCGGCGAAACCAACCGCTTCAAGCGCGGCACGCCCGAGCAGCCGGCGGTCAAGCGTTTCGACCTGCCCTGGCTCGATGCGGCCGGCGAGGCGCGCCTGCTCGTCATGGCCGTGCCGGCCGCGCCCCACAGCGCGCCGCGCCTGTTCGGCGTGGCCACCGCGGCGCAGGCCGATGTGTCGGAAGTGCGCGTGCGCGGCGGCCAGCCGCCGGCCGCCGGCGGCGAGCGCCAGGTGTTCGCGGCCTTGCTGCGCAGGAGCGCTGGCATGGCAGACGGTGGTGCGCGGCCATGAGTCAGGTGCGCGCGGTCCCGGTCCAGTTTTCTTTGTCCGAATCCGGAGGTTGACATGGCATTTCTCGAAGACGGCTCCTGGAGCCCCGAAGACGCACGGCAGTTCTACGAACTGATCGGCACCGGCTCGGCCGAGACCGACCTGGTCATGATGATCGAGAGCAAAGGCTCGCCCGTCGAGGGCGAACTCGAACGCGTCTTCGACGACGGCAAGGCGCGCCTGAACATCGGCGGCTACTACTGGTCGGTGCAGGTGCCCGAGTCGTCCGCGCAGAACCAGGTCGTGCCCCACAACCTGGTCGTCGCGCGCCGCAGCGACGCGGCCACGGCCACGCTCGCCAGCCTGCTGCGCGCGCAGGAAAAAGACCTGAAGGTGGTCATCAGCGCCTACAAGGCCGGCGGCGATCCGCAATCGCCCGAGGCGCAGGCGACCTTCGAGATCTCGCTGGAGAACGCGCGCATCTGCCGGCTGGTGCTCAACTCCGGCGGCCACTGGGGCGTGCCCTCGGAGCTGGTCTCCATCAGCTACCGCACGGTGAAGATCAAGTCGGCCCCGCAGAAGACCAGCGGCGCGCGCGGCGCGGTGCGCGAATGCCAGTTCACCCGGACGTGAACCGAAACCTGAACCCGAACGCCCCCAGGAGCACACCGCCATGACGACGACCGCCGCAGACTTCCTCAAGGCCGCCGACCCGGTGGCCGCCCTCAAGGCCCTGAGCGACGACGTGCGCGCCAAGCCCTCCGACCCGAAGCACCGCGTCTTCATGGCGCAGCTCTTGTGCGTGCTCGGGCAGTGGGAGCGCGCACTCAACCAGCTCACCGTCGCGGCCGAGCTCGACGCGCTCGCCGTGCCCATGAAGCAGGTGTACGGCGAGGCCGTGCGCTGCGAAGGCCTGCGCGCCGACGTGTTCGCCGGCACGCGCACGCCGATGATCTTCGGCCAGCCCGATGAATGGCTGGCACTGCTCATCGAATCGCTGCTGCGGCAAGGCCGCGGCGAGAGCGGGCTGGCCGAAGACCTGCGCCAGCGCGCCTTCGACGGTGCGCCCGCCATCGCCGGCACCATCGACGGTGCGCCCTTCGAATGGCTGGCCGACGCCGACATGCGCCTGGGCCCGGTGCTCGAGGCCTTCGTCAACGGCAAGTACTACTGGATTCCCTACGCGCGCCTGGCGCACATCAAGATCGAGCCGCCCGAAGACCTGCGCGACTGCGTCTGGATGCCCGCGCACCTGCAGTTCGAGAACGGCGGCGAAACGCTGGCGCTCATTCCCACGCGCTACGAAGGCACCGAGGCGCAGGACGACGGCGAGCTGCGCCTGGCGCGCAAGACCGAGTGGCGCGAGCTGCGCCCCGAGGTCTGGGCCGGCTACGGCCAGCGCGTGCTCGGCAGCGACGCCGGCGAGTACGCGCTGATGGACGTGCGCGAGATCCTCTTCACGCCCGCCGCCGCCGACGCGGCCGAAGGCGGCGAAAGCAGCGGCGGTGGCTGAGCTCACCGCGCAGGAGCGGCTGCAGCCCTCGCTGCTGGACCGCCTCGTCGACCACGCGCCCGACGAGAAGCGCGAGGGCGACGACAAGCGCACGCTCACCAAGCAGGCGCTGCGCCAGGCCGTGCTGCGCGACCTCGGCTGGCTCTTCAATGCCACGGGGCACGGCCTGTCGATGGACGACAAGCAGCACCCGAATGCCGCGCGCTCCGTCATCAACTACGGATTGCCTATGCTGTCTGGCCAGTTCACCTCGTCGGTGCAGCGTGTCAGCATGGAACAGGCTTTGAAGAACGCAATCCTGCAGTTCGAGCCGCGCATTTTGTCCCGCACACTCGAAGTCGAACTCGTCATGGAAGGCCCGGCCCTGGAGTCCCACAACAGCATCGGCCTGCAGATCCGCGGCATGCTGTGGGCGCAGCCCGTGCCGCTCGAGTTCCTCATGCGAAGCCGCGTCGATCTGGAAGAGGGCCGCATAGAGATCGTGGACATGGCGCAAAACCCAAGGTAAGTCCACATGGACCCTCGGCTGCTGAGCCTGTACGAGCAGGAGCTGCGCTACTTTCGCGAAAGCGCCTCGGAGTTCGCCCGTGCGTTCCCGAAGATCGCGCACCGGCTGGGCATCGAGGGCCAGGAAGTCGCCGACCCGTACGTGGAGCGGCTGATCGAGGCCACGGCCTTCCTTTCGGCGCGCGTGGGCCTGAAGCTCGATGCCGAATACCCGCGCTTCACGGGCCACCTGCTCGACATCGTCTACCCGCACTTCCTGGCGCCCACGCCGGCCATGACGGTGGTGTCGTTCGTGCCCGACCCGGAAGACGCCAACCTCGCGGCCGGCCCCACGTTGCCGCGCGGCGCCGGCCTGCGCGCGCGCCAGGCCGTGGGGCAGAACACGCATTGTGAGTTCCGCACCGCCGCCGCGCTGCGCATCTGGCCGATCGAGGTGCAGCGCGCCCAGTACTTCACCTACGCGCCCGACCTGCCGCTGAACACCCACCCGCAGTCGCGCGCCATCCGCGGCGGCCTGCGCATCGCACTGCGCGCCACGGCGGGGCTGGACTTCAGCCAGATCGCGCTCGACGACCTGGTGCTGCATTTCGGCGGCGCGGAAGACGTGGCCTGGCAGCTGCACGAATGCGCGCTGGGCCAGCCCGTGGGTGTGTGGGTGCGACCGCTCACGGCCAGTGGTGCCTTGCAGGGCGCCGTGCGCAGCCTGCCGGGCAGCGCCATCGGCGCGGTCGGCTTCGGGGACGACGAGGCGCTGCTGCCGGTCACGGCCACCGGCTTCTCGGGCTTTCGGCTGCTGCAGGAGTACTTCGCGTTCCCGCAGCGCTTCCAGTTCGTGCGCATCGGCGGGCTGCAGGCGCTGCTCGCGACGATGCCGGTGACCGAGCTGGAGATCGTGCTGCTGTTCTCGCGCGGCGATGCGGCGCTCGAGAAGCTGGTGAGCGCCGACAACGTGCAGCTGCACTGCGTGCCCGCCGTCAACCTGTTCACCAAGCGGCTCGACCGCGTGCCCGTGACCGAGGGCGTGAGCCAGTTCCACCTGGTGCCCGACCGCACGCGCCCGCAGGACTTCGAGGTGCACACCGTCACCGAGGTGATCGGCCACGGCGCGCCGGGGGCCGACGCCGCGGTGGCCGAGCAGCCGTTCCGGCCGTTCTACTCGGCCTTCCACGGCAGCCGCAACAGCCACCCGGCCTACTTCACGACCACGCGCGAGCCGCGCATGCTCTCGGTGCGCCAGCGCACCGAAGGCCACCGCAGCAGTCACATCGGCTCCGAGGTCTACATGCAGATCGTCGACCCGCAGCAGGCGCCGTACGCCGCCACGCTGCGCCAGCTCGCCGTGACCGCGCTGTGCACCAACCGCGACCTGCCGCTCTTGATGCCGCTGGGGCGCGACAACGACTTCGACTGCGTCGACTCCTTTCCCGTGCAGCGCGTGCGCATGGTGCGCGGGCCGTCGCGGCCGGTGTCGCCGGTGGTGAGCCAGGGGCTGGGCTGGCGCGTCATCGACCACCTGGCGCTCAATTACCTGTCGCTGTCCGACAGCACGCCGGAGCAGGGCGCCGCCGCGCTGCGCGAGACGCTCATGCTCTACGCCGTGCATGCCGACGAGATGCGCCAGGGCCAGGTGCGCGGGCTGCTGTCGGTCAAGAGCAAGCCCGTGGCGCGGCGCCTGCCGCTCGCGGGCCCGATCGCCTTCGGGCGCGGGCTCGAGGTGACGCTGGAGGTCGACAAGGACGCCTTCCACGGCCACAGCGCCTTCCTGTTCGGTGCCGTGCTGGCGCAGTTTCTCGCGCGCCATGTCGAGGTGAACCACTTCGTCGAGACCGTGCTGCGCGTGGCGGGCAAGGGCGAAGCCATGCGCTGGAGGCCGCTGTGCGGGACACGCCAGATTCTGTAAGCACGCGGGTAGACAACGCGCTGCGCGGGTGGTCGGCCCAGCCGTGGGACTTCGACTACTTCGCCGTGATGCGGCGCATCGAGTCCGTCGCGAAGACCACGCCGCGCTGGGGCCGCGCCCTGCTGCCCAGCGCCGAGCCGGTGCGCGTGGGGCAGGAGCCGTCGCTGTCGTTCGCGCCCGCCAGCTTCAGCCGCTTCGAGCCGGCCACCGCGCATTCGCCGCCGCGCCTGCGCCAGCACTTCTTCGGCTACATCGGCCCGAACGGCCCACTGCCGGTGCACCTGAGCGACTTCATCCGCGAGCGCAGCCTGAACCACGGCGACCCGACCTGGCTGGCCTTTCTCGACACCTTCTCGCACCGCTTCTCGCTGCACTTCTATCGCGCGTGGGCGCAGTCGCGGCCGGCCGTGGCGCTCGACCGGCCGGGCGAAGACCGCTTCCGCCTGCAGGTGGGTGCGCTGGTCGGCATCGGCACGCCGGGGCGCATCGACCGCGACGAGATCCACGACGACGCGCGCCTGCACTTCTCGGGCTGGCTCGCGCGCCGCGTGCACAACGCGGAAAGCGTGGAGTCGGTGCTGTGCAGTTATTTCGGCGTGCCGGTGAAGCTGGAGCGCTGGGTCGGTCACTGGATGCGCGTGCCCACGGACGAGGTCACGCGGCTGGGGCAGGGCGAGAGTTCGCGCGCGATGGGCATGGGCGCGATGCTCGGCACGCGCGCGTGGGACCGCCAGCACCGCGTGCGCCTGCACCTGGGGCCGCTCACGGTCGACCAGTACCGCATGTTCCTGCCCACCGGCGACGCGCAGCCCGTGCTGCAGCGCTGGATGCAGCAGCTGCTCGGCGACACCCTCGAATGGGACGCCGAACTGGTGCTCGAGAAAGTACAGGTGCCGCCCACGCGCCTGGGCCAGGCCCGGGGCAACGGCCCGCGCCTGGGCTGGATCTCGTGGCTCGGCGAACGCCCGCGCACGCGCGATGCGGCCGACGTGCGCATTGCCAGCCAGCCGTCGAGGGCGCGCCTGCCGAAGCAGTCCGCCTCTTTTCAATAAACCCATCTTCATTCGTTCAGAAGAGATACGGAGTCCTCCATGAGTGAAATCAGCCGCACCGCCCTCTTCGGCAAACTCAACTCGCTGGCCTACAAGGCCATCGAGGGCGCCACCGTCTTCTGCAAGATGCGCGGCAACCCGTACGTGGAGCTGGAGCACTGGTTTGCCCAGCTGCTGCAGGCGCAGGATTCCGACCTGCACCGCGTGATCCAGCACTACGGGCTGGATGTGTCGGTGATCGCGAAGGACATGACCGCCGCGCTCGACCGCCTGCCGCGCGGCGCCACCGCCATCAGCGACTTTTCGCCGCACATCGAGAACGCCATCGAGCGCGCCTGGACCTACGCCACCCTGCAGTTCGGCGAGGCGCAGGTGCGCACCGGCTACATCCTGGTCGGCATGCTGAAGACGCAAAGCCTGCGCAACCCGCTGTTCGGCCTGTCGAAGCAGTTCGAGAAGATCAAGGTCGAAGACCTGGCCGACAACTTCCCCAAGATTTGCGACGCCTCGCCCGAAGCGCAGATGCGCGCCCAGGACGGCACCGGCATGGGCAGCGGTGCACCCGGCGAAGACTCGGGCGCCATGGCGCCGGCCGCCATGGGCAAGGGCGATGCCCTCAAGAAATTTGCTGTCGACCTCACGGAGAAAGCCAAGAAGGGAGAGATGGATCCGGTGACCGGGCGGGACGAGGAAATCCGCCAGATCGTCGACATCCTCATGCGCCGCCGCCAGAACAACCCGCTGCTGACGGGTGAGGCGGGTGTGGGCAAGACCGCGGTGGTGGAAGGCTTCGCGCAGCGCCTGGCGCGCGGCGATGTGCCGCCGCAGCTGAAGGACGTGAAGCTGCTCACGCTCGACATCGGCCTCTTGCAAGCGGGCGCGAGCATGAAGGGCGAGTTCGAGCAGCGCCTGCGCCAGGTGATCGACGAGGTGCAGAGCTCGCCCACGCCGATCATTTTGTTCATCGACGAGATCCACACGCTGGTGGGCGCAGGCGGCGCGGCCGGCACCGGCGATGCGGCAAATCTGCTCAAGCCGGCGCTGGCGCGCGGCAACCTGCGCACCATCGGCGCGACCACCTGGGCCGAGTACAAGAAGTACATCGAGAAAGACCCGGCGCTCACGCGGCGCTTCCAGGTCGTGCAGGTGCCCGAGCCCGACGAGACCAAGGCGATCCTCATGCTGCGCGGCGTGGCCAGCGTGCTCGAGAAGCACCACCGCGTGCAGCTGCTCGACGAGGCGATCGAGGCGGCTGTGAAGTTGAGCCACCGCTACATCCCCGCGCGCCAGTTGCCCGACAAGGCCGTGAGCCTGCTCGACACGGCCTGCGCGCGCGTGGCCGTGTCGCAGCACGCCACGCCGCCCGAAGTCGAAGACTGCATGCGCCGCATCGAAGGCCTCACGGTCGAGCAGGAGATCATCGGTCGCGAAGAAGCCATCGGCATCGACGTGACCAAGCGCGCCGCGCTCGTGGCCACGCTGCTGGCCGAATCGAAGGTGCAGCTCGAAGCGCTGAATGCGCGCTGGCAGGAAGAAAAGGGCCTGGTCGATCGGCTGCTCGAACTGCGCAGCAAGCTGCGCGCGGGCAACAAGCCGGTCGATGAACCGGCGGCCGGTGAAACCGCCGCCGAGGCCGGCCCCGACCGCGCCACGCTGCTGGCCGAGCTGCACGAACTGCAGACGAAGATCCACGCGGTGCAGGGCGAGTCGCCGCTCATCCTGCCGTCGGTCGACGAGCAGGCCGTGGCCTCGGTCGTCGCCGACTGGACCGGCATTCCCGTCGGCCGCATGGTCAAGAACGAAGTCGAGGCGGTGCTCAAGCTGGCCGACACGCTGAACCAGCGCGTCATCGGCCAAAAGCACGGCCTGGAGATGATCGCGCGCCGCATCCAGACCTCGCGCGCGCGGCTGGACAACCCGCAGAAACCCATCGGCGTCTTCATGCTCTGCGGCACCTCGGGCGTGGGCAAGACCGAGACCGCGCTCGCGCTGGCCGAGGCGCTGTACGGCGGCGAGCAGAACATCATCACCATCAACATGAGCGAGTTCCAGGAGGCGCACACCGTCTCCACGCTCAAGGGCGCTCCTCCGGGCTACGTGGGCTACGGCGAGGGCGGCATCCTGACCGAGGCCGTGCGCCGCCGCCCCTACAGCGTGGTGCTGCTCGACGAAGTGGAGAAGGCCCACCCCGACGTGCACGAGATCTTCTTCCAGGTCTTCGACAAGGGCTGGATGGAAGACGGGGAGGGCCGCATGATCGATTTCAAGAACACGATCATCCTGCTGACCACCAACGCCGGCAGCGAGCTCGTGATGAGCATGTGCCGCGACCCCGAGCTGCTGCCTGATTCGAACGCGCTGGCCGACGCGCTGAAGGCGCCGCTCATGAAGGTGTTCCCGCCCGCGCTCTTGGGCCGCATCGTCACCATTCCCTACTACCCGCTGTCGCCCGAGATGATGAAGAAGATCGTGCGGCTGCAGCTGGGCCGCATCAAGAAGCGCGTGGAGACCAACCACGGCGTGCCCTTCGAGTACACCGAGGCGGTGATCGAGCAGGTCGTCGCGCGCTGCCAGGACCCGGAGTCGGGCGGGCGCGTGATCGACGCGATCCTCACCAACACCGTGCTGCCCACGATTTCCGTCGAATACCTGCAACGCCTGGCCTCCGGCGGCGAGATCCGCCGCGTGGCGCTCGACGTGAAGGACGCCGACTTCACCTACGCGTTCGACTGACCGACCCCGCAGCGCGACGCCCCACTTCCGAGAGACCCAAGATGGCCGACCACGAGTTCCGCATCGAGAGCGATTCGCCCGCCAAGGACGACCTGATGTTCTGGCGCATCGTCGGGCACGAGGCGCTGGCGCGCCCCGCGGCCTACGAGCTCACCGTGCTGTCCAAGAACAAGGACCTCGCCGCCAAGGACATCCTGGGCCACGCCTTCGACGTGGTCATCGAGTTCAAGGACGCCGACGGCGGCGCGCACGAGCGGCATTGCCAGGGCCACGCGGTGCGCTTCGTGCGCGCGGGCCACATCGGGCGGCACTACGAGTACCGCATCGCGCTGCGCTCGTGGTTCTGGCTGCTCACCAAGCGCGCCAACTCGCGCATCCACCAGGAAAAGAAGGTGCTCGAGGTGCTCGACGCGGTGTTCGAGGACAGCCCGATCAAGCGCTTCAAGAAGACCAAGGCCACCAACGTCATCGGCACGCACAACCCGCGCCGCTACTGCGTGCAGCACCAGGAGAGCGACTACCAGTTCCTGTCGCGCCTGCTGGAGGACGAGGGCATCTACTACTGGTTCGACGCGCACGATGCGCCCGGCACCATGCACCTGTCGGACGCCAGCGACCTGGCGCACGACAAGCTGCCCGCGACCGACACGCTGCGCCACATGGCGGTCCACGCGGCCGAACCGCGCTTCAACGAGATCTCGCGCTGGGTCAGCGCGCGGCAGTTCGACACCGGCAAGCACTCGTCGCGCGACAGCGACTTCAAGGCCATCAAGAAGAAGCTGGGCGCCGACATCGACAGCTCCGACCAGCATGAGCTCGCCGAGTTCGAGATGTTCGAATTTCCCGGCGGCTACTTCAGCGGCGACGACGCCGAGACGCGCGCCAAGCTGCGCGGCGACGAACTCAATGCGCGCCGCGACCGCCACTGGGCGCTCACGCCGTGGCCCGACGTCGCGGCCGGGCGCAGCTTCAAGTTCGAGGACGACCCCGACGGCACGCGCAATGGCGACTACGTGATCGCCGCCTGCACCTTCATCGCCAGCCACCGCGGCTACGAAGGCGTGAGCGCCAGCGCACCGGCGCAGCCCGTGCAGCGCGCGCTGGCCGAGGTGCTGCGCGACGACGCCGTGAATGCCGACACCCTGCCGGTGCTGGAAGAGCTCATCGCCGCCACGCCCGCGCTGGCCGCCGCGCAGACCGGCAGCAGCCTGTTCCTGCTCACCGTGATGCCGGTCGACCGCCCGTTCCGCGCGCCGCGCCTCACGCCGCGCGTGACCATGCCCGGCCCGCAGACGGCCATCGTGGTCGGCCCCAAGGGCGATGAGCTGCACGTGGACGACCACGGCCGCGTGAAGGTGCACTTTCACTGGGACCGCTACGACGAGAGCAACGAGAAGTCGACCTGCTGGGTGCGCGTGTCGCAGCCCTGGGGCGGCAAGGGCTGGGGCGGCTACTTCGCGCCGCGCATCGGCCAGGAGGTGATCGTCGACTTCCTCAACGGCGACCCCGACCGGCCGGTGATCGTGGGCCGCGTCTACAACGACGACCAGCCCATTCCGTACAAGTCGCCCACGCAGAGCGGCTTCCGGACCCGGTCCACGCCGGGCGGCGGCGTGAACAACTACAACGAGATCATGTTCGAGGACAAGAAGGGCGAGGAGAACATCAACATCCACGCCGAGAAGAACATGAGCCGCAGCGTGGAGCTGGACGACTCCACCACGGTGGACCGCGACCAGACCGTGACCGTGAAGCGCGACCAGACCTCCACGGTCGTGCGGGACCGCAAGACGACGGTGGAGAACAACGACACCACGATCATCCAGAAGTTCCAGAAGCTCACGGTCGGCAAGAACCAGGACAACCATGTGGTGGGCTACCAGACCACGAATGTCGACATCGACCATGCGTTGCTGGTGAAGGGCCATCACAAGATCCAGTCCGACGGCAACCGCACCGACATCACGGGCGGCAACGAGACGCGCACGGTCACGGGCACGCAGACCGTCACGGTGAAGGGCGGGGTGAAGTACAAGGCCCCGACCATGCTTTTCGAGGCCGGGCACATGGAGTTCAAGGTGACCGGCGGCAACTCGATGAAGATCGATGCCAATGCCGCACCGTATGCCGCGGCGTTCCAGAAGTACACGCTGGTGAGCAACACCGAGCTCAACATGGTGGCCATCGGCAACATTAACACCGTGTCGGTGGGCTCGAACACCACGGTGCTCGGCCCCAACACCAGCGGCTACATCGGCAACAACACCGACTTCAATCTCGGCGTCGCCCGCTCGACCTTCATGGGGCTGAGCATGGACAACGCGCTGGGCATCGCGATGTCGAACTTCCTCGGGTTGAAGGTCGACAACACCTTGGCCATCAGCATGGAATCGGTGGCCGGCCTCAAGATCGAGCGGGACGGCACCTCGGTGCGGCAGGCCCCGCTGCATTCGATCATGCCGGGCGCCGGGGCCGGGGCGGGCACCGCCGCGACGGGCGCCATGGCCACCGCCGGGACGGTGGGGGCAGTCGCGAGCCTTGCGTACGGTGCCGTTTCCATGATCAGCGGCGCGGCGTCCCTGGGTTCCCAGTACGCCGACGCGAGGAAGTTGATGAACGAAATTCTCTCGAGCAGCGACATCGACCGCATCCCCGGCATGCGCGGACGGCTGGAGCGCATGCGCAATCTGGTGAGCACCAATCTCAACGACGGCGCCCTCACGGTCGCGACGGTGGGCACCGGCGGCGCGGTGCTGGCACTGCTGGGCATGATCCCCGGCGTCGACGCCGTGGGCAGCGAACGCGGCGCCGGCGAGCTGCTCGGCCGCGATGACGCCGGCAACCCCACCCATCCCAACGGCTGATCGGGAAGAAGGCCAGCGCGCGAATCATCATGCAAGTCGTCAAACCCCAGGCTGTCTGCCTGAGCACCCGGCCGATCGAGTACCGCAAGCGCTTCGGCCTGTGCGTGACGGCCATGCTGCACGTGCCGTTCGAGCAGGCCGAGGGCGGCACGCTGTGGGGCGAGCAGTCGGCCTGGAACTTCATCGGACGCGAGATGGCGGTGCCGCTGGTCGACGAGGGCGTGGCCAAGCTCACGCCCGAGTTCCTCGTGCACGGCCAAGCCTTTCCTCCCGCTGAAAGCCCGAGCGCCTGCGCGGTGCGCGCGCGGCTGGGCAGCCGCAGCAAGACCCTGCTCGTCTTCGGCGATCGCCACTGGGAGGGCACGAAGGCCAGTGCGCCGCTGCCGTTCGACGCGATGCCCATCGACGCCACGCATGCCTACGGGGGCGCCGCGGTGCCGGCCAACCCCGAGGGCATCGGCGCGGCGCCCGAAGGCGGGTTCCATCGGCTGCCCAACATCGAGCGGCCCGACCAGCCCCTGCGCGATCCGGCACAGCCCGTGGCGCCCGCCGGCTTCGGCCTGCGGGGGCCGATGCATCCGGAGCGCGCGCGTTTTCGCGGCACCTACGACGCGGACTACCTCAAGGCGCATGCGCCGGGCTTCGCGCCCGACCTGGACTGGCGCTATTTCAATCTCGCCCCCGAGGACCAGTGGTTCGACGCCCCGTTGCGCGGCGACGAGCCTTTCCAGTTCGATCACATGCATCCGCAGAAGCCGCGGCTCGAAGGCCGGCTGCCCGGCCTGCGTGCGCGTGTGTTCGCCGACTACCGCGCCGTCGGCGCCGCCGAGCCGCGCCTGCGCGAAGTGCCGCTGCGCCTGACGACGGTCTGGTTCTTTCCGCACGCCGAGCGGGCGCTGCTGCTGTTCCAGGGGCTGGCCGAGGTGGCCACCGACGACGGCTCCGACGTGCACGGGCTGCTCGGCGCCGTCGAGCGCGTCGATGCGTCGCGGCCCGACACCCACTACCTCGATGCGCTGGCGCGACGCGCCGACCCGCGATGGGGCGGGGTCGAATGCCTGGACGACAGCGACCTGCTGCCCGAGGGACTGGACGCGGTGGACCCCGAGGCCGAGCGGGCCGCAGAGGCCTTCGCGAGCCAGGGCCTGCAGGCGCAGGCGCAGTACCGCCGCGCCGAGATCGACGTGGCCCTCGCGCGGGAAGAGGTGCGCGCCAGCGGCCGCGACCCGGATGCCATGGGCATCGTCATGCCGTCGCGCGAAGCGCCCCCAGCGCCGGCGCAGCGCGTGGCCCACCTGAAGCAGAAGCTGCAGGAGGCCGAAGCGCAGAAGCTGGCGGCCGTCGACGATGCGCTCGATGCCCTCGAGCAGGCGGTGGCGGCGCGCAAGGCGAACCCGGCCATGAAGCCCATCGAGCATCGGGGGCCGCCGCTCTTCAATGCAGACGTGGCGCTGGCGCAGCTCCAGGGCGCGAACGCCGGCGCGACCGGTGCGTTCGACCTCGCGGCCGTGCATGGCCAGTTGCTGCAGCAGGAAGCGATGGAGCGGCTTGGCTATCTGCAGGGCGCACACGCGCAGCAGCCCGCACCCGCGATGCAGGCGGCGCAGGCCCAGACACTGAAGGACGGCATGAAGCAGGCACTGGCCGGCGGACTGCGGTTCTTCGGCGGCATGGACTTCACCGGCGCCGACTTCTCGGGGCTGGACCTGCGCGATGTCAACTTCGCCGGCGCGTGGCTCGAGAGCGTGGACTTCGGAAAATCCAACGTGTCGGGCGCGAACTTCACGGCGGCGGTGCTGGCGCATGCGAACCTCGACGGCGCGATCGGCATCCGGGCCATCCTTCAGGGCGCCAACCTGGGTTGCACGCGCTGGCAAGGCGCGGTGTTCGACGAGGCCGATTTCAGCGCGACGCAGCTGTCGCATGCCGACCTGGGGGGCCTCTCGCTGCGACGCGCCAAGATGAAGGGCGCCATGCTGATCGGCACGCGCTGGGACGGCACCGATGCGCACGGGCTGCAGGCGCCCGAGCAGCTTTTCTACCGGCTGTCGCTGCCGGGTCTCTCGCTCGCCGAGGCCGATCTCGCGGGCTGCCAGTTCGTCGAATGCGACCTCACGGAGGCCGACTTCCGCGAAGCCCACCTGGCCCAGGCCAACCTGATCACCTGCAAGCTGACGGGGGCCCGCTTCGGCGGTGCACGCGGCATGGGCATGGTGTTCGCCCAGCACTGCGACCTGGCCGACGCGGATTTTTCCGGGGCGTGGATGCAGGGTGCCAACTTCGGCGCTGCGGACATGTCGCGCGCGCGGCTGCTCGGCAGCGTGCTCGACGGCGCCAACCTGTGCGAGGCCCGGCTGCCCGACAGCGACTGGCGGCTGGCTTCGGCCAAGGGCGCGTTGCTGCGCCGGACCGTGCTGCGGGGCGCCAGGCTGGCGGGCGTGAACTTCAGCGAGGCGATCCTGCAGCACGCCGACCTGCGCGGCTGCGACTTGCGCAACAGCAACCTGTTCGCTGCCGACCTGTCGCGCGCCCGGCTCGACGGCGACGTACGCTTCGATGGGGCCCTGCTGCAGCGCGCGCGCACATGGCCGCGGCTCACGCCCGAGCAGCAGGCCGCAGGCGCATGAGGAGGACGGCGCCATGATGAACACCACCACGCTGACCCTGGCCGTGCTGCTCGGCGAGTCGATTGCCGGGCTCGACCTGTCGGGCGGTCATTTCTCGAATGCACAGCTGGCGGGGGGGCTGTTCGACCGGGTGAACTTCGCCAAGGCCGATCTGCGCGGGGCCGACCTGCGCGAGGTCGTGTTCAACCAGTGCGACCTGCGCGGCGCGCTGCTGGGCGGGGCGCGGCTGCAGCGCGCCGTTTTCAACCAGTGCCTGATGGACCACGTCGACCTGCACGGAGCCGGCCTGCACGCGGCCGTGTTCAGCGAATGCCAGGCGCCGCATGCGAACCTGTCGGATGCCGACCTGAGCATGCTCGCCTGCACCAAGACCCGCCTCGATCACGCGATGTTGCGCGGTGCGCTGCTGGACGCCTGCGTGCTGACCGAGAGCAGCCTGATCGACCTGGGGGCCGAATCGACGCGCTGGACACACGTGACCGTGGCCGGCTGCGATCTGCGCCATGTGGCGTGGCGCGGCGCCCACCTGCTGCGCGTGGCGTTCTCCACCACGCAGCTGGCCGGCGTGTCGTTCGACGGCGTCGCGCTCGAGAGCTGCCAGTTCGCGAACGCCGACCTGCGCGGTGCCCAGTTCAGCGGGGCGCCGCTGCGCCAGTGCAACTTTCAGGGCGCCACGCTCGATGAGGCGCGCTTCGACCGCATCGACGCGCCCCTGGCCCTGTTCTGCGAGGCCGAAGGGGCCGGTGTCGATTTCTCCAGTGCCGTGCTGACGCAGGCACTGTTCACCGGCGCCAGGCTGCCGCAGGCGAACTTCAGTGGCGCACGCCTGCACCAGGCCCATTTCGCCGGCGCCGTGCTGGACCGGGCGCGCTTCAACGGGGCGGACCTCACGTACGCCGACCTGCGCCACGCGCACTTGCACCAGGCAGACCTGCGCGGTGCGACCCTCGCGCGCACCTGCCTGCACCGGGCCCTGACCGACGAGGCGCAGATCGAAGATCGCACCCGTGCGATCGAAACCGATCCCGAGCTGGCGCAAGCCGAGGACTGGCGCCCCCTGCCGGCCTGAGACGCTGCCGGCCGATGCCCCTTCTTTCCATTGGAAGCCCTGCCATGACAACCATCGCCCACCACCCCGTCCGCCGCCCCGTCGCCGCCCCGCGCGGCGCCAGGCCGATCGACGCCGAGCCCGTGCCGCCGGCAGGATCGCCCGAGCGTTGCTGGACCGCGCTGCTGGAGGCGGGACGCAACGGCACGCTGTGTGTCCGGCAGGGCGCGCAGGTCGCGGCCGTGCGAACGGCCGCGGGCTGCCTGCTGGTGCCGGCGGCCGGCGACACCGTGCTGTGCTTCGGCACGGCACCGGGCGACATCTGGGTGCTCTCGGTGCTGGAGCGCTGCGCCGGCACGCAGGAGCGCGTGCTCCGGTGCAGCGGCGACACGCGGCTCGTGGTGGAGGGCGGACAGCTCGCGATCGAGGCCGATCAACTGCACCTGGCGTCGCACCGCCTGGGCGTGCGCGCCGCCACCGCCACCGTGTCGCTCGATTCGACCGAGTTCATCGGCGAACGGGTGCGCATGATCGCCGGCACGGTCAAGCTCGTGGGCAGCCTGCTGAGCACGGTGGTGGACCGCGTAAACCACTTCAGCCAGCACTACCTGCGCACGACCAAGGGGCTGGACCGCGTGAATGCGGCCCACATCGAATGCGATGCAACCGAGCTGCTGCACCTGCGCGGCGAGCATGCGCTGATCAACGGCGCCAAGCTGGTGAAGACGCGCGGCGCGCAAATCCACTTTGGCTGAGGCAGCACCATGTTCGCCAACTGCCAGATGATGGGAACGGACATGGGGTTTCCCGATGTCTGCATCACGCCCGCCGCGCCCTCGCCGATCCCGGTGCCCTATCCGAACATCGCGATGGGGCCGATGGCCATTCCGAACTGCCCAACGATCCTGTTCATGTGCACGCCGGCCCACAACCTCGGCACGGTCATTCCCATGACCAACGGCGACAACCCGGGCGTGTTGCTGGGGGTGGCGTCCGGCACGGTCATGGGGCCCAGCCGCCATCTGACAGGCGCCTTCACGGTGCTGCTGAACAGCATGCCCGCCACGCGCCTGACCAGCACCTCGCTGCAGAACAGCACCAACTGCCCCGGCGTGCGCACGGTGCCGAGCCAGACGCTGGTGCTCCTGCTGGCGCCCTGAGGTGCATGCCGTGCGCACCTTGGCATCACCGCGCCGCTACGGCATACCTCTTCCGGCGAGATTGCCAACCCGCCCCCCGGAATGAATACTCCTTTGGACTTCGCCCGCGCACGCGCGGGCCGTGTTCGGGCGTAACCGCCCCGGGGGCCGACTCATGATCCATATCGCTGTCATCACACGGCAAGGCGCCCCGGCAGGGCCGGCCATTGCCGCCGATTTCGGTCCCAGCGGGGGCACGATCGGGCGTGCCGACACCAACACGCTGGTGCTCGACGACCCCGACCGCACCGTCTCGCGCGTGCACGCACAGGTGCTGTGCCGCGACGGCCAGTACTTCATCGTCGACCGCGGCAGCAACGCGATGCAATGCAACGGCGTGTCGCTGGGCGCGGGCAAGGAAGCGGCGCTGACCGACGGCGCGCGGCTCGTCATCGGGAGCTTCGAACTCTCGGTGCGTGTGATGGCCGCTGCGGCGGCGCCACGTGCACCGGTCATCCCCAACACCGTGATGTCGGCGCCGGCCGCCGCGCCCGCCGCCAGCAGCGACGATCCGTTCGCCGACCTGCTCGCGGGGCTGGGATCGCCGCCCGCGCCCGCGCCTGCCGCAGCCCGCGTCGCCGCCGCGCCCGCCGAGTCGCTGCTCTTTCCCGACCCGATGGCCAGCGGCTCGCGCAATGCGCAGGCCGACCAGGTCGACCCGTTCGCGAACCTGCTGGGCCCCACGCCGTCGGCCGCGCCCTCTGCCGGACTCGGCGCGCTCGACGATTTTTCCGACCTGGGTGCGCCGCCCGCGCACGGCAAGGCCGCGAGCATCGACGACCTGTTCGGCGGTTCGCCGGGCGCCGGCGGCATCGGCGGCGATCCGCTCGCGCTGTCGCCGCTGGCCGATCCGCTGCTGCAGCCCAACACCGCGTCGGACGCCGACCCGCTGGCCGCCTTGCAGCGCACCGCGCCCGCCACGCCGGTGCCACGTTCCGATCATCTGCCGATCGACCAGTTCGGCTTCGAGCCGCCGAAGGCCATCACGCCGCCACCGCCGCCGCCCCCTCCTGCGCCTGCGCCCGTGGCTCCGCTTGCGAAGTTCGACGACGTGACCGGCCAGCCGATCCGCATCAGCGGGCCCGAGAACGCCGGCCGTGTCACCGAGCCGCCGCCCCCTCCGCCACCGCCGCCGCCCGTGCATGTCGCGCCGCCGGCAGCCCCCGCAGCAGCCTCGCCCCCGCGTACCGCTTCCGACGACGAGCTGCTCGCCGCCTTCCTGCGCGGCCTCGCCAGCACGCACCAGCCGCCCGAGATGCTCACGCCCGGGCTCATGGAGCGCATCGGCTCGATGCTGCGCACCGCCACCGAGGGCACGCTGCAGCTGCTGCTCACGCGCCAGGAATTCAAGCGCGAGGTGCGCGCCGAGGTCACGATGATCGCGTCGCAGGCCAACAACCCGCTGAAGTTCTCGCCCACCGTCGAGGTCGCGCTGGCGCATCTGCTGGGGCCCGGCGTGCGCGGCTTCATGCTGCCCGAGGCCGCGATGCGCGACGCCTTCGACGACCTGCGCGCGCACCAGTTCGGCGTGATGGTGGGCATGCGCGCGGCGCTGGCCCATGTCATCGGGCGCTTCGAGCCGGCCGAGCTCGAGAAGAAGATCAGCGCGAAGACCGCGCTCGACGCGCTCTTTGCCGCCAACCGCAAGGCCAAGCTCTGGGACCAGTTCGTGGCGCTGTACGGCGGCATCGCGAGCGAGGCCGAGGACGACTTCCACAGCCTCTTCGGCAAGGCCTTCCTCGCGGCCTACGAAGAGCAGATGGCGCGCCTGAAGTCCGACACCTGAGAAGACAACCAGAACAACCCCCAGCACTCGCGAGGCACCCCGCTTGGAAATCGAAATCGTCACGCTCTCCCGGCAGGGCGGGCGCACCTACAACGAGGACGTGCACGGCCACTGGCACGACGAGCGCTACGTCGCCTGCCTGGTGGCCGACGGCGCGGGCGGCCACGGCGGCGGCGACGTGGCGGCGGCCACGGTGCGCGCCAGCGTGCTCGGCGGCTTCTCGGGGGCGCCGTCGCTGGACGAGGCCGCGCTGCGCGCGCTGATCGAGCGCGCCAACCTGGACGTGGTGGCGCGCCAGGCCGAAGGCGGCAAGCTCGCCGGCATGCGCTCCACGGTGGTGTTCGCGGTGATCGATCTGGAGCGCGAGGTGCTGGCCTGGGTGCACAGCGGCGACAGCCGCGCCTACCTGTTCCGCGGCGGTGCCATCGTGGCGCGCACCACCGACCACAGCCTGGTGCAGCAGATGGTCGCGGGCGGCATGCTCGACGAGGAGGGCGCGCGCCTGCATCCGCAGCGCAACATGCTGCTGTCGGCACTGGGCTCGATCGAGGAGGCGCCCGACATCGCGGTGTCCGACCGCATGCGCCTCTTGCCCGGCGACGTGCTGCTCCTGTGCAGCGACGGCGTGTGGGAGCCGCTGGGCGACGAGTGCCTGGTCGACACGCTGCACGCATCGCGCACGCCCAGCCAGTGGACCGAGCTGCTCGACGCGCAGATCAAGGCCAACGCCAAGCCGGGCCACGACAACTACACGGCGCTCACGCTGTGGGTGATCGAGGACGCCGACGACGACATGACGCGGCTGCTGCCCGAGAACGTCGCGTCGACAGACCCCTGAGCGTGGCGCCATCTTTCAAGCAAAACGCCCATCCGATGGATGGGCGTTTTGCTTGGGGCCGCTGAGGCTGTTCAGCTGTACTTGCTGGCCTTCTTCTTGACTTTCTTCAGCGCGCTGCGCAGCAACGCGGGCATGTCTTCCCGGTTCGGCAGGTTGCTGTAGTTGTTGATGTTCTGCTCTTCGCAGCTGTTGGCACAGCCGTTGTTCAGCAGGTCGAGCGCGTAGCGCGTCTTGCTGATCGTGCTGGACGCACCGGGCTCGCGGAACGGATCGAAGATGCCGTCCGGCAGGACCTTGCGCCCGCGTGCGATCGCCTGTTCCTGGAAGTGCGTGATGTGCTTCTGCGTGACCGGCCCGTAGTAGCCGTCCACCACGATCACCTCGGTCGCGCCGGGGGGCGGGTCGAAGTCGTGGTTGAAGCCGAGCAGCTCGTAGTAGAAGATTTTGAACAGGGCCTGCACCAGCATCACGTCTTCACGCGTGTTGGAGCCGATCCGTCCGACCGACCAATCGGAGTTGTAGGTCGTGTGCAGCTTGCCGCTGGTACCGATGAGTGTGGTGCTGAATGCCATGGCATTGCTCCGGTGAGGACACGGGCAGGGACCGGCCCCGGCACCGTGCGGTGCCTGGGGCGGACGGGGCTGGCGAGTCCGTCGCCCGTCAGCGGGTTTCGGTGGTGGCCACGTTCCAGCCGAACTTCACCTCGCCGCCGCCGGCGCCCTTGTCGTCCTGGCCCTTGTAGGCGAACTCGATGTCCTTGAAGCTGCAGGACACCTGCTCGTGCACGTCGCCGCCCTGTGCGCCGCCGGGGCCCACGCTGGAGATGAAGACTTCCTTGAGCGTGACCTTCAGGTACTCCTGCTGACCTTCGCCCGACTTGCGGCAGGTCATGACCATGTCCTTGAAGTGCTTGCCGCTCACGCAGTTCTTGGCGAGCACGGGCGATGCCTTGTCGTAGACGTGCGTGAAGTTGAATTCACCCGGCGAGGCCTTGCCCTTGCCCGAACCGCCACCCGATCCCGCGCCCGATGCGTTGCTCACGTTCCAGGACCACGACGAAATCTCGATCTCGTCCTTGTGGTCCTTGTGAGAAGACTCGCCCTTGACGCCGTCGAGCTTGATGTGAAAGTCAGATGACATGTTCCTACTCCTTGGAACCCGATTGCATTCGGGCGGTTGATGATCGAAACGAAAAAAATGGCTGCCGGCGGTGGGAGAAAAGTTCCGATGCCCGGCAGCTACTCATAGAACGAAACGGAACCGGGAATTCAAGAAGAATCCGCAGATTTTTTTCAACCGGCGCCCTTGGCCGTCGGCAGCTTGGACACCAGCCGCAGCGAGACCGTGAGGCCTTCGAGCTGGTAGTGCGGGCGCAGGAAGAACTTGGACGTGTAGTAGCCCGGGTTGCCCTCGACTTCCTCCACGATCACCTCGGCGGCGGCCAGCGGCTTCTGGGCCTTGGTGGTTTCCGACGAGTTGGCGGGGTCGCCGTCCACGTAGTTCATGATCCATTTGTTGAGCCAGCGCTGCATGTCCTCGCGCTCCTTGAAGCTGCCGACCTTGTCGCGCACGATGCACTTCAGGTAGTGCGCAAAGCGGTTGCAGGCAAAGAGGTAAGGCAGGCGCGCCGCCAGGTTGGCGTTGGCCGTGGCGTCGGGGTCGTCGTACTCGGCCGGCTTGTTCAGCGACTGGGCGCCAATGAAGGCGGCGAAGTCGGAGTTCTTGCGGTGGATCATCGACAGCAGGCCGGCCTTCGAGAGCTCGGCTTCGCGCCGGTCGCTGATGGCGATTTCGGTGGGGCACTTCTGGTCCACGCCGCCGTCGTCGCTGGGGAAGGTGTGCAGCGGCAGGTTTTCCACCGCGCCGCCCGACTCGATGCCGCGGATGCGCGAACCCCAGCCGTACAGCTTGTACGAGCGGTTGATGTTGGTCGCCATCGCATAGGCGGCATTGGCCCAGGCGTACTTGCTGTGGTCGGCGCCGGCGGTGTCTTCCTCGAAGTCGAACTCTTCCACCGGGTTGGTGTTGGCGCCATAGGGCGTGCGCGCCAGAAAGCGCGGCATGCACATGCCCAGGTACTTGGAGTCGTCCGACTCGCGCAGGCTGCGCCAGCCGGCGTACTCGGGCGTGGAGAAGATCTTGGTCAGGTCGCGCGGGTTGGCCAGCTCCTGCCACGACTCCATCTGCATGAGGTTGGGGCTCGCGCCCGTGATGAAGGGCGCGTGCGCCGAGGCGGCGATCTTGGCCATCTCGCCGAGCATCTCGACGTCGGGCGGGCTCTGGTCGAAGTGGTAGTCGCCCACCAGCGCGCCGAAGGGCTCGCCGCCGAACTGGCCGTACTCCTCCTCGTAGATCTTCTTGAACATCGGGCTCTGGTCCCAGGCCGCGCCCTTGAACTTCTTGAGGTTCTTGGCCAGCTCCTGCTTGGAGATGTCCATCACCCGGATCTTCAGGTTCTCGTCGGTCTCGGTGTTGTTCACCATGTAGTGCAGGCCGCGCCACGCACTTTCGAGCTTCTGGTAGTCGGGGTGGTGGATGATCTTGTTCACCTGGTCGGTGAGCTTGGCGTCGATCGCGGCGATCATGGCCTGGATCGACTTGGTCACGTCCTTGCCGATGACGGTGCTGTTGCTCAGCGCCTGCTGCGCCAGCGTGAGCACGGCGGCTTCGACGGCGCTCTTGGCTTCGTCGCTGCGCGGCTTGAATTCTTTCTGCAGCAGCGACGAAAAGTCGCTTCCCGCGTACGCAACGTCTTTCAGTGCGCTCTGCTCGAGTGCGTCGGCCATGATGGTTTCTCCTCGTGTACCGGTGTGTGTCTGTCAGGAATCGGGGGGTGAGGCTCAGGCGGCGGCTTCGCCGTCCCCGGGCTTCTTGCTGGCGGCCAGCGTCTGCAGCAGGGCCGGGTCTTCGAGCACCTTGGCCAGCAGGTCTTCGGCGCCGCCCTTGCCGTCCATGTAGGTCACGAGGTTCGACAGCTGCGTGCGCGCTTCGAGCAGCTTGTTGAGCGCGCCCACCTTGCGGGCCACGGCGGCGGGCGAGAAGTCGTCCATGCTGTCGAAGGTGAGCTCGACCTTCAGGTCGCCCTCGCCGGTGAGCGAGTTCTCGACCGCGAAGGCGGCGCGCGGCTTCATGGCCTTCATGCGGGCGTCGAAGTTGTCGACGTCGAACTCGAGGAACTTGCGGTCGACCACGGGCGCGAGCGGGTCGGCGGGCTTGCCCGACAGATCGGCCAGCACGCCCATCACGAAGGGCAGCTGGATCTTTTTCTCGGCGCCGTAGAGCTCCACGTCGTATTCGATCTGGACCCGGGGCGCGCGGTTGCGTGCGATGAATTTCTGACTGCTCTTGGCCATGGCGATGCTCCTTGCGGGAATGAAAGGGGACGGGTGGAAACGGCGGCGGTCATTCGGACTGGCGTTTGCCCGTCACGGTCTCGATGGTGTCCATCGCGTTGGGCGCGAGGTTGGCCATGATGTCCAGGAAGCTCACGCCGATGAGCTTCTTGGCGCGTTCGATCAGGAGCGGCGCGGGGTTGCCGGGCTCGGCCTGTTCGAGGTAGCGGATGACGCGGTCGAGCATCTGCACCGCGTCCTGGCGGTTCTGGATCTCGCCGCGCGGCGCGGCCGGGCGGGCCGCGTTGCCGGAGGGGGCGTCGCTGTCGGCTGTTGCGCCCTCGTCGGCAGAGGCTTCGGGCGCGCCGGCTGCCGCCGTGCAGGCCTTGGCGACCGCGCGCGACACGGTGCGCAGCGTGCCCAGGTCCACCGCATCGGTGCGGCCGGTGCGCTCGCCCAGCAGCTTCTGCAGGCGGTCGAGCAGTGCAGGCAGGCCGATGGCGGCCTGCAGTTGGTCGGGGTGCGCGGCGTGCAGGGCCTCGAGCCCGCCATGCACCTGCGCGGGCGAATACGAGGCCTCGCCGCCGACGGCGTTGAGCACGCCGTGCGCAATGGCGATGTCGCGCACGCGGATCGGGCCCACGCCCGGCGCGTTGCCCACCGAGGCGTCGTACAGGTCGCGCGGCACCATGCTGTCGTCGCTCAAGGGCGCGAGCGCGTTCAGGCGCATGGTGGGGTCGTTGTCGTCGTCCGCATCCAGCTTTGGATGTATGCCGTCCCAGAAGGTGTCGAGCAGCGAGGTGAGCAATTGCAGGCCCGCCGTGAAGCCGGCCACGCCCTGCAGGCGCGTCGCGGCGCGCAGCAGCAGTACGGCGGCGCGCACGTCCTTGCTGCGGCGCAGCTGCGCATCGGCGCGCTCGGCCACGTCGCGCCAGTCGGGTTCGACGGCGGGGATCACGGTGTCGCCGAACTGCTGCTCGGCCTTGCCCTGCGCCGCAGTCGTGAGGGCCATGAAGTCCGCGTCGTACTCCAGGTCGTCCCCGCAAGGCGAGGCCTCGCCGATGGGCGTGAGCAGTGCGTCGACGAGTTGGGGAGTCAGCATGTTGCCTGTTCGAGTTCGCTGGTGATAATCAAAGATGCGTCAGGACCGGTCAATGCAACGAAGGGAATAGCATGCGCACGCTGGGTACACACCATTCGTCCTATGAGGGCCTCCTTGCTGTCGCATCGCGACGCCGTATCGCAGCCCTTGGCCTTGCTGCAGCGGGTCTTCTGATGGCGGGCTGCGCGAGCAAACCGGTGGTCACGCCGGTGTCGATCACGCTCACGGCCGGCGCCGATGCCAACCCCGATGCGCGCGGGCGCGCCTCGCCGCTCACGGTGCGCGTCTATGCGCTCAAGACACCGGGGCCCTTCGAAGGCGCCGACTTCTTCTCGCTGTTCGAGAAAGACCAGGCCACGCTCGGCGCCGAACTGGTGCAGCGCGAAGAGATGCTGCTGCGCCCCGGCGAGAGCAAGAAGCTCGACCTCACCCTGCCGGCCGATGCCAAGGCCATCGGCGTGATGGCCGCGTTCCGCGACCTCGACCGCGCGCGCTGGCGCGAGGTGCGCGCGGTCGTGCCGGGCCAGGCGCAGGTGCTCACCGTGACCTTCGGCGCGCGGCAGATCCGCGTGGACGCTGCGGCCAAGTAGCGCCAGCTGCACGGCGGCCTCAGCGCAGTTCCGCCGGCACCGTGGGCGCAAAGCGCCCCGGCCGCACCAGCGGCTGGTCCGCCGGCAGGAAGCGGCCGAACAGGTCGCTCACGAACGCGGCGCCCGTGCCGTTCTCCGACGCCGTCGCCGTGAGGTACAGCCCGCGCCAGCGCGGCGCGCGCACCCCTTTGCCGTGCCCCTCGAACAGCCCCTGCGCCACCTGCCGCAAGGCCGGCTGCAAGGTACGCACGCTCTCCACGAAGCCATGCAGCGCGAGCCGTCCCGCGGGGCCCGGCTGCTCGCGCAACAGGGCCATGCGCAGGCCGTGCAGCTGCGCCACGAGCGGATCGAACAGCGCATCGAGCCGGTCGGCGGCGCGCGCTGCGTGCGCCGCGAACGGGTGCTCCACGCGGTGGCCGAGCGCCTGCGCGAGCACCTCGGGCGGCAGCGCGGCGCGCAGCGTGGCGTAGCCCTTCAGGCCTTCGAGGCCCGTCACGACGAGGTAGACCGGCAGCTGCAGGCGCAGCGTGTCGCTGGCTTCGTCGAGCAGGCGGCGCATGTTCGCGGTAGCGCGCTTGCGCAGCGCCGGGTCGCCGTACAGCAGGTCGCCGGCCGCCACGCACACCACCACGCCGTGCAGCGGCAGGCGTTCGCGCCGCTCGGCAAGCGCCAGCAGCGACTGCAGCCAGAGCCCGCGCGCGGGCGCCGTGCCGGCCTGGTCGCCGATGGCGTCGGGATGCAGCTCGATGGCCGTCAGCGCGCCGGTGGTCCACCAGCGCCACCAGGGCGTGCCGGGTGCCTCGTGCGGCGGCGGCGCCACGCACTCGGCGCGGGCCGCCGAGAGCAGCCCCGGCAGCCCGGTGGCCGGGCCGCCGATGAAGAGGAACCACGGCGCCGTCGCGCGCGTGCGCGGCGCCTGCCGCAGCGAGGTGCGCGCCTGCGCCATGGCCTCCTTCAGCGCGTCGACGGCGGCGTGGTCGGCGGGCGCGCCGAGGGCGTCGACGCGCCGCAGCAGTCCCCGTCGCCGCGCGCCGCGGCCGGCGTCGCGCACGGCGGCGTACAGCAGCGCCAGGCCGGCGAGGCAGACCGCGAGCAGCGGCCAGAACAGGTGCACGGGTGACAGCGTGTCGAACATGGTGGGGAAGGGCGAGGTCAGCGCGCCACGGTTTCGAGGGAGATGAAGTCGGCGATCAGCCGTTCGCTGTTCCTGCTGGCCGCCAGCGCCTCGCGCAGGCGCAGCAGGTAGGCCGAGGCCATCTCGTACGGCGGGCGGTCGGAGGTTTCGCTGAACGGCATCGGCGCCGACAGCACGGTGATCAGCACGTTGCCGAAGGGCGGGCTCACGAGCCAGCTCGAGGGGATGTCGGACCCGAGTTCCAGCGACTCGCCCGCGCGCAACCGCGTCGGGGCCGGCCCGGTGTTCAGGTGCATCACGGAGCCGTCGGCGGTGTAGTAGTCGACCCAGATGTAGCTCTCGTGGCGCGGCGCCACCACCTGCACGCGCACCGCGTCGCCCTCGCGCAGCCGGCCGTCGCGCGCGGACGGCGCACTCACGCTCAGCCCGTGGTTCTTCTGGCGGTTGCGTGCCTGCGAGGGCTTGAGGATGGCGAACACCTCGCAGTGCGGCCATACGCGCAGCCCGATGTCGAACTGCGGCGCGCGCACGCCGGGAATGGCCGCGACGTCCTCCGCCACCTTGAGCAGGTCGTCGCGCTGCGAGACGAAGCCGGTCACGCGCGGGCGGCCGTCGGGGTCGATCGAGGCCTCGAGGTCGGCGCAGGCGTAGCTGGCGAGTTGCCGGTCGATGCGCTGCGTGAGCGCCGTGCCGGCGGTCGGCGGCCCCGCCAGCCAGTGCCACAGCAGGAAGAGCGCGGGCACCAGCACGGCCAGCGCGGTGCCGGTGCGCAGCACGGTGCGGTCGCGCCGGCGCATGTCGGCCGGGCCGCGCGGGTCGGGCACGCCGTAGGGCTGGGGCGTGATGTGGTCCTGCGCGAGGCTGCCGAGTTCGAGCGGCGGCGGTTGCAGCTGCCGGCCGTGCAGGTCCTTCAGCTTGCCGAGCTCGCCCTCGTCGCCCGACTCGAAGTAGTACTGGCCCTTGAAGCCGTGCGCCAGCGCGTGCCAGTAGACCTCTCGCACCGCATGGTCCTGCGCGCCGAGCGCCGAGAGGTGGTGGAAGAACTCGCTGTGCGCGTTGTTGGAGTTGAACAGCTGCACCTGCAGCGGCGCGGCGCCGTCCACGGCGTCGGGGTGGCGCGCCAGGATCTCGTCGAGCCACGCGACCATGGCAAAGGCGGCCGATTCGATCTGTGTGGCGGTGGCGCCCGCCACGTCGGCGTCGGCGCGTGCGATGTCCAGCAGGCGCAGGGCCTCGCGCTGGGCGTCGCCGTGGGTGAGGGTGGGGTGGCCGGCCGCGATCGATGCGTCCAGGCCGAGACCGAAGGCAATGAAGGGCGAGAAGCAGTCGAGCAGGCGGGCCATGAGGGATGCCCGCTTCTCAAGCGTGCATTGCGAAGCATGCCTTGCACCGGCGTCTGCAGCGATCGCACATGCCCATGTCCCCGGTCGTTGGAGTGGGCGTTCATTTTTTCAACGGGCCCACGGGGCCGCCATACCGCTTGGGGTCTATGCCGTTGGTGGGGCGCGGCGGCCTTGCTGGACGGGGCAATCGCCGTTATCTTCGCAGTCGCAGAAGAATCCAATGCACATTGACGTTGGGACACCGGGGTATGCCATGAAAATTCTGATCGCCGACGACCACCGGCTCGTCATCGAGGCGGTCAAAGCCAAGTTGTCGGAGCTGGGAGCTGGCATCGAGTTCGTCCTGGCGCTGAGCGTCGACGAACTGCTTGCCGGCGCGACCGACGATCTCGACCTGGCCCTGATCGACCTCAACATGCCCGGTGCGGACGGGCAGGCCCACATCGACGAGATCCGGCGACGACACCCGGCCGTGCCCGTGATCGTGCTGTCGGGCTACGAAGACCCGTCCATCATGCGCAGCGCGCTCGAACGCGGCGTGCTCGGCTTCATTCCCAAGGCCTATTCGCCCGACGTCATGCTGTCGGCGGTGCGCCTGGTGCTGGCGGGCGGCGTGTACGTGCCGCCGATGATGCTCACGGCGCTGCCGCCGGGCATCGTGGCCGGCGTGTCGCCGTCGTCTGCCGCGGCGGGCGAACCCTTTGCGCGCGGCGGTGGCGGCAACGGCGGTGGCGGCACCCAGACCCTCGAACATCTGCGCAGCGTGCTCACCGAGCGGCAGGTCGAGGTGCTGCAGCTGCTGTCGCAAGGCAAGCCGAACAAGCTGATCGGGCGCAGCCTGGGCATCAGCGAAGGCACGGTGAAGATCCACCTGGCAGCCATCTTCCGCGCGCTCAACGTGCGCAACCGCACCGAGGCGGTGGTGGCGGCGCAGGCGCTGACGGAAGCGCAGCAGGCCTGAAGACGCGGCTCAGTCGGCGAGCGCCGACGCCGGGCGGCGCATGAAGCCGCGCGCGGGCACGATCCATTCGACGATCTGATCCGTTTCGGGCGCGAGCGTCGTTGCGTCCTCCGTGAACAGCATGCGCTCCTCGGCCAGCAGGAAGCGCTGTGCGCCCAGCACCTGGAGCGTGGCGCCGCCGAGGTCCAGGGACTGCGGCGCAGCGTCCGCCGACAACACCCACCGCACCGGCCCGGGCGCCGCCGTCCGCAGCGCGGCCTCGTGCGCCGCATCGCCGGGCGCGCGGTTGATCAGCGCCCAGCCCTCGGTGCCGCCGATGAGAAAACTGTTGAGGCCGCTGTCGTGCACGACGCGCACCACGCGCGCGGACAGCGGCGTGACCAGGCCCGCTTCGAGCGCGTAGCGTCCGCCGCCCTGGCCGTCGGGATCGAGGTGCCCGATCTCGTCGTAGGCGGGCTCTTCCATGTTCACCGGGCGTCGGCCCTTGGGACCGTCGGCCAGGCGCGGCATGGTCAGCGGGATGCGGCGCAGTGCATGCGCATGGGCCATGAAGTCGTCGACGCGGGCGAAGGTGGCCAGGTGCTCGAGCACGCGCCGCGTCACGTTCAGCAGCTTGAGGCCGCGTTCGGGGCTGACCGCGTCGGCGGGCTTCAGCCACAGGTGCTCGACGGTCTCGCGGCCGTCGGGGCGCACGTCCTGGCCGGCGGGCATCGCGGCGGCGAAGAAGCGCGTGTCGAAGCGGCGCGGCATGCCGGGCGGGGTCAGCCAGTGGCTGAAGTACGCGATGCGGTCGACGGCAAGGCACCAGCCGCGCTCGGCGCACAGGGCGAGCAGGGCGTCGGTGCTGCGCTCGGCGGCCGCGCGCATGGCGTCGAGCTCGCCCGAGGTGAGCGCGAGCAGCTCGACCGGCCGGCCCTGCGCATCGTTCGCGAGCAGCAGCCCGGCCTCTTCGAAGCATTCGCGGATCGCGGCTGCGTGGAAGTCGAGCCCGCCTTCGGGCAGGCCCAGGCGCGCGCTCGCGGCGGCGTCGTCCAGGCCCGCGCACAGCGGGTGCAGCAGGCGGTCGTGCGCATCGACCATGCCGCCCGGGAAGACGCTGGCGCCGCTGTTCTGGTCGTTGGCCTTTTCTGCCCGCCGCAGCTTCAGCACTTCGAGGCCTTCGGGGCCGTCGCGCAGGACGACGAGCGTGGCGGCGGTGCGGATGGGGCGAGGGGCGGAGGGCGGGGGCGTCGTGGGGGTCATGGGCGCCTATTTTGCGGCCGGGGGACAATGCGTGCCTCGCGCATCCACCACCCACTTCGCTCCCTGGGAGCCGCCTGTTTTGGACACTCTTCGCACCGATCTCTCCCGCTTCGACGCCGCCATCGTCGACCTCGACGGCACCATGGTCGACACGCTCGGCGACTTTGCCGAGGCCCTGAACCGCATGCTGCGCGACCTCGACCTACCGCCGGTGACACCCGCCGCCATCGAGCGCATGGTGGGCAAGGGCTCGGAGCACCTGATCCTGTCGGCGCTGGCGCACGTGGGTGCGCCGGCCCCGGCGGCGCTGTTCGATCGCGCGTGGGAGCGCTACCAGCACCACTACCTCGAGATCAACGGCCGGTACTCGGCCGCCTACCCCGGCGTGGTCGAGGGCCTGAAGGCGCTGCGCGCGCGCGGGCTGCGGCTGGCCTGCCTCACGAACAAGCCGACCTCCTTCGCCAAGCCGCTGCTGGCCGCGAAGGGGCTCGACGGCTTCTTCGAGCAGGTGTTCGGCGGCGATGCCTTCGAGCGCAAGAAGCCCGATCCGCTGCCGCTGCTGAAGACCTGCGAGGCGCTGGGCACGGTGCCCGCGCGCACGCTGATGGTCGGCGATTCGAGCAACGACGCGCGTGCCGCGCGCGCCGCCGGCTGCCCCGTGGTGCTCGTGACCTACGGCTACAACCACGGCGAGCCGGTGCGCGGCGTGGATGCGGACGGGTTCGTGGCGTCGCTGGCCGACCTCGCGGCGGCCTGACGGACGGACTGCCCCTTACTGCTTTCCGAGCAGCGCGTCCTTCAGCTTCCAATCGGCCGGGTTCGGGCCGAGCCAGATGCGCATCAGCGCATTGAAGAACGCCACTTCCTTCACCGGGTCGGGCTGCGGCACGCCGCGCACCGTGATCAGCGTGCCCGTGCCGGGCACCCAGTCGATGGTGAAGGTGTCGCCGGCCTTGAGCTGCTTCTGGTCCGCGAACATCTGGCCCATGCGCAGCAGCCCGGGGATCAGGTTGACCATTTCGCTCTTGGGCGAGTTGTCTTCCACGCCCTTGACGAAGAGCTTGCCGAGCTCGTTGGCGTCGATGTCGCGCAGCATGGTGATCGCCACGCGCTTGGGGCCCGGCACCGCCAGCGCCTCTTCGGTGGTCGAGGCCTTCTTGCCCAGGTACAGGCCGGCGGTGTAGACCTTGATGATGGTCTTGTAGCGGATGCCCGCGCCGTTGAGCACCAGCGGGGCGCCGCGCAGGTCCATCTGGTCGTCGAGCTTGACGCCCGCCACCTCGACCTGCGCCGCGAAGGCACTGCCGCAGAGCGCGGCCGAGAGGACAGCGAGCGCCGCGAGGCGGGAGAACACGGCCGGGAGCAGGGGTGCGAGCAAGTGAGTCTCCTTGAATTTGCGAACGGTCGTGCGAATGTATCTTTTCGTTTTATCCGAGAGGCTCCGGGGGAACCCTGAAGCCTGCGGTTGCACAAGGCCTGGTTTTCGTGGGCTAAACTCGGCGCTCCATGTTCGTTCATCACATCATTCAAACAGGTGAAGGCAGCCGGGGAGCCTGGCCCTGGCGTCGCCATACATCGCTGACTGTTTGATTGCGCGGCGCACGCCGTGCGCCCGCGGTTCCGAGCCGGCACGCATGCCGGCACCGGGCCACTCTCGTGAATGACCTTGCCACCGGCCAAAGGAGCGTCGGCAGGCAACTGGAGAACGATCCGTGATCACCGAACTTGAATTCAAGAGCCTCAGCGCCCAGGGCTACAACCGCATCCCGCTGATGGCCGAGGCCTTTGCCGACCTCGAAACGCCTCTTTCCCTCTACCTGAAACTCGCCCATTCGCAGGGCGGCGGCAAGCACAGCTTCCTGCTCGAATCGGTGGTGGGGGGCGAGCGCTTCGGGCGCTACAGCTTCATCGGCCTGCCGGCGCGCACCTTGCTGCGCGCCAGCGGCTTCGGCGACGAGGCCGTCACCGAAGTCGTGACCGACGGCCAGGTCGTCGAGACCGCCAAGGGCAACCCGCTGGACTTCGTGGCCGACTACCAGAAGCGCTTCAAGGTCGCGCTGCGGCCCGGCCTGCCGCGCTTCTGTGGCGGCCTGGCCGGCTACTTCGGCTACGACACCGTGCGCCACATCGAGCGCAAGCTCGAAAAAAGCTGCCCGCCCGACACGCTGGGCTGCCCCGACATCCTGCTGCTGCAGTGCGAAGAACTCGCGGTCATCGACAACCTGTCGGGCAAGCTCTACCTCATCGTCTACGCCGATCCGAAGCAGCCCGAGGCCTATGCCGTGGGCAAGCGCCGCCTGCGCGAGCTCAAGGACAAGCTCAAGTACTCGGTGAGCGCGCCCGTCGTGAAGCCCACGCAGGCGCATCCGCCCGAGCGCAGCTTCGCCAAGGCCGACTACCTCGCGGCCGTGGAGCGCGCCAAGGAGATGATCGCCGCCGGCGACTTCATGCAGGTGCAGGTGGGCCAGCGCATCAGCAAGCGCTACACCGAATCGCCGCTGTCGCTGTACCGCGCGCTGCGTTCGCTGAACCCGTCGCCCTACATGTACTACTACAACCTGGGCGACTTCCACGTGGTGGGCGCCTCGCCCGAGATCCTGGTGCGCCAGGAGAACGCGGGCGACGGCGAGCAGAAGATCACCATCCGCCCGCTGGCCGGCACGCGCCCGCGCGGCGCGTCGATCGAGCTCGACAAGGCGGCCGAGGTGGAACTCATCAACGACCCGAAGGAGCGCGCCGAGCACGTGATGCTGATCGACCTGGCGCGCAACGACATCGGCCGCATCGCCAAGACCGGCACCGTGAAGGTGACCGAGGCCTTCGCGGTGGAGCGCTACAGCCACGTGATGCACATCGTGAGCAACGTCGAAGGCACGCTGAAGGACGGCATGACCGCCATCGACGTGCTCAAGGCCACGTTCCCCGCCGGCACGCTGACCGGCGCGCCCAAGGTGCATGCGATGGAACTCATCGACCAGCTGGAGCCCACCAAGCGCGGCCTGTACGGCGGCGCCTGCGGCTACATCAGCTACGCGGGCGACATGGACGTGGCCATCGCGATCCGCACCGGCATCGTGAAGGACCAGATGCTGCACGTGCAGGCCGCGGCCGGCGTGGTGGCCGACTCGGTGCCCGAGCTGGAGTGGAAGGAAACAGAAGCCAAGGCGCGCGCACTCCTGCGTGCCGCCGAACTGGTCGAGGAAGGCCTGGAATGAGCAACGCACCGGACATCCAGAACGACTTCTCGCACGAGATCATCGGCGCCGCCGTCGAGGTGCAGCGCGTGCTCGGCACGGGGCTCGACGAAGGCGCCTACGCCGCGGCACTGGCCATCGAACTCGCCGAGCGCGAGATCGGCTTCGCGCGCGACGTGGCGCTGTCGGCCAGCTACAAGGGCCGGTCGCTGGGCGAGGTGTACCGCGCGGGCTTCGTGATCGAGCAGTCGGTCATCGTCGAGCTGCGCGCGGTCGATGTGCTGACCGACCTGCACCGCGCGCAGGTGCTCGCCGCACTGCGCCTGTCGGGCCTCAAGCTGGGCCTCCTGATCAACTTCAACGTGTTCCCCGTCGTCAAGGGCGTGCACCGGATTGTGAGCAAGCCATGAAACTGCTGATGATCGACAACTACGATTCGTTCACCTACAACATCGTCCAGTACTTCGGCGAGCTGGGGGCGGACGTGCAGGTGCACCGCAATGACGAGATCACCGTCGAGCAGATTGGCGCGCTGATTGCTTCGGGCGTGACGCGGCTGGTGGTGTCGCCGGGTCCATGTTCGCCGGCCGAGGCGGGCGTGTCGGTGGCGGCCATCGAGGCCTTCGCGGGCAAGCTGCCGATCCTGGGCGTGTGCCTGGGCCACCAGGCCATCGGCGCGGCCTTCGGCGGCAAGATCGTGCGCGCGCAGCAGCTCATGCACGGCAAGACCAGCGAGATCACGACCACGCAGGAGGGCGTGTTCGCGGGGCTGCCGCAGAAGTTCATCGTCAACCGCTACCACTCGCTCTCGATCGAGCGCGAGAGTTGCCCGAAAGAACTGGCTGTCACCGCGTGGACCGACGACGGCGAGATCATGGGCGTGCGGCATACCGGCTTTGCGCACGACGTGCGCATCGAAGGCGTGCAGTTCCATCCTGAATCGATCCTCACCGAGCACGGCCACGCCATGCTCAAGAACTTTCTGGACTGACCCACCATGACCGAACGCACTCCCATCGTCGACCTGCGCAGCGACACCGTCACGCAGCCCACGCCCGCGATGCGCGAGGCCATGGCGGCTGCGCCGCTGGGCGACGACGTCTTCGGCACCGACCCGAGCGTCAATGCGCTGCAGGAGAAGATCGCCGCGCTGCTGGGCTTCGAGGCGGCGCTGTTCGTGCCCACCGGCACGCAGAGCAACCTGTGCGCGATCCTGTCGCACTGCGGCCGCGGCGACGAGTACATCGTCGGCCAGCAGGCGCATGCCTACCGCTGGGAAGGCGGCGGCGCCGCGGTGTTCGGCAGCGTGCAGCCGCAGCCCCTCGACCATGCGCCCGACGGCACGCTGCCGCTCGCGCAGATCGAGGCGGCCATCAAGCCCGACGACGCGCACTTCGCGCGCACGAAGCTGCTGGCGCTGGAAAACACGCTGGGCGGCAAGCTGCTGCCCTTCGACTACGTGCAGGCCGCGACCGACCTGGCGAAAAGCAAGGGGCTGCAGCGGCACCTCGATGGCGCGCGGCTTTTCAATGCCGCCACCGCACAGGCTGCGCTGAACAAGCGAACCGACATCCGCGCCGAAGCCCGCCGTATCGCGCAGTGCTTCGACAGCGTGTCGGTGTGCTTCAGCAAGGGCCTGGGCGCACCCATCGGCTCGACGCTGGTCGGTTCGCGCGAGTTCATCGCGCGCGCCCACCGCATCCGCAAGATGGCGGGCGGCGGCATGCGGCAGGCTGGCCTGCTGGCGGCCGCGGCCTCGCATGCGCTCGACCACCACATCGACCGCCTGGCCGACGACCATGCGCTGGCGCAGCGCCTCGCACAGGGGCTCGAGGGCATTGAAGGCCTGAAGGTCGAGGCGCCGCACACGAACATCGTGTTCGTCGATCTCACGGGGGCGGCGCAGGCGCGTTCCGCGGCGCTGCTCGCCAGCCTCAATGAGCAGGGCATCCTCGCGACCGGGCTGTACCGCCTGCGCTTCGTGACGCACCTGGATGTCGATGCCGCGGGCGTCGACCGCGCCGTCGCGGCGATCCGCGGCTTCTTCAAGGCTTGAGAAGGTGTGAACGAACCCGCCATGTCCGCTCATCCCGCCCAGACACGCCCCCTCGGCGTTGCAAATGCTCGCCATAGCCCGAGCTATGGCTGCGCTTTGCGCCTTGAGGGGCCGCGCCTGAGCGGGCTGCTCGGCCACGCCGGATTCATTCACACCTTCTGAAGCCTGGCTATACGCACACACCGAGGAGACCCTTCATGATCACCCCCCAGGAAGCGCTGCAGCGCACCATCGAACACCGCGAAGTCTTCCACGACGAGATGCTGCACATCGTGCGGCTCATCATGAGCGGCGAGTGCTCGCCCGTGATGATGGCCGCACTGATCACCGGCCTGCGCGTGAAGAAGGAAACCATCGGCGAGATCACCGCCGCCGCGCAGGTGATGCGCGAGGTGTCGACCAAGGTGCCCGTGGCCGACACCACGAACCTCGTGGACATCGTCGGCACCGGCGGCGACGGCTCGCACACCTTCAACATCTCGACCTGCTCGATGTTCGTCGCGGCCGCGGCCGGCGCCAAGGTGAGCAAGCATGGCGGGCGCAGCGTGTCGAGCAAGTCGGGCAGTGCCGATGTGCTGGAGTCGCTGGGCGTCAACATCAACCTCAAGCCCGAGCAGATCGCGCAGTGCATCGCGCAGGTCGGCATCGGCTTCATGTTCGCGCCGAACCACCACCCCGCGATGAAGAACGTCGCGCCGGTGCGCAAGGAGCTCGGCATCAAGACGATCTTCAACATCCTCGGCCCGCTGACCAACCCGGCCGGCGCGCCGAACATCCTGATGGGCGTGTTCCACCCCGACCTCGTGGGCATCCAGGTGCGCGCGCTGCAGCGCCTCGGTGCCGAGCATGCGGTGGTGGTCTACGGCCGCGACGGCATGGACGAGATCTCGCTGGGCGCGGCCACCATGATCGGCGAGCTCAAGGACGGCGAGATCCGCGAGTACGAGCTGCACCCGGAAGACTTCGGCTTCCAGATGGCGAGCAACCGTTCGCTGCGCGTCGAGACGCCCGAGCAGTCGAAGGCCATGCTGATCGGCGTGCTGGACAACCAGGCCGGTCCGGCGCTGGACATCGTGCTCCTCAACGCGGGCGCGGCGCTGTACGCGGCCAACGTGGTCGACTCGGTGCTGGCGGGCGTGGAGCGTTCGCGCCAGGCCATTGCGTCCGGTGCGGCCAAGGCCAAGCTCGCCGAGCTGGTCAAGGCCTCCACCTCCTTCTGAGAATCAGGCCGTCGTGCCATCGAAAGCAGAGCAAGCCATGTCAGACATTCTCGACAAGATCGTCGCCGTCAAACGCCAGGAAGTTGCCGCCGCGCTGAAGCGCGCCCCGCTCGAAGCCGTGCGCTTCGACGCCGAAAGCCGCGTGCTCACGCGCGACTTCGAGGCCGCCTTGCGCACCAAGATCGCGGCCGGCCAGGCGGCGGTGATCGCCGAGGTCAAGAAGGCCAGCCCGAGCAAGGGCGTGCTGCGCGAAGACTTCATTCCGGCCGACATCGCGCAAAGCTATGCCGAGGGTGACGGCTCGGTCAGCGCGGCCTGCCTCTCGGTGCTGACCGACAAGCAGTTCTTCCAGGGCGGCGTCGACTACCTGAAGCAGGCGCGCGCCTCGTGCGACCTGCCCGTGCTGCGCAAGGATTTCATCGTCGACGCCTACCAGGTGTACGAGTCGCGTGCGATGGGTGCTGACGCCATTCTCCTGATCGCTGCCTGCCTCGACGACGCGCAGATGAAGGACTACGAGGCCATCGCGCGCGGGCTGGGCATGGCGGTGCTGGTCGAGGTGCACGACGCGGCCGAGCTCGATCGCGCACTGAAGCTCAAGACGCCGCTCATCGGCGTGAACAACCGCAACCTGCGCAACTTCGAGGTGTCGATCCAGGCCACCATCGATCTGCTGCCGAAGCTGCCGGCGGACCGCCTGCCGGTGACCGAATCGGGCATCGCCACGCGCGAGGACGTCGCCACGCTGCGCGCCGCGGGCGTCAATGCCTTCCTGGTCGGCGAAGCCTTCATGCGCGCCAAGGAACCCGGCGAGGCGCTCGCCGCATTGTTCAAATGACGCGGCCGGACCAGCTGTCGAGCAGCGATCCTGCCGACTGGCCGGTGGCGCCGGGCTGGCAGCCGCTGGTCGACGATTTCTTCGCCAGCGCGGTCGGCCAGAAGCTGCAGGGTTTCCTGCGCGAGCGCCTCGACGCCGGGGCGGTGATCTTTCCGCCGCAGCCGCTGCGGGCACTGGAGCTCACGCCGCCGGAAGACGTGCGCGTGGTGATCCTGGGCCAGGACCCGTACCACGGGCGCGGGCAGGCCGAGGGCCTGGCCTTCTCGGTGGCGTCGGGCGTGGCCCTGCCACCGTCGCTGCGCAACATCTTCAAGGAACTCCAGCGCGACCTGGGCACGCCGCCGCCGGCGTTTCCGAACCCGGGCGGCAGTCTCGTGAAATGGGCGACGCACGGCGTGCTGCTGCTCAACACCTGTCTGACGGTCGAAGAAGCCCACCCGGCCAGCCACGCAGGCCGCGGTTGGGAAGTGCTGACCGACGCCGTGATTCGCCATGTGGCGCAGGGCGAGCGACCTGTTGTTTTTATGCTATGGGGCTCGCACGCGCAAAGTAAGCGTGCGTTGATCGATGTTGGGCGCCATAAGGTGCTGATGTCGAATCATCCCTCGCCGCTTTCTGCGCTTCGGCCGCCGGTTCCGTTCATCGGCTGCGGTCATTTTGGTCAAGCCCGTGCATGGCGTGAGGCGCAGCAGTCGGGAGGCTCCGAACTTCGCTCATAATCAGAGGCTTCACACCTCGAGCAGGTTTCCACGCTTCATCTTTTGCTGGGAATCCTGTGTAGTCACAAAATCGTGCTATATTTCGAGGTTCGCCGGAGAGGTGGCCGAGTGGTTAATGGCAGCAGACTGTAAATCTGCCCTCTTACGAGTACGCTGGTTCGAATCCAGCCCTCTCCACCAGCGATGAATTTGGTTTCTAAGAGCGATTGGATCTAGCGCTTTGGGTGCCTTGAAGTGCCCCCGATGCGGGAGTAGTTCAATGGTAGAACCCCAGCCTTCCAAGCTGATGACGCGGGTTCGATTCCCGTCTCCCGCTCCAGAGACCCGGTTCGGCGCCGGAAGCGATTTGGTTAGAACAAAAGCCCTTTTGGCTCAGTGGTAGAGCACTCCCTTGGTAAGGGAGAGGTCGCGGGTCCGATTCCCGCAAAGGGCACCAGTTTTCTGGGGTTGCAACGACAGGCTTGCGACCCATCTGCATGCGTTGAAATCGTTTTTTTCGGAGTCGAAAAATGGCAAAAGGTAAATTCACCCGCACCAAGCCGCACGTGAACGTGGGCACGATCGGTCACGTTGACCACGGC
>NZ_JBXAJX010000015.1:0-16913 GCF_058797695.1 Variovorax sp. GW823-FHT02B07
GCGGCGTTGCCCGCGCTTGCAAGGCTTCAGCCTTGCTGCGCACGGGCGCCTTGCATCCAGCCCCTTGGCCCGCCAACGCGACCCCGGAAATAGGGTGAACAGGCCCTCAGCGCCGACGGCCCGCAAGGGTTATCCCGCAGGCGTGTTTTCTCGGCATTCATTTAACATGTTAAATAATTCTGAGAGGCACAGCTTTTGAGCACCACCTTCACGCACCGCAATTTGCCGCGCCTGCTGCTGCAGGCCCGCGAAGCCGTGATGGCCCACACGCGGCCCAGCCTGCGCGAGCACGCGCTGTCCGACCAGCAATGGCGCGTGCTGCGCGTGCTCGGCGAGCACGGCGCGGTCGACACCGGCCGCGTCGCGCGCGAGGCCTTCATCCTCGGCCCCAGCCTCACGGGCGTGCTGGCGCGCATGGAGCGCGACAACCTCATCACCCGCGCCCGCGACCCGGCCGACCAGCGCCGCACCGTGGTCGAGGCCACGCCGCACGGCATGAAGCTCGTGAAGCGCCTGGGCACCAGCATCGAGGCGCACTACGACTGGATGGAGCAGTCGCTGGGCAAGGCCAAGCTGACGCAGCTCTACGGCCTGCTGGACGAACTGATCGCGCTGGAGCAACCCGAACCATGACCACCTCCTTTCTCCCCACCGGCACCGTGTACGGCACGCTGCTGAACTTCCGCGCCGAGGCCGCAGCGCTCGCGCCGCAGATGACCGAGGCGCCCTACAAGGCACCGCCGAAGGCGCCCGTGCTCTACGTGAAGACGGCCAACACCTGGAGCCCGCACGGCAGCACCGTCACCGTGCCCGCCGCGGTGTCCGACGTGGAAGTCGGCGCCAGCATCGGCATGGTGATCGGCGCCGAGGGCGACGTCGAAGGCTTCGTGCTGCTGAACGACCTGTCGATCCCGCATGCGAGCTTCTTCCGCCCGCCGGTGAAGTTCAAGTGCGTCGACGGCTTCCTGGGCATCGGCCCGGCGCTGCGCGACGCGCAGGAGGTGGCCGACCCGGCGCAGTTCCGCGTCGAGGTGCGCATCAACGGCGAACTCAAGCAGTCGATCGACTTCTCGCAACTCGTGCGCCCCGCGCCGCAGCTGCTGGCCGACGTGGGCGAGTTCATGACGCTGGCGCACGGCGACGTGCTGATGCTCGGCTGCGACCTGGGCCGTCCGCTGGCCCGCGCGGGCGACCGCATCGACATCTCCGCGCCGGGGTTCGAAACCCTGAGCAACACGCTGGTGAAGGAAGCAACGGCATGAAGCACGCACGCGTCATCTTCGAAGGCCGCGAGCACACCGGCACCGCGCACGAATTCAACGGCCAGGCCGACGCCGCCGTGCGGCTCCAAGATGGCCGCGTCGTGCCGCAGGAACAGCTCGTGTGGCTGCCGCCGCTTGCGCCCACGGCGCGCCCGCGCACCATCCTCGCGCTCGGCCTCAACTACGCCGACCATGCGAAAGAGCTGGAGTTCAAGGCGCCCGAGGAACCGCTGGTGTTCGTCAAGGGACAGAGCACGCTCATCGGCCACCGCCAGCTCACGCACCGCCCGGCCGATGTGAAGTTCATGCACTACGAGTGCGAGCTCGCCATCGTGGTCGGCAAGACCGCGAAGCACGTGAAGCGCGACGACGCCTACGACTTCATCGGCGGCTACACGGTGGCCAACGACTACGCGATCCGCGACTACCTCGAGAACTGGTACCGCCCCAACCTGCGCGTGAAGAACCGCGACACCTGCACGCCGCTGGGCCCGTGGTTCGTCGATGCGGCCGACGTGGCCGACCCGATGGCGCTCGCGCTGCGCACCACGGTGAACGGCACCGTCACGCAGCAGGGCAACACGCGCGACATGATCTTCGACGCGCCCTTCCTCATCGAGTACTTCAGCCGCTTCATGACGCTGTCGCCGGGCGACCTGATCCTCACCGGCACGCCCGACGGCGTGGTCGATTGCCAGCCGGGCGACGTGGTCGTGACCGAGATCGACGGCATCGGCGCGCTGGTCAACACCATCGCCGCGCGCTGATCGGCTGACTGCGCCACCCCTTTCAAAAAAACGGAGACACACCGCCATGACGACCGCCAGAACCCGGACCTTCCGCCTTGCTGCCGCCTTCGTGGCGGCCAGCGCCGCCACGCTGCTGCTCGCACCGGCCGCCACCGCACAGACCGCCTCGGCCTATCCGACCAAGCCCGTGCGCTGGGTCGTGGGCTACCCGGCCGGCGGCGGTACCGACTACCTCGCGCGCACGGCCGGCGCGCAGCTCTCGCAGCAGCTTGCACAGCCGGTCACGGTCGACAACCGCCCCGGCGCGGGCGCGATCATCGCGTCGGAAAACGTGGCGCGTTCGCCGGGCGACGGCTACACCGTGTTCTCGGCCGACAACGGCGTGCTGGTCTACAACCCCGCGCTCTACAAGAAGCTGCCCTACGACGCCGAGAAAGACTTCGCGCTGCTCGGCATGATGGGCCGCTCGCCGCTGATCATCACGGCCGCGCCGGGCGCGGGCTTCAGCGACGCCAAGGCGCTCATCGCGGCGCTCAAGGCCTCGCCGGGCAAGTACAGCATCGCCACACCGGGCACCGGCAGCCCGCACCACCTGGCCTACGAGCTGTTCCAGCGCGAAGCCGGCGTGTCGCTGCTGCACATTCCCTACAAGGGCGGCGCACCTGCGCTGCAGGACCTCATGGGCAGCCAGGTGCCGCTGATGATGCTCGACCTGCCCAGCGGCATCAGCGCCGTGAAGGCCGGCAAGGTGATCCCGCTGCTGGCCATGTCGTCCGAGCGCGTACCGCAACTGCCCCAGCTGCCGACGGCCAAGGAGCTCGGCTACGCCGTCGAGGCCTACACCTGGCAGGGGCTGGTGGCACCGGCCGCCACGCCCAAGGACATCCAGGCGCGCCTGGGCGCCGACCTGCTGAAAAGCATGAACGACACCGGCGTGAAGCAGAAGCTCTACGACGCCGGCTGGGAAGCCCGCCCCACGGACGCCGCCGAGATGGCCCGCTTCGTGGACACCGAACGCAAGAAGTGGCACGCGCTGATCAAGGCGCGCGACATCAAGCTCGACTGACGACACACCGCCGCAAGGCCGCAACACCTTCACGCCCATGCAACAGATCCATCACCTCATCGACGGCAAGCCGGTCCAAGGCGCCGACTACTTCGAAACCGTCAACCCCGCCACGCAGGAAGTGCTGGCCGAAGTCGCCTCGGGCGGCGAGGCCGAAGTGAACGCCGCCGTGGCCGCCGCCAAGGCCGCCTTCCCCAAGTGGGCCGGCCTGCCCGCGCCCGAACGCGCCAAGCTCATCCGCAAGCTCGGCGACCTGATCGCCAAGCACGTGCCCGAGATCGCGCAGACCGAAACCAACGACTGCGGCCAGGTGATCGCGCAGACCGGCAAGCAGCTCATTCCGCGCGCGGCCGACAACTTCTACTACTTCGCCGAGATGTGCACGCGCGTCGACGGCCACACCTACCCCACGCCCACGCACCTGAACTACACGCTGTTCCATCCGGTGGGCGTGTGCGCGCTCATCAGCCCGTGGAACGTGCCCTTCATGACCGCCACCTGGAAGGTCGCGCCCTGCCTGGCCTTCGGCAACACGGCCGTGCTGAAGATGAGCGAGCTCTCGCCGCTCACGGCCGCGCGCCTGGGCGAGCTGGCGCTCGAAGCGGGCATTCCGGCCGGCGTGCTGAACCTGGTGCACGGCTACGGCAAGGAAGCCGGCGAGCCGCTGGTGGCGCACCCCGACGTGCGCGCGATTTCATTCACCGGCTCCACCGCCACCGGCAACCGCATCGTGAAGAGCGCGGGCCTGAAGAAGTTCAGCATGGAACTGGGCGGCAAGAGCCCCTTCGTGATCTTCGAAGACGCCGACCTCGACCGCGCGCTCGACGCGGCCGTGTTCATGATCTTCAGCAACAACGGCGAGCGCTGCACGGCCGGCTCGCGCATCCTGGTGCAGCAGTCGATCTACGCCGACTTCGCCGCCAAGTTCGCCGAGCGCGCCAGGCGCATCACCGTGGGCGACCCGCTCGACGAGAAGACCATCGTCGGCCCGATGATTTCGCAGGCCCACCTGGCCAAGGTGCGCAGCTACATCGAGCTGGGCCCGAAGGAAGGCGCGACGCTGCTGTGCGGCGGCCTCGAGGCGCCCTCGAACCTGCCCGAGCGCGTGAAGAAGGGCAACTACGTGATGCCCACCGTGTTCGCCGACGTCGACAACCGCATGAAGATCGCGCAGGAAGAAATCTTCGGCCCGGTCGCCTGCCTGATCCCGTTCAAGGACGAGGCGCACGCCATCGAGCTGGCCAACGACATCGCCTACGGCCTGAGCAGCTACGTGTGGACCGAGAACATCGGCAAGGCGCACCGCGTGGCCGCCGCCGTGGAAGCCGGCATGTGCTTCGTCAACAGCCAGAACGTGCGTGACCTGCGCCAGCCCTTCGGCGGCACCAAGGCCTCGGGCACGGGCCGCGAAGGCGGCACCTGGAGCTACGAAGTGTTCTGCGAGCCGAAGAACATCGCGGTGTCGATGGGCTCGCACCACATTCCGCATTGGGGCGTGGCATGACGCTGCAGCGCCGCGCGCTCCTGCAAGGCGCGGCCGCCCTCGCGGCCCTGCCCGCACTGGCACGCGCGCAAACGGCGTGGCCCGCCAAGCCGGTGCGCATCGTCGTGCCCTTCACGCCCGGCGGCACCACCGACTTCGTCGCGCGCCTCGTCGGCCTCGAACTCGGCAAGGCGCTGGGCCAGCCGGTGATCGTCGAGAACAAGCCCGGCGCCGGCACGGTGATCGGCGTCGACGCGGTCGCCAAGTCGGCGCCCGACGGCCACAGCTTCGTGTGCGTGGCCAACAGCTTCACGGCCAACCCCACCCTGGTGCGCAAGCTGCCCTACGACACGCTGAAAGACCTGCGCCCCGTGGCGCTCATGGGCATGTCGGAGCACGTGCTCGCCACGCACCCGGGCAGCGGCCTGAAGACGCTGGCCGACCTGCGCAACCAGGCCAGGGCCAAACCCGGCACCCTGAGCTTCGCCTCCTTCGGCAACGGCACCTCGGCGCATCTGTCGGGCGAAATGCTCAAGCTGCAGATGGGCCTGGACATCGTGCACGTGCCCTACAAGGGCCAGGGCCCGGCGCTGGCCGACCTGCTCGGCGGCCAAGTGACCGTCATGTTCGGCAACTGGCCCGAGTTCCGCGGCCACGTGCAGGCCGGCAAGCTGGTGGCGCTGGGCATGGCGACCGCGCAGCGCTCGCAGTACGCGCCCGCGATACCCACACTGGCCGAACAGGGCGTGGCCATCGATTCCAATTCGTGGAACGGCCTGCTGGCCCCGACCGGCACGCCCGACGCCATCGTGCAACGCGTGAACACCGAAGTGAACCGCGCGCTCGCTTCGCCGGCCGTGACCGAGGCCTTCCACAAGGGCGGCATCGCGTCGCTGTCGGGCACGCCCGAGCGCTTTGCCGAGTTCATCCGCAGCGAGATCGCGAAGTACGGCGACGTGATCCGCAAGGCCAACATCCAGATCGAGGGCTGACCCATGAGCCTCTATGCGATGCAGAAATTCCTGTTCGCGCTGAACCGCGACGCCGACGTGCAGCGCCGCTTCGCCGAAGGCGGCGACACGCGCGCCACGCTACTGGCCGGCTACGACCTGAACGACGAAGAGCGCGAAGCCATCGGCAGCGGCGACATCGGCAAGCTCTACGTGCTCGGGTGCAACGGGCAGCTGCTGATGCACTTCGCGCCGCTGCTCGGCGTGGCGTGGGCGGACTACCTCGAAGCCATGCGCGAAGGCGTGCGCAAGTACGGCCCGGTGCGCGCCGGCATCTACGCCATGACAACAGGCACAGACGAAAAGGTGGCAGGAATATGAAGACCCCCACGCTCCCCACTTCGTGTGGTTTGCTGCCCCCCGAGGGGGCGCTCGATGCCCTTCGGGCGGCCGGGCGGGCATCGACATGAGTCTCGTATTCGCAGGCGTGTGCAGCCACGCCCCCGGCATCACCGGCCGCGCGCATCTCGCCGACCCGGCGGTGAAGGACGAGTTCCACGCGCAGTTCCATCGCTTCGGCGAGGCGATGCGCGCCACGAAGCCCGACGCGGTGATCGTCATCGCGGCCGAGCACTTCGCGAACTTCTTCATGAACAACATGCCGGCCTATGCGATCGGCATGGCCGACAGCTACGAGGGCCCGATCGAAGACCCGAAGTGGCTGGGCATCGAGAAGCACACCATCCCCGGCGACGCCGCGCTGTCGCAGCGCCTGATCCGCGAGGTGATGCAGACGGTGGACGTGGCCTACGCGGAAGAATGGAAGTTCGACCACGGCATCATGGTGCCGCTGAACTTCCTCACGCCCAACTTCGACACCAAGGTCATTCCCGTGAACATCAACTGCCAGGGCCCGCCGCTCACGCCGCTGCACCGCGCGTGGGCCTTCGGCGAAGCCTTGCGCCGCGCCTGCGACAAGGTGCCCGAGCGCATCGCGCTGGTGGGCACTGGCGGCATCTCGCACTGGCCGGCCACGCCCGATTCTGGCAAGGTCAATGCCGAATGGGACGCCGAGTTCATGCGCCGCTGGTGCGCCAACGACCGCGAGGCGCTGCTGTCGCAGGCCGACTACGGCGACGAGGCCACCTACCGCGAAGCGGGCCAGGGCGGCTTCGAGATCCGCACCTTCCTGAGCGTGGCCGCGGCCGCGCGCGGCAAGGGCGAGATCTTCCACATGAAGGCCATCCCGATCTTCGCGGTGACCTGCACGGCCGCGACGATGTCGGTGGTTTGAACGGAGCACGACCATGCCGCACCTGGTGATCCTGTACACGCCCAACATCGAGGCCGAAACCGACGTGTCGGCGCTGTGCCGCACGCTGGCCGACACCATGCTCGAACAGCGCGACGAGGCCGGCAAGCCGGTGTTCCCCACGGGCGGCACGCGCGTGCTGGCCTACCCCGCCGCCCACTATGCGGTGGCCGACGGCCGGGCCGACTACGCCTTCGTGTACCTCAACCTGCGCATGGCCTCGGGCCGCTCCGAGGCGGTGAAGAAGAAAGCGGGCGACGAGCTGCTGGCCGCCGTGCGCGCGCATTTCGAGCCCGTCTTCTCGCAGCGCCACATCGGCATCACCCTGCAGATCGACGAAGCGCCGGGGCAGGTGTACGACGGCAAGCACAGCAACCTGCATCCCCTGTTCAACAAGCCATAGAGAAGAAGCGAGCCCCCATGCTCTCCACCGCCACCATCGCCCAACTGGCCGCCGAACTGCACGAGAGCGAGAAGTCGCGCGTGCAGGTCGAGCATTTCTCCAAGCGCTTCCCCGAGATGACGATCGAGGACGGCTACGCCATCTCGCGCGAATGGGTGAAGCACAAGATCGCCGAAGGCCGCATCGTCAAGGGCCACAAGATCGGTCTCACGTCGCGCGCCATGCAGCAGGCCAGCCAGATCACCGAGCCCGACTACGGCACGCTGCTGGACGACATGTTCTTCGAGCAGGGCGGCGACATCCCGTTCACGCGCTTCATCGCGCCGCGCATCGAGGTCGAGCTGGCCTTCGTGCTCGGCAAGAAACTGCAGGGGCCCAACGTGACCATCTTCGACGTGCTGGCCGCCACCGACTACGTGGTGCCCGCCATCGAGATCATCGACGCGCGCATCGAGCAGTTCGACCGCCACACCAAGGCCATGCGCAAGGTGTTCGACACCATCGCCGACAACGCGGCCAATGCCGGCATCGTGCTCGGCGGCCGGCCCGTGAAGCCCGATGCGGTCGACCTGCGCTGGGTGAGCGCGCTGCTCTACAAGAACGGCGTGATCGAGGAGTCGGGCGTGGCTGCGGCCGTGCTCAACCACCCGGCCACCGGCGTGGCCTGGCTCGCGAACAAGCTCGCGCCGTGGGACGAATGCCTCGAAGCCGGCGAGATCGTGCTGGGCGGTTCGTTCACGCGACCCACCAACGCCGTGCCTGGCGACACCTTCCACGCCGACTACGGCCCCCTGGGCTCTATCGCCTTCCGCTTCGTCTGACGAGTTTTTCATGCACACCCCACTCAACACCTTCAAGCAGGCCCTGCAGGCCGGCCAACCCCAGATCGGCCTGTGGGTCGGCCTGGGCGACGGCTACGTGGCCGAGCTGCTGGCCGGCACCGGCTACGACTGGCTGCTGGTCGACGGCGAGCACGCGCCCAATGACGTGCGCTCGGTGCTCGCGCAGCTGCAGGGCATTTCCAGCGCATGGTCGGCGCAGCCCGACGCGCAGCGCTCGCATCCCGTCGTGCGCATTCCGGTCGGCGACACCACGCTGATCAAGCAGTACCTGGACATCGGCGCGCAGACGCTGCTGGTGCCGATGGTCGACACCGCCGAGCAGGCCGCGCAACTGGTGCAGGGCATGCGCTACCCGCCCGAAGGCATCCGCGGCATGGGCAGTGCGCTGGCGCGCGCCTCGCGCTGGCAGGCCTACCCGAACTACCTGCACGAAGCCAACGCGCAGACCTGCCTGCTGGTGCAGGCCGAGACGGTCGAGGCGATGAAGAACCTCGACGCCATCGCGGCCACGCCGGGCGTGGACGGCGTGTTCATCGGCCCGGCCGACCTGTCGGCCTCGATGGGCTTCGTGGGCCAGCCCAACCACCCCGAGGTGCAGGCCGTGATCGCCGACGCCATCGCGCGCATCCGCAAAGCCGGCAAGGCGGCCGGCATCCTGTCGACCACCGAGGAGCAGGCGCGCAAGTGGCTCGCGGCCGGCGCGCTGTTCGTGGCGGTGGGCGTCGACACGATCCTGCTCGCGGCTGCGGCGAAGCAACTGCTTGCGAAGTACAAGGCCGCGCCGGGCGCCACCGCGCCCAACGGCTACTGATCCACCGTCAAGGAAATTTCGATGCGACGCACCACCCTCGCGGCTTTCGCCGCTGCCGCCGCCCTGCTTCTGGGCGCCTGCGCCCAGACGGGCCCGGCCTCTACTGCGCAGGCCCGGCAGGAAGCCAACCGCCAGACCGTGCTCGCCTTCTACGAGAAGGGCCTGAACCAGAAGGACGCTGACGCAGCATTGCAGTACGTGGGCAACCGCTACGTGCAGCACAACCCGACGGCGGCCGACGGGCCCGAGGGCTTTCGCAAGTTCATCGCCTTCCTGCGCGAGAAGTTTCCGAAGTCGCACAGCGAGATCAAGCGCAGCTTCGTCGACGGCGACTACGTGATCCTGCACGTGAACGCGGTGCGCGAGCCGGGCACGCGCGGCAGCGCCATCGTCGACATCTTCAAGCTCGAGAACGGCAAGATCGTCGAGCACTGGGACGTGGTGCAACCCGTGCCCGAGACCGCCGCGAACAAGAACGGCATGTTCTGACGCCCCGCCCTTCCACGAGCCAGCCTTCGCCAGCCGCATGACCACGCCCACCGACCCCACGAAACGCTTCCGCTCCGCGACCATCCGCGAGGGCACGATCCGCGCGACCACGCGCAGCTTCCTGCACGCGCTGGGCCAGGACGACGAGGACATCGCGCGCCCGCACGTCGGCGTGTTCCACACGGGCGGCGAGATGAGCCCGTGCAACCTCAACCTGCGCGAGCAGGCGCAGCACGCCAAGACCGGCATCTACGCCGGCGGCGGCACGCCGCACGAATGCCCGGTGGTGTCGGTGAGCGACGGCCTGACGATGGCGCACTCGGGCATGCGCTTCTCGCTGATCTCGCGCGAGCTCATCGCCGACAGCGTGGAAGCCTCGACGCGCGGCCACCAGTGGGACGGCATCTTCGCCATCGGCGCCTGCGACAAGAACCTGCCGGGCCTGATGATGGGCATGGTCCGCTGCAACGTGCCCAGCGTGTTCGTGCACGGCGGCTCGGCGCTGCCGGGCCAGATGCCCGGGCCCGACGGGCGCGACCTCAACGTGGTCGACACCTACGAAACCATCGGCAAGGTGCTGGCCGGCACCGCCACGCACGACGAGCTCGACGCCATGAGCCGCGCCTGCCTGCCCACGGCCGGCGCCTGCGCAGGGCAGTTCACGGCCAACACGATGGGCATGGTGTCGGAGGCGCTGGGCCTGGCGCCCATCGGCTCGAGCATGGTCCCGGCGGTGTTCAGCGAACGCGCGCCGCTGATGCGCCGCGCGGCAAAGCAGCTCATGAAGGCGGTGATGGGCGACGGCCCGCTGCCGCGCGACGTCGTGACGCGCAAGGCGCTCGAAAACGCCTGCGCCGTGGTCTCGGCCACGGGCGGCTCGACCAACGCCGCGCTGCACCTGCCGGCCATTGCGCACGAGGCCGGCATCAAGTTCCACCTGGACGACGTGGCCGAGATCTTCGCGCGCACGCCGCTCATTGCCGACCTGCGCCCCGGCGGCCAGTACCTGGCGCGCGACGTGTACTACATCGGCGGCGCGGGCGTCATCCTGCGCACGCTGCTGGAGCAGGGCTTCCTGCACGGCGACGCCCTCACCTTCACCGGCCGCACGCTGGCCGAGGAAGTGGCCGACGCCGCCGCGCCCGACGGCCGCGTGGTGCGCGCGGCGGGCAACCCGATCACGCGCGACGGCGGGCTGGCCGTGCTCAAGGGCAACCTCTGCCCCGACGGCGCGCTGCTCAAGACGGCGGGCCTGAAGACGCTGGTGCACCGCGGCCCGGCGCGCGTCTTCAACTCGGAAGAAGAGGCGCAGACCGCCGTGCAGAACCGCCGCTACGAAGCGGGCGACGTGATCGTCATCCGCAACGAAGGCCCCAAGGGCAGCCCCGGCATGCGCGAGATGCTGGGCATCACCGCGCTGCTGTACGGCCAGGGCATGGGCGACAAGGTGGCGCTGCTCACCGACGGGCGTTTCTCGGGCGCCACGCGCGGCCTGTGCATCGGCTACGCGGGGCCCGAAGCGGCCGACGGCGGGCCGATCGCGGTGCTGCGCGACGGCGACATGGTGGCCATCGATGCACGCGCCGCGGCGCGCAGCATTTCGGTCGAACTGAGCGCCGAAGAAATCGCGTCGCGGCTGGCCGGACGTGAGGTAAACGCGGGGGCGGCGCACGGTGGTTTGTTGGAAAAATACGCGCTCACCGTGCGCCCTGCCCACCAGGGCGCCGTGACCCACTCGGGCGCGGTCACCTGGCTGCGCGACGAGTCGTGATCCTGTTCCCTCCTCACCCACCCGAAAAGAGACAGACATGACCTTCACCCGCCGCCACATGCTGCAGTCCACCGGCGCCTCGGCGCTGCTCGCCAGCCTCGGCCAGCAGGCCTTTGCGCAGGCTGCCGCGCTCGAGAACGCCACCATCGTCACCGGCTTCGCGGCCGGCGGCACCTCGGACACCACCTGCCGGCGCATTGCGCTGAAGCTGAGCCCCGACTACGCCAAGACCGCCGTGGTCGAGAACCGCACCGGCGCGGGCGGCCAGATCGCCGTGAGCTACGTGAAGGGCCGCCCGGCCGACGGCACCACCATCCTGCAGACGCCCACGTCGATCCTCACGATCTACCCGCACATCTACAAGAAGCTGCCCTACGACCCGATGGTCGACCTCACGCCCGTGAGCCTGGCCTGCATCTTCGACTTCGGCTTCGCGGTCGGCCCGGCCGTGCCGGCCACCATCAAGACGGTGCCCGAGTTCCTCACCTGGGCCAAGGCCAACCCGGCCGGCGCCAACTACGGCTCGCCGGCCGCGGGCTCCACGCCGCACTTCATCGGCGCGCTGCTGGGCAAGCAGGGCGGCGTCGAGCTCAAGCACGCGGCCTACCGCGGCACGCAGCCGGCCATGCTCGACCTCCTGGGCGGCAACATCTCGGCGGTGTCGGGCCCCATCGGCGACATCACGCAGCACCTGCAATCTGGCAAGGTGCGCATCCTGGGCGTGTCGGGTGCCAAGCGCAGCCGCTTCGCGCCCGATGTGCCGACCTTCGGCGAGCAGGGCATCAAGAACATGGCGCACAGCGAATGGTTCGCCTTCTTCCTGCCGGCCAAGGCCTCGCCCGAACTGGTGACGAAGCTCAACACGGCGATGAAGAACGCGCTCGCACAGAAGGACGTGATCGACGGCCTCGGCACTTTCGGCCTGGAAGCCATGTCTTCCACGCCGGCCGAGCTGGCCGATCTGCTGAAGAAGGACACCGCCAAGTGGGCGCCGATCGTGAAAGAGGTCGGCTTCACGGCTGAAGGTTGATCACATGAAGGAACTGCCATGAACACACTCGCCACCGCGCCGTCGGCGCTGGTCCATCCCTCGATCCATCCCGACGAGCGCGCCGCGCGCGAGGAGCTCGCAGCCTGCTACCGCGTGTTCGCGATGCTGGGCTGGACCGAGATGATCTACAACCACATCACGGTGCGGCTGCCCGACAGCGTGACGGGTGGCGAGAAGCAGTTCCTCATCAACCCCTTCGGCCTGCACTACAGCGAGGTGACGGCCAGCAACCTGGTGAAGATCGACCTGCAGGGCAAGGTGCTCGACGGCTCGACCTACCCGGTGAACCCGGCCGGCTTCGTGGTGCATGCGGCCATCCACGACGGCCTGCCCGGCGCGCACTGCGTGATGCACACACACACCACGGCCGGCGTGGCCGTGGCCTGTCTGCAGGGCGGCCTGCAGCAGACCAATTTCTATACCGCCCAGCTGCACGGCATGGTGGCGTACCACGACTTCGAGGGCATCACGATCCATGCCGACGAAGGCCCGCGCCTGCTCAAGAGCATTGGCGATCGCAACGCGGTGATCCTGCGCAACCACGGCCTCTTGGCCTGGGGCCAGACGCTGCCGCAGACCTTTGCCATCTTGTGGACGCTGCAACGCGCCTGCGAGATCCAGATGGCGACCTTCTCGATGGGCGCCGCCATTCCGGTGAGCGAAGAGATCGCGCAGCGCTGCACGCGCGACGCGCTGCAGTTCAGCCCCGCGCACGGCGCCGGGCAGGACGTGTTCAATGCGCTGGTGCGGCAGGTGGACCGCATCGACCCGAGCTACCGCAACTGAGGCGCCTGTTCCCATGAAGATTTGCATCTACGGCGCCGGCGCGATCGGCGGATGGATCGGCGTCGGCCTCGCGCAGGCAGGCCAGCGCCTCAACGTGGTGGCGCGCGGCGCCACGCTCGACGCGCTGCAGAAGGACGGCCTCTCGCTCATGCGCGGCGACGTGCGCACGCGCGTGCCGGTGAACGCGGTGGCCGACCCCGAGGCACTGGGCGTGCAAGACCTGGTGGTGATCGCCGTGAAGGCGCCCGCGCTGGCCGGCGTGGCCGAACGCATCGGGCCGCTGATCGGGCCCGACACGATCGTGCTGGTGGCCATGAACGGCGTGCCGTGGTGGTTCCTCGAAGGCGGCTTCGGCGGCGAGATCACGGGGCATCGCCTCGCGGCCGTCGACCCCGAAGGCGCCATTGCCAAGGCCATTCCGTCGCGCAACGTGATCGGCTGCGTGGTGCACGCCAGCTGCTCGCTCGACGGGCCGGGCGTGGTGCGCCACCATTTCGGCAACGGGCTGATCGTGGGCGAGCCTTCGGGCGAGGCCACGCCGCGCGTGCAGAAGCTGGTCGAGCTGCTCAAGAGCACGGGCATCGACACCACGCTGTCGCCGCAGATCCAGAAGGACGTGTGGTTCAAGCTGTGGGGCAACATGACGGTGAACCCGATCAGCGCGCTCACCGGCGCCACCACCGACCTGATCATGGGCGACGACTACGTGCGCGGTTTCATCTCGGCCGTGATGCTCGAGGCCAAGGAGATCGGCCGGCGCATCGGCATCGAGATCACGCAGAGCCCCGAAGACCGGCACGCGGTGACGATGAAGCTCGGTGCGTTCAAGACCTCGATGCTGCAGGACGTGGAGGCAGGCCGTTCGGTCGAGCTCGACGCGCTCGTCACGGTGGTGCGCGAGCTGGGCGAGCTGACGGGCGTGGCCACGCCGTTCACGGATGCGCTGCTGGGGCTGGCGCGGCTGCGCACGCGGCAGCTCGGGTTGTACTGAGCGCTGCGCTATTGCTAACGCTTCTCCACCTTTTTCTTGCCTCGAAGCATCGCAACCCGACCTACGCTCGCCGAATTACGTTCGGAATGGACAACAGCCTTCCATACACGACGCGCTGAGGCTCCATGCAGCAGATCCGCTGAGATCGTGAACCGCACTGCCTGTCTCTAGGCCTTGTCTTGCTGTGATGAGCAACGCGTGTTGCGAGCGAGTCGTCAAGCTCACTCGCAGCTTTTGGCCCCTGGGTGAAATGGCAAGCAATCCCTGACTAGAAGGTTGCGTGTGAGAGATCAGATGACTCACAGCTCGTAGCACAAGGTTCAAAAGAGGTCGTTTCCAGCAGTCAATCCAAAGTGCTGCGGCAAATCAACTTGCAGTCTGCTGTTTTGCTTTCTCAAAGAGCTTCAGTGCAGTTGCAAATTTTTCAACAACCTGCGGTTCAAAACTAGCAGGACTGGCCTTTGCAAAGGCGCTTTCGCTGGCAATGTTCCAATTCTCAAAAATATTGATCAACTCTTTGCGGTCTACAGAATTTCCATAGATTTCCAAGTACAGCTTTCCAAAGTTAATTGCATGTGCTCGATCAGATCTTTTTATTGCCTCATGCATATATGCGTTGCTTACCGTAAATGCGTGCTTTGCCCAGAGACCGAGCACGCTTAGTACCACCAACCCTTTAAACGAAACAAAAAGAAGTGTTTGCCAAGACAAAGTGCTTAGCGAATCACCGATTCCGCTTCCAAACAAGGAAATCGCAATGGCGGCAGCAATCGCAACGATCAAGACAGTCGTACCCTGCAAACTCCACAGCGCGGCCTTTCTTCTGTAGAGAATTTCCCTCTCATCTAGGACTCTTACCGCCGCTGCGACATACTCCGGAACTTTGACCTCTATCCGCTCTTGAACCTGCCGACGATTTACTTCTTCAAATTCGGCTTGACGCATGGCTAGCGCCCGCTCTCTTTCTTCGATCTGAGATTGCTGGACTGCGAGGTGCTCTTGCAATTTCTCCAAGCGTTTTCGAGCATCTATTGAAAGATGCTCATAGTGTGCTTGCTTCATTTGAGCCTCGCGCTCAAAATTTCGAAGCACCTCTTCTTTAGCACGAATTGCTTCTTCCATGTCTCCAAGCAATCGCTTTCGCTCTTCGAACAAGGTAGACGTTGCATCTCCCGCCACTACGCGCGTGTGCTCCAGGTCTCGTTCCATTGAGCGAACTCGATCGGTCCATTGCTTTCTTCTATCAAGAGGCAATGCCTTCGCGAGAGAAATTCTGAAGTTTCGAGTCGGCGCAGCATCTATCAAGCGCTCGACCAATTCATTGCTGGCACTTTGCAACACTCGCGAAAGTTGTGATGGTTGAATCGATCTAAGAAAATGAGAGAGTGCTTCAGCTGTACCACGCCGAAGCACATCTCGCAGCACCTCCGGAGGGAGAATGGAGATCAAGCGCGCGGCAAGCTTTGGGTCAGCGGCCCTCAGAAAAATGTCCGCGACTTGCCCGGCGCCACGAGAAGCTGCCTCAAATATATCCTCGTCCGTCGCGCCGCTGAGTATTTCGACTATCTGCGAAGCAGGTGCAGTCAATATTTCTTCGATTAATGAATTCATTTATTTTTAGCCAATGATCGATCTCAACCCTCAAAGAAATCTCATCCTGCAGCGATTCATGCTTCGCTTTGCTTGATGACCCCGTACGCCTAATTAGACCAGCAAAGCTACAAACTTGAGCACTATCGATTTGCTCGGATACCCGCAATGCGCCAGGCTGGCGGGGCTGGAGGTCGCATAAAAATGCCTTCGCGTTGCAGGTGCCTTTATTGGAAGAACTAGATTGCCTACTAAGCGGCACTCACAATCAGCGCCCCGCCCACCAAGCCCCTCGGACCGATCTACTCACCGAATGCACGTTTCGCGAATAGCTCCTCAAGCACCAAATCACAATCGACCGGTTGTGCCGTCAGCCTCAAGTGCGTATGCGGTGTTCGACGACACAGCGCGACACCGCCTTCGCCCGAACCGTCACCAGCGGTTTTCCGGCGCGGCGCCGATGGCCTCGACGCAACGGGCCACGATCTTCACGCGTTCCTCGCGCAGCCGCTGCCAGCCGTCGGCCTGCCACTGGGTCCAGGCCAGCGGCTCCGACTCGTAGCTGCAGCCGATCGGCGGGCGCATGAAGCCCGCGCGCCCCAGCGAGGCGCCGTACTTGAGCCGGAACAGTTCGTCCGAGCCCATCAGGTTTTCGTAGACGAGGTGCCACGACCCCGGGACCAGCGGCGAGTCGGCCTCCTTCGGCGTCTGGCGCGCGGCCTCGATCTCTTCGGGCGTCGAGCCGTCGGTCAGCGCGGTGGCGAGCGCGGTCTCGGTGCGGCGGCGGTAGATGTCGGTGGCGATCTTGCTCAGGGCCTCCTGCAACTCGCTCATCGCCGGGTTGACGCTCACCGGGTCGTCGCGCAACGCTTCGAGCGTGGTGCCGCCGAGGCCGTCCTTCGAGAAGCCCTGCACGGCCGCGCCGGTGCCGAGCACGGCGAACGCGACGTTCAACGCGACCTGGCCGGCCACGCGGCCCACCGTGTCCTCGCGGCGCACCACGCGCAGGTGGTCGGCGCCGCTCTGCTGGGGCATGCGCAGATAGCGCACGCGGGTTTGAGTTGCGGCAGGGGTGGCTTCGGTGGGTGCCGAGGCTGTGGCCATGGGCGGTGCAGCCGCTTCGGTCTGGGCCTGCGCCGAGAAGCCGGCGATGGCCAGTGCCAGGCCGAGGACATGCCGTGCGGCACGCGACGGCGTTCGTTTCTTCGTCGAATGGGTCATTGAACTGTTTTCCTCCGGCGCGGATTGTCTCCGGCGTGGCGGCTCGGTTCTATCGACGATGTTCAGGGCGTGTGCACAGGCCACCGGGTACTTCCCTCCGCGAATGTCCCCCGGCCTGCGGCCTCCTCCTTGATTT
>NZ_JBXAJX010000016.1:0-2500 GCF_058797695.1 Variovorax sp. GW823-FHT02B07
AGCGAGACCCTGTGAAGCACGCGCGCCATGCGATGAAGGTGTTGATGAAGTTCAAGCTTCTGGAGCTGCACGCGGTGTCGCATGCGGAGTGGGATGCGTGGCTGGCTGGGACGCCGTATTTCGAGCTGATCCGGGCTCGATTCTTTGCCGATGAGTCGCTGGAGGCCCTGACGACGGACCTGCTTGCAGAGCTGATTACGGCCGGCGCAGCACAATCCGATGCTTCGGGAGTTCACAACGCCTGATTGGCGGTTGTCTGCTGCAATAAAAAAGCGCTGATTCTTTCGAGTCAGCGCTTTTTATGCGTTTGGTCTTTGCGCCGCGCAAAGCAAAAAACCCCAGTCATTGCTGACTGGGGTTTTCTGGGCTGTAAGAGCCTGACGATGACCTACTTTCACACGGGAACCCGCACTATCATCGGCGCTGAGTCGTTTCACTGTCCTGTTCGGGATGGGAAGGAGTGGTACCAACTCGCTATGGTCATCAGGCATAAAGGGTTGTCCGATTGATCACACGATCAATCAAACGAATTCATAGAGTTTGGAATCAGCTTTTGGCGAATTATTTTGAATGCGTCAACTTGGCATAACACCTTGATCAGATTGATCAAAGTTATAGGGTCAAGCCGCACGAGCAATTAGTATCAGTTAGCTTAACGCATTACTGCGCTTCCACACCTGACCTATCAACGTCCTGGTCTTGAACGACTCTTTAGGGGGCTCAAGGCCCCGGCAGATCTCATCTTGAAACGAGTTTCCCGCTTAGATGCTTTCAGCGGTTATCTCTTCCACACTTAGCTACTCGGCAATGCCACTGGCGTGACAACCGATACACCAGAGGTGTGTCCACTCCGGTCCTCTCGTACTAGGAGCAGGCTTCCTCAAATCTGCAGCGCCCACGGAAGATAGGGACCAAACTGTCTCACGACGTTTTAAACCCAGCTCACGTACCTCTTTAAATGGCGAACAGCCATACCCTTGGGACCGGCTACAGCCCCAGGATGAGATGAGCCGACATCGAGGTGCCAAACACCGCCGTCGATATGAACTCTTGGGCGGTATCAGCCTGTTATCCCCAGAGTACCTTTTATCCGTTGAGCGATGGCCCTTCCATACAGAACCACCGGATCACTATGTCCTGCTTTCGCATCTGCTCGACTTGTCAGTCTCGCAGTTAAGCACGCTTATGCCATTGCACTATCGTCACGATGTCCGACCGTAACTAGCGTACCTTCGAACTCCTCCGTTACGCTTTGGGAGGAGACCGCCCCAGTCAAACTGCCTACCATGCACTGTCCCCGATCCAGATAATGGACCTAGGTTAGAACCTCAAACACACCAGGGTGGTATTTCAACGTTGGCTCCACAAGATCTAGCGACCCTGCTTCAAAGCCTCCCACCTATCCTACACAGATCTGTTCAAAGTCCAATACAAAGCTACAGTAAAGGTTCATGGGGTCTTTCCGTCTTTCCGCGGGGAGATTGCATCATCACAAACATTTCAACTTCGCTGAGTCTCAGGAGGAGACAGTGTGGCCATCGTTACGCCATTCGTGCAGGTCGGAACTTACCCGACAAGGAATTTCGCTACCTTAGGACCGTTATAGTTACGGCCGCCGTTTACTGGGACTTCAATCAAGAGCTTGCACCCCATCATTTAATCTTCCAGCACCGGGCAGGCGTCACACCCTATACGTCCACTTTCGTGTTTGCAGAGTGCTGTGTTTTTAATAAACAGTCGCAGCCACCGATTTTTTGCAACCCATTCATGCTTCGTTGTTCACTACACACTAATAGGGCACACCTTCTTCCGAAGTTACGGTGTCAATTTGCCGAGTTCCTTCTCCTGAGTTCTCTCAAGCGCCTTAGAATACTCATCTCGCGCACCAGTGTCGGTTTGCGGTACGGTCGTTGTTAGCTGAAGCTTAGTGGCTTTTCCTGGAACCTCGTTCAGTCACTTCACGGACAAGTCCGCTCGATCGTTGGCCTCGGTATATGTGCACCGGATTTGCCTAATGCACGCCTACATCCAACTAAACCAGAATAATCCAATAACTGGATGACCTATTAAGATCCGTCCCCACATCGCACTAACAATCGGTACAGGAATATTGACCTGTTTCCCATCAGCTACGCATCTCTGCCTCGCCTTAGGGGCCGACTCACTCTACGCCGATGAACGTTGCGTAGAAAACCTTGCGCTTACGGCGAGGGGGCTTTTCACCCCCTTTAACGCTACTCATGTCAGCATTCGCACTTCTGATACCTCCAGCACGCTTTACAACGCACCTTCACAGGCTTACAGAACGCTCTCCTACCACTTGCAATAAATTGCAAATCCGCAGCTTCGGTAACTGGCTTAGCCCCGTTACATCTTCCGCGCAGGACGACTCGATCAGTGAGCTATTACGCTTTCTTTAAATGATGGCTGCTTCTAAGCCAACATCCTGACTGTTTTAGCCTTCCCACTTCGTTTCCCACTTAGCCAATTTTAGGGACCT
>NZ_JBXAJX010000017.1:0-2204 GCF_058797695.1 Variovorax sp. GW823-FHT02B07
GCCGGCAGCTGGGCCTTCTCTTCCGAAGTGAACGGTTTCCTCGCCGACGCCCCCGTTCGCACCTACTGCACCCAGTACCGCGAGAGCGACTGCGACTTCTTCTCGCGCCTGCTGGCCGAAGAAGGCCTGGCCTGGCGCATCGAGGAAGACGCCCAGGCCCCGACGGGCCACAAGCTCGTCATCTTCTCGTCCAACGACACCCAGCCCGCCGATACAGGCTCGCCCGTTCGCTTTCACCGCAAGAGCTCCCAGGAACGCAGCGACGCCGTGCAGGCACTGGTGCGGCGCATGCGCCAGTCGGTGGCCCAGGTGCACCTGAGCGCCTGGAACGTCGACGGCAAGCGCCAGCTCACAGGCAGCGCCCCGGCGCGCTTTCCGGTCGGCGGCAAGAACGCCCCGCGCCTGGAATACGACGACGTGCTCGGCCTGAACGACCGCAGCCGCGGCTGGGACACCAACCGCACCGTCGAGCGCTACGCCGCATTGATGATGGAAGCGGCCGAATGCCGCGCCGACCTGATGCTGGGCCACAGCACCGTGCGCACCTTGCGCGCGGGCACGCGCCTCGAGATCGACGACGCGCCCGCGCTGGGCTTGCAGGCCAGGCCCGCACTGCTGCTGGACACCGTCGAACACGTGGGCATCAACAACCTGCCCAAGGACACGGCGGCGTCGATTGCGGCGCAGCTGGGTGCGCTGACGGAGCACCTCGTGTTCGACCAGCCGTGCGCCCCTGTGACGGCCGAGGCCGATGTGTTCGGGCTGGTGTCTGCAGCCACCAGCGTAGGCAACAACGACAACACCATCTATCCGCAGCCCCAGAACCTCGCCACCGCGCAAGCCCAGGGCTACGCCAACAGCTTCTCGGGCGTGCACGCCCCGCGCCCCTGGCGCCCCGCCCTGGCGGCGGCCGACGGTGCCCGCCTGCACGCCAGGCCCACGGCCAGCGGCGTGCACAGCGCCATCGTGGTCGGGCCTTCGGGCGAGACCTCGCCCAACGGCGCCGACGAGCTGTACTGCAACGACCGAGGCGACGTGCGCGTGCGCTTCCACTGGCAGAACAACGCCAGCGACAACAGCAGCGGCGACAGCGCCCAGGACAACCGCAGCACCCGCTGGATCCGCGTGGCCCAGCGCCAGGCCGGCCCCGGCATGGGCTGGCAGTGGCTGCCGCGCATCGGGCAGGAAGTGCTGGTCAAGTTCGTCGACCTCGATGTGGACCAGCCCGTCATCGTCGGCGCGCTGTACAACGGCCGCGGCGACGGCGGCATCGCCCCCACGCCCGGTGGCGCATCGCGCACCGGTGAGAACAGCGAACAGGACAACAACGACAGCAACGACGTCTTCGCCCAAGCCGGCAACGCCTCGCCCAGCGCCCAGGCCAATCTGGCGGCCGGCCATGCCCCGCCCTGGCACGGCGCCAGCGCCGACGACAAGGGCCACCGCAACGCGGCCGCCCTGAGCGGCTTCAAGACCAAGGAGTTCGGCGGCGAGGGCTTCAGTCAGCTGGTGTTCGACGATTCGAACCAGCAGCTGCGCGTGCAGCTGCACGCCAGCACCGCTCACAGCCAGCTGAACCTGGGCCACCTCATCCACCAGGCCGACAACTTCCGCGGCAGCTTCCGAGGCCAGGGCCTAGAGCTGCGCACCGACGGCTATGCCGCGCTGCGCGGCGGCAAGGGCGTGCTGCTGAGCACGTACCACGGCGCAGGCGGCCAGAAGCTGGAGCCCGTGGGCGACTTCGCCGCCGGCATGGCGCTGCTCAAGCAGGTCCAGCAGCTGGGCCAGGCCCTGAGCGATGCGGCCAGGACCCACGAGACCGTGCAGCTGGCCGGGCACATCGGGGCGACCAAGGCCAACGAATCCCAGTTGGACAAGGAGCGTGCGCCCTACACCGCGATGGAGCACACCGCCAGCGGCATGGTCGCGGCGGATGCATTGGATGCCGCCTACGCGGACGCCGCAGACAAGGCCATCGCCACCGGCGAAGGCAAGGTACCCCACACGAGCGATGCCGTGATCGCGCTGGCCGCACGCGGCGGGCTGGCGATGGTGGCCGGCCAACAGCTGCAGGTCGTCAGCGGCGAGACCGCCACACTGGCCAGCGGCGGCGACATCAACCTGGCGCTGGCCGACGTGCTGCGCGTGCACAGCGGCCAGGCCATCGGCGTGCTTGCGGGGGCGCAGAAGGCCGATGCGGACAC
>NZ_JBXAJX010000018.1:0-1203 GCF_058797695.1 Variovorax sp. GW823-FHT02B07
CGGCTTAGATGTCGAGGATCTTGGCCACGACGCCCGAACCCACGGTACGGCCGCCTTCACGGATGGCGAAGCGCAGGCCTTCTTCCATCGCGATCGGGTTGATCAGCTTCACGGTGATGCTGACGTTGTCGCCAGGCATGACCATTTCCTTGTCCGCGGGCAGCTCGATCGCGCCGGTCACGTCCGTCGTGCGGAAGTAGAACTGCGGACGGTAGTTGTTGAAGAACGGCGTGTGACGGCCGCCTTCGTCCTTGGACAGGACATACACCTCGGCGGTGAAGTGCACGTGCGGCTTGATCGAGCCGGGCTTGCACAGCACTTGGCCGCGTTCGACTTCTTCGCGCTTCGTGCCGCGCAGCAGCACGCCGACGTTGTCGCCAGCTTGACCTTGGTCCAGCAGCTTGCGGAACATTTCCACGCCGGTGCAGGTGGTCTTGACGGTGGGGCGGATACCGACGATTTCGATTTCTTCGCCGACCTTGATCACGCCGCGCTCGACAGCGCCGGTCACCACGGTGCCGCGACCCGAGATCGAGAACACGTCTTCCACGGGCATCAGGAACGTGCCGTCCACAGCGCGCTCGGGCGTGGGGATGTACGTGTCCAGGGCTTCTGCCAGCTTCATGATGGCGCCTTCGCCCAGGTCACCCTTGTCGCCTTCCAGGGCGAGCTTGGCCGAGCCGTGGATGATGGGGGTGTCGTCGCCGGGGAATTCGTACTTGTCGAGGAGTTCGCGAACTTCCATTTCGACCAGCTCGAGCAGTTCCTTGTCGTCGACCATGTCGCACTTGTTCAGGAACACGATGATGTAGCCCACACCCACCTGGCGAGCCAGCAGGATGTGTTCACGGGTCTGGGGCATCGGGCCGTCAGCGGCCGAGCACACCAGGATGGCGCCGTCCATCTGGGCAGCGCCGGTGATCATGTTCTTCACGTAGTCGGCGTGACCGGGGCAGTCCACGTGTGCGTAGTGGCGGTTGGCCGTTTCGTACTCGACGTGCGCGGTGTTGATCGTGATGCCGCGGGCCTTTTCTTCAGGCGCTGCGTCGATCTGGTCGTAAGCCTTGGCTTCGCCGCCGAACTTGGCCGACAGCACGGTGGCGATCGCAGCCGTCAGCGTGGTCTTGCCGTGGTCAACGTGACCGATCGTGCCCACGTTCACGTGCGGCTTGGTGCGGGTGAATTTACCTTTTGCCATTTTTC
>NZ_JBXAJX010000019.1:0-999 GCF_058797695.1 Variovorax sp. GW823-FHT02B07
AAGTGCACCCCCCGAAGCAAGGAGTCGGGCGGAGTCTTCGCTGACGTGTTGATTGAAGGCTGCAAGCTGCGTGGCGATTTCAGCATGGTGCCCGCGGACTTCCAATCCCTCACGATCCGTGATAGCACCTTCGGCACCTTGGACCTGAGCAAAGCGACGCTCAAGGGCGAAATCCTGATGGAGCGAGTCAACGCAGAGAAGATGAATCTCGCCGTCGCGTCGGGAAAAGCCATCAACTTGAGTGGCGTGAAGATCAGTGGCAGTGGTCAGAAGGTCTTCTACCTGGCCGCCAATCGCGTGACGAGCGTGCTGTTGAACGATTGCGTGCTGCCAAGCGCGCCGGACTCTGAGGCGCCATGGGTCGGTGGAGCGGAGCAGGAGCCCGCATACAAGAGCCGTCCTCCAGTCAGCCAAAGCGTGACGCTCAAGAATATGAAAGCCAGTCGAATCGATGCGACCTACCTGAATACAGCGCGGCTCTTGGTGGAAGGGGGCAATTTTCAGGAGGTTGATATGCGCAATGGCCGCATAGGGAGTCTTGAGATCAGCAACACGTCGATTGCCTCGACGTTGAATCTTGGCAGTAGCGTCGTCGACAGTTTGATGCTCAGCTCAGTCGTTTTCTCCAAAACGCTGAACCTGTCCAACACCCAGATCAAGGAGTTCAAGCAGTTCGGCGGCACCGACATCGGCAAGCTTGGTCGCAACCTCAATAAAGAGGGTTCCAACATCAAGCTTCCACGTTGAGGCAGAGGGAAGGCTGCGAATGTCTGATCAGCGTGGTGAGAACGAATGCAAGGAGAACGATGTCCGGTCTCGGCCGTGTCGGAGGAGAGAAGGGGGAGGTGCCGGATTGGTATTTCCTGGCCGAACACTTTCCCTCCATGGGATATCCACCGCCGCTCGATGCAATCAGACCCAGGTGATCTCCTACTCAATGAATCGTCGATCCGTTCTGACTGCGCTTCCTGCGCTGTTCCTTTCCTCAACCCCACTCTT
>NZ_JBXAJX010000020.1:0-816 GCF_058797695.1 Variovorax sp. GW823-FHT02B07
CATGCCCCGCAGGTTGCCGCTGGCCTGGGCCCGGGCGCCGTGGGTGCGCAGTGCCTGCATGCGCAGCAGGGACAGCAGGCGGCCTTGGCCGTGGGGATCAGTGCCTGCAGCTGCACCTGCATTGGGCTGGGCGTAGTGGCTCCCCCCCGCTCCCGATGCATGCCACTGGTAAACCTCGCCCTCGGCCTGTCCGGTCGGGCGCGGGTCGCTTCGAGAAACACTCAGATCCGCCCTGGGCCGGATGTAGTCGTAGTCCCGGGTGGCGTACTTCCCGCTGGTGAGCTGGTGCTGGGGAACGAAGCTGTGGATGTACTCGGCATCGATCTTCCAGCCCGGGGCGTGGTATTCCACATGCTCGTACAGCGGATCGCCAGCCGCATAGGCGCCCATGGCGTCCGAGAGCACCAGGCGGTGTTTACCGTCCGAATGTTCGAAGTGGTAGCTGATGCCCCATTCCTGGCACAGGCGGGCAAGGAAGGCGAAGTCGCTCTCGTTGAACTGGGTCTGGTAGTCGCGCACGGGGTAGTGCTCGATCAGGCGCTTGTCCACGGGGAAGGCGTAGCCGCCCAGCAGTTCGTCCAGGATCTGGACGACGCTGAGGTTCTGGAAGATCCTGCAGTCGGTGCGCAGGGTGGCCAGGTGCAGCCAGGGGCGCAGGGTGAGCTTGTACTGGGCGTGGCGCCCTTCCTCGCCCCACAGGGCTGCGTCGGTGATCAGGGCGTTGATCTGGCGGGGGGAAGAGCCATCGAGCTCGATCTCGCAGCTGATCTCCTGGCCGATGAAGGCATCCAGGTCGAAGTCGGCGCCGGAAGAGAC
>NZ_JBXAJX010000021.1:0-585 GCF_058797695.1 Variovorax sp. GW823-FHT02B07
CCCGCTCAATGCGCTCTGACCAGGGAGTTGCCACGGCGGCAGATTCACCTGGTTGTGGACTCTTCCCATGCAGATCGGCAGGTCCGCGTCTCCCGCGATGAAGCTCACGATGACTTCCTGCCCGATGCGCGGGATCTGGATGCCCCCGAGCTGGTTGCCCGCCCAGGGCGAGTTCACCCGCACCCAGCAGCTGCTGTGCTGGTTCTTCTGTCCCTGCCGGTCCCAAGGGAACTGCACCTTGATGCGCCCCAGCTCGTCCGTCCACAGGTTCTGGCCTTCGGGGCCCACCACCAGCGCCACCTGCGGGCCGACCATGGCGGGCTTGGGCTGGGTCGGCTCTGGGCGTAATGGTTCGGTCACCGGGTGGACCGTGAAGTCCACCTGCACGCGCCATTGCTGCTTGCGGTCGACAGTGGCTTCGCGGTTCTGGCTGTCTTCTGCCACGTCCTCGATGAGCAAGTGGGTGTCCAGGATCAGGTATTCGGCGTTGGCCGACTCCCTGGGGTGCTTCTTCAGCTGGAAGGTGCATCCGGGCACCATGCCCCGCAGGTTGCCGCTGGCCTGGGCCCGGGCGCCGTGGGTGCG
>NZ_JBXAJX010000022.1:0-575 GCF_058797695.1 Variovorax sp. GW823-FHT02B07
TCCAAAAAGAACATCCGCGAGTTTGGAAAGATCTTTCAGTACCTCAAAGATCCAGAGCTTCGAAAAAAGGAAATCGGAGACGCTTTACTAACCATTGAGGGCGCGGAGATCAGCGGTGAGAGTTTTCAGTACGTTGACTGGAGTCACATCCTGTTCAAGAACTGCGACTTCGTCGGTGCGTATCAGATCAAGATTGGAAACTCCACGGACGTGCGGTATGAAGACTGTCGGTTCTCGGGCATCTTTGGATACGGCAAGACCAACCGCGTTCACTTCTTGCGATGCGCATGGACGGACGGTTCCATAGGGTATGCCGGCGAAAAAAGCACGGCCCTTGTTTTTGAGTCTTGTCGGTTCGTTGGCACCAATCCCGATCGGAATCATTGGGGAGGCGTCGGCAGCGATGGCGAAGCGGAATTCATTGGCTGCACAGCAAAGTACTTTGTCATTGAAGGACACGCAAAGCTCACGCTTCGGCAATGCGAGTTTGAAGATATGAAGTGCACCCCCCGAAGCAAGGAGTCGGGCGGAGTCTTCGCTGACGTGTTGATTGAAGGCTGCAAGCTGCGTGGCGA